>CAVYJE010000001.1:0-202881 GCA_963768705.1 uncultured Chloroflexia bacterium
TTGTCCGTAGTCCGACGTGTGCGAGCATGGACGTAACCGCAGGAGGACGACGGCTTGCTGGAGATACAAGGCCTGCAGAAGCGCTACGACAGCACGGTCGCGCTGGACGACTGTAGCTTCAGCGTGGAGCGCGGCCGCGTGCTGGGCTTCCTCGGTCGCAACGGCGCCGGCAAGACGACCACCATGCGCAGCATCTTCGGCCTCGTGCAGCTCGACGGCGGCACGATGCGCTGGGAGGGCAAGCCAGTCGACCGGGAGGCGCGCTATCACTTCGGCTACATGCCGGAGGAACGCGGCCTCTATCCGCGCATGAAGATCGGCTCCCAGATGCAGTACTTCGGCCAGCTCAGGGGCCTCGATGCCGCCGCCGCGAAGCGTGAGGCCGAGCGCTGGATGGAGCGCCTCGACCTCACGGACCGCCGCGAATCGACGGTCGATAGCCTGTCGCACGGCAACCAGCAGAAGGTGCAGCTCGGCGTGTCGCTGATCGGCGATCCGGTGCTGCTCGTGCTGGACGAGCCGTTCTCCGGCCTCGACCCCATCGCCGTCGAGGTGCTGTCCTCCGTGATCCGGGAGGCCGCCGCCAACGGTGCCGCCGTCGTGTTCTCCAGCCACCAGCTCGAGCTCGTCGGCGGCGTCTGCGACGACATCGCCGTGATCACGCGCGGCCACGTCGTGCTCAACGGCGACCTCGAAGCGATCCGCCGCAATTCGCCCACTCGGACCCTCGAGCTGCGCCTCGATGCCCCGAACGATGGCGCCTGGGTCCAGAGTCTGGCGGCCCAGCTTCCCGGCAGCACGATCGAGCGCAGTAGCAACGAATACGCTGCCATGACGGTGAGGGCAGGCACGAAGCCGGGCGATGTGCTTCGGGCCCTGGGAGAGCTGGCCCCGAGCGTGCTCGAGTTTCGCCTGGAGCCTCCGGATCTGGAGCACGTATTCCGGCAGGCGGCGGGGGAGCCGGTATGAGCCCGCTTCTCCTGATCATGCGCCGCGAGGTGCGTGAGCGCCTGCAGACGACCTCCTTCCGCTTGTTCTCGCTCGGGCTCTTCCTCCTCGTCCTCGGCGCCATCGTGGCAGCCGACAAGGCGCCCGCAGCTCTTCGGCAACGACAGCTTCGACCTCGCCGTGCCGGCCGGCGCGCCGTCGGAGCTCACGGATGCAATCGAGCGCTACGCCGACCTCCAGGACGTCGAGGTCAACCTCGTGACCTACGACGGCGATGCCGAAGCGGCACGGCTGCTGGAGGACGGCGATGTCGACGCCTATCTCTCCGGCAACTCCCTGACTTACGTGAGCGATGAGAGCCGGACGCTCACGGCCATCGTCAGCAGCGCCGTCTACTCGATCGACCTGCAGCAGACCCTCGACGACCTCGAGTCTGACCGATGCCCAGAAGCAGGCGCTGCTCAACCCCATGCCCGTGCAGGTCGTGCTGCAGGACCCGGACGCCGCCGACAAGGACGCGAGACAGTTCATCGGCTTCCTGGCGGCGCTCGCCCTCTACGTCACCCTGGCGATCTACGGCAACTGGATCCTCACCGGCATCGTGGAGGAGAAGGCATCCCGCGTCGTGGAGGTGCTGCTCGGCCTGGTGCGGCCTTACGAGCTGCTGGCCGGCAAGACGCTGGGCATCCTCGTCGTCGCGGTCGGCCAGCTCGCGATCGCCGTCGTCGGCGCCATCGTCGGCCTCGTCATCGTCGGCAAGGACTCGCTGCCCTCCGTTGCCCTGGACGTTGTGCTGGCGGCGATACCGCTCTACGTGTTCGGGCTGCTGCTGTACAGCATGATCTACGCCGCGGCCGGCGCTACCGTCTCGCGGCAGTCCGACGCCCAGTCGGCCGCCACGCCGATCGTCATGCTGCTGCTGGTGCCCTACATGTTCTCGGCGGCGTTCGTGCCGCAGAACCCGGACGGCCTCGCCGCGACCATCCTCTCGATCTTCCCGCTCACGTCGCCGCTGGTCATGCCCGCCCGCGTCGCCAACGGATCGCCGGGCGACACTGGAGCTGGTCGCGTGCTACGCCCTCCTCTTACCGGCGATCGCGCTGGTCGCCGTGGTCGGCGGGCGCATCTACGCCGGCGCCATCCTCAGCGGCCGCAAGTTCAGCTTCAGCAACCTCATCGCGGTCGTCCTTCGTCCCGGTCAGGCGTCCTGACGAGTCCTTGAGCCGAGGCTACTCGTAGGGGCTGTAGACGGTCTCCGGCTGCGGCGTGCCGAGAATCGTGTTGGCGATCGCAAGCACGATGAGCAGCGCGATGCCGCCGAGCACGGCGAACTGCATGAGGAAAAGGAGCACCCGGCCGAGATCGATAGGCCGTGTCGTGGGGAGCGTGGGGTAGATGTGCTGGTGGATCAGCCGCGCCATGGGTCCGACGTCCTTGAGGTTGAGAGACGGAGTTCGACTGGCGGGAGGCAAAGATTATGTGATGTTGCGAAGTTACGTCAAGCGAATCCGCGACGAAAATCGCGGACTGGCGTGCTCCGTTGGCTGGCTGGCGTGGCGCTAGACGCGTTCCTCGGACCGAAGCGACTTCGAGCGCTCCCGGAGAACGTGGATGATCGAAGGCACCGACGATACCAGGATGATCACGGCGATGATCGGCAGCAGGTAGCGGTCGACGCCGGGGATGCTGTTCCCCAGCAGGTAGCCGGCCAGCGTCACGCCGACGGCCCAGCCCAGGCCACCGAGCACGTTGAAGAAGAAGAAGCGCGGATAGCTCATGGCGCCCATGCCGGCGACCACCGGTGTGAAGGTGCGGACGATCGGCAGGAAGCGGGCGAGAAACACCGCCTTGCCGCCGTGTTTCTCGAAGAAGAGCTCCGACTGGATGAGGTACTCGCGTTTGAAGAACCGGGAGTCCGGGTTATCGAACAGCTTGCCGGCCGACTCGGTGCCCAATCTGATACCCGACGGCATCGCCCGCCACCGCCGCAACGAAAGCCAGGCTGGCGAGGATCCAGACGTTCATCGTGCCCTGGGACGCCAGGAAGCCGGCGGTGAACAGCAGGCTATCGCCGGGGAGAAAGAACCCGATGAGCAGGCCGGACTCCGCAAACACGATCGCCGTGACGCCGAGATAACCGATCGCCTTTACAAGCTCTGTTAGATCGAAGGGAAGCAAAGACACACCTCAAGACTGCCGGCGCGTAGACGGGATCGCGCGGCTTCGACGATCCCATGATACAGACCGAGGCCGGGTGAGGCGGGTCAGGTCTTCGGCGGGCCGATCCACACCGTCTTGATGTTGGTGAACTCGCGGATGCCGAAGTCCGAGAGCTCCCGGCCGTAGCCGCTGCGCTTGACGCCGCCGAAGGGCAGTCGCGGGTCCGAAGCCACCATGCCGTTGATGAACACGGAGCCGGACTCGATCAGGCGGGCGTAGCGCTCGCCCTGCTCGACGTCGCCCGTCCACAGGTTGGCGCCGAGGCCGAAGCGCGACTGGTTGGCGAGGGCGATGGCGTGCTCGGCGTCGTTGGCGCGGATCAGCGCCGCGGCCGGCCCGAAGGTCTCCTCCGTGAACACCTCCATCTCCGGCGTCACGTCCGTCAGCAGCGTCGGCGCGTAGAAGTAGCCGGCGCCCTCCAGCGCGTGACCACCGACGGCGACCTTCGCGCCCTGGGCGACCGAGCTGCGCACCTGCTGGTCCAGCGTGTCCACGAGGTCGCCCTTGGCCAGCGGGCCGACCTTCGTCGCGGCGTCGCGCGGGTCGCCGACCACGATGTCGCGGATCCGCGCGGCGAAGCGCTCCTCGAACTCGCTCGCGGCGCCGTCGACCACGATGAAGCGCTTGGCGGCGATGCAGCTCTGGCCCGCGTTCTGGAACCGCGCGTCCACGGCGACCCGCGCCGCTTCGTCGATGTCGGCGTCTGCCAGGACGATGTAGGGGTCGGAGCCGCCCAGCTCCAGCACCGTCTTCTTCAGCGCCCGTCCCGCCGCTTCGGCGACCTTGCTGCCGGCCTCCTCGCTGCCCGTAAGCGTGACGGCGGCGATACGCGGGTCATCGATCAGGCCGGAGGCTCGCGCGCCGCCGATCAGCAGGGTCTGGAAGGCGCCCGCGGGCAGACCGGCCTGCCTGAACACGCGCTCGATAGCCAGGGCGCACTGGGGCACGTTCGAAGCGTGCTTGAGGAGGCCGACGTTGCCCGCCATGAGCGCCGGCGCCGCGAACCGGAACACCTGCCAGAACGGGAAGTTCCACGGCATGATCGCCAGCACAGGGCCGATGGGGTCAAAGGCCACGTAGCTCTTCGTGGCGGCGCTGGGCGATTCGATGTCGGCGAGGAAGGCCTCGGCGTTGTCCGCGAAGTAGTCGCAGCACCAGGCGCACTTCTCCACCTCGGCCTTCGCCTGGGCGATCGGCTTGCCCATCTCGTCCGTGATCAGGCCCGCGAGGAGGTCCGCCTCGGCCCGGAGCTGCTTGCCGGCGGCCCGTACCAGCTCGGCCCGCCGCGCGAACGGCACCTGGCGCCACTCGCGGAAGGTCGTCATCGCCAGCTCGAGCTTCTCCTCCACCTGCGCCTCGGTGTGCTCCTCGAAGCTCTGGAGCACGGCTTCGTTCGCCGGATTGATCGACTGGATGGCCACGGCAATCACCTCTCGGGTTGTTTGGCTTCAGGTTAGCGCTAACGACATTGCAGATGGGCAAACATGCCCAACGCCCTCGGAATGCCGAAACGCTTCCGGTACGATGCGCGACAGATCAGTGTAATTCGCCGGTCGAATGCCTAATCTGGATGTCTCGTGAGTCTCCTCTGGCCGCTTGCCATCGCCATCCTGCTTGTCGAAGCCGCCGTCTGGCTGGCGTTTCGGCGCGTCGCCTGGCCCCGGCGCGCCTGGCCCCGTCGCAGCGTCCTGGGCGTCGCGATCGCCGTGGCGCCCGTGCTCGTGCTGTTCGCCTACGTGCGCGTCGTGCCGCTGCCGGCGCCGCAGGACCGCCTCGATGCGCCGGGGACGGTCGTGCTGGGCGCCGATGGCATCGTGCTGCAGCGCGACCTCCGTGAAGGCCTGCACATCCCCGTCGGTCTCGATGACATCGCGCCGGTGATGATCGACGCCACGATCGCGGCCGAGGACGCGCGCTTCGAGGACCACCCCGGCGTCGATCCCTTCGCCATCGCCCGCGCCATCGTCAACCTGCCCTCGGAGCGCTCCGGCGCCTCGACCCTGACGCAGCAGCTCGCACGCCACCTCTACATCGATGCCGGCACGCCGCTGCTGGAGCGCAAGGCGGAAGAGGCGCTGATCGCCATGCAGCTGGAGGCGCGCTACTCCAAGGACGAGATCCTCAACCTCTACCTGAACGAGGTGAACTACGGCAACGGCGCTTACGGCGTCGAAGCGGCGGCCCGGCTCTACTTCGGCGTCAGCGCCCGGCACCTGGACCTGGCGCAGGCGGCGTACCTCGCGGGCCTGCCGCAGCAGCCGGGCGAGTTCGGGCGCGTGGCGGCCGAGGCGGCATCGCGACAGGCCTACGTGCTCGACCGCATGGTCGCCACGGGCCGCATCAGCGACGACGAGGCGCGGCTGGCGCAGTCGGAAGACGCTGGCCCTGCTGCCGGCGCAGTCGAACGCCATCGCGCCCGCACTTCGTGGACTACGTGCTCGACGAGCTGTCGCGCGTGGCGCCCGATCTCGCCGATCAGCCCGGCCTCGTGATCGAGACGACGCTGGACGTCGGGCTGCAGCAGGAGGCCGAGAGCAACGTGCAGCACCAGCTCGAGGCAATCGCCGACAAGGACGTGAGCAGCGCCGCCGTCGTCGTGCTCGAGCCGGCGACCGGGCGCCTGCTGGCGATGATCGGCAGCGCCGACTTCTACGACGAGGCGCACGACGGGCAGGTCAACGTGGCGCTCTCGCCCCGGCAGCCCGGCTCCGCCCTCAAGCCCTTCCTCTACGCCGCCGCCTTCGAGCAGGGCTTCACCGCCGCCTCGATGCTCCTCGACGTGCCATCGACCTTCCCGCTCGACGGCACCGTCTACGAGCCCCTGAACTACGACCGGCGCTTCCACGGCCCGCTCAGCCTGCGGGTCGCCCTCGCCTCGTCGCTCAACGTGCCCGCCGTGCGCACCCTCAACGTCGTCGGCGTCGATGCCTTCCTGGAGATGGCGCATCGCTTCGGCCTGCGCACGCTCACGGACGCGGAGGTCTACGGGCTCTCGCTCACCCTGGGCGGCGGCGAGGTGCGCCTGCTCGACCTCACGAGCGCCTACGGGGCGATCGCCAACCAGGGCCTGCTGACACCGCCGTACGCCATCGAGCGCGTGCTCGACGCTTCGGGCGAGGTCGTGTACCAGCACCGGCAGCCCGTGGCCTCTCGCGCGATCTCGCCCGAAGCACGCCTTCATCCTCGCCGACATCCTCTCTGATCCCGACGCGCGCGAGCTGGGCTTCGGCTACGCGCCGACGCTGCGGTTGCCCTTCCGCACCGCCGTGAAGACCGGCACGACGACGGAGTATCGCGACAACTGGACCGTGGGCTTCACGCCGGAGCGCGCCGTCGGCGTCTGGGTGGGCAACGCGGACAACAGCCCCATGCGCAACATCTCCGGCCTCGACGGCGCCGGACCGATCTGGCACGGCGTCATCGAGGCGGCGATGGCGGACGTGACGCCCTCGTGGCCGCAGCCGCCGGACGGCCTCGTGCGCGCCACGGTCTGCGCACCCACAGGCGAGCTGCCCTCGGCGAACTGCCCCTCGACCACGGAAGAGTGGTTCGTGGCGGGCACGGAGCCCACGGCCACCGAGGACTACTACGTGCGCGGCGAGGGCGGCCGGCTCCTGATCAACCCGCCGGCGGAAGCGCGCGCCTGGGTCGCCTCGGCCGGCTTCGCCCTCGCCCAGCCCGAGACGCCGCAGCAGGACGCCTTCGTGGTGCAGCCCGCGCCCGGCAGCGTGCTGTTCATCGCCGGGGAGCTGGCGTCGCAGGCCGTCGTGCTGCGCGCGTCGCCCCCGGCCGGCACCGAGCGTCTCGAGTTCGTGGTCGACGGTGCGCACGTCGGCGACGCGACCGTGCAGGACCCGACGATGGTATGGAACCTAACGCGGGGCGATCACGTATTGGAAGTACGGGCGATGCTGGCCGGTGGTCAGATCGTCACGGCCAAATCGACCTTTGAGGTACGCGGATGAGCGCTGGACGCTCTCTAGTGAGAGAGAACCCATGACCCTGCTTGATCGGATATTCGACGTCCGTGTGCTCGTTGCCGTCGTGCTGGCGGCGGTCCTGGGGCTCTTCGTGGTGCTCAATCAGGACGACGGCAAGCAGCCCTCCGAGACGGGCACCACGCCGGCCGGCCTGACCGTCACGCCGGTGGGCGACGACGTGAACCGCCTCTCGCCGATCAAGGTCGTCTTCCGGGACCCGCCGGCGGAGCAAGACGCCTCGAAGCTGGTCTCGCTCGAACCCGAGGTCGACGGCGAGTACGTCTGGCAGGACGACCGCACCGTACTGTTCCAGCCCGACTTCCCGGGCCTTCTGCGCGGCTTCGAGTACACGATCAGCGTGTCGGCGCGTCCCGAAGCCGGCCTGAAGGAGGACTTCAGCACCACCTTCCGCACCGAGGGCAAGCTGGAGGTCGCCAACGTGATCCCGGCGCCCAACGACGTCGAGGTGCCGGAGGGCGTGCAGGTCCTCGTGCAGTTCACGCGCTCCGTGGTGCCCCTGACGGTGCTCAGCGAGCAGCCCGAGGGCGAAGTGCTGGTCTTCGACCCGCCGCTGGAGGGCACGGGCGAGTGGCTCAACACGTCGCTGTACCGCTTCGTGCCCGCCGAAGACGCCATCGAGCCCAACACCACCTACTCGGTCACCGTGCCCGCGGCAGCTCACCGACCAGCCCGACGGCGTGCTCGACGGCGACTACACGTGGCGCTTCAGCACCTACGGCCCTGCTCTCACCAAGGTGACGCCGGGCCGCGATACCGAGTACGTGGGCCTCGACCAGGATGTCGAGATCACGTTCAACCAGGCGATGGACCACACGTCCGTCGAAGCCGGCTTCCAGCTCACGAAGACCACCGGTGAGCCCGTGCCCGGCAGCTTCACCTGGTCGGCCGACTCCACCATGGCGACGTTCACGCCTACCGGCGGACTGCGAGCACGCGACTAGCTATCGGGCGCTCGTGCCCGCCGGCCTCGAAGGTGCCAACGGCGGTCTGACGGCCAAGGACCAGACGGCGACCTTCCGCACCGTCGGCCTGCCCAGCGTCACGCGCACCTCCCCAAACAACGGAGTGACCGGCGCCGGCCGCTACGGCGTCTCGTTCGAGTTCAGCAACCCGATGGACGAGGAGTCCTTCGACGGCCACGTGCACGTCAGCTCCTTCGACGACGAGGACCTGCAGCTCTACCCGCAGCCGGACGGCCTCGGCCTCTACGTCAACGTTGGCTTCGAGGCCTCTACGGCCTACACCGTGACCCTCGACGAGGGGATCACGGACCGCTACGGCCAGCCGCTGCCGCCCTACACCCTCAGCTTCACGACCGGTCGCCGGGAGCCTCAGGTCTCCTACGCCATCCCGCAAGAGATCTCGACCTACTCGGCCTCCACGGAGCCCATCCTCTACTTCCACGCCACGAACGTCGACGAGGTCCGGTTCACGCTCTACCCCCTGACCCGTGACGAGATGAAGACGTTCCAGAAGCGCGGCTACATCGAAGACAAATCGACGCCCTATCAGCCGCAGCAGGACGCCATCGCCACCTGGACCGAGGACACCTCCGGCGCCGAGAACGAGGTCCAGCTGCGTTCGACCTCCCTGTCGCGCGAAGGCGGCCCGTTGCCCAAGGGCGACTACCTCGTGCGCTCCAACACGGCCTACCAGGGTGAGCTCGCGTTCAGCGTCGTCGACACCGCCATCGTCACCAAGGAGACCTTCGATGAGCTCCTGGTCTGGGCCATCGACCTCGATTCGGGCGACCCGATCCCGAATCTCTCACTCACCGCGTCCGGTACCGGCCTGAGCGAAACGAACCGCACCACAGACACCGACGGCCTGGCCTCGTTCGCGATTCCCTACATCTCGACTCGCCAGAACGGGCAGAACCCCGGCTACCTCGTCGAGACGGAGGCGGGCGGCCGCTACGGCGTGGCGCATTCCCGCTGGCAGTACGGCGCCTACGTCTATGACCTCGGCCTGCCGATCGGCCAGTACCCCAGCCAGTACGTCGGCTACATGTACACGGACCGCCCGATCTACCGTCTGGGCGAGGAAGTCTTCCTCAAGGGCGTCGTGCGTGAGGACGACGACGCCGTCTACTCCGTGCCGGAAGACATTGCTGACCTCACCCTCACCGTCCACGACCCGGAGGGCAACGAGCTGGTCTCGCAGCCGCTGACACTGAACGAGTTCGGCACCTTCGCCGCCTCCTTCGAGCTGCCCGACGACGCCCCCACCGGCAACTACGGCATGCAGGTCAAACATAGCGGTCCGACCAGCCCCGGCAACGGACCCTACATCACCGGCACCTCCATCCTCGTCGCCGAGTTCCGCCGCCCCGAGTTCCAGGTCGACGCCTCGACGCCGCAGCCCGGCTACGTCAGCGGCGAGACCGTCGAGGCCGACTTCGAGGCCTCGTACTACTTCGGCGGCGCCGTCGCGGGCGCCAAGGTGGAGTGGTCCGCCCTCAGCATCCCCGAGGCGCTCTCGTTCGAGGACTACCCGGAGTACTCCTTCTCCGACTACGACTACTACCGCCAGGCGCCGACCTTCGAGCAGCCCCTGCGCGCCGACGGCACGACGGAGACGGGCGACGACGGCATCGCCCGCGTCGAGGTGCCCGCCGAGATCCAGGGCAACGAGGGCACACAGCGCTACCAGATCTCCGCCAGCGTCATCGATGCTACCGGCCAGGCGGTCGGCAGCAGCGTCGACGTGCTCGTGCACCCGGCCGAGGCCTACGCCGGCATCCACACGACCGAGTACATCGGCATCACCGGCGACGAGTCCGAGATCGAGGTCGTCTCGGTCGACACGGAGGGCAACCCGCTGCCGGAGCAGGACGTGACGCGTGCTGGTGTACGAGCGCGAGTGGGTCACCACGAAGGAGCAGACCGGCGAGGGCGGCCGGCGCTACCGCAGCGAGCCGCGCGACACGCTGGTCGACCACGCTGACGCGCGACGACGGACGCCTCGGGCGAAGCGACCCTGACCTACACGCCGGAAACCGCCGGCACCCTGCGCCTCGTCGCCGAGATCGACGGACGAGGCCGGGCGTACCTCGCGCTCCGCGACTTACCTCTGGGTCTCCGGCAACGACTTCGCGAGCTGGCGCATCACCAACGACGACACCCTGGAGCTCATCGCCGACAAGGAGGAGTACGAGGTCGGCGACACGGCCGAGATCCTCGTGCCGGCGCCGTTCGAGGGCGCCATCGGCCTCGTCACGGTCGAGCGCGGCAAGGTGATCGAGCGCGAGTGTGCAGGACTTCCCGACCAACAGCGAGACGCTCCGCATCGACATCAAGGACATCGACGTGCCCAACGTCTTCGTCGGCGTCGTGCTCTACCGGCCGCCGACAGAGGAGGACCCGATGCCGCGCTACAAGGTCGGCTACGTCGAGCTGCCCGTGTCGACGGACGTGCGCGAGCTCAACGTCGACATCACGCCCGACACCGACCAGGCCGAGCCGGGCGACACCGTGCACTACGACATCCAGGTCACCGACTCGGAGGGCGAAGGCGTGCGCTCCGAGGTCTCCGTGGCGGTCGTCGACAAGGCGGTGCTCTCGCTGGCGCAGGAGCGCGGCCCCAACGGCCTCGCGGCCTTCTGGTTCGAGCGCGGCCTCGGCGTGCTCACCGGCTCGTCGCTCTCCGTCTCGATCGACCGCTCGAACGACGTGATCTCGGAGGCGTCGGCCGGCGGCAAGGGCGGCGGCGGCCTCGACGACCCGCGATTGCGCCAGGACTTCCGCAACACCGCGTACTGGGAGGCGCAGCTCGTCACGGACGAGGACGGCAAGGCCTCGGTCGACGTCACTGATGCCCGACAACCTGACGACCTGGCGCATGGACGTGCGCGCCGTCAGCGGCGACATCCTCGTCGGCGAAGGCACGAACGAGCTGGTCTCGACTCAGCCGCTGCTCCTGCGACCGGCGCTGCCGCGCTTCCTGCGCGTCGGCGACGAGGTGACGCTGCGCACGCTCGTGCGCAACGCCACGAAGCAGACCCAGAACGTCAGCGTCACGCTGGAAGCCGACGGCGTCGACGTCTCCGGACCGCTGGAGCAGACGGTGCGCATCGCCCCCAACACCTCGGAGGAAGTGACCTGGCCTGCGTCCGTCTCGACGTGAGGGCACGGCCGTCGATCAAGTTCACGGCGCGCGCTGACGGCGGCCCCGAAGACGCCGTGCTGCAGGAGCTGCCCATCTATCTGGACGTCACGCCTGAGACGACCGCGACCGGCGGCGTCGTCACCGATCGAGCCTCAGCAGGAGGTCGTCTACATCCCGTCCTACACGATCCAGAAGGAGGGCCTCGGCTCGCTGGAGGTGGACGTGCAGGCCTCGCTCGTCGGTTCGCTGGCCAAGGACCTCGACGGCGTTCCGGCCCACTCCTGGGACTCAGTGGAGCAGCGGGCCCAGCGCGTCATCGCCACGCTCGCCGCCCTCGATGCCGACCCGGATGCCGACCTGCCCTACAGCGAGAGCGTCCTGCAGCAGCGACATCACCGAGATCGTCTCGCTGCAGCGGGGCAACGGCGGCTGGCCGTGGTGCCGCGAGTGCGTCGGCACGGACGTGCAGGTGTCGGCGTGGGTGCTGCAGTCCCTCGGCGCCTGGCAGGACGCCGGCAACGACGTCGACCAGCGCGTGCTCGACCGCGCCGCCGACTACATCTACGCCGCAGATCCAGGGCTTCTCCGACGTCGCCAACCCGACCGACCCGAACTTCAAGGCCTACCTGCTCTACTCCCTCACGTCGGCGGGCCGGGAGAACCTCACGCTCTCGACCATGCGATCGCTGGTGGAGCAGGACCGCGCCAACCTGACGAACTGGGCCCGTGCCTACCTCCTGCTCGGCTTCTCCCAGGCCGGCCTCGACAAGGACGACCCGGAAGTCCAGATGCTGCTCAACGACCTCGCGGTCAACGTCAAACCCAGCGCCAACGGCAACCACTGGGAGGACGAGCAGCAGCACCGCTACGCCCAGACCGGCCCGCGCACGACGGCGCTGGTCCTGCAGGCCCTCGCGGCGGTCGACCCCAACCATCCGCTTGATCGAGGAGACGGCGCGCTGGCTCGTCGTCGCCCTCGGCACGAACGTCTGCAAGACGGACCTCGAGAAGGCGCAGGCCATCGTCTCGCTCTCACGCTTCGCCGTCGCCACGGGCGAACGCGGCGCCGAGTACAACTTCGACGTGGCACTGGGCGACCAGACGCTGCTGGACGGCGAGCTCACCTCGACCGGCGACGTGCAGCAGGAGTCGGTCGACGTGCCGATCACGGACCTCACGGCCGGCAAGCCCAGCCTGCTCTCGTTCTCGCGCGACTTCGAGGAGCGCGGGCGCATGTACTACACGATGAACCTGCGCTACGTGACGCCGGCGCAGGACATCGAGGCGCTCAACCGCGGCTTCGCGATCTCGCACGAGTACTCGCTGCTGGACGACGCCGATACGCGCATCACCTCGGCCCACCTGGGCGACGTCGTGCGCGTCCACCTCACGGTCATGGTGCCCTCCGACAGCAACTACGTGCTCGTCGAGGACTTCCTGCCCGCCGGCCTCGAGCCCATCGACCCGTCGCTGGCGGTCGTGGAGCCCGCCCTGAAGTCGCAGCTCCAGCAGGAGCTGGCGGCGGCGAACCGCCCGGACGACCTCGCAGTACTTCGCGCCGTGGCTGCGCTGGTACTTCAACCCCTGGCAGCAGACCGACCTCCTGGACGACCGCGTGCGCCTCAAGACCGACGCGCCTCGCCAAGGGCGTCTACGAGTTCGTCTACTACGCCCGCGCCACGACGCCCGGCGACTTCTTCGTCGCCCCGGCCCACGTCGAGACGTCGTACTTCCCGGAGGTCTTCGGCCGCAGCGACAGCGCCCGCTTCGTCGTAGAGCCGTAGGGCGGCGGTAGGAAAGGGAGCAGCGACTGCAAGAACCAGAGCGAGCCTACTGGCGGCCACCGAAGTGAGCACGGCCAGTCCCCTCGCCCACTGGGAGAGGGCTAGGGTGAGGGGTTGTAGCGCCCCATGGCTCGCTGAGCTTTGGTCTGTCGTTGCGAGGCACGCGCCAGCGGGCCGTGGCAATCCTTCCGGGTTCCTCATGTGCGCTGAAGACGTCGCTTGTCGCATGAGACGCTGAAGGTTGCCGCGCCGGCTACCGCCTCCTCGCAACGACAAGAGCATCCTGTACTGGTCATTGCGAGGCCCTCGCCAAGAGGGCCGTGGCAATCTCACGAAACGCCTACGGCTCCGTCATGCGCATGTGAGATTGCCACGTCGGCTCACGGCCTCCTCGCGATGACCAGTACAGCGCTGAGCCGGGGGTGTATCGTCAGCTCATGAAGGCCTCGATCGGCCTTGTCTGGACTCGCGCTGGTGGTGGCCGTGCTGGCCTGCGCCGCCTTGCTCCTGGTCGACGTGTACACGACGTCGACCTGCACAGAGTCCGGCTGCGTCGAGAGCTCCTCCACCCTGATCGAGGAGAACGGCCGACTCGGTACTCCCATACCTGGTGATTCCGGTGCTCCTGACGCTGGCAACGGGCGCCGCGATCGTGCTGCGCGCACCCAGGCGCGTGGAATGGGCCGGCGCCGTCCTGCTGCTCGCAAGCTGCCTCGTGGCCATGGCGAGCATCGGGTTCTTCTTCCTGCCGGCGGCCGTCCTCGTCCTCGTCGCCGTGGCCATGGACAACCGCGAGCCGATGGCGACCTGACGCGCTACGTGTCCAGCGTGTCCTTCGCGAAGAGCTGCTCGTAGGTCATGCGATTCTTCGTCAGGCCCTGCTCCAGGTTGAAGTCGAGGAACCAGTCGATCGTGTTCTTGTTGGCCTCGATGCCCATCGGGTACATGTCGCCCATCTCCTGCATCTGGTCGCGCATCATCTCGCGCGTGCCGAGGAGCATCGAGTAGCCGGTGGCGTCGCCCAGCATGTCGTCGATCGCCATGTTCTTCGAGGCCTCGAAGGCGTCGTAAATTTTGCGGGCGAGGCCGGGGTTCTCGCGATAGAGCTTGCCGCCCATGACGATGATGTGGGTCGGCGTCAGGATGTGGTGCTCCAGCCAGAGGCGGCGGTTCTGCTCCTGGTAGTCCGGGAACAGGCGCTTGACGCCGGGGTGCGCCTCCAGCGCCGCCCAGTCCTTCGAGGCGATGATGTCCCCGGTGCTGCCGTCGACTTCGCCGTCCATCAGGCGCTGCACAGGGCTCTTCGGTGCGCCGGTCGCGTACTCGATCTGCGACTCGACGCCTCGGTACAGGGGAAAGCGCCCCGGTGCCGCCGAGAGCCAGCGCAGCTTCGTCAGGTCGACGCCGTGGAACCTGGCGATGAGGCCCCGGCTGTAGGTCGAGATCGAGCTGGCGTAGCCCACCGTGGCGATCGTTTTGCCTTCGAGGTCCTTCGGCGTCTCGATACCGCGGTCGGCGCGCACCCAGAGGAAGTTGAATACCGGCTTGCGCTTGTTGAACACGGGCAGGCAGACCATGTCCCAGCCCGCCTCGATCGCCGGCAGCACGTCGCCGACGTTGGTGTCGAGCAGCCCGAAGTCGCCGTTCTGGAACTTCGGGTTGTCGAAGTAGCCCGCGCGCTCCGTGGCGCCCGACGGCACGAGCGTCACGCCCTCGATGGCGACGCGGCCCTGCAGCAGCGGTTGCATGAGGTCGTATCGATGGTTGGGCAGGGCGGCCTGGGCGTCGAGGGTGATTTCGAGGGTCATGTGGTGCCTCCAGTCCGGTGGGTTCCTCGCGGGCAGGAGGATTCTACGTCAGAACGACAGACGATGCCTCAAGGCTTAAGTGAGGAAAGGTGGACTGGCTAGTACCAGCAGCACCGGCCACTGCGACGCGGGGTTGGCGGTCTGCAGGAGCACGCCGGTGTTGTGGCCCTGCTGCCAGGCATCGAACCAGTCGCCGCCGCCGGTGTTGGCCCAGGTCTGGGGCAGGAACTGCAGGAGGCCGTAGAAGGGACCGGCCGGGTTGAAGGCGCGCACGTTGAAGCCGGACTCGCAGGGGATGACGTTGCCCATCAGGTACTCGAGGTACTGCGGCGGGCCGCCGCCGGCGATGTAGCCCGCCGCGAACTGATCGCGCACGCTGCCGACGGACGGGTTGGCGTTCGCGGACGGCGGCGCTGCACTCGCCTGCAGGGCGCTCACGTCGACCTCCGGCGTGGCTTCGACAGCCAGGGCTTCGTCCGTGGGCTCCGCCGTCGGGTCTTCGGCGGTTGCTTCGGGTTCCGATGTCTCTGTCGGTGCCTCGGTCTCGGCGACTTCAGCCACTGCGGCGGTATCGGCCGGGCCGTTCCAGGGCCAGAGGCTGGGTGACGGCACGATGATCTGCTCGCCAACCGGCACATTGTTGGGATCGGCGAAGTCGTTGGCGGCGATGATGTCGTTGGTCGAAACGCCGTACGCCTCTGCCAGCGTGCTTACGGTCTCCGATTCGCTGACGGTGTGGATGACGCCGCTCTCGACGGGAATGCGCAGCTCCTGGCCCGGCACGATGATCCAGTTCTGGGCATCGTTGAGGCCGTTGCTCAGTGCCACCAGCTCTGCGCCGGAGAAAGCAGCGGTGCTCGTGATCCCCAGGTCCTGGGCAATCGCCGAGAGCGTATCGCCGTCCTGGACGACGTAGATGCAGTAGGGTGCATCGGCGCTCAGGGCCTCGCAGGCAGAATCGCCGGCTTCGGGCGTGGCACTGGCTTCCGGGGTGGCGTTTGCATCGGGTGTGGCTTCGAGGGATGTGTCCGGCGGCTGCCTGCTTCTCGGCGGGCTCGGAGGAGGTGTCGGTCGCGGCGGCAACGAAGGGGGCGATCTCGCCTGTCAGCGGCGCCGCCTGCGACGACTGCTGCGAGGCCACGACCGGCGTATCGATGCCCACCGTGACGACAGGCGTTTCGACTACCGGTACAGCAGTCTGGGTGGCAGACGTGTCGGCAAACTCCTGCGAGAGCTCACGCAGCACCTCGGTATCCCCCTGGGCCTCGGTGCCGATGACCTGCATGGCGCCTAGCAGGGCCAGGACGGCGACGACCAACCCGGCCACGACGTGCGAGGTCTTGATCGAGTGCGAGGCGTGGTTGCGAGTCGATTCGAAGCTCAGCGGGATCGGGCGAGAGAAGCCATCGCCCGTGTCGTTCGGCCTACCGCTGGCAGCCCGATTCGCAGGACGACGACTCGAACCCTCGACCGGCCTCAGCGGGATCGGGCGGGAGAAGGAAGGCTCGGAGGGGGTGCCGTTCTTACCGGCGGGTTTGCGGGCATCCTGCCCATCTGGTCCGTCGTATTGAATAGTCAGCCTCGAAGCACTAAGGCTCCGGTACTACGGGCGGGGACCCGGGCTCTGGGCATTCTACAGGGTCACGGCGATAGCGTGCGCCAAACCTACGCAAATCTACGGTTCTGCAAGGTGTTGGTCGTGAGATCTCCTACCTGTCGTTGCGAGGAGGCGCAGGCCGACGTGGCAATCTTTGGGCGTCCCGTGTGCTGTGGCAGGTGCAGCGCGTGCGAGGACCCGGCAGACTGCCGTGGCCCGCGATCCGCGCCTCCGCAACGACATTGCGGCGTTTCATTGGTCATTGCGAGGCCCTCGCCAAGAGGGCCGTGGCAATCTCACGAAAAGCTCTCGACATAGTCGCCATGCGCATGTGGGATTGCCACGTCCGCCAGCGAGGCATGCCTCGTCCCCACGTGCTCTCGAGCGTCCGGCGTCAGGAGTACTTCGCGCTGAAGTACTGCCAGACGAGGGACGAGATCGTCTGGCCCAGCGGGATGTCGCCGTACTTGTCCTGCACCGATTGCGTCAGGAACGTGATCGCGTAGGCGTAGGTCTGGCCGTTGCGCTGGAAGGTGACGATGCCGGTGTCGTTGTCGACCCAGCCGCCGGGGACCCAGAGGAAGCCGTTCTTGTGGCCCACGGTGCCGTCGGTAACGCCTGCCGGAAGGAGGTAGTTCAAGCCCGGCTTGACGCCCTGCATCTTCACGTACAGGTAGTCGCGCCACTCCGTGGACATCACCTCGCCGTGCCAGAAGCCGGCCAGCGCTCGGTTCAGGTCCAGCGCCGTCGTCAGGTTGCTCCAGCCGCGCAAGGAGGAAGCGGGCCAGTAGGCCGGCGGGTGGTCGTAGAACGTGCTGCTCATGCCGAGCTGCTCGATGAGGTCGTTGATCTTCTGCTCGGCCTTGATGGTGTCGCCGTTGCCGGAGATCAGGAGGATGTCATGGGCGGTGACCGGGTTGCTGCCGTAGATCGTCGCCTGGATCAGGTCGCCGACCTGCGATTCGTCATAGAGGCCGTGTTCGAGGTCGATGATCGGACTGCATGATCGCGAGCAGGTTGATCGTGCAGCCCGTGAGCTGCTGGCGGTCGCCGTTGACCGAGATCGTCTCGCCCGTCTGCAGGTCGGTGACGGCGACGGCGGTCTCGAAGCTCCTGGCGGCGATCTCCTGCTCCAGGCTGGTCTGCAGCGCCAGCATCGCCGCGTTCGGCGCCGTGCCCGAGGGCTGGTCAGGCGCTGCGGAAGCACCGCAGGAGGGTGTCGTGAAGCTCAGGGTGGGCGTCGCGGCCCAGAGGCGGCCGTCGTAGGTGTTGATGCGCACGAAGTACTCGGTCTCAGGCATCGCGGTGTCCCAGTCGATTGCCTCGCGGCCGGCGTTGAGGGGGCCGGTGCCGGCGAAGCTGCCGGGCGCGAAGCTCGGGCCGTCGATGCTGATGTCGAGCCACTGGTCGCCGGTGCGGGTCGATTCCCACGAGAACGTGATGCTCAGCGAGCCGTCGCTGCATTGGACCTTGGCGGAGAGGTCCTTGGCCGGAGCTGCTTCGGTCGCGTGTGGGATCAGCACCACGCCCGCGAGGCCAACAAGGGTAAGAACCAGCGCCAGCAAGCCGCGGCGCAGATTGGGGTTCAACGTCACCGGTGTCTCCTAACTCATCCCGCCCGGACAACTCAGGAGTCATCGCCCGGTTTTCTAAGTCTTATCGGACAATACGGTGACTTGGACATAATGTACAGGTCGCGGCGAGAAGAAAGGATTAAGCCTGACTTTGAGGTGGGATGCCGAGGCGCCGGATCTCGATCTTGGGGCAGCGGTCCATGACGACCTTGAGGCCGGCGGCTTCTGCCCGTTGCGCGCCTTCCTCGTTGATCACGTCGAGCTGCATCCAGACGACGCCTGCACCTGCCTCGATCGCCTCATCGCAGACCGCGCCGGCTGCTTCGGAGCGCCGGAACACGTCGACCATGTCGATGGGCTTCGGCACGTCGGCCAGGTTGGTGTAGACCTTGCGCCCGAGGATCTCATCAACGCCGGCCGCCGGGTTTACGGGGAACACCTCGTAGCCGCGCTCGAGCAGGAAGCTCATGACGTCGTTGCTGGGACGGGAAGGGTCGGCGCTGGCTCCGACGAGGGCAATCGTGCGTACCGACGTCAGTATGTCGCGTATCAGTTCGTCATCGTACTGGGGCATGCAGCACCTGCTTTCATCCGCTTGACTGTCCGACCGAGGGCCTGGATCCACATTATCCCGCCTCGATCTTTGTGACCATCACTCGATTGACAGGCTGGCGGGCCACCATGCAAAATCGCAGGACTGTAGGCGCGCTCAGGCTCCCGACTCGACAGAAGCACTTCTTGCCATCAATCTCGCGCAGATACGTGATCTTCGGCATCGTCAGCTCGGCCCTGATGATGATTTCGATCGACATGACGATCGCTGCCGTGGCGCTGCCAACGATCCTCGTGGATTTCGATGCGCCGCTCGCCCTCGCGAGCTGGGTCCTCATCGCCAACCAGCTCACCCAGACGATCGTCCTGCCGTTCGCCGGCAAGCTCGGCGATCGCTGGGGCCGCAAGCGTCTGCTGATGGGCGCCGTCATCGTGTTCGGTCTCGGCTCCGTGGGTTCGGGCCTCTCGCCGAGCATCTACGTCCTGATCTTGTTCCGCGTCGTCCAGGCTGTTGGCGCCGGCATGTTCTTCCCCTGCGCGGCCGGCATCGTCGGTGAGGTGTTCGTGGAGGGGCGTCAGACCGTCGTCGGTCTCTTCGTGACGATCTTCCAGGTCGGCGGCATCATCGGCCCGAACGTCGGCGGTGTGATCACGGACGTGTTCTCCTGGCGCGGCGTCTTCTTCATCAACGTGCCCTTCAGCATCCTCATCCTCATCCTGGGGCTGATGCTGATCCCGCGCGACAACATCGACCCGACCGCGAAGGACCAGCGACTGGATACGAAGGGCGCGGCCTGTTCGCCTCGGGCGTGTTCTCCTTCCTCTTCGGCCTGACCTACCTGGCGAACAACCCGGACAACCTGCTGGGCCCGGTGCCCCCCGTATGCTTGCCTGCGCCGTCGTGCTGCTGTACCTCTTCGTGCGGCAGGAGACGCGCACGCCGGAGCCGATCATCGACCTCCAGATCGTGCGCTGGCGGCCGTTCCTCGCCTGCAACGCTCAGCTCTTCATGTGGTCCAGCTGCTTCAACGGCTTCTTCAACTTCATCCCCTACTACGCGGCGATCGCCTACGGCATGAGCGCGACCCAGGGTGGCGCCATCCTGACGCCGCGCTCCGTCATGGCCGTTGTCTTGTCGCTGATATCGAGCATCTTCGTCGCCAAATTAGGCTTTCGCCGGCCGTGGCTGGTGGGGCTCTACCTCATGGCGATCAGCATGATGCTCATGGGTACGGCCGTTGGCACGGTCTCGGGCTGGGGCCTCGGTTCGCCCTTCCTCGTCATGTCGATGTTCACGTTCATCGCCGGCCTCGCCATCGGCATCGCGATCCCGCCGGCCCAGGCCGCCTACTTCGAGCTGCGACCGGACCTCATGGCATCGGCCGCCGGCTTCCGCGCCATGGCCGGTAACTCCGGCGGAGTCTTCGGCACGACGCTGGTCACGCTCTTCCTCAGCCAGTTCGACGACAAGGTTCTGGGCATGCAGGTGATCTTCTTCTGCCTCGGCGTCGTCGTGCTGCTCAGCCAGTTCTGGGTGTTCATGGTGCCGGACCGTTCGAAGGAGCCCCTGGAGCTGGAAGTGAGCGCCGGCGCCCGCCGGCTAGGCGAGAGTAGCGTAACCGTCAGCTTTCAGCAATCAGTGGGCTCAGCATGACAGGCCACGGGGCAGTGGTAGGAGGAAGCTGCGGGATTCATCCCGCAGTGTCGACGGACCGCAGGCGCACGCGACGCCCCCTCACTGCCATTCTGAAGACCGCAGCCGCTGACCGCCCAGAAGCGCAACACGTCGTGCGCCGCCGATCGCTAGCAGCTAACGGCTCCAAGCTGACGGCTAACTGCTGACGGCTGACGGCTGACAAGCTGACCGCTGACAGCTGCCTCCTTCGGCGCAGGCGTAGTATGTGCGAAAGCGCTGGCGCGCACGGCCTCGGAGACAGGAGGGACGTATGAAAGCTGAAGCTGCAATCGCCACAGGCACGAACGGTGCAGAGGTGGTCGACGCGCTGATGGCCCAGCTGCCCATGCTGGACGGCTCCTCCGAGGTCGACCTGGCGTTTCTGTTCACCAGCGACGCCTACGCCGCCGAGCTGCCGACCATGCTGCCCGACCTCAAGGCCCGCACCGGCGCCAGAGTCATCCTCGGCTGCTCCGGCCAGGGGCTGATCGGGCCCGGCAAGGAGGAGGAGCGCCAGCCCGCGATGTCGCTGCAGGTGCTCTCGCTGCCGGGCGCCACGCTGACGCCCCTGCGCATCGATGCCGCCGAAGCCGCCAGCCCCGAAGCGCCGGATCTGATCCGGGAGCGCCTCGGCGATCAGGTGCTCGACATGAACGCCATGTTCCTGTTCGTCGACCCGTTCTCGGTGGACGGCGAGCGCCTGCTCGACACCGTCGCCGTGATCGATGAAGAGCTGCCGATCGTCGGCGGCCTGGCGTCCTCGAAGTTCAGCCGCCGCGGCACCTACGTCATCCTGGACGACGAGGTGTTCGAGGAGGGCGTCGTCGGCGTCGCCCTCGGTGGCGCCTACGAGGTGAAGACGGTGGTGTCGCAGGGTGCCGCGCCGCTGGGCGAGACCTGGACGATCACCGGCGTCGAAGGCAACCAGATCCACTCCATTGGCATGCGCCCGGCCATGAAGGTGCTGGGCGACACGTTCCGTCGACTGCAAGCCGGAAGTCCAGGTACGCGCCCGTGCGAACCTCCTCGTCGGCCTGGCGATGAACGAGTACCGCGACGAGTTCCACCGCGGCGACTTCCTCATCCGCAACATCGTCGGCCTCGACCGCGAGTCGGGCGCCGTCGCCGTCGGTGCCATGCCGCGCGAGGGCCAGACGATGCAGTTCCAGATGCGCGACCCCGCGCGCGGCCGACGACGACCTGCGCGCGCTGCTAAGTAAGGCGCGGCTGGAGCTCGAAGGCCGGGAGATCGCCGGTGCGGTGCTCTGCTCCTGCAACGGTCGCGGCATCGGCCTCTTCGGTGAGCCCGACCACGACGCCCGCACCTTCCTGGAAGAGATGGGCTCCATCCCGGTCGCCGGCTTCTTCTGCAACGGCGAGATCGGGCCCGTGGCGGGCAAGAACTTCCTCCACGGCTTCACGGCCAGCATCGCCCTGATCCTCCCAAAGGAGTAGCTTCAAGCACCGTAGGGGCGACCCTCGCGGTCGCCCCCAGCCTCACGCCTTTGCGCCACGTCTCCCGATGCCCCTCGAATCCTTCATGCTGAGGCGCGCCGAAGCATCTGCAGGCTGTCGAACGCCTGACGCAGTCTCATCCCGCATTTCGGAAGGCCGGCGTGCGACTCGGGGCGTCGGTATGGCAATTGCGCTTCGGGGCGCCCCACCGGGATTGCTTCGCCTCGCTGGGCAATCGCTCGCAACTGGAGGCGTTAGCCGGCGCCGCCCATGACGTTTTCGCCGCCGTCCACCGGCAGGTGAGCGCCCGTGATGAACGCCGCGTCGTCCGAATGCAGGAAGAGCGCGGCCTTGGCGACGTCCCAGCCCGTGCCCATCTTGCCGCCCAGCGGCACCATCGCGTCGCGGGAGGCCACGACCTCCTCGCGGCTGCGGCCCGTCGCCACGCGCGGCTCGATCGCCATCGGCGTGTTGATCTTGCCGGGCAGGATGGCGTTGGCGCGCACGTTGTACTTCGCGTTGGCGGCGGCGAGGTTGTCGGTGAGGGCGAGGATCGCCGTCTTGGTTGCCTTGTAGCCGATGCGCGGGTACTCATGCATCGCCGCCATCGAGGAGATGTTGACGATGGAGCCGTGGCCGCTCTCGCGCAGGGCCGGCAGGGCGAACTTGGCCGTGTAGACCATGCCGCGCAGGTTGACGTTGATCAGGCGGTCCCACGCTTCCGTCGTGATGTCGTCTACCGACGCGTCGCCGAGCGCCAGGCCGCCGCCGACGTTGTTGTGCAGGATATCGAGGCGGCCGTAGTGGGCCAGCGTGTCTTCGATCAGCTTCTTGCACGACGCCTCGCTGGTCACGTCGACCTCGAGGGCGATGGCGTCGCCGCCGTCCTTCTTGATCTGGTCGACGGTCTCCTGGGCGGCCTCGAGGCGCAGGTCGGCGACTGCCACCTTCGCGCCTTCGCGGGCCAGCAGCTCCGCCGTCGCGCGGCCATTGCCGATTGTCGCGCCTTCCGTCTGGCCGCCGCCGACCACCAGGGCGACCTTACCCTCAACTCTGCCGGGCATGTGATTGACTCCGTTTCCCTGTGTGCCTTGATCTCGTGCCGCCGCCGGGGCCGTAGAATGAGGCCCACTTCAAGCGGAGGTTGGGATGCCAAGAATAGCCCTTGACCTGAACACAGAGGAAGACCGCCGCAAGGTCGGCGGCGTCTGGCGGCGCGCGATTGGCTACGATCCCTCGTTGCCCAACGCCGGCGTCACGCTGGAGACGCCCAACTCCTCGGCCCGCCTGCCGGACTACGACGACACCGGTTGGGAGATCTGCGAGGACGTGCGAGAGTTCATCTCCACCGGCTTCACCCTCGGCTGGTACCGCATGACCATCGAGCTCCCGAGCGAACTCGACGGCGAATCCATGGCCGGGGCCTCGGTGTACTTCGAGACCAACATCGACGACTACGGTGAGGTCTGGATCGACGGCGAGATCGATTACCCCGAAGGCACGGTCGCGGGCTACAACAAGAGCCAGCGAGTGCTCGTCACGCGCAACGCCGAGCCGGGCGCCAAGCACTGCATCGCCTGTATCGCCGTCAACGGCCCCTTCGGCCGCCCCAACGGCGGCATCTTCATGCGCTTCGCCACCCTCGCGTTTGAGTGGCGCGCCTGACTCAGGCTCCGGGCGTCGCCTTGCGCGCGACGACGACGTACAGCGGGTCGACGCGCAGCTGACCCGACTCGATGAGTGCGCGCGTCCGCGGGTCGTCCGGCAGACCGTGGCCCGTGTGCAGCGGGCTGTAGTCGAACGCCTCCGCCGGCTCGAAGCAGCCCGCTTCGTCCGCGTACGTACCGATCAGGTCGGCGTGCTCCGAGTCGTTCGTGTACTGCCAGATCGATACGGCCTTCGTGGGGAAGCAGCGGTTGGAGTAGGCGATGACCAACGGGCAGCCCGGCTTCAGCACCCGCCCGATCTCCCGAAACACGGCGACCGGCTGCGTCAGGTACTGGATCGACACGCAGATCACGACGCCATCGAACTGCGCGTCTTCCAGCGGCAGCTTGGGGTCGAGATTGAGGTCCTGCACGAAGTGGGACGTCAGGCGCGGGTTCGCCAGCAACTCCTCCTCGTTCATCCCATGGCCGACGAGGCTCCTGATCGCCATGTCCTCCGGGAAGTGGGAGACCCAGCTGCTCATGAGGTCCAGGTAGTCGCCGTTGGGCGGCAGGAAGTGCCGGTACGCCTCGCCGACCGCCTTGATCGCGAACTCATCGATGTGGTTCACGAGACGCGGCTGGGCGTAGAACGCCAGGTCCGGGCCTTCGTCCTGCTTGTGGAAGCTGCCGGGCGGAAACGGGGCGTCGGTCATGCCCGGAGTATCGCATGCAGCCGGTGGCACGGTCTCTCGGCGAGTGGCGGCACGTATTGGGTGAGGATGACCTGCACGCTCCCATTCGCAGCGACCACCCACAGTTGTCATCCTGACGCAGGAAGGATCTACAGGCTCTCGTGCATGGAACGACGCAGCCTTGCCCGACGATGCTCCAGCGTCGGCGCTTCGGGATGCCGGGGGCAGCTCGACCCTCGCAGGAAACTGTCAGCCCGTGGATCCTTCGACTTCGCTCAGGATGACAAAAGAAGGGAGTGCGCCCCCGGGCCCCTCGCGTCACAGACTCGCGAAATGCCCATGCCAGCGTATGCCCGAATGCCCCTATGGCTCGTACGCCTACACCGCCCCGGTCGGCACAACGATGATCCCCGTGCCGTCCGGGCCGGTCATGATGTGCCCTTCGACGCCGAAGACCTCTCGCAGGGTCGCAGGTGTGAGGACGGCGGCAGGCGTGCCGTCGGCGTAGATGCACCCTTGCTTGAGGACGACCATGCGGCCGGCGTAGCGCGCAGCCTGGTTGAGGTCGTGCAGCACCATGACCACCGTGAGGCCTCGCTGGCGGTTGAGTCCCTGCACGAGGTCGAGCACTTCGAGCTGGTGGTTGAGGTCGAGGAAGGTCGTGGGCTCGTCGAGCAGGAGGATGTGGGGCTGCTGGGCCAGCGCCATCGCCAGCCAGACGCGCTGACGTTCGCCGCCGGAGAGGGCCGAGACCTGGCGGCTGGCCAACGGTTCGATGCTGGTGTCGTGGATCGCCTGCTGCACGGCCTCCTCGTCGGCGCGAGACAGGATGCCGAGGATGCCCTGGTGCGGGCTGCGGCCCATGCGCACGAGGTCCTCGACGGTCATGTCGTTGGCCAGTGTGGGCCCCTGGGGCAGTAGGGCGAGCTTGCGCGCCACCTCTCGCGTCGGCCAGTCCCGCATCGAGGCGACCGTCCAGGTACACGACGCCGGTCTTGGGCTTGAGCACGCGCCCGAGCGCCCGTAGCAGGGTCGACTTGCCGGAGCCGTTGGGACCGACCAGCGCAACGACCTCGCCGTCCTCGACGTCCAGCGACGAGCGCTTCGAGCACGAGCTCGGACGCCGCGGGGTAGCCGGCGTTCAGCTCGCGGGCGCCCAGCTTGCCGTAGGGGGCTTCGTCAGGCATCGACGGGCGCTCCGGTGGGCAAGCGAAGGGGGTGTCCTCACTGGGTTCGGGAAGCTGTTTCCCTCTCCCTTGCCCTCTCCCCAGGGGGCGAGGGGACTTGCTGGAGCACGCATCGGGCCCGGCTGTGCATTTCGAGGCCTCGGCCCAGCGGGAGAGGGGATGTGCTATCGGGCTCATCGAGACCACACTTACTGGCTCGGATTGCCGCCCCCCCGAGGTCAGAAGATGCGCGCGTAGCAGGCTGCCCCTCTCTGAAATCGGAGAGGGGTGGTCGCCGCAGCGACCGGGGTGAGGTGTCGCGCCCGCCGCAGCTCACGCCCGGCGCCTCACGATGGGGATGAACACGGGGCCGCCCAGCACGGCGGTGAGGACGCCCACGGGCAGCTCCTGCGGGCTCGAACACGGTCGCGCGCGCGCCGTATCGCCCAGGACGAGGAGGATGGCGCCGAACAGGGCGGAGGTCGGCAGCAGGAAGCGGTAGTCGTTGCCGAGGATCAGGCGCACCAGGTGGGGGATGATCAGGCCCACGAAGCCGATGAGCCCGGCGATGCTCACGGCGCTGCTCGCGAGCAGCGCGGCGAGCCACGAGGAGGAGGCGCGTGCGCTCGACGTGCTGGCCCAGGCTGGTCGCGATCTCGTCGCCCAGCGCGATCACGTTGAGCTGTCGCGACATCAACGACGGCACCACGCTGCCGAAGACGAAGTAGGGCCAGAGCAGGCGGAAGTCGTCCCAGTTGCGCAGCTGCAGGCCGCCGATCAGCCAGCGCAGGCCGATCTGGGCCGAGAACGACGACGTCACCAGCATGGCGGACGATCAGGCCGTGAGCATCGAGGTGACGGCGATGCCGGCCAGGGCGAGGCGCACCGGCGTGACGCCGCCCCGCCAGGCCATCGCGTATGCGACGCCGCCGCCGATGAGGCCACCGAGGAAGGCGAGCGGCTGCAGGGTTTCCTTCGGAACGTCAGGGAAGAGCACGGTGCCGGTGACGGCAACCGCCCCGGCGCCGGCGGAGATACCGAAGATGTGCGGGTCCGCCAGCGGGTTGCGCGTCACGCCCTGCAGGATCGCGCCCGACATCGCCAGACTGGCGCCGACCATGATGTCGAGCAGCACGCGGGGCAGGCGGATGTCGTTCACGATCGTGGACGCCAGGCCGGTGTCCTCCCCAGCGAGTGAGCGCACGACCGTCCACGGCCCGACGTTCACCGGCCCGATGCCGATAGAAATGACGGTGGCCGCACACAGCACGGCCACCGCAAGAATCGGTACGTAGATCTGACGGCTTAGCCCGGAGGCCGAGCCTTTACTTGAAAACGTCGGGGTAGAGGATGCCTGGGAGCTCATCCAGAATCTCACTCACCCGCGGGCCGGCCGATTCGAGGTAGATCACGGGGTCGACCTCGAAGACGCGGCCCTCCTTCACGGCCGTGAGGCCGCTCCAGACCGGCGTCGTCGCGAGGATCTCCGTCGTTTTCGGAGTCCCCGGCGGGCCACCGATGCTGATGCCGATGATGATGTCGGGGTCGGCTTCGACGATCTTCTCGAGGCTGTAGTCGGCGAAACCGGGGAAGCGGAAGTTCTCCGGCTCCGACTTGACGATGTTCGAGCCGCCGAGCTCCTCGATCAGGCTGCCGAGGTAGGAGTTGTTGCGGCTGGCGATGAACTGGTTCTCGCCCGCGGCGACAACGATGAGGACGCTGGGGCCTTCGCCCTCAGGGATTTTCGCCTTAACGTCAGCCAACTTGGCTTCCAGCGCCTTCGCCTGCTCCTCACCGGCGTCGGCGTTGCCCGTGAGCTCACCGACGGTGCGAAGGCCGGCCGTGACAGTCTCGAACGAGTCGACCTTGAGGGCGTAAACGGGAACGCCCAGGGCCTCGATGTCGCTGATGATGGAGGCGTGGATGATCGCGTCGGCGATGATCAGGTCGGGCTCCATCGCCACGATCTCCTCAAAGCTCGGGGTGTAGGAGGAGCCGAAATCGGGCACCGATGTCTGCCTCGGGCGGGTAGGTGGCGGAGTCCGGCCGCCCGACGGGTGTCGCGCCGTCGGCGTACATCAGCTCGACGATGGTCGGGCTCAGGGCCACGACGCGCTCAGCCTTGGCCGGCACTTCGACCTCGCGGTCGAGGTCATCGGTGACGGTCTTGGTCGTCGCTTCCGCCGTCGGCGAAGGCTCGGCGGCCTTGGTCGGTTCTGTCGTGGCGGTGCCATCAGGCGCTTCGTTAGCCTGCGTGTTACCCGGTGTTTCAGTAGCGGCGGGTGTCGTCGTGGCGCCGTTGTCATCGTCGTCGCCACCGCATGCCACCAGCAGGAATGGCACCAGTACCAGCACGGCGGCGAGGCTAAAGAATCGTTTCACTTGTTGCTTGCTCCCCTTTGAAATCTCCATAAATCTCCACATATCTCAACAATCTTGAGGAGGTTTTGGATTCGCAAGCAATAGTGTCTCGCGCCCCTGGCTTTGGCGCAAGAACGGGGGTTTCGAAGTGGCCGAGCCTAGTCGGTCACAATTGGCGTGTCGTCGCGGTTGCCCCAGTCGCTGAAGGAGCCGTCGTAGTTGCGCACGTTGTCGTAGCCCAGGAGCTTGAGCGTGAACAGGGCGTGAGCCGCCCGGATGCCGCCCTGGCACACCGTGACGATCTCCTTGTCGGGCGTCACACCCACGGCGTCGAGCTGGGTCTTGAGGGCATCGGCTGACTTCCAGCGCTTGATCTCGTCGGGCTCGTAGCTGCTGGTCCATTCCAGGTGCTTGGCGCCGGGCATGTGCCCCTGACGCTTGTTACCGCGGGTGTTGCTGCCGTCCCATTCGCCGTCGGAGCGCACGTCCCAGACCACGACGCCCGGGTCGTCCAGCTTCGACATGATGTACTCGGCCGTGGCGTACAGCGACTCGTCTGCCTTGGGCGTGAAGGGCTTGTTTGTGGTCGGCGACTCCATCTTGGTTGAGATCGGACGACCCTCGGCGACCCACTGCAGCCAGTTGCCGTTCAGCACCTTCACGTTGGTGTGGCCGTAGTAGTTCAGCGCCCACCACATGCGCGCGGCGGCCTGGGTCGCCTGGTCGTAGGCGATGACGAGGGTGTCGTCGTCGATGGCGAGGCTCTTCATCTCGGCCGATGAACTGCTCCGGCGTCATGACGAAGCGACGGTCATCCGGGTTCTTGAGAAACGTATCGGAGGGGAAGACGGCGCCGGGAATGTGCGCCTTGCGGTAGGCATCGCGCGAATCGCAGTCAACGATGCGTATGTTGGGGTCGTTCAGGTGCTCCTGCAGCCAGGCGCCTTCAACCAGAATGTCCCCTCGAGCGTAATCAGCCATCAGCAGTCCTCCTCCTCTTCGGTGCGCTCATTCTTGATTCGAGGCGGTTACGTGTCAACGAGGCGGTGTGAATCCTCATCCCCGCCGCAGGGTCTGTAGCGAACATCGAGGTTATTCCGGCAAGTCCCCTCTCCCCGTGGGAGAGGGTTAGGGTGAGGGGTTTCGGAGCCCCGACCCGCCCAATCATGTCTGGGTGGTGTGAAACCTCACCCCGCTCGCAGCGGCGAGCACCCCCTCTCCGTCGCACAGAGAGGGGACGCCTGCCACGAAGTTCTGCACTGAGTTTCGGGTTAGAAACGGGAGGTCCCCTCGCCCTTTGGGAAAGGATTAGGGTGAGGGCAAAAGCAGATTGAAGCGCCCGGATGTTTTGGTTCGCCACCAGTCCCCAACGCCTACAAAGGCCGTCCATGCGCGGATGGCGAGGGAACTAAATGCGCTTTGATCTGCGTATGAGAGGGTGTTGGCCCTTCTTTAACACCTTCCGGTGAGTAGGGACGCTAACCTGTTCAGAGGCATCGCGGACGTGCGATGCAGGTCTTATGAAAGACGCATCCGGCGGCGGCAAGCGCCGCTCCCCCGCCAAACAACCTCCGGCCCGAGGTAAGCAGCCAGCGCAGAAGCCGCAGCCGCGGCGTAAGCGTGGCTTCGATAAACGCTGGCTGGTGTTCCTGCCCGCGCTGGGCCTGATCTACCTCGCGTTCGTGTACGCGCAGATGGCCGTGAACCTGCCTTCGCCGACGGAGGTGCTGCAGGGCCCTTCCGGCCTGCAGATCTACGACCGCAACGGTGAGCTGATCCAGGCGTTCGGCGGGGACACCTCCACCGGCAGGATTGTGCCCTTGTCCGAGATATCGCCAGACCTGATCAATGCCACCGTATCGACGGAGGACGCGGAGTACTGGGACCATCCCGGCGTCAACATCCGGGGCCTCGCCCGCGCTGCCTACGAGAACGTGGCGTTCTGGGAGAACGGTGGCTTCTTCAAGGGCTCCGGCGGCAGCTCGATCACGCAGCAGCTGGCCAAGAACCTCTACATCAAGCCCGAGGACCGCGTCTCCCGCAGCCCTGTACGTAAGCTGCGCGAGACGATGATGGCCTTCGAGCTCACACGTCGTTACTCGAAGGACCAGATCCTCGAGTGGTATCTGAGCAACACGTACTACGGTAACGGCGCCTACGGCATCGAGGCCGCTTCCTACCGTTACCTGAACAAGCCGCCGTCTGAGTTGACGCTGGCCGAAGCGGCGCTGCTGGCCGGGCTGCCTCAGGCGCCGAACTACTACAACCCGATCTCGAACGTCGCGGCTGCCCGCGAGCGCCAGACCGAGGTCCTGCAGCTCATGGTGCACCACGGCTACATCCAGCAGGCCGACATGGACGGCGCCCTGGCCCAGACCGTCATCCTCAACGAAGGCCGTCCGCCGAACAGCGCCACCGAACATCGAGGATGCTGTCGCTCCGCACTTCGCCGAGTACGTGCGTGAGCTGCTGCCGGCGCTCATCGGACAGGAGAACGTCGCAGGCAACCTCAAGGTGACGACGACCCTGGACCTGCGACTGCAGGAGATCGCCGTCGACTCAGTGACCACCCAGCTCGATGCGCTGGAGGCGTCGCAGGGCGTGACCAACGGCGCGCTCGTGGCGATGGACCCGGCGACGGGCGAGATTCTGGCGATGGTCGGCAGCCACGACTTCTTCCGCGATGACATCAGCGGCCAGGTGAACAATGCGACGGCGCTCAACCAGCCCGGCTCCACGATCAAGCCGGTGACCTACCTCGCCGCCTTCATCGAAGGTGCTGCGCCCGACTGGACCGTCGACGACAAGCCGATCGAGTGGGGCCCGAACGGCGAGGTCCTGGGCAACGCCGACGGCTGGTATCGCGGCACGATCCTGCTCCAGGAAGCCCTCGGCAGCTCGCTCAACGTGCCCGCAGTCGAGACCCAGCGCTGGGTGGGGCTCGATAAGGTCGTTGCGCTGGCACGACGTCTCGGCATCACCTCTGTCGAGGATGGCTCCGAGTACGGTTCGGCCTTCACGCTGGGCGCCTTCGACACCAGCCTGCTCGACATGACCTACGTGTACTCGACCCTTGCCAACCAGGGCGTCCAGGCCGGTATCGATAGCGTCCTCGGCCTGCCGGCAGGCTCTCGTGCGCTGGACCCCGTCGCCATCCTCAGTGTCGAGGACGAGGACGGAGACGTGCTGTGGCAGGCCGACCTCAAGAACGAGCGCGTGGCGCCGGCGGACAACGTCTACCAGATCACGACCGTGCTCTCCACGGACGCGAACCGTGAGTCCATGTTCGGTCTCAACAGCCCGTTGAACCTCGGCATCCCGGCCGCGGTGAAGTCGGGCTCCTCGGACGAGACGCGCGATGCCTGGACTATCGGCTACACGCCCGGGCTGGTCGCCGGCGTCTGGGTGGGCAACGCCAACAACGATCCGATCCCGGGGGGCACCAGCACCTACACGGCGGCGCCGATCTGGCACACGTTCATGCTCACGGCGCTGGAGGGCCAGCCTGTGCTCTCGTTCCTGGCACCGGGAGAAGAGGCCGCGGCGCCCCAACAACAGCAGCAAGCGGCGCCAACAGAAGTCCCCGCCACGCCGACGCCAGTGGCCACTGAGCCGGCGCCCACGCGTACGCCGCGCCCCAAGCCGACGCCGATTACCGTGATCCCGCGTGGCCAGAACGATGGAGCCGGGAACGGCAACGGGAGTTCGGGCGGCAACAACGGCAATGGCAACGGTAACGGAAACTCCAATGGCAACGGGAATGGGAACAACGGCAATGGCAACGGAAACCGCGACTGATTGGGCGGTTGCTGGCTTAAGCCGACCGATGCCGCGAGACTAGCCTGCGACTGGCCGCCACTCGCCTCCGCTCTCAGTTTCGAACTCCTGATTCAACTCCGGGACGTAAGTCTGCAGGCCGTGTCGCTCCATGCGCGTCGATAGCGCCTCCAGCGAGCCCGGCTCGCCGTGCACGACGAACAGCGTCTTGGGGCGGACGGCGCCGGAGAGGGCCCAGCGTTCGAGGTCGTCCACGTCCGCGTGCGCCGAAAGGCCTTCGATCTGAATCATGCGCGCCTTCACGGGGATGTCGCGGCCGTGTATGCGCACATATTGCGCGCCTTCCGCGATCTTGCGTCCGCGCGTGCCGGCCGCCTGGTAGCCCACGAGCACGAGCAGGTTGTTCGGGTCCGGCAGCAGGCGCTTGAGGTGATGCAGCACACGCCCTCCCGTCATCATGCCGCTCGAGGCGATGATGATGCGCGGTCCCGCCATCGCGTTCAGGGCGATCGATTGCTCGACGGTGCGATGGAAGCTGACCCAGTCGCCAAAGAGGTCGGAGCGCTTCAGCTCCAGGAGCTCCGTGCCGGCGTTGCGCCGGTAGATGTCCGTGACGCTGATCGCCATCGGGCTATCGAGGTGCACCGGTACACGTGGCAGCTCGCCCGAGGCCATCATGCGGTGCAGCAGCATGAGCACAAGCTGCGCCCGCGCGACGGCGAAGGCCGGGATCAGGACGATGCCACCACGAGCCAGCGTCTCCCGCATCGGCCCGGCCATCTGCTCGTCCATGGGCGCTTCGGCGTGATGACGGTTGCCGTAGGTCGACTCCATGACCAGGGTGTCGCAGGCAGGTAGCGCTTCCGGGTCGGCGTGCATCGGTCCGTCGTAGCGCCCGAGGTCGCCGCTGAACACGATCGTTTCGCTGCGACCCTGCTCCACGTTGCGAACTTCGGCGAAGGTCGAGCCGAGAATGTGGCCCGCCTCGTGCAGGGTCACGTCGAAGCCGGCGGCATCGAAACTTTCGCGCATGGGCTGGGCTTCCATGTGCCGGATCGCGCGCTCGGCGTCCTCGGTGGTGAACAGGGGCAGGGCCGGGTGGTGCTTGCTGAAGCCCTTGCGGTTGGCGTACTCGGCGTCCTCTTCCTGGATCTTCGCGGCGTCGCGCAGCAGAATGTCGGCCAGCTCCCGGGTGGCCTCGGTGCAGTAAATCGGGCCTCGGAAGCCCTCGCTGACGAGGCGGGGCAGGTAGCCGGAGTGGTCGATGTGCGCGTGCGTTAGCACCACGGCGTCGATGCGTCGGGGGTCGAACTGGGGCTTGCGCCAGTTGAGCAGCCGCAGCTCCTTCAGGCCCTGGAACATGCCGCAGTCGATCAGGAGCTGACGCCTTCCGGACTGTAGCAAGAATCGAGAGCCCGTTACCGTGCCGGCGCCGCCGTGAAATCCCAACTTCATCTGTCCCTCCGTTTCGGGTCAGTACGACCGTGTCGGCGTCAGTATCGCAGCGAAGGTGTCGAATGGCCCATCGAAGCCAGGAAGTACGGCTCCTGTTCCGCGCGAGGAGCATCCGCAAGCTGGACTAGGAAGGATCGCTAGGGCAAGTGGCCTCGCGATCAGAAAGTCGGAGGGCAATGGATAAGACGGCAAGCGCTAGCGGCACCGGGAGCCCGATCTGCACGGCGTGTGATCGCCCGGTGGACGGCGATGAAGCTCCAGCGACGGTCTACGTGCATCTGCAGAACGGCGAGGTAGTGCCGGTTACCGGCGTGACCGGTCTAAACGTCACGGATACGTCGATCGTCTTGCTGCGCGGGCCAAAGCGGCCGATTATCTATGCGAGGAGTCGCGTTTACTACGCGTGCTGCCACAAGGACATGCAACCCCCGCAGTGCTGAAGAACGACATTCGCTAGGAGCGAACCGACACAAAGCGAACCTGGGCGGGTGCAGGCTGCCGCGTCAGATCGCCTCAGACATCAGTCTTGGAGGAGTCATGACGAATTCGAACGGGCACCTTGAGGCCCTGGATGGCCGGGAGGATGTCGCTCGCGCCGTGAGCGCCCTCGCGAGCGCGTTGCCGGAGCGCCTGGCGCCACTGGCCAAGCTTGCATACAACTACTGGTGGTCGTGGGCCCCCGGCGGCTCGGAACTCTTCGAGAGCATCGCCCCGCTGCGCTGGCAGCATTGCGGGGAGAACCCGGTGCGCTTGCTGCAGGAGGTCCGGCCGGGTCACCTCGCCGAGCTCGCCAACGACTCTGCCTTCGTAGCGCGGGTCCACACCCTGGCATCGCGTCTCGACGCGTATCTCAGCGGCTCGATCGTGTCCGAGGGCGACGGACATCCGGTGGCCCACATGAGCGCCGAGTTCGGCATCCACGTCTCGTTGCCCATCTACGCGGGTGGCCTCGGCGTGCTCATGGGCGATTTCCTCAAAGAAGTCTCCGACCGTGGTCTGCCCGCTCTGGGCATGGGCATTCTCTACTGGCAGGGCTCCTTCCGGCAGCGCACCGACGCCTCCGGCTGGCAGCACGAGTACTGGGTCGACACGGACGCCCAGCGACTGCCTGCCGTGCTGGTGACCAATCATCGCGGTTTGCCCTTGACGGTGGAGGTGCCGGCGCGAGGCCGCACGGTCGTGGCGCAGGTCTGGCGTATCGACGTCGGACGGGTACCTTTGTACCTGCTCGACACCAACCGCGCCGACAACGCCATCGCCGACCGCTGGATTACGTCGCGACTCTATATCGGCGACCGCGAGATCCGGCTGGCGCAGTACGCCGTGCTGGGTATCGGCGGCGTGCGGGCGCTGCGTGCCATGGCGATCGACCCCTCGATCATCCACCTCAACGAGGGTCACGCTGCACTCGCGGGCGTCGAGCTGGTACGCGAAGGCATGGCGGAGGGGCTCGACCTCGAAACCGCGATGCAGGCCGCAAGGCGCAAGACGACCTTCACGACCCACACGCCCGTCCCCGCCGGTCACGACACCTTCACGCGCGAAGAGCTGAGCTGCTGCCTGGCCGAGCTACCCGCCAGCCTGCGCCTCGACTGGGAGGCTTCATCGCCCTCGGCCGCGCGAGGCCGCAGGATCAGTCGGAGCCCTTCGGCACGACGCCGCTGGCCCTGCGTCTCAGCCATTCCTCGAACGCCGTCAGCCGCGTGCACGGCGATCGTGTCGCGCGAGATGTGGCAACCGATGTGGCCGGACAAGCCCGTCGAGGAGGTGCCGATCGATCACGTGACCAACGGCGTGCACGTGCCGACCTGGATGGCGCCGGAGATGGAAGCCCTGCTCGACCGCTACCTGCCCCGCGGCTGGCTCGATCACGCCGATGCCAGCGAAGTGTGGTCGGCCATCGACGACATACCGGACGAGGAGGTTTGGGAGGTGCGATGCCGCTTGCGCCAGCGCCTGGTGCGCTACGTGCGGGAGCGCAGCGTCTGGGATCGCCTCGGCAGGGGAGAGCCGTCCTCTTACGCCGAGGCTGCGGCGGAGCTCTGGGATGACGACGTCCTGACGCTGGGCTTCGTGCGCCGCATCGCCACCTACAAGCGCCTGTATCTCCTGACCGAGGACCCGGACAGGGGCGTGCGGCTGCTGGGCGCCGAAAAACCCGTGCAGCTAGCGATTGCGGGCAAGGCCCACCCCCAGGACGACGAGGCCAAGCGCACCGTGCAGCGCGTCTTCGACATGAACCGCATGCCGAACGCGGCAGGTCGCGTCGTCTTCCTGGAAGACCTCGACCTGGCGATGGAGCCGTACCTGATCCAGGGCTGCGACGTCTGGATCAACCTGCCCCGCCCGCCCAACGAGGCCAGCGGCACCAGCGGCATGAAGTCCGTTTTCAACGGCGGCTTGCAGCTCAGCGTGCTCGATGGCTGGTGGTCGGAGGGCTACGACGGAACCAATGGCTGGGCTATCGAGACGCCGAAAAACGCCGGCTGGGAGGAGCAGGACCGCCACGATGCCGAAGAGCTGTTCCGGCTCCTGGAGTCAGAGGTCCTGCCGTTGTTCTACGACACCGAAGGGCCCGGCGGCCTGCCTAGGCGCTGGGTGCAGAAGGTCAAGGCCTCAATGAAGACGCTGGCACCCCAATTCAACGCCACGCGCATGGTGCGGCAGTACGTCGACCGCGAGCAGGCGATCAGCGCGCCGTAGCGCCCGGACTGGTTAGACCTTCGGCTCGGGCCGGGGTGAGCTCGGGCCGGACATGGGTGCGGTGTCGCTCTCCCAACGCGAGATCGTCTTGTGCTTGCACAGCCACTCGCCGTTCTCCTGGACGTAGTGATCTTTGTACCAACCGATGAACAGGATTTGCGGCGCCCGGCCGCTGTCCCAGGTCACCGCCATCCAGTACGAGGTCATCGCCCAGCCATCGCCGTCCGGCTCGATAAACAAGGGTTGCACGTGGTGCTGGCGGCCGGAGAAGCCGGGCTGCTGGAACGCAGTCCGGCCGAACTGCCGGATGCCGTCCGTGCCCTTGAACTCGGCGCCGGTGACGTTGGCGATCACGCCGTCGGACGTGAACGTCGCGGCAATGCCGTCCGCGTCGGCGCGGTCGAGGGCCCAGGCGTAGGCAAAGATGTTGTCGTAGAGGGCGAATCTTACGTCGGTGGGGACGCTGGACCTTGGCATCGGAGGCTCCTTCTGCTACTGGGCTCGTGAGTTCGCAGTGCAGCGTACAGAGTGCAGAGGACAGGCGAAAGGGACGCCTTAGTTCCCGAGATGAGTGGTGCCATCGTTCGCGCATGCGTTGTTCGGAGGAGGCACCGAAGCATGCGCCCTTCAGTCATTCAGGTCGGATTCACTGGGGAATGCTTTACTCGTCTAGTATCCGGCGCTAAAGTTCCTGCCATCGTCCGTCGACCAGTAGCAACGGGCGTTGCTTCCCGGACCGAGGGCGAAATCCGTCGGGTCTCGCCCGCTCCCAAAACCAACCGTGGAGAGCTTCATGGCAGGCAACGAATCTCTGTACCGTCTCGGTCTTTCGGGCATCTCTGCAGCCCTCATTGGCGCCCTTGGCGCCCTCGTGGGCATCGTGTGGGTCACGGCGGTGGACGCTTCGATGTGGCCCGCGGTGGTGCTCGCTATCGCTGCCGCCTGCTGGGGCGCCATCGTCGTTCACCTGACGCCGACGGGCGGGACGATCACCGAGAACCGGACGACCGTGAACTATGCCGTGTTCGCCCTTCACGCCTGGTATGCGGTCATCCTCTGTCTGCTCGCGCTCGCTGTCCTTGCGATTCGCAGTTGGCTTTTCTAGACCATCGCGGAGGTGCATCAATGACTGAAATACAGTTGACCACCGGCTTCGGCACGGCAAACGGTCGCCGGGCAGAAGATGCAAAGTTCGTGCCGAACGGAGGGAAGATCCCCTCCCTTGGCGGCGACATCAGGCACCTCATCCCGCCCCTTGGTCTGCGAGAGTACTGGTATCCCATCTGCGGCGCCGGTCGCATCGGTCGCCGAAAGCCGATCAAGGTCAAGATGCTCGGCGAGGACATCTGCCTGTTCCGGGGCGAGGGCAAGGACGAGATCCACGCTCTCGGCGACGTCTGTCCCCACCGCGGCGCCCGGCTCTCTGAGGGCGATTGTCACTTCGCCGGCACGGTCGCCTGCCCCTATCACGGATGGGTGTTCGATGGCGCCGGAAAGAACATCGCGAACCTCAGCGAGGGTCCCGATTCGCTGGTATGTGGCAAGCCGGGCACGGAGGCGCGCTCCTATCCCACGCGGGTGCTCAAGGGCATCGTCTGGGCGTGGATGGGCGACGGACCGCCGGCGCCGATCGAGGAGGACGTGCCGGAGGAGTATTTCGATCCCGGCGTGCACGTCTTCTTCAACGAGCGCATTTACTGGCGCACGAACTGGGAGGTCGGGCTCGAGAACACGATGGACTCCCATGTCCAGTACCTCCACCGCGACTACCTCATGACCCTGCTGGGCGGCGAGACCGTTTCTCCGGGCCGAGGTCACCTCGGTGCCCGGCCGTGGTTCACCGGCTACGGTTTCCTGCTCGGCGGTGGACGCCGTCGCGTCGGTCCCGGCGCACCCGTACCCGGCGCCGCGACGGCGCCCAAGTACGCCGATCACGGCGACGGGCATCGCTGGCCCAAGGGACGCTGGCGCCGGTTCTGGCGCTTCCTGTTCAAGCCGTTCTTCTTCTTCATGGGCGCACAGGGCCCAGCGATGAAGCAGGAGCGCTGGCTCAGCGGCCATCAGCTCCCGGGGATGGTGCATGGTGGCCGCCCGGAAGCCCCCAGCCCCAAGAAGCCCTTCTTTTTGCTTCGACCCTGGAAGCAGGCCGGCGACGCGAACATCAGCTTCGGGCTCTATACCCGCTACACGGTCCCGGTGGAGGAGTGGCTGACGCGTGTCTGGTACATGCATCCCGTGGTGGCCACGAACAAGCTCAAGCTGGCCTGGTACTGGTTCGTCTACTGGACCTGGGCGCGTTGGAGTTGCGACTACAACTTCTCCCAGCAGGATATGAGCGTCATGCTCAACCTTCGCTACGACACGCCCGAAAAGCTCTCGGTGACGGATGCGGAGGTCGTGCAGTGGCGGCGCTTGGTTGTCACGAAACACTACGGCGGGCGCGACCACCCCTTCACCTACCAGAACAGGGAGCGAGGTCAGGCGGTCGAGCAGGAGATGATCGAGTCGAGCCAGGAACGCGAAGCCATTCCTTCCTAGTCACCTCCAGTCCCCAGTCATCCCTGCTTGCCCCTGGATGCTTGGGAGAAGCGCTCCCTCTCTAGTCGGCGACGCTGCCGGCTGCATCACGGACGTGGTCTGGAGTCCTGCCCTGCTCAGACGCGTAGAATGTTGCCCTGAATAACACCTCGGAGGGACCGATGACCATCTCCCCAATCGCGCTCAGCGAGGGCGCTACCGAAGGCGCGCTCACGGCCGACACGTTCGTGACATTCGAGCGGGCGCTGGATACGCCTTCGTTTCGGCTGGCCCAGAACGCCGTGACCCAGGTCGGCGCCGACGACGTGGCATTGAACCGCAGCATCGTCTTCAACACTGACCACACGTTCTCGCACGTGCTCGACGACTGGACGGCGACGAACCAGAAGCAGACCGGGCGCTGCTGGATGTTCGCGGGGCTGAACCTGCTTCGGCCCGGTGCGATGCAGCAGATGGGCACCAAGACCTTCGAGTTCAGCCAGAACTACACGATGTTCTGCGACAAGATCGAACGCGCTAACTACTTCCTCGAAGCGATCATCGAGACCGCCGACCGTGACGTGGACGATCGCACTGTCGCCTACATCGTCTCCCGCCCGATTTCGGACGGTGGCCAGTGGAACATGTTCACCAACCTCGTGAAGAAGCACGGCCTGGTACCGAAGTCGCTCATGCCGGAGACCCAGAGCTCCTCCGCCTCGGCGCGCATGAACTCGATTCTGTCCGTGAAGCTGCGCGAGGGTGCCAAGACGATCCGGGACCTGTTCGCAAAAGGCGCCAACCAGGACGACCTGCGCGCCGCCAAGCTCGAGACCCTGAAGGCGATTTACCGCATCCTCTGCATCCACCTCGGTACGCCGCCGGCGAAGTTCGTCTGGCAGTGGACGGACAAGGACAAGACCTTCCACCGCGACGAGGAGATGACGCCGCAGGAGTTCGCGGCCAAGTACGGCGCCCAGAAGCTGGACGACTACGTCTGCCTGGTCAACGACCCGCGTTCGACTAGCCCCCAGGGGCGCACGTTCACGGTCCAGTACCTCGGCAACGTCGTAGAGGGCGGCATCGTCAAGTACCTCAACGTCGACGTTGGCGTGATGAAGGAGCTGACCCAGCGGGCGATCGTCAACGGTGATCCGGTCTGGTTTGGCTGCGACACCGGCAAGATGTCCCGCCGGGACCTTGGTATCTGGGACAAGAACCTCTACGACTACGCCGCCGTCTACGACACGGAATTCCCGCTCGACAAGGAGTCGCGCCTCAACTACCACGAGACCCAGATGACGCACGCCATGCTGTTCACCGGCGTCGACGTGGTGGACGAGACGCCCCGGCGCTGGCGAGTCGAGAACAGCTGGGGCGAGGAGCATGGCAAGAAGGGCTTCTTCGTCATGAACGACAACTGGTTCGACGAGTACGTGTTCGAGATCGCGGCGAAGCGTGAGGACCTGCCCCCGGAGTTCCAGGACGCCCTGGACGAAGAGCCCATTGTGCTGCCCGCCTGGGACCCGATGGGCGCCCTGGCGGAGTAATGCATTCTACGCCGCCGAGGCCGGGAGGCCTCGGCCACGAGATGGCCCATTGTCGGCCGTAGCCGAGGCCGGCAGGCCTCGGCGGTCAACCGCACGAAGGAGCATCCATGCAATTCGATGAGTTCGCCGACCATCTGTCACGCCAGCGGGCGATCCGGGGCTTCGACACGACGAAGGACGTCGACGACGCCACGGTCGAGAAGTTGCTCAAGGTAGCCGTGTCGGCGCCGAGTGGCGGCAACCGCCAGCCCTGGCGCTTCATCGTGATCCGCGATCCCGCAGTGAAGAACCCCCTCGCCCAGATCTACGCCGACGTCGCCGCGGCCTACTCGGGCGGTCGCGTGAGCCCCGGCACGACGCCGTGGGACCAGGTGCCGGTGCTCATCGCCGTGTGTACGGACAACTCGAACGGCGGCGGTGTCATGCAGGCCTCGATCTACCCGGCGGTGCAGAACCTGCTGCTCGCGGTTCACACTGCGGGCCTGGGCTCCGTGCTGACGACGCTGTGGAAGAGTCGAGAGGCTGAGGTGAAGTCGCTGCTCAACCTGCCGGACGAGATCGAGATTCACGCCATCCTGCCCATCGGTTATCCGGACCGACAGTACGGTCGCAGCAAGCGCAAGCCCATCGCCGAAGTCACCTACCGCGATCGCTACGGCCAGGGCTGGTAGCGGGACCTCTGTACTAGGGAATCCAGTCCGAGACCCAGACTTCGGAGAGCAGCTCCTTCAGTTGTTCGAAGCGGCCATCGCCCAGGATGGTCCGCCATTCGTTTTCGATCTCAGCCAGGATCTCGAACTCCTTGTTCCACGCGGCGTTGCCACGCTCCGTCAGGTTGACGACCCGAGCGCGGCCGTCGTCGGTGTCGACCGAGCGCTGGACGTAGCCGAGCTGCTCAAGGCTTTGCAGGAGCTGGTTCATCGCCTGCTTGCTCACGCCGGCACGCTCGGCGAGCTCACTCGGCCGGTAGCCGTCCGGACCCGGATAGGACAGGACGGCAATGTGCGGTAGACGCAGGTCATCGAAGCCGGCCGCGTTCAGGTCGGTAATCAGGCGGCGGTGAATGATCTGGGCCGGCACCCTGAGGAGGGCGCCGATAAGGCTGGGCGGTTCGATTTTCGACAAGATTGCGAGACCTCTATTGACACGTGAGTAAATACTATTTACTATCTCAGTTAGTAAATAAAGTTTACTTTATAGGAGGAATCATGACAACTACACCGGCTATCAACGCATCTGAGGAAACGATCGGGCTCGGGGAACTCGGCGTCCGGTTTCTCCTGACCGGAGATGACACCAATGGCAAGGCTTCGCTCTTCGAGCTGACGGTGCCGGCTGGAGAGAAGCTGCGTGCCCCAACCCACAAGAACGATGCCTACGAAGAGACTCTCTACGGCATCGAAGGCGTCGTAACCTGGACGATCGACGGCAAACAGTACGAGGTCGGACCCGGGCAGGCAGTCTGCATCCCACGTGGCGCCGAGCACCGGTTCGACAACCTCGGTGCCGTGGATGCCAAGCAGCTGACGATTATCACGCCGCCGATCATGGGCCCCGCCTACTTCCACGATGTCGTCGAAGTCCTGAAAGCCTCCGCGGGCGGCCCGCCAGACCCCGCCACGATGGCTGGCGTCTTCAAGCGCCACGGCATGACCATCGCCGCGCCGCCAGCCGCCGTGCGCTAACTGCCTCGGCCAGTACAACGCGACATATACAGAATCCAGGACCTCACTTCGCCTTGGCCGCAAGCGAGGTCCCGGATTATTCATGTGCGCCTATCGCTTGTCCTATGCTCTCTCCGAACGTTCCGTCGCAGGCAAGGAGAGGTACGCATGAACCAGCGCACGCATCGCATCGTCGTCATCCGCGGCGACGGCATTGGTCCCGAGCTGATCGACGCGTCGCTGGAGGTGCTGGAGGCGGCGCAACTTCGCCTCGAAGACTTCCGGCTCGACCTCGACTTCCAGGAAGCCGGCGCGGGCCTGTTTCTGCGCGAGGGCGTCAATCTGCGGCCCGAGTCGCTCGAGGCGATCAAGGCGGCGGACGCGACGTTCAAGGCGCCGGTGGGCCTGCCGGACGTACGGCACCCCGATGGCACCGAAGCCGGCCTGCTGGGCGGCGTGCTGCGCATCGGCCTCGACGCCTACGCCAACGTGCGGCCCGTGCGTCTGATGCCGGGTATCGATGCGCCGATCAAGGCGTCGCCCGGCGAGATCGACTACGTCATCGTGCGGGAGAACACGGAGGGCCTGTACTTGTCGCGCGGTAAGGGCGTCGGCACGAGCGAGGCGATGACGGACACGATGATCATCACCCGCAAGGGCACCGAGCGTGTCGCCCGCTACGCCTTCGAGCTGGCCCGCACGCGCAACGGCGCGCCGGAGGACGGCAAGCGCCGCGTTACCTGCGTCGACAAGGCGAACGTTCTGGCGAGCTTCTGGTTCTTTCGCCAGGTCTTCGACGAGGTCGGCCGCGAGTACCCGGACGTCGAGCAGGAGCACCTCTACGCCGATGCCGCCGCGCAGGCCTTGGTACAACGGCCGCAGCACTTCGACGTGCTGGTGATGGAGAACTTCCTCGGCGACATCCTCTCGGACCTCGGCGGCGCCACGGTCGGCGGCATCGGCCTCTGCTCCTCCGGCAACATCGGCGACGAGCACGCCTACTTCGAGCCGATCCACGGCTCCGCGCCTGACATCGCCGGCCAGGACCGCGCCAGCCCGATCTCGCAGGTGCTCACCGGCGCCCTCATGCTCGACTACCTCGGCGAGCGCACAGCCGGTGACCTGATCCGCAGCGCCGTCGACCAGACGCTGGCTACCGGCGCCATCGTCCTGGACGACCGCGGTCAGCCGAAGGGCGGCACCAAGGCTGCCGGTCACGCCATCGCCGAGGCCGTCCGGGACGTGAGGTAGCCGGTCTGCAGCCTGGCACTCGGACCCGTTACCTCCCAACAGCCTCGGCTTTCTGAAACAATGGACGAAGCATGAGGCTTACCCACTCAGGAGGCGCGCAATGTCAGACAGGCCCATCGAGCTCTACTACCAGCCTGGCTGAAGCAGCTGCCTGCGAGCGAAGGAGTTTCTTTCGCGCTACAACGTCGACTTCGAAGCCGTGAACATCGCCTTTGACCGTTCGGCACGCACCCGGCTGACGGCGCACGGGTTCGATTCGGTGCCCATCGTCTGTCTCGGCGACGATTGCGTGCCGGGTGGCGACCTGGAGGCGATCGCGAGCCTGCTGAGTATCGACTACACGTCGCCGGCGATGCTTACTCCCCCACAGCTCTTCGAGCGCTTCATCTTCGTGCTCGACGCGGCTCAGCGCTATTTCCGCCAGGCGCCCTTCGACGGCCTCTCGACGAAGTCGCCGGACCGCGACCGTAGCTTCAGGGAGCTGGCGATGCACATCACCCTGATCCCGACGGCTTTCGTGACGGCCTACGACACAAACGAGTTCCCCAACACCCTGTTCCGGGAAGAGAACGTCGATCCCGCCCTCACCGGTGAGGACCTCGCGGCGCTGCTGGCTCACTCCCAGGCCGTCCTTCGTCAGTGGTGGCAGACCTCCGGCCGGGAGGACCCCTTCGACCGGGTGCTGGAGACGTACTGGGGTGCCCACACCCTGCACGAAGCGTTCGAGCGGGAGACGTGGCACTCGGCCCAGCACACCCGGCAGGTCATCATGTTCCTCGAAATGCTGGGAGTGACGCCGGACCGGCCCCTGACCACCGAAGACCTTGCCGGCCTACCCATACCGGAGCGCGTGTGGGACTGACCGTCGTTTTGCCGCCGTGACCGGCCTGTCCTCGGATGAGGCCGGTGCGCACTTCGTTATCCACCACGATGCCGGCGATGACGGGCCGGGAGCGCCGCCCGAAGCGCCTGAGGAGGTCCCGGAGCCTCGGCCCTCCCTCCTGCAGCGCTATCGCTACTGGCTCTACGTCGCCGTGTTGGCCGGCCTGTTCTGCGCCGCCGCCTACGTCATCGGCGATGCGGTCTACAACCCGCCGTCGCGCCTGCCTCAGCTCGACTTCGCCACCGTGGCGCCGCTCTACGGCACGAACGGCGATGTCGCTGCGGAGCTGGACTCGGTGCGCGAGACCTTCGCCGACCAGGCCTCGCTCGACCTGGAGCCAACGGGCACCGTGTTCCGTTTGCCGCTGCCCCGGACCTTCGGTGACAGGCTGTTTGGCGAACGCGATGAGGCCGCGACGGTCTTCGTGGCAGGCAGTTCGGTAGGTGAGTTTCGCTTCCTCGAGCTGTCCGGCGATGGCGGCGAGCGCATCTTCGCGATCGAGGCGCCGTTTGGCCTGAGCAGGAGCGATCAGCCTACGGGTGTCTTCCTCGCCCTCGATCCGGCCGACCCGGTGCTCGGCCCCCTGGTCAGTGCGCTTGATGCGATGCGACCGGCCGTCGATGACCTGCCGCACGTCAACGTGAGTCCTGACGGCCTCTATGTCTTTGGGCCCTACGACCATGGGGACTCGACCGGACTGCGAGCGCTGATCGAAGGCAACGCGGTCATGACCTACCTCACCGGCGCCATCGATGCTTCAAACGGGAGTGTGAGCCTGGCGGCGCCGGTGATCATGGTCTCGGGCGGTCCGGCGCGTGGCACGATCAACGCGATCTACCAGCCAGCTCGTCGCGTGATCCTGGCGCCACTCTGGGGAGGGGCACCGACCGCCGTACTGGCCCATGAGTTGACCCACGCCTACCTCGACACCGTGGTGGCCGACAAGCAGCCCTTGCTCTCGCAGGCGGCTGACTACCTGGAGCAGGCGCATCCCGTGCTGCACGGCAAGGTGGTCGGCGACCTGTATGAGCGCCTGGGCCGGGAGGGGCGCGCCGAAGAGTCGCTGGCCTTCATCACGGGCGCTATCGCCGCGAAGCAGACCAAGACGGTCTCGACCCAGCAGCTGCTGGAGAACACCGGCAACCTGAAGGTTTCGGAGGCCATCTTGTACTCGGACGTGCGGCTGCTGGTGCAGTTCGGGCTGCTCCCATCGTGCATGTTGCCGGATGAGGGGGCCCAGGGCGCAATCAAGCAGTCCTTCTACGATGAAGTGGCCTTGATCTGTGGTTAGCCTGACCGGAGTATCAGTCGAGGTGCGCCTCGATCACGCCCGCCAAGTGCTCGGCGTCACGGCCGACACCGTAGATGAGGCCGGACGATAGCGTGTAGAGCCAGTGCAGGCCCACGAAATACACACCGGGCACTTGCGTGACGCCGCGCTCATGCACGGGATGCCCCTGCTCATCGAAGACGGCTGCGTCGAGCCAGCTGAAATCGTGAGTGAACCCGATTGTCCAGATCACGGTTCCGATTCCGGCCTCATTCAAATCGAGGTCGGTGAGAACCGGCCGTTGATCTGTGGCGCTGTCTGCGATGTCCAGGGGGTCACTCTCGGCCGGCGGCGCCACCATCGCGGTGCGCTCGATCAAGCCATCCATACCCTTCTTGAACCCAACCGAGGCGTCGTCGCCGAACTTGACGTAGTCGTTCACCCGGCCGTCGAAGCTCAGCTTGGACCCTCGAACATCGGTGAGCTTGCCAAGCAAGGTGGCGCCTTTCGCCTCCAGCGCCTGGTAGGCCAGCGTGTGACCGCCACGTACGCCCGAAGCCAGCGGCGCGTCCGGGTTCCAGATGATGTGGCGGTCTTCCACGGTGTCGATGGTCATGTCCCAACGCCCGGAGACGATGGACCAGTCACAGAGGTCGAGGCCACGGTAGCGGCGCGGAACCCGCCGGCGGTTCGACAGGCACAAGTAGACCTGGCGCCCCGAGTCGAGCAGGTCCTCGGCGATCTGGCAGCCGGAGTCGCCGCTACCGACGACGAGGACGGCTCCCTCCTGCGGTTGATTGGCGTTGCGATATGTCGCCGCGGTGAGCTGGGTGACGCTCTCAGGCATGTCTTTGGCGATGGCCGGGACCTTCGGTGAGATGAAGCTGCCCGTAGCGGCGACAACACCCCGGGCAGCAATCCGCCCTTCGTCTGTATCGACCAGGAATCGATCGTCCGCCGTCTTGCGAGCGCTGGTTACGGATACGCCGGTTCTTACCGGCAGATCATGCTCAGCCGCATACGCCTCCAGGTAGCCGGCCCACTCTGCGGCTGTCTTGAAGGCCTCCGGCTCGGCTCCCTCGTAGGGACTACCAGGGAGCGTGTTCACCTTGTTGGTTGTGTTGATGCTGAAAGCGTCCCAGCGCTGGGAGCGCCAGGACTCGCCGACTCGCCCGCGCTCCAGCACGACGTGCGGGATGTCTCTCTGCTTCAGGTAGTAGCTCGTCGCCAATCCCGCCTGACCGCCACCCACGATGACGATGTCGGTTTGCTCACTAGCCTGCAGGTTCATACGGTGCTTCCCAGCTTCCTTGCCAACGCCTCAAAGGCCGCGGAGTGAGGGGCATCAGACGAGTGCGCCTGATGGAGTTCGCACAATCTAGGCGGGTGGGCACCGGTTAGCAAGCAGGCGCTAGTCCGCGAGGCCGGCCAGGAACACGCCCGTCACGTACGCCAGGGCGGCGGCGATGCCACCGATGACCAGGGTTTCGAGGGCGCTGCGCCACCACGTTGCCATGACGAAGCGGCTCTTGACGGCGCCAACCATGACGAACGCCAGGCCGGTCATCACGGCGCTGACCAGAAACGGCTCGCCGATCAGGCCGGGCGACGCGGCGTTGATCACGTAGGCGATCAGCGGCAGGGCGCCCACGGTGACAAAGGCGATCATCGTGCCGAGACTGGCTCGCAGGGCTGAGACTTCGTGCCAGGGCAGGCCCAGCTCCTCCTTCATCATCGTCTCGACCCAGAGGTCGCGGTCGGAGGTGATGACTTCGACGATCTGCTCAAGCTGTTCGCCGCTGAAGCCCTTGCCGGCGAAGATCTGGCGGATCTCCTCGCGTTCGCCCTCCGGGACGTCCTGGATGTGGCGCTCCTCGATCATGCGGGCGCGAGAGTGCTGCTCCTGCTCCGCCCGCGTGCCGAGGTAGTTGCTCACGGCCATCGAGAAGCCGTCCGCCAGGAGGTTTGCTACGCCGAGGACGAGGATGATTCCCGTCTTGAGGTCGGCGCCCACCACGCCCGCGACGACCGCGAACGTCGTGACGGTGCCGTCGATGGCGCCGTAGACGAAGTCGCGCACGTAGCTGTGGCGCGGCCCTTCCTGCAGCCGCCGCTCGATGGCGTCGATGGAGTGCTCGTTCTGCAGGTCGTCTTCGTAGCTCATCTGCCTAGAGCATCCCGTCTATTCGGCGTGCCGTCCAGCATGGCGGCAAAAAGAGCAGGCCCTCGGAATCCCGAGGGCCTGCTTCTGTCTGCATGCGACTTGTCGCTTGCAGCTTGTGGCTATTTGCCCCAGAGGTGCTTCGAGGCGATGCGCGGCGCCCTGCGACATGGCGCGGAACTTCGCCCAGCACACTTCGGCGTGGCCGACGCGAGAGCCCATGCCGCAGTCCGTGCCGGCGATCACGTTCTCTTTGCCCATGACGCCGGCGTAGCGCTCCAGGCGCTGTGCCACGAGCTCCGGGTGCTCGATGTGGTTGGAGACGTGGCTGACCACGCCCGGCATGTAGGAGCTTGCCCTCCGGCAGCTTCACGGTCTCCCACAGCGCCCAGTCGTGGTCGTGCTGCGGGTTGGCGGCCTCCACCGAGATGCACTCGGCGTTGACCATGAGGATGCAGGTCGGCGATGTGCTTGAGCTCGATGTCGTCCATGTGGGGGCCGTGCTGGCTGCCCCAGCAGGTGTGGAAGCGGATGCGGTCCTGCGGCAGGCCGGCGAGGCCGTGGTTCAGGGCCTCGATGCGCACCTGGGCGTACTTGTGGTACTCCTCCACCGTCATGTTCGGGTACATCTGCCAGCCGTCCGGCAGGTCCGGGTCGTCGATCTGGAGCACGAAGCCGGCGTCGATGATCGCCTTGTACTCTTCCTTCATCGCGTCGGCGATGGCGTAGAGCATCTCCTCGTCGCTCTTGTAGTACTCGTTGTACATCCAGTGCTCCATCGTGCCGGGAGCAACGGCAGGCAGGTAGGGCTCGACGTCCAGGCCCTGCGGTCGCGGCCTTGAGGTTGGCGATGTCTTCCTTGTAGTGCTCCTGGCCGATGTAGCTGATCGGGCCGACGCAGAAGACCATGGCGCGAGTACCGCCGGTGCCGGCGACGGTGCCGCCGCCCTGCGCGGGCACGTCGGGGTTACCGCCGGAGGGCGCACCCATGGGGCGGGCCGGGAAGCCCTGCTTGCCGAACTCGGGGAAGCTGATGCGGTCGCGGCCCTGCACGTCGTGCGGCGCCGGGCCCTCGCCGGGCTCACCTGGCGCACCTCGATGCCGCTGATGCCGGGAGCGCGGGTAGCTCGAGAAGCCGTCGCGCTTGCCCAGCTCGCCGTCGTTGACCACGTCGATGCCGACTTCGACCTGGTGGCGGACGATGTCCTTGACGGCGCCGGGCAGAGCGGCCTTGAACTCGGCAGCCTTGGCGTCGCCCGCCTGCATGAGCTCACGCAGCTCCGGTGAACGCGGCAGCGTGCCGGCGTGAGAAACGATAATCCGATCGGTGCTTCGCCTCATTGATTCCTCTTCTACTGCTATTTGGGCTATGAGTCAGATTGAACGGGGCCGCTTGAGCTTAACGCGCACGGCAGGGTTAAGTCACGTCATGCTTTCCGCGAGAAACTAGTTTGTCCTGTCGGAGCGCACTGGTTGCTTCGAATTAACGTCGGGCACCTGCCAGCAGTTATGATGAAGGCCCTCGCCGCCGCCTTCCCGGGGGTGCAATTTGGAACTCACGGACCTCGTCCGCCAGTACGTGAAGAAACGGGACGACTTCGTTGCCCGCATCGCCACGATCACGCAGCAGCTCAACGCCTGGACCGACGAACACGTCACCGTCGCCCCGAGCCTGACCGACATCGCCCGCTTCGAAGCGATGCGCGCCGAACGCTCGCGTCTGCTCTCCGAGTTCACGGAGGCGGAGGACCAGTTCGTCGTGCAGATGCTGCAGAAGGTCGGTTCGTCGCTGCGATAGCGCGTCAGACCGGGCCGATCGCCAGGGCTTCGATCGCCTCATAGGCGGGCAGCAGCAGGCGCTCGCCCTCCACCAGCGCGTCGAGCTTGCCAGCGTGCGCCAAGGCCTCCAGCGCCTGGCCCATGTCCAGCTTCGAGATGTTCCACGGGCGCATGTCCGGGTAGCGTGCCTTCAGGTCGTCCAGCACGTCGGGATGATCGAAGCGTCCCCATCGCCCTTGGTCTCGCACTCGACCTCGTAGTGGCGCACTGTCTGGTCGCCGGCCGTCAGCGTCACGGCATCGACGGCGACCTCCGCCACCACTTTTCCGTCTCGCACGAGGCTCAGGGCGACGCGTCGATTCTCCCGAGGCGCGCTCGCCACGAAGCCCAACGCCTCGATGGCCTGCCGGGCCGACGCGCTGGTTCGCGCCGCATCGATGTCGCCCAACGACACGCCGGCCTGTCCCAGCGCCTCCAGCACGTCGTCCAGGCCATCGGGCGACCACTCGACTTCGAGCTCGTCGCGCGTAAGCACGCCGTCCTGCACGTGCGTCTCGCCCTTGATCGTCAGCAGCTCACGTCCGTTGAGGTTGCGCACGCGCAGCGCCAGCCCCGCCGCGAACACGCGTCGGTCGGGGCTATCGAAGTAGGCGTCCGTGATCTGCTCGACCTCTCGTCGCGCCACCCGCAGGCCCGCCACGGCGTCGAGCCCGGCGATAGCCTCGTACACGGCCGCGGCGTCCGGCCGGTGATGATCAGCTTGCCTTCGACTTCGTCAGCCATGCGCGAAGTATCGCATGGGGCCGATTGACCCTGATTAACCTGAGATTTCCGCCGACGATACCAGTATGGCAGCTGGTTCGTGGCTATTTCATGACGGCGTCGACCGAGCGCGCATGCTGGAGCTAGACCGTTACATGCGCCCTGTACGCAGGGTGGTTTTCGCCGTGCTGGCACTGGCCCTCATTGCCTGTGGGCCATGGTTGGGCTGGTGGACGCTGATCCCGATCTTTGCCGCTGCCGTCGTCTTCCGGGTCGCGGAGAGCGTGTTCGACAGGCTGCAACGGCCTGAGTACGCCCTCTTCGCCGCGTGGGCGGCGTCCGAAGTAATCATGGCGGTTAGCGTCGCGCTCAGCGGAGGGCCCACGATCCCCACGATGGCTTGGTTTGCCGTCCCGCTCCTGACGCTAGGCGCCCGGTTCTCGGAGCGGGGTATCGTCGCAGGAACGGTGTTTGCGATTGGGCTGCTTCTTGCGGTGGCGTTCGGTGTGGACGCCCAGGCCGTGATCGACAATCCGCCCCTGGTGATCGCACCTGTCACCCTGATCGTCTGTGTCTCGCTGTTTCAGACCGTACTCATGCAGTCTGAGGCCAAGTACCGTGCGGCCGCCGTGATCGACCCACTGACCGGGTTACTCAATCGCAGCGCTCTCGTGACGCGGGCTGTTGAGTTGGAGCAACAGGCGGCAGTGTCCAGGCTGCCGGTCGGCATCGTGATGGCGGACGTCGATCACTTCAAGGAGGTGAACGACCGCTACGGCCATGCAGCAGGTGACGTGGTCCTACAAAGCATTGCGTATGAGATGCGAAAAGCTATGCGGGCGTACGACCTCATCTACCGCGTAGGAGGGGAGGAGTTTCTCTTCCTTCTGCCTGGCGCCGATCTCGATCAGGCAGCCACAATCGCCGAGGAGGTCCGAAGCGCGATTGCCGCCGCACCGATGGCGGGTCATCCGCGTTTCGCTGAGCTTTGGAGCTGCGGCTACGGCAGCCGGTGATCTGTTCGAATACAGCTCGCGTCTTTGCCGCGGCGGATGCGGCCATGTATCAGGCCAAGCGCGAGGGACGCAACCGCGTCTGTCGCGCCGCTCTCCCGGCGATCCAGGCGGCTTGACGCGCTACGCTCTGACGCTTACTGTCTACAGCACGCGCCCGCCGGGCATGTTCACCCAGGCGCTCATCTCGTGTGGGGGCGTGACGGGTTCGGCGCGGCGCAGGTAGGCCGGCGATAGCTGGTCGATGCGTGTGATACCCAACAGGCCCATCGCCGAGATCATCTCGTGCTCCAGCAGCTCCAGGACGCGTCGCACGCCATCTGCGCCACTGGCGGCGAGGCCCCAGCCCTGCAGCTTGCCGATGGCGACCGCGTTGGCGCCCAGCGCGATGGCCTTGAGCACGTCGCTGGCGCGCTGCACGCCGCTGTCGAGCACGATCTCGGCGCGCCCGCGCACGGCATCGACGATCTCCGGCAGGGCGTCGAGGCTGCCGATGCCGTGGTCGAGCTGGCGCCCGCCGTGGTTCGACACCCAGATCACCTCGACGCCGTGCTCCACGGCCATTTCTGCGTCCTCGGCTGTCGCGACGCCCTTGAGCATCATCGGCAGCCCGCCGGTCATCTCCCGGATGCGGTCGAAGTAGTCCCAGGTCAGCTCGGCCAGGTAGTTGCGCTGCGTGCGGTCCAGGAGGCGGGCCGGGACGGCGTTGCTCAGCATCGCCCGTTCGCGGCGGCTGTAGATCGCCACGTCTGCCGTCACGCACAGGCTCACGTAGCCCGCCGGCTTCACGCGCATGACGATGTCGCGCACCCAGTCCTCGTCGCCCTGCACGTAGAGCTGAAACGCCTTCGGGAAGTCGCCGATCGCTGCGAGGCGCTCCAGGTCCGGGTTGGCGCCGGAGGCGATGACGTGCATCGTGCCGAAGTCGGATGCTGCTTGCGCCACGGCGGCGTTGCCGTCCGGCCAGAACCCCGGCAACCCTCCGACGGGCGCCAGGATCACGGGCATGCGCAGCTTCTGGCCCAGGAAGGTGGTCGAGGTGTCGATGCTCGAAACGTCGATCAGGGTACGAGGCCGGAACGCCCAGCTATCGAACGCCTGCCGGTTGCGACGCATCGTCGTCTCAGACTCCGAGCCGCCCACGAGGTAGTCCCAGCGTGCCTGGGGCAGCTTGCGCCGCGCCGCCAGGACGATCTGCTCGTTGCTTACGAAGTCTTCAGGCATGTTCTCGCTCCGCTCTCAGCTATCGAGGCTCGTTTCTGTCATTGCGAGGCACGCGACAGCGGGCCGTGGCAATCGTTCGGGCTGGCATGTGCATCAGACGGTGCGATGCCCACGAAGCGCCGAAAGGTTGCCACGTCGGCTGATGCCTCCTCGCAATGACAGATTGGACGGCGTGCACCGTCTCTATGCCCGTATGCCCGTATGCCCGTATGCCCGTATGCCCGTATGCCCGCCGCCAGGCCCCTAGCCGCGGCCGACGAACGGCATCTTCGTCGCCATGACGGTGAGGAACTGCACGTTGGCGTCCAGCGGCAGGCTGGCCATGTAGACGATCGAGTCCGCGACGTGCTTCACGTCCATCAGGGGCTCGGGCATGACCTCGCCGTTTGCCTGCGGCACGCCGCGGGCCATGCGTCCCGCTAGCGGCGTCAGCGCGTTGCCGATGTCGATCTGGCCGCAGGCGATGTCGTACTTGCGCCCGTCCAGCGACGTCGACTTCGTGAGGCCGGTAATCGCGTGCTTCGTTGCCGTATAGGGTGCCGAGTTGGGCCGCGGTGCGTGGGCGGAGATCGAACCGTTGTTGATGATGCGGCCGCCGCGCGGGTCTTGGTCCTTCATGATCCGGAAGGCTTCCTGCGTGCACACGAAGCGAACCTGTGAGGTTCGTGTCCACGGCGAGCTTCCAGCGCTCGATCTCCAGGTCCTCGATCGGCGCCCCGCCGCCGAGGCCCGCGTTGTTGAACAGTAGATCGAGACGGCCGAAGCGTTCCTTCGTGGCCGCGAACAGGGCCCGAATCTGGTCGACCTGGGTCACGTCCGTCGACATGGCCAGGCTCTGCGTGCCGGCCGGCAGCATGCCTACCGTCTCTTCCAGCGCCTCTTTCCGCCGCCCGGCCAGCACCACCGACCAGCCGTGTTCCGCCAGCGCCACGGCCGATGCTTGGCCGATACCGCTGCCTGCTCCTGTAATCAGAGCAATCTTGCTCGATGTCGTCACGAATCACCCCTCTAGCTGCTATCTGTCGTAACGAGGGGATTCTACTCGCAGGCGCGCGCCGATGTACGCCCCTCAGGGCGTTACGGCGAAATCGAGGTGTCTTCTGTCTGCTTGCTGGCTACGTGAGGACCAGGCGCGCGCCTTCCTGCGTCTGCTCGACGTCGATCGTGGCGTCGAGCTCATCCGCGAGGTCGGTGGGCACGGCGAGGATCGGGTCGCCATCGAGATCGAACACCAGGTCGCCGTCCTCCGCGCCCCCGATGCCGATTGCGATGTCGTCTCCCTGTCGCCCGAGGCGGAAGACGTGGCCGTCCTGGCCGGTGTCGTCGAGCGTGTTCTTCAGTGTCGTCTTGGCTTCGTCCGTGATCTGTAGCATCGTCGTGCCTCCTCGGCGGGAGCTGGTGGGCTCGTACTGGCGCCAGGGCGACGCCGTCTCTCCACCTTCAGGGGCACGCCATGACCTGTCTAGCACGCGAGAGAGTCTTGAAAGAGCCGTCATGAAAGAGATGCAACACGTCTGGCGCGCCGCCGCGTATGGCCGGATCGGCTCCACGGCCCTACGATCGCAACATGGAGACTCGCCAGATCAACGTCGATACGTCCACCCGCAAGGTGGTCGACCTCAGCGATGACATCCGTGGCTTCTGTCGCGATCAGGGCGACGGCCTGCTGAACGTCTTCGCGCCGCACTCGACCGTGGGCCTCGCGATCATCGAGATGGGCTCGCGCTCAGACGAGGACCTCGAAGCCGTGCTCGATCGCCTCCTGCCGCGTGATGGCGCTTACGCGCACGCTCACGGCACGCCGGGCCACGGCGCCGACCACCTGCTGCCCGCCTTTCTCTCGTCCTCGCTGACGATCCCGGTGCAGGACGGCCGGCCGATGCTGGGCGTGTGGCAGAGCGTCGTGCTCGTGGACCTGAACGTCGACAATCCGCGACGTCAGGTGCAGCTCAGCTTCCTCCGAGGGACATAGACAGGCATAGAGCATCGGAGCATGCAGGCATCGTGGATCCCATGCGGGTATGCCTCTATGCCCGTATGCCAGGTACTCCGTGCAAGGCTTCTGCCGGGACTGGACCTTCGAGCCACACAGGCACTGCTACCGCACCAGGTCGATCAGCACCGTTAGCGTCAGCACGCTCGCGAGCGTCGATGTGATCACGACGCGCGTGACGAAGTCCGGACGTGCCCTGAACTCAGTCGCCAGGATCGTCGTGATCACGGCGGCGGGCATGGCGGCGAGGATGGTCAGCGTGCCGCGCTCGGTGCCTTCCAGGCCGAGCGCTGTTGCCGTGAGCCATGCCGCCACCGGCGCGATCAGCAGGCGCCCCACGTTGACGGCGACCGTGTCGACGAGGTCCTCGTGGTCCGCGACGTTGCGCAGCTGCAGGCCGAGCACGACGAGCATCAGCGGGATCGTGGCGCCCGCCATGGTCTCGACCGGTGACGTGATCGCCACGGGCAGGTCGAGATCGAGCACCTTGACCAGGATGCCGAGGCCGGCGGCGTACATGTAGGGGTACTTGAACGGCGCCGTCACGGCCGCCCGCGCATCGCCGCCGGCCATCGAGGCGATCGCGATGCCCGCCGAGTTCACGAGCACGGCCCCGGCAACGAAGTTCACGACGGCCACCTGCAGTCCGAGGTCGCCGAAAGCCAGGGCTGCGACCGGCAGGCCCATGTTTCCCACGTTGGGCGAGGTCGCCGCGAGCGCGAAGCCGGCTCGCAGACCGGCGTCGTGGTGCCGTATGAGTGACCATATGCTCGCGGCCACGAACATCGCCGCGAACGTGATCACCATGACCGCGAGGATCTTGACCCCGAGCCCGGCCGATAGCTCCGTCTTCGACATCGAGTTGAACACGAGCGCGGGGCCGAATAGGTAGAACACCAGCCCTGAGATCGGCGGAATCGTGATGCCGCGCCAACGGCCCACTGCGCCGCCCAGTAAGGCCACGAGGATCACGGGCAGTACGACGTCGAAGAAGACGCTTAGCATCTGATGGGGGCCGTCGGCATCAGGCGATTGTGTGCGCGCGCTCGCCTAAGGAACAACGCCGCGTCGGCTATCGATCAAACAAGCGTTTGTATAGGTGCAGGGAGACTGAGGCTCAGCGGGGCTCCCGTCGCATGGCGTACATGGTTGGCGATGAGCCGTACTGGATCTCGCCGACGACCTCGAAGCCGTGGCGCTCGTACAGACGGCGGTTGTTCAGAGTCGTGGCTTCCAGGTACGCCGGCAGGCCGTCTTGATCGACAACCTTGAGGGCATGACTCAGCAAGGCGCCTCCGAGGCCACGCCCCTGGTAGGCAGGGTCGACACCGATGAAGTTGAGGTACCAGTGTGGTTCCGTCGGGTGGGCGGCTGCGTGCCGCTCACGGAACCCTCGCAGCTCCTCTTCTCGCTCCTCACTGACATCGATATTCCTCTGTTCCCTCATTCGCACCAGGGCTTCCCGATCGGGTTCGACACCGGGACCAAACCAGATCGCCACCGCTGAGTGATCTGCCGATGCATAGGCACTGCCATTCTCGAACGCGCGGTCGCCGATAACGGACAATAACTGCGGAAACTCCTCCAGATATCGGGCAGCGCTCGGGTAGAACCAGCGCGTAATCGGGTCAGCGACAAAGGCGGAAACCAAGGTCGCTACAGCCTGATCCCGCTCGCTTGCCTTTGAAACCTGGTGGGAAGAAGTTGCCATTCTGAGCCTCCGAGTGTTGCTATGGTCTGCGCTATTCTAGGACTCCATAGTCCTGTTTGATGGAGGCTTCTCATGCTGAGCCAACGCGACAACGAGCTGCTGTGCCGGATCGGGCCGGGGACGCTGATGGGCAACCTGTTCCGCCAGTACTGGCTGCCGGCGATCAAGTCGGATGAGCTACCGAGTCCCGACTGCCCTCCCGTGCGCATCAAGCTCCTCGGAGAGGAGCTCATTGCCTTTCGCACGACCTCCGGTTCCGTCGGCCTCATGCAGAACGCCTGTCCCCACCGTGGCGCCTCGATGTTCTTCGGGCGCAACGAGGAGGAGGGGCTGCGCTGTGTCTACCACGGCTGGAAGTTCGACGTCACCGGCGCCTGCGTCGACATGCCGTCTGAGCCGGCCGAGAGCAACTTCAAGACCAAGGTGCGCGCGAAGGCGTATCGCACGCACGAGCGCTCCGGCGTGATCTGGGCCTACATGGGCAACCGCGAGACGCCGCCGGCGCTGCCGGAGCTCGAGGCCAACATGCTGCCCGAGGACGAGATTTCGGTGACGGTTCTGCATCGCGCTAACAACTGGATGCAGGGCTGGGAGGGCGAGATGGACACGATCCACGCTGCCTTCCTGCACAACGGCGCCACTCAGCCCGAGGACTGCGAGCCCGGCACCTTGCGCTACTACGAGGTGGCGAACCGCTCCGGCAAGTTCTCCGTGCGCGAGACGGCGGTCGGCACCTCGTACGGCATGTACCGCATCGCCGAGCCCGATTCGTACTACTGGCGCATCGGCCACATGCTGTTCCCCTGCTTCGCCATGGTGCCGCCGGGGCCGCTGGGCCAGGGGCCGGGTTTCGTCGCCTACGTGCCGATGGACGACGACCACACGCTGGAGTGGGGCGTCAACGCCCTCGGTCGCATGACACCCGGCGGCGGCGACGTGCGGCGCGGCGTCCGAAGCACCAACCTGGGCCGAGAGTACGTGCCCAACGGCACGGGCTGGTTCGACCGCTTCAACATCGAGCAGAACTACGCCAACGACTTCCTCATCGACCGTGAGGCCCAGCGCACGTGGCAGAGCTACACGGGCATCACGGGCATCCGCCAGCAGGACATGGCGATGACCGAGAGCATGGGCACGATCATGGACCGCACGAACGAGCACCTCGGCACGACCGACCAGCTGATCATCCGCACGCGCCGCAAGCTCCTCGCCGCCGCCCGTGCTCTCGCCGAGGCGGGCGTCTCCCCGCCCGGCGTCGACCAGCCGGAGGCGTACCATCAGCGCTCCGGCGGCATCGTCCTGCCTCGCAGCGCCGACTGGTGGGAGGCCACCCGCGAGGTTCGGGAGCAGTTCCTGCCGCAAGAGCAGGCTATCGAGGCGCAGACGTAAGTCGGGCGACTGCGGAGAACCCGAAAGGCTCGATCACGGCATGAGCAGGCTTCCGGAGTGGCTCGAACCCATGGCGGCGACCCTCACGCAGGAGCGCTTCGAGAGTGATGACTGGGTGTTCGAGCGCAAGCTGGACGGCATCCGGCTCCTGGCCTACAAGGACGGCGCACAGGTGCGTCTGTTCTCGCGCAATCGGCTATTGCAGAACCAGGCCTACCCGGCCATCGTCGACGCAATCGCGGCGCTTCCCCACGACCGGATGATCCTGGACGGCGAGGCATTGGGCGTCTGGGGGCCACGCACCGATGCGATTGGCTATCACGTCTTCGATCTGCTCTGGCTGGACGACCGCGACCTGACGAGGCTCACGCTGGACGAACGCTCCGCCGTCCTCGACACGATCCCACTGCAAACCCCCGTTACCCGCGTGGAGCGACTAACAGACGCGCGTCCATGGGAGCGAGCTTGCGCCGAAGGCTGGGAAGGTGTCATCGCCAAACGCCGCGACTCAACCTACGAGCACCGGCGTTCGCCGTTCTGGTTGAAGATGAAGTGTGAGTCGAGCCAGGAGTTTGTGGTGGGCGGTTTTACTGACCCGAGGCGCAGTCGGGCCGGTCTGGGTGCGCTGCTCCTCGGCTACTACGACGGCGACGACTTCGCTTTCGCCGGCAAGGTCGGCACCGGCTTCGACACACGCATGCTCCTGGACCTGCGCGCTCAGCTCGATGCAATCGAGGTCCAGCGTCCTTCCTTCACGCGTGCCGAGGGCCTCCCGCGACTCGGCGCACATTGGGTCAGGCCGGAGCTCGTCGTGCAGGTCGCCTTCCTCGAGTGGACGAATCACGGCAAGCTGCGGCATCCGCGGCTCCTGGGTTCCCGGATCGACAAGGCGCCCCGGGATGTCGTGCGGGAGATACCGGCGTCATGAGCTCGGCAACGAACGCCATTAGTCATCCCGACAAGGTGCTGTTCCCCGACGACGGCATCACAAAGGGCGATCTCGCCTCGTACTACGAGTTGGTGGCGCCGCTTATGCTGCCTCACGCCCGGAACCGGCCCGTGACGATGGAGCGCTACCCCTCCGGCATCGGCGAGAAGGGCTTCATGCAGAAGAACGTCTCGAAGGGTTTCCCCGAGTGGCTGCAGCGTGTCGAGGTGCCCAAGAAGGGCGGCGTCGTTAACTACCCGCTGATCACGGACGAGCGATCGCTGCTCTGGATGGTCAACCAGAACTGCATCACACCGCACGTCTGGACTTCCCGCATGCCGGAGCTTTACACGCCTGACATCTGCGTCTTCGATCTCGACCCATCTCTCGATGACGCGGAGGGCGTACGACAGGCGGCGCTGATGGTACGAGACGTGCTGGCCGAGCTGGACCTGCCTTCCTGGGTCAAGACGTCGGGCTCGAAGGGCTATCACATTCTCGTGCCGCTCGATGGCTCCTCGCGGTTCGAGGAAGTGTTCGAGTTCACCTTCAACGTCGGGCGTCTCTTGGTGCTCCGGGATGCGTCCCGGTTCACCCAGGAGTTCCTCAAAGCCGACCGCGGCGACCGCATCCTCGTCGATACGGGCCGCAATGGCCCCGGCGCCACGCTCGCAGCCCCCTACGCGGTTCGTCCCAAGCCCGGTGCGCCTGTTTCCGCGCCTTGCGCCTGGAGTGAGGTCGAAACCGGCGATGCCCTTCCACAGGCATTCACGCTACGAAACCTGCCCGCCCGTCTCGAGTCTACCGGCGATCCCTGGGCCGACATGCGCAGTCGTGGTCAGTCGCTACGCGGGCCTGCTGCCCATCTGCAGGAGCTGCTCGGCCCCGATGCCCCACCTGCTCACGAGGTCATGCAGGACCGCTTCGGTCGCCGGTTGGCGAACAGGAAGCAATCGTGAAGCACGAAGAGCCGTCTTCCGCTCCCGAGTAGCATCCGAATCCGGGGAACATGGGCTTCATCCAGCAGCAGTTCCCCTGCCGAGTGAGGTCGCTTGGCTAGAGAGTGAACGCGCTCGGTCGCTCCACCGGTAGTGCCTCCAGCGCGCGCATGAACCGCATCTTGTACCAGATCGGGTTGCGGTCGATCTGGCCCTCGGCGGCGCCCTTGTCCACCTTCGCGTCGATGAAGAAGGGGCCGGGCTCGCCGGAGACGATGCGGTCGAAGAGGGCCGTTAGCTCCTCCTCGTTGCGCACCTCGAAGGCCTTCTCGAAGCCGGCGCCGGCCGCGATCGCCGTGAGGTTGCTCTTGAACGACGTCGCCGTGGGCTGACCACCCGTGGTCTGGTGCACCTCGTTGTCCCACACAATAACGCTGAGGTTGGGCGGCGCCTGGTTGGCCATCGTGCAGAGCTGGCCGAGGTTCATCAGCATCGAGCCGTCGCCGTCGAGCGCAATCACCTTCACGTCCGGCCGGCTCATCGCGATGCCGAAGGCGACGGACGAGCACAGGCCCAGCGACCCGAAGGTGTAGCAGTTGAGGTCGCGGTCCGCCTGCTTCTGCATCTCCAGCGTCGCCATGCCGAGGCCCGTGACGACGACCTCGTCCGTCAGGCGCTCCGCCAGCAGCTTCGTGGCCGATTCGCGGTTCACAGTCCCCCCTCCATGTCGACGGGGAGGGGGCCAGGGGGAGGGGTCCACCGGTTACCGGTGAGGTCGTTCGGCAGGACGATGGCGACCGGCAGGTTGCGCGTGTAGCCCAGCTTGATCAGGCCGTCGACCTCCGCGTCGAGCTCCTCGACCGTATGAGGCTTGATGTAGCGCACTTCGAGGGCGTCCAGCACGGGCTCCGTCGCCTGGCCCATGCCGACCTGCGCCACGTTGAACTCGCCGATGTCGCCGCGATGGCTGATCACCATGACGAGCGGGATCTGGGCAGCCTGGTTCAGCGACGCCAGGGCGTTGACGCAGTTGCCGAGGCCGGAGTTCTGCATGAGCAGCGCCCCGCGCTTGCCGGCCATGAAAGCGCCGGAGAGTACGCCGACGCCCTCCTCCTCGCGCGTCACGGTGACGACCTGACAGGACTCGTCGGCCCAGAGGTGTTCCAGCACTCTCGTGACGATGTAGTCCGGCACGGTCGCGAAGGTGTGGATGCCGTTGCGCCGCAGCGCATCGGCGACGTGCCTGTGCCAGCCCTCAGTGGTCATGGGGCTATGTTAGGCGACGCCTTGTTGGGCGCAAGGTGGGGTTACTGGCGGGAGCGCGGTCCCCCTACAGGCCGATCGTATTGGCCTGCAGCAGCAGCCAGCCCTCTTCGCCGTTCGTCGTGGTGACCCGGCCCCAGTAGCTGGCGACGTTGGCGTCGGCGCCAACCTCGAAGCCGCGAACGAGAGCGATGAGTTCGTAAGGTGCCGTGGAGTCCGTTTCGGGGCAGTCTTTCGGGTCGCTGTACCCCTTGCCGGAGCAGAGTTGTTGGACCTCGTGGACGGTGACGAGGTGCGGCGCGGCCACCTGGCCGACCACCGTCGTGCCGCCCGGCTCGTCGTAGAGGTCGAGCAGGCCGAAGGCGACCGCCACGTCGCTGAGCTGGAGACGCGGCTCGCCGTCGTACGGGGCTTCTTCCACGTACGGCTCGACGATGGTCGTGACAGCGGGCGGGCCGTCGTGGCCGCCGTGTGGGATCAGAATGCGTATCTCGTCGCCGTTATCGCCCCATGGGTCGACGAAGTCGCTGATGCCGCCCTGGAAGTTGATGCTGAGGATCGTGTCGCCCGAAGCGTCGACGGCGCCGACAGAGCCGCCAGGCCCGTCAATGACGGCGAACACGTCGGCATCGGTAGGCGAGGGCACGCCCACGTAGTCATCGAGGCTGCCGTCGCGCTTCGCCAGCTTCGCCGAACCGGAGGCCGGCTGCACAACGAGGCCGGAGTCGTCGGCAAGCCAGCGGTCGTGTTCGGGCCAGGCGTAAGCTTCACGACGCCGACGACCCGGAACTCGGGCTCGCCGTCCTCTGTGCTCGCGACGTTGTAGCTGTGCCAGAACGCGCTGCCGTCTTCGATCGAAATCGCCTCTGCCGCGGCGACATATTTGCCATCGGGAGAGACGGAGACGCTGCTGCCGTTGCCCTTTGCCAGCAGGTCGCCGCTCCACTCGTAGCGCTGCCATGCGCCGCCTGTGCTCGGGGGACTGGCGTTCACGGCGATCACGAACGAGTCGCCGTCAGCGCTCTCGCTGAGGTCGAGGTTGGACCACTTGCCGATCTCCATGCCGACCTCGTTTGGCCCGATCAGGTCTTCGAAGGCGTCCGTTGCAAGCTTCTCGACAGTGCCGTCCTTGACGTCCACGACCGAGACGTCGGTGCCGACGATGGCAATCTTGCTGCCATCGCGGGAAATCAGGCCCCACTGGCCTTCGGCCTGGAACGTCGATTCCACCATGTTGGTGCGAGCGTTCAGCAGCGCGAACCAGTCGTCGCCGCCCGCCACGGGTATGCGGAAGAGCACGAGGTCGCCTCGGGCGGTGATCTCGTTGTTGCTGTACAAGTCAGTCTGCTCGTAGACCAGCTCGGCGTCGCCGGTCCAGCGATAGGGCAGGTGGGACTGGCGGTCGGCAAGGTAGACGCCGGCCGGATAGGTCTCGCCGCCTCGGAACACCTGCTCGCCGCGCTGGAACACGGAGAAGCGCCCCTCTCCAGAGAAGGAGACCGGCGGGGTGCCGCCGAGGAGGTCGTACCAGCCTTCGATCTCCTGCGTCTCGATGTTGAGGTAGAAGACGCCGAGGGCATCGCCTGGGACGACGTAAGGACCGTCCGTCACCCACTGCAGCATGCCCGTCGGCACTTCGAGGAGCTTGAGGTTCTCCGCCTGATCCTCTGCGGTCAGCTCGGGCGTGGCTGTGGCCGTCGGCGCCGTCCCGAGCGTGGCACTGGGAGATGGGACGCTGGTGGGGCTAGCTGCCGTGACGATGGTGCCCGGCACTGTAGGCGAAACCGAAGGCGTCGGCTCGTCATCGTCGCCACCGCTGCACGCAAGCGCGAACACGGCGACGACAGCAGCGAGGGCGGGGAGCAGCTGCTTCAGATTCACCCACCCAGCGTACCGATGCGATGGCGCCAGCGGCAACACGACGTTTCTTATTGGCGAGAGGACTAATATGGGGCACGCCCTGGCAAGCTGCGGGAGTGGCCCCGTCGTTTCGATTCAGGCGACGCATCTCGAACGCAATAACGCGCCCAGAAGGAGGTCTCCGTGGCCCGAACAGGTCTTTCAGCGGTCTGGCATGACGAAGGCAAGCAATGGGAGATTCGAGAGCTGCCGTTGCCAGAGACGGAAGCCGACGGCGTCTCGATTCGCGTCAACGCGACCTCGGTCTGCGGCTCCGACCTCCACCTCTGGCGCGGCGACGGCGTCCCGGAGGGCAGCCCGCGCGCGCCCTTCGTGTTCGGCCACGAGATGATGGGCACGATCGCGGAGAAGGGCAGCAAGGTCACGACCGACTCGCTGCGCCAGCCCCTGCACGAGGGCGACCGCGTCGCTTTCGCCTACTTCTTTCCGTGCATGCGCTGCTACAACTGCATCCGCGGCGAGATGGGCGCCTGCAAGTTCCGAGGCGGCCGCAAGCCTCTGGAGGAGTGGCCGGTGTGCAACGGCGGCTTCGCTCAGTACTACTACCTGCGAGCGCCCCAGTTCCTGTTCAAGCTCCCGGACGAGCTGGACGATGCGGCCGCGGCGCCGGTGAACTGCGCCCTCGCCCAGGTCATGGAGGCCTTCCACATCGCCAAGCCGCGCTTCGGCGACAACGTGGTCGTCCAGGGCGCGGGCGGTCTCGGCGTCAACGCGACGGCGGTGGCGCGCGAGATGGGCGCCAACAAGGTCATCGTCATCGATGGCCAGGAGCAGCGACTGGAGCTGGCGCGTCGCTGCGGCGCCACCGACACGATCAGCATGAAGGACTACCCCACGGTCGAATCGCGGGTGCAGCGGGTGATGGAGCTGACGAACGGCATCGGCGCCGACATCGTCATCGAGCTGGTCGGCTTCCCGGCGGCGGTCGAGGAGGGCGTGCAGATGTGCCGTATGCGGGGCACCTACCTTGAAGTCGGCCACATCTCGCCGAATAGCGTCGCCCACCTCGACGTGCAGAAGCTGGTTTCGAACCAGATCCGCTTCTTCGGCATCCAGCACTACGACCCCTGGATCATCCCGAACGCCATCGACTTCCTCATGCGCACGCGGGACAAGTACCCGCTGACCAAGGTGATCTCGCACGCCTACCCGATCGACCAGATCGACGAGGCGTTCAAGACGGCGGAATGGCTGGGCCGCTCCTCCGGCAGCGAGGTCACGCGCGCCATCGTCACGCCGTAGCGACCGATACTGACTCAGTACTGGTTCTGAACAGGAGACTGAATGCGACTCGGCATCAACATGCCCTACATGCAGCCGGACGGCACCCACCCCACGGTCGAAGACGTGCGGGCGCGAGCGAAGCTCATCGAGGACGTGGGCTTCGACGGCATCTGGCTCGGCGACCCGCTGAGCCGCACGCCGACGCCTCGGCCCGACCCGCTGCTCTGGCTCACGATCTGCGCCACGGCGACCACCCGCCTCGAGTTCGGCACCGCCATCCTGCAGGTGCCTCTACGACACCCCGTGGAGCTGGCGCAACGCCTGATGACGCTGCACGCGGTGACCAACGGGCGCTTCGTGGCGGGCCTCGGCGCAGGCTCGACCAAGCGCGACTTCGATGCCGTCGGCGTCGACTTCGACGCGCGGTTCCGGCTCCTGAACGAGGGCGTGCCGGTGATCAAGCGCCTGCTGGATGGCAAGGCGGTGGGTGACGCCGACCTCAAGCCGTGGCAGTCCGCCGGCAAAGGGCCGCCCATCGTTATCGGCAGTTGGGAGTCCGGCCTCTGGGTGAAGCGCGCCGCTCGCGAGTACGACGGCTGGATGGGCTCGGCCCACAGCAGCCTCAACGGCCTCGCCGAAGGCATCAAGCGCTTTCGCGATGCCGGCGGCGGTCGCGCCCTCGTCGCCACGATCGACATCGACCTGACGCAGCCGGAGGGCCCGCTGGACCCGGCACAGCCCTTCAACCTGCGTTGCGGCCCCGAGTCGGCCCGAGAACGTCTCGCAACCTTGGCGGAGCTGGGCTACGACGACGCCCTCATCGTTAAGATGGGCCACACCGAAGCCACGCTGGACGCGGAAGGCCTGCGCGCCATCCGCGCCCTTGTTCCGAGAGAGCCCGCATGAAATCACAAAAGCTAGACAGATTCGAAGACCTGGACATCCATGTCATGAGCCGAGACGAGCTCTCACTCACGGTCGAGTGGGCCGCTGCCGAAGGCTGGAATCCCGGCCTTCATGACGTCGATGCGTACTACGCGATGGACCCGCAGGGTTATTTCATCGGCCTGATTGATGGCGAAATCGTTGGCAGTGTCTCGGCAGTGAAGTACTCAGAAGACTTTGCCTTCATGGGGTTCTTCATCGTCAAACCCGAGCTGCGGGGCGGCAGTCTGGGCCCCCAGCTGGCGGAACACGCCGCCCGGCACGTCGGCTCCGCTGTGGCCGGCCTGGATGGCGTGCTGGAGCAGGCCGAGCGCTACGCCGGCATCTGGGGCTTCGAAACGGCCTACCACAACATGCGCTACCAGGGTGTCGCCACGGCATCGGGCGCCGTCGATGCCAACATCGTGCCTTACACGCCGGCCGACCTCGACGCAGTCGAAGGCTACGACCGTGCCTGCTTCCCGGCGCCCCGGCACGCCTTCCTGGAGCACTGGCTGCAGCAGCCCGATGCGCACGTCCTGCTCTACAAGGACGGCGATAGACTCACGGGCTACGCGATGATCCGGCCCGCCCGCAGCGGCTACCGCATCGGGCCCCTGTTCGCCGATGACGCCCGGCGTGCCGAAGCCCTGTTCGACGCCCTCGTAGCGCGCGTCCCAGCCGGCGCGCCGGTCTACATCGACATCCCGCAGCCCAACGCCGAAGCCCTCGCGCTGGTCACGAGACGCAACATGACGCCGATGTTCGAGACGGCGCGCATGTACCGCGGCGACCCGCCCGAAATCGCCATCGAGAAGGTCTTCGGCGTAACAACGCTGGAGCTGGGCTGAGGCTTTCGGGGGCAAGAGGCAAAAGGCAAAGCAGGCTGCTGTGCTGCCTAACGGTGACGTCCAGGTCGCCGAGCGCTCGTCTGCTTGGCCTGTCATTCTGAGCGCAGTCGAAGAATCTGCAGGGCAGCGTTTGCCACAGACTTGTCCTGTGCGTGACAGCTTGCCAAGTCAGCGACGCTGGAGTGTCGGGACGCAACACGGGCTTGTGGTCTCACGCCGTGAGCCTGCGGATGCTTCGACTGCGCTCAGCAACGCAAGAGGAAGAGGCCGTCCGATACGCCCTCGGTCTCTTTGCCGCGCTCGCTAGGCCCGCAGGCCGGCGAGCGCCTTGTCCCGCCACATCGGCCAGGCGCGGTAGTAGTCCTGCACCGGTGCTGAGGCCGCGACCTCGCCGTCGTCCAGGTAGGTGATGTGGCCGTTGGGACCGGCGAGGGCCAGCGCCTGGAGCTGCATCTGCGCGCTCATCTCCAGGTAGACGCTGCGCCCGATCGAGCGCGCGATGTTCTCGCCGACCACCGTGGCGCCGTGGCCGCGCATGATCGCCGCCGGTGCATCGCCGAGCACCTTCGCGAGCGCGGCGCCGAGCATCGGGTTGCTCACGAGAAGGTCGGTGTGCTGAGCGAAGTCGCGGATCTCGAACAACGGCACGCCCTGACCGACGAAGGCCGCCATGTGGAACAGGGGCCGTAGCTGCACGCCCGTCACGCTGAACGGCACGACCGTGGGTGAGTGGTTGTGCACGACGGACATCACGTCCGGCCGGGCCTTGTAGATCTCGCCGTGGATGAAGCGCTCCTTCACGGAGGCGCGGCCGTTGGCGTCGAGCGGGTTGCTGTCGAGGTCGTAGGTGATGATGTCGTCAGGCTGCACGATCTCGGGCGCCACGGAGCGCGCCAGCAGGTACTGGTTGGGGTCGGACTCCGACCGCAGGCTGACATGCCCGTAGGCATCGATAATCCCGTGCGCCGCCAGCACCCTGTACCCGGCAACGATGTCTTCGATCTGGCTCATGACTGCCCTCCGGCGGCGAGTATAGCCGTCCCCGGCACCTCTGGCGGCGCTAACTGGCCAGCCGTCGGAACGGATCGTAAGCTAGCGACATGCCCCCGATGCGCAAGCCCGCCGGATCGAGCACTGCTCGAAAGCCGCCTGAGCCCACGGACAGCCACGCCGAGATCGAGGATTGGATTCGACGCGTGATGCCCGATTTGAACCCGATGGTCCATCATCTGGACGAACTGATCCGCGAAACGATTCCCGGGCTTCAATACGCGGTGAAGTGGAAGAAGGCCTACTACGGGTTGCCGGAACAAGGATGGATCATCGAGATGGTTGCCTACGATGTCTCGGTAAACGTGGTCTTCTTTGGTGGCGCCGACTTCGACTCTCCACCGCCGCTTGGTGATACCGACCGCTCCCGCTACGTGAAGCTGAGGACCGCTGACGAGGCGCAGCAACCCTCGATGCGCAAGTGGATCGAGCAGGCGGCCGGGATTCGGGGATGGCAATAGGCCTGCCCCTCTAGCGCAAAGGGCTGAGCCGAGGCGGCCCGGTCCCTCTCCGTTTGCTTTAGATCTTCTTGCGCTTGTTCCGCAGGTAGTCGACCAGGACGTAGCGACCCATCTGGCCCGGCATGCCGAAGAACACGCGACCCTTGTTCATGCGCATCATGTGCTGTGCCAGCGCCATCGAAGACGGGGCCGAGTCCATCATGAAGGTGTTGATGCGGATGCCGGAGCGCGTGCAGCGCTTGACCTCCTTGAGCATGCCTTCGATCGTGCCTTCGTCGCCGTAGGGACCCCATGTCGGGCGAGGGCGCCAGTCCGTGATCAGGATGATCTGGCGGTTGGTCGACTTGTGCTTGTCGAGCAGCTCCCGCGACTTCGCCAGGGCGAGCTCGATGTTCGTGCCGTTCCAGTCGACCCAGTCGGACTGCAGGAGGCGCTCCGGCTTCAGCTCCATGGCGAAGTAGGAGAAGACCACCAGCTCCAGGAAGTCGCGCGGGAAGCGGGTCTTGATCAGCGTGTTGAGGGCGAAGGCGACGCGCTTGGCCTCGAAGAAGGCGCCGTTCGTGAACATCGAGCGGCTCATGTCGACGGCGATCACGGTGGACGACTGCGTCAGCGCCTCCCGCCGGTGCACCTCGAGGTCCTTCGGCTCGATCTCGACCGGGATGCCAGGGCCGTTGCGGAACACGGCGTTGCTCACGCTCTTGCTGATGTCGAGCAGGAACGGATCGCCGAACTCCCAGGGCTTCGTCTCGGTCACCTGCTCGGCGCTGGCGCCACGGCTCTGCTCGTCGTGCTGGCCCATGCGGTCCTGACGCAGCTCGGCGAATAGGTCGCGTAGCGTGCGCTCGCCGAGAACCCGGATGCCCCGCGGCGTGAGCTGCATGTCGCGGCCCACGCGCTTCGCCAGACCGGCCTCCTCCAGCAGGTCCGTCACGCGCCGCATCTCGTTCAGGATGTCCTGCGCGTCGGGGCCGAGGAGGCGCTTGGCCAGGTCTTCGTCGATGTTGTCGAAGTCCAGGTTGCGGATGGCGTCGCGTAGCTGGCGCTCCAACTCGTCAGCGCTGTTGAGGTCGCGCATGATCTGGGCTGCCTTGTCGACATCCAGGGGCTCGTCGCCGGAGAAGTTGAACCGGCGCCCCAGAGGGCGGCCCGTGATCTGCTCCACGAGGTCGGCCATCTGCATGATGTCGTCCTGCAGGTCGTCGTCCTGGAGCAGCGCCTGCATGGTTTCCAGCATTTCGCGGCGCATGTCTTCGGGCATGCTCGCAAGCATCGAAGCCATCTGGGCTGCTTGCTCTTCGAGGTAGTTGACGAGGTCTTCGATGTTGTTGATGCCGGGCGGGAAGAAGTGCCCGAACTCTGCCATGAACTCGAGGAAGTCCTGCTCCGTGGCCCCGCCTCTGACGTGCTTCGCGAGCAGGAGGTTGAGGGCGCGCATCATCTCCCGCATGGGCTCGAGGTCCTCTTTGGTCAGGCTCTCGAGGTTCTGCTGCATCATCTTGAACTGGTCGCCCAGCATCTGCTGGCGTAGCTCGTTCACCAACTCCTGGAAGTTCTCGCGCGCTTCCTGGTCCAGGAATTCGTAGTCCATGAGCTCACGGAGCTGGCCGGGCGCGTCGTCCGGCATCTGGTCCATCAGCTCTTGCTTGCGTTGGGCCATCTGCTGCGCCATGCGGCGCATCGATTCGTCGGCACTGGGGTCGTTGCCTTGCTCTCGCAGGCGGTCGATGCCGCGCTGCTCCTGGTCGATGACCTCCTGCAGGCGGTCGGCGATGTCGTCCATCATGGAGCCGAGGTTGTAGCGCGAGAGCTGCTCTTCGCGACGCTGTCGCAGGCGCTCCAGGAGGTCTCGCATGCCCGGCGTGCGCTGGCCGTCCTGGCGGTTGGCGCCGCGCATGAGCAGGCGTTCGAGGGCTCGCCGCAGGTCACCGTCCTCCAGGAGGTCGCGACCCAGCAGGTCGAGGAGCTGTTCGGGGTCCAGCGGCTCAATGGTCTGGCTGCCGTCCCACTCGTAATAGCGGTAGAACATCTCGCTAAAATTATAGGGCGGCTGGCCAGTGCACATCCGTTGCAAGGCGCCTGAATCGCACGATTCGGTATTTCGAGGTCATAAACCTATGTATTTCAAGCAGATCCTCAACGAAGAGGCCGGCTGTTCCTCCTACGTCATCGCTTCTCGACAGAGCCGCGAGGCCCTGGTGGTGGACCCCGCGCTCGATATCGACCAGTACATCGAGCTGGCGAAGGCGCGCGATTTCACGATCAAGCTGGTCATCGACACCCACATCCACGCCGACCACGTCTCGGGCGCGCGCAAGCTCGCCGCCGCGACCGGTGCCGAGCACTGCATGTACGAATCGGCCGACCTGCTGTTCCCGTTTCGCAAGCTCAAGGACGGCGAGCGATTGCACCTCGGGCAGCTGTTTATCGACGTCTGGCATACGCCGGGTCATCGCCCCGAGGCGATCTCGCTGCTCGTGACCAACCCGCCGCGGGGTGAGGAAGTCTCGTTCGTGCTCACGGGCGACTGCCTCTTCGTAGGCGATGTCGGCCGGCCCGACTTCGGCGGCGCCGAGGGCGCCCGCCAGCAGTACGAGAGCGTGCATCGCCTGATGGGGCTGGACGACTTCGTCGCGGTCTTCCCGGCCCACTTCGAGGGCTCCTGCGGCAAAGGCATGTGCGGCCGCCCCAACACGACCATCGGCTGGGAGCGCCGCCATAACCCGCTGCTCCAGCTCGATCGCGAAGGCTTCATCGAGGCCACCTCAGAGACGCCGGCGCGTCCGTTGAACATGACCGCCATCATCGCCACAAACCGCGGTGAGGCCAGCTACGAGTTCGCCGAGCCGCGGGCAGAAGGCGACGTGAAGCACGTTTCCATCGCAGCGGCGCCGGCCTGGATCGAAGAGCACGCCGCGACGGTCGTCGACGTACGAGAGCCGGACGAGTACGCGGCCGGCCACATCCCTGGCGCGATGTCGCTGCCGCAGTCCGAGGTCGCCCTCCACCTCTCGGATCTCGACAAGTCGAAGCACTACCTCGTCGCCTGTGCGGGCGGCGTACGTTCGTTGCGCACCACCTACTACCTCACATGGGCCGGCTACGACGCCACCAGCCTCGAAGACGGCACCGCGGGCTGGGCAGAAGCCGGCAACCCGATCGAAGGCGACCACAGCGAGCCGATCGCAGAGGAGCACCGGTACCAGCACGCTGCGGGGTAGGTGGGCTGACCTCACCCCCGGCCCCTCTCCTTGCGAGGAGAGGGGGCGACCTGTAAGGTACTCCCTTCGGCCGCTGCCTGGCGAATGTTGAGTCAGGACTGCGGAGATGTTGCTCAGGACGTCTTCGTTCGTAAATCGAAGCACTCTTAGCTCCATCGCCCTGAGATAAGCGTCTCTCTCGCGATCTTTTTCTTGGCGGCTTTCGTGAACCGGACCATCTACCTCAACGATGAGGCGAGCTTGCACGCAGTAGAAATCGGCGATAAAGCGGCCAACGGGATGCTGACGGCGGAAACGAAGGCCGTCTAGCCTGCCTGCTCGGAGCTCTCGCCAGAGTGCGTTCTCCGCTGGAGTCGGAGCAGCGCGCATTCGAAGTGCCTGGGGTTGAAGGTCTTCCCACATAGAGGGCACCGCGAGTTCCTTCCGCCGACGATTCTTCATCGCTGGCGAGGCTACCGTGTTCACCCCTCTCCTCGCAAGGAGAGGGGCTGGGGGTGAGGACCCTCCAGTTGCCTCCCTGCGCTCCGTGGTGCTTAATGCGCGCGGAGGTGCAGCCATGATTGTCGACATCCACGCCCACTACCACCCGGTTGCCTACTGCGAGGCGCTTTCGAAGCTCTACGGTCGCACCGTGACCAACTTCCGGCCCCATCCCGATACGGACGCGCCGGAGCACATTGCGACGCGACTGCAGCAGATGGACGAGGCGGGCGTGCGACTGCAGGTGCTCTCGCCGGCCGCCGGCCACGCACCATACGGCGAGGACGAGGCGCTGGCTGTCGAAGCCGCGAGGATGATCAACGACATGAACGCGGCGCTGGTAAAGCAGCACCCCGACAAGTTCAAGTCGTTCGTATCCCTGCCTTTGCCGCACATCGAGGCGTCGCTCACGGAGCTGAGGCGCGCCATGGACGACCTCGGCATGATCGGCGTCAACCTGCACATCTCCGCCCTCGACCGCTCCGTGGCCGAGGACGAGTTCCTGCCGATCTACGAGGAGGTGAACCGCCGCAAGGGCGTGATTTTTTATCACCCCTTCGGCAACAGCATCTGCTCGCCCATGATCGCCGACTACGGCTTCAGCGGCGCCGTCGGCACGTCGCTGGAAGATGCCGTGATCGCCCTACACCTCATCGCCAAGCAGATTCCGTCGAAGTACCCGGACATCACCTTCATCATTCCTCACCTCGGTGGGCCGATCCCGATGCTGCTGCCGCGGCTTAACAACCAGTTCTCGATGCAGTCGCGCGGGCTGCCGGAGCCACCGCGGGACACGGCGCGCCGGTTCTACTACGACACCGTGGCCCACGGCTCCGAGGCCGCCCTGACCTGCGCCGTCATGGCCTTCGGCGCCGACCACGTCCTGCCCGGCTCCGACTACCCCGTCTTGCTCTCCTTCGAGACGTACAAGGACACGTTCGACTGGATTCGGCACACGGCGCTCTCCCCGAGGCGGAAAGGACCGCATCCTGGAGAAGAACGTGTCGGAGCTGCTGGGGCTGTAGGACTCGGCCATCATTTTCGAGGTGATCCAGGCGCTATTAGAATGCGAACTACGAACGTTATCCGGGCAGGCTAGAGGTAGAAAGAGGCATACAGAATGGCAATCTGCGTGATGATCTCGTGGCCGGGCATTTCCACGGATCAATACAACCTGGCGCGGGAGACTGTTGGTTGGGAGCGGGAAGCTCCGGACGGCGGACTCTTCCACATCGCGGTGGACGACGGCAGCGGCTTCCGCATCGTCGACCTCTGGGAGAGCCCTGAGAAGTTTCAGGCCTTCGTAGACAACCGGCTCACCCCGGGCTTGCAGCAGGCCGGCATTTCCACCGAACCTGTGGTCGAGGTGTTCCCTCCGCACGCGGTGTTCACACCGGGATATACGAAGAAGTAGTGCTCTCAACACCTTGCTGACAGATTGGGCAACCCGCTACCTGCGTCTTCTGGGCCTCGAAGCCGAGTCGCCGAGCCTCGACTGGCTGCGGCGCTTCGGGGCGGCGCATCTGCGGGCCGTTCCCTTCTGCAATGTCACGTCGATTCTGCGTCGCAGCGCCGCGGATGGGGAGACTGTGCCGCCAGTGGATCGCGAGTCGCAACTCGCGGCCTGGGAGCAGCGCACGGGCGGCGGCGTCTGCTTCGAGGTGGCCGAGATGGTCTCGACCCTGCTTCGGGAGCTGGGCTACGAGACCCACATCGTGCTCGGGCAGATCACGTTCCCGGCCTCACATCAGGCGGTGGTCGTGCGCCTGCGCGAGGGGCCGTACATGGTCGACCTCGGCTGCGGGGCGCCCTTGCCGGAGCCGATCCCGCTGATCCGCGAATCCGAGTACCACGTCGCGGGCCTGGGCTATCGCTTCCGCCCCGACCTCGCCTCGATGACCTGCGTGCAGGACCGGTTCATCGACGGCGTCTGGACGGAGTTCTGTCACTACGACCTGCGACCCGCGACGGACGAGGAGCGCGACGCCGGCTACCAGCGCCACCACATCCCCGGCGAGACCTGGGTCGTCGGTAGCATCACGCTCGTGCGGTTTCTCGACGGCAACGTCCTCGCCCTGCGCGACGGCCGCTTCACGCGCTACGAGGACGCCGGCAAGCAGAGCTTCGAGGTCACCACGGATGCTGAGTACGCCCACCACCTCCTCGATGACCTGCGTTGGCCTGAGCTGCCGGTCGATGACGCCCTGCGGGCGCTGCGAGAGCTAACCCAGGGCTGAGGCCGGGGCCGCCAGCACCAGCCCGGCTTAGTGCTCTTTCTCTCCGCGACCGACGAACCACTGGGCGGCGCTGAGACCCACGAGGCCCACGATGAGGAGCTCGCCGCTGAGAAATCGCCCTCCGACGAAGATCAACCCGATCAACGCGGCCGACAGTGCGAATCGCACGGGCTTTACCCAGGCTCGAGGGTCAGCCGCGGGCGTCGCCGGCTTCGGGGGCACTTGCTGGTCCCATTCGGGCGCAGGTCCTGTAGGAACGTCCGGCGACCGCTCGATCGAGTCCTGATTCCACGCCGGGCTGGGAGCCCGGCCGACGGGCTCAGGTTGCTTTTGGTCTTCGCCCGCGTCGGCGGCCGTCGAGTGACGTGTCGCTTCGCCGAACTGCCAGCCGTCAGGTTCCCTCGTGATACCGGATGCGCGTATCCTGGAATCGCAGGCTGTGTCCGCGTGCGGTCCAGGCGTGCGTCGTCCGCTCGGAATCGTTTGCCGCAGGCGGGGCAGCGTATGACGCGGCCTTCTCCTTCGACCCAGGTGCGGCAGGACGGACAAACGAATGCTTCAGGTGCCATATCTCCAGTATGGCAGGGCGTAAGGGCTCGCCTGCGCGCGTTACAATGCGGGCGTGAATGATACCTTCCTCGCCAAGCTCCACACCGCCGCCGAAGACCACAAGAGCCTCGTCTGTGTCGGCCTCGACCCGGACCCCGCGCTCATGCCCGTGCCCGCCGACGAAGTCACAATGTTCTGTCGCAAGATCATCGATGCAACCGCCGATCTCGTCTGCGCCTTCAAGCCCAACATCGCCTTCTTCGAGGCGCTGGGCCGGCCCGGCATCGATGCGCTCGTGGACGTGCTCGGCGCCATCCCGCAGGAGGTGCCGGTGATCATCGATGCCAAGCGCGGTGACATCGGCAACAGCGCCGCCGGTTACGCCCACTACCTGTTCGACGTGCTGGGTGCCGACGCGGCGACCGTGAACCCATACGGTGGTACGGATGCCGTCGAGCCGTTTCTGGAGTACGAGGACAAGGGCATCATCGTCTGGTGTCGCTCCTCCAACCCCAGCGCCATCGACTTCCAGGACCTCGAAATCAACGACAAGGGCAAGAAGCGCCCGTTCTGGCAGGCAGTCGCCCTCAAATCACGCGAATGGAACCGCAAGCACGGCAACGTCGGCCTCGTCATGGGCGCGACCTACCCGCAGCAGCTCAGCGAGGCGCGCGAGCTCTGTCCCGACATGCCGATCCTCGTACCGGGCATCGGCGCCCAGGAAGGCGCGCTGAGGGACGCCGTACGGGCCGGTCTCGACACCGACAACGCCGGCATCATCGTCAACGCCTCGCGCTCGGTGCTCTACGCTTCGCGCGACAACGACTATGCGACGGCGGCGCGCGCCGCGACTGCCCTGCTGCGAGAACACATCAACCGCTATCGCGAAGAGCCCAGCTTCCCGGCCGGGGTGTAGCCACGCCCCTCGAGCTCAACCTCGATGACGTGGTGCGGCTCAAGAAGCCTCACCCCTGCGGCGGCACAGACTGGCAGGTCACCCGCCTCGGCGCCGACATCGGTCTGCGCTGCCTCACCTGCAACCGCCGCCTCCTCCTCGAACGCGCGACGCTGGAAAAGCGCCTGAAGCAGTTCGTCTCCAGGGCCGAGCCTGAGGGCAATCCAGAGTCCGTTGTCTCCGTCGTCGCAGCGAACGAGAAAGGCATTTCCCCCTCTCCGCCAGCGGGGAGGGGCCAGGGGGAAGGGTAAGTGTCTGAGGCCACGGCCCCCCGCCGCAACCGCTTCCTCCTCGCCCAGTGGGCCCAGCTACTGGACGACGATTCGTTTCGCCGCTACTGGTTCATGCGCCTGGCTAGCCACGGCGCCACGAACGCCCTGAGCTACGCGATGCTGGTGCTGGTCGTGCGCCAGTCGGATAGCGCCATCGCCACGGGTGTGTTTCTCCTCACGATCATCGGCCCGGCCGCCATGCTGGGCGCGATCGCCGGCGTCGCCGTCGACCGCCTGCCGCGGGGCCTCATGCTCTTCGCCTGCAACCTGCTGCGCGCCGTGCTCGTCTTCGCCCTCATCGGCGCCAAGACCAGTCTGCCGGGCATCTACCTCGTGGCCCTGGGCTTCGGCACCGTCAACCAGTTCGCCGCGCCGGCGGAGAGCGCCGTGCTGCCGTACATCATCCGTGACCGCAGCTACATCGCCGCGAACTCCTTCATCAACCTCGGCACGCTGCTCAGCCAGGTCGTCGGCATGCTGATCCTGGCGCCGATCCTGCTCAAGACGACGAACGGCGACTCGCTGCTGTTCATCCTGCTTGTGCTCTACGTGGTCTCCGCTGTGCTGGTGACGATCATCCCGCAGTTCCACTTCGCCTCGACCGAAGGCTCACAGGACCTCTCGATGCGGGCGATCCGGCGCGAGTTCGCCACAGAGCTGGCTGCATCTCTGCCGCGACACGACCGCCTTCCTGGCCCTGATTTTGCTTGTCATAACGACTATCTCGACGCTGATCATCGCCACCATGCTGCCGAAGTTCGCCATCCAGGTGCTGCATCTGCAGGCGGAGAACATCGTCTTCGTCCTGGCGCCCGTGGGCATCGCGATCTTCGTCGGGCCTGCGCAGTGTCGAGTACCTCTCGGACCGCTTCAACAAGCTCATGACGATCAGCGCAGCCTACGTGGTCATGGCCGTGTCGCTGATCGCCCTCGGCTTCGTGCCCGCGACGGGCGACCTGCTGCAGAGCATCGATCCCGTCGGCGTGTTTGCGGGTGACATGCTGGGCGAGAAGGGCGCCCGTATCGCCGCGACGATCATCTTCGGCAACGCCTACGGCTTCGCGTTGACGGTCGTGATGACCATGGGCCGCGCCCTGATCAACGAGCGCATCCCGGTCGCCATGCAGGGCCGGGTATTCGCCGCCCAGTCGATCCTCTCGAACCTCGTGGCCATCGTGCCGGTCGTGCTCGCGAGCCTCGTCGCCGATGCGATCGGCGTGGCGCCGGTGCTGATCTGCGCGGGTGTGGCAGCGCTGCTCGCGGCGGCCTGGTCGAAGGCCCGTAGCAGCCGCGTCGTGGCGTCGTCAGACCAGCCGATGGCCGGCTTTGGCAGCGCCGGTTAGATTCGGCGGAGGCTCTCGTTACGTTGACACTCGAATCTGCCGACTCTTAGACTGAAGTGTACCTACTGACCTTCAGGAGGGCGGCGTCATGATTGAAATGAATGTTGAGTTCGTGCGTGTCAGCATGCAGAACTACAACCGTGTCGTCATTCTCAAGGAGAAGGAATCCGAACGTTACCTCCTGATCTGGATCGGGCCGTCCGAGGCCGAAGCCATTGCCATGCGCCTCGGTGACGTGCAGCCGCCGCGACCGCAGACGCACGACCTACTTCGCAGCGTGATCGACCAGCTGGAAGCCCAGGTGTCGTACGTCGTAGTCAACGACCTCAACAACGACACCTTCTACGCCCGCATCGTGCTCGAGCACAACGGCCACACCGTCGAGGTGGACTCGCGGACCAGCGACGCCATTGCCCTCGCCGTACGCGCCCAGGTGCCGATCTACGCCGACGAGTCCGTGCTCGACCGCGCGGGCATCTTCATCGACCGCGAGCAGGACGAAGTCGTCACGCCCGCCGCCGCCGGCGGCAGCGAGTCCACGTCACGGGTCAACGAGGACGAGATCGAGAAGATGTCGGCCTTCAAGGACTTCATCGAGGGCCTGGACCTGGACGACTTCGACAAGCGCAAGCAGTAGAAGCCCAGCAAGCGCACCTCCAACCCCTTCGTTCTTCCCAGTAGGGTCACTCTTCCTAGTAGGGTCACTCCGTCACGGCATGCTGAGCCTGTCGAAGGACGTCCCCACCCGTAAGCTGTCGGGCACCTCGTTGTGTTGGCTACATATCGTCACGGCTCGTAGGGGCGGTTCGTACTTGGTCTGGTGGCTCCTGTCTGAGTCAGGGCCTCATTTACGGCATGCTGAGCCTGTCGAAGTACGTCGTCCACCCGGGAGCAGCGAGGAACTCCGTGGTGATGCCTGGCGGTGTCACAGCTCGCACCAACCCGGGCGCATGCAGTGGCTCGCTCGCTGCGATGCGCACGTCCTTCGACCCTTCGACCGGGCTCAGGGGAGCCAAGCTCATGATGCCGTTGAGCCGTGCACGGCATCCGTGGCGGTTCGTGGTCCTGGTGACGTTCTCGTGATGACCTGCACTCTCGAGAAGGTGGAGCCGCTCTGCTGGACGCGGACTCCTGCGCAATATGTGACATAAGACAAATCTGAACCTACTGAGGGTACGCTGAAGCCTTACTGAAGGTGGCCTGACCTGTTACCCTCAACCAACGGTTACAGAATTGTTGAAATTCGAAGGACTAGAGCCTTTTTCCATACTGATCGCTGTGATATTGTTCCGAGCGTCACGAATGGGAAGGCGCTCATAACGCCCATGGGCGGGCTCCCTCCCAGTGGCAGGCTTGTTGGCATCGGTTTCTACATCGGAGTGACCATCGTCCTGTTTACGGTCGGTGGCGTTCAGGTAGACAAGATGCTCGATACCGGCAAGCTGTTTACGGTGGCAGGACTGGCCATCGGTCTGACTTTGGCGTTATACGGCGCGTATCAACAGTTGATGGAAGTCCTGGACGCCATCGACCGGAGACGCAAGGCGGGGAAATAGGGTTTTGAAACTGCCACTGATTCTGGGAGGAGTTGTCGCGACCGTTGCGCTCGTGGCTTTCTCGCTTCTGGTCCTTCAGCCCACCAAGCCGATCGTCGTCATTCACGGCGAGGCCCTCGCAACCGTGGGCCCGGTTAACATCCTCAACACGCTGCTGACCTCGTGGGTCGTGATGATCCTGCTGCTGACCATGTGCTTCCTGGCCGTGCGCAAGATGTCGCTGATCCCGACCGGCTTCTACAACTTCTTCGAGGCGGTCATCGAGGGCATCTACAGCTTCGTCGTCGGCATCGCCGGCGAGAAGAACGGCCGGATGTTCTTCCCCCTCATCGCAACCTTCTTTATCTATATCGCCTTCGCGAACTGGCTGAGCCTGACACCGGTCTTCAACTCGGTCGGCATCTTCGTCGAGCCCCATGCGGAAGAGAGCAAGTTCCACGCAGAAGGCAAGGTCTTCAAGGACAGCGGCATCTCATTGATCATGCCCGGCTCCGACCTGGTTGAGATCGATGGCGCTGCTTGTGCCGAAGGCGCAGCCGGGGACGAGTGCCGCCACGAGGCGATCCTGACGGCCCAGGAAGAGAACCTCGGTGACGGCGAGAAGCTCGGCGTCCTGTTCCCGTACCTGCGCGGTATCAACACGGACCTGATGACGACGCTCTCGTTCGCCATCATGTCGGCGATCTTCGTCGAGTACTGGGGTATCCGGTCCCAGGGCCTCTTCCGCTACATGAGCCGTTTCTTCACGCTGAAGAGCCCCATTGCGTTCTTCGTCGGCCTGCTGGAGTTCATCGCGGAGCTCGCAAGACTGGTCAGTTTCTCCGCCCGTCTATTCGGAAACATGCTGGCCGGCGAGATCCTGCTGTTCGTCATGACCTTCCTCGTCGGTGCGGCGGCGCCCATTCTGGTCGTCTTCTACGGTCTCGAGGTATTTGTTGGCGCCATCCAGGCGTTCGTGTTCGGTGCTCTGACCCTCGTGTTCGCCATGCTGGCGGTTACGAGCCATGAGGACCACGATCACAACGAGGAGCACGCCGCGCACGAGCACTCAACGCTCATCAATGAGGAACAAGCGCATAACGCGCAAGCTTAGTTAGTTAACGGTCAATTGCCCAAACTCGGGCTGAAGACAAGAGGAGGAAACAAGTATGCCCCTGCTGGAGATCAGCGACGAAGCACTCCGGTTCGTAGGCGCAGCCCTTGCCATCGGTATCGGTGGTCTTGGCCCGGGTCTGGCCATCGGTAACCTGGTCGGTAAGGCCATGGAAGCCCTCGGTCGCAACCCGGAGGCACAACCTGCGATTCAGACCAACATGATTCTTGGTGTCGCATTCGCCGAGGCCATCGCGATTTACGCCTTCGTGGTCGCGGTTATGGTCGGCTTCGTCTTCTAGGCAAAGCCCGATAGGCATCTGCGAGAGTAGCGAGAGGAGGTAAGCATGGTCATCCTGGGTATTACAGACCTTGGCATTGACGTGCCGGTTCTGATCATTCAGACCATTAACTTCGCGTTCCTCTTGTTCTTGCTCAAGGCGTTTGTTTACAAGCCCATCCTCAAGATGCTGGATGAGCGGCGTGAACGCATTCGCGAAGGCCTCAACGCCGCAGACCGCGGTCGCGAGCAGGCAGCCGAAGCGGAGCGCCAGGCAGCGGAGCAGATCGAGGCGGCGCGCCGGGAGGGTCAGACGATCATCCAGAACGCGCAGCAGATTGCTCAACGTTTGCAGGAAGACGGACGGCAGCAGGCTCAGCAGCAGGCGGAAACCCTGCTGGAGCGTGCCCGCAGCGAGATTCAGCTGGAGCGCGACAACGCCATCGCCGAACTTCGCAAGGAGTTCGCCGACCTGACGATCAGCGCCGCCGAGAAGGTCATCGGTCAGTCACTCGACCGTAACGCTCACCAGCGGTTGATCGAGCAGGCACTGGCGGAGTCGTCATTCCGCGAGACCGGCCGGCAGAACTAGGGCAAAGAGGAAAGCGTGACGAGCGAACAGAACGCAAGCGCAGACAAGTTCCAGGCCATCGCCTCGGGCGAGATGCTGGCTGCGAAGCGCTACGCTCTGGCCGCCTTCGAAATCGCCAGGGAACACGGTGACATCGACGCATGGCGTGACGCCATTGCGCAGATCGCCGAGTTCATGAGCGACCCGGAGGTCCGGCGGGTGCTGGAGAACACGCGTGTCAGTCAGGAGCCTAAACAGCGCCTGATCGGTGCGGCTCTGAGCGACCTGCCGGCGCTGCCTCTGAACCTCGCGCGACTGTTGGTTCGCAAGCACCGCACGGCGCTGGCGTCCGACATTGCCCTGGCGTTTAGCGAGATGATCGAAGAAGAACGCGGCATCACACACGCCCACGCCCGGACTGCGGTGCCGCTTAACGAAGCGGAGACTGCAGACCTGGCGCGGCGCCTGCAAGAGCAGACCGGCCACGAGGTCATCCTGGATGTAGAGGTCGACCCAAGCCTGCTCGGCGGCGTCGTCGTCCAGATCGGCGACCGGCTCATAGACGCGAGCACGCGCGCAAAGCTCCAGGCGATGCGCGCGAGTCTAGTCGGGGCGTTTTAGCTCGGACATTTCAGCCTGTCTTTGAGGCAGGGACCCTGTTTCGGCAGGCGGGCCCGCGTGGGCGGGCAGCAACCATATTGAGCGGAGGACGCCCATGGCGGTTCGACCAGAAGAGATCACAGCAATCCTCAAGGAGCAGATCGAACAGTTCGGCTCCGAGACCAGCGCCGTCAACGTCGGCACCGTCATCGAAGCCGGTGACGGTATCGCGCGCGCCCATGGCCTATCCGACTGCATGTACAGCGAGCTGGTCGAGTTCGAGAACGGCGCCAGCGGCCTCGCCATGAACCTGGAAGAAGAGACCGTCGGTATCCTCGTCCTCGGCGACTACACCAACATCTCAGAGGGCATGCAGATCAAGACCACCGGCCGCGTCGCCGATGTCCCGGTCGGCAACGCCCTCCTCGGTCGTGTCGTGGACGCGCTCGGCAACCCGATCGATGGCAAAGGCCCGATTAACACGGACCGCCGCCGCCCCATCGAGCGCATCGCCCCCAACGTCGTGACCCGAAAGGGCGTGAACGTGCCGGTGCAGACCGGTATCAAGGCGATCGACTCGATGATTCCCGTCGGCCGTGGCCAGCGCGAGCTGATCATCGGTGACCGCTCCACCGGTAAGTCGACGATCGCCATCGACACGATCATCAACCAGAAGGGTGGCGACCTGGTCTGCATCTACGTCGCCATCGGCCAGAAGGACTCGAAGGTGGCCCAGACCGTCGGTCTCCTGGAGCGCTACGGCGCCATGGAGCACACGATCGTGGTCAACGCCGGCGCCTCCGCTCCCGCGCCGATGCAGTACCTGGCGCCGTACGCCGGTTGTGCCATGGGCGAGGAGTTCATGGAGTCCGGCAAGGACGCCCTCATCGTCTATGACGACCTTTCCAAGCACGCCTGGGCGTACCGCCAGGTTTCCCTCCTCCTTCGCCGCCCTCCCGGCCGTGAGGCCTACCCGGGCGACGTCTTCTACCTGCACAGCCGCCTGCTGGAGCGCTCCGCTCGCGTCGAAGAGGCGTACGGTGGTGGCTCGCTCACGGCGCTGCCGATCATCGAGACGCAGGCCAACGACATTTCGGCCTACATTCCGACGAACGTGATTTCGATCACGGACGGTCAGATCTTCCTTGAGGCTGACCTCTTCAACGCCGGTATCCGTCCTGCCATTAACGTCGGCCTTTCGGTGTCCCGTGTCGGTGGTTCGGCCCAGCGCCGCGCCATCCGCCAGGTCGCCGGTTCCCTGAAGCTGGAGCTGGCGCAGTTCCGAGAGCTGCAGGCCTTCGCCCAGTTCGGTACCAGCGACCTCGACGCCGGTACGGTGCGACAGCTCGAACGTGGTCAGCGCATCACAGAGGTACTGAAGCAGCCCCAGTACTCGCCGGTGATCTTCCACAACCAGGTGCTGATCTTCTTCGCGGCCTCGAGGGGCCTCCTGGACGACGTGCCGGTGGACAAGATCCGCGCTTTCGAGACGGCCCTGTACGACTTCATGGACACCAACCGCCCCGACATCGTGGTCGAGATCAACGAGAAGATGATCCTCTCAGGCGAGCTGGAAGAGAAGATGACCACGGCTATCCGCGAGTTCAAGCAGGCTGTGCCGCTGTGAGGATCGCCTGAGGCGAGGAATTAGATGCCTACCCTACGACAGATCAACCGCCGCATCCGCTCCGTCCAGTCGACGGCGAAGACGACGCGCGCCATGTCCCTGGTCGCGGGCTCGAAGATGCGCCGTGCCCAGCAGATGGCCCTGGCTCACCGCCCCTACGCGGAGCAGCTGGACTATCTGCTGAGCGACGTCGTCCAGGGCATTCGCGGTGCCACCGAAGAGGGGGCGTTGCATCCCTTGCTGGAACGTCGCGAGGTCAAGACTCACGGCCTCGTAATGCTGACGCCGGACCGCGGTCTCTGCGGTGGTCTGCCGACCAACCTGCTGCGCCGCGCCGGCGTCTTCCTGGGCGAGCACCCGGACACGAAGATCATCGCGGTGGGCCGCAAGGGTGTCGATTTCTTCCGGCGCTCCCAGAACCTCATCGGCGAGTTCGTGCGCCTGGGCGACTACCCCTCCTACGAGGACGCGCTGCCGATCTCACGTGTCGTCATGGACGCCTACATCAACCACGAGGTCGATAGCGTCACGATCATCTACCCGCACTTCATCAACACGGTGGTCCAGCGGCCGGAAGCACTACAGCTCCTGCCGGTGACTCTGCCCGAATCGGCAGAATCGGCGAACGTCGAGTACATCTACGAGCCGGACGCCCAGTCCGTGCTGACCACGCTGATGCCGCGCTACGTCGAAGTCGAGGTCTACCGCGCCGTCCTCGAGATGGCCGCGAGTGAGCAGTCGGCCCGCATGGTCGCGATGCGTAACGCGACCGACGCCGCCCAGGAGCTCATCGAGGAGCTGACCCTGCTGCGCAACAAGGTGCGCCAGGAGCAGATCACGAAGGAGCTGCTGGACATCACCGGCGGCGTCGAAGCCATGTCGGCGGCAGGCTAGGAACGAAACATGACGAGCGAGCCACAGTCGACTATCTTGTTCCTAAGTCCCTGGTTCTTTCGCCCCTCGGGCGAGGATCGGGTTTAGGAGGATCCCAATGCGCTCTTGGCCTAACAGTGATTTTGAGAACCTGTTCGAGTGGGGCAAGGTCGAAGGCATGACCAACCTGCTCAACACGACTGTTTCAGAGATGGACCTGGGTCGCGACCAGGAATGGATTATCGAGGTGATCAAGGAGGCGGCCGAGCTGCTGCCGGAATCGATCATCGAAGGGCAGCACAGCGATTACCTGGCCGAGTACATCCTCGGTCTCAGCGCTGCCCGCAACGCCCTCGTCGTGGCGAGTTACTGCTTCCGATTCCTCAAGGGCCAGGGCCTGATCCCGGCCGAGAAGGCCGACTTCGTGGACGGCCGTTTGGAGGAGCTGGAAGAGGAGCTCGGCTCGGTGACAGACACGCTGCGCGCGTCGCTCGCCAGCGGGCAGGGGCAGCACTCCAACAACTGATAGCCCCTCGTCCCCCTCTCCGCCAGCGGGGAGGGATGGGGAGGGGTCAACAACACGGGAGGACTAAATGGCAGAGGCCGCAGCAGTTGGCGCAAAAGGGTCGGTGGTTCAGGTCATCGGCACAGTGGTTGACGTGGAGTTCCCGCCGGACCACCTGCCGTCGGTCTACAACGCCATCGAGATCGACAACAACGGTGAGACCGTTGTCGCCGAGGTGCAACAGCACCTGGGCAACAACTGGGTGCGCGCCCTGACCATGACCAGCACGGACGGCCTGCGCCGTGGTGCCGTCGCCATTGACACCGGCCTGCCCATTGCCGTGCCGGTCGGTCCGGGCACCCTCGGCCGCCTGTTCGACGTCCTCGGTACGCCGCTGGACAACATGGGCCCGGTCGAAGGCGACCGTATGCCAATCCACCGCCCGCCGCCAAGCTTCGAAGAGCAGGAGACGGAGCCCCAGGTCCTCGAGACTGGCATCAAGATCGTCGACCTCATCGCCCCCCTGGCCCGTGGTGGTAAGGTCGGCCTCTACGGCGGCGCCGGCGTCGGCAAGACGGTGCTAATCAAGGAGCTGATCAACAACATCGCCCGTGCTCACGGTGGCCGCTCCGTGTTTGCCGGTGTCGGTGAGCGCTCCCGCGAAGGCAACGACCTCTGGGTCGAGATGCTGGAGTCGCCCGAGGTCAACGAGAAGACGGTGCTCGTCTTCGGCCAGATGAACGAGCCTCCGGGCGTGCGTCTGCGTGTCGCCCTGACCGGCCTGACGATGGCGGAGTACTTCCGCGACGTCGAAGGTCAGGACGTCCTCTTCTTCGTCGACAACATCTACCGATACACACTCGCCGGCATGGAGGTGTCCGCCCTTCTCGGACGCATGCCTTCCGCCGTCGGTTACCAGCCCACGCTGGCGACCGAGGTCGGTGCGCTGGAAGAGCGCATCACCTCGACCCGCAAGGGCTCGATTACGTCCTTCCAGGCGATCTTCGTGCCCGCCGACGACTACACCGACCCCGGTGTGGCGACGACGTTCGGCCACCTCGATGCCTCCGTGACCCTGGACCGCTCGATCTTCGAGCAGGCACTGTTCCCGGCCATGGACCCGCTGGCGTCCTCCTCCCGCATGCTCGACCCCCTGATCGTGGGTCAGGAGCACTACAACGCTGCTCAGGGCGTTCTGAACACCCTGCAGCGCTACAAGGACCTGCAGGACATCATCGCCATCCTCGGTGTCGACGAGCTTTCGGACGAAGACAAGGTGTCTGTGGCCCGCGCGCGCCGTATCCAGCGCTTCCTGACGCAGCCCATGTTCGTCGCCGAGATCTTCACCGGTACGCCCGGTCAGTACGTCCCCGTCAAGGAGACCGTGCGCGGCGTCCAGGAGATCCTGGACGGCAAGCACGACAACCTGCCGGAAGGCGCCTTCTACAACATCGGGCCCATCGAGCAGGCGACCGAGAAGGCTGCCCAGATGGCGAGCCAGGGGTAGGCCACATCGTGAAAGAAGCAGGGGTAGCGGGGGCGAAGCCCATGCGCGGGGGGCATGGGGGGTGTCCCCCCAGCTACCCTGTTAACGTCCCGCGGAGCAGCGCGAGAGCGATGCGAAGCGTTCCCCCAGTACGGGAGTACAGCTAATGCCTCTCACCCTCCAGATCATCACGCCAGAGCGCATCGTCTTCGAGGAGGACGGTGTCGATTCGCTGACGGTGCCCGGCGCCGATGGCGAGCTCACGATCCTTCCCGAGCACGCTGCCCTGATGACGGCGCTGAAGCCGGGGCCGGTCGTCTTCCACCGCGGCGGGGACGAGATCGACCTCGCGCTATCGGGTGGCTTCATGGAAGTGCGTGACGACAAGGTGATCGTGCTCGCGGACACCGCTGAGCGTTCCGATGAGATCGACCAGGCGCGTGCCGAAGAGGCCCGCCAGCGTGCTCAGAACCTCATCGCCAGCCACGAGACCACGGTGGACTTCGCGCGGGCCTTTGCGGCCCTCGAGCGCGCCCAGGCCCGCCTGCGCGTCAGCGAGCGTCGGCGCCGGCGTCCCCGCTCGACACCGCCGTCTGTCCAGCAGTAGTCCGGGAAAGATTACCGGAGATAAAGAAGAAGGCCCGCTATCACAGCGGGCCTTCTTCGCGTTCCTGCGTGGTCTACTTCTGCGCCATCACGCAGAGGCAAGACGCTGCCAGGCGTATCGTGCCGTCCGGCGACTTCCGCGCCTCGATCGCGTCGATGCATCCCTGACGCACGGCCTCGCGATCGGCGTCGCTCAGCCGGCGCAGGCGAGCGCCAAGGGGGGCGTTCAGCTCCGTCTGCATGGCAAACCACGACTCACCGGAAGAGAACTGGAACTCGAACGGCTGGATCTCCACCGTGACCGTATCGAACCCGGCATCCCGGACCATCCTCTCGAGGTGAGCAGGATCCATGAAGCGCTGGGGGCTGGGCGCGGAAGGGTCCGGAGGCGGCGGCGGTGAAACCGGGTCGAGCTCCTTCTGGAACACCTCGGAGGCAAACCAGCGGTTGCGGGCCGGGATGTCCCAGGTCGCGGTGGTCAGCCGGCTGCCCGGTTTGAGCACCCGGCGTGACGCTGCGAACGCTTTGACCGTGTCCGGCGCGAACATGAAGCCCCAGCGGCAGATCACGGCATCGAAGCTCTCATCTGGATAGTCGAGCTCCTCCATGTCCATGACTTGGGCCTCGAGGTTCGCGATGTTGGCTGATTTGGCGAGCCTGGCTACTGCGTCCACCATCTCGGGTGCGATGTCGGTTGCCACCACGCGTCCATCTGGTGCAACCTTCGCGGCCGCCAGCTCGGCAGGTTGCCCTGCACCGCATGCCAGGTCAAGCACGCGCATGCCGGGCGCCAGGCCTGCGTTGGTGCAGAGCCATTCGTTAACCGGTTGAGTGTTGGCTTCTAGCTCCCGGTGCCATTTCGCCCAGGCATCGGCGGTGCCGCCCCAAAGGGTACGCTGCATTGCTTTCACTTCATCGTTGGTAGGCATTCGTTCCTTTCGAGAGACCCTTAATCGGTTAAAGAGCGGTCTGCATCGTGTTCGCTCTCCGAAGGTGTGTCAAGGTTCCCTGGTGTGAAGGACCGAACCTCGTGTGGAAGGACGGCAGTTAGGGCGAGTCAGGCAGGCGCTTTCTCAGCCAAATGGCGATGCCGATCGCTGCGAGTCCGCCGCCGCCCGCGACCGGCCACCAGAGCAACGACCCAGCCGGCCGCTCCTGCTCGATGACGGGCTGGTCCATTGATGCCGCGTCGTCCAGCACGCCTGCGACCGATGCGGCATCGTAGCGCTCCGTGCCAAGGCCCTCAGTGAGCGTGGTGCCGTCGTAGTAATAGCGCAGAGACCTACCCTCCACGAGCGTAACGATGAGCCACTCCCCCTCGCCGGTGTCCACTGGCGGCACCCGTGGGTCTACCGCCGGCGCCGGGTTGGCTTCGGCGATCGAGGTCAGCAAGGCGTCGCCGGTCGCCGGGTCGAGCACGTCATCGCCCACTTCGAAGCCAAACGCCTCGCTTTCGGCGGCGGCGGCGAGCACGTCCAGCGTCGAGGGGTGCTCCCCGACTCGCTCGTCTTCGGCGAGCCGGATGTAGCGGTCGAGGATGGCGCGCTGACGCAGGCTGAGCACCATCCACACGTCATCGCCAGCCAGGGTCACGCGCAGGTAGCCGCCGTCCGGGTAGTAGTCGCCCTTCACGGAGACGTCCAGGTAATCTTCGTCTTCTTCCAGGCGAATGGCCTCAGACCAGTAGCTGGTGGTTACCGTATACGCCGTGCCGGAGACGCTCGGCGGGTCTTCCAGGCGCGGCAGGAGGTTGACGCGTCGCCGGAAGGCGTCGGCGTCCGCGGGGGCAAGCGATATCGGGTAGGGCAGGTCGCCCCCGGAAATCGCCACGGTGGGGATGTCGAACTCCTGGGCGTGGGCGTGCGCTGTCAGCATGAAACCAAGGGCAAGCAGGAGTGCCAGAAGACGAAGCACGCCGAGATCGTACCGTGACACCGATCTTTAACCAAAGGGCTGTAGCCGGGACGACGTATCGGCGGCTATTCTGGCCTCGGAGGATCCGTGATGACTGCGCGTGTCGTGACCTTCTCGGTTCAGGTCGGTAGTGGTGGCAATGCGATCTCTCGCACCGTCGCCGAACGGCTAGGCTATCGCTTCTACGACTGGGAGATCATCTCGCAGGCGGCCCAGGAGGCGGGCGTCTCGCCGGAGATCCTCGCGGTTGCCACGTCCGAGCGCAGGCCCAGCTTTATCGAGCGCGTGCTCGGCCGCCTCGCCGGCTTCGATGCCGACGACGAGACGACGGCAACGGGCCTGGGTGGCCTCTCCGGAAACCTTCTGAGCTCCGAGGACTATCGCCAGTTTATCGAACACGTCGTCAAGGAGCTCGGCAGCCAGGGTGAGGCGGTGATCGTCAACCGCGCCGGCCAGGCTTTGCTCAAGGACGTGCCAGGCATCTTCCGCGTGCTGATCTACGGCAGCCCGGAAAAGCGGGCACAGCGCTTCGCTGCCAGCCAGGGGCGCGAAATCACTGAGGTGCGCAAGATGCTCGTCGAGTCCGACCGGCAGCGCGGCGAATACCTCAAGCGCGTATACCACATCGACTGGCTAGCCTGCACCAACTACGACATCGCCGTGAACTCGGATGCCATCAACGACAAGTTGGCCGTCGACATGATCGTCACGGCGTCGCGCGAGCTGCCCTCACAACACTCGCTAGCGCCGTGAGAAGAGACGGCGCAGGGCATCCGAAATGCCGCCTCGCTTCCTCACGTACAGCCCCTCGTTCGTGGCGCCGTTGCCCATCGGCAGCCATCGGTGCACCGGCAGCAGCTCGCGTTTGACGAAGCCGTCTGTGTTGAACGCGACGGCCTCTTTGATTTGTCTGCAGGCCAGCGCGGCCCGCGGGATATCCCGACCGACGTTCGTGATGTCGTGGCCCGGCGAGTCGACGCCGGGGAAGAAGTCGAAGCCTTCGATTGACGCGGGGTCGGGGTTGATCAGCTCCCCGGCGAGGGTGCCGACCCAGCTGTTGGCCCAGTAGTGCACGGCGTACGTGCCACTGTCGACCAGGCTCGCTTTCAGCGCCTCCGCGTCGCCGATGCGCAGGCGCTCCAGCTCCGGCGTCCGCACGGGGTATGGGAAGGCGACGTGGCTGGGCAGCACGGTCACGTCCTGGCCGCTGTACTCGGCGAGCGCCGCGTCCAGCATTAGCGGCCCCGTGGTCGCCAGCACGTCACGATGCGTGAGTCCCGGCGACGGGTCCTGCATCAGCCGTTCGATCACGGCTTCGAGGAAGGGGTGGCCGGGGCGGGCTGCCATGAAGGCGTTCGATGCCAGGGAGGTCTTGCCGAGCCATGCTCCCTGTTCGTCGGGCTCGAGCACAACGAGGAAATCGCGGCCGGCGATCAGGCTGTCGAGTGGCTGCAGGCACTCGATGTCCATATCGACGTATACGCCGCCGTAGTGGTGCAGCAGGCAGTAGCGGACCGCATCGGCGCGCTGGATGTTGTAAGAGTAGGCGTCGTAGGTTGGGAGGAACGCAGGGTAGTGCTCGGCGATGAACGCGCGATTGGCTTCGTCCGTCCAGAATCGGTACTGCCAGCGGGGGTGCATCGCCTTCCACGAATCGGCATATCGCGCCCAATCCTCGGGCACCTGCTCGGTCTTCCAGGTCTGGTGCAGAATCGTCGGGATGGTCAGGGCGTCACCCTCGGTTCAGGGCAGTGATGCCGGTCGCGCGAGGGCGGAGAGCCAGATGCGCCAAACCGTCTTCGGGTTGCCTTCGGCGTCGTGCAGACCCATGTGCGAAAGCGGCGCGAAGCCGGCCGGTACGGCCTCTGGGTCGCGGCCCAGGTACCAGACCAGCATGCGCGCATCGAGATGCTCGGCGGCCGTGAGCACGCGATAGAGGAACGACACCTGAGCGGAGTCTGACGGGTCGGTGGACGGGTCCTCGCTGGAGTTCCAACCCACCGAGGCGAAGATCACCGGCTTGTCGAGGCGGCCTGCGAGGGCATCGTAGTAGTCGGAGGGCAGCTCGGAGACGCTGCTGAATACGAGGCTGGGGTAGGAGGTGACCGCGAGCATGTCGATCTTGGGCTCGAAGCGGTTGACCAGGCTCCATGAGGGCAATGTGGGTGAGCCCGTGTTGAGCAGGCCCAGCATGTCCTCGTACTGGAACGTCGGGAACACCATCGTATCCGGGGAGACGGACTTCACGGCGTCGTAGGCCTCGAAGTACAGGCTGAGGAAGTTGCGGAAGGAGCCGTCGCCTCGACCGCGGTAAATCATGTCGACCTCGACGCCGAGGGCCATGTAAGCGGGCTTGTAGTTCAGCGCGAGGTACTTGGCATAGGAGATGAAGGCGGCGCGCACGTCCGGGTTGGCGAAGCCCTCACCCGCCAGGTCCTCCGGCAGGTTGGCGAGCTGGCTGCGGTCGCCGGGCAGGGTGGGGTCGATGGCAAGGAAGAGCTTCAGGTCGTGTTTTTGGGCCAGGTCTTCTTCTAGGAGGGTGAGTTGCTCCGTACGGTGGGAGATGCTGCCGCCCGGGACGAACTCGCTCCAGGGCGGTGTGCGCTGGATCAGGACGACCTCGCCGGCGGCCTCGGCCACGTCGAAGGCGTCGCTGTAGGCATCCTCGGTGGTTTGGGCGGGCTGGGAGCTCACGCCCATAAGGAAGCTGCGCTGAAGGCCGCCGGCCCCTGCGGTGGAGTCGATGACGGCGCCGCCAACGTCGTCCTTGGAGTCATGGCTACACGCTGCGACCAGCGGCAGCAGCAGCACCACCACCATGACACGCAGCGAAATAAGCCTTAGCAATTCTTCATAACTACGATACGTTTTACCAAGGTTTGCCCTGTACGGCTCTTGACCCATCCTACCCATCCGTTTGACCGGCGGGAAGCGTCAGGCATACAATTCATTTGCAGCCCGCACCGATGGATACCGAGGGAGAGCCTTCTTGGAGAGCCTCCACGAGGCATGTGGCGTTTTTGGGGTCTATGCACCCAGTGAAGACGTCGCGAGAGTAACTTTTTTTGGACTTTATGCTCTTCAGCATAGAGGGCAGGAGAGCGCAGGTATCGCCACCACCGATGGTGATGGCATCAAGGTACGCAAGGACATGGGTCTCGTGTCGCAGGTCTTCCAAGAGGAAGACCTTTTGCATCTCCAGGGATTCGCGGCAGTCGGCCATACTCGCTACTCCACCACCGGTTCTTCCCGCATCGAAAACGCCCAGCCCTTCGTTATGGACGGCCCCAACGGCAGGATCGCCCTGGGCCACAACGGCAATATCGTCAACGCCGACCTCCTGCGCACCGAGCTCGAGGCGGAAGGCCGCGAGTTCGTCACCTCCACAGACTCCGAGGTGATCGCCCACCTCGTCGCCACCGCACCCGGCCGCGACTGGGGCGAGCGCATGAGTTACGTCATGCGACGGGCCCGCGGCGCTTACTGCCTGACGATCCTCACGGACGACGGCGTTATCGCTGCGCGCGACCCGTACGGCCTGCGTCCGCTCTCGCTTGGGCGCATCGATGGCGGGTTCTGCTTTGCTTCCGAGACCTGCGCCTTCGACCACCTCGGGGCCACGCTCATCCGCGACATCGAGCCGGGCGAGACGGTGCTGCTCGACGGCGAGGGCGTGCACAGCTTCAAGCTGGCGCCGGAGAACTTCCCGGAAGGCAGCCACGAGTCCTTCTGCGTCTTCGAGTTCATCTACTTCTCTCGCCTGGACAGCTACCTGCGCGGCCAGCGTGTCTATCCCGTGCGCATGAACCTCGGTTGCCAGCTCGCCCGGGAGCACCCGACCGAGGCCGACATCGTCATCGGCGTACCGGACTCTGCGACCGCCGCGGCCGTAGGCTACGCGCGCGAATCGGGCATCCCGTTCGCCGAGGCGCTGGTGAAGAACCGCTACGTGGGCCGGACGTTCATCATGCCGGACCAGCGCATTCGCGATCAGGGCGCCCACCTCAAGTACAACGTGCTGCGCGAGGTCCTCGAAGGTCAGCGCGTCGTCGTGGTCGACGACACGATCGTGCGTGCGACGACGACCAAGCGCGTGATCGCCATGCTGCGCGAGGCCGGCGCCGCCGAAGTCCACATGCGCGTGACGGCGCCACCGATCACGCACCCGTGCTTCTTCGGCATCGACATGGGACGTCGCTGGGAGCTCATCGCCGCCCGCGAGACCGTCGAGGAGATCCGCCAGAGCATCGGCGCCGACACGCTGGGCTATCTCACGCCCGAAGGCCTGGTCAGCGCCATCGGACAGCCGGCCGACTGCTTCTGCATGTCCTGCTTCACGGGCAAGTACCCGATGCCGGTGCCAATGGAGCTCGACAAGCTCAGCCTGGAGGCGCCCCGCTGGGTCCGCGATGCCCACGACATCGACTGGGAGGCCCACCAGGCCGTCGAGGCAGTCCCTCCCGCCAACTAGCTTCGCGGCTACCGGTTCGTAAACGCCGGCATCACGTCGCTGGCAAACCACGCTAGCTGTTCGCGGAACTCATCCGGTGGCATGCCCTCCGCCCAGTGGATCATCACCTGGTCCAGTCCCGGATAGCGTGCCTCGAACTCCTTGAGCTGCTCGATCACCTGTGAGGGCGGCCCGCAGAGCCACGCCCTCTGCTCGACGCCGTCCTTGATCGTCGGTTGCCGCGCCGGTGCGCCGGGCGTGCCCCACGGCCGTCCGTCCGCATCGGCGTAGCGTACGAAGCCGAACGGCGCGAACCACTTGTAGCGCTCGTCGTGATACGGCTCGACGCGCCGGACCGCTTCCTCCTGCGAATCCGCCAGATACAGACCGACGCCCCAGCACAGGTCCTCGCCCAGCTCAAGCTGCCGTCCCGCCTTGGCCGCCTCGGTCTGGTAGACGTGCGCCACGTCATCGAAGATCTTCTCGCCGTTCAGCGTCACCATGCCCTTGATGCCGCGCTGAGCGATGTACGGCAGCGTCTTGCCGCTGGCGATCGGCTGCCACAGCTCGACCGGCAGGTGGACCGGTCGCGGCACCAGCGTGATCTCGGACAATCGATAGCCCCGGTAGTCGACATCCGGCGGGATCTGGTAGTGCTTGCCGTGATGCGAGAAGGACTCCTGGTTCAGGGCCTTCTGCAGCACCTCCATCTGCTCCTCGAACAGCTCGCGATTGGCGTCGTTGTCCAGCAGCGGCGCCCCGAAGGTCTCGACCTCGCGCGTGTGATAGCCGCGCCCGACACCCAGGATGATGCGGCCGTCCGTCATGATGTCGGCCATCGCGTAGTCCTCGGCGAGCCGCAGCGGGTGCCACATCGGCAGGACGTTAAACGCGCAACCGAATTTCAGGCGCGACGTCTGGGTCGCCAGCCATGTCCCGAGCAAGATCAGGTTGGGGAACACCTCGTAGCCCTCGCGCTGGAAGTGATGCTCCGCCGTCCACAGGCAGTAGTAGCCCAGGCGGTCCATGTCCTGGGCGATGTCCTTTGCCGTCGAGAAGGCCTCGACCAGGCGCTCGTTCGGGTAGCGGCGCTCGTCGGCCGGCGTCCCCGACAGGCCCACGTTGTCGAGCTCGATTTGTCCCACGTAGAGCACTGAGAACTTGCTGATCATCACGACCTCCTCTTTGTGCCCGTGATGCTAACTCAGCACGGGCAATCGATGGTGGTGTTCTCGCGCAAGCCGGTCCGCTCTGACCGGCTGCCACCTGTTACTTGTGAGCCGTTACTTGCTACTCTCCTCACATGACAGAAGAGCGCAGTCGCAAGCCCCTGACCTACGAGAGCGCCGGTGTGAACCTGCAGGCGCGTCAGGACGTTGTCGGGCGCTACCGGGAGGTGGCGAAGGCGGCGCGACGGCCGGAGGTGCTCGGCGGTATTGGTCCTTTCGCGGGCCTGTTCGCGCTCGGCCAGCGGTTCAAGGACCCCGTGATCGTCTCCAGCACGGACGGCGTCGGCACCAAGACGAAGATCGCCGGCCTCGTCCAGCGCTACGAGTCGCTAGGGCACGACATCGTCGCCAACTGCGTCAATGACGCCTTCACGACCGGCGCCGAGCCCCTGTTCTTCCTCGACTACATCGGCAGCTTCGAGCTGCCGGCCGACGCCAAGGTCGCCATCGTCAAGGGCATCGCCGACGCCTGTGCCGCGCTCGATTGCGCCCTGCTAGGCGGCGAGACGGCCGACATGCCCGGCGTCTACCCGCCCGGCGAGTTCGACCTCGTCGGATTCATCGTCGGTGCTGTGGAGCGCGACCAGCTCATCGACGGCACGAAGATCGTGGCGGGCGACCTGCTGTTCGGGCTGCCCTCCAACGGCCTGCACACCAACGGCTACTCGCTCGCCCGCCGTGCGCTCGATATCGCCATGGTCGAGGACCGCGCCGTCACCGACCGCGCCCGTCTCGAACGCCACGACCCCGACCTCGGCGAATCGCTGGCCGACGCCATCCTGCGCCCGCACCACTGCTATGTCCCTGACTTGAAACCCGCGCTCGATCTCCCCCTCTCCGCCAGCGGGGAGGGGGCTGGGGGGAGGGGTCTGATCAAGGGCATGGCCCACATCACGGGCGGTGGCTTCGAGGAGAACGTGCCGCGCATTTTGCCCGAAGGCCTCGGCGCTCGCATCGACCGCAGCGCCTGGTCTGTGCCGCCGATCTTCCCGTACATCCAGCGCGCCGGCGGCATCGAAGACGCGGAGATGTACCGCGTGTTCAACATGGGCCTCGGCATCGTCTTCGCCGTCGCGCCCGAAGACGCCGATAAGCTGCGTACCGCAGTGCCCGCCGCCCTCTTGGTGGGCGAGGTCACGGCTTCGCAGGGAGTAACGCTCGCCTAACCTCGTCGCGACTACGTCCTACACCACCGCCCCGTCGATGAGCCTGCCGATCCCGTAGGTCACCGCCATGGCTATCGCGCCGCCGAAGACAAGCCGAAACACCGCAGGCAGCTTGGGCGACTTGCCGAGCGTCGCGCTGATGGCGCCCGTGATCGCCAGCGCGAAGAGCACGGCAATGAAGGTCACCGGTATGCGCAGCGACGCCGGCGGCAGGAGGATGGCGACGAGGGGTAGCAGCGACCCCAGGGTGAAGGCGAGGGCCGAGGCCAGCGCGGCGGTCCATGGGCTGGCAATCTCCTCGCGGTTGATGCCGAGCTCCAGGCGGAGGTGGGCTGAAAGCACGTCCCTCTCTGTCAGCTCCTCTGCTACGGTCTGCGCCGTCTCCGGGGTGAGTCCGTTTTCCTTGAGCAGCCCAACCAACTCGCTGAATTCGGCATCGGGCATCGTCTGCAGCTCGGATTCCTCGAGTTTGATCAGGGATTGCTCGCTGTCGCGCTGCGTGCTTACCGAGACGTACTCGCCCAGAGCCATCGAGACCGCTCCGGCGACCAGGCCCGCGAAGCCCGCCGTAGCGATCGTGCTGGACGTCGTTGTCGCCGCGGCCACGCCGATCACCAAACCGGCGGTAGAGACGATGCCGTCGTTGGCGCCAAGTACGCCGGCCCGCAGCCAGTTCAGCATGCCGGAAACGGAACCGGCGTGGCTCTCTCGCGGATGAAGGGGACCGCCTCGCGCACCTCTGGCCTGACTCATGCCCGTATTGTGACCCTACCGGACCTGCCCGGCTACGGCTTTGTACCGTTTTGGCAGGAGGTTCCTAATCGACGTGCTGGCTATAATCGCCGCATGCGTGCACTTCTCGCCCCTTACGACAAGACCGGATTGATCGAATTCGCCCGTGGCCTTACCGGCATGGGTTGGAGCCTGCTGGCGACCGGCAACACGGAACGCATCTTGCGTGAAGCCGGGCTGCCCGTGACCAGCGTCGCCGAGGTCATCGGCTTCCCCGAGATCCTCGACGGGCGGGTGAAGACGCTGCATCCGGCGATTCATGGCGGCCTCCTCGCTCGCCGCGACAAGCCGGAGCACATGCAGGAGCTGGCGCAGCACGGTATTGAGGCCATCGACCTCGTCGTCAACAACCTCTACCCCTTCGAAGCGACGATCGGCAAGGACGGCGTGACCGAGGAAGAGGCGATCGAGAACATCGATATCGGCGGGCCGGCCATGCTGCGCGCTGCCGCGAAGAACTTCCAGGCCGTCGTCGTGCTCTGCGACCCGGCCGATTACGACCAGACCCTGGCATCGCTGCAGGCCGGCGGTGTCAGCGAGGAGCAGCGACGCGCCCTCGCCGCCAAGGCCTTCCAGCACGTCGCTCTATACGACACGCTGGTCTCGCGTTACCTGCGGGGCGACGACGACAAGCTCTCGTACCCGGACGAGCTCACGATCGGCCTGCGCAAGCGCGAAGACCTCGACCTGCGCTACGGCGAGAACCCTCACCAGTCCGGCGCGCTCTACCTGGAGGCTGGACGCAAAGCAGCAGGGCATCTCCGGCTTCGAGCAGCTGCATGGCATCCCGATGTCGTTCAACAACGTGCTCGACGCCGACGCCGCGTGGCGGACCGCCATTGACTTCGCGGACCCCACGATCGCGATCGTGAAACACCTCAATCCCTGCGGCCTCGCGAGCCACGAAGACCTCAAGGTCGCCTACGAGCGCGCGCTTTCGGGCGACCCCATTTCGGCCTTCGGGGGCATCGTCGCCTGCAACCGGCCGATCGACGGTGAGCTGGCGGCTACGATGCGCGCCAGCGTCAGCCCCTCGAGCGGCCAGCGCATGCTCTACGAGATCATCGTCGCGCCGGACTTCACGGAGGAGGCGCTCGAAGCCCTGCGACGCTGGCGCAACGTGCGCATCCTCAAGGTGTCGGGCGCCCGCGGCGCATCTCAGGTCGATGACGCCTTCCCGTACGACCTGCGGCGGGTCGGCGGCGGCTTCCTCATACAGGACCCCGACCTCAAGCCGGACGACTCCCTGGAGCTGAAGGTCGCGAGCCAGCGAGAGCCGACCGAGGAAGAGCTGGCCGACATGCGATTCGCCTGGCGGGCCTGCAAGCACATCAAGTCCAACGCCATCGTGCTCGCCAAAGACCGTACCTTGCTGGGCATGGGCGCCGGTCAGCCGAACCGCATCACCAGCGTCAAGATCGCCGTCGAGCGCGCCGGTGAACGCGCCCGCGGCAGCGTCCTCGCCTCTGACGCCTTCTTCCCCTTCTTCGACGGCATGGCCACCGCAGCCGCAGCCGGCATCGCCGCCGCCATCGAGCCGGGCGGCTCCGTCCGCGACGCCGAAGTCATCGCCGTCGCCGACGCAGCGGGCATGGCCCTCGTGTTCAGCGGCGAACGCCACTTCCGGCACTAGCGTGACGGATGGCGACGGGCTAATAGCGATTGGCGATTAGCGTGAGAGACTTCACCAAACTGACTGTGTGGACTAGGGCGCACGAACTAACACTTCACATCTATGACATCACATCACGGTTCCCCAGGGAGGAGATGTATGGCCTTACAAGCCAGTTGCGACGAGCTGCAGTCTCAATACCCTCAAATATCGCCGAAGGCTGTGGCCGGGAAGGAGATCCTGAGCTTGCCAGGTTCCTACGGATCTCGATGGGATCAGCCAGTGAAGTTGAGTATCAACTGCGTCTGGCCAACGACCTGAAGTACCTCGCTGATGATGAGTATGCGAGGAGTCGGGATCATCTCTTTGAGGTCAAGCGAATGCAGGTTCGCCTCCTGCAGCGACTCACGGGAAGCCGGAGATCGGACATGGGTGCGGATGCAGAAGGCTAGCAGTCTACAGCTGAGGGCTAACCGCCAGCAGCCAAGAGCCCGTCGCCCATGGCGACGATAGACGTTGTCCTGCCGGTGTACAACGAGGCGCACGTGCTCGAGCGCAGCGTGCGGGCGCTGCATGCGTTTCTTACAGACCACCTGACGCATGAATGGCGCATCGTCATCGCCGACAACGGGTCGAAGGACGGTACCGCCGAGGTGGCGAAGCGGCTCGAGGCGGAGTTGCCGGACGTCGCGGTGATGCGGATACCGGAGGCCGGCCGGGGAAGGGCGCTGACGCGCGCCTGGCTGGCCAGCAAGGCCGATGTTCTCGCCTACATGGACATCGACCTGTCGACGGACCTGGAGGCGTTTCCGCGCCTCGTCAGCCTCGTGGCGGACCAGGGTTACGATGTTGCCGCCGGCAGCCGCCTCGATCGTGCCAGTGAGACGGAGCGCTCCTTGAAGCGCGAGGTCCTCTCGCGCGGCTTCGTGTGGCTGATCACGCTGATGTTCCGGGCCCGGCTGGACGACACCCAGTGCGGCTTCAAGGCGATCGGCCGGGATTGCGCCCAGCAGTTGCTGCCGTTGGTGCGCGATACGGGCTGGTTCTGGGATACGGAGCTCCTGCTCATGGCGCGCAAGGGAGGCTGGCAGGTGGCTTTTGTGCCCGTGCGTTGGGTGGAGGATAGGGATTCCCGGGTAAGGGTCGTGCAGACCGTCCTGAAGGACGTAAAGGGCCTTCTGCGCATGCTGCGCTTCGATTGGTCTAGGGCGCGAAAGCCAGATGCATAGGAAGCTCCCGTGTCGCGTCATAGACGTTTCCATGACGTTTCAGGCAGGCCGTTTTGAATCTAAAAACGGCGAGGGGCTTGGTTGACACTAATAGGGGCCGATGCTAGATTGCGGCTTGCTAACGCCTTCACAAACCTGCGCGAATTTGCGAAGTGAAGGTGCTCATAAAGCGAACGGGGCGAGATGGATTTCTCACTACTCTTCAACGGTTTTCACCCCGACGACGTCTTCGGTCGAGCTATCTCCGTCGATGGAGCTGAGCTCGTCCTCGTATTCGGCACCATTGCCATCAGCCTTGCGATCATGGTCTGGTTCGGCAATTGGTGGTCTCGCTAACCAGGAGGCTCGGCTATGGCCGCAAGTAATCGTCCGAAAACAGAAAGGCCGAAAGGAACCGGCCTTCTGGGGTCGATCTACGACAAGGTCTTTCACAACTACGTCTGGCAGTCGATCTTCCGGAGCGGTTACCCGAACACTCCTCGAAATCAGATGCTGGTCGTCGCGACCAACGTCTTCCTGCACCTTCACCCGACGCGTATCCACAAGACGCACGTCAAGATCACGCACACCTACTGCCTCGGCGGTCTGAGCTTCTTCCTGTTCTTAGGACTCACCGTCACAGGCGTCTTACTTATGTTCTATTACGTACCGTCAGTCGAGCGCGCCTACACAGACATCGCCGCGCTGGAGACGAACGTCCGGTACGGTTCCCTCATGCGCAACATGCACCGCTGGATGGCGCACGGCATGGTCCTGACCGTCCTGTTGCATATGATGCGCGTGTTCTACACGGGCGCTTATAAGCCCCCACGCGAGTTCAACTGGGTGGTTGGCGTCATCCTTCTTATCCTGACGCTCCTGCTCAGCTTCACCGGCTACCTTCTGCCGTGGGACCAGCTGGCACTCTGGGCCATCACCGTGGGTACCAACATGGTGGGTTCGGCTCCAGTCCTCGGTGACTCCGTCGTGTTCGTCATGCGCGGTGGCTTCGAGGTCGGCCCCAACGCTCTTATCCGCTTCTACACGCTGCACGTCATCGGCTTGCCCCTTGTCGCAGCGATCTTTATGGCCGTTCACTTCTGGCGTATCCGTCGCGACGGCGGTATGGCTCGGCCTCTGTAAGCGGACCGGAGAGAGAAAGCTTTGGCAGCAACTACTACGACCCCATCCCAGGTAAGACCGCGACGCGAGCGCGAGGAAGAACTCCTCGTCTGGCCTGACCTGGTATTTGTCGAGTTCATCTGTGCGGTCCTCTTCACGTTGTCGTTCACGTTGCTCTCGTCGGTGATCAACGCACCGCTGATCAACCGCGCGAACGGCGACGTTACCCCGAACCCTTCGAAGGCGCCGTGGTACTTCCTGAACCTGCAGGAGTTGCTCCTGCACATGAACCCGGCCCTCGCCGGTGTGGTTGTGCCGACCGTCTTCCTGATCGTTCTCGCCGCGGTGCCTTACCTGGACCGCAGCAAGGATGGCCAGGGTGAGTGGTTCGGTACGGCGAACGCCGTCCGCATCAGCGTTTTCTCCGGCCTGTTCTCATTCTTCGGAACTTTGACCCTCATCCTCTTCGACGCGGGCAAGCACGCCCAGATCTACGAAAAGATCACTGGCTCGGCGTGGCCTGTCGGTGAAGACCGGCCGGGCTGGTTGCCGGACGTCGGCATCGTCAATGCGATCTGGGACCTTGTCTTCACGCGTGACATCCGCTCGATTCAGACCAGCTGGCACTGGAGCATCAACTTCTTCGGCATCGAAGGTCCAACCGGCAACGATGGTCGCCTGACCTGGCCGGCAGACTTCACACGCATCCCGCTGCCGATCATCAACGGCACCTGGTGGCCGAAGTGGGGCACCACCCACGGCGAACCGCCGCCAACCTGGTATCAGCACCTGCCAGACTGGTTGACGGGCCTCTACCCGTACGACCTCAACATCAACTTCCCGGCGAACCTGGTCGAGATCATCATCCCGAGCACGATCATGATCGCGTTGCCTGCGCTGCTCATCTACATCCTGTGGCGCATCGGCTGGGTAAACACACGGCGAGACGTCATGCTCAGCCTGTTCAGCGGCTTCATCGTTGCTTACTGGCTCATGACTATCGTTGGTGCACTGTTCCGCGGTGCCGGCCAGGAGCTGGTCTGGCCCTGGGACGTGCCACGAATCGACGGGTAGGCAACGAAACTAGACCTTAACGCCGCCCTGTAAGACGCTAGAGCGGCGAAAATCTTGGGGAAGGAAGGCAGAACTATGGGGCGCTTGAGCCTTTGGCCTGCAATCCTCGGCATAGCACTTGCGATGATCGTCGTCGTGCTCATCGAGCCCGTCGCGAACTCTATGGCCTACGCTGCGGGTGCTGTCGTATTGATTGCCCTGCTCGGCTGGGTCACCGAGGCTCGCGCGGTCGCTGGACCGCCGCCGGCCGTCGAGCCTGAGCACGAGGAAGAAGAAGAGGCGCCCGGCCCCAGCTACTGGCCTGTCGTGCTCGCCCTCGGCATCGTCGGCATCGCCGCCGGCATTGTTTACGACTTCAAAGAGGGCGCCCTGGTTGTGGCCGTGCCGCTGGCCCTGTGGTCGGGCGGTGCCTGGGCCAACGCCATCAAGGCAGAGATGATGCCGGAGGGAGGCGACGCTGAGTTCGAAGCCGAGCCCATCGTCACGTCCGGTGGCCGAGTGCTCATGCCTGTTCAGCCCAACATGCTGGCCACCCAGGCCGCCGGTGGCGCTGCCATCGCCCTGGAGCGCGTCCAGCAGAAGGAAATTTCCCGTCGCGGCCTGCTGCGCATCACGTTTTGGAGCGGCCTTGGCGCCGGCCTCCTGGCTTTCGCCGGCACACTGGTCGACTTCCTGTACCCGCGCGGCATTACCGGTTTCGGTAGTGTCGTTTCGGCCGGACCGGTGGCAGTTCCCTCCCGGCACGAAGACCCAGAACTTTGCAGGCCACTTCTGGCTCGTCAACCTGACCGAGGAGCAGGGTGGTTCCGGTTTCCTTGCACTCTGGTGGAAGTGCCCGCACCTTGGTTGCACGGTGCCGTGGCGCGACAACTTCTCCTTCGTCGACCCGACGACGGGCGCGAACAAGCAGGGTTGGTTCCGCTGCCCCTGCCACGGTTCGACATACACGGACGCCGGTGTTCGCGTGTTCGGTCCGGCACCCCGCTCCATGGACCACATGGAACTCGACGATTACGGACGGCAACATCAGCGTGAACACGGGCGCCATCACTAAAGGCACCGAAGATAACGCCAGCTTCGCCGTCCAGGCGTAGGGGAATATGACCAGGGGAGGCCGCAGCTTAGAGGCGGACGCATGAACACACGAAAACAAGTCCTCATCATGTCTGGTCTGCTGCTGGTGATGCTCATGGTCATCGCCGTTTACGCTGCCTGGTACCCGAGCCGTGCGGATAGCTCCGCGGAGCACTTCCAGGAGGCTACCGCAGAGCGTGGCGCCATCCTTTTCGCCCGCAACTGCCGCCTCTGTCACGGTGACGTAGCTGAAGGTGGCGCTTTGGGTGGCCGGCTGGCCGCCGCACCGGCACTCCACCGCCCCGACCTGCAGGGCTTCCAGGACAGCGACGCCAAAATCGCCGCCGAGGTTGGTCTGACCAACACCACCGTCGAAGTCGACGATGGCTCGAAGTTGAAGGTAGACGACACCATCCTCCTGGACGAAGAGCGCATGAAGGTCACCGCGATCGACGGCACAACCCTTACCGTCGAGCGCGCAGTCGAGAACACGGAAGCGGGCGGTCACTTCCCTGGCGGTATTGTCTACGTCTTTGCTCAGGCTCTCCTTAACGAGAAGATCGACCTGATAACGAACACGATTACCTGTGGGCGCGTCGGTACGGCGATGCCCGCATGGGCCAAGACCCAGGGCGGCCCGCTCAGCGACGAGCAGATTCGTCAGCTCATGACTTTGATTACCAACGGTCGTTGGGACCTCGTGGCGGACGAAGTCAACATCGAAGACCTGATTACGGCTCAGCTCACGGACGCGGTCAGCGCCGACACCACACAGATCAGCGTGACGGACATCACCCGATTCAACCAGAACGACGCCATCCGGCTCGGCACCGAGCGCCTGCGCGTGACGGAGGTCCCGGCATTCGAGAACGGGGCAACGCATGTCGCCGGCACCCTGACCGTCGAGCGCGCGGTGGACAACTCGTTCGCTTCGGAGCACCCCCAGGACACGACGATCTACAAGTTCCCTGAGGTCGCCGAGCCGGCAGTCAACAAGCAGTCCTGTGGCCAGACAGCGAAGGCGCCGGTGCCACAGGGCACGCCTGAGCTCATCGAGAACTTCGACGGCGACCAGACGGTGGAAGTCACGGCTCAGAACATCGCCTTCGACACGGACAACATCACGATTAAGGCTGACGGCGAGGTCCGTATCCGCTTCACCAACAAGGACCCGGCCACGCCGCACAACATCGCCTTCTACAACAGCGAGTCCGACACGACGCCGGTCTCAGATGGCAGCGTTGGCATCCAGTTCGATGGCACTGCCGACGGCGTAACGGATGACACGGTGTTCGCTATCCCGGATCCAGGTACCTACTACTTCCGGTGTGACGTTCACCCCACGATCATGTTTGGTACCTTCACCGTCGAATAGAGACAACAGCAAACCAAGTCCAGAGGGCCGGCAAATCCGCCGGCCCTTTTCACGTCTTCGTCTCTGCGCTGATGCCGCCCTCGCCTCGAGCGTTGCCTGCGTCAATTGGCGGGCGGGCCTGCGAGAAGGTTTCGCCGGTGGCAGGTTCCTGCTATGGTGATCTTGGCGGGTGCAAAAAGTAGGTTCAGTGCGTCTACCCGACCTCCTCACTTCCAATCTGTCTCTGCTAACGAAGGCCGTCCTCGCGGCAGGGTTGCTGACGGCGTTCGTCGTGTTCGCATCCGGCGGCAGCGAGACGGCGAAGGCGACCACTGGCTACTCCTTCGGCGTCGAGAACTCCTGGATCCGCGTCCAGAACATCGGTAACTACGACGCGACCGTGCAGCTCGACTACTTCGACCCCGATGGCAACCTCGCCGGCACGGACAACTGCCCGTCTGCCACCTGCCCGCCCATGTACCCCGGCAGCGGCTGGACCTTCTTCCAGGGCGATAACGCCACGCTGCCCCAGGGCTTCGCGGGCTCCTCCGTGATCTCGACAGACCAGCCTGTCGTCGCCGTGCTCGCGAAGGACGTGCGGCGCAACGGCAAGTTCTCGATTGCGGGCGACACGCTGGAGACGGGGCCCGGCTCCCACCGCCTCTACCTGCCCGTGACCGGCAAGTACGATGGCCCGAACCAGGACTGGAGCGGGCGCTTCGTGATTCAGAACATGAGCGATAGCGTCACGGCCTGCGTCACCATCACCTACCTGAGCAACTACACCGACTCGGAGGTCGCCTGGGAGCCTTACAAGCCCTCCGAGTCCTCGTCCTCCGTGGCATTCGCCGATTGCCCTCACGGCGGCATGCCGTTGCCGCCCCGGGGCAGCATCCTCAAGTACCCGGACAACATGGCGGTGCCGGCGCCGTTTACCGGCTCCGTGCGCATCGATCTCAGCACCAACAAGAAGGGACAGGGGCCGGAGAAGCAGTTCATCTCCGCCACGGCCGACTCCTGGAACCTCAACCTCGCGTCCTTCGGCTCCTACCGTGGCTTCTCGGACGACGACCTGGGGCACGAGGTCCTTCTGCCGCTGGTCGACCGTGAGGTGGGGCCGGAGAACTCCTGGAGCACGCGCTTCTTTATCGCCAACAAGGACCCGAACAAGCCAGCCGTGGTCAACGTCGAGTTTCGGGGCTACGACGTCGATAGCGCCACGCCCGATGCGCTCATCGTCAAGACGAACACCTTCACCATCAAAGGCGGTCGTATGTGCTTCCAGGCCTGGGATGACGCCGCCAACTGCCTCGCCGAGGGCGATAGGCTGCCCACGAACTTCGTGGGCACGGCTCGTCTTACCTCGACGGAGCCGATCGCCGTGATCGTCGACCGCGACACCTGGCTCACGGAGTCGTTCACGGACTATCGCGGCATCCGGCCGGAGGACGCTTCGACCAAGGTACTGCTGCCCGTGCTCAACAAGAACTACGGCCCGGAGAACGGTGTCGGCGCGGGCTGGAACAGCTGGTTCCGCGTCATGGTCGCCGACGGTGGCACCGCGAACGTTACGGTGACCTACTACGGCCTCGACATTCCCGGCGGCAGCACGTCCTACACCGTGCCCGTCGACCGCGAGTTCACGGTGTTCCAGTTCAACGAGAACTTGCCCGATGGCTTCGCGGGCACCGCGATTATCTCGTCCGACCGCCCCGTCGTCGCGCTCGCCAACATCTACACCGACAGCTTCACGGGCGACCCGGATGTGCTCTACAACGGTGTGCCTCTGAACTAGGTTTGTCCTGCTCTTAACACGACATCGCTATCCCTGGGCCTGGCGATGTGAAACGATGCTCGCGTGCTTCTGCGCGCGTCTTGTCACCTGGGCTTCGTGAACTCTGGACCGGTCTCGATGATCCTCATGCTTCGGCCTCGAAGCGGCGAGGGGCAGTGGGTGCGGTCTGAGTCGTACGATGTCGCGCCCAAGATCCAGCTCACGGAGTACACCGACTTCTACGGCAACCTTTGCCAGCGCCTCACGGCCACCGAGGGCGATTCCGCCATCAGCGCTTCTTGCGAGGTCGAAGTGCCGGACGAGGTCGATCACGGGCCCGGCGAGCCGCCGGTGCCGATCGAGGAGCTGCCGAGCCCTCTGCTGCACTACTTGCTGCCGAGCCGCTACTGCGAGTCCGACAAGCTGCACGCTGAGGCGACAGAGATTGCCGGCGGATGCACGCCCGGCTACGACCAGGCCGAGCAGGTACGCACCTGGGTGCATGACCACATCGTCTACGTACCCGGTAGCACGAACGCATCCACCTCGGCTCACGACGTGTGGGGCCAGCGCGAGGGCGTCTGCCGCGACCAGGCCCACCTCGGTATCGCCCTCTGCCGGGCGCTTGACCTGCCCAGCCGGATGGTCGTCGGGTACCTGTACGGCCTCGAGCCGATGGACCTGCACGCCTGGTTCGAGTGCTACATCGGCCAACACTGGTGGACCTTCGATGCCAAGGAGCCCACGAGCGAAGGCGGGCGCATCGTCATCGGCTACGGCCGGGACGCCGCTGACGTGGCGCTCGTGACCCAGTTCGGGCCGGCGGAGATGCGCGACATGCGGGTATCTGTCGAGCGACTCTAAGCGTCACGACTCCCCAACAGACACACTGGGCAGGCGCTTCGGGGCGCTATGATCCTCTCGATGCGTATCGTCTACCTCGCCGACGCGCCCTACCCTCACACTTGGCGCTGGGTGCAGCACTTCGCCGCCGCCGGCCACGAATGTCACGTGGTCTCCTTCCGGCCCGCCGAAATCGACGGCGCCACGGTGCACTACGTCGATGGCGGCGAGAAGCTGGGCAAGGCGCGCTACCTCCTGCACGCCCGCCGTGTCGCCCGCCTGATCCGGGAGCTGCAGCCGGACCTTCTGCACGCCCTCCACCTCACCAGCTACGGCTTCCTCGGCTCGCTGGCCGACTTCCACCCCTTCCTGCTCTCGGTCTGGGGCACGGACGTCCTGGAAGCGCCGCAGCTTACGCCCTTCCACCGCTGGCTCACCCGGCACGCCCTCGCTCGCGCCGACGCGATCACGGCCACGGGGCTCCACCTGGCCCTCGAGACGACGCGCTATACGCCGTACAGCACATCGGTGACCGTCGTGCCCTACGGCGTCGACCTGGAGCGCTTTGGTCCCTCGACCCGCCCGCCGGGCGACAGGGTGGTCATCGGCACGACGGCGAGGCTATCGCCGGAGAAGGGGCTGCCGTATCTGATCGATGCCTTTGCGCGCCTGCGAGAGCGCTACGGCGAGCGGGTCAGCCTGCGCATCGCCGGTGAAGGCCCCGAGCGCGGCGCCCTGGAGCAGCAGATCGCCCGGACTCGGTCTCGGTGAATCGGTGGAGCTTTCGGGCTGGCTGGAGCACGAAGCAGTACCGGCCTTCCTGCAGCAGCTCGATGTCTTCGTCCTGCCGTCGACCTGGGAGGGCTTCGGCGTCTCCGCTGTCGAAGCATCGGCAGTCGGCCTGCCGGTTGTGGCCTCGAACATCCACGGCATCCCGGACGCTGTGATCGACGGCCGCACGGGCCTTCTCGTGCCATCGAAGGACTCCGCCGCCCTCGCAGACGCCATCGCGCGCCTCATCGACGCCTCCGAATTGCGCACACAGCTCGGTGTTGCCGGCCGGGCATTCGTCACTCGCAACTACGACTGGTCTCGCAACGCCGCCCAGATGCAGCTGCTCTACGAGGACCTGACCTCCTCTACCTGACGTTCGAGGGAACCTTCACGACCGCACCGGGGTACTAACTGCAAACCCACGGGAGGTGAGTTGTGCTGCAGCGAGTTCTAATCGGTTCGGGTGTGTTTGCGGTGGCCGCGATTCTGGTCATGGCCGTCGCGGTATTCGACGACAACGCGCCGGCCACGTCCGATACGGGCGCCCTGCCCGGTGTTACGGCCTTGGACGTCGAGGTGTTGCCGGATACCGGCGAGGCAGGCGTCGCCGACCCGCGCGCTCGGGGCGTGATCATCGCCAGTCTCAACGGCCAGTTCTTCGCCTACGCGCCGGACGGTGAGGCTGGCGCAAGACCGGTTCAGGGACCCTACGAAGACGGTACGTCGCCGGACGGAGCCTGGCAGGCGATGCAGTTCTGTCCCGACGCGGAAACCTGCAAGCTCGTGATCCTGCCTGCTGGTGCCAGCTACCAGCAGGAGGATATCGAAGCTGCTTCGGTTGAGCTTGGCGCCAACTTCGTCGAAGGGCAGTGGGCGCGTACGGGTGCGACGTTCGCGGCCCTGGATCAGTCCGGCAGCCTGTACCTTGTCGAGCCCGACACGCTCGCGGCGCGGACCGTGCAGGCGTGCTGTGTGACGGCGTACGCCTGGACCACGGACGGTGACCTGCTCATCGGCGGTGCAGGCAAGCCCGGCAACTTCTGGGTCGCCCGCGCCGGCCTCACCGACACCATCGAGCAGGTGGCCAGCGTCTCCTCTCCCGTCGATCGCTTCTACGAGTCGCCCGACGCCTCGCAGTTCGCCTTTGCCCAGAGCGACGCAGCAGGTCTGCGCCTCATGACCATCGACACGCGCAACGGCGACCGCCTGGTGGACTACGGCGTGTTGCACGAGGCCGTGGAGGCGGGCGGGCCCCAGTTCGCCATCGCCTGGTCTCGCGACGAGCGATACATCGCCGTCGGGCCGGTGAGTGCGCCGTACAGCCTGAGCGTCCTCGATACGGTCGCGGGCCAGCTCGTGAGTCAGTACAGCTTCGAGGAGGGCTACGCGGGTGAGCTGGTGTGGTCGCCCGTGGCCGACAGCCTGGCGATCTCGACCTACAGCCCGGACCGTCTCCAGCACGAGGTCTACGTCGTCGACCCGGCGTCCGGGGATGCGCCGCGGCACCTGCTGGGCGGCTGCCGCATCGTCTGGTCGCCGGACGGTCGGTTCATCGCCGCCAAGGCGGAACCCCACGACCTCGGCGCCAGGGCAGTCGATGTGGAAACCGGCGTCTCGTGGCAGATCGCCGCGGCGCCGGGGTTGACGCCGGTCGCCTGGGGCGTCGACGAAGCCACGGCGATCGAGCACATCAGGATCCCGGGTCGCACGGCGGCGGTCCTGGGCAAGTAGGAGGCGCAGGGCCGCTCGGCCTCGGCCTGCGCCTTAGGGATTGCCTGCCTAGACCGACAGGTAGTGACGCAATGTGTCGAGGTCGAGTTCGCCCGGGGCGCCTTTGAGCACGATGCGGCCCTGCTCCATGACGAAGCACTGATCGGCTACCGCCATGGAGAAGTCAAGAAACTGCTCGATCAGCAGGACGGAGAGGCGGCCCTTGAAGGACGCCACCACGCGCTGAATCTCGTCCACCAGCGAGGGCTGGATGCCCTCTGTGGGCTCGTCGAACAGCAGCATCTTCGGCCGGCCGACGAGGGCGCGGGCAATCGCGAGCTGCTGCTGCTGGCCGCCGGAGAGCAGGCCGGCCTGTCGCTTGCCCATCTCCTTGAGCACCGGGAACAGCTCGAACGCCTCCTCGATTTGTCCGGTGTCCTTGCCCTTCACCGGCTCCAGGCCGACGAGGATGTTCTCCATCACCGAGAGGTAGGGGAAGATGCCGCGGCCCTGGGGCACGTAGCCGATACCGGCCTGGGCGCGCCGGTAGGGCGGCCAGCGTCGCATGTCCTGACCGAAGGCGGCGACAGAGCCGCCACGCAGGGGCAAGATGCCCATGATTGCCTTCATCAGCGTCGTCTTGCCGGCGCCGTTGCGGCCGATGAGGCAGGAAACCTCGCCGGGCTTCACATAGAGGCTGGCGCCATCTACGACGTTGCTCTCGCCGTAGCTCACGCGGGCGTCTTTGACCTCCAGGTGCAGGTTCGTATCGGGCGATTCGTCGGTCCGGGTGGACATGGCTGCCGTCGTCATCAAATCTCTCCGTCCGTGCGGCCTAGGTAGACATCCATGACCGTCTCGTCGGCCTGTACCTCTTCCATCGTGCCTTCCTTGAGGACGCGGCCAAGGTGTAGCACCGTCACCTTGTTGGAGAAGCGGCGGACAAAATCCATGTCGTGCTCGGTGACCACGATCGTGCGGTCGCCCTTGAGCGTGTGCAGGAGCTCGCCGGTCTTCTCCCGCTCCTGCCCTGTCATGCCCGCGACGGGCTCGTCCAGGAGCAGGAGCTTGGGGTCCTGCACAAGGAGCATGCCGATCTCGAGCCACTGACGCTCACCATGAGAAAGGGCGCCCGCCGTGATGTTCGCCCGCTCCGTGAGGCCGACGACCTCGAGAGCGGCCTCGATGCGCTCGCGCTCGGGGTTGGATAGCAGGCCGAACAGGGCCGGCACCGGCTTGCGGAAGCCCAGCGCAACTTCCAGGTGCTCGTAGCAGGTGAGGCTGCGGTAGACCGCCGGCGTCTGGAACTTGCGCCCGATCCCGAGGCGCACGAGCTTGTGCTCGGGCTGCTTCGTGATATCGACGTTGCCGTCGTAGATTGCGGTGCCGGCCTGTGGCCTCACCTTGCCGCTGAGCATGTCCAGCAGCGTCGTCTTGCCGGCGCCATTGGGGCCGATGAGGAACCTTAGTTCACCCTCTTCTACGTTGAGGCTGAGGTTGTTGAGCACCGTGAAGCCGTCGAAGCCCAGGGTGATGTCGTCAAGCTTGAGCACTCTACCGGCCTCCTTCACCCTGCGACGCGACCTGGGCCGACGAGACGCCGGAGGTCGCTGCTGCGGGTGTTGGCGACCTCAGCCCGCCGAGCCTTCGCAGAGTCCACTGCAGCCCGTCGCGCGCTGTGCCCGCGATGCCTGCAGGGAAGAGCACGACGGCGCCGATGAACAGGGCACCGAGGAAGAACAGCCAGAAGTCGGGGTAGGATTCGCTCAGCCAGTTGCGCGCCAGGCCGACCACGACAGCGCCGAGGGCAGCGCCCCAGAGCGTGCCGCGGCCACCGACGGCGACCCAGATCACCATCTCTATCGAAGGCACGATCGCCATGTTGGCGGGCGAGATGATGCCGACCTGCGGCACGAACAGGGCGCCCGCGACGCCGGCCATGGCGCAGGCGATGGCGAAGATCGTCGCCTTCACGGCCGCCACGTTGTAGCCGGTGAAGCGCACGCGGTCCTCGTCGTCACGCAGGGCCACGAGCAGGCGCCCGAAGCGCGATCGCGTGATGCCGACAGCGATGAGGTAGCAGATCAGCATCGCGATGACGCTGACGGTGTACAGAAGGTGCTGCGTCTCGTCCGCCAGCAGGCGATGCCCGAACAGCTCGGAGAAGTTCGTGATGCCGTTGGTGCCGCCTGTGTAGGGCTGCTGGCCAATGAACAGCGTGCTCATGATCAGGGCCAGGGCCTGCGTGATGATCGCGAAGTACACGCCTTTGACGCGACTCCGGAACACCATGTAGCCGAGCGCGAACGCCAGGACACCGGGCGCGATGATCGCCAGGGGCAGGGCGACCCAGGCGTGCTGGAACGGCTGCCAGAACCACGGCAGGGAATGGAGGCCGCTCCAGACCATGAAGTCAGGCATCTTGCCGTCGGAGGCGACTAGCTTCATGTACATGGCCATCGAGTAGCCGCCGATGCCGAAAAACACGCCCTGGCCCAGGCTGAGCATGCCGCCATAGCCCCACAGCAGGTCGAGGCCGATGGCGATGATCGCGAACGTGAACAGCTTGCCGAGCACGTTCTGGCGGAAGTCGGAGATCATGGCGGGCACGATGAAGATGAGGACGAGGCCGACGGCGATCGCGAAGACGATCTGCATCAGCCACGTCTGACGGTTAGAGAATCGGCTAACGAGCATGATGAGGCTCCATCATGAGCGTGACTTCCGGGCGATCAGCCCGGCAGGACGCCATTGCAAGAACACGATGATTGCAGCGAACACGAACACCTTGCCCAGCGAGGCGGACGTGCCCCACTCGAAGAAGGTGTTGAGGCCGCCAATCGAGAAGGCGGCGGCGACTGTGCCTGCCAGCATGCCGACGCCACCGAGGACGACGACCATGAACGCATCGACGATGTAGTAAGTGCCCAGCGAGGGGCCGATGGGACCGAGCAGCGCAAGGGCACACCCCGCGACGCCGGCGAGTCCGGAGCTAAGGGCGAAGGTCAGCGTATCGACGGTGGGAGTGCGGACGCCGAGCGAGGAGGCGATCTCGCGGTTCTGCATGACGGCCCGGATGCGGCGGCCGCCCGCCGTGCGCGTCAGGTACAGCGCTACGCCGGAGAGGCAGAGCGCCGCCAGCGCCAGGATGAAGATTCTCGAGTAGGGCATCACGAAGCCGTCCATGACTTCGAGGCCGCTTCGCAACCAGGGTGGGGCGATGACTTGCACGTTGGGCGCGCCAAAAATGCTCCGCGCTGCCTGCTGCAGGATCAAACTCAATCCCCACGTTGCGAGCAATGTATCTAAGGGCCGTCCGTAGAGCCGGCGAATGAGTACGCGCTCCACAACGGCGCCCATCGCAGCCGCCACGACGAAGGCGATGGGCAGGGCGATGAACAGATAGACGTCGAGCCCGGCACTGCCGAAGGGCCCGACGAGCTTTGTCTGCACCACGTAGGCCGTGTAGGCGCCGGCCATGATCAGCTCGCCGTGCGCCATGTTGATGACATTCATCAGGCCGAAAGAAAACGCTAGCCCGATCGCTATGAGTAGCAAGATCGAGCCAATACTGATCGCATTGAAACCTTGGGATAACCAGATCGCCAAACCACACCCCTCTCACTCTGGCAACGGAGTGAGGGAGCCGCCGGTGCCAGGACCGGCGGCTCCCCGGGATTAGATCACTTGGGCTTTTCAGCCGCGAACTCACCCCCCCACGAGTACGTCTCGAGGTACGGGTCCGGCTCAACCGGGCCGTCCGTGGCCCAGATCTCGTCGATCAGGCCTTCGGTGTTGATCTTGCCGATGCGGACCGTCTTGGAGATGTGCTGGTTCTCGCCGTTGATCGTCACGGTGCCTTCCGGCGCATCGAACGAGAGGCCCTTTGCGGCCGCGCGGACCTTGTCGACGTCGGTCGATCCCGCCGCCTCGACAGCCTTGGCCCACAGGTAGACGCCGATGTAGCCGGCCTCGATCGGGTCAGCCGTAACCCGGTCCTGACCGTACTTGGCCTTGTACGCCGCCACGAACTTCTCGTTGGCCGCGCCCGGCGTCGTCTGGTAGTAGTTCCAGGCGACGAGGTGGCCGGCCATGACGTCGGCACCGATACCGCGGACTTCTTCCTCGGCAACGGAGACGGACATCGTAGGCATGGACTCCGGCGTGAAACCGGCATCCTTGAACTGCTTGAAGAAGGCCACGTTGCTGTCGCCGTTCAGCGTGTTGTAGATGACGTCCGCGCCGGAGCTGCGAATCTTGTTGATCACGGTGCTGTAGTCCGTGTGACCGAGGGGGGTGTACTCCTCAGCTACGGTCTCGCCGCCGCTGGCCTCCAGCTGCGCCTTGATGATGCGGTTGGCTGTGCGCGGGAACACGTAGTCGGAGGCGAGGAGGAAGAACTTCGTCATGCCTTCGCCCAGCAGGTATTCCACGCTGGGGACGATCTGCTGGTTGGTCGTGGCGCCCATGTAGAAGATGTTGGGAGAGGACTCCAGGCCCTCGTACTGCACGGGATACCACAGCAGCCCGTTCGAGCCCTCGAACACCGGCAGCACCGCCTTGCGGCTGGCGGACGTCCAGCAGCCGAAGACCGTAGCCACCTTGTCTGAATCGAGGAGCTTCTTCGACTTCTCTGCGAAGGTCGGCCAGTCAGATGCGCCGTCCTCCACGATCCACTCCAGTTGCTTGCCCAGGACACCGCCCGCGGCGTTGATCTCCTCCAGGGCCATGACCTCGGAGTCCTTTACCGACACCTCGCTGATCGACATCGTGCCGGAGAGCGAGTGAAGGACACCGACCTTGATCGTGTCGCCGCCGCCGGGGGTTGCCTCCGAGCCACCCGTGCTGGCGCTTGTGTCATCGTCATCGTCGTCGCCACATGCGACGGCGAGTCCGCCCAGGGCTGTCAGTGCCCCGAGACCAGCTCCTGCCCGCAGCAGCCGCCGGCGGGAGACTTTTCGGGCCCAGTAGGAGCCCGGGTCCAGTAGTTCGCCTGCCATAGATTGAGAAATCCTCCTGCTCTAATGACACCCTGACCGAACCGGTTGATCATGGGTGTGGTGTGATGTGTGGGAGGTTACTTAGGTGCTGTTACCGCGCCGTGTCCGCGTTATGAACTACTCATGACCGTAAAGTTTCTGATTTCTTTCATGGCGGTTTCAGCATCGTTTCGGAGCGGTTCGAAACGGCAGGGCCAATACGTTTGGACGCTGTTAACGTCCGCGCAACGTACGTGAGCTTTTGAGGCGGCATTCCAGCTTGCGAGATTGACGTCCGGGAGTTCTTATGTCGTACGACCTTGTCCCAAACAGACTAGTTGCCCGCAGGAGAGGGACCACGCGGTCATGGACCGCTCTCTGCATTTCGGTGACTCTCGCCGCGTTGGAGTGCGGAAATTTTCGTCAGCCTGGAGAAGCGCTTCGGGGTCGCAGCACCCTCTCGGACGAGGCGCCAAGGCAGGCTCTGAGGACTTCTGCGAGGCGGTCAAGCGCCACGCAGGCCAGCACCGAAGCGGTTCTTAGCACGGTGGGGTGTCGCCATGGGCCACCCTTTCCTGAATACTGTGCGGAGCAGACCGAGAGGGATGCGTAGCGGCTCCAGAGAAGTCGCTTCAGGCGCGCCCTGCAGGCAACAAAAGGAGTTCTCCCATGCCAACCATGACAGGCGGGCAGGCGCTGGTGCGTCAGCTCAAGCTCGAAGGCCTCGATACGCTGTTCGGGTTGCCGGGAATCCAGATGGACTGGGCCTTCGACGCCTTCTGGGAGGAGAAGGACCACTTTCGCATCTACTACACGCGCCACGAGCAGGCCTGCGCCTACATGGCGGACGGCTTTGCGCGCGCTACAGGCCGCATCGGTATGTGTATGGTCGTGCCGGGGCCGGGGCTGCTCAACGCCAGCGCCGCGCTCTCGACGGCGTATGCCTGCTCCTCGCCGGTGTTGTGCATCACCGGCGAGATTCACTCGGAGCAAATCGGCAAGGGCCGCGGCATGCTTCACGAGATCAACGACCAGAAGGGCATGATCGCCCACGTGACGAAGTGGCAGGGCCGGGCGATGACGCCCCAGGAGATCCCCGCCCTCGTGCACCGCGCCGCACAGGAGTTGGGGACGGGTCGACCGCGCCCGGTCGAGATCGAGGTGCCTCCGAACATCTTCGAGGCGTCGGCGGACGTGCAGCTCATCGACCCTCAGGCTGCACCGGTCGTCGCACCCGACCCGGACCTCATCGACAAGGCGGCGCGCTTGCTCGGTGGCGCCAAGAGCCCGGTGATCTTCTCGGGTGGCGGCATCATCCGCGGTGGTGCCTGGGCGGAGCTGCAGCAGGTGGCTGAGATCCTGGAAGCGCCCGTGATCATGACGAACAACGGTCGCGGCGCCCTTTCGGAGCGACATCACCTCGCCGTGGGCATGCGCGGTGCCCGGGAGCTCGCCCCGGACGCCGACGCGATCCTCGTAGTCGGCACGCGGTTCGCGCAGGGCCTGATGCAGCGCGACGTTCCGGCCTGGCTCAGCGCCGAGGTACCGATCGTACAGATGGACATCGATGGCGAGGAGATCGGGCGCAACGCGACGCCGTCCATCGGCATCGTCTCGGATGCCCGGCTGGGCCTCGGCGCCTTGGCGACTGCGCTGGAAAAGCACAACGTATCCAGGCCATCGCGCCGGGAGGAGATGGTCGACCTCAAGCGCTATCTGGAGGAGGACGCGGCGCGCAACCAGCCCCAGGCCGGCTTCGGGCTGGCGATTCGGGCGGCGCTGCCGGAGGATGGCATCTACGTGCAGGAGAGCACTCAGGTCGGGTACTGGTCCTCGCAGGGCTTCCCCGTCTACCAGCCGCGCACCTACATCACGTCCGGTTACCAGGGCACCCTGGGCTACGGATTCGCGACGGCGCTGGGCGTGCAGGTCGGCCAGCCGGACCGCAAGGTCGTCTCCGTCAACGGCGACGGCGGCTTCTTCTACAACGTGCAGGAGCTCTCGACGATGGTGCAGCAGAAGATCCCCCTCGTCGCGGTCGTGTTCAACGACAACGCCTATGGCAACGTGAAGCGCATCCAGGAGACCCGATTCAATGGCCATACGATCGCGACGGAGCTGCATAACCCGGACATGCTCAAGCTGGCAGACGCATACGGCCTCGAAGGCCGGCGCGCGACCACGCCCGAGGAGCTGCGTACGACGCTCGAAGAGGTGATGAAGCACGACGAGCCGGTGCTCATTGAAGTGCCCGTGGGGCCGATGCCGCAGGTGCGCTACACGCCGCGGCCGCGCGACTAGGGGATACGCGCTTCGACGGCACGGCACGCCATTCGCACTTCGGGAGCGCGAGCGGACGGATCTAAAGATGCGTCCCTACATCCTGTCCTCGCTGTCGCTCGGAGACTGACTCGATGCGACCCGCCCGCGTCCGAAAGCGCCCTGCGCGTGCCTACAGGTCGACGCCGGTCCAGGTACGGCGGTCGTTCACCAGCACCATACGCCCGAAGATCGGCCCCTCGTCCAGATGCGAGCCCGTGATCAGGGCGTTGCGCCCAAGGGCCTCCTCGACGACGCGAGTGCGGGAGCGCACGGACTCCTCGCGGTCCATCTCGTAGCGCGGCGACCACTCGGGCTGCGTCGAGCTGCACGCACAGGTGGGCGAGGTCGCCGATGAAGATCGCCGCCTCGCCGCCCGATTGCACCAGGATGCTCACGGAGCCATCGGTGTGGCCGGGCGTGTGCAGGATCGTGACGCCCTTCGTGACCTCTGCCTCCGACGAGACGAGGTCCATCAGCCCGGCGTCCCGAATCGGCATCAGGCAGGTGTCGACGTAGGGCACGTACTCGTGAGGCGTCGCACTTTCGCGCTGGAGAAACTCCGGCGAGGTGAAGTGGTCCCAGTCTGCCTGGTGGAACAGGTGGCGCGCGTTCGGGAACGTGATCACCGGCTCGCCGTCCGGGCCGGGGTGGGTGTTCCAGCCGATGTGGTCGAGGTGCAGATGGCTCGGGATCACGTAATCGACTTCTTCCGGCTTCACGTCCAGCGCGGCGAGCGAGTCCAGCAGGTGGCCATCGCCGAAGCGCCAGAAGCCCCACGCGCCTACACCGGCGTCCAGGAGGATCGTCTTGCCCTCGCTCTTCACGACGAAGGAGATCACGCGCGACCGGATCACCTCGTCCGGGTCGCGGCCGTCGAGGGCGTCTCGAATGCGGTCGTTCGGTATCGCTTCGTTCTTCAGGTCGCGCAGGTGGGTCGACGGCGCCGCTTCCCAGTACCCGTCTCGGGCAACCGCGACTTCGATGCTGCCGATCCTCGTCTTCTCGACCGCCACTGCGTCCTCCTACCGGACCGCGCCCTAGGCGCCGTCGTTGCTTCTGGACTGCTCTTCTGCCATCGTACGCACCCGGGTCAGTGGTTGCTTGTGGATCGCGCGCAGCCTCGGGTTGCCGTTGACGCGCTCGAGCCGGTTGAGCATTTCGAGCACTTCAGCCTCCTTGCCGAGCGCCTCGATGGTGCCGTCGCTCAGGCCCTGCTCGGCCGCGGCCAGGAAGAGCGCTTCCTTGTCACCGAAGCGCTGCGTCAGGTCATCCCAAGTCATGCCGGTGGCCGTTTCGAGCTCGCCGAGCGGGATGGCGTGAAAGCCGTGGGTGAGGAAGGCGCCCAGAGCGCTCCGCAGCAGAAGCCGCTGCTCATCCTCTGTTTCACCCACCGTCACGGCATCAAGGCTCCACCGTTCATGAAGATCGCCTGGCCGGTAATGTAGCGCACGTCCGGTCCGCAAAGCATGCGCACCATCGCCGCGATTTCTTCCATCTTGCCGAGGCGCCCGAGCGGCGTCGTGGCGGTGGCGTGCACCAGCTCGCCATCCGGCCGCAGGGTGTCGACCACCCAGGGCACGACCGTGTTCACCGTGATGTTGTAGGGCGCCAGGTCCAGCGCCATCGCCTTGCTCATGCCGATCACGCCCATCTTGGCGGCGCCGACGTGGGCGCTCTGGCGGGCGCCCTGATGTGCCGCCTGCCCGCCGATGTTGACGATGGCGCCTCCGCCGGCCGCCTTCATGTGCGGTACGGCAGCGCGGGCGCACAGGAAGGCGCCGTCCAGGATCACGGACGTGGCCTGGCGCCACTGCTCGTAGGTCATCTCATCGAACGGCGCTCGGGCACGGGCCGTGTGGTTGTTGACGAGGAAGTCGAGCCGGCCGAAACGGGCGACCGTCTCGGCGAACATGGCTTCGACCGCCTCCGGGTCGCTGACGTCCGCCAGGTAGTACGCCGCCGTGCCACCGGCCGCCTCGATCAGGCGCTACGGTCTCCTTCGCGGCGTCCTCGGAGGTGCGCGCGTTGACCATGACGCTGGCGCCGCCTGCCGCTAACGAGCGCGCGATCGCCCGTCCGATGTTGCGTGCGGCGCCGGTCACGAGCGCCACTTTGCCCTCCAGCTCGTCGCCCGGTCTCAACGTCATCGGTGGCTCACTTTCCAGTCGAGAGGGCGCGCGCCTTCTCGATTAGCCGGTCTTCGTGGCTGAAGTCGATCTCGATCTTGTCCAGGACGCCTTCGCGCAGGCACCACTCGAACGTCTCGGTCATGCCTGCCCTGAACGAGTGCTCCTGCGCGTAGCCGACGTGCGCCTCGAACTTGCGTGTCGAGAACAGCGAGTTCTCCCGCCAGTCCACCAGGCGCACGCCGTGGCGTTGCATGATCGGGTACGGCATCGTCGCGTAGGCCTCGTCCGTCAGCGCCGCTCCCAAGAGCAGCTTGTCCGGCTCCACGCCTGCGATGTCTGCAAGCGTGTCTACGTAGCCCTCGTCGCTGATGTACTCGGTCGAAGCCATGTTGTAAGCCTGCCCGAACGTGCGCGGGTTCAGCATCATCGTGACCAGCGCTTTCGCCTGGTCGTGCACGTAGCTCAGGTGGCTCAGGGTCGTACCGTCGCCGGGGATCAGGATCGGGCGTCCGTCCAGCAGGCGCTTGAACATCAGCGCCTCGCGCACGGGGCTGAAGTTGCGTGGGCCGTAGACCATCGGGTAGCGCGTGATCGAGGCCGGGAAGCCGTGCTCGCGGTGCTGGGCGACGAGGTAGCGCTCGCAAATCGACTTGTTGCGCCCGTAGTTGTTGCTGGCGTCCTCGCTCTCGTTGTGCGGGTAGTCCTCCGCGATCGGCAGGATCGTATGCTTCGGCTCGTAGACGGCGCAGGAGCTGGCGAACACGTAGTGTCCGATGCGGCCCCGAAAGATATCGACGATGCTCTGAACGTCTTCGAGGACGTAGGCGCTGGTGTCCTGGACCACATCGAACTGCAGGCCCTGCAACCCCTCGCGCAGACCGGCCACGTCCTTGCGGTCGCCGTGAAGCTGGCGCACGCCCCGAGGCAGGTCCAGGTTTGTGATGCCGCGATTGAAGGTCGTGACGTTGTGTCCGGCCTTCACCAGCGCCTCCACAAGCGCGAGGCCGTTAAACCGGGAGCCCCCCATGACCAGGACGTCCATCGCTACCTCCCGCGTATCGAGACGGCGTCCGTCAGGACGCGATCGTCAGCTTGATCAGTGCGTCGGCCCGGTCCAGCGTATCGAGGTTGCGGCAGGCGTCGATGAGCTGGTCGAACTGCGCTTCGCTAATCGGGATACCGGGCGTGATGTCCTTGATCCGCCGAACCTCCTCCTCGAAGTCCCACATGAACTCGCGCCCCGTCGCCGCTTTCGTGTGCTGCTTGCCGTCCTTGGTGTAGATCGTCACCGTCGGCCCGAACAGGGTCTGGGTCTTCGAGGGGATGATCGTCACGCGCTGCATGAGGTCCAGGACCTCCGGCGGGTCGGAGTCGGACGGGCGGTCCTGCAGCATGGGGTACATGCGCTTGGCGGCGCCCCAGGCGGAGAAGTAGTGGGTGCTGCCGGGGCGCGGCTGGTTGTCCATCAGGCGCGACGGGAAGGCCGGACTCGGGTAAAGCGTCTCCATCCAATGCACGGTGGACTCGATGCGATCGATGTCCTCGTACTCGATGCCGTCTTCCGCGCAGAGGGCGGCGGTGACGTCGACGTGGGCGATGTTGTAGCCCGGCGTCGAATAGATGCGGTACAGGGTCTCGAGGAACTGCCAGCGCTCGCCCAGCCCTTCCGTCACCGATTCGAGGCTGGTCTGCTCCGGGCCGGCGAAGACATAGGGCTGCTTGCCCGTGTTCGTGCCGGCGTAGGAGTGGTAGAAGCCAGCCTGGCCTTCCAGGACGGTTTCGCCGCCCTTCATCCCCTGCTTGGCCAGCGCCACCGCCAGCAGCCCATTGCGCACGGAGCCGCCCTCGCGCAGGGAGCGACCGCCGCTGCGAGCGCCCTCCAGGTTGCCGGCCGCCAGGTTGACGCACTGGGCGATGGCGCCGTGGATCTGCTCCGCGTCCATGCCCTGGATCTTCGCGGCCGCGATTGCGGCGCCGAAGATGCCGAACACCGGCCCGGCGTGGAAGCCGCGCGACATCAGGGTCGGGATGTAATCGGCGGCCATGCGCTCCATGACCTCGTAGGCGGCGACGATACCGGTGAGGTACTGCTTGCCCGTGGCGCCCTCGAGCTCGGAGGCCACGAAGGCCGTCGGGAGGATGTTGCAGCTCGGGTGAGTGAGCATGCGGAAGGTGTCCCACTTGCCGCCGGCATAGATCATCTCCGAATTCACGAAGGCGGCGCCGGCCTTCGTGAGCTTGTCGCCGTGCACGAACACCGTCGCGACGCCGCCCGCAGTGCCTTCCTCCTCCCGCATCAGCGCCAGCGCCTGCTTGCCCGATGGCATGTTGGCACCCAGCAGCGCCGAGGAGATGCCGTGCAGCGTCACGCCTTTGGCTCTATCGATAACTTCAGGCGGCAGGTCTTCGTACTTTAGGTTGGCCACCCAGGTGGCCAGTGTGCGGCTTAGAGATGGCATGCGGAGACTCCTTGGCGGATTCTGCGACGGGCGCGTAATTCGGTAGTGCCCCAGCATGCTGGGGCACTACGGGAGACGAGTTTACGCCGGTCTTGCCTACACCGGCAGGCTGTACAGCTCCTTCACGTTCTCGTACGTGATGGCGCGACGCTCGTCGTCCGGGATGCCGTCGAAGATGTCTTCGAGGACGTCCTGGGAGCGCGGGAAGGTGGAGTCGTGGTGCGGGAAGTCGCTGCCCCACATGAGGTTCTTGATGCCGATCTCGTGGCGAGTCGCCAGGCCGACGCGGTCGTCCTCGAAGGTCACGGTGAAGTTCTGCTGGAAGTAGTGGGTGAAGGACTCCGTAGACCAACTGCCCTTGTAGGTCACCCAGTCCATGCGCTGGAGGAAGTGAGCCACCCAGCCGGTCTCCCACTCCGTCGGCACGAACTTGAGCTTCGGGTGTCGCTCGCATATGCCGCTGCCGATGATGTCGACGATCACGCGCTGGATGGCGAAGGCGGCGAGGCCGTAGCCGGTGCCGTAGCTCATGCCGTCCGGCAGGCCGTGGTTCGGCTGCGTGGAGGTGAGGAAGTGCATGACCAGGGGTGTGCCGGCTTCCTCCGCCGCGGCCCAGAAGGGCTCGTAGAACGGGTCTGAGTACGGCTTGTCCTTCGGCGGCACGCAGGGGATGTTCACGCCAACGTGGCCCTGGGCGACCGTGCGCTCCAGCTCCGCGATCGCCATGTCGATGTCGTGCAGCGGCAGGCAGGAGGTGGGAAATAGGCGCTCCGGCTGGTGCCGCGTGTAGTTGAGCACCCAGTCGTTGTAGTTCTTGTAGGTCGCCGCGATGACGTCCTTGTTGTCGATCGTGTTGATGCCCATGAGCACGCTCGGGAGCAGCACCTCGGCGTCGATGCCGTCCAGGTCCTGGTCCTTGATGCGCAGGTCCGGGTCGAGGACGCCGGGGCGCATCGCCGGGTAGCCCTGCTTCACCATCTCAATCGTCTCGGGGTCGTTGGCGAAGTGGCCGGCAATGCCGAAGCGGCCGATGTTCACGAAGGCGTTGTGGCCCGGGATGTCGAGCACGGCACCGCGCTCCGGGTCGAAAATGATCTTCGGCGCTTCATCGCCGTAACGCTCCTGCAGGCCGTTGAAGATCTCGGGTACCTCGAGAATATGCGAGTCGCAGGAAATGCAGGGACCTTCGTAGGCCATTGGAGCTCCTCCTCTGCTGGCGGACGTCAATACTGGTTGCTGATGCTACGAATTCCTTACGCGCACGTCAACCATTCATCATGACAATATGCCAAAACTGGACGTCATCCGCCTTTGGCGATAGCCTGACGGACGGATATTCGATATGACAATCGACGAAGACACGATTCCTCTGGTCACTCGCGAAGAGTTCAACCGCATCGAGTGCAACCGCTGTGGCGTCTGCTGCGAGCGCATCCACATGCCCAGCCCCCTCGTGTTGGCGCAGGAGATGGGGCGCTACGCCCTGGACCGCGCTCGATGGCCCCGGGAGGCGATCGAGGCGATGGGGTTAGAAGACGCCATGCTGGACCGCGAGCGCCTGATCGACTGGTGGTCGCAGTTCATCCCCGTCGAACGCGTCGAGGAGGAAGGCAAGCCGTTGCAGTACCAGTACCGCTGCTCGCGCTTCTACAGGGACTTCGAAGGCGCCGGCTCCTGCACCGCCTACGACGACCGGCCGAGCACCTGTCGCAGCTTCCCCAACGGCCGGGTGATGAACGCAATCCCGGAGTGCAGCTGGAATGTCCGGGTTATCGACTGACTGCCGTCGCGCCGGCGGATCGTGTGGCAAACGTGGCAGAACAGTGTCCAACGCACACCGTTCTTTGGACGTAGACATCCGTATCTTGACAGGGCCTGTACGATTCTGGGACCGTCACCGCTGTCCAGTAGCGGCGGAGATTGGTGCTCCCGGAGGGGCGGGGCGAGCAGTCCCGCCCCCAGACTTCGATACTCCACCGATCTTGCGCGAGGACGGCAAATGTCACCTGGTTTGGGTGTGGACACGGAGATCCAAATTACGGAAGTGAACGACCACATGTTGACTCATCGAATAACGATGAGTACGTTACGCTCGTCGTATTTCCGGGGTGGTTATTAGTCTCTGGCAATCATCGATTGATGAAATGGATTGTGAATAAGGTCTCGATCATTGGTTAGGCGCCCAAAACGGGGCATTCAAGTCGGGTAGCCGACGGACGTGGGAGGTCTAAATGGCTAATAGCTACTGGGACAAGGTACTGACGCGGCGCGTCGGCAGACGGCGTGCCCTCATGGCGACGGGAGGAACGGCGTTCAGCGCTGCCTTCCTGGCAGCCTGCGGCGGCGACGATGATGACGGCGGTGCGGCCACTGGCTCGACGAGCTCGGGCAGCACCGGCTCCACCGGCGCTTCTGGTTCCACTGCCTCCTCTGGGGCGTCCGGTTCCACGGGCAGCACCGGTAGCACCGGTTCGGCAAGCCCGTCGCCGACCTCGGCGCCGAGCTCGCTGGTCGCGCAGCCGATGGACACCACCTCGAGCGCAGTCTTCGGCGGCACCTTCATTGGCCAGGCCGATACGGACCCGACGACCTTCGACGTGATCACGGGTCTGCCGGAAGACGTGAACATGGCGGCCCGGTGCTACAGCCGCATCATCAAGTACAAGAGCTTCAAGTACCCGGACCCGATCCAGCCGGCGGCAGAGCCGGACGCGGCGTCATCCTGGGAGTACTCCGGCGATGGCACCCAGGTGACATACAAGATCCGGAAGGGCATGAAGTTCGACCCCCGACCACCGACAAACGGTCGCGTGGTGACGGCGCAGGACGTGAAATTCTCCTTCGACCGCTTCCTGGAGCTTTCCACGCAGCGCTCGATCTTCGACAACTCGATCGACCCCGATGCGCCCGTGCTCTCGACCGAGGCGGTGGACGACGAGACGTTCGTGGTGAACCTGGCGTTCCCTTACGCGCCGTTCGACATGCTAGTCGCCGCGTATCGCTTCATCGCGGTCATGCCGGTCGAGGCGGAGAGTGACTACGACGTCGCCAACACGATCCGTGGCAGTGGCGCGTACCGGCTGGACAACTTCCAGTCCAGCTCCCGCTACGAATTCGTCAAGAACGAGGACTGGTACGACGCGGACAAGCTCCACCTCGATGGCATGAACTATGTCGTTTTGCCGGACGCAGCCTCCACCCAGGCTCAGTTCCTGGCCGGCAATGTCTGGTGGTGGGACGCGTACCCTCAGGACCAGCTGGTCATGACCAAGAAGGACCAGCCCGAATTGCTGATGATCCCGCGCGAGGAGTTCAGTGCCGGCGGGCGTTGGCTTCGCTTCGGTTACCTGCCGGAGTCGCCGTTCATCGATGAGCGAGTTCGCAAGGCGGCCTCCATGTCGCTGGACCGTGACCTCTTCGTGGACACCTTCGGCAACGTCGACGTCTTCGCCGCTGAGGGCATCGATGTGCCACGGGCCTGGAACAGCTCGTTGCCTGCTGGCGAGAGCTTCTGGATGGACCCCAAGGACGAGGCAACGTACGGCGACAGCGCTGCGTTCTACAAGTACGACCCGGCGGAAGCCAAGAAGCTTATCGAGGCGGCCGGCCTCCAGACGCCGGTAGAGTCTCAGTTCCACTGGCACAGCGGCGGCCTCTGGGGCCCCGGCTTCAACCAGGAGATGGAAGTCCTCCACGCCATGTGGAACGACAGTGGCAACTTCAACCTGGACCAGAAGACCTACGCCGACTACCGCGCCGAGTTCCAGGGGCCCTTCACCAACGGTGGCGACCAGTGGAACGGCATCGCGGCCGCCGCAACCGCCGCGCGTGCAGAGCTGGATGCGTTGCTCTTTGAGTACTACTACGGCAATGACCGGCGCTCCGGTCACGTGGACGCAAACGGCAACCCGGACCCGGAGCTCCAGACGCTGATCCAGAAGCAGCGCGCGACCCTGGACATCGACGAGCGCCGCTCGATCGTCCAGGACATCCAGCGTAACGTTTCTTCTCACATGTACCTCATGTGGTCGCCGGGCCAGTGGCTGCCTTTCGACATCGTGCAGCCCCGTCTGCAGAACTTCGGTCTCTGGCGAAGCAAGGCCGGTGGCTCTCAGGACCAGGAGGGTCACGTCTACTGGTGGAACGACGAGAGCAAGGCGTAGAACCGAGCTCCTCACGAGTCACAACAAGGAACCGGCCCTCGATTTCGAGGGCCGGTTCTTTGCGTTTGCTTGCTGAGCCGCTAGGCCAGCGGCGCCTTGGATTCGTCCACCCACCACTCGCGGCGGCGGTCCACCCAGACACCGGAGTTGGCGTACCAGGCGTAAGCACCGGCGTTGCCGACGGCGGGCCACCACAGCGTGAAGGTCTTGGCGGAGGATGCCCGCGGGATGTAGTACATGTTCTCCGCCGTGTAGCGGATGAGGTCATGTACCAGGTCGATCTGGGCGTCCGTGTCGAACTCCTGCTTGATCTTCACCGTGAGGTCGTTCAGGAAGGGGTCGCCCTCCAGAACGGTGCCACCCTCCGGGACAGCACCGCGGTAGCCGCCGCCGTCCTTGTGGAACTGGTTGTAGAGCTGCAGTGCAACGGTGACGTAGCCGCGCTCCGGGATCACCGCGATGCCATCGAAGCCAGCGCCTGGCTCATAGGTGTTGGTGCGGTAGACGCGGCTGTAGTTGGTGAGCCAGTCGTCAGAGTTGGTGATCGGGGAGAGCTTGGACTTCTGGCCCGCGTTTCGGAACATGCCGTCGTACAGCTCAACCTGGCGCTCATAGGCGGCGCCGTAGCGTCCCGGCGGGCCCTGGTAGAGGTCGAACTCCAGGCCGTCCGGGTAGCCCGCGGCGCTCATGAGCGCTTTGGCCTCTTCGACGTTGAAGTTGAGGTACTTCGCCTCGGGGCCGAAGCTGGCCTCGTCGGTCGGGTCCAGCCAGTAGCCGGTCCAGCCGCCAGGGACAGCGGAGATGCGGCGGATGCTGGTGTCCAGACCTTCCTTTTCAAAGTTTTCCCGATTATCCAATACGTCGATGATCGCCTCGCGGTCGATCATCATCGAAAGCGCCTGCCGGACACGGACGTCCAGGTAAGGCACGCCGGCCTCCCACCCGAAGGTCGTCATGGCCGTGCTCGTCGTCGGGTAGTTGTTCTCCTGAAGTAGGAGCGTGTCTGGCGCGTCCTTCTTGGTGACGACGATGTCTTCCTGGACGTTCTCCAGAATGTCGGTGTAGATGTTGCCGGCCTTGAACTGGGCCAGTCGCTGGGCGTAGTCGCTAACGATCGGCACCTCCACCTTCTCGGGGAAGGGGTGGTCCTTGATGTAGAAGTCAGGGTTGCGCGCCCAGTTGAAGTGCGAGGACGGGACGTACTCGTCCAGGATGTAGAGGCCGTGGCCGCGAACCGTCTGGCGTGGGTCGAAACCGCCATCGGCTTCCGTGGGCTGGATGTAGAAGAGGTCATACGCGCTGAACATCGGGATGATCGAAGCGTCGGGTAGGGCCAGCTTGACCACGATGGTCTCGGCGTCGGTGGCCGAAATCGACTCGACCGGCGACTGGGAGCCGCCGCCCTGGTAGGCGATGGCTGACGAGTTCGGGTTCAGCTCCTTGTACTTCTCCCAGGAGAAGACCACGTCGTCGGCGTTGATCTGGCGGCCGTTTGTCGGGTCACGGCGGTCCCAGACCATACCCTGGCGAATCTTGAACGTGATCGAGAGGCGATCGGGACTGACTTCCCAGCTCTCTGCCAATTCGCCTTCTGAGCTGCCATCCGCCTCCCCGGGTACCGGCACTGACTTCATCCGCAGCATGCGTGGGTAGAACAACGAGGAGGAGAGACTGACGACCGCGGCTGACGAGTCGGCTACGGAGTCGAAGTGCGTGGCGTCAGCGGCTGAGTAGTGCTTGAGTGTGCCGCCTGGCTTGCCCTGTGTGGCCGTCGGCGAGTACAGCAGGCCGGACGAGGCCGTACTGCCTGTCGCGCCCGTGGCCCCCGTCGTGCCTGTCGCACCGGTTGAACCCGTTGCGCCGGTAGAGCCTGTACTGCCCGTGGCGCCGGTGCTGCCGCTACTGCCGCTGCTGCTCGTGGTCGCGGTCGCCGCGGGTGCGTCGTCATCGTCGCCGCCACACGCCATCAGGAACATGGCGGCGCTGCTGAGACCGGCCGTGCCGGCAACGGCCCGCCGTCGCGTGACCCTCCGCCTGAGAACTTTCGACCAGTAACCTTCCGTTGTCATGGACTCCCCTTTCTGATTCCGGTGGGCCGTTCGCCAGGGATGGCGTCCGGTGTCAGTCGGCGAAGCTCAGTGCCTTCGCAATCGACTAATTCACTTGGTTTACTAATCACGAAACAAAATATAAGCGGGGTGTCTGGTAGCCGAGCGAACTCGCTCAGCTACCAAACCTTGCCCGCTAGTAGTCGAAGGGCAGGTGGTACAGCTCGCAGCAGTTGGCCACTGTGATGCGGTAGCGGTCCTCCGCCGAGACGCCGTCGAAGATCTCGTCCAGGACGGCCTGCGAGCGCGGGAACGTGGAGTCGTGGTGGGGGAAGTCGCTGCCCCACATGAGGTTGTTCACGCCGATTTCGTTGCGTGTCATCACGCCGACCGCATCGTCCTCGAACGTGGCGAGGAAGTTGCGGTGGAAGTAGAAGGTGCCGGATTCGGTGACCTCTTCCGGGATGATGTGCGACGGCACGCGGTGGATCGACCAGTCGAGGCGGTTGAGGAACTGTGCGATCCAGCCCGTCTCGAACTCGGTCTGCACGAAGCGCAGGTTGGGGTAACGGGCGCAGACGCCGCTCCAGATAAGGTCACCGACTACCTTGGCCATGCCGGTGGGCCAGAGGCAGTAGCTCATCACCGGACCCCAATCGGGCAGGCCGTGGTTGGGCTGGGCGGAGCAGTTGACGTGCATGATCAGCGGCATCTCCAGCTCCTGCGCCGCGGCCCAGAACGGCTCGTAGAACTCGCGGTCGGTGTACGGGCGGTTGGCCGGAGGCACGCAGGGAATGTTGGCACCGACGTGGCCCATCTTCTTCACCCGGTGCAGCTCCTCGACGGCGTCATCGATGTCCAGGAGAGAGATGCAGGCCGACGGGAAGAGTCGATCGGGCGCCTGGCTCGTGTAGTTGACTATCCAGTCGTTGAAGTTCTTGAACGTGGCCGAGACGATCTCGGCATTGTCGACGGGGTAGATGCCGAACATGACGCTGGGCAGCAGCACTTCAGCGTCGAGGCCGTCCAGCTTCTGGTCTTCGACGCGCGCCGCCGGGTCGACGATGCTCTTGCGGAGGCCGCGGTAGCCCTCCTTCATCATCGCGATCGTCTCGGGGTCGTTGGCGAAGTGCCCGGCGATGCCGAAGCGACCGATGTTCAGGCCGCTGCGTCCGTTCACGTGGAGGATGTCGCCGCGTCCCTCTTCGAAGACGATGCGCGGCGCCAGATCGCCGAACTTGGCTTCCAGCCCGTCGAAGATGTCCGGCGTCTCGACAACATGCGAGTCGGACGAAATACAAAGATCCTTGACCAAAGTGTGCCTCCGTGTGCGCGCTAGCTCGACAACGCGATCATGATGCGCTAGAAATGTCGCGAGTGTATGGATGCCGTACTCGCAATGTCAATATTCGGTGCATTCTAGACCAATAAACGATCGTACCTGTTCAGACTGCAGGAAATAGATCACGTATTAGGGAGGCGACCTCGTGCAGGCGGCAGTGCAACGAAGCTCTGACGGCCCGCTGCCATCGCGAAAGATCGACGGCGTCGAGTTCGATTCGCCCGCCCCGAACGAGGTCCTGGTGCGCACCGTCGCGACCGGCGGCCGCAATATTCGACTAGGTCGCGACGGTCGTTGACACGCTCGACCTTGGGTATAACATTAGGTCATTTCCTGACGAACCAAGCTTACGGAGGATCCCAGTGGCATACGACGAAGTAGTGATCTCCTGCGACTCCCACATCGTGGAGGTGCCGGAAATCTTCGATGGCCTGCAAGAGAAGTACGGCGACGAAGCGCCGGGCATCGTGCACGACCCCGAGAAGGGGGAGGTCCTGAACCTCGGCAGCGGCAAGACGTTCTTCGTCAGCGTGGGCCGCTTCGGCATCGCCGGCCACTTCGCCAACGACCCCGAGACGCAGGAGATGATCAAGAAGGGCTACGCGGGCCTGCGCCCCGGCGTCCTCGACCCGATCGCGCGCATCAAGGATCAGGACATGGATGGTGTCGACGCGGAGGTGCTGCTCCCGAGCGTGCTGCTCGGCCTGAACACGCTCCCGAACCCGCACATCATCTCCGACACCTACCACAGCTACAACGACTGGGTGTACAACTACGCCTCCCAGGCGCCCGACCGCCTCTTCCCCACCTCCTGCGTGCCGCTGCACGACGTCGACCTCGCCATCGATGAGCTGTACCGATCGAAGAAGATGGGGCACTTCGGCGCCAACATCCCCTGCGTGCCGCCGGAGGACAGGCCGTACTCGGACCCCGCCTACAACCGGTTCTGGGAAGTTGCCCAGGAGCTGCAGATGCCCCTGGTCATGCACTTCCTCACGTCCGCGCAGCCCAACCACGGCCTGCCGGACCCGCTGCCCTTTGGCACCGGCTACGGCCTGGCGAGCTTCGGCATGTCCCGCGTGATCGTCGACCTGATCAGCAGCGGCGTGTGCGCCCGGTACCCCGGCCTGCGCTTCGTAGTCACGGAGTTCGAGACGGGCTGGGTGGCGCACTTCCTGCAGCGCATGGACTGGGCCACGGTCGCCCACTACCGCAACAAGCCGCCGGAGCTGACGGAGTCCTTCAGCCATTACTTCCACCAGAACTTCGCGGTGACCTTCGAGGACGACCGCATTGGTCTGGCGACGCGGCACGAGATCGGTATCAAGAACCTCATGTGGGGCAGCGACTTCCCCCACCATGACTCGACCTTCCCGCGCTCGCAGCAGGTCCTCGATGACATCTTCGAGGACGTCCCGCACGACGAGCGCTACGCGATCACGGCCGGCAACGTCAGTGAGCTGTACCACCTGCCCGTGATCCAGAAGGCGGTCGTAGGCTAAGCAAGACGCGAACTGCAGTGAAACGGCGGTGGCTCAACAGGCCGCCGCCGTTTCGCGTCTGAGAGTTGGAGGTAACGATGCCTGAACCATCGCCCGTGTTGGCCGTGACGCCCGACTTCGAGGTGACCTGGCGCGACCCCGAGGACGCCAACTACAGCTGGCTGCTGGACGACGCCCACTACGACCGCCCCATGCCACCGATGGCCCAGGAAGTCTTCGCGGCGATCATGAAGCGTCAGGGCAGGCGTACGGCCTTCATCAACGGCTACGGTTACGCCCTCAACAGCGGCCCGACGATGCCCGGCCCAGAGCTGGAGGGCCGCGACGTCTTTCAGGTCTGGCGCGACGAGTACTTCCCGCGCCTCAAGGCCGGCTGTGCGGACATCCGAAGCCGCGACTACGCCTCGATATCCAGCGTCGAGCTGGCGGAACAGCTTCCCAGCATCTTTACCGAGGCGGCCGAGCTGCACTACCTGTCCATGGCCGTCGTGCAGCCCTTCCTGGCGCCGACGATGGCGCTGATCGAGTTCTGCGATACGAACCTGGGCGAAGAAGCCGGTCTGCTCGCGGCGACGGCGCTGCAGGAATCGCACAACGAGACCTCCGCTGCCGCCCTCGCGCTCGCCCGTCTGGCAGACTTGGCGCGAGAGAACCCCGTGCTCGCCGAGATCGTGCGCTCCGGTCAGACCGAGGGCCTCGATGAGGTCCCCGGCGGCGCCGATTTTGCCCGAGAGCTTCAGCAGTTCCTCGATGCCTACGGCTGGCGCGCCGAACGCTGGAGCGGCCTGCACATCCCGACATGGGCAGAGTCGCCGCGGGTGCCGTTGCGCCTGATCGCCCGGTTCATGGAGGAGCCTTCGTGGTCGCCGGGCTCGGCCCTACCGCGTGCGGGTGGTACGAAGGCAGAGGCCGTCGCCCAGATCGAGGCGCGACTCGAGTCCGAGCAGCTATCGGAGTTTCGCCGTCTTCTCGATCGTTGTCGCGCTCACGTGCCGATGAGCGAGGAGCGTACGTTTCTGCCAGCTCCTCGTCTGGGGCAGCCTGCGCGTCCCCCTCGTCGAGCTAGGCCGCCGCTTCGCCCAGGCCGGGATGCTCGACTCTCCCGACGACGTTGCCTATCTCTCGACTGACGAAGCCGCGAAGGCCGCCGCCTTGGGCGACCTGCGTTTGCAGGACACCGTCTCGAGCCGCAAGCAGGCGATCGATGCGTGGTTGAAGCTGACGCCGCCTTTGCACGTCGGCGTGCCGGCGGCGGCGCGCTCGCTGAGACCGGCTCAGCGCCTGTTCGTGAAGCACTTCCGCGGCCCGGACGAGCGCGTCCTGCAGGAGGGTCGCGTGCTGCGGGGCCTCGCGGCCAGTCAGGGCGTCGTGCGCGGTACCGCGCGCGTGATCCGCGACCTCAGCGACGCCGACCGGCTCGGCACCGGCGAGGTCCTTGTCTGCGGCGTGACCTCGGCGCCCTGGACGCCGCTGTTCGCCATCGCCGGAGCCGTCGTCACGGACGCCGGGGGCATCCTCGCCCACTCGGCGATTTGCGCGCGTGAGTACGGTATCGCCGCCGTCGTCGGCACCAGCATGGGCACGCGCATGATCCCGGACGGCGCCACCGTCACGGTCGATGGCACGGCCGGGACCGTCACGATCGAGGGATAACGAGAGGGCTTAGGTGAAGGGCGTGCTCACCGGCGAGCGATAGCCCAGGTAGTGCGAGATGCGCTCGGCCGTTGCCTGCATGGCGGCTACCAGCGCGTCGATGTTGTTCTCGTTCTCGTCGGGCATGAGGAACGAGCCGATGGACCCGATGGGAACGCCGGACTGGCCGAACACCGGCAGGCCGATCGAGGTCTGGTTGCGGACGTCGTGGGAGAGGGCGTATCCGCGCTCTCGTACCTTGGCCAGCTCCTCCGCGAGGTCTGCGGGTGGCGCATCGGCCCCGTCCTTGTCCTTGGATGCTTTTTCGAGCAGGGCCCGGACCTGGGGCGAAAACGCCACGATGGCTTTGCCGGTCGCCGTGAGGTACCAGGCGCGTCGGCCCGGCACCGGCCGGCTCAACACGATGCCATCGACGTCTTCGAAGCGCTCCAGCAGCACGACCTCGCTGCCTTCCAGGACGAGGAGGTTGAACTCCCGGCCCACGTCCATCGCCAGCTTCAACACCTCCTTGCGCGAGACGTTGATCGGCGTGCTGGCCTGCATGGCCGCAATCGACCACTCGTAGAGGCGCAGGCCCAGGCGGTAACGCTTGGACGTTTCGTCTCTGACAATGATCGAGTCGGCGGCGAGGCCGTCGAGGAGGCGGGTGGCGGCGGGACGGCTCAGGCCCGCGACGTTAGCTACTTCGGATACGGTGAGGCCTGCCGGGCTGCTGGCAATCGTTTCGATGCAACGGAAGGTCTTTTGGATTGAGCTAGCCAAGTCGTCAACAAGCCTTTGAGGTTGTGTTCAGGTTTGTGCGCATTATTGCAAGCATAGCAAGACCGTTCAACTGCGTCCGCAAAATGAACCTCAATAGCTGCTAGAAGTCGTTGACAGAGGACGAAAAGCGCCTAATGATATGACGAATTTCGGGCATATCGTCTGGCGACGCCGGCGAGGACCCTACACGACCGTTTCCCGAGCCAGGTTTGCTTCGACAGGGCGAGGCCCACTTCGACAGGTCGGAAGGAGATCGCAGTGCGAGTAGGTGTAGTCGGCACAGGACACATGGGCAACCCGATTGCCCGTCACCTGCTCGACGCCGGTCATGACGTCACGGTGCACGACAAGCGGCAGGAAGCGACCGCCAACCTGGTGGAGCTTGGCGCCACCTGGGCCGACCACCCGAAGGCCGTGGCGGAGAACGCGGACGTCGTGTTCACGTCGCTGCCGGGGCCGCCGGAGGTGGACGAGGCGGTTCTCGGTGAGAACGGCCTCATGGGAGGCCTCAAGGCCGGCAGCATCCACGTCGATCTCAGCAGCAACCTGCCGAGCGCCGTCCAGCGTCTCAGTCGCATCGAAGGCGCCCAGGGCGTCGGCTTCATCGATGCGCCCCTCAGCGGCATGAGCACCGGCGCCGAGGCAGGCACCCTGACGATCTTCGTGGGCGGCGACGAGAAGACGCTGGCGGACGTGACGCCGCTGCTGGAGACCTTCGGCAAGAACATCTTCCACGTCGGGCCGGTCGGTTCGGGCAACATCCTCAAGCTCACGAACAACATGATGATCCACGCCTCCAGCCTCATCGTGCAGGAGGCGCTCGCGATCGGCGTCAAGGCGGGCATCGAGGCCGAGCGCCTGTACGAGATCTGGAACGTCTCTAGCTCATCGCGCCTGGTCCAGGGCATCCCGCGGCTGCTGGAGCGCAACTGGGACAACCCGACATTCACCCTCGCCCTCACCGCCAAGGACGTAGGCCTCTGCGTCGAGGCGGCGCGCGAGCTCAATGTACCGACGACGATGGCCGCTGCGGCCTCCCAGGTCTACATCCGCAGTATGGCGAAGGGCCTCGGCCCCAAGCTCATGTCGGCCACCCTCCAGACCATCGAAGACGAAGCCGGCGTCAAGATCGGCAAGCAACCGGCCTAAGGGCACTCGACCTAAGGGCACTCGAAAGGAAATAGCAAAACACATGGCACGCGCAGCATTGGTTACCTCTTTCAAGAGCGCCGTCGAGGTCAGAGACGTCCCGATCCCGGAGCTGGAGCCGACGGCGATGCTGGCGGAGGTGGAAGCCGCCACGCTCTGCGGCACGGACGTCCACTTCTGGGAAGGGATGATGCGCCAGCAAGGTCTGCCGTACATTCCCGGTCACGAAACCGCCGGCAAGATCGTCGACATCAAGGGTGAGCGCTTCGACATCCTGGGCCAGCCCCTGAAGACCGGCGACCGCGTCCTCATGGCCTACCCCTGGTGTGGCCACTGCTACTACTGCACGGTCGCGGGCGAGCCGACGCTCTGCCCCAACGCCGGCCGCTTCGGCCGCCAGCGCGTGGACGACTACCCGTACCTCCTCGGCGGTTGCGCCGAGATGCACTACGTGCCGGTGCTGTCCGACGTCACGCGAATCCCGGACAACGTCTCATCGCCACTCGCGGCCTCGGCGGCCTGTGCGCTGCGCACCGTCATGCACGGCTACGAGTTGCTGGGCCCCATCGCCCCGCACGAGACCGTCGTGATCCAGGGCTCCGGCCCCATCGGCCTCTACGCTCTCGCTGTCGCCCGCGATCGCGGCGCCGGCACCATCCTCGTCATCGGCGCGCCGGCCTCCCGTCTCGAAGTAGCGAAGGAATGGGGCGCCGATGAGGTCCTCAACATCGAGGACATGCGGGACGTGAAGGACCGCCACGAGTGGGTCATGGACCGCACGGGCCGTCGCGGCGCCGACGTCGTCATTCAGTGCGCCAGCGGTGCCGCCGTGCCCGAAGGCCTCGACTTCACGCGCGCCGGTGGCCGTTTCCTCTCGATCGGCGCCGGCGGTACGGGCGACAAGCCGTTCGCCATCGGCACCAAGACCTACATCGGCTTCCGGGCCGGTGAGGCGCGTCACTACCTCCAGGCCCTCACCTTCCTCGCCACGCGCAGCAAGCAGTTCGACTTCGAGCGCGTGCTTTCGAACCGCTTCCCGCTGTCGCGCGTCCATGAGGCGCTGCACGGCATGGCGGAGGGCACGGAGGTCAAGCCCGTGATCATCCCGAGCATGTCTTAGGGTGGGCGATTTCCTCACCACGCAGCAGGTCGTCGAGGCGGCGCGGGCCAACCTGAGCCAGGCCGCCTGGGACTACCTCGTGGGCGGCGCCGAGTCGGAGACGACGCTGCGCCGCAACCGGCTGGCCTTCGACAAGTGGGGCTTCGTGCCGCGCGTCCTGGTCGACGTCTCGCACATCGACACGAGCTCGACGCTGCTGGGCCACGAGCTGCGCACGCCGGTGATCCTGGCGCCGATCGGCTCCATGCAGCACCTCTCGCCGGACGGGGCGCTGGGGTTCGCGAAAGCGGCCGAGGACTACGGCACGATCATGAGCATGAGCATCATGACGCCGCCGAGCCTGGAGGACGTGGCGGCCCACACCGGCGCGCCGAAGATATTCCAGCTCTACCTGCAGGGTGACCTCGATTGGGTGGCCGGCGTGCTCTCGCGTGTCAAGGCGTCGGGCTACGACGCCGTCTGCCTCACCGTCGATACCCCGTACCACAGCATGCGCGACCGCTCGATCCTGCATCCGATGCCGGGACGCCGGCCGGGTAGTCGCGGTCACGCCGGTACGGAGCACCTCACTTACCTGACGTGGGAGCACCTGCCGCGCCTCATGGAGCTGGCCGGACTGCCCTTCATCGTCAAAGGCATCGTGAGCCCGTTGGACGCGAAGCGGGCCGCCGACATGGGCGTCGCTGCGGTCTGGGTGTCGAACCACGGCGGCCGCCAGCTCGATCAGATGGTGGCGACGATGGACATGCTGCCCCGCATCGTCGAGGCGGTCGGCGGGCGCAGCGAGATCATCCTCGATGGCGGCGTCCTGCGCGGCACCGACGTCCTCAAGGCGATCGCCCTCGGTGCCGATGCGGTGGCGATCGGCAAGCTCCAGGGCTGGGGCATGGCGGCGGCCGGCGTCGAGGGGCTCGTGAAGACGCTCGAGCTTCTGGAGGGCGAAATTCGCATGGCGATGTCGCTGATCGGCGTCACGAAGATCAGCGAGCTAGAACCGTCGTTTGTCGAACCGGCAAGTCCGGTGATCACGCCGCATGAGATGAGCATGTGGATCGAGCTTGCGGAAAACCGAATTACGTAGTTGCTGTTTCTCTGTGAAAGTGGGAACTTAAGCAATGTATGAACCCGCGGCGCTATTGCCGCCTTCAGGACCGGTAAATGCTGAATCGAAGCCCCATTCCCATGTACCACCAGTTGAAGGAGCTGGTTTCGGAGAAGATCGAGAGCGGCGAGTGGTCTCCGGGTTACCGGCTGCCCACGGAAGCAGAGCTCTCGCGCGAGTTCGGCGTCAGCCGCATCACCGTGCGACACGCCATGCAGCTTCTTCAGAACCAGGGCCTGCTGGAGCGCAAGCAGGGACGCGGGACCTTCGTGGCCCAGCCCAAGGTGGCGCACGACCTCATGTCCATGTACAGGGACGGACTCAACGTTGCCCAGATGGGACGCCAACCCCAGATCGAGCTCGTCTCGCTGGAGCTGAAGAGCCCGCCGGCCTCCGTCGCATCTCGCCTCAATCTCCCCGTCTCCGACAGGGTGTACGAAATGAAGCGTCTGCTGCTGGGCGATGGAGAGCCACTCATGCTGATCCATAACTGGCTGCCGGCCGCGAAATTCCCGAACTTCGAAGAACGCTACCTCAATACGCGCACCATGAACTCCGTGATGCGCGAGTACGGCATTACGGAGGCCTTCCAGCACAAAGAGGTGGAGGTCACCATCCTTGACGAGGAAGAAGCCGAGCTCCTGAAGGCGAACGAAGGCGCGCCGGCGCTGCTCCTGACCTACGTCAACTACCTGCCGAACGGCGATCCCATCGAGTACCGGCGCACGCACGTCCGCGGCGACCGCTGCAAGTACTACATCGACGTGGACAAGCCGGAGCTCCAGCTCTAACCGAAGTTCCAGACCCATTTCGCGAACCGGCATCGGCTGCGCCTACCTGGCGCACGGTCGGACGTCGTCGTCCCCAATTTCAGTTGAAAGAGGCAGCAGATGAGCTACGAAGAACTCAAGGAGCAGGTCGCGGAGGCGAACCGGGTGCTCGCCGCCGTGGGGCTTTCGACGGGCGCCGTCGCCGGTCACGGCCACGTCAGCATGCGCATCCCGGACCAGCCCGGACCGCTTCGTGATGAAGGGCCGCGGCGCCGTGATCGACGTGCTGGCAAAGGCCACGGCGGACGACATGGTGATCTGCGACCTCGATGCCTTCACGGTCGAGCGCAAGGGCACGACGACACCGGCCTTCGAGGTGATGATGCACGCCTGCATCTACCGCGCTCATCCCGAAGTGCAGTGCATCGCCCACACGCACGCGCGCTACTGCGGCGTGCTCAGCGTCCTCCAATCGACCATCGTGCCGATGTGCCAGGAAGGCATCCCGCTCGTGCGCAAGCCGCTGCCCGTCTACCCGCACGTGGCGCCGGTGATCACGCGAGAGGAGGGCGAGGAGGTCGCGCGCCTGCTGGGGTCCAGCAAGGCGATCCTGCTCGAAGGCCACGGTGCCACGACCACCGGCGCCAGCCTCGAAGAAGCCGTGATGAACATGATCAACCTCGAGGAGCAGGCGAAGATGAACTGGTACGCCCGCTGCGCCGCCGGCCCGGACTACCGCCGCATCCCGGAGCAGAACCTCGATGAGCTGTCCAACCTGCGTGTCGCGCCCACGCTGCCGCACTTCAAGGACCTGCTTGCCGAGAACGCCGCGCTGGAGCCCCAGGCGCGCCGCCGCAACGGTGTTTACGCCTACTACGCGGAGGTGTCGCGCTGAGTATTGACGCGCGCGTCAGCAGCCATTAGGTTTCGTATAACGTTATAACCAACGAGCCCGAAGCAAGAGGGAGGCCCAAATGCTGAGCATCGAGGACAACAAGCTCCTGACCGAAGTCGGTCCGGGTAAGCCCATGGGGGAGCTTCTGCGGCGCTACTGGCATCCCGTCTGCGCCGTCTCCGAGATCGCCGAGAGCGGCCTGCGCACCAAGCAGCTCAAGATCCTCGGCGAGGACCTCGATCGTCTTCCGCGATCGTTCGGGAAAGCTCGGCATGGTCGCTGTCCCAGTGCACGCACCGGCGCGCCCCGCTGGCTTACGGCATCGTCGAGGACGACGGCATCCGCTGCATGTACCACGGCTGGAAGTTCGACGCCGAGGGAAACTGCCTCGAGCAGCCCTACGAGGACACGACGCACCCTGAGGACAACTACAAGGCCAAGTGCTCCATCGACGCCTACCCGGTGCAGGAGTTGGCCGGCCTGGTCTGGGCCTACATGGGCCCGCAGCCGGCGCCGCTGCTGCCTCGCTGGGTCACCGATGGTCTCCGAGAACTCCGTGCGCGACATCGGCATCGTCGAGTTGCCCTGTAGCTGGCTGCAGTGCCAGGAGAACACGCTGGACCCGGTGCACACCGAGTGGCTGCACAGCTACGGCGGCGACTACTACCGCAGCATGCTCAAGGGTGAAGAGCCCTCGATCGGGCACGAGTGGCAGCACCTCAAGGTGGGCTTCGACGAGTTCGAGTACGGCATCATCAAGCGCCGCGTGACCAAGGGCCAGACCGAGGAGAACGACCCCTGGAAGGTCGGCCATCCGATGGTCTTCCCGAACATCCTCCTCTCCGGCAACCCGAACCAGAACCAGATGCAGTTCCGCGTCGCAATCGACGACACGCCACACGCGTCACTTCACGCTGCACACCTGGAAGGCCGCCGATGGCAGTCAGGCGCCGGAGCAGGACATCGTCCCGTCGCGCCAGTTCGAGCTCTACGACGAGAAGGGCAGTTCAAGGACCTCGGCGTGTTCTTCATGCAGGACTACATGGTCTGGGCCGGCCAGGGCGACATCGCCAAGCGCAACCTCGAGAAGCTCGGTCAGTCCGACGCCGGCGTCATCCTCTTCCGCCGGCAGCTCATGCAGCAGCTCCAGCTCGTCTTGAACGGCAGCGAGCCCACCCTCAACGTCTTCCGTGAGCCCCGCGAGGTCATCGATCTGCCGATCGAGAGCTTCCGGTTCCGCGGCAGCACTCGCTACGTCCCGACGGAGCCCGGCCGCAGCAAGGACGCCGACAAGATCGAGGCGGTGATGAAGACCTGGGAGCAGGCAGCCCAGAAGGCTACCGCGGCGGTCTAGCGAGTCCTCGAAGCCAGTCTTGCCCGACCGCTTACTCCGAAGCCGGCGATACCTGTGCTCAGGCTGAGGGCCGGTGCACCAGGCTCGTCATGAGCTGATCGAGCGCCGCCCTGGGGTCCTCGCAGTAGCCGACGTGCACCGCGGACGTCTGGATGACGGTGCTCCGTGGGGACGTCAGCCAGTGGAAGCGCTCCGATTGGCTCATCTCGGCAATTGGCCCCGCGCTCGCGTCGCCGGCCGCGATGCGCTGCAGCACTTCGAGATGGCGCTTCAACTCGTCGATATCCAGCGCGGGCTCCACGTCCGGCGCGAGCAAGCTCAATCGCGCCGGGTCTAGCTCGATGCGGGCTTCGAGGAAGTGAAGCGTCCTCGCGAACAGCACGACGCCGACGTTGATGAACTCGCCCCGCTCGACGTGCGGGACGACCCGGAGCACGGCATAGCTATACCAGCCGCCGCCGTTGGTCGGTGGTTGATCAGCGGCGCCGGCGGGCACTCTCAGCCTCCTGGAGCCACTCGCGAGGCCCCTCGATCCGGTCGAGCAGGTATCGCACATAGTCCTGTCGCTGCTCTTCTGGCTCCGGCTCCAGCCATTCGTCCGGCACACCCGCGATCACTTGCTGGATGACGCCTCGGTGAGCTGCGGGCGCAGTCGCTCGTCCGAAGCGCTCGAGGTCGCCGGCGGCCTTGAGCAAGATGTGCTTCTCGATCATGGCGAAGCGCTCCTGGGCCCGCGCCGTCCAATCGCCGCCCGTGTGGTGAAGGTACAGCGAGGCGCCGTGATCAATGAGCCACAGCTTGTCGTGCCAGATCAGCAGATTCGGGATTGCGCGCTGTACGGTCCACGTTCGAGATGTAAGCGTCGAACCAGACGATATCGGCAGCAAGCCCCTCAGTCACGAAAGCGCCGTCGGCCACCGGATCGTAGCCGAGCGCGCCGGACAGATAGGCCAGCCCGAAGTTGCCTCCGATGCTCCCCCTCAGGAGGTCCTGGATCTCCGGATCGGGCTCGGCTTCTCCGAAGCCCTCCTTGAGCTCGACGATGGCATGGGCTGGCACCGGTAGCCCGAGCGCGTCTCCAAGCCCCGCTGCGATCACCTCCGCCACCAGCGCCTTTGGCCCCTGTCCGGCGCCGCGAAATTTCACCACGTATTGGCGCCCATCCCTCGTCTCCACGATCGCGGGCAAGGAACCGCCCTCCCGCAGGGGCAGGACGTAACGCGTAGCTTCCAGGAAGGGAATGCTCATCTCGAGTAAGGATAAGGTATGCGCTCTCACAGCCCGGCGAGTGGCAGTATTCGGTGCAAACGCCTTCGCACTGTCACACCGACATCACCGTAGCCGGGGTGTCCGCACCTCGGCGGGCTGTCGCCCAATGGCTTCTCTTCGTTCGAAACACCCGCCGCCTCGCCGCATCCAAAGCCGTTCGTGGTGAGCCTGCCGAACCACGCGAAGCCCTGTACTGGCCATCGAAACGCCGGGACGGGGCGGCATCGGGAGCCACGCGTCCTTTCTCTGCCGCATCCACATCACCGTAGCCGGGGTGTCCACACCTCGGCGGGCTGTCGCCCAATGGCTACTCATCGTTCGAAACACCCGCCGCCTCGCTGCGCCCAGCCGTTCGTGGTGAGCCTGTCGAACCGCGCGAGCCCTGTACTGGCTATCGAAACGCCGGAGACGGGGCGGCATCGCCCGGCTGAGCGTCCTTCGACAAGCTCTGGACGAACGGATCAGGCTGGCCGGAACTTGGGCAAGGAGAACTCGTCCGTCACATCGTCGAAGACGACCTCTACGGGCATATCGCAGCGTATGTCGTCCGGGGCGACCTCGACGAGGTTGGTCATGAGCTTCGGGCCCTCGTCGAGCTCAACGTAGGCGACGTTGTAGGGCAGCTCGCTCTCGAAGGCAGGGAAGTAGCGCTGCCACATGACGATCCACGACCACACCTTGCCCCGGCCGGATGCAGGCTTCCAGACGATGTCCGTGCTCAGGCAGTTCGGGCACCTGAACGACGGTGGGAACCAGATCTTGCTGCAGGCGTTGCAGTTGAGCAGCAGCAGCTCGTGTCGCTTGGCGCCATCCCAGAACTCCCGGCTGAGCTTCGTTACACGCGGCAGGGGCTTGGCGTATGGCTCTTGCGTCATCAGGCGTCTCCTCGGAACAGGATGCCGCTGCAGATCGGTGAGGCGCAGGCGTAGAGCGCCGTGTGGCAATCCGCGACCTGGCGCTCACCGCACTCGCCGCGCACCTGGCGCACCGCCTCCGCGAGGAGGGCCCAACCCTGCATGTAGCTCTCGCTCGTGTGGCCGCCCGAGGTGTTCAGCGGCAGCTCGCCGTCCCGCGCGATGCGTTCGGGCGTGATGAAGCCGTCGCTCTCGCCCGGCTTGCAGAAGCCGAGGCCCTCCAGCGTGAAGATCAGGGTGGGCGTGAAGTTGTCGTAGATCTCGGCCACGTCGACGTCTGCGCCGGCGAATCTCTGAGCCTTCGAACAGGTCTTTTGCCACCATCTGCAGTGCACCGGAATAGAAGTCGTCGGTCGCGTACTGGTAGTCGAAGTCGCCCGCCATGCCCTGGGCGTGGATGTAGACCGGCGGCTTTTTGAGGTCTCGGGCGCGCTCAGCCGACGTGACGATGAGGCAGACGCCGCCGTCGTTGATCAGGCAGTAGTCCAGCAGCCGCAGCGGTTCGGCGATGTAGCGGGAGGCCAGGTAGTCCTCCATCGTGATCGGCGCCTGCATGACGGCGTTGGGGTTGAGCGCCGCGTTGAGGCGGTTGTTGATCGCCAGCGTGCCCAGGGTCTCGACCTTCGTGCCGTAGAGGTACTGGTGGCGCCGGAACATGTGCGCCACCGCTGCGCCCGGCGAGGTCATGCCGTACGCCGCGTCGCTGATGCCAATCTCGTTGCCGCCGCCACCGCCCTCGCCACCGTAGCGGGCGCCAGCGGAGCGACCGTTGTTGCCGTAGATGCACGCGACTGCCGTCGCCTGGCCCGTCGCGACCGCCATCGCGGCGTACTGCAGGGTGATGCTGGCCATGCGGCCGCCCGCCTGCATGACGTTGACGAAGCTGGGGTATCGGATGCCCAGGACGTCGGACATGCGGCTGTAGTCCGGGATGCGGCATACCAGCACCCCGTCGATTTCGTCCTTGCTTAGCCCGCTGTCGGCGAGCGCTTCGACAAACGCCTCGGCGCCAAGGTCGTACTGGCTGCGGTCGGGGTCGAGATTGCGGTAGAGGGCGCCGAAGGACGTGTTGCCCACGCCGACGACGGCCGCCTTGTCTTGCAGGAAGGTGTTTCTCATCGTCCCTCGCTACTTGATCGCGTAGGCGTTGATCGGGGAGCCGACGGCGCCCGGAACGTTGAGCGGCGCCGAGACGAGCATGAACTCGTACACGCCGTCCGCCGCGCAGTCCTCGGCGAGGGCTTCGAGGTCCCACAGCTCGCCGATCGCCATACCCTGCAGGGCGATGAGGCGCCGGTGCTGGAAGCCGACCTCGGCGTCCACCCGCAGCGCTTCGAGGGCGGGGTTGTCCGCCGCGATGGCCGCGACGTGGCGGTCCCACAGCCAGGCCGCGGTCTCCGTGCTCGGGTCGAGGCCGGGCATGTCGAGGCCGTCCTCGCCGGGGTTGAGCCGGCCTCGCAGGGCCTCCTGGCCGTCGGCGTCGAGGCCTGGAACCAGCGCAGCCAGCCCGTGCGCAGGAGGAGGATGTCGCCGTCCTGCAGCGCGACGCCCTGGGCTGCCGCGCACGCCTCGATCTCGGTCTGGCCGAGCGGCGTCTTCTTCGTGGCGTCCAGCGGTATGCCAGGCGCTCGAAGTGGCGCACGGCGTCGATCAGGACGCCGCGGCCGACGATGCCGTGCTGTGCCCAGCTCTCGATGCCGAGCAGCGACTTGCCGTCCACGTCTTCGTCTTGCAAACCACCCCAGTAGCCGAACTCGCGGTAACGGATGTGCCGCAGGCCGTCCCACTGGCTGCTGCCCTGCATGGCGAAGTTGTCGAGCGTGTCGTCACGCCCGGCGCGGCTCACAGACATGTTGTGCTTGTAGCCGGCGCGGGTCTCGCCGCGATACAGCGTCGTCGGGACGTTCAGCGGCAGGCTTAGGTTGATCACGGCGCCCTTCTTGACCAGGCGCGATGCCGCCAGCACCCGTTCGGGCGTCAGCAGGTTGATCGTGCCCAGCTGGTCACCGGCCCCGAAGGCGCCCCAACCGTAGCGCTCGCCGGTCTTCTCGAAGGCCGGCAGGTCTGCGTATTTCGGCAAGTCCACGCGTGTCTCCTACTGCCCCATGCCCATGGCGCCGCCGGAGGCCTGGCCCTGGCGCGTCGGCCAGTGCACCGTCGGGTTGCCGTCGTTCATGCTGACCGCCGCCGGGTGGATCTGGCCGTACCAGGAGACCTTCGCCTCCAGGCCGCCGCACTTGCTGCAGCGGCTCACGCTCTCCAGCCAGGCGCCGTTGGGGCGGCCGGTGCGGGTCTTGCGGCGGATGTCACCCACCTCGTCGTCGGACAGGGGCTCCATCGTGTGTTCGCAGTCGGTGGTCATGTTTCTCCTCCAGAGTTGTGGTTGGCCTCGGCCTAGAGCAGGCGAATGAGGCCGTCTACGTTCGGAAGCTCGTCGAAGCGGTGCACGACGCCAAGGATCTCCTCGACGCGCGCGGGTTCGAGGCCGGCTTCCGGCATCAGCGTCCTGAACTTGTGCTCCACGTCCGCCCAGTCGATGCCGCGCGGGCCGGAGCCCTTCGGTGCGTTGACGGTGCTGCGATACGTGGCGCCGTCCTTCATCTTGATAGTGACCGTGGCGCCGTGGCCCCACGTGTAGTGCTCGAAGCCCTCCGCGGGCTCCGGGTCGACCTCGACGAGATCGATCATGCGGCCGATCGTGTCGGGTCGAGGTACTTCGCCGGCGTCGCGTGCTGCCAGCTGAAGTCCTTGTCGACGACGGCCGACGCCACGAAGTACGGCATGCTGTGGATCGCCTCGACGAGGTCCTTCGGCTGTCCGTGCCCGACCTGAGCGCGTTGCCGTGGCCCGGACACCGTGACGCGCTCGACCGCGTCCGGGTTCACGTTGCCTTCGCGCGCGGCGTTCATCGCCGCCTCCACGACGGCGGCGAACGGCGTCGCGCCGGGCCAGATCTTCACGGTCATGTCCGTCGTGATGTCCCAGGACTCGCCGATGCCGCCGAGGATCGCGTCCTCGTTCACGCCGCCGGAGAACACCTGCAGGAAACCTCGCGGCGCCTCGAGCAGACCGTCCTGGTCCGCCGTGTAGCCGCGCTGGGCGTGCAGCACGGCGTTGATCGCCGAGAGCGTCGCGGAGCCGGCGTGGTACTCGCGCGCCAGGCTGTTGGTCGACATGCCGAGGCCGCCCATCGAGGTCGCTGCCAGCGCAAAGGCCTCGCCGGTCTGGTCGGGCGTGAGCTTGAGGAGCTTCGCGGCCGCCATGACGCCGCCGAAGACGACGATGACGCAGGCGTGGAAGCCGCGCTGGCCCAGCGCCGGGCGTCAGGGCGGCGCCGATGCGTCCGCCGGCTTCGTAGCCGGTAACCATGGCTTCGAGCACGTCTTTGCCGCTGGCGCCGGTCTTCTCGGCGAAGGCCAGCGACACGCGACGTGATGATCGTGCCGATGTGGGCGATGTTGCGCAGGTCGCTGTCGTCGGAGGCCGCGGCGTCGCTAAGCATGGCGTTGACGCGCGCCGCTTCGATGACCGGTAGCTTGCCGGCGTGGTCGAACCAGACCGTGGCTTCCGGCGTGCCGCCCTTCTCGCGCGCCAGCTCACGCGCGATGCGGGCCGAGAGGATGTCGGTGCCGGCGGCGGCGCTGGCGAGCGTGCTGGCGATGACGATACGGGCGTTGTCGATCGCTGCGGGTGGGAGGTCGTCGTAGTGAGTATCGAGAAGGAGTCCGGCCAGCTTCTTACCGATGCTCATTAATGAAGGTCCTCCGCCATTCGGCCCTACACGCGAGAGCCGTCGATCAGATATCGTCGCTGCGGAGTTTAGCCTAGATCATGACGGCAGTGAACGCTAGGTGATGTACTGCGTTCGTTTCTCGAACAATGAACATCGAAATATTGACACCTGTGGACTGCCTGATTACCCTCCGCAATAAGTACGACCGTCCCCGTTAGGCCCGATTCGATGGGCGATAGGGACGTGAAGGAGACGCCGTGAGAGGACCACTGGAAGGCATCCGAGTATTCGACCTCACGCTGATCATGGTCGGGCCCTGGTCGACGATGAACCTCGGGGCACTGGGCGCCGACGTGATCCACGTCGAACGTCCGGACGCCGCCCGCATCTCGTTCGGCGGCGGCATCCCGCCTTACATCAACGGCACCTCGATCGGCCACATCACCTGGAACATGAACAAGCGCCAGACGTTCTTCGACCTCAAGGCCGAGTTCGACAACGAGATGGCGCGCAAGCTGATCGCGACCTGCGACGTCTTCGTCGACAACATGCGCCCCGGCGTCGCCGACCGCCTCGGCCTCAGCTACGAGGCGCTGAGCGAGATCAACCCCGGCATCGTCTACTGCACGATCTGCGGTTGGGGCACCACGGGCCCGCTCTCGGACCGCACCGCCGCCGACCCGCAGATCCAGGCCTTCACCGGCTTCGCGGGCAACAGCGGCAACGAAGGCGGCCACGCCGAGGTCTACCGCCACTTCACCCAGATGGACGCCATCGACCGGCAACTACGCCACGATGGCGATCATCATGGCGCTGCTGCAGCGCGAGCGCACGGGCAAGGGCCAGCGCATCGACCTCAACATGGTGCAGGCCGGCGACCGCGGTCCAGGCCACGAAGATCGGCGAGTACCTCGCGACCGGCGAGCAGCCGCCGTTGCTCGGCAGCGCCTCCTCCACCATCGCGCCGAGCGAGGCGTTCCTCTGCGAGGCGGGCCTCTACATCGGCGTGCAGGCGGCGACGAACCAGCAGTGGCACGCCCTCTGCGACGCCCTCGGCCTCGAAGAGCTGGGCGCCGACCCGCGCTTCGAGACCCTCGAAGGGCGCGTCGCCGGCGCGCAAGCAGATCAGCGAAGCGCCTCGCGAAGGTGTTCGCGACCAAGCCGGCGCGCTGGTGGCAGCTCAAGCTCTCGAAGGCCGGCGTGCCGAACGCGCGCATCATGAGCTTCGAGGAGCTGATCCACCACCCGCAGGTCACCGAGAACCACTACATCGAGAACGTGCACACGGAAGCCTGGGGCGACGTTTATGCCACCGGCCTGGCGTGGACCTTCGACCGCACGCCGGCCACGGTGCTCCCGACAGCGGAGCCGGGCAAGCACACGAGCGAGATCCTGGACGAGATCCTGGCCCGTGATGCGGCGGCAGAAGCCGCTGCCGCATCGGAGGCGGTCGCAGGATGAGTGGAGCCGCTCGATGGTTTCAGGTAGTCGAGCTGGGGCAGGGCATTCCCGGCTGCGGTCGCCGGCATGCACCTTGGCGATGGCGGCGCGGACGTAATCAAGGTCGAGACGCCAGATGGCGACCTCGCCCGCACGATGCCCCCTTTCTGGGAGAGCGGCGATAGCGCCGTCTTCGTCGCCATCAACCGCAACAAGCGCAGCGTCATGCTCGACCTCGCCTCGGGCGCCGGTCGCAACAGCCTGCGAGCCCTGATCGATCAGGCCGACGTGCTGATCGAGGACGCCGACTTCACCCGGGAGCTCGGCCTCGACGTCGAGGACCTGATCGCCGGCAACGACAAGCTCGTGCACTGCCGGATCACCGGCTGGGGCCCCAACGGCCCGCTGGCGGACCAACCCGGCGGCGAGCTGCCGGCCCAGATGGCCGCCGAAGCCACGACCTCGCTCGGCGCCCTCGGTGAGCCCCCGATTCGGCTCGGCACCGACGCCGCGAGCACGTACACCGGCATCTACGCCGCGCAGGGCAGCCTCGCCGCCCTCTGGCGCCGCTACCGTGACGGCCAGGGCCAGCGCGTCGACGTGTCGCTGTTCGGCTGCATGGTGATGATGCGCTCGACCCTGTGGGCAGCGCTCTCCAACCCGGACGAGTGGTTCGGCTTCCACAACGAGAGCTACGTGCGCCCGCCGGACACGGGCTATCAATGCAAAGACGGCGCAATCACCGTCGTGGTGGGTCGCATCGACGACGAGAACTTCGCGGGGCTCATGCATGACCTCGGCATGGACGAGCTACCGCCCGAGGAGCAGCAGAAGGCACGCGTGAACATCGGCGCCAACTCGCGGCTCGGCCCCGTGTACAAGCCCGTCTGGGAGAAGTACCTCAGCCGGTTCACGGTCGACGAGGTCGCGGCGATGCTGAACAAGCGCGGCGGCAACGCCTACCGCCACAACGACTACCCTCACCTGTTCGAGCACCCGCAGACGCAGCACCTCGACTTCCTGCGCCAGGTCCCCGCTCCCACCGGCGACGGTTCCGTGACGGTCATGGCGCCGCCGTGGCAGTTCAGCGACGCCGAGCTTCCCGTGCGCCTGCCCCCGCCGGCCCTCGGCCAGCACACCGACGAGGTGCTCGCCGAGCTGGGCATCAAGGCATAATCGCCGCATGGGACGAAGTTCGGAAGTAAGCGCGAATCAGTCGTGGGCTGCAGTACCCCAGCATGCTGGGGCGCTACAGCGGGCAGAAAACAGCGGAGCAGTGCGACAGCGATGCGTAGCGCCCGACCGTCCGAAACGCCTTCGGTTCGCCAGTCGGAGCTTCGATATGACCGCCCCCTCACGAGCTACCCCCCTCGTCACCGACCTCACCCAGCCCTTCTGGGACGCCACGAAGCAAGGCCGTCTCGCCATCCAGCGATGCGGTGACTGCGACTACTACAACCACCCTCCCAAGGCCGCCTGCGACCAGTGCCAGTCCCTCAACCTCAGCTACGTCGACGTGTCCGGACGCGGCACGGTGTGGTCGTTCACGGTCATGCACCAGAAGAGCGTCGCCGGCTTCGAGGAGAGCTGTGCCCTACGTCACCGCCCTGGTTGAGCTGAACGAGCAGCCGCTGCTCCTGATGCTCACAAACCTGCCCGGCGTAACGCAGGAGGACGTGCGCATCGGCGACGCGCGTCCAGGTCACGTTCGAGGCGCTGGAGGACGGCAACATGCTGCCCCAATTCGTGCCGGACGACGCATCGTGACCTGGGCGGGCAAAGGCAAGGTCGCTGTTGCGGGCATCGGCTTCTCGACGATCAGCCGGCGCTCCGAGGAGAACCTCGGCAAGCTGGCGTTCGACGCCGCGAACAAGGCGCTCGCGGACGCCGGTCTGCAGGCGTCGCAAGTCGACGGCCTCGCGACCTACATCATGGGCGCCATCGGCCGTGACGGCGTCGACAGCGTCAGCGTCGACTACTTCCTCAAGCACTACCCGCTCTCGAAGCAGTTTCGTTGGTACGCGGAGCTGAGCCAGGGCATGATCGCCAGCGCCGTTATCGAGGGCGCCAACGCGATCATCTCCGGCATGGCGAACTACGTCCTCGTCTGGCGCGCCATGCACAACCCGGTCGGGCGCCCCTACTCGCAAGCGACGGCGCGACAGGCCGCGGGCGACTCCCAGTTCTCGCTGCCGTACGGCCAGGCCGCGATCTACCAGTGGCACGCGATGGCGTATCAGCGCTACATGCACCTCTACGGAGCCACGCGCGAGGAGATGGCGACCCTGACGACGCAGCAGCGCCGCAACGCCAACCTCAACGAGCGCGCCCACTTCCGCGACACGCCCCTGAGCTTCGACGACTACATGAACGCCCGCTACATCGCCGAGCCGCTCTGCCTGTTCGACTGCGACATCCCCGTCGAGGGCTGCGCCGCCTTCGTGCTCACCAGCGCCGAGCGCGCTCGCGACCTCAAGAACCCGCCGGCCTACGTCGCCTCTGCCGCCCAGCAGACATCCGGCGGCCGGCGCCAGCTCATCTCCTACATCCTCGACGACTACATGGTCACCGGCGGCACCCTGGCGAATCAGCTCTGGGGCGACGCCGGCCTCGGCCCATCCGACATGCAGGTGGCGGAGCTCTACGACGGGTTCAGCCCCTCGACCTACTACTGGCTGGAGGCCGCGGGCTTCTGCGGTCGCGGCGAGGCGCACTCCTTCATCCAAGATGGTCGCATCGAGCTCACCGGCGGTCTGCCTGTGAACACCTTCGGCGGCTCGCTCAGTGAGGGGCGCCTGCACGGCATGGGCCACCTCGCGGAAGCAGCCCTGCAGGTCACCGGCCGCGCCGGCCCGCGTCAGGTCGCCGGCTGCGAGACCGCCTGCGCTATCGATGGCTCGCCCCTCCTGCGTGGGAGCGGCGTCGTGTTCACTTCGGAGCCCTAGCGTAGCGGGCAAGTCTCTCTTACTCGAGCGACAACCCCGCATGTGTTGATGCGCCCCGAACTGTCGTTGCGAGGCACGCGTCAGCGGGCCGTAGCAATTTTTCCGGCCCCGCTGCGCACGAGACCGGTTCTTCATACTCGGGACGCCGCAAGGTTGCCACGTCGGCTATCGCCTCCCGCAACGACAAGTGGCGGTGTCGCATTAGAGTCGGACGCTGCTAGCATCGTGGGCACCAATCCCCATCGAACCTCCGCCCGGTCGCCGTGTCTGTATACATGCGGTGCTGTGTGGCGCTGCTACGCCGGTTGCAGCGTGTGTGGGTGTGAGGGCGAACCCACCTCGCTGAATACAGCGAGGCACTCACGCGCAATCGCCGTGCCCTCGGACATCGATGCGGTCAGCGCTTTGACCACGAGGCCGCATCGATTGGGCAAGGCGCTCCATCCCGTCAGCGCCCGAGTTGTACACAATGCGTCGAGTTGCTCGCCGGCTCCGTCGTCGACAGCGCCGAGGGCGTAGACGCAGGTGAGCACGCCAAGATCGCCCATCGCGGCCTCGAGGTCTGGGCCGGGTTCGAGGCGATAGGCCTCGCGGTAGAGCACGTCATCGGCGCCGCCCCAGACCTCGAAGCTCGTCTCGTAGGACCGAAAGTCGAAGCGCTGGCCCGCGGCGATGCGGCCCATGACCAGCGTTTCGGCCATGAGTACGACGGCGCCGGGTTGCACGTTGACGCGCGTCGTCTGGCGCAGCGCGGCGTCCGTGTGGAGGATCGTCGCGTGCGGCCCCCAGACGAGGCGGCTGCTGGGCTCGGCGCATAGCTCGACGCTCACGTCGGCGCTTCCCGATGGCATCGAGTACACCTTCGTCGCCGAGGAGGACTCGATGCGCGCTTCGGCGCCCGGCTCGCAGCGCACCGTCGTGCGATACGCGTCGCCCGCGAAGACGCCGGCCGTGACGTTGCGCAGGTAGTAGAAGGACGACGCGCCGAGCGGTCCTCGCAGTTCTAGTGGCCCCGACGTGTGCACGTGAGGCCGCTGATTGGCCTCGAAACGCGCGTCCAGCGCCGCCGTGACGCCGCCGGTCATCCCACCCAGAGTCGCACGCCTCCGTTGAGCGGCAGGGAGTCCATCTCGTTCAGCAGCCAGTCGGCGACCTCCTGCACGCCCTCGTTGCGACGGCAGTCCGTGAACACGAGCGGGCCGTTGCGCAGGGCGTTGGAGTCGCGCTCCATGACGCCGAGGTCGGCGCCGACGTGGGGCGCCAGGTCCTTCTTGTTGATCACGAGCAGGTCGGCGTTCATCAGGCCGGGGCCCTGCTTGCGAGGCGTCTTGTCGCCGCCGGAGACGTCGAGCACGTAGATGCTGAGGTCGGCGAGCAGGGGGCTGAACGTCAGGGTCAGGTTGTCGCCGCCGCTCTCGATCAGGACGATGTCGGTCTCCGGGAAGTCGTCCATGAGCTGCTCGATCGCCGCGAGGTTGGCCGTGGGGTCCTCGCGCACGGCGGTGTGAGGGCACCCGCCCGTCTCGACGCCGAGGATGCGCTCCGGCGCCAGCACGCCTTCGAGGGCGCGACGCAGGATCTTCTGGTCCTCGCGCGTGAAGATGTCGTTCGCCACGACGGCGGGGCACCGCCCGGCCTGCAGCAGCAGCGGCACGAGCCGCTCCACCAGTGCCGTCTTGCCCGAGCCCACCGGCCCGCCCACCCCGACTTTCAGTACTGGACGCATGAGACCCTCCCCCTCCCCCTCCCGCAGACGGAGAGGGGTCTAATTTAGCGACTTCTAACTCGCAAACAGCCGTGCCTCGGCGCCTGCGTGCCGCATCGAGGCGATGTCCTGCACGGGATGGAAGCCCGAGAGCGCCACGGGCTGAACGCCGCTACGCACGTCTGCGGCCAGCCGGGCGATCAATGGGCGCAGGCGATGCAGGATCGCCTGCACGTCGCGGTGGGAGACGCGCATGAGGCGCATCGCCGCCTGGAGCATCGCCGTCGCGGCTGAGAGCAGCACGGCCGCCGGCACGTAACGCGACTCGATACCGTGCGCCGCCGCAACCACCCCGAAGGCGACCGCGTAGTTACCGAGGCGCTCGTCCGCTGTCAGGCGCTCCCGGTACGCCTGCAACAACGGCGATTCGACGTGGATCGCCACCTCTTCCAGGAACCGACGGCCCGTCATCAGCGACGCCTGTCGCAGCTCCGCGGCCGGCTTCATGGCATAGAGGGCGCGGTCGGCGGCGATCACGGAGGTCAGGTCGCCGCCGACCGCCGCGTCGGTAGCAGCGCGAGCCGCCGAGGCTTCAGAGGTCGCGATCGTGTGGGTCAGCACGGACGTCACGAAATGCTCGACATCCCGGGCATCCCGCAGGACCACCTGCCGCACGAGCTGCTCCAGCCCGTACGAGTGCGTGAAGGCGCCGCTGGGGAAGGCGCTGTCGTTGAGCTGCAGCAGGGCCAGGAGCTGCGACGTCTCGTGCTGGACGTTCATATCAACGACCCAAGACGCGTGCGCCGGTCAACAGACGTGATGAGTCCCGACTCCGGGCCTAACCCCTCGTTGTCATTCTGACGCAGGAAGAATCTAGCCCTCCTGTACGGTGCTTCGACGCGCCACTTCCCATCCCCCGGCATTTCGGTAGGTAGTCGCTGTTGGGCGAGACCCTTCCTTACGTCAGGGTGACACCCCGAAGGGCGCTCCGGGGCGATTTGCAGCATGCTTTGAGGCTTCATATCAGGAAGTACCTCTGGGCCAGCGGCAGCGTCTGGGCCGGTGGGCACGTCGCCAGCTCGCCGTCCACGAGGACCTCGTAGGTGTCCGGGTTGACCTCGATGGTCGGCGTTGCGTCATTGCGCACCATGTCGCGCCTTGCCGATGCTGCGCGTGTTCCGCACGGCCACGGCGCGCCGTCGCAGGCCGAGCTCACCCGGGATGCCGGCGTCGATCGACGCCTTGCTCATGAACGTGAGCGACGTGTGCTCGATCACGGACGGGTGGGCGCCGAACATGGGCCGGTAGAGCACGGGCTCCACCGTCGGGATCGAGGCGTTGGCGTTGCCCATGACGCTCCACGCGATGGCGCCGCCCTTGACGATCAGCGCCGGCTTGACGCCGAAGAACCCGACCGGCCACAGCACGATGTCCGCGAGCTTGCCGGGCTCCAGGCTGCCGACCTCGTGGGCGATGCCGTGGGCGCGCGCCGGGTTGATCGTCAGCTTGGCGATGTAGCGCAGGATGCGCTGGTTGTCGGAGCCCTCGGCTTCTTCCGGCAGGGGACCGCGCACGTCCTTCATCTTGTGTGCCGTCTGGATCAGGCGCGTGAAGTTCTCGCCCACGCGGCCCATGGCCTGCGAGTCCGAGGAGTACATGCTGATCACGCCCATGTCGTGCAGCACGTCTTCCGCCGCCATCGTCTCGGGCCGGATGCGGCTGTCGGCGAAGGCGACGTCCTCCGGCACGTGCGGGTTGAGGTGGTGACACACCATGAGCATGTCCATGTGCTCCGAGAGCGTGTTCACCGTGTACGGCCGCGTCGGGTTCGTGGACGACGGCAGCACGTTCGGGTGCGCCGCGATGGCGATGATGTCCGGCGCGTGGCCGCCGCCGGCGCCCTCGGTGTGGTAGGTGTGGATCGTGCGGCCGGCGATGGCGCGCACCGTGTCTTCGACGAAGCCGGCCTCGTTCAGCGTGTCGGTGTGGATCGCCACCTGCACGTCGTACTCGTCGGCGACGCGCAGGCCGGCGTCGATCACGGCCGGCGTGGTGCCCCAGTCCTCGTGCAGCTTGAGGCCGCAGGCGCCGGCTTCGATCTGCTCCCGCAGCGGCGCCGGGTCGGAGGCGTTGCCCTTGGCGAGCAGGCCCCAGTTCACCGGCAGCGTATCGGCGGCGCGCAGCATCTGGGCGATGTGCCACGGCCCGGGCGTGCAGGTGGTGGCGCGCGTGCCGTCCGCCGGGCCGGTGCCGCCGCCGAGCATGGTCGTGATGCCGTTCGAGATCGCCTCCCAGGCCTGCTGCGGCGCGATCATGTGGATGTGCGCATCGATGCCGCCCGGCGTGGCGATCATGTTCTCGCCGGAGATGATCTCGGTGCCGGCGCCGATGACGAGGCCGGGCGTGACGCCGTCCATGATGTCCGGGTTGCCTGCCTTGCCGACGGCGACGATGCGGCCGTCCTTGATGCCGATATCGCCCTTGACGACGCCGAGCACCGGGTCGACCACGATCGCGCGCCGTGATCACGGTGTCGGGCGTACCGTCGCGGCTCAGCGCCGTCGAGGACTGGGCCTGGCCGTCGCGGATCGACTTGCCGCCGCCGAACTCCGACTCCTCACCGTATACGGCGTAGTCGTGGTCGATGCGCAGGATGAGGTTCGTGTCGGCGAGGCGGACGCGGTCGCCCATCGTCGGCCCGTAGAGCGCCGCGTAGTCCAGGCGTGAGATCCGGCTCATGGCGTCACCTCGAAGCCCATAGCCCGAGCGCGCTCCAACGCCTTCTCGAGGGCGCCCGGCTCGCGTACGCTGCCCTGCACCAGCCCCGACATGCCGTAGACGATGCCGGCGCCGCCGAACTCGACCAGCGTCACGGGCTTCACGTCGCCGGGCTCGAACCGCACGGCCGTCGTGGCGGGAACGTCGAGGCGCATGCCGAAGGCCTGCGGCGCGGTCGAAGCGCAGGGCCTTGTTGACCTCGAAGAAGTGAGCGTGCGCACCGACCTGGATCGGCCGGTCGCCCGTGTTCGCGACCTCGATATCGAGCTTGCGGCGCCCGGCGTTCAGCTCGATGTCGCCGTCCGCGAGGATGTAGAAGTTCAGGCTATCCACCGGGGAATCGCTCCTGGTACGCCACGGGCACGTTGATCGGGTTGTGGCACGAGACGAGCTTGGTGCCGTCCGGGAACGTCGCCTCGATCTGCACCATGTCGATGAGGTCGCCGATGCCCTCCATGACGTCGTCGGCCGTAAGCACGGCGGCGCCGATCTCGGCCGCCTCGTTGACGGTGCGGCCGTCACGCGCCGCCTCCATCATCGCCTCGCTGATCAGGGCGACGGCTTCGGGGTAGTTGAGCTTGAGGCCGCGGGCCCGGCGTTTGCGCGCCAGCTCCGCGGCAACGTAGACGAGCAGTGCGTCCTCTTCCCTCGGTGCGAGTCTCATGGTGTCTCCTCAGTTTGTTGAAAGCGGGTATAGGGTCAGAGTATCGCCAGCCGGCACTGGGATGACTCGAGATGCGAGAGTGCCCAGGTTCCCTGTCGTAGGCCTCGAGGTCATCGACAATCAGAGAAGTTCGGGCTGAGCAGGTGGCCCCAGCTCAGCTCCGCGGCGGCTTCGTCGTAACCCTCGGGCAGCAGGAAGGCAACCGTGGCTGCGGCCGGCGGGAATCCGCTCGTACCGAGGCCAACGGCGTGGCGTCCGAAGCGGTATGCGGGCGTGCAGGACAAGGCAGCGCCCTTTGGTTCCTTGCCCTCGTGGTATTGCTGGACCAGGCAGACGTTACCGCCGTTGCCGAGGGAAGCGAACCAGGTCCAGTCGCCGTCAGCGGCCGAGGCTGACCGATTCCTTGTAGTCGTAGCCCCACTCCGAATAGGCCTGCTTCGTAGCGTAGTACCAAGTAGAGATTCCAGGTCCGTCGTCACTCGTCGTCGTTCGCCGCGAACACCGCTACCAGCGCCATCGCCACGACGATGACCGTCATCGGCACGAACCAGAGCCGCTCGAATCCCACGATTACGCCTCGTTGCTCATGACGGACGCTTGCCCAGGTGGCCGGAGCGCACCAGGCAGCCCAGCGTGTCGCAGATCACGCGCGTCGCCAGCAGCGAGGTGATCTCGGCGTTGTCGTAGGGCGGCGAGCACTCGACTACCTCCATGCCGGCGAGGGGCATCGAGTCGCCGATGATCTGGAGGAACTTCAGCACCTCGCGGGGCAGGAAGCCGCCCGGCTCCGGCCAGCCCGTGCCCGGGACGAACGCCGCGTCCAGGCAGTCGACGTCGAAGCTCAGCCAGACGGCATCGACGCCGTCCCAGGCGACTTCGAGCGCCTTGCTGCGCGGCGTCTTCGATGCCCATCTCGACGCAGTCGGTCACGGTCATGATCGTCGTGCCGCGCTCGCGGCCGACCTTGACGCCCGGACGGGGCGCCTGCCAGCCGCCGATGCCGATCTGCACGAGGTTCTTCGCCGGCACGTTGGGGATGTCCGTGGCGTGGAACCACGGCGTCGTGTGCATGCGCTCGTCCAGGTCGGTCTCCTGCGTATCGACGTGACGGTCGAAGTGGATGATGCCGAGCTTGCCGTTGAGCTTCTCGGCCACGCCGCGCACCGTCGGGTAGCCGATGGAGTGGTCGCCGCCGAGCACGATGGGGAAGGCGCCGGACTCGAACACGTGCGCCGTCGCCTTCGAGATCTGGTCGAACGTCTTCTCGATGTTCGCCGGGATCGTGAAGATGTCGCCGAGGTCGCACATGGTCAGCGACTCGCGCAGGTCGACGCCGAGCTCGAAGCTGTACGGGCCGTAGAGGGCGCTGATCTTGCGGATGCCCTGCGGCCCGAATCGCGTGCCCGAGCGATACGTGGTGCCGCCATCGAAGGGCGCGCCGAGGATGGCGACGTCGAAGTCGCCCGCCTTCTTCACGTCCTCCTCGTAGTGGGCCTTGAGGAAGGTGTTGATGCCGGCGAAGTGCGGCAGCTCGCCGCGGCTGAACGTCGGGATCGTGCGGTCGACGATCGAATCGGCGCCCTGCAGGCCGTTTTCCAGCGCCCACGCGATCTCCTGCTCGTGTCGCGTCTGGGGCAGCAGCGCCTCCGCCTCAACCGCGAACCTCGCCTCAGGTCCGTAGTTGTCGTGCAGGGGCACCTCGCCTCGGTAGTGATGGTGGTGGTTGGTCATAACGTCCTTTCGTGGGTGTGTGCCATAGGGGGAAAGCCTTCGGCTAGGTTTGTAGTTGTCAGTTTTCGGTTGTCAGTTGATCCCAATGCATCCGGATTACCGTTACGACGGATGGCGATCCGGGTCGGCACAGTTGGAAATCTCTCCCCTCTCCTCGCAAGGAGAGGGGCCGGCGGTGAGGTCGCGCGCTGTCCCGTCGTTCTGCCCTGCACCGCGGGATTCATCCCGAGGCAAGAGGGGCAGTGCCCGCAGCGTTTCGATGCCCCGGGATTCATCCCGGGGTCTTATACCCACCGACTACACCTCGACCGCTTCGGCCAGGAGCAGGCCACGGATCTCGTCCCGCAGGTCCAGGAACGACTCGTCGCGCCGGATCTCGGGCCCGCGGTCGGCGTCGAAGGGCACCACGATCTCGCGCTTGACCCGGCCGGGGTGGGAGGAGAGCACGTAGATGCGCTGTGCGAGGAATATCGCCTCCTCGACGTCGTGGGTGACCATGAGGATCGTCGTGCCGGTCTCGCGCCAGACGCTGACGAGGAACTCCTGCATGAGCGTCTTCGTGTGCGCGTCGAGGGCGCCGAAGGGCTCATCGAGCAGCAGCACCTCCGGCTCCGGCGCCAGCGAACGGGCGATAGCGACGCGCTGTCGCATGCCGCCGGAGAGCTGGCTGGGCCGCGCGTTCGCCCACTTCTCCAGGTTCATGACCTTGAGGTAGCGCTCCACGCGACGCCTGATCTCGCTCTTGTCGTAACCCGCGAGCTCCAGCCCGAAGGCGATGTTCTGACTCACGGTGCGCCAGGGATAGAGGGAGTAGCCCTGGAACACGAGCCCGCGTTCCGGCCCCGGCCCTTCGATGGGCTCGCCGTCCAGGGTGGCTTCGCCGGTCGTGGCGTCGGCCAGGCCCGCAAGGATGCTCAGGAGCGTCGACTTGCCGCTGCCGGACGCGCCGACGAGGCAGACGAACTCGCCCTTCTCGACGTGCAGGTCGATGCCTTCGATCGCGAGTGTGTCGCCGTGCTTGCCGCGAAAGACCTTCGTAACGCCGTGTGCTTCCAGTCGCCCGTTCATGGTCTACTCCTTTGCCCACGGCGAGAGCCTGTCGCGCAGAATGCGCAGGCCTATATCCGTACAGACGCCGATGAACCCGATGGTGATGATCACGACGAAGATCTCTTCGGTGCGCAGGAACTTCTGCGCATTGACGATGCGACGGCCAAGCCCGGTCTCCGCGGCGATCAGCTCCGCCACGATGATCAGGTTCCAGGCCGCTGCGAGATTGACGCGCGCCGCATCGATGATGCCGGGGATCGAGTGCGGCAGGATCACCTTCCGGAAGACGCTGAAGCTGCTGGCGCCCAGGGTCTGAGCCGCCCTGATCATCTCGGGAGGCACGGTCCATACGACGTTGGCGATCATCAGGGTGTTGAAGAACACGGTGCCGTAGAACACCAGGTACACCTTCGGCGTCTCACCGAGGCCGAACCAGATGATGAACAGCATCGTGAAGGCCGTGGCGGGCGGGTAGCGAAACAGCGCGATCACCGGCTCGAACAACGCCCGTATGCTCGTGAACGTCCCCATCGCCAGGCCCAGCGGGATCGCGACCAGCAACGAGAGCCCAAAGCCCAGGGCGACACGCTGCGTGCTGATCTGGGCGTCGCCGAGCAGCGGGCCGTCCGTCAGCATGCGCCAGCCCGTCTCGGCCGTGCCGAGAGGACTGGGCAGGGCGATGGCGCTGAAATGGTGCGTCTGGTACAGGCCAACCCAGAGCAGCAGCGGCGAGACCAGCGAGATGACGACGAGGGCGAGCTCGAGTCCGCGTGGGATGTCCTCGCGGACCCGCCAGAAGACGGAACGCTTGTGGCGCTTCCTCTTCTGACGGGACTCCGCGCTGGCCCCTTCAGCGGCTACGGTCGCTCTCGTTTCCAATGTGAGTTCCGCATCCCTACTCGTCATGAGCTGCCTCCCTAGATCGGGTAAACCGGGCTGCTGCTAAGGGTTCGCTGCCTTGTAGGCCTCCACGAACTGCGGGTCGAGCATCTTCGAGTAGTCGAACTCGCCTTCGACGAAGCCGACGTCGATAAGGAACGTCGCGATCTCGTCCGACGGCGTAGTCGAGGTGGGTGATGTCGTCACCGGGCGCGTAGGCCTCGATGTTGTCGTCGATGCTGAACAGCGTCGTGCCGGCGTCGTACTCCTTGTACTCATCGACCGTGACACCGGCGCGCTTGGCCATGATCTCGATCGCTTCGTCCGGGTTCTCGTCGATGAAGGCGAGCGTGAGGTACCAGGCATTGATCAGGCCCTGGACGACCTCGGGGTGCTCGTCCACCAGCTCACCGCTGACGACGAGGTGGTCTGGGATGGCGCCGGGGAAGTTCGAAGAGTCGAACAGGACGTGCGAGCCTTCACGCGTGAGGGCCTGCGTGGTGAACGGAGCGAAGGCGCCGACCGCGTCGAGCTGACCGGCCGAGAACGCCGCGGCCGCCGCGCCGGTCTCGAGCGGGACGATGTTGACGTCGTCGAGGCTCAGGCCGGCGTCTTCGAGGCCGAGGGCGAGGAGGAAGTGGTCGACGACGCCGACCTCGATGCCGATCTTTTTGCCCACCAGCTCCTGAATCGTCTTGATCTCTTCGGTGACGATAATCTTGTCGTTGCCGGTCGAGTTGTCGTTGACCAGGACGATGCGCTGGTCGGAGCCGGCCGCGACGGAGGCAAGCGTGTCGTTGAGGGTCTGGGTGTTGCCGTCGAGCTGACCGGCGGCGAAGGCGTTGATCGAGTCGAGGTAGCCCTCGAAGTAGACGAGGTCTACGTCGATGCCGGCCTCCTCGAAGAAGCCCTTCTCTTCCGCGATCTGCCAGGGAAACCAGCCCGGCCAGGCGCTGAAGCCGAGCTTTATCGATGGGCTATCGGCGGCGGGCTCGCTAGTCGCCGTCGCTTCGGCGCCGGTGCTTCCGGTCGCCCCAGTTGATTCGGTGGTTGCGGCGCCGGTTGCGCCGGTACTCGCGGCCGCCTCGGTGGCCGTCGGGGCCGCGCCCGTGGCGCCCGAAGTGTCGTCATCGTCGTCCCCGCACGAAATCGCGAAGACCGAAATGGCCGCGATTGCGAAGACGAGGAGCAGTCGTTTCCAGGTGAGCATGGGTTCTTCCTTTTCAGTAGTTCCGCGGGAAACAAAAAAACCCGCGGAGACGCTAATGGCCTCCCGGGCTTTTCTCCCGCCGTGTATCCCTCCGCTCCCCGGAAGGACTGCCGCTCTCGGACCAGGCTCCGGACAGGCTCGTCCAGACGGAACCCTAGCGACACTTTGAGAGCAGCTTAGGTTTCGCGATGTTTCAGGCGGATTTCGACTAGGTGACGTTTGGTTTGCCTGGATCAGGTCTTGGCGCGCCGGCGGGTGGCGTTCCGGCGACTACCGAATAGGTAACATCACTCGCAGGTTCAGAGATTCGAAGTCAGTGAGGGAAAATGCGTCTCGAAAACAAGACTGCCATCGTGACCGGCGCCGCGTCCGGGTTCGGTCGGGAGATTGCCCGCCGGTTTAGCCAGGAAGGGGCGAGAGTGGCGATACTCGATATCAACGAGGCCGGAGTTCGCGAGGTGGCGCAAGAGCTCGGTGCCTCTGCCGCCGCATTCGCGTGCGACGTGACCGACCGCAAGAGCATCGATGCGGCGGTCGCCGGCACCGTTGCGGCCTTCGGCGGCCTCGATATCGTCGTCAACAACGCGGGCTGGAGTCACCGCAACAAGCCGCTGCTGGAGGTCGAAGAGGACGAATTCGACCGCGTCTTCGACGTCAACGTGAAGTCGATCTTCCACATGACCCGCGCGACGGTGCCGCGGATGCGAGAACAGGCGCGTGGCGGCGTCATCGTCAATATCGGTTCTACTGCGGGCATTCGGCCCCGGCCGGGCCTGACCTGGTACAACGCATCGAAAGCGGCCGTGAACCTCGTGACCAAGTCGATGGCCCTGGAGCTTGCCCCGGATGGCATACGCGTCGTGGCGATCGCCCCGGTGATCGGCAACACCGGCCTGCTCGAGACCTTCATGGGCGTCGCCGATACGCCCGAGAACCGAGAGCGCTTCATCGCCACGATCCCCCTCGGGCGCATGAGCGAGCCCGCGGACATCGCCGCCGCGGCGGTGTTTCTGGCCTCCGATGAGGCGTCGCTGATCTCCGGCAACGTCATGGAAGTCGACGGAGCCCGCTGCGTATAACTGGCGGCATGTGGAAACCGGAACTAATAGTTACCTTTTCTCTAGTCGGTAACGACCGTAATCTTGTGGCGAGCAAGCGTTTCAAAGTTCACAAGAGGGATCGATGTCGAGTCAAGGTAGACACAAGCACCGTTCATGGATTGGAAGGGGCCTGGTTGGCGTTGTCGCAGCAGCAGGTCTGGTCGCCATCGCCATCGCCACGGGCGTACTGGCAGCCGGGAGCCTCGCGACATACGACTTCAACTCGCTGACGGGCGATGACACCCCTTCGACGTATGCGGCCCTCGATGGCCAGGATGGCTGGTCGGCCACGGGATACGGACACGGCAACATGGGGGTCACTGCCACGGGTGGCTTCGATGGTACCCAGTCCCTGACCTACGGCTACTCGGGCTCCGGCTACGGCGCTGATGCATCCCACCTTTTTGCCGGCTCGTTTTATATACCGACGTTAACGGGCGCCGAAACCAGCATGATGCTGCAGGGAGACATGCGGGTCGGTTACTGGGGCAACGAGTTCGGAATCGGCTACGATAAAAACACCGACACCAAGATCCTGCGCGGGTCCACCGGCGAGCTGGGGGTGCGAATCAATATTGCTTCCGTCCCCACAAGTGACTGCCCGTGTGTCCAGATCATTGACGCGGCAGGTACTGCACACTCGGTGTCGCTAAGCTCCGTCGGTAACACGGGCGACTGGATTCGTTTCAGGCTTGTGATGGACCTGACGGGCAACAGCGATCAGGGCTCCGGCAGCCTCTACTTCATCAACCTGAGCTCCGCTGAATGCGGTTCCGCGTTCAATCCGGTGCCCGGTCTGCTACACGTTAATCTCGCCTTGAACCCTTCCGGGACGGACGCCACCAACCCTGCACTTTGGAACGGCGTATACAACCACCAGGAGGGTCTGGGCAACGGTCTGGACAACATCGCGGTGGCCGACGACGTCGACCTGGCTCCAGATGCCACGGAGCCTTGTACTCAACAAATTGAGGTGCGGAGCTACGTTTCATTGCGCGACTCCGGCCGCTTCGACCTCTGGGTCGGCGACTCGGTCGAGGCTGAAAACGTCGGTATTGGCACCACGGGACCCGTGGTAGTGGACGAGGGCAACTACGTAGTGGGTGAGTCCGCCGTGCCGCCCACGGACATCGGCAAGTACAGCATCGTCATCACCTGCCTCAACGGCAACCAGATTCGTGGCCTTCGGCGTTACCCCAACCGTGAACGTCGATATCGGCCCCGGCGATGAGGTGGTCTGCACGATCATCAACACCCAGACGCGGGGCAACCGGTTGACTCGATTCTTCAGTCGCCGCTGACGGGTTCAGCCGACAGACACGAAAGGGCCGCGTCGATGAGACGCGGCCCTTTCTGTCCGAGCTATTCGGCTTTACTCGTAGCGGAGGGCGTCCGCCACGGGGACCCGGGCCGCCTGGCGGCTCGGCCACCAGGTCATGAACATCGAGACCACGAAGGCGACCCCGACAACTATCAGCACTTCCACCCACGGAATCGTGAACTGGATGCTGCCTTCACCGGCCAACTGGCCGCTGGTGAACAGATTGCGGGCGATGATCATGCCGCCCACCACACCGGAGAGGATGCCCATGAGGGCGATGAACCCGGACTCCAGCACGAAGGTCAGCGAGATGCTGCCGGTCTGGTAGCCGATGGCCCGCAGCATACCGATCTGCTGACGGCGCTCGGTCACGGACCGGAAGGCGATGACGCCCAGGGCCGCAACACCCGTGAACAGGCCCAGCGCCATGAAGCCCTGGAACATGCGGATGAAGGTGTTGCTCTCCTGCACCGACTCGTCCAGAAGCGTCTTGGTCGATTCGGCCTGGACGCCCTGGGTGACCAGTGCGGCTTCGATCTCCTGGGCGGCGTCCTTGGACTTCACGCCGTCGTTCAGCTTCACGTAGCCGCGCAGGTAAGCCGGTGCGCCGAAGACCTCACGGTAGGCAGCATCGTTGATGTAGATGCCGGCCGTGTACTGCGGGCCAATCTGCGATGCCAGGGCGCCGATAACGGTGACGGTCTTTTCCTGACCGGTCGTCGTGTCGACGAACTGGAGCTGGAAGGGCTCGAAGCGGCTGTTGTCCACGGTCACGTCTTCGGCATAGAAGTCGTAGTCGTTGAAGCCGCCGGGCATGACGCTGAAGTCGACCAGCGCCAGGCTGGAGTCGGCCGCAACGGCGTCGAACACGGCGCGCTCGTTGGCGTACCCGTCAGCCCAGGAGTCCAGCGATGCGTCCTTCAGGCCGAAGAAGGCATCGTCGGCAGCCAGGACCGGGAACGGCTTGTACTCGTCGTCCGCCGTTTCGCGAACCTTGGAGTGACCGGTGAACACGCTCACGTAGCCCACCGAAGCGATGTCGTTTGCGACCGGCGCGTTGGCCTGCTCCAGCGCGGCGACCAGGTCGGTCGATTCCGTGTTGCGGTTGGCCGTCGCCATGACGTCCCAGCCGCCGTCGCCGCCATCGGCCGTCAGCAGCGAAACGAAGCTCGCGTTGATGGCGCCGAACGTGGTGAGCGAGAAGATGATCAGGGAGAACATCGCGATCGCCATGCCGGTGCGGAAGCGGTTGGCCAGCGGGTAGGCGACACCCATCTTGAGGGCGGGCGCCATGCTGGGGAATCGCACCGCCGCGAAGGCGACGAGGGCGCCGATGGCGGACACGCCACCGAAGAGGTAGAGGAGCTGGCCCGTGCCGTCCCACTTGTCGCCCAGGGCGACGGCGCCGGCGAAGAAGCTGACCGTGATGGCCGTAAGCGCCACCGTGGCGAGGTAGCGCGGCCAGGCGCCCCGCTGCACGATGACCGTGAGCAGGCGGGCGTTGTAGATGATGATCAGCGTGAAGGCGATGACCACCATGACACCGGAGATGACGAACATCTCGATGTCGGCAGCCAGCGCGTGACCGAAGATCTCCTTGGCGTAGTCGACGGGGGCGAGCCACAGCACCGCCAGGTAGCCGCCGACCAGCGTCCAAGTTAGACGGGCGGGTGCCCGCAGCCGGGACGCCATCATCGCGACGCACAGCGGCAGGATGGAGGCGCCGAACATGAACAGGGCTTCGGAGTCAGCCGAGTCGGCCGACATGATGGAGAGGACGCCCAGGGCGAGGCCGAGAGGGGCGATGATCCACGCCCAAGCCAGGCCGAGACCCTTGCGGAAGAAGAACCAGATGCCCAGCGGCGGGACGATCATGGCCGGCAGGCCGGCGAGCATCCAGCGCCAGGAGATACGTCGCTTCTCCTGCTGGCGGCCGTCGTCCTCGGTGCCGCGGATGGCGGAGACGATGTTGACGGAGCTCACCTGCAGGGAGGAGAACACGACCGTAAGGAAGGTGATGACGACGCCGAGGCAGTAGCTGATGACCAGCGACCGCACCGTGATGTGGGGCTCGAGGAAGTCGAAGCCGCCGGAGATGCGCAGGAAGCCCGCCACGAGGCCGACCGCTGCGGCGACGCCGACCAGGGCGCCAACCCCGCCGGCGATGATCGTGTAGGCCATGCCCTCGGAGAGGAAGGCCTGCACCAGGCTGCTGCGCTGAGCGCCGACCGCTCGCGCCATGCCCATCTCGGGCTTTCGCTCCGCCGCGAGCATCACGAAGATCATGAAGATGAGCATGATGCCGGCCGCGATGGAGAAGAGGCCGAGGACGATGAAGAAGGTGGTGAACAGGTTGCCGAAGTCCTCGGCTTCCTGGACCGTGTCGGCCTTGACCGCGTCCACGGTGACCGTGGTGTCGAGGCCCAGGGCTTGCTTGCCGGCGTCACTCTGGAGGAAGGGCTCCAGGCGTGAGATAGCGGAGTCGGAGCGCAGGTAGCTGGTCGCCACGTCACCCACGAGGGCGACGCCGAGGCCGTTGATCTGGCCCTCGTGGCCGGTGATCGCCTGGACGCTGGACAGGAGCATGGCGCCGCCGCCACTGCCCTTCTCGTAGAACTCGGCGCTGCCGCTGCTCGCGACCTCGTCCTTGACGATGGCCTTGACGGTGACGTCGTGGTTCACGCCGCGGGCGAAGATCGAGATCGTGTCACCCACCTGGGCGTCCAGCTTTTCGGCTGCGCGCTCGCTCAGGAAGATGTCATTGGCACCCAGCGACGAGAGGTCTGCTGCGCCGCCGTCGACGAGTCGAAGGCCGCCGGCCAGCTCCATGCGCGCCGGGTCGATGCCGGAGAGCGTAATCGAAGGCTCGGACTGGAGGCTGCGCTGGTTGACTGCGCCGACCGGCTCCAGCAGTACAGGGATGAAGGCTTCGATGTCCTCATCGCCGGCGAACTGCTGCTCCAGGACGCTCGTGACGCCATCGCTGACGTAGACGTCAGAGGCGGTGTTGTTGAGGTCCTTCTCACCGAGAAGGTTGACCGCGAGGTCGGTGCGCTGCAGGCGTTCGTAGCCTTGCTTGGCGATCGAGTAGTCGATTGTGTCGCCGGTCGTGAAGGCGGCGGTCGTAATCAGGGTGGCCAGCATGAGGCCGATGATTACGAGGCCGGACTGCATGCCCCGGCGGGGGATGTTGCGCAGGCCCATGCGGAACATGTGGCCGGCGCGGAAGAAGACGAAGATCACGCTCGAGACGCTGACGGCGAAGAGCGCCAGCAGGACGGCCATGATCGTGTTCATCGAGATTCCGAATAGCTCTTCCATGACTAGTAGCGCTCCTCACTGGCGATCAGGCCGTCGCGCATCGTGACGAGCCGGTCGCATCGCCGGCCGACGCCGGAGTCGTGCGTAACGATGACGAAGGTCTGACCGTGCTCCTGGTTCATCTCTTCCATGAGGGTCATGATTTCGTCCGCGGTGCGGGAGTCCAGGGCGCCGGTCGGTTCGTCGGCCCAGACGATCGCCGGGTCGTTGACCAGCGCTCGGGCGATCGTGACGCGCTGTCGCTGACCGCCGGAGAGCTGGGAGGGCCGGTTCTTCGCCCGGTCCGCGATGCCAACGCGCTCCAGGGAGCGCATCGCCAGCTCGCGGGCGTAGCGGGCGTTGACGCCGGAGACGACGAGCGGCAGCTCGACGTTCTCGACCGCCGAGAGCACCGGCAGCAGGTTGTAGGTCTGGAAGATGAAGCCCATGTTGTGGGCCCGGTAGGACGTCTTCTGCTTGTCCGACAGTCCGGACAGGTCGACGCCGCCGATGCGGACTATGCCGCTGTCGAAGAAGTCGAGGCCGCTGATGCAGTTGAGCAGCGTCGTCTTGCCGCAGCCCGAAGGCCCCATGATGGCGACCATCTCGCCTTCCTGGACCTGGAGGGAGACGCCTCGCAGCGCCTGTACCTTGACGTCGCCGCTGGCGTAAGTCTTGACGAGGTCCTGTACCTCAATCGCGAGGTCGTTCTCCATTTCGATGATTCCTGTGTCCTTTGTGTCTGCCCATGCCACTTGCATTTGGGTTTCTCCTTGCTTTCTTGATGGGTTGGGGGAGAGGTTCATTCGCCGCGTCATGGGTTCATGACGTGTCCTCCTCTCGGGCTGCTCCGGCCGCCTCTCGGATGGCCGCCAGCAGACGCTCACTCGGTTCGTGCTTTGCGACGAAGGACCGGACGCCCGCGCTTGCGGCGGCGCGACGGACCGTGGTGTTGTCGTGAATGCTGAGCATCACAACCGCGACGCTGGCGCCTGCGCTCGTGAGGGCTTCGGCTGCCTCGATGCCGTTCATCTCGGGCATCTCGTAGTCCATGACCATGACGTCGGGCTGCAGCTCGCCCGCGGCGGAGATGGCCGCGGCGCCGTTCTGCGCTTCGCCCACCACGGTGATGTCGGGCTCCAGCTGGAGCCGCATCATCAGTCCGCGGCGGACGGTTGGCTGGTCATCGACAAGTAGGACGCGTATCGCTTTCACACCGGTAGTTTCGAGTCTGGGAGGGTGCCCTCGAATCGACCCCGGGGCTGATCTCTGAGGCTGACTTCGGGCCTAGTCCGGGTCTCCGCCTAAAGGCGGAGAAGGGCGCCAAACGGCATAGAGAAGGGCGGCCTCAGAGAGGCCGCCCTTGAGGATTTTCGAGCTGCGGGGTCAGCGCACACCGCTCGCGCCGGCATCGTCCGCGCCCAGCAGGGCGTCGTCAAAGAAGGCGATGACGCGCTGCTCGTACTCCTCCGGGTGGAGGTCGAAACCGCCGATATGCTCGTCCTCCGGGATCGTCCACAGCTCGAACGATGGCCCGCCGAGGTCCTTGTACATGCCCATGAGCTCCGTCTCCTCCTCCAGGGTGGACGCGATGAGCAGGACACGCCGTGGCGCGATCTGCTGCACCATCTGCTTGAGAGGCGGCGGCGTCGATTCACCGGAGATCAGGCGCATCGTGAGCCCCACGACGGTATGGAGCGGTACGCCGACGTAGTCGTATTCGGCGCTTTTCATCTCCCCGAAGTCTTGCGCCGTGCGTCCGGTGGCGCCCTCCGCCACGATCGCTCTCAGGCTCGTCGATTCGCCGGCGGCCTGCAGCAGCACCTCGCCTCCCATCGAAAGGCCTAGCCCGCCGATGCGGTCGGCGTCGACGTCGGGACGGCTCTGCAGGTAGTCGATCGCGGCTTCGACGTCGCGGGCGCCGACCCACCCGAAGAGCGTTGCCGCGCCCTTCGCTGTCGCCAAAGCCTTCGAGGTCGACCATGAGCAGGCCGTAGCCGTGTCTTGCCAGCACCTCGGCTTCATCCATGACCGTGGCGCGGTTCTTCCCCGCGCCGTGCACGGTGATGATCGTGGCGCCGTTCTGGGACGGCACGAACCACGCGGATAGCTCGAGGCCCTTCGGCGTCTCGAAGGTCACGTCCTCGTAGGCGATGCCACGGTCCGCGGGCGTTTCCTTGCAGCAGGGTACCTTCGCGACGTTGGCGGCGAAGACCCCGAGGCTGACGGGGAAGAGCAGGACAAGGAGGACCAGTCCCGCCGGGATAAAGAACAGGCGTCGCCACCACGTATACACCAGTCTTACCAGGATCGTGCCGCCCATGCCGGTGAGGTAGAGTCCCGCCAGCGCCGCCGGGAGTCCCGTGACGTCGCTGAGCGCGAAGCCAACCTGCACGACGTGCGAACCGTGGATTCCCAGGCCGAAGATCGCCGACGGCAGACCGACGACGAGGCAGATGAGCCCCTGGTGAGCAGGGATCAGACGTCCGTATACGAAGACGACCCCGCCCATGACGGCTGCCGCGAATGCAGCCCAGGCCAGGCGCTCGTCCAGCGACGCTTCCATGTAGAAGAGCGCAGACAGCACCAGGTGGACTGCGATGAGGGCCAGGCTTCCGGTTGTCGCGGGCCGCTGGAAGTTGGTGTGTGCTATTCGAGGTAATCGCATGACTCAGAGATCCTTTCGTCTTCGAACCAGCCGGGGGAGATGTCATCGAACAGCTCGTCCAGCAGACGGCCGATCTGGTCGCGTCGAGGAGCCCCCGTGGGCGCCTCGATCACGCGGCAGATGTGGTCGCGCTGTTCCGTGCTGGTCAGGCCGCGAAACGCCCGCATGAGGCCGAACTCGCGTAGGGCCTGCGCCATCTCCTGGGGCATCGCCGCGACCTGAATCGCTGTCCTGGTGTGGTGGCGTTGCTCGGTTGTAGTCCTGCGTGCTGTGATAAGTGCTGTCGTCATCTTTGCCTCCTCACGAAGTCGGTTTCAGGTTTTCTGCTAGAGTGTTGGCCACCCCGCCGGTACCTCGCATCGGGCAAATTAGGTGTCAGTTCTCCGACCAATGACGGAGGCAAAATGGCGCCAAAGGGAGCAAAGTTACGCCATGGCGATTCGCATCCTCATCGTTGATGACCACAGCGTCGTACGTCAGGGCCTGCGCATGTTCCTGGGACTCGACCCGGAACTCGAGGTCGTCGGCGAGGCCGAAGACGGCGCCGATGCCGTGCGTCAGAGCCACGCCCTGAAGCCGGACGTGGTGCTAATGGACATGCTCATGCCCGTCATGGACGGCATCACCGCCACCGGCACGATTCGCCGCGAGTTGCCCGACACGGAGGTCATCGCCCTCACCAGCGTGCTCGAGGACGAAGCCGTGATCGGTGCCGTAAAGGCGGGTGCGATCGGCTACCTGCTCAAGGACACGCAGGCAGACGACCTTCGGCGCGCGATCAAGGCTGCCGCCGAAGGACAGGTCCAGCTATCGCCCGCCGCCGCCGCGCGCCTCATGCGCGAAGTGCGCACGCCCGAAATGCCCACGACCGAATCGCTGACGGAGCGCGAGAACGACGTACTCAAGCTCTTGGCGCAGGGCAAGGCAAACAAAGAGATTGCGCGCGATCTCGTCATCGGCGAGAAGACGGTCAAGACGCACGTGAGCAACATCCTGCAGAAGCTCGGCGTCCAGAGCCGCACCCAGGCTGCCCTCTACGCGGCCCAGAACGGTCTCGCCGAACTGGGCACGAGTTGAGGTGAAGCTCCCTCGGGCGAGCCTGGGGCTCAAGCTCAACCTGGCGCTCATCGCCTTTTTCATCGTCCTGGGAGTCGCCACGGCGGGTTTGCTCCTCAACAGCTTCAACCGCACGCAGAGCAATGCCACCTCAACCAGCGAGGAGGGTCTCGAAGAGTTCGGGAGCAAGACGCTCTCCGCGTTCTCCCGGCTCGTGGGTGAGGGGGTTGGCTTGCAGTTCGAGCGTTCCGCACAGAATGCCCGCGTGGGTGCCGAGTACCTCGTCAAGTCCCGGGGCAACATCGGGACGGATTGGGACGCCTCGAGGCTAGTGCCTGGCACCGACGGTGTTCTCTATGATCCGTCCGCTGACCGGCTAGCCGACTTCTGGATTCCTCCGTTTCTCACCTCTCCGGAGCAGGCCGAAAGCAGGTTGGAGACTGCCGCTTATCTGGGCCCGCTGTTCCCGGGACTGCTCGAGAACGTGCCTGACGCCCTCGCCGTCTACTTTGTAGGGGCCGATGGCGAGCTGACCTACTACCCACCAATCGGCGTCCAGGACTATCTGGAGCCGGACGTTCGCCTTTGGCAGGAGGCACATTTCGATACGGTGCTGCCCGAAGCAAACCCTGACCGGAAGACTGTATGGGTGTCGCCGTATGACGACCTGGCTAAGCAGGGAAAGCTGGTCTCGGTGCTCGCTCCGGTCTATTTCGGTGATGAGTTCTTTGGCGCCGTTGGCCTCGACCTGAGCCTCGACGCCTTCATTTCCCAGGTCGACGACACCAATCCCACAGCGAACGGGTATGCCTTCTATGTGGACAGTGCGGGGAACCTCCTCCCCACGAACCACAGCCCGGCTGTTGCGGCCGCCGCGACTGCCGAGGGCAACGAAGGACTCGCGGGCGCACTCGATCAGATGCGCGCCGGTGAGGGCGGCCTGGTTCGTACCACGATCGACGGTACCGAGGTCGTCGTCGCGTTCGCGCCCGTGCCGAGTCTCGGTGGCACTCTGGCGCTAGTGTCGCCGGTCACGGACCTTCTCGACGAAGCCCAGGCGGGCGCCGTGACGACGTCTATTCAGGAAGAGGGCAACCGCACGCTTCGGGTCACGCTGGTCGCGATGGGCGCTCTGTTCGTCTGTGGTCTCATGGGTGCGACGTACCTGAACCGTCGCGTCCTGGTGCGGCCCATCGAAGCCATGGTGAGCGCCACCCGTAGCGTTGCGTCCGGCGACCTCGACACCTCTCTGCCGGTGGAAACGGAGGACGAGCTGGGCATGCTCGCCGCCTCCTTCAACCAGATGACGAGCGACCTGCGACAGCGCCGCGACGCCCTGCAGCAGGAAGTTGCGGACAGAGAGGCTGCCCAGAACGAGCTGGCAGCCTTGTTCGCCGCAATGACGGACCGCGTCGTCGTTCTCGACGATCAAGGTCGATTCTTGCGCGTACCACAGACGGGTGGCACACGCATGTTGAACGACCCGTCTCCACTCGAAGGCATGATGGTGTCCGATGTACGTCCCAAGGACGTTGCCGATACGATGCTGACCGGCGTCCGGGACGCTCTCGCTTCAGGCAACACGGCCACCATCGAAATATCCGCTGGCGATCTGCCGGAGGGCCGTCGTTGGCTCTCGGCCGCTGTTATCGCCGCTTTCGCCCACCTCCGTCGTTGCTGTTGTTCGCGACATCACCGAACGCGTGAACGCCAGCCAGGAGCTGGAGCGCCTGGTGGAGGAGCGCACCCGGGAGCTGACCATGTTGCTCACCGTGTCACGCAACGTCGCCTCGACGCTGGAGTTGCGTCCCTTGCTCGCGCTGGTGGTCGAAGGCCTGAAGGTAATCGCCAATTACAGCCGCGGCTCCGTCCTCGCGGTGGAGGGCGACGACTTCGCCGTCCTGGACACGCGCAGTGAATTCAGCGATGCACCGATCTCCCAACGCTTCCCAATCAGTAGCCTGGAGCCGGTCAGCTCTCGCATCCTCCATGGCGATACCGTCATCATCCCGGACGTGCGAGGTGACTCGAAGGAGGCCGAGGCCTACCGCCGCGTCACTTCCAACCTCTTCACGACCTCTTACGATGACATCCGTTCCTGGATGGTTGTGCCGCTCGTACTCAAGGATCGAGTAATCGGCTTCCTGTCGCTGGCGCATTCAGAGCCAGGCTTCTACACGGAGCATCAGGCCGGTCTCGTGGGTGCGGTAGCGACGCAGGTCGCCGTTGCCGTGGAGAACGCCCGTCTGTATGAGCAGTCGCAGCAGCTGGCCGCGGTGGAAGAACGGCAGCGCCTCGCCCGTGAGCTGCACGATTCGGTTTCGCAGGCGCTCTACGGCATCGCACTCGGCGCCCGCACCGCCCGCACGCTGCTCGATACGGATGCGTCGCGTGCGGCGGAGCCCATGGACTACGTGCTCCAGCTCGCCGACGCTGGGCTGGCCGAGATGCGTGCCCTGATCTTCGAGCTACGGCCGGAGTCGCTGGAGACCGAAGGGCTGGTGGCCGCGCTCGATAAGCAGGTCGCTGCCACGCGCGCCCGCTACGGCATCGAGGTGGAGGCACAGCTCCCCGATGAGCCTGAGATGAGCCTGGCGGAGAAGGAAGTCTTCTATCGCGTCGGGCAGGAGGCGTTGCACAACATCGTCAAGCACGCCCACGCCACCCGCGTCGACATTTCCTTGACGGCCGGCGACGGCGGCTCAGTGCGACTCGAGGTGCGGGACAACGGCGTCGGCTTCGATGCCACCCAGAGCTATCCGGGCCACATGGGCCTCGTCTCGATCACGGAGCGCGCAGCGAGCATCGGCGCCAGGGTAGAGGTCGAGAGTGAACCGGGCGCCGGGACCGCCGTGCGCCTGACCCTTAGATCCTGAACGTTTCCACAGTCCTCCCTGTATGGGCGGAGTCCTTCCGAGTGCACTGTTTGTACATGAATAATAGTTATTATGACTAACCTAATAGAATTAATCGTCGAAATTCATGAAATAGTTAACGATGGACATCTTAAGGCTTAACCGCGATATTCGCCAACTATTGGTGGCTTTCTTTAGGACTTAAGGGAAGCCGAAGACCCCTTGGAGGTCTTTCATCAGGGGAGGAAAGCTCAGGATGGCAAGAAGCTACTGGGACAAGGTGCTCAATCGGCGCATTGGAAGGCGCCGCGCGATGGTGATGACTGGAGGCTCGGCAGCGGCCGCCGCCTTCCTTGCTGCCTGTGGCGGCGATGACGATGATAGCGGTTCGACCGGCGGTAGCACCGGCTCTACCGGTGGCACGACGGGCGCCACTGGCTCCACCGGCGCCACGGGTTCGACGGGTGCAACCGGCGCACGGCGCACCGGCGCCACGGGCGCCAGTGGCATCGTGACGCCTACGACGGACACGACGGCTCAGGCAAAGATGGGCGGGACGCTCAAGGACTTCATGAACTCCGAAAACCGGAGTCTTGACCCGGTTAACCCGCAGGCCGACCTCAACAACCTCATTGCTGAGACGGTGCAGACACTGCTGACTGAAACGCCCGGCCATCTCGAGCCGGGTACGTATGGGCTAGAAGGCGCCCTCGCGGAAGGCTTTGAAGTCTCGCCGGACGGTCTCCAGCTCACCTTCAAGCTGCGCCAGGGCACAAAGTGGCACAACATCGACCCGGTCAACGGCCGTGAAGTCGATGCCGACGACATTCTCTACAGCTTTAGTCGCCACAAGGAGCTGGGCCCGACCGGTGGCCTGGTTTGGAGCGACCTCGGCGGTGGCGGCTTCGCCATGGACGCCGAATCGCCCGATGCCTCCACGATCACCGTCAAGCTCACGGAGCCCGTAGCCTACGCGGCGAACTGGTTCGCCGCATTCGGTAGCTACACCGGCCAGATCCTCATGTTCCCCAAGGAGGGCGCCGACCCGGACGTCCTGGACCACCGCCAGACGGTCATCGGCACCGGCCCGTTCTACCTGGCCGAGATCAGGCCGTCGATCAGCTACACGCTGAAGCGCAACCCGGACTACTGGGACCAGGAATTCGCATTCGTCGACGAGATCTTTATGCCGATCCTGCCGGAGTACACGTCACGCCAGAGCCAGCTTCTGGCCGGCGAGATCCACTTCGGTCGCCCCGGCAACGACATCGTCCGGTCGGAAGACATCCTGCCGCTCAAGAAGCAGAACGACACGCTCGTGGTCAAGGATGGCCAGGCTGCTGCCTCGACTTCGCCGATGACTTTCGGCTACCTGGGTGAGAATCAGTTCAAAGACGAACGTGTGCGTCAGGCGATATCGATGGCTTTCGACCGCAACCTCGATATCGAGGTGCGCTACAACGTCAAGGAATTCGAAGAAAATGGCATGCCCGTCACGCGCTATTGGAACTCTCACCTGGGCGCCCGTGACGCCTACGTAAGCGGCGGCTGGTGGCTGGACCCGCAGGACGAGTCCAGCTTCGGCGAGAACGCAAAGTACTTCCAGTACAACCTGGAAGAGGCGAAGACGCTGTTGACCGCCGCCGGCTACCCGGACGGCTTCGAGGTCAAGTTCAGCTACCCGAACGCGGCCCAGTTTGACCGTGGCAACATCGTGGAGCCCTACTTCTTCTATCTGCAGGAGTTGGGTCTTACGGTTGTCGACGCGGGAATCGAGGATTACACGGGCGGATATATTCCGAACCTGCGTGATGCCTCCGGCAACTTTGAAGGCATGGGTTACCACTCGGTAACCGGCACGATCCCGAGCGTGGTCAGCCCCACGAGCGCCATGGTTGCCGAGCACATCCCGGGGCCGGTCACCTTCCACGGCTACTCGCTGGATGGTGGTACCGGCAAGACCGGCGACCCGGTGCTGATCGATTTGCTCTCGAAGGCAAAGATCGAGCGAGACACCGAAGCTCGCAAGGCCCTGGTCCAGGATGCCCAGCGACACCTTGGCAAGGCCATGTGGTGCCTTCTGGAGCCGGGAAACGCCAACAGCTACCGGCTGGAGTGGCCGGCGGTCCAGAACTACTTCGTTTACCAGAGTGCTGCTGCCAACTGGGAGAAGTACAAGGTCTGGCTGGACCAGACGAAGGCGCCCTTCGCCTAACCATTACCGGCGCAAAGCAGAGAGGGGACCCCACTGGTCCCCTCTTTCTCTTTGCTCACGATTGCTGTCTAGGGGCCGTTGTTGCTCCCGGTGGTCGGGGTCGCCGGCATCTCCACCCACGCTTCGGCCCGTTGCTTGATCCCGAGCAGCATCTTGCGCTCCATGACCAGTGAGCCCGGCTCCATGACCGCCATGGCGACTGCGAAGCCGGGGCCACCGCCCACGATGCGGTTGCGGGAGATCAGCCTCGTCCTTTCGCCCTCCCGGTTGAGCACAAACGCCCACGTCGAATGCTCGTTGTGCCACTGCAGCACCAGGGCGCGCTCCGGCAAGACCGCGCGGACATCCAGGCCGTTGCCGCCCTTCCCGAGAGCAAAGAACTCCCCGGGCTCCAGGTGTTGAAACTCGGGCAGGATGCGGTTGGCGTTCTCGATATCGATGCCCAGCAGGCGCTCCAGCCAGTCGTACGTGTAGACGCCGGCCCGCGGTCGAGGCCCCATCTGCACCAGCCACGGCCACACGCGCTCCGGCGGCACGTCGATCGTGACGGCCCGCGTCGTTTGCAGGCGGACGTCCTCCAGGATGTCGTCGCCGGGCAGCGTCGATTGCACCTCTACGGGCGTGGCGCCCCAGTTCACCACCGACGGGCCGTACGAACTGTCGATAGGCGAGCGTCCCGCCGCCGATGAGCGCTATCGCTTTGCCGAGAGTGGCGGGTCGCATCGCTTGCCTCCGTTAACGGTGAGGCTCCCGCACGGCTCGAAACCGGCGGGGGCCTCGAAGTCCTGCTTTCAGCTTACTCGTAGCGCAGGGCCTGGGCTGGGTAGACACGAGAAGCCTGGCGCGCGGGCAGGTAGGCCGTGAGCAGCGCCGCTGCCAGCACCACGACGTAGATGATCGCCAGGTTGAGCCAAGGCACCGAGAACTGGATGCCGCTCCAGCTCGCCTGCCTGCTAGTGTCGTCAATGATGTTGTAGGCCAGGATCAGCCCCAGGATCGTGCCGACGACGATGCCGGCGACGGCGACCATCGAGGACTCGATGAGGAAGCCGATCTGCACGCGGCCCTGCTCGAAGCCGATGGCCCGCATGACGCCGATCTCCTGGCGCCGCTCGACCACGGTGCGAGCACTGACGACGCCGAGCGCCGCCACGCCGACTACCAGCCCGAGGCCGATGAAGCCCTGGATCAGGTAGTTGAAGGTGTTGTTCACGCCCACCAGGTCGTTCAGCTCATCGGAGAGCAGGACAGCCTCCATACCGTGGTCCAGGAAAGCCGACTCCAGGCTATCGGCAATCGCTTTTTGGTCCGCATCGGGCTGCAGGCCGATGAGGTGAGTCGTGGGTGTGGCCATGGCGGGGAACGCGGCTTCGACGAAGCGCTGCGACGTCGTGATGCCGATCATGTAGTCCGGGATCACCTCTTGCAGCACGCCGATCACGGTGAGCTGGGAGACGTCGCCGGTCAGCGGGTTGATCACCTCGATCGGCGTCGGGTCGCATCGTGCCGTCTTCGTAGTAGAAGCCCTCCAGCGAGAAGTCCGGCACCGGTGCGCCGAAGCCGAAGTTGTCGCGCTTGCGGCGCCACCAGGCCGTCGACCACCGCCAGCGTGGGGTCGGACTTCACGGCCTGCCAGACGGCCTCCGTGGAGTCGTATCCCTTGGCGATCACCGCCATGCTGTAGCTCGTGTGGTCGAAGAAGGCATCGCTCATACCGCGCAGGGGGTAGTCGCCCGGCTCGCCGTCGGTGCCGGCCTGGACGCGCCTGCACGGGCACCAGGCTCTGGTCCGCGACGTACTCGATGGCGCTGCCGTCGATGTTGGGCTCGGCCTGAATCGCGCTCTCGAGGTCGGCGATCGGGTTCACCTGCACCGTAGTGGCCCGGATGTCGAAGCCGCCGCCGAACAGGTCTTCGTCGTTGAACGCCTGCGTGAACGCGTTCGTCACGGTGCCGCCGATCACGAGCGTGAACACGACCAGCGTGAACATCGAAAGCGTCACGCCGGTGCGGAATCGGTTGGTCAGCGGATAGGTCAGCGCCATCCGCAGGATCGGTAGCATGCCGCTGATGCGGCCCACGGTCGCGAGCGCCACCGAGACCACGCAGGTCCGAGTTGTACATGACTAGCCAGGTGACGCCGATGACGGTGATCAGGCCGCCGACCACCCAGATGTTGAGGTCGGAGCCGAGGTCGCCGGTGACCGACTCGACCCAGCGCCACGGCAGCAGCCACAGGACCACGATCAGCCCGCCCGCGACTGTGAAGGCCAGGCCGGTCCGGCGCGCCGATCATGCGCGCGAACGGGATCGCCGAGAAGATCAGCAGCGAGACGCCGAGGTAGAACGGCGTCGCCCTGGGCGCTCGACAGGCCCAGCGTAGGTGATGAGGCCGCCCAGCGCGAGGAAGACGAAGCCCCAGACCAGCGACGCCCGGCCGCTGGCTCGCGCCTGATCGGCTCCGGCAGGTCGCGGATCGCCGTGACGATGTTCAGCAGGCTGACCCGCCAGGCCGAGCGGTCACGACGATGAAGGTGAGCACCACGCCCATGGCGTAGCTCGTGATCAGGCTGCGGGTGCTGACCGTGAACCGCAGGTCGACGCCGAACTGCTCCACCGCGGCCTGCAGCATGGTCACCATCGCCATTGCGACGCCGACGCCGGCCAGAGCGCCGATCGCCGCGGCGGCGACGTCGTAAAGCACGCCTTCGAACATGAACATCTCGACCAGGTGGATGCGCTCCGTGCCGACGGCCCGCGCGATGCCCATCTCAGGCTTGCGCTCGCCGGCGAGCATGACGAAGAGCAGGAAGATCAGCAGGACGCCGGCCGCGATCGAGAAGCTGCCGAAGGTGATGAAGATCGTGCTGAACATGGCGCCGGCCTCGTCCGCCGCTCTTGCAGGTCGTCGCGCTTCGTCGGCTCGATCGCCAGACCGAGCTGGTCGAGCGTGGGCTGGAGGGCCTGAGATCACGGCGTCGGTGTGGTTGGCGCCGCAGATCTCGTCGCCGCTGTTCGAGATGACGACGTGCCTGAGCTGGCCCTTCCTTGCCGAACAGCGTCTGCGCTTCGCTCAGCGGCATCAGCAGGCCGGCGTCGGACGTGCCCATGCCGTCGTACGTGATGACGTCTCGTACCTGCACCTGCTGCTGACCGGTGGTGCTGTACAGCACGATGTCGTCGCCCGGCTTGGCCTGCAGCTCTTCCGCGGCGTCCTTGTTGAGCAGGACCTCGTGCGGCTGCAAGGTCGCCAGGTCGATCGCGTCGCCCTGCTGGTTGCGGATCGTGCCGAAGCCGTCCATGTAGCGCGCGTCGACGCCGATGACCGCGAGCCGAGGCTCCGTCTGGCGGCGCGGTCAGGTTCTGGGCGCCGACCTCCTCCAGGATCGCCGGCATGACGCCGTCCACCTGGGGAATGTGCAGCGCGGCCTCGCGGATCTGCTCGAAGTCGGCCTCGTCGAAGTATTCGAAGGCGACGCTCTCGCCCGTGATCTCGATGTCGCTCTCTTCGGTGGAAGAGATCACCTCATCGATATTGCCCGAGGGCCTGCAGCACCTCGCTGCGCGCCGAGAGCGCCACGGTGTCGCCGGTCGCGAGGGCCGACGTGATGATCGTGGTCGCCAGGGTCAGGCCGAGGACGATGAGCAGCGAGCGCCCGGCCCGGCGCGGGATGTTGCGCGCGGAAAGACGCAACAGGACCGGCTGGCGCACGCGCCAGGAACATCGACCAGGCGACGATCAAGAGAAGCGCGATGCCGAACACCCACATCAGGGTGCTCATGGGCAGGCCAAATAGCTCGCTCATGGTCGCTATTCCTATCTCTGGCGCCGCGTCGGCCTTGAACGCGGAGTTCATCTCCTGGCAGCACGACTTCGTAGTGCTCACGGCCGGGGGGCTGGCGCAGGAACATCGTGAACTCGGCGACCTGCTCGTCGTAGAAGCCGCTCTTCGATCGGCCTCGTCGGCGGCCTCGGATGACTGCCCAGAAGCTGAGCAGCAGTCCCTTGCCCTCGGGCGTCGTCATGGCCATCACGCCCTCGCAGCCGGCGTGTCGCGCGCAGCCGGGGCAGCACGCGCTCCCTGAACACCTCGATGGCGTCTGGGAGGCTGATGCGCAGCGTGTCGATCTCGAATTGAGTGACTCGTGCGTGCATCGGGAGTACTCCTTCGGCAGACGCCGGGATGACCTCGTCGACGATCTGACCGTCCATCATGCGCACGATGCGATGGGCGCGGCGGCCGACGCTGATGTCGTGCGTGACCAGGGCGAAGGTCACGCTGCGCTCCTGGTTGAGCTTGCACATGAGGTCGATGATCTCCTGCGCGTTGGTGCTGTCGAGGTCGCCGGTGGGCTCGTCCGCCCAGACGATGGCCGGGTTGTTGACCAGGGCGCGGGCGATGGTGACGCGCTGGCGTTCGCCGCCGGAGAGCTCGGCCGGGCGCTGGTCGGCACGCTTGCGCAGGCCGACGAGGTCGAGCGTCTCCAGGGCGCGCTCGCCGCGCCTCCTCGGTCGGTACGCCGGTGAGCAGCAGCGGCATCTCGACGTTCTCAACGGCGGTGAGCACCGCCAGCAGGTTGTAGAACTGGAAGACGAAGCCCATGCGCCGCGCCCGGTAGCGCGTGCGCTGGCGGTCCGACATCGTCTTCAGCGACGTGCCCTCGATGAGAACGTCGCCGCCGCGAGATCGAGTCGAGGCCGGAGAGGCAGTTGAGCAGCGTCGTCTTGCCGCAGCCGGACGGCCCCATGATCGAGACGATCTCGCCGCGGTTGATCGAAAGGTCGATGCCACGAAGCGCATCCACCTTGACCCGACCGGTGTCGTAGACCTTGGTGACGCCGACCGCGCGCACCATCGCATCCACAGGCGATGACGCTGTTTGCTCAGTGTGTGGCTGTTGTGAGGTCGTAACCATGGTCAGACCGCCTGCCCTTCCACCCCGGCCTGCAATCGCGCGATCACGGCCGCGAGGGGTGTGTGCCGACCGCACTGCAAGCAGACGTACTCGACGCCACCGGGATCGACCGCGGAATCGAGGTCGCGCTCCAGGCGCAGGACGCCGCCGCAACGCTGGCAGCCCTTGTAGATGTTGGTGTGGAGCTTGATCGGTGCGGGTGCTTCAACCGTCATTGCCAGACTCCTTGGGCTTCTCATGCCGCGTCACCGCGGTCTCCTGGAAACCGCATCTTCAGCCCAAGTTTGGCCCTCGGGAGGTGCGGCCATCAGTGCCGAAGCGCAGGAAGTCAGGGGACCATTCGGCCCTGTCCGGTGTGACTTCTTATCCGTCGCGAGTCAGTCCATCCAGCACGGGAATGCCCCGAATCGCCGCGTCGATCCTGCCGAGGGTGCTAGCATCAGATCGAGATGAATCAGGCGTACGCGCCCCTGGCTGCCAACGAGGTTCGCGGGCGAATCGCGTTGCTAGTCGCGGGCCTCGTCGTCCTGGCGGGCCTTATCGGGCTTGGCCTGACCTTCCTTTGGCCCTCGAGCACGGGGCCAGCGCTATCGCAGAGCTTCGATGCCGGTCAGGCGGCAGGCTACGCGCCGGCCTCGATTCACTACTTCGAGGAGCAGCACCTCTACCTCGTGCGCCGCAGCGATGGCAGCTTCGTCGCCCTCTACGACTGGAACGCCAGGGCGCAGGGTCAGTATCAGCGGGGCGACGAAGGGAAGGAGGCGTGCCGAGTCCAGGTGCTCTCGCCGGACTCCCCGGCCTACGAGGGAGACCTCGGCGCGATTCGGGCTGACTACGCACCGGAGCCCGGCCTCGAGAACGTTGTGCTGCGTTCGGGCTGCGACGGAACGTCCTTCGACGCGCTGGGGCGCCACGGCTTCGGCCCGTCCCCTGGCGACCTCGACCGGTTCCCGTTGTTCATCGATAGTCAGGGCCACGTCATCGTCACGCTGGCGCAGCGCCAGTGTCAGCCGCTCAGCCCTTGCCTGCCGTTGCATTAGCCTCGTCTAGCTGTCGGCGGCCTCGCGGTACGTCGCCGCGGCGGCCTCCGGCGTCAGGGTGCTCACGTAGTCGCCGGTGGCAAGCTCGAAGCCGCCGAGGGAGGCGCGACGGGGGATGATGCGCAGGTACCAGTGCAATGCTTCGTCTCGCTGTCGGCCCTTCGGCCACGTCTGGAGCACGAGGTTGTACGCCGGGTCGTTCGTCGCGATATCCAGCCGTCGCACCGCTGAAAGCAGCACCTGACTGATGCGCGAGAGCGTCTCGTCCGCCACGCTGCCGAAGTCTGCGACGTGGTCCAGTGGCGCCAGGATCATCTCGCCGGACACCGGGCTGCCGAAGGGCGCATAGAGCACGAAGCCGTCCCGCTGGAGGACGATGCGTGTGCCCGTCTTTAGCTCGCGCGCCAGCTCATCGCACAGCAAGCAGCGGCCGGTCTCGAGTGTGGTGGCGTCGCCAGCGCCGCACGGTGTTGGCGATGGCAGCCGGGACGTAGGACAGGGCGATGATCTGGGAGTGAGGGTGGGCCAGCGACGATCCGGCCATGGCGCCCTTGTTCCGGAACACGGAGACGTAGCGGATGCCCGGCTGTGTCAGCAGCGCGTTCAGGCGCTCTCGATAGGCCTGAAGCGTCAGCTCCAGCTCCTCGGGCGTGCGCTGTGCCATCTCCTGGTCGTGTCGCGGCGTCTCGACGATCACCTCGTGCGCACCGCCGACCGGCCGGGCGCCCGGTAGCATCTCCATCGTCTCGTCGGGCTTCGAGACGATGGGGTAGAGGTTGGGGAAGACGCGCACGAACCAGCTCGACGGCGACTCGGCTAACGACAGCTCCAGGAGTGCGGGCGGCGTTTCGTGCTCCTGGCCGGGGCAAAACGGGCAACTCGGGTCGCGTGGGCCGTTGGAGTGTGGCCTGCCACCTCGCACCGGGGCGAGGATGACGGTGTCGCCTGAGAGCGCGTCGTGTCTGACCTCACTCATCGCAAAGCTAGTCTAGCGCCCGAAGTGCAGTAAGGCTGGCGCGGCGCTGACGACACTCGCTCTCCGTTGCTAACGGCCCGTTGCTAACGCCCCGTTACTAACGGTGGTAGGCGCTGAGGTAGTGCTCGGGGCTCAGGAGGAAGCGCTGCTTGCACACTTCTGAGCAGAAGACATACCGGGTGCCTTCGTACGTGGTCTGGATGTCGCCGTCGGCCGGTGGCAGCGCCATGCCGCAGACGGGGTCCTGGCGGTCCGGCAGGAAGGGGGTCCGGTCACGGCCGTCGCCCAAAAGGTCCTTTACCAACGTTAGCTCGTTCACCAGGAGGCGCGGCAGAAGGAAGTGCTCTCGTACGCGCTCTCGGCCGCGCTCACCGAGCTGTCGGGACCAGCTCGGGTCCTTGAGCAGCTCGAGGATCGCCTTGGCGCACTCCTCGACGCTGTCGACCAGCAGGCCACCTACGCCGTCGGACATCTGAAGGGGGATGCCGCCTGCCCGGCCGGCGACCACGGGCGTGCCTTTCCAGAGCGACTCAGAGACGACCAGTCCGAAGCCCTCACGGATCGACTTCTGCACGATGAGGTCCGAGTGACGCTGGAAGGCGTTGACCTCGATGTTCCCAACACCGGTGAGGTTGGTAAAGACGTGGATCAAGGGCTCCAGTTGGCTTGCAATGTGGACCTGGTTGTAGATCTCCCAGCCCTCGGGGTCGTCCAGGGCCATGGAGCCAACGAGCGCGAGCTGGAGGCTCGGGATCTCTTCCCGCACCAGCTTGTACGCTTCGATGACGCCCATGGGGTCCTTCCATGAGTCGAATCGGGAGACCTGCGTGATCAGAGGCCGGTTCAGTTGCACGCCGATCCAGTCCAGCACCTGACGCGTTGTGCTGTCAGGGACCAACATATTCTTCGGGCTAAGCGGGTCGATGGCCGGGGGGATGATCTGAACCCTCGAGATCGGGAAGTCTGGCGGCACGAATTCGGCCATCGTGAAAATGGCGGCGTCGTAGTCACCGAGGAAGGTCCGCATGTACTCCCAGACGGCCTGATTGGGTTGGCCGGTGTCGATGTGACATCGCCAGACCCAGCGTGAGTGACCGTTGCCTCGCAGCGGCAGGATGGCGGCCGGCTGCGGGTCGTGAATGAAGACGACGTCGTACTCTTCCGTGAGCGCCATCGCGTTCTCACGGTTTATCTCCTCATAGTGCTGCTTGTCCTCGGCTGTGAGCTCGAGGTCGGCGCCCTGCAGGCCGTTGTGAATCTTCTTCGTCACATCGAAGAAGTCGTTATCGCCGCGGATGATCTTCCAGTCCGAAATGAGGCCGAGGTTGTTGACCAGCGGCACAAGCGAGCGCAGCAGCTCTGAGACGCCACCGCCGTAGGACGTGGCGTTGATATGGAGGATACGGACGCCGCGCAAGTCCTCCGCGAGCTCTCGCAGGTGGTTCAGAATCTCCGACGGGACAATGCCCTCGTAGGAGGCCAGTGAGCGTTCGCCGACGTCAACGTTCTGGAGCATCGTTCTTCTCCTCTTCGCCTGTCAGCAGGGCTACGGTTTCGCGGGCGATCACCGTCGCTTCGTCAACGTGCATCACCCATACGTCCATTGTCGACCCTTTGGCGCCGATGTGTACCTCTGTGCCGGTGGCGCCCTCATTGGCGCCTTCGTCCAGGGCAACGCCGCACCACTGCAATCCCTGGCAGATCAGGCGCCGGATCTCCGGCATATTCTCCCCGATACCGCCCCCGAAGATCACGCCATCCGCCCCGCCCAGGAGCGCCAGATAGGCGCCGACGTACTTCTTCGTGCGCGTACAAAAGGCCTCGATTGCGAAAGCCGCATCGGCGTCTCCTGCCGTGGCGGCGGGCATGAGGTCGCGCATCTCCGCCGTACTGCCCGACAACCCGAGCAAGCCGGAGCGCGTGTTCAGCAGCGTCTCGACCTCATCCGCCGACATGCCCGTCAGTGCCTGCAGGCGCAGCGGCAGGGCCGGGTCGAGGTCGCCGCTGCGAGTGCCCATGATCAGGCCTTCGAGCGGCGTGTAACCCATGGAGGTGTCGATGGGCATGCAGTCGAAGGTCGCCGCGGCGGAGCAGCCGCTGCCGAGCTGCAGCGTGATCAGGCGCGGGTGAGTGATCTCGGGCCGCAGGGCCTGGAACCGTCGCGCCATGTAGCCGTGCGCCAGGCCATGGAAGCCGAAGCGCCGGATGCCGTACTGCTCGCTGAGTTCCTTCGGGATCGCATACCGCGAGGCGACGTCGGGCAGGCCAGCGAAAAAGGCGGTGTCGAACGCCGCCACCATCGGCAGGTCCCGCCCGAGGGCGTCTCGTGCGGCTTCGATGACGGCGAGGGCGGGGCCGTTGTGCAGCGGCGCCAGGTCGCTGACCTCCCGGATCGCCTCGATCACTTCCGCATCGATATGCGTGGTCGAGCGGAAGCGCATGCCGCCGTGCACCACTCGGTGACCGATGGCCTCGACATCGCCAAGGGCGTCCGTTTGCTCTAGCAGACGTCTCGCGGCGTCAAAGGCGTCGCGATGGTCCTGTGTCTCGACTTCGTGCTCGATCGTGTCGCTGCCCTGGTGCAGGATCGCCCGCCCCTTTGCGCCGATGCGCTCAATAGCGCCCGTGGCGACGCGCTCAACGTCCGCGCTGCCGATGTGCACGTTGAGCACATCGAACTTGAGCGTGGAGCTGCCGCAGTTAAGGGTGAGGACTCTCAGACGCCGGCTCCTCTCAGTACGGCCAGGTCCAGTCGGCGATCTCGGGCACGTCTTCGCCGTAAAGCCGGGTGTACTCGTGCGCCCGCTGGCGCATGTCGGTCATGAGCTGGCGCACGGAAGCGGCTCGTTGCTGCAGCCCCGGCACGCGGTCGATCACGTCCATGACCAGGTGGAAGCGGTCGAGGTCGTTCATCATCACCATGTCGAACGGCGTTGTCGTGGTGCCTTCCTCTTTGTAGCCGCGCACGTGGATGTTGTGGTGGTTGGTGCGGCGGTACATGAGGCGGTGCATCAGCCACGGGTAGCCGTGGTACGCGAAGATCACTGGTTTGTTGGTCGTGAACAGGCCGTCGAACTCCGCGTCCGGCAGGCCGTTTGGGTGCTCTTCCTGGGGCTGCAGGCGCATGAGGTCGACGATGTTGACGACGCGAACGTGCAGCTCCGGCAGATGCTCTCGCAGCATCGCGGCGGCTGCCAATGTCTCGAGTGTCGGCACGTCGCCGGCGCAGGCCAGCACGACGTCGGGCTCGTGGCCGTCCTCGGTGCCGGCCCAGGACCAGATGCCGGCGCCGCGGGTGCAGTGCCGGATCGCCGCGTCCATGTCCAGGTAGTTGAGCTGAGGCTGCTTGCCCGCAACGACGACGTTGACCTTCTGGCGGCTGGTCAGGCAGTGGTCCATGACACTGAGCAGCGTGTTGGCGTCCGGTGGCAGGTAGACCCGGATCACGGCCGCCTTCTTGTTGATGACGTGGTCGATGAAGCCGGGGTCCTGGTGCGAGAGGCCGTTGTGGTCCTGGCGCCACACGTGGGACGAGAGCAGGTAGTTCAGCGAGGCGATGGGCATGCGCCAGGGGATATCGTTCGTGACTTTGAGCCACTTCGCGTGCTGGTTGAACATCGCGTCGATGATGTGGATAAAGGCCTCGTAGCAGTTGAACAGGCCGTGGCGGCCGGTGAGCAGGTAGCCCTCCATCCAGCCCTCGCAGAGGTGCTCGCTCAGCACCTCCATGACGCGACCCTGCGGCGCCAGGTGGTCGTCGCCGGGCTCTCGCGAGGCCATCCAGACGCGGTCGGTCACCTCGAACACATCGCCAAGGCGGTTAGAGGCCGTCTCGTCCGGGCCGACGATGCGGAAGTTGTCCTGATTCTTCTCGATGACGTCACGCAGGTAGCCGCCGAGGACGCGCGTGGCTTCGGCGCGGCTCTTGCCCGGCGCCGGCACCTCGACGGCGTAGTCGCGAATGTCCGGCCGGTCGAGGTCGCGCAGCAGCAGGCCGCCGTTGGTGTGCTTGTTGGCGCTCATGCGCAGCTCACCCTGCGGCGCGAGGGCGGCGATCTCGGGCTTGAGGGCGCCTTCGTCGGTAAACAGCTCCTCGGGCTTGTAGCTGCGCAGCCAGGATTCGAGCTGCTTGAGGTGCTCCGGGTTGGTTCGCACGGCGGACAGGGGCACCTGATGGGCGCGGAAGGTGCCTTCGACCGGCAGGCCGTCGACGACCTTCGGGCCGGTCCAGCCCTTGGGCGAACGCAGGACGATCATCGGCCACAGCGGTCGCACCGTGCCGCCGGTCTCGAGGGCTTGCGAGCGGATGCGGGCGATCGCATCGAGCACGTCGTCCAGGACTTCGGCCATGCGACGGTGCATCGCGCCAGGGTCGTTGCCCTCGACGAAGTAGGGCGTGTAGCCGTTGCCGCGCATGAAGTCGGCCAGCTCGTCGTTGGGGATGCGGGCCGGGATCGTGGGGTTAGCGATCTTGTAGCCGTTGAGGTGGAGGATCGGCACGACGGTTCCGTCGCTCACGGGGTTGAGGAACTTGTTGGAGTGCCAGCTCCCCGCCAGCGGTCCCGTCTCCGATTCGCCGTCGCCGATGGCGCAGAACACGGTGAGGTCCGGGTTGTCGAAGGCGGCGCCGTAAGCGTGCGAGAGGGCGTAACCGAGTTCGCCGCCCTCGTGGATCGAACCGGGCGTCTCGGCGGCGACGTGGCTGGGGATGCCGCCGGGGAAGGAGAACTGGCGGAAGAACCGCCGCATCCCATCGACGTCCCGGCTCATGTACGGGTAGACCTCGCTGTAAGTGCCCTCCAGGTACGTGCTCGCCAGGATCGCGGGCGCGCCGTGCCCGGGGCCCGTGACGAACATCGAGCTCAGGCCGCGCTCCTTGATCGCGCGGTTGATGTGCACGTAGAGGAAGTTGAGGCCCGGCGTGGTGCCCCAGTGACCCAGCAGCCGCGGCTTCACGTGCTCCGGCTTCAGCGGCTCACGTAGCAGCGGGTTGTCGAGCAGATAAATCTGGCCGGCAGCGAGGTAGTTGGCCGCGCGCCACCAGGCGTCGATCAGGCGCAGGCTCTCGTCGGACAACGGCGAACGGGTGGGTGCAAGAGAGGTTTGGCTCATGGCCGGCTCCGGGGATGGCTAGATGTCGCAGTTGGAGGCAAATGCATCGCTGGACGCGAAGGGTCCGTACTTTCAGGATAGGCCAGTCCCGGCGGTGTTATGGCGCCGAAACGTAAACACCCCGTGAAACGCCTGTATAAATCGTCGGTTTAGCCGGCGACTTTCGCCAGCGCACGCTCGAGACGGGCCTTGGCGTCCGCGGCGACCTCGGCCAGCCCTTCGTTGTCGGCCATGCCCATCATCGCGCTCGGGTCGAGGGCCGCGACGACGCTGCCGCCGCCGTCGGCTTCGTACACGATGACGTTGCAAGGCAGCAGCAGCCCGATGTCGAGCTCGCTCGAGAGCGCCTTGTGGGCCAGGGGCGGGTTGCAGGCGCCGATGATGTCGTAGCGCCGGAAGTCGACGCCGAGCTTCTCGGCCATCGTCGCCTTGACGTCAATCTCGGTGAGCACGCCGAAGCCCTCGTCTTTCAACGCGGCCTTCATGGCGGCCAGGGCCTCCTCGTAGGGCCTCGGTGTCGTAACTGAGATTCCGTAAGCCATGTGTTTATCTCCTCAGGAAGGGTTCTGTTAGGTCTGGGTTCGATTCACGTCCGCGGGAATGAGACGGACCTGCCTTCATGCGCTCCCGACGCCGCTTATCTCACGTTGACCGCTCAGCGCAGCGAGATAGCCGCCGAAGCTCACGAGCCAGATCAGCGCCGGGTAGGCGATCCAGCGTTCGACGCCGCCATCGCCGAGCTCGTCGAAGAGCGCTGTGCCTTCGCCGAACATTCCGATCGCCAGGGCCGCCAATGTCACGACGCCGAGCGCGATCGATATGTAGCGGTACGGCACGGTCTGGACGCGGGCAGACAGGATCGCCGCTACACCCGCGGAGAGAAACGCCGTCAGTGCGAACAGGGGGTGCAGGCCCTCCACGTTGCCGGGGAACACGCCCACGCCGAGGACGCCGATACCAAGCAGTGCCGTCGAGATCGTCACGCGCTTGGTCCGGAACGCCCGGTGGAGCATGAAGGCGCCGCCGATGATCGCCGCGCCGCTAACGATCATGATCGAGTTGAAAATAGTCGCCGAGGGCTGGCGGATGATGCTGTTGGGCGGCCGTGTGGCGCCGAGGTCGCTGATCTCGTTTTCGTGCGTCGTGTAGACGTCTGGATAGACCGCCTCCGCAGTGATGATGCCCATGAGGATCGTGGCGCCGGCCAGCACGAGGAGCACTCCCGCCACCGCAAGCGGTGATAGCTTCGATGCTCGAGTGGTCAGCGAGACTGTTCCCTGCCTGCCGGGCGTGCCGGTTTCGGGTGCTTCTTTGAGGATGGCCATCCTGGCGCCTCCCGTCCCTTCTACTTGCTTCGAACCACCAATACCGGCGGGCCGGCGCCGATTACGCGGTCCGTCACGCTACCCAGGGTCGCCCGCGCGATGCCGCCCCGACCATGGCTCGTCATCACGATCAGGTCGATGCCGTTCGTTTTGATGTACTCCTCGATCTCGGAGGCAGGCGCACCGATCGAGGCGGCCGTTGTCACCTGATTCGGCTTAACGAGCTTCTCCGCGACGCCTCGCAAGTACTCCCGGCCGGCTTCCAGCACGTCCTCCGTGAGCTGGACAGGCGTGTCCCAGAACCCGGCAGCCAGTGGTACGTAGGGCATCACCTGGAAGAGGTGAATCAGGGAGCCGTAGTGCTCCGCGTACTGCACTGCAGCCGGAACGGCCGATTCCGCCGTCTCGGAGCCGTCCAGGGGCACGAGGATGTTCTTGAACGGAGGCACCGTCTCCGCCTCCAGCCACTGGCCCTGCTCCATCGCCCTCGGTCCGACAATGAGGACGGGACAGGTCGCACCCCGGATCACCTTGTCGGCGACGGCACCGCGCTGCCAGCGGGCCACCCCGGAACGGCCGTGCGTGGAGATAACGAGGAGGTCGGGCGAGACGGCGTTCACCTCATCGAGGATGCGCGTGGCGGCGGCGCCGCGCAGCGTCTCTGTGTGGACCGTAGAGCCGATGTGCTTTCCGAGGTCGCCGGCGATCTCGCGCAGGTAGGTCGAGAGCAGGTTCTCCTCACGCTCCTGCTCCTCCGTGGCAACCGCCTCCAGGAGGTCGTCCGCGAAGTCGATGACGCTAACCAGCGTCACGTCGAGCTCGCCGAAGTGAGACAACGCCGGCAGAAACGCCAGGGCGTGCTCTGCCAGACGGGAACCATCCAGGGGTATCAGGACCTTGTACTCGCTCACTGTGCCTCCGAATCCAGCCCAGGCTGATTACTCGCCCGGTGCGTTCGATGGTTCCAGTATGGCTGGCGATCGGCCCTCGCAGTCAGTGCCAGAGGGACCGGCGCCTAGAGGCCGAACAGCCCTGATCGTCGGGCATGCTCTCTGTCGCCCTCACCCCCCGTACGTCGCCCAAAGCCCGATACCGTACGCGACCAGCATCAGCACGGCGGCACGGTCGACCGGCAGGCGCCCTCGCTCTGCCTTGAGCACGATCGCCATCGTGCCGATCGACATGAGCAGGACGGCGGCGCCGGCGGCGACGAGGATCTGCGGGTCGCTCTGCTGCAGGATGGGGCCGTCGCGGTAGGCGATGTCCAGGGGCAGGAGCAGGGCCATATTCGTGGCGTTGCTGCCCATCAGATTGGCGATCGCGAGGTCCGGCGCCCGGATGCGCAACGCCGAGATCGACACGGCGAGCTCCGGCAGCGACGTAACCAACGCTAGCGCCAAGGTGCCGAAGAACGTCTCCCCGAGGCCGGTCGACTCGGCCAGCGCGCCGGCACTGCTCGCGAGCTGCGGCCCCGCCAGCACGATCATCGCTGCGGCCAGCACGAAGCCAACTTGAGCCTGCCGCAGCGTCAGTCCCCCGACCAGCGGCACCGGGGCGTCGAGCTCTGCAGCATTCTGGCGGTCGCGGATAGCGAAGGTGCCGAACATATAAATCACTGCGATCACGATCGTGCCGAGGCCGACCTCCGCTATCGCCGGCGTCGAATGGGCGGAGATGAAGACGACGGCGCTCGAAGTCAGGGCCATCGCCAGCATGGCGCTGAGGATGTTCTCGAGGGCTGCGCGTTGCAGCAATCGCCGGGTCGTGAACACGAGCGTGATCGTGGCCAGGATCGCCATGTTCGCCATGCTGCTGCCGAACAGGTCGCCCAGCGCAAGGTCGTGGTTGCCGTTGGACACGGCCGATACGTCGGTGACCAACTCCGGCAGCGATGTGATAAACGCCACGGCCACGGAGCCGAACCACAGCGCACCAAGTCCCGTGTTGCGCACGATCACGTCCGCGAACACCGCCAGTGCCGAGCCCGCGACGATGATGGCGAAGGCGGCGAGGATGAACAGCGTAACGTCGCTCATACGCCGTCATACTAGGTGACTTCCTGCCCACATCGGCGGTTCATCCGTGGGCCAAAGGTCACATCGTTGACACTTCGCTAGCCGCGCACCCGGCAACCTGTGCGGTTCGCAGCTACCATGCAGGTATGGCGATTGCCGGCATGTCGAACCTCAAGGATGCTGCTGCTGCCTGGCACGCGTTGCCGGTCGAGGAGGTCGTGCGCACGTTGCAAACCGATGCGGTGCGCGGCCTTGGCAGCGATGACGTGGGGCGACGCCTCGCGGATTGGGGCCCCAACAGCCTGCCGCAGCAGGAGACCGTGAGCCCGTTTCGCCTCCTCCTGCGCCAGTTCGCGTCTCTGCTGATCTACGTCCTCTTGGCCGCTGCGATCCTCTCCCTCGTCCTCGGCGACATCGTCGAGTTCGTTGCCATCGTGGCGATCGCCGTGCTCAACGCCGTGCTCGGCTACGTGCAGGAGTCGCGGGCGGAGAAGGCGCTGGCGGCGCTGCATTCGCTCTCGGCGCCCTCGGCCAACGTGCTTCGCGATGGCACGCATCGCAATGTGCAGGCGAAGGACCTCGTCCCCGGTGACGTCCTTCTTTTCGAAGCCGGTGACATCCCCGCCGCCGACGCGCGTCTGCTCCAGGCCAGCAGCATGAGCGTCAGCGAATCGATCCTCACCGGCGAGTCGATGCCAGTCGACAAGACCACGCGCCCGGTCGCCGCCGATACGCCGTTGGCCGAACGAAGCTGCATGGTCTTCCAGGGCACGACGATCGCGCGCGGGCGCGGGACGGCCGTCGTCGTCGCTACGGGCAGCGCGACGGAGATGGGGCGCATCGCCGTCAGCGTGGCCGGCCAGCAGGAGAACGAGACACCGCTTCAGCGCGAACTGGCGCATGTCGGGCGCTATCTGGTCGCCGCCGCCGCCGTGCTCTGCCTGCTCGTGTTCGTCGTCGGCCTGGCCCGCGGCATCGAGGTCAAGGAGATGCTTCTCACCGCCGCCAGCCTCGCCGTCGCGGCGATCCCCGAAGGCCTGCCCGCGGCGTCGACCGTCGTGCTCGCGCTGGGCGTGCAGCGCATGGCCAGCCGAAACGCCATCGTGCGACGCCTCTCCAGCGTCGAGACCCTGGGCTCCGTCAACGTGATCTTCACCGACAAGACCGGCACGTTGACCCTGAACAGCATGCGCGTCGAGCGCACGTGGCTGGCGGGCGAGGAACGCGACCTCCTCCGTATCGCGTTGCTGTGCAACAACGCGGCGTTGGCGGACGAAGGCGAGCCGGACGCAGGCGACCCCACCGAGGTGGCCCTGCTGTACTACGGCCTCGATGACGGCACTACGCAAGTCGACATAACAGACGTGCAGCGTGAGGGCGAGCTGCCATTCGACGCCAGCCGGGCGCGCATGACCGTCGTCGTGCGCTCGCCGGAGGGGCGCCAGGCGCTGGTCAAGGGCGCGACGCACATCCTCCTGGAGCGTTCGAGCCGTATCGGGCCCAACGAGATCACCGACGCTGCCCGACATGCCGTCGAGCGCGAGGCGATCGAGATGGGGCGCGACGGCATGCGGGTGCTGGCGCTGGCGCAACGGGAGCTCAGTGACGAGGCCGTCGATGAAGGGCTTGAGCAAGACCTGACGCTCATCGGCCTCGTCGGCATGCGCGACCCGCTGCGCGTGGAGGCGAAGGACGCCGTCGCGCGGGCGCAGGCGGCCGGCATCCGCGTCGTTATGGTCACCGGCGATCAGCAGGAGACGGCTGGCGCTATTGCCGAGGAGATCGGCATTCATGGTCGCGTGCTGACGGGCCGGGATGTCGACGAGACGGACGAAGCGTCGCTTCCCGGCCTGGTGAGCGACACCAGCGTGTTCGCACGGGTGACCTCGGAGAACAAGCTGGACATCGTGCGCGCTTCACGGTCGCTCGGCAGCATCGTCGCCATGACTGGCGACGGCGTAAACGATGCCCCCGCTCTGCGCGCCGCCGACATTGGCGTGGCGATGGGCAAGGGCGGCACGGACGTTGCTCGCGAGGCGTCCGACATGGTGCTGGCTGACGATAACTTCAGCACGATCGTTGCCGCGGTCGAGGAAGGCCGCACGATTCACGCCAATATCCGCCGCTTTATACATTTCCTCCTCTCCTGCAACGCCGCCGAGGTCATGGTCGTGTTTCTGGTCCTCGTGGCGGCGGCTGAAACGGCGATCACGCCGCTGCAGATCCTCTTCGTCAACCTGCTGACGGACGGCCTGCCCGCGCTTGCCCTCGGCGTCGAGCCGGCAGGCCCGGGCGTCATGCAACAGCGGCCTCGCTCCCGTGATGGCGGCCTGCTTACGCGGCAGTCTTTTACGCCCGTGCTCGGCATCGGCAGCCTGATCGCCGCCAGCAGCCTCATCGCCTACGCCCTCGGGGACCACTGGGGCGACAAGGAGCTCGCGTCCAGCCTGACGTTCGCGACGCTCGTCGGTGCGCAGCTCGCGGCGTCGCTCGTCTTCCGCAGCGAGGGCGAGGTCTTCTTCCGCCTGCGTTCGAACGGCTGGCTCTGGCTCGCCATCGGCGGGTCGGTGGTGGCGGTGTTGGTGGTGTTCTACGTGCCGTTCCTGCGGGACATCTTCAACGCCAGCACGCTATCGGCGCGCGACTGGGCTGCCGTCATCGGGTTGTCGCTTGTGCCCCTCGTCGTGGGCGAAGGCCTGAAGCTCAGCGGCCTCCTGCAACGCTTCCACCTTGTGCCCACGGAGTCATGAGACCGATTCGGCGGCACCATGATGGAACCACGGCAGGCTGAAGCCGGCCTGGCTGCCGCCGATCTCGCGACGTTCGAAGAACACTACTGCCAGTGCAGACAGCCCGGCGTAGAGGGCCAGCAGCAAGATCAGCCCCGGCCACTGCACGCCGTCGGTGAGCACCTCCGTGCCATGGTAGTAGTGGAAGATCGAGACGTACTTCAGGGCGTCGATGGCGCTGACCAGCGAGGCGATGTAGTTGATGAAGTAGCTGGCCACTGTGAAGGCGGTCACGGCGCCTGTCGCCATGCCTCGGTTCGCAAGGGTTACGGTCGCCAGGCAGGCAAGCGATTGCAGCACCAGCATCAGCGGCACGAGGTTCAGGGTCGAGACCGCGAGGCCCCCGAGGCCGACGTCGATCTTCACGAACGGCACGCTGATCAGCCAGCCCAGGTAAGTGACGGCCGCAACCAGCAAGGACGACACCAGCAGGCCCGCCAGCTTCTCGACGGCGACGCGCCGGCGTGACACCGGTTGGGCCAGCAGCATGTCGAGGGTGCCGTTAGCCTCTTCGCCGCCCAGGGCGCCGGTACCGCTCGTGATCGCGAACACCGCGACGACGATCGGCACCCAGCTCAGGAACTCGGCGGAAAGGAAGCCCTTGCCGGTGCCGTAGTCGACGTTGCCGATCAGAGCACGCATCGCCTCGGGGATGTTGAAGTCGGCGAGCTGGCTCGCGTAGCTCGGGTACACATAGACGACGAGGGCGGCCATCAGGGCCAGGCCCAGGCCGTACCAGATCACCTGCCACCGCAGGTCGCGCTGACTCTTCAGGAAGATGCTAGGACGCCGCATCGCTGCTCCGTTCCTGTAGCGGGCCGCCGTTGCCCTCCTCCGTCGTTCCCTCGTAATAGACGCGGAAGATCTCCTCCAGGCTTGGTTGCTCGGTGCGCAGGTCGATCACGGTGTGGCGCGCGATCTGCTTGAGCACGGTATCGATGTTGTCGCGCACCTCTAGATGCAACGTGGCGTTGTTCGAATCGATCACTCTCACGCCGGGAATCTCGAACTCGCCGGGGCTTACGGCCGCGTCGAAGGTCACCTCGACGACGTGCAGCGATCGCCCCTTGATCGCCCCGATGTCCTCGACGGCGACGAGCTTGCCCGAGCGCAGGAAGGCCGCGCGGTGACAGAGATGCTCGACCTCGGACAGGACGTGGGAGGAGAAGAAGACGGTGCCGCCGTCCGCCGCGAAGCGCTTGAGCAGCTCCTCGACTGTCTCCTGCACCAGAGGGTCGAGCCCGCTGGTGGGCTCGTCCAGCACCAGGAGCTTCGGCCGGTGCATCATCGCCAGGACGATGCCCAGCTTCTGCCGGTTGCCCTTCGAGTACGTCTTGACCACCTTCGACGTGTCGAGCTCGAGGCGCCCGGCGACTTCTCGTACGAAAGCCTGATCGATGTTGCCGCGTACGGAGCTGAAGAAGTCGAGCGTCTCCTGGCCGGTCAGGTTCTCGTAGATCCGGAACTCGCCCGGCAGGTAGCCCATGTGCTCGCGGGCCTGCAAGGACGCCTGCTGGCAATCGAATCCCAGGACGAATGCGGCGCCGGCGGTGGGCCGGATCAGGTCGAAGAGCAAGCGGATCGTCGTCGTCTTGCCGGCGCCGTTCGGCCCCAGGAAGCCGAAGATCTCGCCCGCCTCCACGGTCAGCGAAACGTCGTCAAGCGCACGCAAGCTCCCGTAGTCCTTCGTGAGCCCCCGAAGCTCGATGGCGTACGTCATGCCCCGATCCTACTCGCGTATGTCCAAAGGCCGGGCGATTTCGGGCAGGCCGGATGGCCCTAAAGCGAGATGCGGCGTTCGGCACGTAGGTGCAGGTCTCCAGACCTGCGAAGGGGCGTCTCGAAAAGCGACCAAGGTCCGCGTGCAAGCATCGGGCACTAGCTTTGGACGTATGACGAAAATGGAGCGCTGAGTCTAGGTCTGAAGACCTGTAGCTACGGGACCTGGTGAGGCTAGAACAGGCGCTGCAGCAGATGGAGGAGCGTGTCCTTCTCCTCGTCTGTGAAGCTGGCGCAGGCGTCCGTCATGCGCTGGCTCATCACAGGCAGCACCCTCAGGAAGGTCGTCTCACCCTCGGGCGTGAGGTGGGCGATGCTGACGCGGCGGTCGTCAGGGCTACCTGCCCGCCTCACGTAACCGGCGCGAGCGAGGCCATCCACGAGGTTGGTGACCATCGTGGGGCTGATGTTGGCCGCGCGGCTGATGCCGCTCAAGGCCAGGCACTTGTCCGGGGCGAAGTAGAGCGTGCGCAGCACCGCCAGTCGCGTGCCGGTCACGTTCGTCGGCAAGTTCAAGGCATCGATGGCGCGGGAGTTTGCCACCATCTGCGCATGGTTTGCCCGCCAAAGCGCCAGCTGCACGGCGATCGCTTTGGCGTCGGACGCATGCAAGAGGTCCGTGTACTGGCGCACGCCCTCCTCGACCCAGTCGGCAGGAATGACGTCTTCGACAGGTGGACGCAAAGACTTTGTGGTTTCGCTCGCCATCGCGCACATCTTTTCACCCCCCTGACCGGCGGTCAAACTAGCGCTTCGTCCCGCCTCTGTCGAATACAGCGCGTGGTGCACGTCCTGCAGGAGGTCGATTAGCGTCTCCTTCTCGTGCTCGTCGAGGCGAGCACAGGCTGCCGTCCAGCTCTCGCCCAGCACGCCCGCGATGCCGGCGAGGATTTCGGTGCCTCTGGGTGTGAGCTGGACGATGTTCGTGTGGCGGCTGTGAGGCGTACAGGTGCGGCGGACGAGGCTGCCTCGGGTCAGAGAATCGACAAAGTTCGTTGCGGCGGCCGGCCTGAGAGAGACGACCTTGCACAGGTCACTGAGCGTCATTTGCCTGCCTGGAGCGAAGCAAAGGGTGCGCAAGATAGCGAGATGGTGCCCGCTCACGCTGACTTGAAGCTTCAGCCCATCGATCGCGTCGCAGTTCGAGATGTACTGCTCGAGATTCGCCCGCCAGAGCTCCATCATGATGTCGATGGCCTTTGGATCCGAGGCGGGCAGGATGGCGATGTACTGCCTCATGCCTTCCGTCACGGCCTCTTTGGCAGCTTGACGTTTGAAGTGCGTCTGCTCCTCAACCTGCCTGAGAGTGAGTTTGGTCACCATCGCTTCGAACTCCCGGTCGTAGATTAACCCCGTCGAGAGGCTTACAACACAATCTAAACCGCCAAGAGAATAAATAGGCTAAATCAATCAACTCAAAAGATACACCTAAAAAAGATTGATATTCTTGGTTGGCACTGCAGAGGTAGGTTGATGGTCTCAAGCCCCAGATTCAGATTCGGAACGGCCCTTTTCAGGCCCGACAAGCCGGCTGATGCGTCGCCCGCGAGTTCCAGCTGAAGGCCCGTTTTGGCGGCATTTCGTTGCGTTGACAATCCTGGCTGATTGGCCAGTATTTCACCCCAGTTGCCACGCCTCCGACCGGTATAGCGAGGCGTGGATGGAGGGAGTGACATGGCAAGCTATTGGGAAAAGACGCTCAGCCGCCGAATCACCCGTAGAAGGGCCCTCGTCGCCGGCTCAACGACCGCCGCCGCTGCCGCCTTCGTGGCAGCCTGCGGTGGTGACGATGACGATGGCGGGTCCTCCGGGGCATCGCCGACGGCATCCGGCAGCAGTGGCAGTACCGGAGGTTCAACCGGTGGCAGTGCAACCGGCGGCAGCACGGGCGGGACGACCGGAGGCTCTACCGGCGCCACGTCAGGCCTGCTCTCGCCGGTGGAAGACACGAGTGCGGGCGCCAAGCAGGGCGGCACCTGGGGCACCTACATCACCGCCGACCTTCAGAGCCTGGACCCGTATCAGGTAACCGCCGGTTCAGCCCACGCACCCTGGACGTACAGCCGCCTCGTACGTTACGCGCCCGGCATCTATCCGGAGAACGCGACAAGCGACGTGGAACCGGACGGCTCGGACTCATGGGAGGTCTCGCCGGACGGGCTGACCTTCACCTTCAACCTCCGGCCGGACCTCAAGCTCGACCCTCGCCCGCCCACGAGTGGCCGGGTGATCGACTCCGAGGACGTTGTATTCAGCGCCGAGAAGTTCCGGGCTACCGGCCTCTCGCGCTCCGAGTTCTACAACGAGTTCGCGCCCACCTCACCCGTCGAGTCGATCACGGCGATCGACAAGCAGACGGTGCAGGTAAAACTGGCGTTCCCGATCGCCAACATGATGGCCCGCTTCGCATTCCAGCGCTATCTGTACATCATGCCGAAGGAGGCCGACGGCGGCTTCGATCCGGCGAACGACATGCGCGGCAGCGGTCCCTGGCGCCTGGTGAAGTGGGAGCCAAGCCAGGGCTTCACCTACGAGCGCAACGACGAGTGGACCGTCGCGCCCGGTCAGCCCTACCTCGATGGGCTCAACGTCCCGATCATCACCGAATACGCCCAGCGGCGCGCCCAGCTCGTCGCGGGCAACCTCTGGACGAATCCTGGCCTGACGGCCGAGGACGTACTGGGCGTCAAGAAGGAGCAGTCCAAGCTCAACTTGTATGCCGACCCCTTCCCGGACACTCGGCCGGTGTTCATCAACTTCGGCCTCCTGCCGGATTCTCCCTTCCATGACGCGAGAGTGCGTCGCGCAATGTCCATGGTTATCGACCGGGACCTCTACGTAGAAACGATCTACAACGTCGCCCAATTCGAGAGCGAAGGCCTACCCATGGAGACCCGCTGGCACACCCACTACGCCGCCGGCGAGCCGCCGTACTGGATTGATCCGAAAGGTGATGGCCTCGGCGAGGCCGCAAAGTACTTCCAGTACGACGTCGAAGAAGCTCGCAAGATGATCGAGGCGGCGGGCGTCGAGACGCCAATGTCCATGCCGGCCTACATCGGCACGTTTGGCATCCAGTCACAGAAAGAGGCGCTCCACGCCTTGCTCAACGACAGCGGCCTCTTCGATCTGAAACTAACTCAGGTCGAGCGTAGTGAGTATCTGCCGAACTACTTCAACGGCGGCGGCCTGTTCGAAGGCGTTGTCCTGGACAACGGCCCGGGCGCCAGCGGCGACATCGACGCCCACATCAGCGTGCGGTTCAACGTCGGCGCGGCGCCCCAGTGCTTCTATCGGGAGGTCTTCCCCTGGTACGAGCAGACTCAGACGCTCGTGGAGCAGCAGCGCAAGGAGCTCGATAGGGAGAAGCGGCTCTCGATCCTCAAGGACCTCCAGATCGAGATGGCGGACCAGATGGTCGCAGTGCCCTGGCCGGGCATCGCCAGCAACTTCAGCGTTGCCTGGCCCTACCTGGCTAACTACAAGGCCTTTACGCCTCGTTCCATCTTCACGGAGCAGTCGGAGACCTGGCCGCGCTTCTGGTACGACGCGTCCAAGGCCTAGCGAAACCAGTCCGTCGAGGAGGGCCTGAGTCCCTGCGGGCCCTCCTCGACTCCCTTGCCAAATTTGTTGCTCCTATGGGTTTCGATCGATGCGCGAATGATGCAAACTACGCCGCACGGAGGATAGGACGGTTCCGCAAGTTCGAACCATTGAGTTTCGTCCCGGCGGCACTGCCGCACCCTAGGGCAGCTGCCCGCCGGCACCACGAGATTGACCACGGAAACGCCAACGACAGCTAGAAGACGAAGGAGTTCAATGAGGCACAGCACGGACCGGATCCTGGTATCGCACGCGGGCAACCTGCCGCGCCCCGATTACATCAACGAGCTCATCGATGGCGGCAAGAACCGCGACGGCGCCAACAGCGCCGAGTACACGGCTCGCCTGCCTCGAGCCGTCCAAGGAGATCGTCGACCGCCAGATCGACCTCGGCGTCGACATCGTCAACGACGGCGAGTACGCCAAGGCCGGCAGCTACGGCGGCTACATCCAGGACCGCATCACCGGCTATTCCAGCGTCCCTTTGGACCCGAACCGCACACCCAAAGCGCGCCGGTACGGCCGAGCGCGACCGGCGTCGAGTTCCCCGGCTTCTTCGCCTCCGGCCTCTGGTTCGCGGGCTCCGGCGGACCCGATTCGTCCCGGCTTCGTGCAGCCCGACAACGACGGCTCGCCAGGCGACGCAGCGTGAGGCGCGCGCCTGCACCGGCCCGATCACCTACACCGGCCACGACGCGGTCAAGGCCGACATCGCCAACCTCAAGGCCGCGATCGCGGGCAAGGACGTCGAAGGCTACGTCGCCGCCCTCGGGCCGCTGAGCATCGGCGCCGGCGTGCGCAACGAGCACTACGCCTCGGAAGAGGAGTACATGATGGCGGTCGCCGCGGCGGTCCGGGAGGAGTACAAGGCGATCACGGACGCCGGCCTCATCGTGCAGGTCGACGAGCCCGAGTTCTGCACCTCGTGGTACTTCTACCCGGACTGGAGCATCGAGGAGTACCGCAAGTACCTCGGCTTCTGCGTCGACGTGATCAACGCATCCACGCGAGGGCCTGCCGGAGGAGCTGATTCGCTTCCACACCTGCTGGGGCTCCGGCCACCGCCCCCACGTCAACGACATCGAGCTCAAGTACATCGCCGACCTGCTGATCCAGATCCGGGCCCAGCAGTACAGCATCGAAGCCGCGAACGTGCGCCACGAGCACGAGTACCACGTCTGGGAGGACGTCAAGCTCCCCGAGGGCCGCATGCTCATGCCCGGCGTGATCTCGCACGCCACGGACCTCGTCGAGCACCCCGAGCTGATCGCCGAGCGCATCGTCAACTACGCCGAGCGCGTCGGCCGCGAGAACGTGCAGACCGGCACGGACTGCGGCATCGGCTCTCGCGTGGGCCACGAAGAGGTCGTGTGGGCGAAGCTCGCGGCCATGTCGGAGGGCGCCCGCATCGCCTCGAAGAAGCTCTGGGGAAAGTAGCGCCTCCACATGCGGTAGCGCCCCGGCACGCTGGGGCGCTACCTGCGGATCGTCGGGCTGCCGAAGTGGCTTCGTCCGGAGTAGACTGCGCCTCGCGGAGCAGAGCATAGGAGTCCAGGGAGATGGCGATGATTATCGACGTTGGCGATCGGCAGTACGAGCTCGTAGAAGGCTGGGGCGAGATACCCGATGGCTGGGAGTGGGGCCAGGTCGGCGCCGTCTGCATCGACTCCGCCGACAACGTCCACATCTTTACCCGAGCCGAGCACCCGTACCGCATCTTCGACAAGTCCGGCAAGATGCTCGACCACTGGGGCGAGGAGATCTTCGAGGACGCCCACGGCATGTGCATCACGCCCGACGACACGATGTACTTCGTCGACCGCATGCCCCAGCTCGTGCTCAAGTTCAACAAGGAGGGGCGTCACCGCCTCTCGCTGGGCAAGCGCGGCGTCCACTCCGACACCGGCTACACGCAGGAGACGCGCGTCGCCGGCGACCCCCTGCTCTCCGGCGGCGGCCTGCCAATGACCAACGGCGTCGGCCACGCCGGCCCGCCCTTCCACCACCCGACCGACGTGAGCATCGGTCCCGCCGGCGAGATCTACGTCTCGGACGGCTACCGCAACTCTCGCGTGCACAAGTACTCGCCGGACGGCACCCTGCTCATGTCCTGGGGCGAGCCGGGCAACGCGGGTGAGCTGCGCGACACGAAGGACAAGCCGGGCTTCTTCCACACCGTGCACAGCGTCTGGGAGCACAAGGGCAAGGTCTACGTCGCCGACCGCGAGAGCAACCGCATCCAGATCTACACGCCCGAGGGCGAGTTCCTCGACATGTGGACCGGCTTCGGCCGCCCCACCAAGATCTACGTCGACCCCAGCGAAGACATCATGTACGTGGCGGAGCTGGAAGACCGGTTCAGCATCGTCGACCTCGATGGCAACGTCATCGGCCGCCACGGCGCCGAGCGCAGCCACGACGCCGGCAAGTTCTGGGGCCCGCACGGCATCTGGACCGACTCCGAAGGCTCGATCTACGTTGCCGAGGTCCTCGAAGGCCGCCGACTGCAGAAGTTCGCTCGGAGGAAGTGACGCCGGTCTAACCCTGGAACCTTCGAACCGAGGCCCTCACTCCGCCGGTTCAAGGGTTCCCTGGTTCCAAGGGTTCTAGACCCCCCGGCCTCGGAGCATCGACGATACGAGATCATCGTCAGGAGGCATGGCATGACGAAGAACCTTCCCTATCAGACCCTCGATGAGGCAGTCGAGATCGCGCGATCCCTGGCGCCCAAGCTGCGTGAGCGCGTCCCCGAGGCCGAAGAGGGGCGAAAGCTCCCCGTAGGCAACGTCCGCGACCTCCTCGACAGCGGTCTCATCGACCTCGAAACGCCGAAGCGCTTCGGTGGCGCAGAGCTCAACCTCGATGCGCTGCTGGAGGTGACGGCGGCGCTATCGGAGGGCTGCTCGGCCACCGGCTGGGTGTATGCGCTGTGGGGCGCCCACGTCTGGCTCATCGGCCAGTACCCGCTGCACGTCCAGGAAGAGGTCTTCGATAACCCCAACTCGCTCGTCTCGTCCGTCGTCAACACGGTCGGGACGCCGGAGCGCGTCGATGGCGGCTTTCGCTGGACCGGCACAGGCTTTTTCTCCAGCGGCGTCGATCACTCCACGTGCCTCATCGCCGCCGTCGACGTCGACCCGGCCGCCAAGCCCTTCGGTGACCGTCGATGGATGCTCCTGCACCGTGACGACTACGAGATCGTGGACGACTGGCACACGGTGGGCCTGCGCGGTACGGGCAGCAAGACGATCCAGATCAACGACGTCTTCATCCCGGACGAGCGCGTCGTCATCCACAAGCAGCTTTCGGAGGGCAAGGGCGAAGGCGCCCGGCTCTACGGCTCGTCGCCCCTCTACTGCGCGGCGATGGACTTCACGTTCAGCCTGCCCCTCGCCGGGCCCGCTTACGGCATCGCCCGTGCCGCCATGCGCGCTTTCCAGGAGCGCATCACGTCGCGTCTTCAGTCGGGGAACGCACGCCAGATCGCCGAGCAGGCCGGCACGCTGACCCGGTTCGCGAAAGCCTGCGCAGAGGTCGAGGCCGGCCGAGCGCTACTGCTGGAGACGGCCCGCCGCTTCTGCTACATGCCGGCGGACGAGGCGTCCGAGTTGGACAAGGCGGAGTGCCGGCGCAACGTCGCCTACGCGACGCAGCTCTGTCGCGGCGCCGTCAACAGCGTCTTCGAGGCCTCCGGCGGCAGCAACATCTACGAAGGCCGGGACATGGCCCGCCTCTGGCGCGATAGCAACGTCGCCGGTATGCACCACGGCCTCATGTGGGACGTGCACGGCCTCGCCTACGGCCGAGTCGCCGCGGGCCTCACGGCCATGGACACCGGCACGCTTTAGCGACATCGGCCTGAGCGTGGGAATAGAGACAGCCGTTTTCCGGTAGGATTGTCGCGCTATGCCCAAAGTCGCGATGATCTCAATCCTCCCACCCGAAATCGAGAGCGCCGTGCTCGCCTACGCCCCGCCGGGATACGAAACGGCCGCGACCGCTGTCAGCGCCTCGCTCGAGGAAAAGCTGGCGATCACACACGATGCCGACTTCCTCATCCTCTACGGCGGCGATTTGCCCGAGGCACTGCTGCGGGGCTCTCCCAACCTCAAGCACGTCCAGCTCCTCAGCGCCGGCTACGACCGCATCGACCTCAACCTGACGTCCTCCCTCGGCATCCCCGTCTCGAACAACGGCGGCGCCAACTCCTGGGCCGTCGCCGAAGCGACCGTCGCGATGATCCTTGCGCTGCTGCAGCGCCTCATCGACGCCGATCGCTTCGTCCGCCAGGGCCGCTGGCGAGGCGACATCCAGGGCTACGACACCTATGAGCTGGCGGGCAAGACGGTCGGCATCGTCGGGCTGGGCAACATCGGTAAGAAGGTGGCCCGGCGCCTGCATCCCTTCGAGACCAAGCTCGTTTACGCCGACGCGGTGCCGGACGAGGCGCTCGAAGCTGAGCTCGGCATGACACGTCTGCCCCTCGAAGACCTGCTCGCCGCGGCCGACATCGTCACCCTGCATGTGCCCCTGCTCGCGTCGACGAAGGCGATGCTCGGCGCGCCCCAGCTCGCCCTGATGAAGCCGTCAGCCCTCCTGATCAATACGAGCCGGGGCGACGTCGTCGACGAAGCCGCGGTGATTGCGGCGCTGCAATCGGGCGCACTGCGAGGCGCCGGACTGGACGTTTTCGATAAGGAACCGCTGCCGGCGGACAGCCCGCTCATGGGCATGCCGAACGTCGTCCTCAGCGCCCACCTCGCCGGTACCACCTACGACACCTTCTTCCGGCGCGCGGAGTTCGCCTTCGAGAACATCAAGGGCATCTGGGAAGGCGCCGCCCCCATGGCGGTCGTATCGAAGGAATAGCGGCAAGCGGAGGCATGCGATGGCGATAGAAACACGAAGCATCGGCGACCCGGCCTGGGGTACCTACGAAGCCGAAGAATGGTCGGACGCCATCGTCGCTGCCATGAAGCTCGGCGGCGTCGACAACCTCTTCTTCGTTTCCGGCTCTGAGCTCGCCTTCTACCAGGAAGCGATCGCGAAGGCGGCCATCCGGAACCGTCCGGCGCCGCGACTGGTCACGATGATCCACGAGTCCGTGGCCCTCAATGCTGCGCTGGGCAACGCCATGTTTTCAGGCCGACCCGCCGCAACCGCCGCCCACGTCGACGCGGGCACGCTGCACCACGGCGCCGCCCTGCACACGGCGTGGCGGAGCGGTACGCCCGTGCTCATCACGGCCGGGACGGCGCCCCGCGCCTACCCGGGCTCGATGCGCGGCGCTCGAGACGGGTCGCAGCAGTGGATCCAGGAGCCCCGTGATCAGGCAGAGATCGTGCGCCAGTACACGAAGATGGACCATCGCATGGAGCACCAGGACAACCCGGGCCTCATGGTGAGCCGGTTGCTCCAGGTGGCGATGAGCGAACCAAAAGGCCCCGTCTACCTCACGGTGCCATTGGAGACGGCGATGCTGCCGATGCCCGGCGAGGCCACCTTCCCGACCGTCGCTGACCTCGGCATCGCGCGCCCGGGCTGGCCCGATCCCGATGATGCGAAGGAGATCGCCGGGTGGCTGGTGAAGGCAGAGAACCCCGTCCTCTTCACTTCGCGCGCCGGCCACGAGCCCGCCGCGGTTGAGGAGCTGGTCCGGCTCTGCGAGCTGCTGGCGATCCCTGTGCAGGAGTCGACGCAGTCAGATCGCATGAACTTCCCGTCCACGCACGCGCTCTACGGCACGGGACCGTCGGCCCGAGACGCGGACGTCGTCCTCGTCATGGACGACATCGTGCCCTACATGCCCGGAGAGGCGGCGCCCGGCCCCGCTGCGAAGGTCGCCTGGGTGAGTACCGACCCTGTTCTGTCGCGCATCAAGACCTTCGAGATGCGCTCGGACCGCTGGCTTTCGTGCTCTGTGTCCGGTGCCGCGAGGGCTATTCACGACGCCGCGACCGCGCTGCTGACTCAGAGCGACATGGCCCGAATTGCCGATCGACGCGCGCGGCTGGCGGCGCTGAAGCAGCAGCAGGCGAGCAAGGCCGAGGAGCTGGCGCAGGCAGACGCCGCCTTGCCCCAACCGACAGGCCGTCTGGTTGCGTACGAGCTCGGCAAGCTGCTGGAGCCCGACGCCGTCGTCCTCAACGATGCTCTGAGCAACGGCGGTTTCGTCCAGACATATGCCCATCGCGACCAGGCCAGCACCTACTTCCGCAGTGGCAGCACCAGCGGCGGTTGGGGCTCCGGCGCGGCCTTCGGGATCAAGCTGGCGGCGCCGGAGCGTGACGTCGTGCTCGCGAGCGGTGACGGTTACTTCGCGTTCGGCACACCGATGGCCGCCATCTGGGCCGCGGGCCATCACAAGGCCCCGTACCTGTCCGTCGTCTTCGTCAACCACTCGTACAGCACCGGCACCACTGGCCTGCGACGCGCCTACCCGGAGGGCGAAGCGGTTCACGCCGGGAACTACGACGGCGGTACGTTCGATCCGCCGCCGGACTACGCGAAGCTCGCAGAAGCGGGCAACGGTTACGGCGAGACGGGTGACCGAGACGGCTCAGCTGGTCCCCGCACTGCGCAGAGGCCTGGAGATCACCCGAAACGGCACGCCGGCCGTGATCGCAGTCGAGGTACCCGGCCCCGTCTAAATGCAAAGCGGCGGAGCATCTGCCCCGCCGCTGCAGCGTATCGCCGGTTTCCTAGCCTCCGGTGGCGGAGGCCGGCGGGCGCGGGCCGCTGCCGGCGGGGATCGTCACGGAGATGCCGGCGTCCACGAGCAGGGTCTGGCCCGTGATCCAGCGCGCCTCGTCGCTGGCCAGGAACACGGACGCCCAGCCGATGTCCCAGGCGCTGCCTTCGTCCTTGATCAGGCCGGAGGTTGCCCGTCGTTGCCGTCCTTCCTCGTCCAGGCGTTCGGCCACCAGGGGCGTGAACACCTGGCCTGGCGCCACGGCGTTGACCCGAATGCGGTGCTGGCCCAGTTGCCCGGCGAGTGCCACCGTCAGGCCCATCGCGGCGGCCTTCGCCGTCGTGTACGCCGTCGAGGCGGGCGGGTAGGCGCGCACGGCTGCAATCGAGGAGAGGTTGATGATGGCGCCGCCTTCGCCCGTGGCGATCATCGCGGGGGTGCAGGCCTGGGCTGCCATCGCCATGCTGCGCACGTTGACCACGAAGTGGTGGTCCCACTCCTCCTCGGTAATCTCACCCAGGGGCTGGCGGGACGGGATGCCGACGTTGTTCTGGAGGATGTGCAGCTTGCCGTAGCGCTCCATCGCCGCTTCGACCATCTTGTCGCACTCGGCGCCGATCGTGACGTCGCAGACGAACGGCGATGCCGTGAAGCCCTCGCCCGTGATCAGGTCGACCGTCTCCTGGGCGCGCTCCGGTACGTTGTCGACGCAGAGCACGCTGGCGCCCTCTCGCGCGAACAGCACCGCCGCCGCCTTGCCGTTGCCGACGCCCGGCCCGCGGGAACCCGCGCCCGTCACGATCGCCACTTTGCCCTTGAGCCGGTCTACCACTGGAATGCCTCCTTGGAGAGCTATCGATGCTTTGAGAGTCGTAATCCGATGTCACTGCGAACCTTAGAACCTGGGAACCTTTGAACCAAGGGGTCCATGGGCGTCATTCAGGCACGACAGCGACAGCGTCCATCTCGACGAGGAAGTCTGGGTGGGCCAGCCCGGCAACGAAGACGCCGGTTATCAACGGAGGAGTAGCCGGCATTCCCCACACCCGCTGGAACGCCGCGAATCCTTCCTGAATCGACTGGCCCGCGAGGATGTAGATGTTCCATTTGACCACGTGCTCCGGCCCCGCGCCTCCCGCAGCAAGCGCTGCTTTCAGGTTCTTCAGCACCTGCTCCGTCTGCGTCCCAAGGTCGCCTTTGCCGACGACATTGCCTGCGGCATCGACGGCGTTCTGACCGCCGACGTATACGGTCTTTACATTGCCGGAGACGACCGCAACGTTGCTGAACGCGGGGTTCTTCGTGAGGCCGTCAGGGTTGATGAACTGAACTCGACCCTCGCTCATTGCCGTTGCTCTCCTGTCGAAGCTGTGTCATATGAACTCGAGAGGCATTTTATGCGACAGGTTTGCGTCGCCGCCCTCATCGTTTCGTGGTTACGTCCGGAGCGGGTG
>CAVYJE010000002.1:0-107620 GCA_963768705.1 uncultured Chloroflexia bacterium
GAACCTCCTGGCCTACGCACGCTACTTCGACATCCCGAGGCACGAAGCCCTCGATCGCGCCACTGAGGCCCTCGACGTCATGGCCCTGACCGAGAAGTCGCAGGACAAAATCGATGCCCTTTCCGGCGGCATGAAGCGTCGTCTCACGGTGGCCCGCGCGCTCGTGAGCCGGCCGGAGTTCCTGATCCTCGATGAGCCCACGACAGGCCTCGACCCCCAGGCGCGACAGCTCTTCTGGCAGAAGCTGCGCCAGCTCAAACGCCAGGGCATCCGATGCTCCTGACCACGCACTACATGGAAGAGGCGGCCCAACTCTGCGATCGTGTCCTGATCATCGATGGCTCCCACATCATCGAGCGCGGTACACCCGCCGAGCTGGTCGAGCGCATCATCGGCGAGCACGTGATCGAGCTGCGCTTCGATGGCACGCCCGGCGAAGCCGCTGTCGCCGAGATCCGCAGCCTCTCGAACGGCTTCACGGTCGAGGAGACCGAGGACACCGTCTACCTTTACGAAGCCCACGGCCGCCGTCTCGCGTCGCTGGACCTCGATAGCTTCGAGGGCGTGGCGCGCGAGGTGATCCAGCGTCGGGCGACGCTGGAGGACGTGTTCCTGCGCCTGACGGGAAGGGGGCTGATCGAATGAACGTGACGATGCCGCGGGGTTCAGCCCGCGGTGGACGTACGGCCGCCATCGACGTCTCCTACCGCGCATTCAAGGTCTGGCAGCGCAACCGCGACGTCTTCCTCCACATCTGGAAGGCCGAGATGATCTGGCCGATCTTCGAGCCCCTGATCGTCATGCTTGGCCTCGGCCTGGGCTTGGGCAAGTTCGTGGAGCTGGAGTCCGGCCAGGACTACATCCAGTTCATCACGCCCGGCGTCATGGCGGCGTTTCCGATGTGGGGCACGATCGCTGAGGGTGGCTGGGCCTCCTACAACCGCATGGAGAACCAGAAGACCTACGCGGCGATGATCGCGACGCCCGTGAGCATCGACGACGTGATCACGGGCGAGGTGGTCTGGGCCGCGACGAAGGGCGGCATCAGCGCCGTCTACATCGTGCTCGTGGCGCTGTGCCTGACGCCGTTCTGGGACCTCGTGCAGTCGCCCCTCATCATCCTCGTGCTGCCGACGGCGTTCTTCGCGGGCCTCATGTTCGGCGCCATGGCGCTGCTGGCGACCTCGTTCGTTAGCAGCGTTAGCCAGCTCGCCTACTTCGTCAGCATCGTGATCATGCCGATGTTCTGGATCGGCGGCGTCTTCTTCCCGCTGTCCGAGATGCCCGAAGGCGTCCGCTTCGTGAGCTGGTTCATGCCTCTGCGCCACGTCGTCGACATCCAGCGAGGCCTCGTCACCGGCGACCTCGACTGGTCGATGCTCTTCGATGTGGCCTGGATCCTTGTCGTCACAGCCGTCCTCTACCGCCTCGTCCTCTGGTCCATGCGCAGAAGGCTGATCAAATAGACCCGGTCGCATCCTTGCGACCGGGTCTGGGAGCGGGCTGAGCAGATGGTCGCCGGGCAGGGCGGCCTCTTCGATTTGGATGTTTCTCTACCCTGACGCTTCTCTACGGCGAGCCTAGCCCAGGATGCTGACCATAGCGGCGTAGCGGATAGGGTCGATTTGCTGCAGGAGCAGCGGGTCGCTCTCGTAGAGGCCACAGCTGATGCCAAAGTCTTCGATGGCGTTGTGCGCGCCGGGCTCGATGGGCCATTGGCCGGTCGCGGGCCAGGCGGTCGTGACCTGAGAGGTCCACGCCACGCCCTCACTGGTTCCCAGCCACTCGTGCAGGTCGTATGGCATCGCCGGCACTACGCCGAGCTCGCTCTCGATGACGAGGTGCTGGTGCGCGTGACAGGCTTCGTGCTCCAGCGTCCAGGCGGACTGGTTTGGGTAGACCACCGTCGTGCGGGTGGGCGCCCAGTAGTAGTTCGCCGGTGTCTGACCAAACGGGCAGATACCGTTACTCAAACAGCCGACCATCGAGACCTCTACGGAGTAGCCGGCGGGAAGCGACATAGCCACTGCAGGCGCCACTTCGATTGGCGCCTCCGCGACGGTGGCAACCGGAGCCGCCGCCACGGCCTCTTGTTGTATTGGCGTCGCGACAGGTGCGATTGTCTCGACGTCCTGCTGGACGGGCGTTGCTGTTGCCGCGGGTGTCGCCGCTTCCTCTTGTGTTGGTGTGGCCACCGCTTGTGTCGGCGTGGCTACCACGGCGGCGACTTCAGCCACGCGGGTGGCGGTGGCTGTCGGCTGGGCTGCGGATGCCCCCGTGTCCATCTCCGGGCTGGATGCGCCAAAGTCCGGCACGAACGCAACGACGGCGACCGGTGTCGCTGAGTTGGCTTCGGGACTCGGGGCGGCGTCTCTCGACGCTGCGATTACGCCGATGGCCAGGACGCCGGCTGCAAGCCCGGTGGCAATCGCCGTGAGGAGCCGCCGGTCAGCAAACCGGAAGCGGCGCGGAGATGAGGGCGCAGTTGGGAGGGAGGAGCTGGCTGTGGGAGTCTGTCGGGCACGCGCGGATGTACGGAAACGGGAGATCATGGAAGAAACCGCCTTTTATGTCGGCGGTTTCACCTCTGGCCGTCCCGGTTGGAACACTTCGAGGCATTGGTGACCACATCGGGCGCACCAGTTTCCTGGTGAGCCCAGCCTTCGAAGTTCAGCCCGACTATTTAGTTTTTCTATAAATTACAACGCGGGTATTGGTTGAATCGTTACATGAGGCCCAGCCGTGCTCGGCGCTTGATGATGCGACGGGATGGAAATGTCGCGCCGAGTGACGGGCCTGGAGTGAGTCACCCAGAGCAGGACTGCAAATCCAATGCCAGGACTACTCGCCGACGCGACGTGCGACATGAAGCACGGCCATTTCAGGGCTGACACCGATTTCGCATGGACGCTTGGGTGTCGATGAATTTGACAGACCGCGTTCGTGGACGATACGTTGTGGCCCCCGCCACTGGAGAGTGGCATGCCGTTCGAACCCAATCCCGAATACCTCACCGTCGAGCAGGCTGCTGCCTACCTCGAGGTGACGCCTGCCGCCGTGCGACGGCTCCTGCGCCAGTACGGCCTCGGCGAGTTCCTCCGAGCCTCCATCAGCAAGCAGGTGCTCATCCGCCGCGAAGACCTCGATTCCATCGACCTCGCCCATGGCGGCCTGCGCACCGTCGCCGGCAAAACCTCCGCAGTCAGGGCTGGCGCAACTCGCCGCACCGGCGCCGCCTGACCTCACGCCCTCTTGGGACACCACTGGCGAAGCTGCAGGATTTATCCTGCCGTGGTCGGGACGCCCAAGTCCTCACACCCGTCCGGGACCTGACTGACGTAGCTGCCGGATTCACCCTGCAATGCCGGAACGCCGGAAACCGCAACCCAAGCCCTCAACGAGCCTCGCGAAAGATGCAACTTCAGCCTGGATGGTTCAGAATGAGCGCCAATTCGCTCACGGCTAGATGAGGGACAAGACATGCTCACACCCGAAGACAACGAAGTCCTCACCCGCGTAGGCCCCGGCACGCTCATGGGCAACCTGCTGCGACGCTACTGGCAGCCCGCCCTCCTCTCCTCCGAGCTGCCCGAGGCCGACTGCCCGCCCCTGCGTGTGCGACTCCTCGGCGAGGACCTCATCGCGTTTCGAGACACCACCGGCGCTGTCGGCCTCGTCGCCAACGCCTGCCCCCATCGCGGTGCTTCGTTGTTCTTCGGGCGCAACGAGGAGGCCGGCCTGCGCTGCGTATACCACGGCTGGAAGTTCGACGTTACAGGCGCCTGCGTCGACATGCCCTCTGAGCCCGCCGAGAGCAACTTCAAGTCCAAGGTGCGCGTTAATGCCTACCCCACGCACGAATCCGGTGGCGTCGTCTGGACCTACATGGGCCCGGCGGAGTCCCGGCCCGAGTGGCGCCCCATCGTCTCGGACGCCCTGCCGGAAGAGAACTGGAAGGCCATGAAGGTCGAGGGCCTGTGCAACTGGGTCCAGAGCCTCGAAGGCAACATCGACGCCGCCCACACCTCGTGGCTCCACCGCCGCCTCGAGTTCGAGACCTTCCAGCCGGACGAGTCGGACAAGCCCGGCTACCCGACCCTCAATATGACCTTCCTGATCTGGGCCCACGACGGCGCGCCCGTGCTGGAGACGCACGACACCTGGTACGGCTTCCGATACGCCGGCCTGCGCAACACCCCGGGCGGCTACACCCACGCCCGTGTGACCGATTTCATCATGCCGTCCCTGAGCTACATCCCGATCGCCCCCGTCGGCGCCAACGACTGCATCATCGTCGTGCCCATGGACGACGAGCGGCACTGGCGCTACCACATCTCCACCAAGCCCGCGGTGCGCCTGACGGATGGCTCGCTGCAGGTGATCCCGGGCAACCGTCCCGGCGGCATCATGGACCGCACCTGGCTCCCCGAGAACGACTACAACATCGATCGGGCGGACCAGAAGGTGAACAACTTCTCCGGCATCTCCGGCGGCGCCATCCCCCAGGACCAGGCCGTCACCGAGAGCATGGGCACGATCTACGATCGCACCGCCGAGCACCTCGGCACCTCCGACAAGGCGATCATCCGCATGCGCCGCATGCTCATCGAGGCCGCGAAGGACCTGGCCCAGGGCATCGAGCCGCCTGCCGTCGACCCAGCCCTCAACTACAACGACTTCCGCAGCGCCGAGAAGATCCTCGAGCCCGGCGAGGACTGGCGCCGCCTCGGCACCCACGCAGATCCGGTCATGGCCCAACTGGAGCCCTTGATGGCGGCCACACGACGGGATAAGTCCCCGACCTAGCGCTGGATCGGGATACCGAGTCTATAGAAGGACCCTGCAATGACTACTGACTTCAACCCGCTCGACGTCAAGGCGATGGTGTTCGACACGTTCGGCACGGTGGTGGACTGGCGAGGCAGCATCATCGCGGAAGGGGAGCGCTACTGGAGGCCGTCGAAGGGCATGGACATCGACTGGCCGGCCTTCGCGGATGCCTGGCGGTCGAAGTACGCGCCTTCGATGAACCGGGTGCGTACGGGCGAGCTGCCGTGGATGAAGCTGGACGACCTCCACCGCATGGCCCTGGACGCGAACCTGCAGGAGTTCGGCGTCACGCACCTCAACGAGGCGGACAAGCAGGACCTGAACCTCGTGTGGCACCGCCTGAACGCATGGCCGGATGCGCCCTCGGGGCTTGCGAGGCTGAAGAGCCGCTACCTGATCTCACCGCTATCGAACGGCAACCTGTCGCTGCTAACGGAGATGGCGAAGTTCGCCGGGCTGCCGTGGGACTGCGTGCTGGGCTCCGACGTCTTCCGCCACTTCAAGCCCGACCCGGAGACGTACCTGGGCGCGGCCGAAATCCTCGGCCTGGAGCCGGGGCAGGTGATGATGACGGCGGCGCACACGGGTGACCTGGAGTCGGCCCGGAAACTCGGACTTGCGCACGGCCTACGTTCACCGGCCCGTGGAGCGCCCAACGCCACCGCCGATGCCCGCCGAGGGCGACTTCGACGTGGTGGCGTCGGACTTTAGAGAGATGGCGTCGAAGCTCGGGCTCTAGGTCTCGCGCGCCAGATGCCCCTCCCGGCGAGTGCAGGTCTTGAGACCTGCAGGTACGACCGGCCGCCGGTGCCCCAGGTTCGGGTTCCATGGTTTCGGCGTCAGCCGTTGTGCCATAATCGCCGCGCCTCATCTGACCGATCGTTAAGCCTCGAAGGAGTATCCATGCCTGCCTCACGCAAGATCCGCTTCGGCGTCGCCGTCAGCTTCCCGGACAACATCCAGCAGTGGCGCGACCTCGCGCGCAAGGTCGAGGACCTTGGCTACGACGTCATGCTCGTCGCCGACCACCTGAGCAGGCAGTGGTCGCCCTTTCTGGCCCTTCTGGCCGCCGCCGAAGCGACGACGCGGCTGCACGTCGGTACGCAGGTGATCGCCAACGACTTCCGCCGCCCCATCGTGCTGGCGAAGGAGGTCGCGACCATGGACGTGATGACAGAGGGCCGCTTCGAGCTTGGCATCGGCGTCGGCCACCCCATGACGAGCGCCATCGGCCGCTCCGACTACACCCAGCTCGGTATCGAGATGGATGAGCCGGGGCCGCGCGTCACCCGGCTCCAGGAGTCGCTCCAGATCATCAAGTCGTACCTCAGCAGCCCCGACCCGTTCGAGTACGAGGGCAAGTTCTACAGCACGAAGGAGACGGTGAACTACCCTCGCCCCTTCACGACGCCGCGTCCGCCGATCATGGTCGCCGGCGCGGGGCCTCGCATCCTCAGGCTGGCCGCGCGTGAGGCCGACATCATCAACATCGCCCCGAGGCCCCCAATCATGGGCATGAGCGCCCGCGGCACCGTCGGCTTCGGCCTCGACATCTCAGGCACGCGAGAGATCCTCAAGGAAGCCGCCGGCGCCCGCTACGACGACCTCGAGCTCTGCGTGTTCGCCGACCGCGCCGTCGTCACGAGCGACCCCAAGCCCGCGCGCGAGAAGCTGGCCAGCGACCTCGGCATTACGGAGCAGCAGATGGACGAGATGCCGCACACGCTCATCGGTGAGCCTGACGCCATAGCCGAGGCCATCCTCAAGTTCCGAGACTCCCACGACGTCTCATACCGCATCGTCCCCGGCGCCCTCATGGAGGACTTCGGCCCCGTGATCGCGAAGGTGGGTGGGAAGTAGCCAGAACCACTCTGCCCACCGAGTCAGTACAGCCAGTTCCCTCGCCCTCTGGGAGAGGGTTAGGGTGAGGGGTTTCCGCGCCACGAGAAACACGGAACGCCGCGAAACCTCACCCCAGTCGCTGCGGCGACCACCCCTCTCCGTCCCCACGGAGAGGGGAAGCCTGCTACGTGTGGCTATGGAGATTCGAAGGGCCGCACAGCCTGCCCCCTCGCCCCTCGGGAGAGGGCGACAGACTCACGTAAAACAAGCAGGCCGCCCCGATTCGGGGCGGCCTGCTTGATTGTGCGAAATGGCGCGCTGGGCGAGACTCGAACTCGCGGCCTCAGCCTCCGCAGGGCTGCGCTCTATCCACTGAGCTACCAGCGCAATAACTTGGTGCCGAAGGTGGGATTTGAACCCACACGAGCTAATGCTCACTACGCCCTGAACGTAGCGCGTCTGCCGTTCCGCCACTTCGGCGCGGACTCACAGAGTACCACGTGGCCCGCCTCCGATCACATAGCTTCTTTCGAAGCCACAGGAAGATCGTTCGCGTAGGCCGTCGGGGGAGGCCGGCAGGTGCAACCAGACGTTAACTGCGGCCTTATCCGATTGAAACCTGACAGTAACCTGTCTCCCGCAAGCTCCGACCGGCATGGCGAATGAAGCACGGCAGACCATGACCCTCAGTACCGAACCGGCCGACTCCTGGCGCCTCGAAGCTCTACTACGGCTGGCGCGTCCTGGGCGTGACGATGACGCTGTCGTTCTTCGCGACTGTGATGTCGCAGTTCTTCACCGGGGCCATGCTGCCGCACATCGAAGAGAGCACGGGCTGGAACCGAAGCTCCATCACCTTCGCCGTGACCATCGGCACGATGACGGGCGGCTTCCTTTCGCCGACCTTCGGGCGCATCGCCGACAAGTACGGCCCGCGCATGCTCTCGAGCGCCGGCGTCATCGTCGCGGCCCTGGCGATGATCGCCATCGGCATCAGCGGGTCGACGCACATCATCCTGTTCTACGTCGCGTACCTCTGCGGGCGCACCGCCACTCAGAACACCCTGGGCGGCGTCACGGCCCAGACGACGATGGTCAACTGGTTCAGGCGTATGCGGGGCCGCGCCATCGGGCTGTCGGTGATGGCGGTGCCGCTCGGTGGCGCGTCGCTCGTGCCGTTGAGCCAGCTCGCGATCGAGAGCGGCGTGAGCTGGGAGGCGGTGTACTTCTTCTTCGCGGGCGTCCTGCTGCTGGTCATGCTGCCGCTCGGCCTTCTCGTCCTGCGACGGCGTCCCGAGGATCTCGGCCTGCTGCCGGACGGCGACACGGCTCTGCCGGAGACCTCGACGCTCGAGACGGCGGAGAGCACCGAGGGCGAGTGGACGCTGCGGGCCGCCATGCGCACGCGCACGCTCTGGTTCATGATCGGCTCGATGGCGGCGGCGGCGTGTGCCAACAGCGCCATCAGCTTCCACCTCCTGGCCTACCTCGAAGACTCCGGCATTGGCGTGACCACGGCCGCGCTGGCCCTGAGCATCTACGCGCTCAGCGGTGCCGTCGCCAGCGGCCTGTGGGGATTTCTCATCGAGCGCGTCTCCGAACGGCTGATCGGCGCGCTCACCTTGATCTCTGCCAGCCTGCTTTGCCTCTTCCTGCTCATGGTCGATAGCGCGGTCGCGGCGATTGGCTTCGCGGCCCTGTTTGGCCTGGCGGCGCGCGGCGAGGGCTCGATCCTGATCGCGATGGTGGCGCAGTACTTCGGGCGCCAGAGCTTCGGGGCGATCCAGGGTTTCACGGCGCCGTTCCAGCTCGTCGCCCTCGGCCTGGGCCCCACGCTGGCGGCCGTGCTCTACGACGCCTTCGATCAGTCCTATGAGGTCGCCTTCATGACGGCGGCGGTGATCTTCGCGGTGAGTTCGGTCTTTATCTGGTTCGCTCGCAAGCCACAGGCGCCCCTCCTCGCGGTAGCGGATTAAGTAAGGGTTGTTCCCGATAAGCCCCAGCTTGGGCGCTGACGAATATTCTGCGAGGAACGTTTAGCGAAGGAGATCCGGATGATCATACGCAGAGAAGGATTCGGCAGGGAAAGCCGGCGTGACTCCCTGGCTCGACGGCTGGACGCCGTGGCCGAGATTCGTCGCCGGGAGTACGAGAGCACGGCGCTCGCCCACCGGCGATATGAGGAGGCCCGATTCGCGGCCGCCGACCAGAATCCACACGGCCAGGACGCCGCCTGAGCCAGGTCATCTCTCTCACAGCAAAGAAGCCCTCGGAGCATCGAGGGCTTCTTTGCGTCCGGCGCTCGCACCGAGGCGAGCATGCTGCAGGACATCGTCAGATTCGTTTCTCCAGCCACGCCTCCATGTCGGCCATGACGTCGGGCCACTCGGGCTCGTTGAAGATTTCGTGCAGCAGTTCCGGGTAGAGCTGCAGCGTCTTGTCCGGCGACGACACCACGTCGAACAGCGCCTCGCTCCGCGGCCCATCGCCAAGCGGGGAGGCTGCGCCGGCCATGATCAGGATCGGCAGTCGAATCGTGGCCGCCGACTGCGCCAGGTGCTCGCGCATTTGTGCCATCGCCGAGTCGCGGCCGGTGGGAGGCGGGCCGTGATAGACCAGTGGGTCGTTGCGATACGCCTCGACGACGGCCGGATCGCGTGACAGGGTGTCGGCCAGCTCGAGACCTGCCGGCCGGGGCGGCGCCTTATCCGTTGCGATGCCGCCGCCGGACAGGATGAGACCCTTGAGCTCGTCCTGATACTGGATGGCGTAAGCGGTGGCGATGGTGGCGCCCATGCTGTGGCCGACCAGGTAGACGTCCTCGAAAGTGTTCTCTTTTCGCACGAGATCGAAGAACGTCTTGAGGTCCGCTACATACTCCGCGTAGCCGTCGACCTGGACGCGTTCGCCGTCGGATTTGCCGTGACCGCGGTGGTCGAGGGCGTAGATCGCGTAATCGAGGGGAAGAAAGTAGTCCACCAGGTTCTGGTAACGTCCGCTGTGCTCGGCGAAACCATGCGCCACGAGCAGGATGGCCCGCGGTGCACCCTCCGGCAACCAGCGCTGGTAGTAGATGTTGTAATCCTTGAGCCCTTTGAAGCTTCCTTCTCGATGCGGCATGGGTCTCCTTCGATAACAACCGGACGCTTGTAGAGCCTCCGGGCTGATTCGTTGCGTCAGGGTAGGATAGGCGCATTCATGTCACCGCAGAAGTCGCGCACTGAAATCCTCGAAGGCCTTGACGGGTCCCGATTCGACGCTGTGATCATCGGCGGCGGCATCAATGGCGTTGCCGTCGCCCGCGATGCCACGTTGCGGGGGCTCCACGTATGCCTCCTGGAGCAAGGGGATTTCGCGGGCGGAACGTCGAGCAAGTCGACCAAGATCGCCCATGGCGGCCTGCGATATCTGCGAAACCGGGAGTTCGGGCTCGTGCGCGAGTCGCAGCGAGAGCGCCTGCTGCTGCGAAGGCTGCTCCCCCATCTCGTGACGCCGCAGAGTTTCTGCTATCCCGTCTATCGTGATGGCCCCGACCCTGTCTGGAAGGTGCGGCTCGGGCTCACCGTGTACGACCTGCTGGCCGGCCTGCGCAACCCGGAGCGCCATCGAACCCTGACACCGGCTTCAGCGTTGCGTGACAACCCGTCGCTCCGCCGCGACGGCCTGGTGGCGGCGATGCGCTACTGGGACGACCGCATGGACGATGCGCGCATCTGCCTGGAGACGGCGCTCTCTGCCGAGCGAGCCGGCGCCACCTGCCTGAACTACGTCCGTGCCGTCTCGGCACGACGCGGCTCGAGCTTCGAGATCGACTTCGAAGATGTGATCGACGGGATCAAAGGCACGGTTCGGGCAGGCGCGATCGTCAACTGCGGCGGGCCGTGGGCAGACGAGGTGCTGACCGGTGTGATCGGCTCGCCCTCGCGGCACCTCGCGCCGACGAAGGGCGTCCATATGGTGGTGCCGCGCATTGCCGGTGAGGATGCGCTGATCCTGCAAAACCCGGAGGACGAGCGCACGTTCTTCGCCATTCCCTGGGACGACGCCACGCTGATCGGCACCACCGACACGCGCTATGAGGGCGACCCGTCAGACGTGCGCGTGGAGCAGGCCGACATCGACTATCTCATTGAGGCGGCCAACTACTATCTGCCAGGCGTAGGACTCCGGAGCTCCGACGTCATCTTCTCCTTTGCCGGGCTACGCCCTCTGGTCGCGCCGGAGCAGGCGGGCGTGGACGAGGGCAAGATCAGCCGTCGACACCGCGTTGCCGTTGCGCCACCGGGGGTTGTGACGCTGGTCGGCGGCAAGTACACGACGTTTCGCCAGATGGCGGAGGACGCCACCGATGCGCTGATCGAGACGCTCGGCATGCCAAAGCGGCCATGCACTACCCGCACCGCGCCGTATTTCCCGACGGCGACGCCGGCGAATCCACCCTCGGCAGACAACGAGCTGTGGGCCGCGCTCGTCCAGCGCTACGGCCAGCGCGCCGGGGAGGTCTACGACACCTGTCTTTCCGCCCCGAGCTTTCGGAACCGCTGCTCGAAGGCTATGACCTGCGACTTGGTGAGCTGGTGTACTCGGCCCAGGAAGAGAAAGTGCAACGCCTCGATGACCTCGTCTTGCGCCGCACGCGCCTGTCCTGGCGTCCCGAGCTCTCCGCACCGCTGCGAGAACGTATCGCCGCCCTCGTCCAGCGTTACGTCCCCTCCGCAGCACTCACGTAGTCATCGACCGCGGTCGACAGCGTGCGGTTCTACACCACGCGCGTGTCCAGCATCTGCTCCTCGAAGCCGCCGGCACCTTTCGTGACGCGGTAGCCCTTCGCGGTGGGCTTGGACGAGACGGCCTCGACCAACTCAGTGCCCTCGAAGCGCAGGGCGACGTGGTTGTCGGCGGCCCAGCCGTCCGGCAGGCGCCCTTCCGTGAAGAACTGGCGCAGGGTGGGACGGCGGCGCACTTCGCCGTCGTAGTGGGGGCAGAAGGAGCCGGGCAGGAAGCCAAGGCCGTCGTTCAGCGGGTCGAGGTCCAGGCCGAAGGAGTCCGTGCTGCACGCCTCGAACCAGCAGTTGGCGCCGGCGCTGACGCCGCACATCAGGATGCCGGCCTGCCACGCCTCGCGCAGCACTTCGTCGAGGCCGTGCTGACGCCAGATCGCCAGCATCGCGGCCGTGTTGCCGCCGCCGACGTAGACCACGTCCTGGGCCATGATTAGCTCGCGCAGGTCGCGCACGCTGCGATGGAACAGCGCCAGGTGCGTCGGCGTCCAGCGGTCGGCCGAGAAGGCGCCGTAATACCGCACGAGATAGGCATCGTTGTCGCCGCTGGCCGTGGGGACGAAGCAGACCTTCGGGCGTTCCTTGCCGGTGAGCCCGCGCAGGTACTCGTCCAGGGCTCGGTTCTCCGGCTCGATGCCGCAGCCGCCTCCGCCGATAGCCACGATGGTCGGTCGAGACAGGGTCATACGTCGTGCTCCCGTAGCCAGTCCGTGTACTCGCCGAAGCCTCGCTCCAGCGTGTACTCCGGGTAGTAACCGGTGTCATCCTCGATGCGCTTGAGGTCCATGTAGCGGTCCGGCATGTAGGCCGTGCCCCAGCCCGGTTGCAGCGCCTGGGCCACCTGCGCGCCCGGCACGACCTTCTCGACAGCCTGCGCCATCTCCAGGTTCGAGGTCGCGCGACCGCCGCCGAGGTTGTAGGTGCGTTCGTTGAGCTTGTTGGCGAGCTGCAGGAGGCGGATGCCGCGCACGCAGTCCTTCACGTAGCACAGGTCGCTCGCGTCCTCCTCGTGCGTGGGCACGGGGAAGTCAGGCGCCCGGCCATCGACGGCGGCGCGGGCAAGGCGATAGGCGATGTTCGGGTTCGCGTTTAGGGGCCCGTAGATCGTCCCGATGCGCATGAGCGCGACTTCGACACCGGTACGCTCGGCGTAGTACGCGGCGACGAGCTCGTCGACTTTCTTGAAGGTCTCGATCGGGTTTGTAGCACTCATGCGCAGAGGTGCTTCTTCGACAAAAGGCCCCCGAACGGCGCCACCGAAGAGGTAGACGCCGATGGAGCTCGCGATCGTCAGGCGCTTGACCTGCCACTGTTGCGCCGACTCCAGGGCGTTGAGCGTTCCGAGGACGTTGATCCGCGTATCGATCGCCGGCGTCGGCGCGCTGCGATTCGGTCCCGCCAGGTGACAGATGCCATCGAAACGTGTACTTGGCGCCGAGCGCCTGCCAGCCCGCCTCGTCGACGACGTCGAGCGGTTCGATGAAGGCGCGTTTGCCGAGGTCGTGCTGCAGAAACTCCGGCTCGCGGCGGTTACGGTGTTGCGTCAGCACGACGTCCTCGCCCGCGTCGATAAACTCCCGCGCCGCGTGCAGACCAATGAAGCCGAGGCCACCCGTGATCAGGATCATGTCGTTCGCTCGCTCCGAATTTCGAGGATCATTTAAGGACTTAAGCCAGAACCCCTTGACGAATTGCTCAAGCCCTGAGCATATTAGCCTTGACGTTAACGAGAGGTTACCGCTTGCTTCGCAAACGGCTCGACGTCAAGCATAATGGGTCAGCGAAGAAGGCTGGTTCAGCCGCCAAAAGGAGAAATTCCATGGCCAAAGTCGTAGGCGTCATCAACACTGCACACACTCCGTTTTGTTACATGGCCCCGGAGCGCTGGAACGAGGTTCGCGCTAACCGTTCCCTGCGTGAGGATGTCCCGATGGACACCCTGGAGGAGAACCTCGCGAAGAAAGAGCGCATCGAAAACGGCTTTGCCACACTGCGCGCCAAGTTCGCCGAAATGAAGCCCGACGTCGTCGTCGTCTGCGGCGACGACCAGCTCGAGTGCTTCGACTTCAACAACTTCCCGGCCTTCGCCATCTACGTCGGCGAGGAGTTCGAGGGTCACACCTCCAACCGTGACGGCAGCTTCGGCCGCGGCGGCGCCCCCGGCACCGGTGGCGGCGTCGCGACGGCGGAGCGCGCAGCACCCGCGATGCAGCGGGTCGTGGGCCACCCGGAGCTCGGCAAGACCGTCCTCCTGGGCCTGATGAAGCGCGGCTTCGACCCCGCGTTCAGCATGGACATGCCGAAGCCGGAGAAGGGCATCGGCCACGCCATCCTGCGCCCGTGGGAGTCCGTCACGAACCACGAGACGCCGGTCCTGCCCGTGCTGCTCAACTGCTACTACGCGCCCCAGCCGACGGCGATGCGCTGCTACGAGTTCGGCAAGGCGCTCAAGGGCGCGATCGAGGACTACCCGGAGGACCTGCGAGTCGTCGTGGTCGGTTCCGGCGGCCTCTGGCACACGCCGGGCGCCAAGGAAGCCTACCTGGACGAGGACTTCGACCGCGCGGCCCTGAAGTTCCTCGAGGCGGGCGACATCAAGGGCATGGCCGAGCTGTTCGACAACTACCAGATCCCGGAGGGCGACAACAGCCAGTACATCGGCGAGCGCGCCCGCCAGGCGACCGGTATGCCGGGCTTCGGCGGTCCCCAGGGCGGCACCCGCGAGACCTGCAACTGGATCACGGCCTCGGCTGCCGCGGACGGCGTCAAGGAGACGGTCGTGGACTACATCCCGGTCTACGCTTCCCCGGTCGGCGTCGCCTTCTCCTACGTCCAGCTCGACTAGCTGGTCACAGTCGTAAACACGAAGAGCGGGTCGAAAGGCCCGCTCTTTGCTTTTCCGGTCGAGAATCGGGCGTGTGCTAATCTCTTGAAGCGGCCCCGGTAGCTCAGTGGATAGAGCGGTGGCGTCCTAAGCCGCGCGTCGGGGGTTCGAGTCCCTCCCGGGGCGCCACTTCACCAACCCCCAGGACCTGTACTTCTTGCGAAGCCGCGATCAGGCGGGCGTTGGCGCCTGCTCGATGGTTTCGGGCTTCTGCCTGCGTACCACGAACGCCGCGAACGCGAGGCCGATGAAGAACACGACGATCGCCGTGAGCTGAGCCTGCTTCAGGCCGAACGCCGTGATGCTCTCGCTGCGAATGAAGAAGACCACGAACTGGGTCGCGGCGTAGCCGATGAGGTACAGCGCGGCCGCGAGTCCCGGCGGCCGCCAGCGGTGCAGCACCCACCACAGCACGCCCAGCAGGACGAGGTTGGCGAGGATCTCGTAGGCCGCTGCGGGGTGGTAGGCGACACCGGTCTCAGGCGCAAAGGTGTTCGGGCTCGTGTAGATCGTGCCCCAGGGCAGGTCGGTCGCCCGCCCTACGATGTCGCCGTTGACGATGTTGCCGATGCGCCCGATGGGCTGGCCGACCGCCGCGAAGATCGCCGCCACGTCGAGGATCGGCAGGATCGAGAGCTTGTGGATGTAGGCGTAGATCAGCAGGCAGATCGCCACGGCGCCGATGGCGCCGAAGAAGGCCATGCCGCCCTCCCAGAACGCCAGGATGTGCTGAGGGTTGTGGAGGTAGTACGACTGCTTGTTCTGCACCACGTAGTACAGCCTGCCGCCCAGCAGTCCGGCCCCGATCGCCCAGGGGAAGAGGTCCCAAAGCTGGTCCTCGTCTGCCCCGAAGGCCTCGACGTAGCGCCGGGCGACGCGGGCGCCCACGAAGATCGCGACGACGTACATGATCCCGTACCAACGCAAGGTGATCGGGCCCAGGTCGAATGCTTTTGGGTCGATGCCGATGGTGATCGAAGCGATTTGCCAGGGCCAGTCCGTCATCCTGACAGGCGCCCCGAAGTAGCAGTCACAGATCAACGATACGCCTGTGATGCCCCAAGGCACCAAATGCCGCGCGAGATTGGTCGACGCGGTCTCTCCTGGTCATTGCGAGGAGGCGATAGCCGACGTGGCAATCTCACACCCGTGTACGGACTGCCGTGCGCACTTCGTGAGATTGCATCGGTCTCTGGCGAGAGCCCCGCAATGACCAAACGGGACTCGAGTGAACAGGGTCTCTGTCACCCGTAGCCGAGGTGCCCACACCTCGGCGGTCATGCGCAGAGGCAGGTCTCTACGGGGTGACGTCGCCGAGCATCGCGCCAATGAGAATGGCCGCCCCAGGCTTCCCACCGGCTGACAACGGATTTGGGTGAGGACATCTTACTTCGCGTAGCGCGTACGGTCCTCGACGCCGGCTTCCCGGAAGGCATCGCGACGCTCGCGGCACTTGTTGCAATCGCCGCAATGCACGAAGTGACCGTCGACTTCTCCCGGCCTCATACAGGTGAGGCTTAGCTCCAGCGGCAGGTGTGGGAACGCGGCGATGATCTGCGACTTATGGCGGTTGCGGTAGGGCGCCATGACCTGCAGCGGGTGGTCGAGGGCGCCGCTGAGCACGCGTCCATAGTCCTCGAAGAACGCCGGTGTCGCGTCCGGGAACGGGTTGTCGTCCAGCGATCCGATGGCGATGGCCTCGACGTCGTTGAGGGCGCACCACACGGCTGTGACGCCGATGAGCAGGACGTTGCGGCCGGGCAGATAGACGGCGCTATCGGGCGCTTCGTAGCCGGGCACGTTCTCACCCGTCGTGCTCCAGTGCTGGCCGTAGAAGCTGCGCACCGGCATTTCGAGGACCTTGAGGGGCTCGACGTTTGGCAGGTCGAGGGCGGCGAGATAGGCTTCCAGGGCCCGCTTCTCGCGCGGCTCCCACGCCAGGCCCGCTTCGACGTACACAGGGAAGACCGTGTGGTCCTGGGCGAGGTCGGCGAGAAGTACGGCGCTATCGAGGCCGCCGCTGGCGAGGACGGCGATGCGTGCCATCAGTCCGGTGTGCCGCCCCGGTAGGAAGCGCGGCTGGTCGAGGTCTCCCACAGGCGCACTTCGGTGACGTCGAGGCCGGCCTTGTGCGCCGCCTTCCAGACCAGCGCGGCGATGTTCTCTGCCGTCGGGTTCTCTTCCATGACGTAGACGGGCTCGTTCGCGTTCTGGAGCACCGGCAGGGCCGGGTCGGCGCGACAGAGCAGCATGCGATGGTCCAGGTTCTCGTCCACCCACGTTTTGACGATCTCGTTGACGCGCGTGAAGTCGATCACCATGCCCATGTCGTCCAGCACGTCGGCGTCGACGTCGATTTCGAGCATGCCGTTGTGGCCGTGCAGGTAGCGACACTTGCCGTTGTGGTTGAGGAGCCTGTGCCCGTAGGAGAACTCGATTGTCTTGGTGACCTGATAGCGGTGCATGGGAGGCTCCTTAGGTTGCGGAATGGCGCTTGGCCGTGCCCGCGAGGTGGCGTCCGGCGTCGACCCGGATCGTCTCACCCGTGATGGTTTCGAGGCGCAGCAGCGTCACGATCAGCTCGGCGATGTCTTCCGTCGGACGATTCTCGCGACAGTGGCGTCTGCTCCATGACGATCTCCCAGGCTCGGTCGCTCATGTCGGGCGGCCTCTCGGTGGGGCCCGGCAGGATCGCGTTGACGAGGATGCCCCGTGACGCCAGCTCCAGCCCGAAGGCCGCGGGTCATGAAGTGCACGGCCGCTTTGCCGGTGAGGTAGGGCAGGTAGTCCAGGTACGGCGTCTCGTCCGCCGCCCAGTCGCCGAAGAAGATCAGGTGGCCTCGCGTCGGGCCGGCGTTCCAGGACATGGCGCGGGCGCAGTGCGTTGCGAGCAGGTAGGTGCCCTTGGCGGCGCTCATGCCGGCCTCCCACGCTGCCGCGTCGAGCTGCTCCAGCGACGACGCGCGGGTAGTCCGAGGCCAGGTTGATGCAGAACGAGACGTCGCCGAGCGTCTCGTGGGCCTGATCGACGGCGCGGGCGACTTGGGCCTCGTCCGTGAGGTCGGCCTGCAGCGCGATCGCCTTGACGCCCTTCTGCCGCGCCAGCTCTGCCTGGCGCTCCGCGGCGGCGTTCGAGCTGCGGTAGAGCACGGCGACGTGGACGCCCTCGCGGGCCAGCCGTTCCACGACGGCCCCGCCCACTCTTCGCGTCCCCGCGACGATTGCGCCCCTGCCAGCCAGATTCAGCATGTTCTAAACCGGCAACAGTATAGGTCAGGCAGACCTTTCCGAACGCAGCTGCAGGCCTTCAGGCCTGCAATCGGCGTTCCGAGTCGCCGTCAAGCGCCCCGCTGAAGCGCCTAAAGGCATGCAGCTACGTCGCACAGACGCTACGCTTGCCTGCGGAGGCAACGATGACCCAAGAGCCCGCCTGGTACGAGAGCTTCTTCGGCCAGGACTACCTGGATGTCTACGGCTACCAGTTCACGGATGAGCGCGCGACCAAAGAGACGGCTTTCGCCGCCGGGCCCTCGACCTGCGGCCGGGCGAGCGCGTGCTGGACCTGTGCTGCGGCCAGGGCCGTCACGCCGTGCTGCTGGCAGCGATGGGCCTCGACGTCACCGGCCTCGACCTCAGCGAGCAGTACCTGCGGCTCACCGAGGCGGCGGCGCAGGAGCGCGGCCTATCGCTACAGACGGTGCACGCCGACATGCGCGAGATCCCCTTCGAGTCGCACTTCGATGCCATCGTCAACATGTTCAGCTCCTTCGGCTACCTGGAGTCGGAGGCCGAAGACGCGCGCGTGCTGGACTCGATCCGGCGGGCACTGAAGCCGGGCGGCCGGGTGCTGCTCGACCTGCTGAACCGCGACTGGGTCGTGGACAACTACGTGCAGAACGACTGGCACCGCGGCGACGACGGCACGCTGTACCTGGAGCATCGCGAGCTGGACCTGCTCACGAGCCGCAACCACGTCACGTTCACCGCGATTGGCGCCGACGGCGCGCAACGCGAAATCGTCGGCCACCACATCCGCCTCTACACGCTGCGAGAGGTCGCGGGCATGCTCGAAGCCGCCGGACTGGCCTTCGAGGCGGTCTACGGCGGCTTCGATGGTGAGCCTTACGGCATCGAGACGCGCCGGACGATCGTCGTGGCGCGCCGGCCTGCCTAGACGACGACGGCGGGCTCGCGGCCGTTCTCGCTCACGCGGCGCTGCTTCGGTCTTGAGCAGGTTCTGGAACATCGTTCGGTAGAGCAGCATGGCGCGGCGCAGCTCTTCCGTGTTGGCGGTGCTGATGCGCTGGCTGGTCGCCTGGGCGGAGCGATAGTTGCGCACGAGGTCGCCGTACTCCACCGAAAGGTCGGCGGCCCGCTGCTCGAAGTCCGCCATCGGGTAGCCGCGCGCCACCATGACGTCCTGCAGGAGGACGTCGGCGTGCTGCACGGCCGTGCGAGGCGCATCGACGAACTCGGCCTGGACCGCCGTCCAGCGTTCGGAGAACTGCGTGCGCTCAACGGGCTCCAGGGCCCGAAGGTCGTAGCTGGAGACTCGGTTCTCACGCGCCGATAGCTCGGCTTCCGCCTTGCGCCGGCCGCGCATCTTCACGGCCCGTTCGTACTCCGTGCCGTAGCGGTCTTCGAGGTCGCTGGTCTTGTGCCGTTTGAGCAGCATCATGGCAACCGCTGCTCCCACGACGGCCACGGCAGCGATCACGACAATGGCGATGATGGTGGTCGTATCCATAGCGAGACACCTCCTTGATTAGCGATCAAGTTACGGTGGACGCAATTGCGTTCGGATAACCGAAGCCGCGGCGTGTATGACAAAACTGCACTGCTGCCGGGACTGCTGGGTTGCTGCTAACGCCCGCTGCGGATCAGCAAGACCCCCACGAACAGCGTGAGCAGTCCGAGGACGCGTACCATGCTGATTCGCTGCACGAGGCCCCCAAAGGCGCCGACGTGGTCGAGGCCGACCGACGCGAGCAGCGTGCCAGCCGTGACGCTCCCCACAAACAGCGCGATGCCGATCCTGGGCGCGAGGAAGCTGGCGCCGAACAGGTAGAGCAGACCGAAAACCCCTGTGATGGCGAGGTAGGGGTCGAGTCCGCGGACGCCGATCACCAGTCCCGTCGCGGCGAAGGCAGCGATCACGGCGAATGGCGCCACCGTGTTAAACGGCGAGGGCAGGTTCGGGGCTTCCTGGCGGAGCGACTGCACGGTGAACACGAAGGCCATGCAGGTGACGGTACCAAGGACGCTGATCCACGAAGCCTCTGTCGGTCCGCGCAGCCGCCCCATCTGCCCCACGAGGCCGACCTGAACCGCGGAGCCCACGCCCACTCCCATCGCCATGAGCACGTAGAGCAACTGTGTCATCGGTATGGCGAAGCCTAGGCGGTGGCCTAACTTACGGCAATCGGGCGTGGGCTTGCGCTGCCGTCATATCATCGAAGGCATGGAGTCCAAGTTCTGCCCGAAGTGTGGCGCTTACTGGAAGTGCGACTGCAAGTTCGATGTGATGGAGATCAAACAGCCGGAGCTCGATAAGCTCGCCTTCCCGACGGCCCCTGGTTGCCAGCACGATTGGACCGAGGCGGTCGGCGTCGAGATCGACGATGAGCTCGTTCTGGGTGAGGCGCAGGTAATGGTGTGCAGGCTCTGCGGCATTTACGCTGTGGAGGAAAAGAGCGCCTGATCCCTCGACAGGCTCTCGATGGGCCTTTCGACAGGCCGGAGGCTGCATCGCTGTGAACGTGCCTGATACCGAACTGATCGTCCTGCTGGAGCAGCGCGACGGTCCTCTGCCCGATCGATCCTGGTCGCACGCCTCCGAGGGCGAGTGCCGCTACTCGGAGCTCTACGACGGCCAGCCCTGCCCCTGGTGCGCCGCCGCCCGCCGTCGCGAGGAGCGCGAACGCGGCGCAACGCCCAGCGCATAACTAGCTCCCGGGCTTACTCCTTGACCAGTCGTTGCAGGTAGACGAGCACTGCCGATCCGTCCAAAGCGTAGCCGGAGTATTCGGCGTGAAGCTCCGTGTCTGATGCCACGCGGGCGAACAGCAGGGACGCTAGCTGGCCTGAAGGCGGTGCGATGGCCCGCATGATCAGGACGCCCTCTTCGGCATCGATCACGCCGACCCAGTTCTCCGACCACTCCTCACCATCACCGTTGAGGGAGCCGTAGGTTGAGGTGGCTTTGAGCGTGCAGCCGATTTGCTCGGTGATCTCGAAGTCGTGGAAGTCGCTACTGATCGATTCGTGCGTGCCGTCCGCGAGCACCTGGAGGCCGTCCCACCCGTCCGCCGACCACTTGCCGGTCAGGTCGTCGCACGCCTGGCGCGGACCCGGCTCGCCCTCACGCGTCAGGCTGGTCGTGAACCCCTTGCCCAGGGCGAAGTCGTCGGAGATGCCAGCGTAGTCCCATTCCAGAACGCCATCGCCCCGGAGTTGGGCCTGGATGAAGGCGCGGGTGCCCTGCTCTGGATGGGATCCGACCTCCAGCATCGTGATCAGGACGCCGTCGGAGTGTACGACGCCGGCCACGACCTCGGAGCCGCCGAGGTCGCCTCGCATCCAGGTGTTTACGCCCCGAAAGGTACAACCGAATTGGTGCTCTACCTCGAGCACGTTCGATGATTGGGTCTGCTGGTCCGTCGATCCATCGGCGTAGGCTTTCAGCACGTCGTAAGGGTCGCTGGACCACGTACCCAGCAGGTCGGGGCAGGTTTCGCGCGCGATCGGTTCGCCCTCGCGAGCCAGGATCGTGCTGAAGACGTTGGCATGGGAGCCGTCATCGGAGTACGCGGCGTACTCGAAAGTCATGTGCCCGTTTTCGAGCAGGCGGCCAAGCGCACGACCCGATACGGCTTCTTCCGGATGCTCACCGACCTCGTGGATGGTGATCCAGTTGCCGTCGGGGTTCAGGACGCCGGCCGCGAACTGATTACCTGCCAGATCACCACCGTCCTGGGTGTTTTCGGCGGAGAAGTAGCACCCATCCTGCTGTTTGATGTCGAGGACCATAGTCACGCCCGGGTGCTCCTCATGCGTGCCGTCTGCATTCACGGTGAGGACGTCGTACTCGGAGGAATGCCACTTACCCGTGAGGTCGGGACATTCGCCGATGGCGGCGCCGGAGGACGGGAGAAGTCGCGTCGTCGTCATCGCCGCACGCCGTGAGTACTACAGCAAACGCCACGACAGGCACGAGCGCGACGAGACAGCGGCGGCCCATTCCCGGCAGCCGGTGGGCCAGGGACGGTTCCCGAGCCGGGAAGTTACTCAACGCCACGATCTACCTCCGTGCGCCCGTTTATGTAGGACTCGAACACTGACACCATCGGCTGAGGCCGATGGTTCCTTGAGCATCATGCATACCGGCTCGGTTCGCTACCAACGCGCTGTTCCAGGAGAACGATCAGTTCGGTGTGGTGCTTACTCCTTGACCAGACGCTGCAAGTAGACGAGAACGGCCGATCCGTCCAAGGCGAAGCCGGAGTATTCGGCGTGAAGCTCGGTATCGGACGCAACGCGGGCAAACAGCAGGGATGCTAGCTGGTCCGAAGGCGGCGCGACGGCACGCATGATCAGGATGCCTTCCTCGCCGTTGATCACGCCGACCCAGTTCTCCATCCACTCCTCACCCTCACCGTTCAGGGCGCCGTAGGTTGAGGTGGCTTTGAGCGTGCAGCCGATCTGTTCGGTGATCTCGAAGTCATGGAAGTCGCTGCTGATTGGCTCGTGCGTGCCGTCCGCGAGCACGCGGAGGCCGTCCCACTCATCGGTTGACCACTTGCCCGTGAGGTCGTCGCATTCCTCGCGTGGACCCGGGTCGCCTTCACGGACAAGGCTGGTGGTGAACCCCTGGCCCTTGGTGGAGTCGTCGGAGATGCCGGCGTAGTCCCATTCCATGACGTGGTCGCTGCGGAGCCGGGCCTGGATGAAGGCGCGTGTGCCCTGTTCAGGGTGGGGCCCGACCTCCAGCATCGTGATCAGGACGCCGTCGGAATGGACGACGCCGGCTACGTGCTCGGAGCCGCCGAGGTCGCCTCGCATCCAGCTGTTGATGCCACGGAAGGTGCAGCCGGCCTGGTGTTCCACCTCCAGGACGTTCGACGTCTGGGTTTGCTGGTCCGTTGACCCATCGGCGTAGACGTTCAGGACGTCGAAGGGATAGCCGGTCCACGTCCCGAGCATGTCGGGGCAGGTCTCGCCCACTGTGGGCGTCCCCTCGCGTGTGAGGATGGTGCTGAACACGTTGGCGTGGGAGCCGTCGTCGGAGTATGCCGCGTACTCGAAGGTCATGTGCCCGTTTTCGAGCAGGCGGCCAAGCGCGCGACCGGAGCTGGCTTCCTCGGGATGTTCGCCGACCTCGTGGATCGTGATCCAGTTGCCGTCCGGGTTGAGGACGCCCGCCGCGAACTGACTCCCGGCCAGGTCACTACCGTCCAGGGTGTTCACGGCGGAGAAGTGGCAGCCGTCCTGCTGCTTGACGTCGAGGACCATGGTTACGCCGGGATACTCCTGGTGGGTGCCGTCCGCATTCACGGTGAGGACGTCGTACTCGGAGGAGTGCCACTCACCCGTGAGGTCGGGACACTCGCCGATGGCGGCGCCGGAGGACGCAGAAGTCGCGTCGTCGTCATCGCCGCACGCCGTCAGCACGAGTGCGAACGCAGCGATGGGAATCAGCGCGACTAAGCCGCGGCGGGCCATTCTCAGCAGGCGGTGGGCTGGGAACCATTCCCGAGCCGGGGAGTTATCAACGCCACGTTTTACCTCCGTGCGCCCGTTCATCTAGGACTCGAACACTGACACCTTCGGCCCCTGCCGATGGTTCCTTGAGCATCATGCATGCCGCCTCGGTTCGGTTCGAGCGATCGATCAGCATCCCCGTATTTTGGTGCCAAAGCGGTGTCTTATGCGATGTGCTGTTTAGGCCTCATTTAACACTTCTGACGGCAACCTCAGCGCCGACGGGGTACCATGAGTGCACGGCCTGTCGCTTCGAAATGCGCGGGCCGATTTTGACAACATGATTCGCGACAAGTTTCAGCGCGTTCAACCCTTGCTTACGGCGCTTGCGGGCGCCGGTATTGCTTTCGTCCTGATGCTTGCCTACCTCCAGCTCAATCCTCAGAAGGGCCAGTACTCGGACGGCGACATCCGCGCCCTCGCCGACCAGCAGATCGAGGCGATCCCGCCTGACGTCCCGCTTGAGCCGGAGATCTTCGCCACCGTGCGTCCGTCAGTCGTCACGATCTACCGCGATAGCGGCGACCCGGCGTCGGAGGAGCGCGGCGTGGGCTCCGGCGTCATCGTCGACGAGAACGGCAACATCCTCACGGCCTACCACGTCGTCGAGGGCCACACGGAGGTGACGGTGCGTTTCGTCGACGGCAGCGAGACGACCGCTACTGTCGACCGCGAAGAGCCGGAGCGCGACCTCGCTGTCCTCCACGTCGACCACATTCCCGACGCGGCGTACGCGGCAACGCTCGCGGGCACCGTGCAGCCCGGCGACAGCGTCATGGCGATCGGCGCCCCCTTCGGCATCGAGGGCACGCTGACCCAGGGCATCGTCAGCGGCCTCAACCGCAGCTTTGTCGTCGAGAACACGGGTCAGGTGCTCACGGGCATGATCCAGTTCGATGCCGCCGTGAACCCCGGCAACTCCGGTGGCCCCCTTATCGACATGTCCGGCCGCGTCGTCGGCATCGTCTCGGGCATCATCAACCCGACGAACGATGGCGTCTTCATCGGCCTCGGCTTTGCAGTACCAATCGATGCCGCTTCGGGCGTCTTCCCGCCTTTGGGCTAGAGACGTCCGGACCTCAAGGAGCGCAACGTGACCAACCTGACGAACGAGGAACAGCAGCCCGGAACGCCCTTGGAGCAGATGCTCTTTGAGGTCAAGAAGGTCATCGTCGGCCAGGAAGCACTGCTGGAGCGCATCGTCGTGGCCCTGTTGGCGCGCGGCCACATCCTCGTCGAAGGCGTCCCCGGCCTCGCAAAGACGCTGGCGATCCGTACGGTCGCGCAGGTGGTCGGCGGCGAGTTCAACCGCATCCAGTTCACGCCCGACCTCGTGCCCGCCGACCTCGTCGGCACGCGCATCTACAACCAGCGCACCGGCGACTTCACGACGGCCCTCGGTCCCGTGTTCACGAATCTCCTGCTGGCGGACGAGATCAACCGCGCGCCAGCCAAGGTGCAGTCGGCCTTGCTCGAGGTAATGCAGGAGCACCAGGTGACCATCGGGCGGGAGACGCACAAGGTCCCGGAGCCCTTTCTAGTTCTCGCGACCCAGAACCCGATCGAGACGGAGGGCACCTACGCCCTGCCGGAGGCCCAGGTCGACCGCTTCATGCTCAAGGTCCTGGTTGGCTACCCCACGGACCGCGAGGAGCTGGTGGTCGTGCAGCGCATGACCGGCGAGGTGCCGGAGGTGCGCCAGATCCTCAGCACGCAGGACCTGCTCGACCTCCAGAAGCAGGCCGACGCCGTCTATGTCGACCCCGAGCTCATGGAGTACGCCGTGCGACTCGTGGGCGCCACGCGGCGGCCCGAAGAGTACGGCCTGCACGACGAGGCGCAGTACCTCACCTTCGGAGCCAGCCCGCGCGCCTCGATCAACTTGGTGCTCGGCTCGCGCGCCTTGGCCCTGACCCGCGGTCGCGACTACGTGATCCCGGAGGACATCGCAGAGCTGGCGCCCGACGTCATGCGGCACCGTCTCGTGCTCTCCTACGAAGCCCTCGCCGACCACGTCACCGCCGACGCCCTGATCGAGCGCGTGCTGGAGGTCGTGGCAAAGCCGCAACGCCCCTTCGTCGACAATCGCCTCGCAACGGCGAACGGTGGCGCGAGCACCTAGATGACGACGTACACGCCCACTCTGCAGCCGGCGCCCTCGCGGCCCGCGGAAGACGCCGAGACCCTGCTCAAGCGCCTCGACTGGCACGTCGTGCGCCGCCTGGATGGCCTGCTGCAGGGCGACTACCGCTCGCTGTTCACCGGCCAGGGCTACGACCTCGCCGAGGTGCGCGAGTACCAGCCCGAGGACGACGTGCGCTACATGGACTGGAACGTCACGGCTCGCATGGACGCGCCCTACGTGCGCCAGTACATCGAAGACCGCGAGATCACGGCCTGGCTGCTGCTGGACCTATCGCCATCGATCGACTTCGGCACGGCGAACTTCCGCAAGCGCGACCTCGTCGTCGACTTTGCCGGTGTGATCTCGCGCCTTCTTATGCGCCACGGCAACAAGGTCGGCGCCATGCTGTTCTCCAACGCCGTCGATGAGGTGCTGCCGCCGCGCAACGGCCAGATGCACGCCTTGCGATTACTGCATCAGCTCGTACGGGAAGACAAGACCGCTGAGCACCCGACGGGCCGGCCGACAGACCTCGCCGCGATTCTCGACCGCGCCGCCCGCACCCTGCGACGCCGCGCTCTGGTGTTCGTGGTGTCCGACTTCATCTCGGAGTCTGACTGGGAGCCCGCGCTCGGGCGCCTGGCGCAGCACAACGAGGTGCTCGCCGTCTGGCTTACCGACCCGCGCGAAGAGGTGATCCCGGAGATTGGCCCACTAGTGCTCGAAGACGCCGAGACCGGGCAGCAGGTCTACGTGGATACGCGCGACAAGGGCTTCCAGGAGCGCTTCCAGCAGCTCGTCTGGGACCGCCGATTCAATATCGAGCGCGCCTTCGCCCGCCACGGCGTCGATGCGCTGCGCCTCTCGACCGACGGCAGCATGGTGCGCGAGATCGCCCGCTTCGCCCACCTGCGACGGGAGTCGCGGAGGCGACACGGCGGCAGGACGGGAGGGATGGCCTGATGACATTCGAGTGGCCGTTTGCTCTGGTTCTGCTCGTATTCGTACCGGTGATTGCATTCGCCTACATCGCTATGCAGCGGCGCCGTAGCCAGTACGCCCTGCGCTACGCCAGCGTCTCGCTCGTAGCCCAGGCCGTGGGCAAGGGGCCCGGTATCAAGCGCCACATCCCGCCGGCGCTGTATCTCCTCGCAGTAACAGCGCTGATCATCGGCATCGCGCGGCCGCAGGCGACGATCCCGGTTCCGCAGGACACGGGCACGGTCGTGCTCGTGATCGACGTATCCGGCTCGATGTTCGCCCAGGACGTCGACCCGAACCGCATGGAGGCGACCAAGCGCGCCGCCCGCGACTTCGTGGAGAACCAGCCTGGCGGCGTCAAGATCGGCGTCGTCTCGTTCAGCGACTTCGCAGCCCTCGTGGCGCCGCCGACGACGGAACGCAAGCAGGTCCTCGAGGCGATCAGCCGTCTGCGCCCCCAGCGCGGCACGAACATCGGCGCCGGCCTGCAAGTCGCCCTCGACGCCATCTACGAGGACCAGTCTGACGGCGACCCGGTCATCACCGGCCAGCCGACGCCGACACCTGCTGCCACGGGCCTCGACGTGCCACCGGCGAGCATCGTCCTCGTCTCGGACGGCCAGAGCAACACCGGCCCGGACCCCCTGGACGTGGTCAGCGAGGCCACCAGTGCGGGCGTGAAGGTGTACACGGTCGGCATCGGCACGCCGGAGGGCACCGTGCTGCAGATCCAGGGCCGCAACGTTTTCACCCGCCTCGACGAGTCCACTCTGCAGACCGTGGCGGACCAGACCGGTGGCCAGTACTTCAACGCCCAGACGGAGACGGACCTGCGCGCCGTCTACGAGGACCTTTCTCGCGAGCACGTGATCGAGAACAAGGAGACCGAGGTCACCTTTGCCTTTGCCGGCGCCGCCCTGATCTTCTCGATGCTCGCCGGCACCCTAGGCCTCGTCTGGTTCAACCGCCTGCCGTAGCACGCGTTACCCCCGCCGGTGCGCTCGTTACCGCCGTGGGCGAGGCGTACCCACCTCGGCGTCACCGCTCATGCGCTCTATCAACGCTTGGCACCCTCCACGCCCGGAGGCAACGCCTCGTCCGATGCCAGCAGGACGAAGTGGCGCCAGTCGCCCCGTGCATCCTCGAAACGCAGGGTGTACCTGCCCGGGTCAAGCTTTAGCGTGCCGAGCGACTGCCACATCTCGTAGTGCCCCGACCAGTCGATGCGCCCGGTTTCGTCGCCGTTTTCGTCCAGCGCCACCAGGCTGCCGTCAATGTCGGAGACCGCGGGGCTGCTCGCGTAGAGCCGTAGCGCCGTCTGGTTGTTGGTGACCTCGATGGGGCTGGTGGCGTACGGCATGATGCCGCCGATCGTGACGTAGTCGAGGCCGCCGTCGTCGCCGTACTGCACGGTCTGGCCCCACGCCTCGCCGCTGATCGGCGTCGACGTTCTCGAACAGCGCGTCGCCGTCGGTGTCGACGACCCGCACAGTCTCGATGCCGTCGCCACGAAACACGGGCTGCTCGGGCGGGTACGGGAAGATCGTCTCCTGCCAGCCCTCGAAGCCCGGCTCTACCACGATGACCAGCGTGTTATCGAGGCGCCTGACCTCTGTGACGCTGTAGTCGAGTGTCCGGATCGTGCGAAAGAGGCCCTGGGTGCGCAGCGCCTGCGCGTCGCAGAACGTCTCTGGCGCTTCGGTCTCCTCCGCGAGCGCGAAGCCACCGAAGGCGGTCCAGTACTTGTTAGCGCTGTTCGAGAACGGCGTCGGGAAGTAGAAGTCGCGCAGGTAGTAGGTGTAGTCGTCCGGGTACGGCGCAATGCCGTCGCCGAAGCGCAGGTCGTGGAACACCGTTGTCATCGCTTCTGGAGCGGGCTTCTGCCAGCCAATCTCCTGGCTGCACATCTTGAAGGCCAGCGCATCGCCGTTTGTCAGGACGTCCTGCGTGGCGCGCATCGCGACCGGCGCGTGGTCCGCGGGCGGCGGTATCTGGCCGGAGGTGCCTTCGGGTGGCGTGCCCTGGACCTCGGGTACGGACATGGCCGTTGCAGTCGGTGCGGGCGATGGCGTGGCGGTGGCGTCAGGCTGGTCGTCGTCGTCGCTGCTGCAGGCCAGGCACAGAGATATGGTGAGCAGGACGAGGAGCGCGAGACGCCGCATAGCTCCCTAACGTTAAAACACGGACGAGATGAATCAAAGCGAAACGCCGCCCCCCGTTGACCTATGTTGGCGCCGGGGGGTCTAGCGCCTTGCCGGCGAAGGACTCGCGATGGCGTCGCAGTGTCTCTGGCACGAACAGGAGCATGACGGCGGCACCTGCAAGACCGATGCCGCCGCTGGCAACCGAGGCCAACGCGAGGCTGCCGATGCCGGTGAGGCCGGAAATCACCAGCGGCCCCCCGGCCTGTCCAACATCGCTAACGAGGCGCCATACGCCCAGGAACTCCCCGCGACCGAGCGCGGGCGAGAAGTCGGCGCCCAACGTCATGTTGATGCCGGAGCCGAAGCCGTTGCCGAGGCCGGTGATGCCGCCGATGATCATGAAGCCCCAGAAGTTCGAGGTCAGCGGCAGCAGGAGCAGGCCGATGGCCATGGTCACCAGGCAGGGGATCATCGCCCACTTGCGCCCGAAGCTGTCCATGATCATGCCGACGGGATAGAAGACGGCGGCGTCGATGAAGAAGGAGGCGCCGACGATGAGGCCGATCTGGCCGTCGGAGAGCAGGAGCTCATCGGCCCCCCACAGCGGCAGGAAGACCTGTCGCGCCTGTCGCAGCAGGCCGAGGGCGATGATCGGCGGCCCGGCGCGCATGTAGATGTCGCGGTGCGTGACGATCGTGTCGACGATGCGGCCGCCGGCGCCATGAGCGCTGAACGCCTCCGCGCCCGAGCCTTCCCGTACGACGATGAACATCATCGCCGCAGCCATGACGCCGGCCAGCGCTTGAGCCCAGAACGCAGCCTCATAGCCGAAGTACTGGGCCAGGAAGCCGCCAATCACAGGACCGATGAAGTTGCCGACCCGGTTCATGCCGCCGGTCATCGAGAGTGCCCGCCCTCGCGCTTCCACCGGCGCCGTCTCGCTTACATAAGCCAGGCGGGCGATCTGCCAGAACGCCCAACCGCCGCCCATGAAGAAGATGAAGATCGCCAGCATGATGGCCGATTGGCTGAAGGAGGCGCCGATGGCCACGATGCCGATCATCGTAGTGCCTGCGACCATTGCTCCCTTGTCGCCCCATTTCGAAACCGCGAGGCCAGCCGGCATGTCGAAGGCCAGCTGGCCAAGGCCGCGCATGGCGACCACAAGCGCAGCCGCCGCGATCGACGAACCGAGCTCACGGGAGAACAGCGGGATCGCCGGGATCACGGCGCCCTGGCCGATCGAGAAGAGCAGGGTAGGGACGTAGACGCTGAAGATGAGGGAGCTCAGCTTGAACGGTTGCTCTCCCTGCGAAGTCATGCGCGAATGCTACGCCGGGGAACCCTTTGGCAGAACGCCAGTATTACCACTGGGATCGATAGCTGCCATCGATGGGCAAAGATATGTCGATTACGCAAGGGTTGTATTGCGCAATCGAGTCTCTTAGATTTGATTCGATGCCGAGTAAGCCGAGCACCCTCAGCCGGGAGCAAGCCTTGCAGTTGCTCCGAGACCGTCTTGGCAACAGGCGCCTTGTCTGGCTTGGCCCGGTCGGCGAGGACATACGCACCTTTAGCGTTCTTCCCCAGCTTTCGCACGCCTTCTCCCTATTTGCGCCGTTCCACGTTCGTGGCGTCCAGACACACACTCTCGAAACCCTGACTGGCTTGCGTACCCGCTCGCTGGGAATGTTTGGGACAGATGCCGGGGGCGCGATGATAGCGGCCCTCGCAGAGGCTTGTCGGGACGACGCGGTCCTGATGACGTTCTCGCGCCTCCCGTTGCTCGAGAAACTCAAGGCAGATGGATCGAGATTTCAAAGCCTGAGCCTCCCCCGTCGCTTGAATCAATTTCTCAACACCAAATCGCTGGTCGAGGCGGCGCTTCTTGAGGAGACAGACGTCCCGGTTGTGCCCTGGAAGCCTGTACCAGGCGGTCCTTCTCGCCTCGATTTCATCCACGACGAGCTGGGGCAGGGATCGGTAGTGCTTCGAGAGCCAGTGTCAGCGGGTGGTAGGGGTCTGGCCGTAGTGTCCGATTTCTCCGAGTTGGATTCGCAGCCGCTGGTGCGTACGAATAACGCACTGTCGGTGGCGCCTTATTACGCCGACCACATACCGTTGAACGTAGGGGGCTGCGTCTTCCCAGACGGCGGCATCACCCTGCACACGCCGTCACTGCAGCTAATCGGCATCGACGACTGCACCGACTTCGATTTCGGTTTCTGCGGCAACGATTTTGCGGCGGCCCAACGACTTGATCGCTCCGTAATAGAGGCGCTGGAGCAGTGCGCCCTCTCAGTCGGGAAATGGCTCCACGCGCGAGGCTACGTAGGAGCATTCGGCATCGATGCCATGCTCGTCGGCGAGGAACTGCTCTTTGCGGAGGTCAATCCGCGGTTCCAGGCCTCGTCCCGAGTGAGTGCGAGGCTAGACGTGGCGGCTGATGTGCCGGACATCTATCTCGATCACCTCATGGCGTGGTTGGGTCTGCCTTCGTACCGCAGTTCGCCCATGGTGGAGCAGGTGGCGACCCAGGCGGAAAAGGCGCAGGTGCTCTGCTGCAACCTGGGCGAGAGCGCCCTGGTCCTGACAGAGGCACCTTCGCCTGTAACCGGCATGCGACTGGGACTTTTGCCGCGAGGCGACATTGCGGTGGTGCCCGATGCAACGATGTTTTCTCTCGAGGTCGACGGAGAGGTGACAGGGGATGGCCGCAGCTTGTTCCCGGCTATCGCCGAGCAGGTCGAGCAGGTCAAGTCCGCTTGGGAGCCGGTGGCCTGCCCTGGACGAGAAAGCTGAGCTTGTCGGAGGGGGCGAATTGCCGGGAGAATACGCCCACGACTCGACCCGTAGCCTGGAGGAGACCTCAATGACCAACAACGCCCCACGACGCCGCGCCTTTTACGCTGAAGGCGGCCAGACGCACTCGAGCCCGATCCCCGAAGGCGTCGTGGCGGGCGGCTTCATCTTCCTCTCGGCCGTGCGAGGCGTCGACCTCAAGACGCAGCAGGTGGAGTCGGAGGACATCGAGGAGCAGACGCGCCTGGCCTTTGAGGCGGCCCGACTCGCCCTCAAGACCGTCGGCGCAACCCTGGACGACGTCGTCAAGATCGCCGTGATCTTCAAGGACATGAACGACCGCGTCGGCTTCAACAAGGTGTGGGCGGAGACGTTCCCGGAGAACCCGCCGGCCCGCTACGCCATCCAGGCCGTCGACTTCGGCGTCGTGGGCGACAAGTCACGACTGCTGCTGGACATCACGGCGCTGCAGCCGACTTCGTCGGAATAGAACTCCTTGATTGAGTACTGGGAGGCTTGGAGGTGCATGAACTTCTCGCAGTAGGCCGCCTCCAGACGTTCTCGCTGCGCTCGCCCGTCCTCAGTGTCCGGGAGGGTCGGTAGGACGTCCAGGGCCGCCTCAAGAAAGTGCGCTTCGGCAGGCGCGTAGTCATCGTAAAGGAACGCGGCTTCAAAGTAGTACCCGCGTGCCTCCAGCTCCTTGCCGTTCATGAGAGCCAGCACTTCTCCGTAAACCCAGTACTTCGGGTCCTTCGCTCGGAGTTCTCGGGCCAGCTTGATTTTGTCGGGGTCGTTCTCGGTGACGCCTTCCTGAAGCAACTTGTCGGCCGTCTGCTTGGCGATGACTTCCTTATGAGACGCGCCTGCCGCGACAACCATAGAGTCGTTCGCCTGGTCGAAAGGCTCGGTAGGCGGCGGGAGGAATTCGTAGAGTTGATTGCATGCACTGAGGATGACGCTCGTGAGGACGAGAGTCGCGAGAGTGACGGAAATTCGCTGCGTCATTGCGGCCTCTGGATTTCATAGCGCATGTGACTATAGGCATCGTCCTGGGGTATCGTGCCCGCGGCGAGGCCTTCCATCGTGGCGGCTGACACGGTGAGGATGGTAAGGATGGGGCCCTGCGCGTCAGTCCCCTCGTAGTTGAACGCTAACTGGCCAATCGACGCCGACTGCCACGCCTCCGAACCGAGCAAGGCAAAGAACAGAGGGCTGGGGTCTTCTGGGAAGGTTGCGAGGTCTCCCTCGTTAAGCTCCCAGACCAGCAGTTGGTCTTCACTGCCGCCAACTTCAAACACGTAGATGCGTGCGCCTGCAAAGCCCGCTGCCGCCAGGTCGGCGATGAATTGGGCGGCGGCAGCTTCGTCCGCGGCGCCGATGGCGCCTGGGGAAAGTGGTTTTGTCGGGAGCAGAAGCTTCAATTCTTCGATTGTTGGTGTTGGGGTTGCTTCGGGCGTTCCCGCGGGCACCTGGGTCTCCGTGGCCGCGGGGGCAGTCGTGGCATCTGCGGCGGAGGTGCCCGTAGGTGTGGGCTGCGTCGTCCGTTCCGTCCTGGCGGCGTCGGGCGGCGTGCTGGTCGCGATTGGCAACGCGTCATCTCCTCCGCCGCTGCATGCCACACCGGCGAGGGCGGCAAACAATAACGTGACGATGCCCGTACGGGCGGTCGTAAGTGGGTTCACATGCAGGATTGTAAAGAATCGCAGCCGAGGCGGACTAGAGAAGAGTCCTTCGGGTGTTGCGGGACTTTTCGGCGTTTGTCGTTGTTTTTTTGACGCCGTTCCTGGTCTGCGTTAACCTGTGGCCCTGCCCGGTGTAGAATGTAATCCACTCTTTGTTTACACCACCGGTCAACAATGTCGACTTTCCAGGAGATGCATCATGGTTACCAGTCAGGACCCCCGAATCCCGGAGCTCAAGCCCGGTTACACACTGAAAGTCGACTTCCCCGAAATCGACGAGTTCGAGGGGCGCGCCAAGAAGTTCCGTATTGGCGACGAGGACCCGACTGAGTTCCAGCTCTACCGCCTGTCGCGCGGCACCTACGGCCAGCGCCAGGAAGACAACCAGATGATGCGCATCAAGCTGCCTTACGGCGGCGTGACCGCGGATCAGATGGACGCTTTCGCCGAGGTCTCGGAGCGCTTCTCCGGCTTGCACCGCGGCCACATCACCACTCGCGAGAACTTCCAGTTCCACTTCGTCAACCTGGACGACGCGGCGGAGGTTATGCGTGTCGTCGGCCGCGCCGGCCTGACGACGCGCGAGGCGTGCGCCCACACCGTTCGCAACATCACGGGCTGCCCCTACGCCGGCATCGCCCCGGACGAGGTATTCGACACGACGCCCTACCTGACGGCCTACGGTCGCGCCATGCTGCGCAACCCGATTTGCCAGCGCATGCCGCGCAAGAGCAAGACCTCGTTCTCCAACTGCCCGAACGACTGCGCCGGCTCCAACTTCCACGACGTCGGCTTCATCGCCAGGATCAAGGACGGCGTCAAGGGCTTCGAGATTCGCGTCGGTGGCGGCACGTCGACGATGCCGCGCAAGGCCGACACGGTCTGGGAGTTCGCCGAGGCCGACAACGGCGAGTACATCCGCGTTGGTGAGGCGATCCTGCGCGTCTTCGACCGCGAGGGCGACCTGCCGGGCCTCCTGCGCAAGAACCTCAACAAGGCCCGCATCAAGTTCCTTCTGCACAAGATCGGCGCCGAAGCCTTCATCGAAAAGGTGAAGGAAGAGCTGGCGAAGGACTGGGCCAAGAACACGACCTACGACATGGCCGCCCTGACCTCGCTGGTCGAGGAGCAGCCCAGCCCGCCGAACGCCGATGACGGCCTCGGTGCCGCGGAGGGCTACGAGCGCTGGCGCTGGACCAACGTCCGCGCCCAGAAGCAGGACGGTTTCTACTCCGCCGACATCACGATCCCGATGGGCAACATCAGCACGGAGCAGTTCCGCGACCTCGCTCGCATCATGCGCAAGTACTGCGGCGGCTACGCCCGCACGAACCCGCAGCAGAACCTGGTGCTGCGCTGGATCCGCGAGGCCGAGCTGCCGATGGTCCACCGCGAGCTCAAGGCGATCGGCTTCGGTGACGCCGAGGCGAACATGCTCGCCGACGTCGTCGCCTGCCCCGGCGCCGACAGCTGCAAGCTCGCCATCACCTCCTCCAACCAGGCCGGCTACGGCATGCGCGAGGAGATGATCAAGTTCGACTACCAGGACCCGGAGGTCCTCAAGGTCAACGTCAAGATCAGCGGCTGCCCCAACGGCTGCGGCCAGCACCACATGGCCGGCATCGGCCTGCAGGGCTCGTCCTACAAGGTCGGCAAGCTCGAGGTGCCGTGCTACGACGTGTTCATCGGCGGCGTCGGCTACGCCAGCGTCGACCACTACGCGACGCGCGTGACGCGTGTCTCCGCCAAGAAGGCCCACCTGGCCATCGACAAGGTGTTCCAGATCTACACGGCGGAGCGCAACGCCGACAACGAGACCTTCGTCGACTTCGTCGGCCGCGTCGGCCCGAAGCACTTCGAGGCGCCGCTGGAGGAGTTCAAGTGGGTCGGTTCGCTGGCCGAGGACTCCGAGGCCTACATGGACTGGGGCCACACCGACCTGTTCGAGGTCATCCGCGGCGAGGGCGAGTGCGCCGCCGGTGAGGTGCCCCTGGTCCGCTAGCCCAAAAGCACGACAGAAGGAGCCCCGAACAACGTTCGGGGCTCCTTCTGTTCATTGGTGAGACACTGTCACTGTACACGCGACAATCGAACGGTGAAGTCGCAGACATCTGGCTTCTGCACTCGTGCAGTATCGATGACGAGTGCCAGTACCCACGCCGCGGCGCTTGCCGTCCACTCGGGCAGAGTGACCGAAATCCCGAGACCCGAGTGCACGGGAGACGAGACGTAGCGATGCGGCGCTTCGACCGGAACCTCGATCGCGTGTTCCTCAGGCACATCGACGACCGATCCGAACTCAAATGAACCGTTGTTCATTCGCCGCAGGTTCTCCGCGACAAGCTCGGCTTCTGGACGACCTCTGAGCAGTTCGTTATCAAAGGCGATGAGCACACTTGCTCTCGCCTTCGCCGCAAGATTGAACCAGTTGCGCCCCGACATAAGATCCCAGGCACAGGATCCAGTGCCTGGCTGCAGGAACCTCGCAGTCAGTTGCAGCCCGGACAACTCGACGGCTCCGAAGCGGCCAAGGGCATCATCCATGCACTGGATCAATGCGGGCAGCGCCATAACCGGGTCGACATTAGGTTCCAGGCCGACTTGGACGTATCCGATCCTGAAGGGAGCACCTCCACTTGCAAACTCGGCCTCGTGCATCCACCAGAGCACCGGATGCATCAAAGGCTGAGGCATGTGCGGTGACGAACTCTTGCCCGGCGTGGTGGACCAGCCCATCAGGTCGGCACGCGCGCCGAAGATGCCATAGAGGTCTTCGTTAAGGCCTTCACTACCGGAGCCAGTACCGGGTATGTTATTGGGCCGCGAGAGCTGTCCAAAACCCTCGAGGAAGAGATGCCCGTGGCCGGCAGCCCCGCTGGACATGAAGAATCCTGTCACGACCAAAGCCTCCCTTGTCAGACTGGTCCGGTGATTAAGACGGCGTCAGACGCTCCTCGCAGGCATCGCTGAGCAGCAGGACTGCGGCGTCTTCGGTACCTACCCAAAGCTGCCTCCGCTGCCCCTCATCGAACAATCCGTCGATGACGGTGTCGACAATCAACAGGTCGGGTTGCAGCCCGGAATCGAGCTCCGTCGGGTGCGCAACGTCTGCGAGGACACTCAACCCCGGGTCTTGCTCCAAGACACCCCGACAGCCGGCACGGATGAACGAGTTGGCGTCGATGAGGACGATGGTGATGGGACGATCTGAAGCCACGTTGGGATGCCTCTTCTCACCACCAGGCATCTCTGGCTTCCTGCCCCCCGGCGGCGCACGGCAAGTGTAGCGCTCCCGACATTGTCTCGTAAAGTACAACGGGCGCTGTTCACGCTTCTGCAAGCCTTGGTCCGTGCCCTCGCGCAGCCGAGGTTCCGAGGTCAATCCGTGGCGAGGGCGAGTGCGCCGCCGGCGAGGTCCCGCTAGTCCGCTAGTCGATCCGAGCACAGAGCAAGCCTCAAGAGGGCGTCCGCGAGGACGCCCTCTCTTTGTGTCTGCGCGTCAGGCGTAATCGGTGTGTCTGGGGTTGTCCGAGGCTAGCCCGCGGGCGCCAGGTCCAGGCCTATCGAGTCGTCGATCCGCCCGGCGAGGCCGTCGGTCATGCGCGCAATCAGCACCTGGTCCTTCAGGGAGCTGGCGAGGACGATGCTGACCGCGTCCGAGGCGTCATCCGAGATTTCGAGCGCGGCGCCGGTCTCGAGCCCGGCCTGCAGGGCCTCGAGGACTTTGCGCCCCGCCGACTCGTTCAGCGCCAGGACGGACGAGACGGAAGCGTAGTAGTCTTCCAGGTCTTCGTCGTCGATGTCGATGTAGAGCGCCAGTGCAAGCCCCCGCCTGCCTTCTCTGATGTCCTTTAAGTGCGTGGAATCCACTTTCTTGAACCTCTTCTGCTGACGATATGTGTGGCACTAATAAGGTTATCTTTACGTGAACGTAAAGTACACGTGAAGCCTTATTCAGCATTTGCGAGGGCCTATGTACACGCTCCTTCAAACCGCCCTGGGCAAACTGCCTTGGCTTGAGCGAGCAGAACCGCCTTGGGCTGAGAATCACCTAACACTCATTTAGGACTCTCCTAACACCTCCTCCTGCCGGCGCGCCTAGACTCGGCGACATGGAACGCGTGCTTGTGCTCGTCGGCGTGCTCGGGGTGCTGAGCCTGGGCTTCGGGCTGCTGGAGTGGCGCTTCCCCGCGATCCGGGGCCAGAAGAAGTTCCGGCGCGCCGGCTACTTCACGGACGTCGCCTGGTGGCTGTTCACGCCGACGGTGGGCAAGCTGTTCACCGGCATCGTCGTCGCCGTCTCGATCATCGGGTTGGGCGCACTGCTCGGCCTCGGCATCACGGGCGACCATCTGCGCGGCATCGCCGAGCGCGATACGTTCATCGGCCGCCAGCCCATCGTCCTTCAGATCGCGGCCTTCCTGGTGCTCGCCGACTTCCTGGCCTACTGGAGCCATCGTGCCCACCACACCATCGGCCGGCTGTGGAAGCTGCACGCCGTGCACCACTCCTCGACCGAGGTCGACTGGCTATCGAGTGTGCGGGTGCACCCGCTGAACGACGCCATCGGCAGCACGATCGTCGCGACGCCTCTGCTGCTGCTCGGCTTCAGCGTGGGCACGCTCGGCGCCTACCTGCCGTTCCTCACCCTGTACGCGATCATGCTGCACGCCAACGTGGGCTGGAGCTTCGGCCCGCTGCGATACGTCATCGCCAGCCCCACGTACCATCGCTGGCACCACAGCGCCGAGCCCGAAGCGATCGACAAGAACTTCGCGGGCCTGTTCCCGTTCTGGGACCGACTGTTCGGGACGCTGTATATGCCGAAAGACCGCCGCCCGACACGCTTTGGTGTTGTCGGAGAGGCCCCGCCGGCGGCCTTTCTGCCCCAGCTCGTCTACCCCTTCCGCTCGCAGCGCCATGAGGCGGCAGCGACCTTCGATACGGCGTAACCGCATCCGCCCGGCGGTGCGCCTGATCCAAAGAGGCCGGTCCCTGTCGACCGGCCTCTTTGTTTTGCCCTCGGGACGTCTCGGCTAGCCGCCCGGGAGGGTGTATTCGTAGTCGTTGTACTGCCAACCGTCCGGCGTCAGAGTCCACAGACGCACGTAGATCGTTTCGCCGGTGGACGGGAAGCCCGTGACGGTCACGGTGTTCACGTAGCCGAGGTTGGCCGCGAGGTAGTCGTGGCCGCCAACGCTGCTACCGATGTAGAGGTAGTACGCCGTGGCATCGATGCCGTGCTGCCAGAGGAACTCGACGTCGGTGCTCTCGAGCGTCGTGCCGGGTACCGGCAGGGTCATCGTAGCCTTGGGCCCGTCGACAACCTCGGTTGTGATCTGCTCTTCCTGGTTGGCCTGGGCGGCTTCCTCTTCGGCGTCAGTCGATGAGGACGTGTGGTCGTCGACGACCTCGGCGCTCAGGCGGGTGCCGTCGTCCGCGTTGGAGAACACGGTCACCCAGTACCACAGGTAGGTCGAGCTCGCGTCGTAGTAGCGCGCGATGCCGATCTGGCGGTAGGAGTCGTTGAGCATGTTGGCGTTGTGGCCGGCCGAAGCCTTCCAGGCGTCGAACGCTTCCTGTGCGGTGTCACGCACCGTGCCCGCGGTAATGTTCTCGCCGATGCCGCCCTGGGCGCCACAGTCCTTGGCCCGTGCACTCGCCGTACGGCCGCTGGAGTCGGTGTGCGAGAAGTAGTCCTCCGTCGCCAGGCTGTGGGCCTGCCATGATGCTGCCTGGTTGAGGTGCTGCGATACGGTCAGGGGGTCCTTGCCCTTGGACGCCCGGTAGTCGTTGATCAGGGTGAGGAAGTCCGCCTCTTCCTGCTCGTAGGTGAGGTCCTGCACGTCGCAGTTCGTGATGGCCTCAGCGTGGCGTGTGGTCCCCGCCGCGTGCAGCCCCATGAGTGCCAGGGCCACAATTGCGGCGACGAATAAGCGTCCTGACAGTCCTTGTGTGAGTGATCGAGTCATCCCGCCTCCTTGCGTTCTCGAAAGTCCCAAATACGTCCGAGGAGATTCTAGTCCAGCAAGACAGGATTGAGGCGCGATCTTATTTCAACAAGCCGTTCCACAGGGAAGAAAAAGAGAGGACCGGTGGCAAGACCGGTCCTCTCTTGTACCTGCGCAGCCGATGTCTAGTTGGGCAGGCGGTAGCTGTAGTCGGCGTACTTCCAGCCGGACGACGTGAGGGACCAGAGCCGGACGTAGACCGTCTTGCCTGTCCGCGGCAGGCCGTTGATCGTCAGGGACGTCGCCGTGCCCATCGAGACGCTGACCATGTTGTTGCGCCCCTTCGATGTGCCCATGTAGAAGTAGTAGGCGCTGGAGTCGCTGCCAGGCGCCCACGTGAAGGTCGCCGACGTGTTCAATTGGCTGCCCGAAGCCGGGCTGGTCATCACGGCGGTGGGGCTGCCCGTGGCGGGAGGCGGCGTCGGCGACGGCGTTGGGGTCGGCGTCACGGTGCTGCCGCCGGAACTGCCGCTGCCACCAGAACCGCCGGAGCCGCCTGTCGAGGCGTCGGTGCCGTCGTTCGTGGTCGAAAAGTCGGTCACCCAGTACCAGCGATAGGGTGCACTGGCGTCGTAGTAACGGGCGATGCCGATCTGGCGGTACGAGCTGTTGAGCATGTTGGCGTTGTGCCCGGAGGACGTGCGCCACATCTCGAACGCCTCGGCGGCGGTGTCTTTGATCGTGCCAGCCGCGATGTTCTCGCCGTTGTAGGGCTTGCCGTCGCAGTTGGCGACTCGGGTGCTCACGGAGCGCCCGGTCGAGTCGGTGTGCGAGAAGTAGCGGTTGACCGCGAGGTCGCGCGCCATCCAGGACGACGCCCGGTTGAGGTTCACGGAGGCCGTCAGTGCCGATCGCCCGTTCTGGGCCCGGTAGTTGTTGATCAGGCGCAGGAACTCCTGCTCTTGTGCGTCGAACGTGTTGTCGCTGACGGTGCAGTTGCTCAGGGCGAAGGCGGGCTTGGCGCCGCCGGTTGCGCTGGCGACGATCAGCAGCGCCGCGACGGCGAAAGCCCCCGTGACGATGTGGCGAAGTCGCTTGAATCGAGCGAATAACATGCTATCGAGAACTCCTTCAGATCTTTCTCCGGTTCTAGCCTCGGTTGAGAGATGGAGTTCATGAAGAGTCTGGACATAACAAAACGGGGCATGGCTCGGTGGCTGCCCGGATTGCAAGAGATGTTGCGGTGCGGTTGGGGATGAAGGGATGCGGCATGCGGTGAGGTTCCTCCTCGACCGCGGCTTCCTTGCTGGCTACCCGCACCCGGAAACAGACGAGCGGGACCGAAGTCCCGCCCGATGTTTCGTGTTGTTCTGCGCGTGCTTCCTACGCGCCGCCCGAGTTTAGTTCCTCGGTGTCTCCGAAGTAAAGCTTCCTGCCGCCGCGAATTCTGCAGCGCGCTCACGCGTCGCCTTGATCATGTGCGCCGGGATTTCCTTCGGGCCGCCGAGGCCGTAGGCGTAGAGGCAGATCTCGGCCGCCTCTTCGACGGTCACGTTGGCGCGTACGGCGCCACCCAGCGAATCGGCGAAGACCAGGACGCCGTGGTTCTCCAGCAGCAGGCCCTTGATCGCCTCGTGCTCGTCCAGCACGGCGGCGATGTTGTTCACGGACTCGTCGGAGCCGCGCGGGCCGTACTTGGCCAGCGGCACGCCATCGATCATGCCGTTGCGCACCAGGGCTTCGTAGGCGCCCGGGATCGACTTGCCGGCGACAGCAAAGCCCGTCGCAAAGGGCGAGTGCGTGTGGATCACGCTCTGCATGTCGGGGCGCTTGCGGTAGACGATGCCGTGCATCTGGATGATCTCGGCGCCAACCGGGGCGACCGTGCCCTCGATCAGCGTGCCGTCCAGCTTGAACAGGGCGATGTTCTCCGGCTGCATGCTCGCCAGGGAGCCGCCCGCCGTGAGCAGGAATGCGTCCTGGCCGGGCACGCGCATGCTGACGTTGCCGTGCAAGCTCTTGGTCATGATGCCGGTGGCGACGATCTGCCCCGCGGCTTCGACGACTTCCTTGCGGTAGTTGGACATGTTGGCTGTGGTCATAGCCCCTCCTACGGTTCGAATCTGATGCCGGTGGCGCGTTCACGCGCGAACCTGACGCGCACAGTATAGTCCCGCGGGGGAGGCAGGATCGGTCAAGGCATTTCGAAGTGCTGACGGCGAGTCACTACACCGCTTACGCGTCGATCCTGCTAGCCTGAATGCGATGTCGAAGAACGTGACACCGAGTCGAAACGCATCGGGCCGGGTGACTCGCCTGTGAGGAGCCTCGTCGCCCTCGGCATCGTCCTCACGATTACGGTTGCGATCTTCGCCGGGATCGCCGTCTTCCTCGGCAGCCTCGGGTCGAGCTCGGATGACGGCGACTCGATCGAGCGCCAGCCCCTGACGCTGGTGACCGCCACAGGTGAAGTCGCCCACATCGACGTCGAGATTGCCGACACGCCGGAGGAGCGCTCCGAGGGCCTGAGCGGCCGCGAGGAGATCCCGCCGGACACCGGCATGCTGTTCATCATCCCCGCAACGTGGCGCCGGCTTCTGGATGAAGGACACGCTGGTGCCGCTCTCCATCGCCTTTCTCGGCCACTGCGGCGAGATCGTCGATATCCAGGACATGGAACCGGAGACCCTCGACATTCACCAGGCGCAAGAGAGCTACGAGTATGGGCTTGAGACGCCGCAAGGTTGGTTCACAGAGAACGGCATCGAGGTCGGCGACCTCGTGAGCATCCCGAGGAAGTACCGGCCGGACGGCTGTTAGACGAGCTGCAGGCTTCAAGCTTCAAGCCGCAAGCGATCCGTGTTGATAGGGCATCGCCGAAGTCCAAATCAAGACCGAAGCCCCTTTGCTGCCGGTGCTGCCTAGCAAAAGCACCCTGGCTAGTCGAGGACCTCTGTCTCCTCTTCGACTACCTCAACGTCCAGGCGCAGCGACGTCAGGTACTCGACGGCGTTGTCACAGACCTCACGGGCGTGCGAGGCCGTGTTCGCCACAGCCGCGATATCGATGCCGGCGAGCTGCCAGAGGTCGTTGTGCTCCACTTCGGCCACGCTGACGTTGAATCGGTTGTGCAGGCGCTGCTGTATCGATTTGATTACCTGGCGCTTGCCCTTGAGCGAGCCGTTCTCGGGCAAGCGCAGCGTCAGGTGGGTAACCGCGACGGACATGCCCAAACGGTATCGCATCGCGCGTCCAGCTGTCCCGTGAGGTTGCCCTCGCTCCGGCGCCCGTACCCACTTCGAAATCCTGCTGTCGGCGCTTCGAAGCCGAGTACAAGCCCGCGTCCTTCGAGAGCCTCAGGACCGAACGGTCCTGCACTAAGAACAAACGACTAACAACTGAAGACTGACCACTGAATACCCGACAACCCCCAGACGTGACGAATCGGCGGGGTTGCCGCCGATCCATCACGTCACACCGAGGGATGTCTGGTGGTGTTATCGAGTCATGCGACCGTGCTCGCCGCGATCTCTTTCATGTGCGCCGAAATGTCGAGGTCGCGTAGCTGCTGCTTCAGCCAGTCGCTTGTTTGGTGGCTGGCGATGGCTTCCCGCATCGCCGTCTGTCGCTGCGCGCGGTCCTTCTCGCACATGCCGAGCGCGTGCTCTAAGGCGTCCGCCGTGTCGACGATGTCGAAGGGGTTGATAGGCAACGCGCCGCACATCAGCTCCTCGTAAGAGCCGGCCGTGGTCGAAAGCGCCAGGACGCCGTTGCGCTCGTTGAGCAGCGGGCCTTCCTTCGAGACGAGGTTGAGGCCGTCCGCCACGGAGTTGACCATGAGCACGTCGTAGAGCGTGAGGGCCGCGAGGGCCTGCAGGCGGTTGTGCTCGTGGAAAATCGTGATCGGCGTCCAGTCGTCCGTGCCGTACTTGTGGTTGATCGCCTCCACGAGGTCGAACACACGCTGGCGGTAGGTCACGTACTCCGGGATACCGTCGCGTGACGGTACGAGGAAGGAAAGGAACCGGACCTTGCCGTGCAGCTGTGGGTTGCGCTGCAGGAGGAGGTCGAAAGCCTCGTAGCCGTCGGCGACGTTCTTGCTCGGGTCCAGGCGGTCGACTCGGACGATGGTCTGGACGCCGTCGGGCGCTTCGAAGGTTCGGCGGTAGTCCTCCATCGCTGGGGTGGCCCGCAGCGAGTCGAGCTCCCTGGAGTCGAGCGAAACCGGGTTGGACCAGACGAAGGTCGTCTGTCCCAGGTACTCGATCTCGCCCTGACGCTCCAGGACCTTGGCGTCCGGCAGGTAAACGCGGCAAGTAGCAAGGAAAGCCGCAACGGACGCTTCAGTCTGAAAGACCACGCTGTCGTTGGCCAGGAGGCCGGCGCAGATGCGGCGCACGATCGGGTCCGGAAGCTGGTGCCAGGCAGACGGGCTCGGCCACGGGATGTGGACGAAGTGCTGCAGGGCGGCTCGCGGCCGAGCAGCGCGGATCATGCGCGGCGCCGTGTACAGGTGGTAGTCGTGCAGCATGACCTGCGTGTCGGAGCCATCGCCCTCGAGCTCTTCGATGACGGCGGCCGCGAAGGCCTCGTTTATCGGCTGGTAGCCCTCGCGCCAGGCGTCGAGCGCCACGCTGGCGAGGTCGCTGCTCAGGAGCTGGTCGCCGATGGCGTGCTGGACGAACCAGAGAATGGGATTGCAGAAGGTGCCGTAGTGGGCGTGAAACGCCTTCTCCGGTAGGTTGAGAAGTCGCAGATCGCTGTCACGTCCGATCTGGGTGCGCTGGTCGAGGATGCCGACCGCCTTGTCGGCGTCTGTCGTGGCGGTGGCGATCCAGGTGACGGGCTGCTGACGGGCAACGCTGCCCAGGGCAGTCGCGACACCGCCAGCGGCTTCGCGGCGGCGGATGCGTCCGGCGTCATCGAAGTAGTGCTCTACGGGACCACGGTTGCTGACCATGATCAGCTTGCGCGTCGTTCTATTGCGATACGAGGCTGGAGCGTGGGCAGGGGATATCTGTTCTAGCATCGACTCCTCCGTTTCTGGGCTTGCCAGAAACCTGGGAGGAGGGTTCGGTTGGAGTCACGAGGTCCGGCTGTGAAAGCAAGGAGGAAAAAAACAGCCGGAGGACGTCCTCCGGCTCTCAGCCGAAACCCATCCTCTTTCAGTGGCCTACGAGGTTAGCTGTCGGGTTAGGGCTGAAAGAGTGCTGCCCCGTCCTGTTACGGACTTCACCCCAGTTAGTGGGTCCCCCGTTCCTTCCGAAGAAGGACTCGGCCTTTGGTACGTCATCACTTTACCTAACGGGTCGTGGCCTGTCCACATGCTGGACGTAACAAATATGTTAAATCGCCTCCGCAGCAAAAGGGGCAACTTTTTTCAGAAATTCCTCGGCAAGCGATTGACGCGCCGCGGGTTAAGTCGCCAAGATAGCCGAAAACCTAGATTCAGGTAGGTTTCATGAGATGAGAGTAAGCAAAAACTGGAACCTCATGGCCACGCACGGTGTGGTGCTTTTCTACATCGCAGCGAACCCAGACTCGACGATGCGTCAAATGTCAGAATCGTTGAATCTGACGGAGCGACGGATCGCCCAGGTAGTGCGTGACCTTTCCGAGGCAGACTTGCTTACGGTGAAGCGCAACGGGCGCCGAAATTCCTACGCCGTCAACCCGGCGGCTAACTTTCGTCATCCCACCCTCTCTCACATCACGCTCGGGCACTTCGTCAAGATGCTCTCAGGCGCTTCGGTCGCGGTGATCGTCATGCTGAACGGGGTGATGCCCTGGATGACGGAAGTCGTGAACCGGGCATCCATCGTCTAACGAACTCTCTCGTCCCGAAGCTAACTCGCCTCATCTCGGCTTGCCGTGCTGGTTCCCTGCGCGTCGTCCTTGGGGCGTAGGATCAGGCCGCGTAGCAATCGAAATGCCTTCTGCCGTTTCGTGCGACTGGGACCTGTAGCCGGCTGACGTGCGTCGAAGTGCCCGGCCATCACATCCGGAGTTTCAGATACGAATTCGGCGCCAAAGAGGAGGATATTGGCGCTGAGGTAGACCCAGAACAAGAACGCAACCACGGCGCCGAGCGACCCAAAGACCACGTCGTAGCTCGAGAAGTTTTCCAGGTAGATCGTGAAGCCCAGCTTGACGATCTCGAACAGCACGGCTGCCAGCAGCGCGCCTCCCACGACGTACCTGGCATGCGTACGCCGGGCCGGGACCAGCCAGTACGTGAAGAAGAAGGCGATGAAAGAGATCGCGATCGGTAGCGCCGTCGATGCGATCCACCATGCGGCGCCGAGGTTCTCCGGCAGGTCGCCGAGGTAGTGCACGTCCAGGCTTGCGGTACGGGCGAGTCGCAGGCCGCTCGTCGCGACGACGGAGCCGATGAAGAACGGCGCGAATGCCAGCACGATCGCGAGGTCCAGCAGCTTTTGTAGCACGATGGGTCTTGGCGCCGTCACCCGAAATACGTGATTCAACGAGCTTCGTACGACGCCGAACATCGAACTGCCGGACCACCCCAGCGTCAGCAGACCGATGACGCCGATGGCGCCGCTGCGGCCGCTCGCGACGTTCTGGAGCGCGGTCGTGACCTCGTTTCGCCCCTGGTCCTGGCTTAGCGGGATGTTGTTCATGATCTCGTCGACCACGTCTGCTTGCAGTTGTTGGTCCTTGAGCACGAGACCCAGGAGGCCGACCGTGAAGATCACGAGCGGGAACAGCGAGAACAGCACGTAGTAGGAGATAGCGGCCGCGCGCTGAGTACAGGCGTCGTCGAAGAAGCCCTTGACGGAGCGGTAGACAAGGACAGAGAGCCGCCGGAGCACCAGCACCGATTCAGGCTAACACGGGGCGAGCTACAAGCTTTGAGCTACAAGGCCTAACGTGACAGGCCTCATTGCTTGGAGAGGGAAATTGGCGCATTCGCACGTCGTCCCGTGACGGACGCTGAACCTAGACGCTTGCGACTTGGAGCTTTCGGCTTGCGGCCGCGTCTTACGCTGTCTGCAGCGAGTCCGGCACCGCGTTCACGCCCGTGAGGATCCAGGAGATCGCCGTGTCTTCATCCACGTCATCGGTGTTGATCGCGATGTCGTAGATCGTGGAGTCGAGCCAGTCCAGGTTGTAGGCATGCTTGAAGAAGGCCGTGCGCTGGGCGTCGTAGTTCTTCACGAACTCCTTGGCGTCCTTGGCGTCCATGCTCTGCTGCACCGCCAGGCGGTCGGCGCGCCGATCCTTGGAGCCGTGCACGAGGACTTTGAATACCTGCGGCGTCTGCTGCAGTATCGCCTGGCCCGCGTGCCCCACAATGACGCAATCGCCCTCTTTCGCCAGGCTCTGGACGACCTGCTCAACGAGTGCACGATAGTCGGCCGATGTCAGCATCATGGCGCCGGGGTTGGTGGGCGGCGCGGGCAGCACGCCTTCCGAGACCACTGTGGTCAGGGCGAGGCGCTCCAGCATGCGCTCGACGAACGTGGGCCAGCGCTCCGCCGCCGCGATCGTATCGGGCGAGACCCCGGCGATGTCGGCGGCTCGCGAGATCACCTCGTGGTCCAGGAATCGATAACCGAGCTTGATCGCGATGGTTCGTGCGATCTCATTGCCACCGGAGCCGAGCTGTGCAGCGAATGTAACTACCTTGGCAGCCACTCATGCTTCCTTCCAGTCAGCCCTCCAGGCCAACGTGTGCGATTGCTGCAAAGTTATATGCGATTGCTTGCGTGTCCGCAATGTCACGTGGACGGGAGCGTTAGGTCTGGGGCGACCGCAGCAGGGCCAGGGAATGGGCGGCAATTAGGAACTGGCTGCCTCCGACGTGAGTTTCTGCGTCCTCCGGCAGCACCGGCCGTGCCGTATCGACGACGAGCGACCAGCTTCCGTTAGGCAGTAGAAAGTCGACCGGCTTGTCGGCGGCGTTGAGGATCAGCAGCAGTGCATCGTCACGCAGGGGCGCCCCTTCGGCGTCCAGATCGTCGAGCTCGCCATCGAGGTGCATGGCGAAGCAGTGGTACCAGGGCGTCTGCCATTCGCCGTCCGTCATCGCCTGGCCGTCTTCACGAAGCCAGTGCACGTGCTGCTGCTCGCCCGTCTCGTGCAGATGGCCGTCGAGGAACTGGCGCCGTCGCAGGCTCGGGTGGCGCCTCCTGATCTCGATCAAGCGCGAGGTGAATGCGAGCAGGCTTTCGCGGCCTTCGTCCAGGTCCCAGTCGTACCAGCTCGTGGCGTTGTCCTGGTTGTAGGCGTTGTTGTTGCCATCCTGCGTGCGCCCGATCTCGTCGCCACCCAGGAGCATCGGCACGCCCTGGGAGAACAGGAGCGTCGCGAGCAGGTTGCGCTTTTGCTGCTCGCGGGCTGCCTGCACTTCGGCGTCCTCCGTTGGGTCCTTCGACGCCGAAGTTGTGCGAGAAGTTCTCCCAGGAGCCGTCCCGGTTCTCCTCGCCGTTCGCGAGATTGTGCTTCTCGGCGTAGCTGACGAGGTCGTGCAGGGTGAAGCCGTCGTGGCTGGTGACGTAGTTGATGCTGGCGTACGAGCCGCGCTCGGAGGTCGCGAACAGGTCCGGGCTGGCCGTGAGCCGCCGCGCGATCTGGGAGGATGGCGTCTCGTCGCCGCGCCAGTAGCGCCTGACGTCGTCTCGAAAGCGGTCGTTCCACTCCGACCACGGCGCCGGGAAGCCGCCGGTCTGATAGCCGTCCGGTCCCAGGTCCCAGGGCTCGGCGATGAGCTTGAGCTGCGAAAGCACCGGGTCCTGGTACACGGCGTCGAGAAAGGAGCAGCGCGCGTCTACGTCCAGGTTGCCGCGTGCCAGCGAGGCCGCGAGGTCAAAGCGAAAGCCGTCGACGTGCATCTCCTGGGCCCAGTACCGCAGGCTGTCGAGTACCAGTCGCATGACTGGCCGCTCGTGCAGGCTGAGCGTGTTGCCGGTGCCGGTGAAGTTGAGGTAGTGCCCCGGGTCCATCGGGTCCAGGCGGTAGTACGTCGCGTTGTCGATGCCGCGAAAGGACAGCGTCGGGCCGGTGGCGTTGGACTCGGCCGTGTGGTTGTAGACGACATCCAGGATCACCTCGATGCCGTGGCGGTGCAGCTCCCGCACCATGTACTTGAACTCGGTGACCTGCGGGCCGCGGTCGCCCGAAGTCGAGAAACGGGCGTCCGGCGCGAAGTAGGCGATCGGCCCGTAACCCCAATAGTCCGTCAGGCCCGACCGATGCAGCCGGGGGCTGTCAGCGCGCGCCGTCACGGGCTGAAGCTCGATCGCCGTCACACCCAGGCGCTCGAAGTGCTCGATCGCCGCCTCGGATGCCAGGCCCAGGAAGCTGCCGCGCAGCGATTGGGGGACGTTGGGATGCTGCTTGCTGAAGCCCCTGACGTGTGTTTCGTAGATCACGGTGTCCTGCCATGACGTACGCGGAGGAGCGTCGTCCTGCCAGTCGAAGCCGTTGGCGTAGACGATGCTCTTCGGCACGGCGCGAGCGTTGTCGGTCGTTTCTGCGCTGCCGTCGTCGAGCAGAAACGGTGGCATCGAGTCCCAGTCGAACGAACCCGAAAGGGCCAGAGCGTAGGGGTCGAGCAGCAGCTTCGATGGGTTGAAGCGCTTGCCTTCGCCGGGGTCGTAGGGGCCGTGTACGCGGTAGCCATATTGCTGGCCGGCTGAGATTCCCGGCAAGAAGCCATGCCAGATGTGACCGGTGCGCGCAGGCAGGTCAAGGCGCAGGCGTTCGGGGCCATTGGGTTCATCGAAGAGGCAGAGCTGCACCCGTTCAGCGCTGCGGGAGTAGAGCGCGAAGTTGACGCCACCGGGAAGAACGGTGGCGCCGAGTGGGTAGGGTTGTCCCGGACGCATGCGCGATCCCGTCTCAGGCATAGCGCATTGTGTTAGGCCAAGGCGAATCGGCGCAATTGGGGATCACGCTGAAGGGGCAGTGGCGGGCTACGTCAGGGTCGGCGACGTCTCGGTCTTGCTACAGCTGAAGACGTTCCTGCGTGGATATGAGGCGATCGGCTGGAGACCGTTGTAGACGATGACCACATCGGGTTGGACCTGCACGCTGGTCGCGGGGCTGAGCGTCGCTACCTCCCCGGACATGAAGTGGACGTAGACGGCGGGTGTCGTTTCGGGTTCAGGCGGTAGAGCTTTGGCAGCGCTGGTAGGGGACACCTTGCATATTCGCTTTCTGCGGGGGCACAGCTTCGCGATCATTCTCGGCTACTTACGCTGGATCGAGCATAGCATTTGGGGATTTATCACAGCGTTTATGTTTCGTAAATTGTCAGTGAGACTCTCATGACAAACCCATCTAAGGGTGTAGGCTTGGCGCCGATGAGTGGACGGCTGATCCTGGTTTCGAATCGCTTGCCCATCACGGCTCAGTACCAGGGGCAGGAATTGACGCTTCTGCAATCTGGCGGTGGCCTGGCGACTGGGCTCAAGGGTGCACGTGCCCGGGAAGGCAGCACATGGGTCGGTTGGCCCGGCGAGGTGCCCACCGGTGCCAGGCTGCGCGCGGAGCTGGAGGCCGAGCTCGAGAAGCAAGGCCTGCGTCCGATCTTCCTCACGCGCGCCGAGCTCAAGGGCTTCTACGAGGACTACTCCAACGGCGCCGTCTGGCCCGTATTCCACGACCTCATCGACCAGCTGCCGCTCGAGATTACGGGCTGGGAGATGTACGAGGAGATCAACCAGCGCTTCGCCGAAGCGGTGGCCGAGGTCTACGAGGAAGGCGACGTCGTCTGGGTGCAGGACTACCACCTCATGCTCGTGCCGGCTCAGATCCGCAAGCTGGTTCCCCGGGCACGCGTCGGCTTCTTCCTGCATATCCCTTTCCCACATTCCGACATGTTTCGCGTGCTGCCCCAGCGCGAGAAGCTGCTCGAAGGCCTGCTGGGCGCCGACCTCATCGGCTTCCACACCCGCTCCTACGCCGACCACTTCCTCTCGGCCGTTCAGACGATTCTCGGTGAGCGCGTGCAGACGTCGAGCGTGCGACGCAAGGGCCGTACCGTGCGCGTCGGCGCGTTCCCCATGGGCATCGATGCCGCAGACGTGGGAGAAGCGCGCCCGCAGTACACCGGTGGCCAAGCAGGTGCTCTCGCTCATGCAGGACGCCGGCAAGCGCAAAATCGTCCTCGGTATCGACCGCCTCGATTACACGAAGGGCCTGCCGAGACGCATCGCCGCCATCGAGCGCCTGTTCCAGAACGATCCTTCCATGGCGGAACAAGTGCGCTTTATCCAGGTGACGTTCCCCTCGCGCGAGCGTCTCGAATCGTACGCGGGCCTGCGCCGCCAGCTCAGCGAGATGGTCGGCCGCATCAACGCCACCTACGGCAGCCCTCGTTCACTGCCGATTCACCTCATGCTGCGCTCGTTCTCGGAGGAAGAGGTCTCTTCTCTGTACTGCGCCGCCGACATCATGCTTGTGACGCCGATACGGGACGGCATGAACCTCGTGTCGAAGGAGTTCGTCGCCTCTCGCCTGCACGACGACGGCGTCCTCATCCTCAGCGAGTTCGCCGGCGCCGCGGACGAGATGCCCGAGGCGCTGGTCATCAACCCGTACAACACCGAAGGCATCTGCCAGGCGATCAAGCGGCGATGGAAATGCCCCCCGCAGAGCAGCGCCGGCGCATGGTCAGGCTGCGCGAGAACGTCCTCCGAAACGACGTGCACAACTGGAGCGAAACCTTCCTTCAGAGCTCGAGGCGAAGAGCGAGAGAGCACGCCGGCGGAGCTAGGCCGCGAGTTCTTCGTCCTTTCGTTGTGAGTTGACTCTGGTTCCTCGGGGCTCTCGTCGCCGGTGACTGCAGGTGACGAGACGCAGCGCTGCTACGTGGTGTTCGCGATGGCGCCCTAGGCCGCCTGCGGGCGCCTCGCGATCCACGTGGCCAGGCGCCAGCGAGGCCAAGGTCAGCGCGACGCTCTCCAGCACCACGGACACCGGCAGCACGTCCAGCAGGACGCCGACGAGGAACGTCGGTACGAGGGCGGCGATGCTGGCCATGGCGGACTGGGTCGAGAAGACCTGCGCGATCACGCTGGGGGGCAGCGGTGGTACGACCTCCGTCCGCGCGGCGACCTGGACGAAGCTCGAGCCAAGGCCCGCGAACGGCAGCAGGAACATCGTGGCGGCGATCGAGTCCGAGAGGTTGACCCAGTGCTGGAAGTCTCGAAACGGCCCCAATGGCTCCGTCAGCTTCGGTGCGATCACGTCGACGAAGGGCAGCGCGAACAGGGCGGCGGTAAACATGACGAAGCCGCAGAGCGCGAGCCAGCGTGCCTGCACGAACGTCAGCAGCAACGGCGAGAGTGAGCAGGCCCAGCCCGAGGCCGAGGGCGCCCGGCATGGCGATGTAGATGGCGTTGCGTCGCGCCGGTGTTCAGTGTGTCCTCGATGAACACCGGCGCGATGACGACGAACGCGAGCATGCCCGTATCGAGGAGGATGCGGAGGATCGTGAGCCTCATCAGGCGTGTCGTCAGCCATGATCGTGCGAAGGCCCGTCGGCAGGGCGCGCCAGGGCGATAGCCGCTTGGCCTCGCGCTCCTGCTCCGCGCTGAGGTCGGGGATCATGGCGAACAGGACGAAGCTGGCGGCGAGCATGAGGAAAACGATCACGTAGAGCCCGTTCTCGTCCAGCAGGTGCACTGCCAGCGGCGCGATGATGCCCGCGCCCACGAGCTGCCCGGCCAACGAGAGCGCCTGCACCAGCGACGAGGCGTGGGGCAAACGCTCCCGAGGTACCAGCGCCAGTACCGCGGCGCTCTCGGCGGGGGCGAAGAACTGGTAGACGCTCCAGACCAGGAACGTGAGGCCAATGACGCCCTCGACGTTGGGCCCGAGGTCGAAGAACAGGAAAACCAGCACCAGGCGCAGCAGCATCGTCGCCAGCAGCGAGGCCTTGTTCGGCGTGAGGTCCGCCAGCAGGCCGCCCGGCACGCTCAGGACGATCGACGGCACCACCGAGGCGAGCACGAAGGCGCTGGTGGTCAGCGATGACTCCTCGCGCGTGATCACGGCGATGAACAGCCCGTAGATCAAGGCGTTCTGGCCGGCCAGCGAAAGAAACTTCGCCCAGATGTAGCGCATGAAGCGCCGGTCGCCGAGGAGCCGGAAGGTCTCCGGCGCCAGCTCCGGTGGCCGGCCGGGGTGGGAGTGCGATGCTGCCGTCACGAGAGCGGACTCACCCGCCTACCGGACGCGCTCGCGCAGCATGGTCTTCGTCGCTCGACGTTCCCAACACTGCTCCAGCAGCTCCGCGAGCTGGCCGTCTTCGATCAGCGGTAACCGGGCGAGGACGGCGTCATGGCCCTCGTAGTGCGGCGTCTTGTAGAAGACGTCCGGTCGGGTCTCCATGAGGAATCGCTGCTCGATGTCTTCGATGGGCAGGAGGACCAGCGTCTCGCCGTCCTCCCAAAGCCGTGCGATCAGCTTCTTGCCCGCCCTGATCGCGGGCGTCCCGTAGGACGTGCCAACCGTCACATCGGGAAGTGCGGCCGTTAGTCGAACGACGTCATCGAAGCTCGGCATGACCACAGCTTACGACGCACGGCCGGGCTCTGGGGCGGTTAGTCGAGCGTATCGAGCAGCTTGAGCAGGTCGTCTAGCGTCAGGTCGGCGTCGAGCTCCACGGTTGCCCGATGCTCCAGCGTCGTGCCCTTCCAGAGCACCTCGACCTGGTTGGGGTTGATGCCGAAGCGGTAGGCCGTCGCGGGCAAGCCTTGCACCTGTACGGTCTCCTGTGTGTGCTCCGCCGGGATCAGAGACTCGAAGTAGGACGGCCCGAAGTACGGCGCCGCTTCGATTGTCAGCGCACGGCCCGAGGCGTCTTCGAGGTAGCCCAGCGTGACGATGCCCAACGCATCGCCCTCGACGAGAAACTCGATCGGCCTCGAACGCTCTGCCTGGATGCGCTCGAGCGACCAGCCCTCCGCGTGGAGCTGCGGCACACTGTGACAAATGAACGCCTCAGCGTCTTCGACGTTGTCGAAAATCTCCGTGCGCGTCTCGTACTCGCTGCCCACCAGGGGGTTTGTCGCCATGTCGCCGCTGGCACAAGGAGCCGCCTCCGGGTCGAACAGCATGAAGCCAACCAGTACGACGCCGACCAGAACGGCGATGCTGCCGAGGATGATGATCACTAGCTTGGCGCCGCTCATCCCGCCGGCAGCCCCGTCGTCCTGGGCTGGAGTTTGCACTCGCGCTACGTGTGCGTCATGTCGAGCGGCACGACCCACTCATCGAACTCGGCTTCAGTAAGGTCGCCCGTTGCCAGCGCCGCTTCCTTGAGGCTCTGGCCCTCGTGGTGCGCCGTCTTGGCAATCTTGGCCGCCTTGTCGTAGCCGATGTGGCGGTTGAGCGCCGTCACCTGCATGAGGTTCTTGTCCAGGTTCTCCTTGATCTTCGCGTAGTTCGGGACGATGCCGACGGCGCAGTTGTCGTTGAACGCCAGGCAGGAGTCCGCGATCAGGCGAATGCTCTCGAGGACGGCGTGGACCATGACGGGCTTGAACACGTTGAGCTGGAAGTTGCCCTGGCTGCCGGCGAAGGCGACCGTCGCGTCGTTGCCGAATACGCGCGTCGCGACCATCGTCACTGCCTCGGACTGCGTTGGGTTCACCTTGCCCGGCATGATTGAGCTGCCCGGCTCGTTCTCGGGAATGTCGATCTCGCCGATACCGTTGCGAGGACCGGAGGCGAGCCAGCGCACGTCGTTCGCCATCTTCATCATCGCCGCCGAGAGTGTTCGCAGGGAGGCGGACACCTGGATCAGCTGGTCGTGGGCACTGAGGGCGGCGAACTTGTTGGCAGCGGAGCGGAACGGGAAGCCCGTTTCCTCCTGGTACTTCTTCGCCGCCAGGTCGCCGAACTGCGGGTGGGCGTTGAGGCCCGTGCCGACAGCCGTACCACCGATCGCAAGGTCGTAGAGGCCGGCCTCGCTGTGCTTGACCTCGCTGAGCGCGAAGTCGAGCTGGGAGACCCAGCCGCTGATCTCCTGCCCCAGCGTGATCGGCGTGGCGTCCTGCAAGTGGGTGCGACCGACCTTGACGACGTCGATGTACTCGGCCGACTTGGCCGCCAGGGTGTCGCGCAGCTTGGTCACGGCGCCGTACAGACGCTCGTTCAACTCCAGCACGACGGCGATGTGCATCGCGGTCGGGAAGGTGTCGTTGCTGCTCTGACCGCGATTGACGTGGTCGTTGGGGTGGACGGGCTTCTTGCTGCCCATCTCGCCGCCTGCCAGCTCAATTGCCCGGTTCGAGATCACCTCGTTGGCGTTCATGTTGCTCTGGGTGCCGGAGCCGGTCTGGAAGACGACGAGGGGGAAATGGTCGTCCAGCTTGCCCGCGATCACCTCGTCGGCAGCCTTGACGATGAGGTCCGCGATGTCCTGTGGAAGCTCCCCCAGCTCCGCGTTCGCCTGGGCCGCGCCCTTCTTGAGGATGCCCAGCGACCGGATGATCGGACGGCCCCACACAAACGTGTCGCGCCCGATCGGGAAGTTGTGAATTGAACGCTCGGTCTGGGCTCCCCAGTAACGGTCGGCCTCGACCTGCACCTGTCCCATGGTGTCGGATTCGGTTCTCGTGCTCATGGAATTAGTTTAAGCCTTCGTCGCTTATGCGCAGCACCCGTCTCGGGCGCACCGTGGGACGGGGGCTCTACTGCACCCCGGGCAGCGCGCGATGTGCTGGTACAGCACCCCGGGCTGAACCCCGGGGCATCGCGACGTGGTGGAATCACACCTCGCCGGCTGCAATCGCCACCCCCTCACGTCGCAAGGAGAGAGGGCGCCTGATGCGAGAGGACATTGGCCGGAAGCCGCTCGTCCTGAGGCTCTCGAAGGACGCCGAAGCGCCACATGCCTTCCCGAAAGGCCGCAACCTCGCCCCGAGGGCGCCGCGATCGCGCTGGATACGCTTATCCCTCTCGCCGGCGCGGGGCCGCAAGCCGCTCGCCAAGCACGAGGGGCTCCGCTACCGGTTCGCCGTCCTCGATGCGCAGGAGCGCCGCGGTCTGAAGCTTGTGGAAGCCCTGCCGGCCTGCGGCGCCGGGATTCACGAAGAGCACGCCGTCACGCCACTCGCTGAGCTGACGGTGGCTGTGCCCGAAGACGACCACCCGCGTCGTGTCCTGCGGCTGGGCGTCGGCGATTTCGTGCACGACGTGAACCTGCACGCCGCCGAACGCGACATCGACGTGGGTCGGCAGCCCAAGCCCGCCCAGGGGCACGTCGTTGTTGCCCTGGACGGCGTAGACCGGAGCGATTGCCCGCAGTCCCTCGATTACGGCCTCGCTGCCGACATCGCCGGCGTGCAGGATCGCGTCGACGCCCTGGAACGCGGCTACCAGCCGGTCATCAAGGTGGCCATGCGTGTCAGAGACGACACCGAGCAGCACCCCGTGACCGGTGGACATGTCGCTGGGTTTCGGTGGGTGAGCCCTAGTGCAGCACCGACGCCGCCGTCGGCACGATGCGCTGGACGTTGATGCCGGAGCGGTCGATCATCGAGGGCACCTTGGGGCCAACGTTGTTCTTCCAGTGGTCGGACTCGTAGACCGCCTTGTAGAGGCGCTCGCGGTCCTCCTCGCTCTCGAAGCGGCGGATCCAGACCCAGACGCTCGGGTCCTCCTCGCCGCGGAAGCTCCCGGCGATCACCATGCCCTTGGAGACCTGGAAGGGCAGGATCTCCTCCTCGAAGAACTTGACCCAGTTGTCCATTTGCCCCGGAAGCACCGGGTACTGTCGCAGCTCGTAAAACACGTTTCCTCCTCGTACTGACTGACGTTTACGCCGTCATTTTAGTGCTTAGTGCGCCCTGCTCGTTCATTCGATATCGAAACCGGATCCTGCCGCCCAGGACGTCAGGCAGCTCGACCTCCCGCAGCGCCGGCGAGACCACCACGGTTATCGCCGCGACCGTTGCGACGAACGATATGGCCAGAAGTGCTTGCAGCGCCTTGCTCACACATCGAGGCTAGCAAGACGGTGCGGCGGAAGCGAGGATTACAGGTACGAGGGCTCGCTTGCACTCGTTCGCATGCGGGTGCCCCCCCCGACATCCAAGTCGAGTATTGAAGCGCGTCGCGGCGCCCACCTCGCGCCCTGGATGGGTAGCACCTACAATCGGCTGCATCGAGGAATCAAGAGTAAGCCGGTAACTGAGAGTGATCCTGATCAATTTCCTGGAAAGACGGCGGCGGGAATCCGTATCCCACCCTGGCTTCCATGCTGAGACCATCGATATCGTGGCTCACTGGTGGACACGCACCGGGCTCTATCCAGACCTTTCGATAACGCTTGATCTCGAGTTCGATTGCGTTCTGGACGCTGAGCGGTTAGCTAAGGCGCTGGACCTCGTGATTGCCGCCCAACCGGTATTAGGTTGCAGACTGGAAACTCGCGGCAGACGCCCTTACTGGGAGCAAATTCCATCGACCGAGTGGAACTCATTCAGGGTCGCGAAATCCCGCTCAGAAGTAGACGCCTTTAGACATAGCGGTATCGATAGCGAAAGAGAATCACAACTGCACGGATGTCTGCTTACTGCGGACTCTGGATCCCGGCTCGTGCTCAAGATGTCGCATCAGGCGGGCGATGCCGCCGGTCTGAGGGAGGTAGCTTACCAGCTGGCCGCCTGCTATTCAGGACTAGCCGAGAACTCGAACTATCGCCCCGAGTCCGCCGCCCCCGCGGGCCGCTCGCTTGCCGCCATCACCGGTCAACTGTCGTGGAAAGCCTACCCGGCGCTTCTCAAACGCAGTCTGGACTACGTAAGGAAAGTCAACCATTCGGGTGATCGCCTGGGATTCTCGCGCGGGCCCGCCACGCCCTGGACCAACGTCCGGAAACGCATCTGCGCCGAAGAAACACAGCGCTTGGCCGCCTATGCCCACGACCGCGATGCGACGATGAACGACCTGCTCATTGCGTCATTCCTCAAGGCCTCCGCGCGCAAAGCTGGGCGACCTGGCGAGAGCTCACAGAATGTGCTCATCACGGTCGACTTGCGGCGTTACCTGCCTGATGGAGGCGTGTCCACGATCGCCAACATGTCTGGGGGAGAGCTTCTGTCGGTGCGAAGCCAACCTGAAACGCCCTTGGAGCAAATATTGAAGGATGTCGGCCGCCAGACCAGATCGCTCAGGCAGCATTTTATTGGGATGCTGGCTGTCTCGATGAATGCCTTGTTCGAGGCCTCCGTCTCTTTGTGGGGATTCAACGCTATTTCTCGGCCACCGAGCCCTCGCAAGCTGGCAAGGGCGCCAATTGTCCATGTCCTCTCCAATGTCGGCGCCTTTGAAGGTGCCCGATTAGCTTTCGATGGCCTGCCCCCGCGAAGCGGTGTTTGCGCCGATGCCAGCGCGCCTGCCGCAGGTCTTTGTTGCGATTTCGACGTTCCATCCAGGGCTGCGCGAAACTGGCGGCCCCCGAGAAGTCACTCTCTCAGTCGCCGCACCCGATTCCATTCGCGCTGAAATCGAAATCTTCCTCGATGCGATGGTCGACGAGATGCGCTCAGTCCTAGAACTGGCCGGTTAGGTTCATGCACGTCCTGCTGGCGGCCGTAGGAAGTATCGGCGATGTCCTGCCGATGCTCGGTCTCGGCACGGCAATTCGCGATGCCGGGCACAAGGTGGCCGTGATTACGCCGGGCAATTTCCGCGACGACGTACTGGCTAGTGGTCTCGACTACGTCGAGTTCTGCGAGGCCGAGCTCTACGAAGAGACGACTCGAGAGCTAGAGCGCGCCGCGGTCCGGCGCCACTTTCGAGGCATAGAATCCCCGAATTGGCCAGCTCTTGGAAACGATTCCCGTCCGCCTCTACGAGAAGATTGAAGCACAGGCGATTCCCGGTCAGACCATCACCGTCACACTGCCGTGGGTAACGATGGGTGTAACGAGCCTCTCGCAGCGGCATCTCGGGATTCCCAACGTGTATGCGTGGATCAACGCCAGGGAGTTCAGCTTCATTCAGGCGAGGCTGCCGTCTTCGCTGGAGCCGGTCGAAGACTTCGGCAAGAACACGCTCGCGAGACTCTTCCTCCGGTCCCAGCAAAAGCACATTCGAAACTTGGCGGCCCGGATCGGCGAACAACACGACGCCAACCTCTCTCGGGCCTGGTTTCGCTCGCAGGCCGCCAACATCTGCTTGTTTCCCTCGTGGTTTGTCCCCTGGTACAAGGGGCAGTTGCCCAACACGGTGATGACCGGCTTTCCGCTCTTCAGCCGCCCCGGCCGAGAGGCGCTGGATGACGGGATGAACATCTTCCTCCAGGCAGGGGAAGGACCGGTCGTCTTTTACAACGCCTCGTGGCGTTCAGACCTCGCCGATTACTTTCGGGCAGCAGCGCAGGCCTGCAGCGACCTCGGTGTTCGGGGTGTCTTCCTCTCACGTGATCCGGCCGCGAAGAATTTTGCAAGCGAGACCATCTTGGTCAGGGACTACGCCGACTTCGCGGCGCTTTTGCCCCAATCGTCCGCAATCGTTCATCACGGCGGCCTCGGCACGGTCGCTGCGGCCCTGGCAAGCGGTACGCCACAGCTCATCCTGCCATGGGTGAACGATCAGCCATTCAATGCAAAGTCAGTGGTCCGACTGGGTGCAGGATTATCGCTCTCTCCTCGAAAGGACGAAGGCACAGGCGAAAAACTGCGGCTTCTCCTGCAATCCGAACCGATAAAACATCGATGTGAGATGTACGCGCGGCGACTAGCCGGCGGACCTGACTACGGAACGGCAATCCAAAAGCTCGAATCGATTCACGCCTCGACCGTACGCTGAACGCTTGGGTGTCAGAGCGCCTACAAATTCTTCTTGACCGTCTCTGCCAGCGACATCGTGAAGCCCACCGTGCTCGCGATGTCCTCGACGCTGGCTTCGCGCACGCCCTTGAGCGAGCCGAATTTGCGCAGGAGGGCGCGCTTGCGCTTCGGGCCGATGCCGGGCACGGTGTCCAGCGCCGACTGCATGCCGTGCTTCGCGCGCAGGTTGCGGTGGTAGGTGATGGCGAAGCGGTGCGCCTCGTCGCGGATGCGCTGCACGAGGTAGAGGGCCTGCGAGGTGCGGGGCAGGACGATGGGCTCGGCGAGGTCCTGCACGAACAGCTCCTCGTTCTGCTTGGCGAGGCCGGCCAGCGGCACGTCCTTCAGCCCCAGGTTGCGCATGACGTCCAGCGCCGCCGAGAGCTGCCCCTTGCCGCCGTCGACGATCACGAGGTCGGGCAGGGCGCCCCATCCCAGGAGGTCGCTTCGTCATCCTCCTCCTCGTCCGAGAAAGACTCGAACTCCCCCTCTCCGCCAGCGGGGAGGGGGTCGGGGGGAGGGGTCGTCAGCGCGCCATCGACACGCTCAGCACTCGTGGAATAAGGGTCCTTCGTCTCGGCCGCTCGTAGTTCTGCTGAGCTATCAGCGACGTAATAGGACGCCGCTCCGTCCGCGTCCTTCGACCCTTCGACCGGGCTCAGGGGAACCAGGCTCAGGATGTCTTCTGAGGACACGTCGCCTTCGTTCGAGCCATCGACCGGCTCCGGATTCTCGACCGTGGTGTTGAGGGCCTGGCCAATCTCTGGCTCGACGATTTCGCCCTTGCTGTTTTCCCAGCGCTTGAAGCGACGGCCGAGGATCTCTGCCATGGACGCGAAGTCGTTGGCGCCGTCGACGGTCTTGATCCGGAATCGGCGGTACTCGGAGGTCTTGGGCTGGCCGTCGATGAACACGACCATGCTGGCGACCGGGTTGGTGCCCTGGATGTTCGAGTTGTCGTAGCACTCGATGCGCCGCGGGTAGGTCGGCAGGTCGAGCTCTTCCTGGAGCTGCGTGAGCGCCTGGTCGCGCTTCTCCGAGTCGGCCATCCAGCGAACCCGCAGCATGTCCATGCGACTCGCGCGCGTTCTCGGTCGCCAGCTCGGTCATGCGCCGTCGTACGCCGCGCTGTGCGACTGCGATGTTCACCTTCGTGCCGCGACGCTCCGTCAGCCACTCGGCGATGTCGCCCGACTCCGGCACCGAGAAGGGCACCACGACGTGCTTCGGGATGTACACGGCCGATTCGTAGAACTGCTTGAGGAAGCTGCTCAGGATCTCGCCGTCGGTCTCGTCCTGCACGCCGTCGAGGGTGAAGAAGTCTCGGCCCACCATCTGAGTGCCGCGGATGAAGAACACCTGCACGCACGCTTCGCTGGAGCCCTCGGACGCGCGCGAGGCCGAAGACGTCCTCGTCCGTGGGCCGGATGCGCTCGACGAACTGCTTCTCCGCCACGTTCTCGACCGCGCTGATCTGGTCGCGGAACAGGGCGGCGCGCTCGAACTGCAGCTCGTCGGACGCCGACTGCATCTGGCCCTTGAGCGACTTCACGACCTCGCTCGTCTTGCCTTCGAGGAAGAGCAGGGTCTGGCGGATGACCTCGTCGTACTCCTCCTTCGTGCAGTAGGCCGTGCAGGGCGCGATGCAGCGATGGATGAAGTAGTCGAGGCAGGGTCGCGGGTCGGTGCCGGTGATCGTCTTGGTGCAGGAGCGCCAGGGGAAGAGCTTCTTGACGATGCCCAGCGTCGTGCGCACGGACGATGCCGACGCGTACGGCCCGAAGTAGCGCGCGCCATCGTTGTGCACGCGGCGCGCGATCTCGACCCGAGGCCACTCGTTCTGCACGTCGATGCGCAGGTAGGGGTAGTGCTTGTCGTCCTTGAGGCGGACGTTGAAGAAGGGCTGGTGGCGCTTGACCAGCGTCGCCTCCAGGTGCATCGCCTCGCCGTTGGTCTGGGTGACGATGTACTCGAAGTCCTCGATCTGCTCGACGAGCGCCCGCGTCTTCATCTCGAGCGAGTGCGGCGCGCCGAAGTAGTTGCGCACGCGGTTGCGCAGGTTGGCCGCCTTGCCGACGTAGATCACGTCTTCCTTGGCGTTGCGCATGATGTAGACGCCGGGCTTCGCGGGCAGCGCCGCGAGCCGGGAGGCAAAGCGGGCGCGTTTGGTGTTGTCGTACTTGGTGGGCATAGTCGTACGTCTATTTTACCGGCCTCGCATAGCGCCCGACGCGAACTGCTGACATTGGGCGTCAGGGACCTTCGGTTGGGCCGAGCCCAAGTCTCTTCGAGCGATAGCGAGAACGAAATGTAGGGACGCATCTTTAGATCCGTCCGCCGGCGCTCCGTTGTGTGCATTGGAAGCTCGTCAAGCAGAAGGGACGCCGTCCGGACGGACCTGAAGGTACGTCCCTACAGGTTCTCGCTATCGCTCGAAGGGCGGAACTGGTAATGCGGCCGCTATGCGTTCCGGGACTACGATGTGACGCAGAATGCCGTCTCACCTCAAACGCGCGCCCGGACCGCGGAAGTGGTCGCCCTTCGGCAGTCTCACCGAGCTCCGCACTTCGCCTCTCGAAACCCTGCTGGACGCCCGAGATACCTACGGCGACGTCGTCCGGTTCCGAATTGGTATGTGGGCGGCGTACCTCGTTGCACACCCCGCCGACGTGAAGCACATCCTCCAGGACAACCACCAGAACTACCGCAAGGGCTTCACGTTCGAGTACCTCAAGCCCCTGGTCGGCTCAGGCCTGCTCACCGCCGAGGGTGAGTCGTGGCGGTTTCAGCGTCGCATGGTCCAGCCTGCGTTTCACCGCCAGCGCCTCGACGGCATGGTCGAGACCATCGCGACCGCTGCCGAAGCGGTGTGTGACCGCTGGCAACATCGGCATTCGACGGAGCCCCTGGACGTGGTCGAAGAGATGACATCGTTCGCCATCCAGGTCGTCAGCGCCGCCATCCTCGGTGTCAACCTCGATGCCGCCACGCCCGAAATCGCCGATGCGGTGGCAGTCGCCCAGGAGGGGATCAACTGGCGCATCACCCACCTGTTCTCGATGCCGGACCGCTACCCGACGCCTCGAAACCTCCGGTTCCGTAGCGCCCTGCGGGTCCTCGATGACGCCGTGCTCTCGCTGATCGAGACGAAGCGCCAGGCGTACGCCCGCGAGCCGGGGCAGGGCAACGATGCCCTTAGCATTCTCCTCGACGCCCAGCAGAGCGACCCGGACGGCGCCATCCCCGACCTCCTGCTGCGCGATGAGGTTATGACGCTCCTCCTGGCCGGCCACGAGACCTCCGCCAACGCCCTGGCCTGGACCTGGCACCTGCTCGCCCAGAACCCGGAGGCCGAAGAGCGTCTGCACGCCGAGGTCGATTCCGTCCTGAACGGGCGCAGGCCGACGCTCGACGACCTGCCGAAGCTGCGGTTCACCCGCATGGTCTTCGAGGAGTCGTTGCGGCTGCGACCGCCGGTGTGGGCGCTCGGCCGGTTCTCTCTGGCCGAAGACGAGGTCGGCGGTTATCGACTGCCTGCCTACTCCTCGGTGCTGCTGAGCGCCTACGTCACGCACCGCCACCCCGAGTTCTGGGAGGACCCCGAGCGCTTCGACCCGGACCGGTTCACGCCGGAGCGGGTCGCCGAGCGGCCCGCCCTCGCCTACTTTCCGTTCGGCGCCGGCCCGCGCATGTGCATCGGCGGCGAGTTCGCGATGCATGGAGGCGGTCGTCTGCCTGGCGACCATCGCGAGCCGGCTACAGGCTGAGTGCGGTGCCGGAGCACAGGGTGGAACTCGAGCCGCTGATCACGCTCCGGCCCAAGGGCGGGCTACCGATGCACGTCGAGGCGAGAGCTCACCTCGGCGCGACTTCGAACCTCCGTCCGGCCTAGGAGAGGGGCGCAATGGCCCCTTCGCGCGATTGCCCCGGGGCGAGAGTTGTCGCATCATACGCACCCCGCTCGGTAGTCGGACACAGAAGGAGGAGAACACGATGTCGCACTATCTCTTGCAGGCCGCCTACACGCCGGATGCGTGGGCCGCCATGGAACGGTCGCCTGAGGACCGCATCGAGGCTATCAGGCCCGTCGTCGAACGGCTGGGTGGCAAGGTGATATCCGGATACCTGTCCTTCGGCGAGTACGACATTCTGGCGATCGTCGAGATGCCCAACAACGTTTCGGCTGCAGCGTTCTCGATGGCTCGTCCGGCGGTGGCGCGATCCGGGTCAGGCAGACGACGCCGCTCCTGACTGCCGAAGAGGCTCGTGAGGCTATGCGACTCGCGGGTGGTGCCGAGTACCCAGGTGTCCGGGCTTCGCATGGCCCACGAAATGGGGATGGAGTAGCCAGCCACCAAAATAGGAAGAGGGGGAGCCCGATCTCGGGCTCCCCTCTGCTTTTCTGATTCGATCCCTCTACCGCGCTGCGGCCAGCGTCTCCAGCGGCGTCATCTGGGCTCGCGTGTTCAGGTAGGCCTGCCACCAGTCCTGCGTGCGCGGCAGGATCATCTCGCCGGAGCGCTGGCGGTACACCTCCGGGTTGTCGACGCCGGGTGGCGTGATGCCCTGCTCCAGGGCGCGGGCGGCCCGCAACATGCGACGCCGGGCCGTGATGATGAACTGGTCCGTCGTGCCCAGGTGCTCGTGGGAGCGGTCGTAGATCGGGCCCATCGTCTCGGTGACGGCGGCGTCCTGCAGGCGGCCGTTCTTGATGCCGGTGTAGCCGCCGGGGCCCTTGTTCACGCGCTGCAGCTCCCGGTCGATCAGGTAGTCGTTCTGCAGCGTCTCTTCGACGTTGAAGCGGCCGTACCAGCCCGTGTCGTTAGGCACGGCGTGGCTGTAGCTGCAAGAAGAACGGCCGGTTTTCCTCCACACCCGGCGCGATGCTGATCTCCCAGTGCAGCGTGTGGTCGTCGTCCATCGGCACGTAAGCGCCGATGCGCACGCCCTCGCCCAGCGTGCCCGTCGGGATCATGTTGTAGAACGGGAAGAGGATGTGCGTCACGCGCCAGTAGTACGTGTCGTCCTCGGCGGGCCGGAAGGCGCCGTTCGAGAGGCCGAACTCGGTCTCGACCGTGCTGAAGCGGGCGGCGCGATTCTTGTACTGGTAGTAGCTGAAGCTGCCCTGCTCGTAGTCGGACGAGTTGTTCTGGCCGCCGTGCAGGAAGGCTGCGTGGACGGTGTCCATCTCGCCCTCCCAGCCCTGCATCCAGTTGCAGGGCCGATGCAGCACGCTGATCTCTCGTGCGCCCTTGGCGAGGATGTTGGCCTCGATGTCGGGCAGGGGCGGCGGCGTCTCCCGAGTGCCCATGTAGGTCCAGATGATGCCGTTGCGCTCATGGGTTGGGTAGGCTCGCGCGTGCACCTTGTTGCGGAAGTTGCTCTCTGCCGGCTCCGAAGGCATGTCGACGCAATCGCCGTTCACGTCGAACTTCCAGCCGTGGTAGACGCAGCGCAGGCCCTCTTCCTCGTTGCGACCGAAGAACAGCGAGGCGCCCCGATGCGGGCAGGCGTTCTGGATCAGGCCGACAGCGCCCGAGGTCGTGCGATAGCCGATGAGGTCTTCGCCCAGCAGCTTGACCCGCAGCGGCGGCGCTGTCTGGCGTCGGTAGCTCGTCAGAGCGGATCGCGGGTAGCCAGTACTCGCGCATGAGGTTGCCCATCGGCGTCCCGGGGCCGATGCGGCAGAGGTAATCGTTGTCTTTCGGACTGAGCATTCTTTCCTCCAACTCCCAGCTGTCGAGCACCGCTAGCTTGCGACGCAACAGCTACCGTCCTTCTACCACCGTATCGAGAAAAGTCAACGGGCTTGGAGTTCTTAGTTAACAGTGGTCAGTTTTCAGTCCCCGCTTGCCGGTCCTCAGTTGATGGTGATGAGGCAGCGAAGGTGTAATGTGCGAAAGGCCTCCGAGGAGCCACCACAGACTGAAGCAACTATCGATCACTGACAACCGACAACCGACAACTGAGGACTAATAACCGTGCCCTACCTCGACCGCGACGGCGTCAAGCTCTACTACGAAGAGGCCGGCAACGGCGACGACACGATGCTCTTCGTACACGGCTGGTGCTGCGACCACACCCACTTCGCGCCCCAGTTCGAGCACTTCGCCGGCCGCTACAGGGTTGTCGCGGTCGACCTGCGGGGGCACGGCCAGAGCGACAAGCCGGACGAGACGTACTCGATCCACGGTTTCGCGGACGATATCGCCTGGATGTGCGGCCAGCTCGGTGTCGATCACGCCATCGTCGTGGGGCACAGCATGGGTGGGCTCACGACCTTGATCCTGTCGGCGGAGCACCCGGAGCTCGTGCGAGCCGCCGTTTTTGTCGATGCGCCCCTGTTGCTCCCGGCCGACGCCCTGACCCAACGCCGGCCCATCCTCGACACGTTCTGGGGCGACGACTACGTCAACGCCGCCGTCGCCTACGCCAACGATCGCTTCTTCATCGACACCGATGACCCGCATCGCCGCGCCCACGTCCTCGAAGCCGTCGCCGCGATGCCGCAGTGCGTGCTCGCCTCGGCCTGGCAGAGCATCCTCGAAACCGACTCCGTGCCCGCCGCCACGGCCCTCGGCGAACGCGGCACGCCGGCGCTCTACATCGGCTCCGCGCGCCCGCTGGCAGACCTGACCCAGCTCCGGCAGCTCGTACCGCAGGCGATCATCGCGCAGACGGCGGGCGCCGGCCACTTCTGCCAGCTCGAAGTGCCCGACCAGGTCAACGCCATGATCGAGCGGTTCTTGAAGATCGCGGTGCACACGTAACAGGCCGTCAGCTACTGCCGGTCGAAGCGCAGTCACCCCTCACCCTAGCCCTCTCCCCACGGGGGAGAGGGGACTGGCTGTTGAGCGTTTTGAGGTTCTGGTCTGGCATACGTAGCAGGCTTCCCCTCTCTGAAACCGGAGAGGGTCGCCGCAGGGACCGGGGTGAGGTTTCTCAGCGCTCCGTAGCGGTTTTGGGCATCTCGGCGTCCTTCGAGAGCCTCAGGACGAGCGGTCTTGGGCCAGTTGTGCCGTATGCCTACGCGCCGGTGCGCACCACCGGCTTGCCGTACTCCGAGGGCACCGCGCGCAACTCTTGCGTGGCCTGGAGCCAGTCGACGTCCTCCGGCAGGAGGATGCCGCCGGAGCGCGTCAGGTACTTCTCGGGCTCGTGCACGAGGGGTGGCTCCGTGTTCTCGTCGCGCAGGGCAAAGACGGCTCGCAGGAGGCGGCGGCGAGTGCGGATGATCATGGCGTCGGAGAGGCCCAGGTGCTCCTTCGCGCGGTTGTAGATCGGGCCCATGCTCTCGGTGACGGCCGAGTCCTGCGGGATCACGCCGGGAATGCCGGTGAAGCTGCGACCGGACTGCTGCGCCTCGCGATCGATCAGGTAGTCGTTGTCGGCGTTGGCGGTGAGACGCCACTTGCCCAGCCAGTCCGAGGTGTTCGGCTCGTACTCGATGCCGAGCCGCCGCCGCGACCGGGCCTCATCGGACGGCCGAAGGGGTTCGGCAGCCCTTCCAGGCGCTGGGGGCCGAGGGCCTGGAAGTTCCAGTACATGGTGTGCTCGTCATCCATGGGGACGTTAGCGCGCACGATAACCTGAACGCCGAGGTTGCCCGTGGGGATGAACGTGTAGCACGGGAAGACAAAGTGGCCGATGCGCGTGTAGATCTGGCCCGCCTCCGCCGGCCGGAACGCCGCGTACGAGGTGCCCAGCTCCGTATCGATGGCGTCGTACTCGGCGACGCGGTTCTTGGTGATGTAGTAGTCGAAGCTGCCGTGCTCGGCGTCGTCGGCCTTGAGGTCGCCGGTATGGAGGAACGACTGGTGGGCAGTATCGATGTCGCCCTCCATGGCCTGTAGCCAGTTGCACTCGCGCTGGAACTTCTGCACCACGCGCTTGTCCTCCGTGAGCAGGTTCGGCTCGATCATCGGCAGCGGCGGCAGGTCGTCTTGCGCCGAACCCATGTAGGTCCACACGACGCCGTTGCGCTCGGATGCAGGCGTAGGCCCGCGTGCGCACCTTGTTGCGGAAGTTGCTCTCGGCCGGCTCGGAGGGCATGTCGACGCAGTCGCCGGTGACGTCGAATTTCCAGCCGTGGTACACGCAGCGCAGGCCCTCCTCCTCGTTGCGCCCGAAGAACATCGAGGCGCCGCGGTGGGGACAGGCGTTCTGGATCAGCCCGACTTTGCCCGACGTGGCACGGAAGGCGATGAGGTCCTCGCCGAGAATGCGTACGCGGGTCGGCTCGCCGTCGGGCACGGGCAGCTCGCTCGAGAGCAGCACGGGCAGCCAGTAGCGGCGCATGAGCTCGCCCATCGGCGTGCCGGGCCCGACGCGACAGAGGGTTTCGTTGTCAGCAGCGTTAAGCACTTCTGTATTCCTCGATTTGTAGCGTTGATAAGTGGAAAGCCAATATTCCACCTATTTACAATCTAGCATCCCGCGGCTTGCAGAGGCGACTTCGCCAGCTCCGAGAGCATTCACATTTCATCGAAGCGGGGTAGACTCTGGCGCAAGATGGACCTGTGGCGGAAAGGCTATGAATGCTCGCGACGCCGCAACCCCTCACCCTAGCCCTCTCCCGCTGGGAGAGGGGACGTGCTTTAAGGCGTTAAGAAACGCCCTAAAGCAAACGTAGTAGGCTCCCCCTCTCCGTAGGGACGGAGAGGGGTGCCGACCGCAGTCGGCAGGGTGAGGTTTCGAAGGAGGCTGAGACATGAAGCTAACGCTGCTGGGCACGGGCTCCCCGTCGCCGAACCCGAAGCGGCGCGGGCCGGCCCAGGTCATCGACGTGGGCGATTCGCTGATCCTCGTCGATTGCGGGGCGAGCGCCCTGCACCGGCTGGTCGAGGCGGGCCACGAGCGCCTGAACATCGGCTGCATCGCCTTCACTCACCTGCACTCCGACCACGTCACGGGCATCCTCGACGTGCTCTGGTGCGGCTGGATCCAGCGCCGCTGGACGAAGGCGCCGACGATCTACGGCCCGCCCGGCACGAAACACTTCATCGACCACCTGCTGGAAGCGATGTCGTATGACATCAAGGTGCGCATCGGGCCGGTGCTGAAGCCGGAGCAGCTGCGCCCTGACGTCATCGAGGTCGAGGAGGGATGGCAGACCGAGGGCAGCGACTGGCGGCTCAGCGCCTTCCGGGTCGAGCACCTGCCCGTCGACCAGGCCTTTGGCTTCCGCATCGACCAGGGCGCCTCGTCCGTCGTGATCTCCGGCGACACCAAGGCCAGCGACAACCTCGCGAAGCACGCCCAGGGCGCCGACCTTCTGGTGCACGAGATCTTTCTGGAGCAGGGCCTGCAGCAGATGGCCGCGAACGCCCGCGACGCCGAAGAGCGCGCCCGCTTCGAGCTCCTGAACACCTACCACACGTCCTCGACGGCGGTCGGCAAAGTCGCCTCGGACGCGGACACGAAGCACCTCGTGCTCAGTCACGTCCTGCGCTCCCAGGGTGACCAGGCGTCGTACGAGGCCGACATCGCGCCCGGACTACAAGGGCAAGGTCACGCTTGGCGAAGACCTGATGACGTTCGAGGTGTAGCCTCATGGATCTGCTCGGCCGCCTGCTGGGCCACGACGAGGCGACGACCGCCGACTTGCTACGGCGCTGCCGTGCCCTCACGGACGAGCAGCTCGACCGCCACTTCGACATCGATCACGGCTCCGCACGCGCGCTGCTACAGCACATGATCGCCAACGTTGAGGTCTGGACCGATCTCATGGAAGGCCGTGCCCAGAAGACTCGTAGCGTTCCCCGGAGCGTCGATGACCTCATCCGCCATCACGAGACCGTCTATCGCGAGTTCGCGACAACCGCCCGGCGCGTGCAAACGGAAGGCCGGATCAACGACACCTACCTCGATATGCTCGATGACCCGCCGAAGCCAAAGACCTACGGCGGCACGATCGGCCACGTGATCACGCACAACATGCACCACCGCGCCCACCTCCTGGTGGTTCTCGGCTGGTTGGGGCTCAAGGACCTGCCGGAAGGCGACCTGCTGGGTTGGGAAACGTGGCGGGATTTGTCGTAGGGGTGCCCCTCGCGGGTACCCCCGATGGTTCGTCAGGCGCACGACGATCTGTGACGCATTGCGAGACCCCGTAGGGGCGCACGGCCGTGCGCCCCTACGATCGCCTGTACCCAATACGGTGCCGGATCACCTGCAGATACCTCGTAAACACAAAGACGCCCCGGAACCCCGGGGCGTCTCGATGCTTGTAGCTTGCGACTTACAGCTACGGCTGGCTACCAGGCGGCGGAACCCGCCACGAACACGTCCTCGACCTTCGTGGGCTGCGTAAGGATGTGCTGCGAGGTCGCGGCGGCGATGATCGCCTCCATGGCCTTGCGGTTGGCCTCGATGCCGTAGGGGAGCGGGTCGCCGCCCACCATGTCGGCGGTGCGCTTGAAGGGCGCGTCGGCCTCCTCGGTGCTGCCGGCCAGCGTGGCGACGTAGGCGTCGCGGGCGGCCTTGAAGGCGTCGTAGAGGTCCTTGCCCAGGGTGGGGTTGGCCGCGAGCAGCTCGTCCTTGATCACCAGCGTGTGGTTGATCGGGAAGATGCCGGTCTTCTTGTACCACTCGCCGGCGTTGCCCTGGAGTGGCGACACGTCGGGCGAGTCGACCTTCGGGATGCCGATGCCGGCCGCGAGGTCGCCCGCCGCGAGCATCTCGCCCAGGTTGGCGCCCTTCTCGAACGTCACGTTGCTCGGCGTCTTGTACTCGAGCACGTGCTCCTCGTCGGCGACGACGAAGTTGACCTTGTCGAGGTCGACGCCGTACTCGTTCTGCAGGATGCTCTTGGCCCAGACGCCGGTCGTGACGGTCCAGGCGCGCACGCCGACCTTCTTGCCTTCGAGGTCCTTCGGGTTGCTGGCGAGCTTCGAGTTGAGCTGCACGGCGCCGTTGTGGAAGGCGCGCACGAGGAACACCGGGATCGCCGTGAACGGCAGGTTGTTCGCCTTGGCGCACAGGTAGGTCGTGATCGCCATCTCGGAGACGTCGAACTCCTGGCCGCGGCACATCCGCCGGAACGCGCCGATGATCGGCGTCACTTCTTCGAACTCCAGCGTCACGCCCTTGGGGCTGATGTCGCCGCTCTTCAAGGCCTTCGTGTGGCCGTAGTTTCCAATCGCAGTCTTCAGGGTGGTCACGGTTTCTCCTCCTCCAGAGCCCTTGCCCAAACGCGCAGCGAGCGTAGGCCGCGCAGCTTCGCGAAGTCAAGGGAAGTCAGGAACGTTGGTTAAGCGTTAAGCAATCTCGGGCTTCGACGCGCGGGCAACAAGCCTCAAGCCCAAAGCCGCAAGCTCCTGGCGCCCAGCGCCGGCTTGAAGCTCGCAGCTTGTAGCTTTCAGCCGGGGCGGGGAAAGGGGAAGGGGTGTGGTGCTGGAGGTGGGAGTCGAACCCACGACCTACCGATTATGAGCCGGTCGCTCTAGGCCTCTGAGCTACTCCAGCACGGGCTCTCAGTTTACGAGGCGTCGTGAGGGAGGAGCAAGGTTCAGCCTGGCGTTGACCTGTGCGTTATTCCTCCGAACTCCAGGAGTGAACATGGCGAACACATGCGATCTCGACATCAAGTCTCACCGCATCTCGAAGCCGCTCCCGATCCCGCCGTCGGCTTCAAGCGTGCGCCAGCGGAACGCTCCAGAACGCATCGCTTGGGCAGTTCCAGTGGTCTTACTAACCGCGACTGCCGAGAGAAGTCCGGCATGGCCTAGGTTCTGGAATCCGTTCACAGGCGACCGTGTCATCTCATCTCAATACTTCGGCCGGACGGATAGCCGACGTCCGCCAAGCGAGTCCTGAATGTCACCGTAATAGGCAAGCTCCCGCCGATTCGTGCCACTTCGACTCAGAGCCAGTCCTCGCTCGCGCAGCGTAGAGGTCGAGCCATTGGCCGGTCCGTCAGATGTTGCCTCCACAATCAGTCCTGCGATTCTGCAAATTCAGCTGATCCACTACTCTCGATCTTGCTGTCTCTGTTCTGGAGGAATCGATTACTCATGACAGCGGTCATCCAGAAACAGAACAGGAACACGCCCTCAAGAATCCCGAAAACGACTACTCCGCCTTCAGCATCGTTGGCAAGCGCTTCTACTCAGCTGCACAGGGTCCGGATTGCGACCAAGTCCAGCATTCGGGTCACCGTCCGTCTTGACGTTGGAAACGAGACACGAACCCGACTATCTACGCACGCAGGTCAGCAACCCCAAGTATTAGTGTCATCGGCGCGAGAGTACAGCAAAGGACTGAACATACTGGGTGATCACGGCTTCGGGTCGCCACTCGTCACTGAGCAGCCAGACTGTCATGGGAGCTGTCTAAGCGCCCACCAACTCCCGCGCCCGCGCGAAGATCGCGTCGAACATGGGCTCTGTGAGGCGGCCCGTGAAGGTGTTCTGCTGGCTCGGGTGGTACGAGGTGATGATCGTGCGGCCGTCGGCCAGGGGCACCTCGACGCCGTGACCGAAGGCGGGGCGTCGCTTCAGCCCCAGATGCCCCGCCAGCGCCGTGTACGCGAAGCCGCCCAGGCACACGATGACCTTCAGCTCCGTGAGCAGCGCCAGCTCCCGCGACAGGTAGGGCGCGCAGGTGTTGCGCTCCTCCGTCGTCGGCTTGTTGTCGGGCGGGGCGCATCGCACGGCCGCCGTGACCCAGGCATCGTGCAGCTCCAGGCCGTCGTCGCGTGACATGCTCGTGCCCTGGTTGGCGAACCCGGCCCGATGCATCGCCCCGTACAGCCAGTCGCCGGAGCGATCGCCGGTGAACACGCGCCCCGTGCGATTCCCCCCGTGGGCCGCCGGCGCCAGGCCGAGCACCAGCAGCCGCGCCTTCGGGTCGCCGAAGCCGGGCACCGGCCGGCCCCAGTACTCCCAGTCGCGGTACGACGCGCGCTTCTCGACCGCCACGCGCTCGCGCCACTCGACCAGCCGAGGGCACAGGCGGCAGTTCGTCACGTCGTCGTAGAGGGTGTCGAGGGAGTCGGGTGGCATTGGGCGATTCTAGCGCCCTGGGCCGGTTCGGGGCGCTGTAGGGGCGCACGGCCGTGCGCCCCTACAGGGTCTGATTGCATCTACGACGGTTCCCCCTCTCCGCCAGCGGGAAGGGGGTTAGTGGGAGGGGTCGTCACCACCACAGCACTTCGTCGAAGTGCTCGTCCGGGTCCTCCAGCGACGATTCGAGGCGGAAGGCAGGCGAGTTGAGGTACTTCCAGCCCGAGTCGGCGAACAGCATGACGATGTTCGCCTTGTCGACGCGCTGTGCCCACTTCAGGGCGGCGTGCAGCACGGCGCCGGACGAGAGGCCGCCGAGCACGCCGTCGCGACGCAGCATCTCGCGCACGGCCCGGAAGGCGTCGGCGCTGCGCACGAGGATCTTGCCGTCCAGCAGGCCGAAGTCGAGGATCGGCGGCACGTAGCCGTCGTCCAGGCTGCGCATGCCCTGCAGGTTATCGCCGAGGTGCGGCTCCGCCACGATGAGCTTGACGCCGGGCCGGTGCTCCTTCAGCCGCCGGCCGACGCCCATGGCCGTGCCGCTGGTGCCGAGGCCGCAGATGAACACGTCGACGTCCGGCATCTGCTCCAGGATCTCGACGCCGGTGGTCTCGTAGTGGGCGCGCGGGTTGTCGGGCGAGGCGAACTGGTCCAGCAGGTAGGCGCCCTCGCTGCGGGCGATCTCCTGGGCGGCGAGGATGGCGCTCTTGATTCCCTGTCCCGGTTCCGCCCACTCGATCCGGGGCTCCCAGGCCTTGAGGGCCTGCGTGACGTCGTTGAACGCCGTCGTGGGCACCACCAGGCGCACCGGGTGGCCGAGACGCTTGCCCGCCATCGCCAGGGCGATGCCCGTGTTGCCCGTGGTCGCCTCGACCACCTCCTGGCCGGGCGCGAGACGGCCGTCGGCTTCTGCCTGTCGCAGCATGTAGCTGACGATGCGGTCTTTGACGGAGCCGGTGGGGTTCTGGCCCTCCAGCTTCGCGAACAGGCGCACGCCCGGCTTGGGCGAGCAGTGCTTCAGCTCCACGAGGGGCGTGTGACCGGTGAGTTCGAGGACGTCGTTGACCATGGGTCGAGTGTAGCGCCTCAGGCCTGCTCTTCCGGGGCGCCTTCCTGCGCTTCGAGTGCTTCGATCACGGACGCTACGCGTGTTTCCAGGGCGTCGATGTCGACGCGCTCCTTGAGGTGCTCCGAGCTGGCGCTTTCGACCATGCGCGCGTGCATGAGCAGCACCCGCTTCTGTTCCGGGGACGGTGCGTACTCCGCCAGGACGGCCAGCGTCTCCAGCATGCGCATCATCACCGGCGGGCTAGCGCTGCCGAATTGGCGTATGAGGTTGAACGCGGCGCCCAGCGCACCCTCCAGGGTCTGCGTGTTGGCGACGAGCCGGATGTTGCCGTCGTCGTCGCGGTAGTTCGCGGACGGCAGCTTGCGTTCCGCGAGCTGCCGCAGGGATGCTCCGAGCTGGTCCAGACATTGCATAGCCGTGAAGGGGTCGTTGATGCCCGGCGATAGAGCCCGCACTGCGATCTCCACGAGCTGGTCGATGTAGAACTCGATATCGCGGCCGGAAGACCGCTCGCTGCCCAGCCAGACGGCCTTCAGGACTCGATCGTCCTGCTCCTCGTTGTCCCGGTTTCCCGGCTCGCCGAAGACCTCGACAATCGTGGCGCCTTTGGCGACGAATTGACCGGGATGGTGGGGCACTCGTAGCGTCACGGACGTTTCGGCGGCGAGCGCTACGAGGTCGGAGAACTGAATGCTTTGCACGTACCCGCTGCGTGTGGCGTAGACGTGACGCGACTCGCCGGGCGGCGACCACTCCTCGTCCTCCTCATAGCCCTGCTCCTCGTCTTCCCCATCGAGGCGCTTCGGGTAAAGGCGGTCGATCGCCGCGGACAGGTCCTTGCCAATGCTGGCGATGATGTGGGTCGCCTGGATTGCGTGGGCGATGTGGTTGATGAAGTAGATCAGCACACCGAGGCTCGCCATCGCCAGGACGACGCCGGTCGTGACCGAGAGCGACGGTACGAAGAGGTTGCTCTCAGAGCCTTTCACCGTGCGGAGGATGAGAAGGCAGTAGAGGAAGGTCGCGATGAACGTCCCGAGAACGACCTGGTTGCCCGTATCGCGCACGAAGTTGCGCACGAGCCGCGGCCCAAACTGGCTCGACGCCAGCGAGAGCGAAGCGATCGTGATCGAGAAGGTCAGGGACGCCACCGTGATCATCGAGCCGGCGATCGTCGCCATCAGGGTGCGGGCGCCATCCGCGCTGCCGGCGCTGCCGAAGGCTCCATTGCCCAGGATGGTCCACTCCAGGTTGTCGTCCAGAGTGAGTGTGAGAACGGAGAGCAGCACGGCAGCCACCGACATCAGGGCTGGCAGGAACCAGAAGGACTCTCGGACGCCGCTGAGGCGGTTGAGCATCTGCCGCAAAGTGGGCCTAGCTTAGCAGCCGCTGACTTTACATAGCACGAGCGCTAGACGGCCTCCCATCGCTAAACAGCGATTCGTCAACGCCGATTATTCACGCGATACGAGATGAACATTGAACACCTGATCTTTGGCATCGCCGGCGTGTTGGCCGTCCTCATCGTGATCATGTGGGTGCTCTCGGACGACCGTCCGAGCAACAGCGACCGCATGCGTTAACCGGCTGCGAACCGTCACTCCAGCGCACATCCCGCTTTTGGGCGGGGGTGCAGCCGTGCACGCGCGGCGCTAAGCTTGGCGCACGAACACCAAGCCTTCAAGGAGTGACGACATGAACCTGTACCGACTACTGGCCCAGCGCGCCGAGGCGGGCAATCCCGTGAAGATCGGCCTCATTGGCGCCGGCAAGTTCGGCTCCATGCTCCTGGCGCAGGTCCAGCGCACGACCGGCATGCACCTCGTCGGCGTCACCGACCTCGACCCGGCGCGCGCTCGTGAGGCCCTCTTGCACGTTGGTTGGGCGCCGGAGCGCATCGGCGCCGCCTCGCTGGCCGACGCCTCCCGCAGCGGCACCACCCACGTCGGCGATGACACCGAGGCCCTGATCGCGTCCGACATCGAGGTGCTCGTGGAGGCCACGGGCAACCCGGCTGCGGGCGTGCGTCACGCCCTCATGGCGATCGAGAACGGCAAGCACGTCGTCATGGTCAACGTCGAAGCCGACGCGATGGCTGGCGCGCTGCTCGCCCGTCGCGCCGACGACGCCGGTGTCGTCTACTCCCTGGCCTACGGCGACCAGCCCGCGCTGATCGCCGAGCAGGTCGACTGGGCCCGTGCTGCCGGCTTCGAGGTCGTCTCGGCTGGCAAGGGCACGAAGTACCTGCCCGAGTTCCACTACTCGACGCCGGAGACGGTCTGGCCCTACTACGGCCTCACCGCCGAAGAAGCGGCCGAGGGCGGCATGAATCCCCAGATGTTCAACAGCTTCCTCGACGGCACCAAGTCCGCGATCGAGATGGCCGCCGTGGCGAACGCCAGCGGCCTCGATGCGGCGCCGGGCGGGCTCGTGTTCCCGCCCGCCGGCGTGGACGACCTGCCGAACGTGCTGCGACCGGCCTCTGAGGGCGGCTCGCTGGCCAGGAAGGGCATCGTCGAGGTGGTGTCGAGCCTGCACCGCGACGGCTCCGAGGTCCACCGCCACATGCGCTGGGGCGTCTTCGTCGTGGTCGAAGCGCCAGACGAGTACGTCATGCGCGGCTTCCACGAGTACGGCTTCGCGACCGACGACACCGGGCGCTACGCCGTCATGTACCGCCCCTTCCACCTTATCGGCCTCGAAGCGGGCATCAGCATCGCTTCCGCCGCCCTGCGGCACGAAGCCACCGGCTGCTCCCGCGAGTTCCGCGCCGACGCGGTCGCGGTGGCCAAGCGCGACCTCCAGCCCGGTGATGTGCTCGATGGCGAGGGCGGCTACACGGTGCGTGGCACCCTGATGCCCGCCGAGGAGTCGCTGGCCCGTCGCGCCGTGCCTATCGGCCTTGCCCACCGCGTCAAAGTCACGCGCCCCCTGCGCCGCGATGAGCTCCTGACCTACGACGCCGTCGAGCTGGACGAAGGGGCCCAGGCCGTGCGCATGCGCCGCGAGATGGAAGCAGCCTTCCGGGTGCCGACGCCAGCGTAGCGAGGCGTTTGACCAACGGCCAACGAGGCCAACCGCTCCCCACAACGGTTCGGGGTGAGGGTGTCGAATCACTGAGCTCGGTACTGACCCTCGAGACTCCCACCTGAGGGGTGCCATCGGGCACTTCGCGTTCTTCGACAGGCTCAGGACGAACGGCATGGTTGGGGCTTCCAGGCAGAGTGCCGCGCGTTCGAGTTGCGTCCCCGCTCCATTAGCCGCACCTCGGGCTGAACCCCGAGGCTACGCGACGAGCCGGTGTGAGAGGGTTTGTTCCCGTCAGTCGCCATTAGTTTGGGTTTCGGGGATTTTCTGAATCTGCGTTTGGCAGTTTTGGGTGTTCGGAGAAATCGTCCTGCGTGGGTCGCTGTGGATGGGTTTGGCGTGCACTGGGCATTGCCAGGCGGGTGCGTGTGGTTGGCGCAGGAAGGGCCTGGCGACCGCGAGGGTCGCCGCTACGGTGTTCGGTGGATTCAATTCCGGCATGGGTGAGTTGATCTCGACACGGGCGAGGGGCGTGGCGTCACCGCGACGGCGGACTGGAGGGCTTCGAGCTCGTGGAGGTCTTTGAGGAACATGCGGTGGAGGTGGGCCTCGTAGCGCTGGACGTTCTCGATGGAGCCGGTGGGGAAGACGCGGTCGAGGCGGACGGCGGCGCCGTCGAGACCTCGGGTTAGAGCCTGTACTCGGTGAGGTAGCCCTCGGAGGGCCTGAGGGCGTAGGACTCGAAGCCGATGAGGCGGTTGAGGCGCCAGAGGTCGAGGGCGATGCGGTGGGCGAGAGCGAGCTCGAGGCCGCCTTCGGGCTTGAGGGCGGCGATCGGCCGGCGAGGTGGCGATCCCAGTCCGATTGCTGCTCGATTTCGGGGATGACGGGGTTGGTGGAGAGGATGCCGTGACGGGTGGCGTTGGCGGCGGGCGAGGACCTGGCCTTCGGGGGCCTGCCGCGGGGACGCCGGGCGGGTAGGGGCGCGGGGTCTGGGGATGGGGTGGTCATCGGAGGAGTATGGCGGCTGCGAGGCTTAGGACTAAGAGGGCGATGACACCAATAGAGGACGGAAGCGCTGTGAGCGGTCCCGAGGAGAAAGGGCAGGCTGTCGCTCTTACTCGTTGTCCAGCGAGGCGATGAGCTGGACGAGGTTGTCCTTGCGGTTGCGGAAGAAGGGCCGCATGTGCAAGGTCCAGTCCGTGTTCGCTGCCTTCGTCCAGGCGTTGCCGCGAATCGCCTCACGGCTGGCGGCCTCATAGATCATCAGGTACTTCACGGAGCCGTCTGAGCCCGCGGTCATGCGATAGCGCCGCGCCGCCAGGCAACCGGGCGCGCCCGCGATCGCCGGCAGGTGTTCCTGCTCGTACCACTCGTTGAGCTCGGCGTCGTGCTGGTCGTCCGTCTCCAGGCGCACGAACAGCGCGTAGGGTGCGCCGCCCTTCGGCGATTCACCGATCGACTGCAGGAGCTCGTACTCGGTACGCGTGAAGCCGCGCAGGTTGTCGACGACCTCACGCGTCCACGGCGTCGAGTTGCCCATCGACTCCCTGTACTTGGGGCTGGTCAGCGCGCCGAGGTCTTCGAGTTCGTACAGGGCGACGTATTTGTGCTCGCCCTCGAGCGAGACATAGCGGCGGCCGCGCAGCCAGCCGGGCATGGCGAGGCGGTCCGGGAAGTGCTCCTCCGCATACCAGCGGTTGAGGTCGTCCTCGCGCTCCGGTGTGGGGTCCATCCATACGCCCAGCAGGGCCTTCGCTTCCGTCATCGTCGTGCCTCTTCTAGCTCAGGTCTCGGGCGATCCGAGAGCAGGGTAAAGGGTTCGGGTGCAGCGTACAGAGTGCAGGGCGAGCGCGCCAAGCCGGAGTGGCTGGAGCGACGAACGAATTCCGCATTCCGATAGCCAGAATGGCGCAGTCCGAGCCGAAGATGACGAAGAGAAATCGCAAGCCTGCGTTGCGGGCTATCGAGCCCAGCATCTGGCAAACCGCGACTCCCGTTGCATCGCATCCGTTCGGTCATCGCAGGCGTGGTCGATAGCATATCGGAGCGAAAAGAGATCGCACGGGAGTAGGATCGGCTTGCTCCGATGCGCTGATTGCTGTCCTATTAGTGTCGTAGTGCCTGTAGCGCGGACGAGGTGTCTCGTCTGGCCTGCCCCAAGGAGACCCCGAATGAAGACCCTGTCCCTTCTGATCGGCTGCTTGCTGATCTCCTCGCTCATGGCCGCGTGTGGCGGCGACAAGAAAGAAAACGTGCGCATCGGCGCCCTGCTGCCCCTGACTGGCGCCTTGCAGTCGTACGGCGAGGCCAGCCAGGCGGCGCTCGAATTGGCCCGCGACACGATCAACGAGGACTCCGACCTCGAGATCGAGCTCGTGATCAAGGACACGACGACTGACCCTGACACCGCCCTCGCGATGCTCAAGGAGCTGCACGACGACGGCATCGAGATGGTCATCGGCCCGTACGCGAGTTCGGAAGTGAAGGCGGTCAAAGACTATGCCGACGCGAACGAGATCATCCTCGTCAGCCCACTGAGCACGGCGACCTCTCTGGCAGTGGCCGGGGACCACATCTACCGCTTCACGCCTGACGACAACAAGGAGGGCGCGGCTGTCGCAGCCGTGGCGCTTGATGACGGCATCAAGACGATCGTCCCCGTCAGCCGCGACGACGCCGGCAACCTCGGCCTGCAGAGCGCCATGAAGCCGGTGTTCGAGGCCGGTGGCGGCACTGTCGTCGAGGGCGTGACCTATGCGGCCAATGAGACCGACTTCGAGGGCGTCGTGGCGGACATCGTCGCCGCAATCGATGCTGCTGGTGGCACGCCTGACACGACGGCCATCTACCTTACGGCGTTTAGCGAGGTTGTTGACCTCTTCGACGCCACTGCAACGATCAACAATGACCTGCTGACTTCGGTGAACTGGTACGGCAGCGACAGCGTCGCTCAGAGCGCCGACCTGGTCGCGGACACGACGGCCGCCGCCTTCGCGGTCAGCGTTGACTACCCGAACCCGATCCTGGGCCTGCGGGACGAGGACACCGCGCTGTGGTCGCCCGTGGTCGAAGACCTGCAGGCGGACCTCGGGCGCGTGCCGGATTCCTTCGCCCTCGCTGCCTACGATGCCCTGGTCGTGGCCCACACGGCATTCGACGAGGCTGGTACCGATGCAGACGCCGATGCCCTCGGCGCTGCGCTGGTGACCGCTGCCAACGAGCACGTCGGCCTTACGGGCCCCACGGTGCTCAACGACGCGGGCGACCGCGCCAGCGCCAGCTTCGACTTCTGGGCGGTCTGCCCGAAGGGCGATAACTTCACCTGGACCCGCACCATCAGCTACGCGGTGGCGGCGGATGGCAGCGCCGAGGTCAACCGAAGCGGGTGCTAGGCGGCGGCCCGGAGGTCTGATGTCCGCAGCGACTCCAGGAAGGCGTCGATAACCCGAGGGTCCCACTGGGAACCTGAACCCGAGTTCAGGCGGTCGCAGGCGATGTCGAAGCCGAGGGATTTGCGGTACGGCCTGTCGCTGGTCATGGCGTCGTAGGCGTCTGCGACAGCGATGATGCGCGCGCCGAGCGGGATCGCTTCACCGGCGAGGCCGTCTGGGTAGCCATCGCCGTCGAAGCGCTCGTGGTGGTGGTAGACCAGCTTGTGCACCGGCTCCAGAAACGGCACCTTCTTGCAGATCTGGCCGCCGTGGTAGCAGTGCTGCTTGATGATCGCGTACTCGTCCGGCGTCAGCTGCTCCGGCTTACGCAGGATGTAGTCGGGCACGACGATCTTGCCGACGTCGTGCAGCGCCGCGCCGAGCTTCACCACCTCGATTTCCTTCGGGCTCAGCGTGAGGGCCGCGGCGGTGAGACCGGCGTAGCCCACCATGCGGGCGCAGTGGTCGCCGGTGTAGGCATCGCGCGTTTCGATCACGCTCGAGAGCACCGTCGCCGTGTCGAGCGCCATGCGCTGCAAGGCGTCTCGCTGGCGGGCGTTCGAGATCGCCAGCGCCGCTTGGTCTGCCGTGCGCTCGATCGCCTCCAGCTCGTCCGGCGTGAAGTCGTGCACTTCGGCGTGACCGACGACGAGGGCGCCGAGGATCTCGCCGTCGAGGACGATGGCCGCCGCGGCCGTCGAGACCCAGCCGCGCTCGCGAGCGATCTCGGCGACGCGGTGATATCGGGCGTCCTCGAAGAGGTTGCGCGTCCAGGTCGTGTGGCCGTGCATCAGTGCCCAGCCGACTACGCCTTCCCCGTACGCCATGCCTTCATGCGTCACGAAATCGAACCCGTCCGGGCGTTTGTAGAAGCCGCGGAACGTTACCGTGCGTGGGGACGTGTTCGCGGGAACGGCGATGCCGCCCATGCGCGCGTCGTTGAACTCGACCACGAAGCGGGCGATCTCCCTGATCGAGTCTTCTTCCGAGGTGCCGGAGAGGATCATCCTGTCGATCAGCGACAGCACTTTGACTTCCTGAGCCCGGGCGGCGTTGAGCGCGCGCTCGCTGACCGCGACGAGGTAGGTATCCATGGACCGCGAGACGAGGAGGCTCAAGAGGACGAAGGCGATAGGCCGCACAATCCAGCCGTTGTTGGCCAGATTCCACGGCGCAGGGTTGGCGTAGAACGGCTCCATGCCCAGCAGGTGGTGCAGAACGTCCACGCTCGGGCTGACGGCGAGGCTGGCGACAATCGCGATGGCGAGACTGTAGGAACGTGGCAGCGTCGCGGCCCCGACGATGACGGGTACGTAGTAGAGATGGACGAACTGATTCGGCAGCCCGCCCGTCACCTCGATCATGAGCGTGACGCCCACGATGATGGCGGTGAGCAGCACGAGCTGTCCGGCCTGCCAGCTTCCGCGCAGAGTCAAAGGCGCTGTCGATGGACGGGCTGGGTGCACCAAATCCATGGTTTACTCCCGAATAATATTCGGCAGTAGACGGTGGAGGGCGCAGTATTCGGTTTGGCTGAGGCTAGTCGGCGGAGGGCAGGATCTTGGGCTGCAGGATCTCCATGGACGCGCCGTTGTAGCGAAGATCGCAGACGCCCGCCTTGATCACGAGCAGCTCCACCTCGCCATCGGACGACTTGTAGCGCTTGCCGAGCTCAATCTTGGGCTCTTCGCGGCCGGATGCGTCCGACACTCCCGCCGGCGCTTCGTCCTTGAGGACCAGCGAGACTTCGCCATCGCTCAGCTCGCCCGCGCCACCCTTGGTGACGATCACTTCAGCGCCCGATTGGGCGACGTAACGTTTGCCAACACTCGCAGGCATATTTCCCCCGTAGAAGGTTTGTCTGATTATCCACGATTCTAGCCATGGCTCTGTCTATGTGCCAGTCCAGGCCCGTCTGCCAGGCTGGTCTCGTGGCGATAGTGTGAGGCAGGGGGGCGGGCTATCATCAGCGGGCCTTGGTTGCACTACTCGACCGTTTCGGCATTTTCTACGGCTGGTGGGTGGTCTTCGCTGCCGCTTCGATCGTCTTTCTGTCTGCCGGGACGTTCTTTTACGGCTTCAGCCTCCTCGTTGGCCCGCTGACAGACGAGTTCGGCTGGAGCCGCGCCTCGATCAGTATCGGCTTCTCGTTGCGCACCGAGCTGGGCGGCATCGCGGCGCCCGTGGTCGGCTTCGCGGTCGACCGCATGGGCGTGCGGCGGATCACGCTAGCCGGCGTCTTTATTGTCGCCCTTGGCTTCGTGCTCATGAGCCGGGTCGATTCGCTGGTGTTCTTCTACGTTGCGGTGGTCGTCATCGCGGTGGGTATGAGCGGCACTGGCGGCCCCAACGCCTCGACCGTGATCTCGCACTGGTTCCGGCGCCAGCGAGGCCGGGCGCTGGGGCTGATGACCCTGGGCGGCGGCGCAGGCGGCCTCTCGGCGATCATCTTCGCGTGGTTGATCAGCAGCTTCGGCTGGCGGGAAGCGCTGGTCATCGTCGCGGTCGTGCAGCTCATCGTGTGTGTGCCGCTGGCGATCAGCATCCGCAATCGCCCGGCAGACCTCGGGTTGGAGCCGGACGGGCAGCCGATCGACCTTTTGGCCTCCAATACGGAGGGCAGTGCCCGTGCTGTGCGCGGAAGGTCCCGAGATCACGACGGCGCAGGCGCTGCGGTCGTCGCCGGTTCTGGCGTTTGGCGCTCGTGTTTGGCCTGAGCAACTTCGCCACGACCGCGGTGATCGTGCACCAGGTGCCGTTCCTGGAAGAGCAGATCGGCTTCTCAGAGACGGCAGCAGCCGCGTCCGTGACGATCATGATCGGCATCAGCATCGTGGGGCGACTCGGGTTTGGCGGCGCCGCGGACCGTTACTCCGGCACGGTTGTCATGGCAATCGGCCTCTCGTTCACGGCGATCGGCCTGCTGCTTTACTCGGTGATCCAGGCGCCGTGGCAGGCGGTGTTCCCGCTGTTCTTCTTCGGCATCGGCTTTGGCTCGGCGATTCCTCTGCGCTCCGTGCTGCAGGCGGAGTTCTTCGGCCTACAAGCGTTCGGTGCCATCCAGGGCATGATCCTGACCGTGACGACGTTCTTCGCCTTCGTCGGTCCCGTGATGGCGGGCTTCATGTACGACGCGACGGAGAGCTACCGGCTGGCCTTCCTGGTGCTGGCGTGCGGCCCGGCCATCGGCGTCCCGTTGGTGCTGACGCTGCGCCCGGGTAAGGCGACAGGTATCAAGGAGCCGGCGGCGGCGCGGTAGCGGTTAGCGGTACTCCGGGTCCTCGGTCTTGCCGGTCGCGAAGTCGTAGGTCCAGCTGTCGCCGAGCATGATGCCGCGCATCATGTTGTGGCCCGTCTCCTGCCAGTGCTTCGAGGCGTGCTGGTTGGGCGACGAGTCGCAGCAGCCGACCTTGCCGCAGTTCAGGCACATGCGCAGGTTTACCCACTGGCCGTTGATCTTGTTGCACTCCTCGCAGCCCTGCTCGCGGCCTGCCTCGATCATCGCGTCCGTCACTGTAATCAGGTCTGGCATCTCGTCCTCCGTCTCTAGCGCTTCGTCGAACTGTCTATGCGTGTTCGGGTGTGAGGACGCCGCGTTCTTCCAGTTGCTGCCGCGTCAGGCGGGGCAACGAGAACACCTCGTCCACTACCACGTAGTCGTTGTAGCCCAGGCGTCCGAGCGGGCGCATCTTCGTCACGTCCACCATGCCGTCCACGATGACGTCGTCGTCGATGTGGATGCCGATGACCTCGCCGAACACGACCGACGAGTAGCTGCCCGAGGCTGATTTGGGCATGTCGATTGTTTGCAGGTACCTGCACTCGAAGCGCACCGGCGATTCCGCCACGCCGGGCGCCTTGACGAGTCGCGATGGCGCGGGCGTGAGGCCTGCCGCACGCAGCTCGTCGAAGTTCGAGATTTCGATCGAGGCCGTGACGTTCATCTGCTCGACGGTGTCCCAGGTCGAGAGGTTGAAGACGAATTCGCCGGTCTGCTCCGCGTTGATTTGGGAGTCCTTGCGCCCGTTGTCCGGCTTCGGCGAGCCCGAGAACATGACGACGGGCGGGTCGCCGCTGACGAGATTGAAGAAGCTGAACGGCGCCAGGTTGGCGACGCCCTCTGTATTCACGGTCGAAATCCAGCCCACCGGGCGCGGCGTCACGCAGGCAATGAGCGGGTTGTGCGACAGTCCGTGGTCGCGCTTGATCGGGTCGTAGAACATGGCGGCTCCATCTAGTGCACTCGTCCGGATTTGCCCCAGCATGCCACGGAAGCGCACCGGAGGGGGAGCCGAGGGCTTCATTTCCGTAGCCGAGGTGTACACGCCTCGCGGCGAGGGGGCGTGCACGCCCTTCCCCGTAGCCGAGGTGTCCTCACCTCGGCGGCCCTGCGCGCGAGGGCCTCTCGGCGTGCGGAGCCTTCCGGGGCTCCTCCTGCGTGGCGAAAAACCGGAATTGCTGCTACGGCATGCTGAGCCTGTCGAAGCACCTCGAGGCCTCGTTGGCATATGGGAACGCTGTGTTCGCCGAGATGCTTACGTCCTTCGACAAGCTCAGGATGCCGTGACGAAAAGGCCGCACAGGACTCGAGTGGCGATATGCATCGACTTCTCCGTAGCCGAGGTGTCCTCACCTCGGCGGTCCTGCGCGCGAAGAGCTCTCGTGACGTAGCTCCGCAGCCCGATGCGCCGAACCGGGATTGCTTCGCCTCGCTATCGCGATGGCTCGCAACGAGGAGTCGAGGAGTTGTGCATGACTACGGCACAAGCTGCAGGATTCATCCCGCAGTGACTCAATGCCCACCATCCTGCCGTATGGGTCGGTACATCAGGCGGTCGCCGCGGCCCCCGCAACCTCCAGCACCGGGCGCTTCATGCGCGACGCGACAGCGAACAAGAGCGTCGAGACAACGAAAGTGCAGGCGTACATGATGAGGGCGAGGTCGTAGGAGCCCGTCTCGTCGTAGATCAGGCCTGCGAGCGACGGGCTGAGGATCTCGCCGCAGGTCTCGATCACCACGACGACGCCGAGGATCGTCGCGAAATGGCTGAGGCCAAAGGCGCGCGTCAGGGTCAGCGACTCTGCCAGGGCGCCGGCGCTGGTGCCGAGGAGCCAGAACGTGAGGAAGAGCCCCACGCCGAGCCAGCCCGCGTCCAGCAGCACGCTCACCATCGCCAGTACCAGCATCGAGGTCAGCAGCGCGGCGGCCATCTCGAAGCGATGGAAGCGGTCCGCGATCGTGCCTATGAGCAGCCGGGTGATGATGCCGGCGCCGGAAGTGCCAGAAACCAGCAGCGCCGCGGTCTCTCGCGAGATGCCGCGTGACTCGAAGAACGGGACGATGTGCACGGTCCAGCCGATGATGCCGAAGAAGAACAGCATGAGCGCGATCGAGAGCACCCAGAACAGGGGGTGTCGCACCGTTTGCGACAGGGTCATGCCGGGGGAGATGTGCAGGTCGGCGTTGTCGCTGGTTTGCAGGGGCGGCTCGCCGTCGGCGTAGGTGCCCTTGTCGGAGGGCCAGTCGCGCAGCACGAACAGCGTGATCGGTACGACGACGCCCGCTGACAGCGCGCCGGAGAACAGGAAACCGCCTCGCCAATCCGTGAGGTCGATGACCAGGGCGACCAGCGGCAGTAGCAGGAAGCCGCCGAGGGCAAAGCCGGTGCCAAGAATGCTGAGCGCCGCACCGCGTCGCCGGTCGAACCATCGAGACGCCAGCACCTGCATGGGGATGAAGAAGGTCATCTGGCGGAAGCCGGCGTTGATCGCGGCGAAGAGGTACCACTGCCACAGGGAGTCCGTGAACGCCAGGAGCACGTAGGTGGCGCCCGTCATCGTGCTGCCCACGAGCATGGCCGAGCGCGGCCCGAAGCGGTCGATCCACATACCAATCAGCGGCCCGGCGAAGCCCGCGACCAGGATGGCCGCCGAGAAGCCCAACGACACCTCGGCGCGCGACCAGCCGAACTCCTGCTCCAGCGGCTCCACGTACAGCCCGTTCGCCCACACCGAGAGCCCGGCGATCACGGTCATGACGCAGATCGACGCGGTGAGCATCCACCAGCCGTAGAACAGCTTCCGCCGCCCCGTCAGCACGTCGAACGTGCTTCGCACCTTTCCCGCCCCGATCACTCAGGGAGTGTAGGTGAAAGAAAGGAATGAGAAACCTGAGAACGGCGCTGCAGGATTCATCCTGGAGTGCTCGGGCCGGCCGATAGCGTTTCGTCACTGCGGGATGAATCCCGCAGCTTGCCGAGGATTCGCTACACGTCTCGCGTGTCCAACGCCTCCCGCACTTCGGCTTGCAGGGCGTACGGGCCCGCCTCCAGCGGCAGGTCCCGACTGTAGTGGCCCGCTTTGAGGCGGTCCCATAGGTACGTGGCGAGGAAGCGCACGTGACCCATCTCCGCGTACTGCTCGATATGCCGTAGCTCGTGCGCCAGCAGCGACAGGGAGCGCCCCGACGCCGGGTCGAAGTGGTGCTTGCCGAAGAACACGAACGGTGCGATGGTCATGGCGCCCTGGCGCAGGACGGTGCGCACGAACCATGACACGGGGCCGGAGTGCACGAGGCGCACGCGGTCGAAGTCCAGCTCCGGGAACCACGGTCGCAGGCCTGTGACGGCACGCTCATCCATGACGCCAGATTGTACTCTCGCTCGACTAGCCCGGTGGCATCGTTGTTAGCCAGTGCGTTCGGCGCGCTTCTTGATTTCGAGCAACATCTTGCGCTCCATGACGAAGACGCCGGGGTCGATGAGCAGCCAGAACGGCCATGTGTACCACGGAAGGGCCTTGAGCATGCCCGCCATGCTGTAGCGGGCCCGCACGCGCGTCACGAGTCGCGTCCTGCGCTCGCCCTCCGGGAACAGGGCGAAGGCCCAGGTGCTTTCGAGCCACGGCGGCGGCTCCTTCGGGCCCAGCACGAGGTGCTTTCCGGGCTCGACGGCCAGGACGACCATGGTGCCGCCCTTGTCGACCGCCTGGCCCACCTCGAGCGTCTGGTACTCGGGCAAGATGCGGTGGGCGTTCTCGACGTCGAGACCCTGGATCTTCTCGACCAGCGTGTAGCTGTAGTAGCCGGCGCGGGGCTTGTCGCCCATCTGCACGATCCACGGCCAGACCTTTTCAGGCGGCGCGTCGATCGTGATCGCGCGCGTCGAAACGGCGGACGGGTTCGCAACGTGCTCATCCATCGGCATCGCCCGCTCGACGTCTTCGTCGGTCGCGCCCCAGCGGCGGTGCCACGGCCCAAGGAAGCGTGTGTAGCCGACGTAGCCGAGGACGGCGGATGTTAGCGCGCACAACCTGCGGGTGTTCATCTGACGGCCGCCGACTGCAGGCTGCGCGCCCAGTTCGCGGCTCGATCCAGCTCACCTTCTCGTAGCGGGCCTTCCCTGCCCTCGACGATGAATCCCTCGGGAGGCACCGCCTGGAGGCCGCCATGCGCAGAGATCTCTCTGGCGATCTTGGGCGCCGCGAAACCGATGACGTTCATCAGCATTCGCATGGGGAATCCGTGGTGCGCCATGTCGACGCGCGTATCGAATGCGGCGGTCTTCACGCCCTTGAGGCGGTTACGCGGCAGCCCGCGCAGGAATGCCGTGATGGCCGGCAGCGGTCGACCACCCTGGGTCGGCGAACCGACGAGCAGCAGATCGACGCCATCGATGTCGCCTTTCTGGACCTGACTCGGGCGCATCGTTCGTGTGCCGTTGCCGAAGGCGCCCGCCATTGCTTCGGCGATCGTCCAGGTGTTGCCGTAGGCCGAATCTGCGATAACCAGCACTTTCATCTCTGTCCTGACTCCACTCGAGTAGCCACCTCGGGCGCCAATGCGCTCTCTATGACTCACCTTGAGCGTGCGCGAGTTCTTGACGCGGCGTCCAGTGCCACCTTGCTTGATTTGGATATGCCACTCGGCATGGTCCTTCGTAGGTATGTAGATGCTGTAGGTGTCAGCAGAACCTAGGTGGTACCAGAACGGGCGCCACTGCCGGTGTTCTCCGCGTCGAGTGGACTTAGCCCCTTCGCCTCGATCGGTTGAGGACGTAGATCAGGAGCAGGAAGACGCCACCGTAAATCACGAGGAGACGGAGGACCCGTAGCCCGCTTCCGCCGCCCAAGAGAATGCTGGCCCCTGCCACGAGCATGAGCCCGAGTACCAGGTAGATGAGGATGGTGCGCTTGTCAGGAGGCCGGCACACTCAGGCCCGGCCTGATTCTCGATGCGTCATGCCTAGGCGCTGGCATGCATGGCGACCGCCGAACCGACGCCTTCGACGTGCTCTCCCGCGGTGTGCGTCAGGATATCGAGGCGCAGCTTCGAGAGCAGGTGGACGAGTACTCGCTTCTCTTCGTGGCTAAGGCCCTGCCAGAGGAGCGATACGTGACGCGCAACTTCCGGCATGGTCTCTTCGACGATCTGGGCGCCGGATGGGAGTAGCTCCACCCAAACCTTGCGCTTGTCGTTGAGGTTGCCTACGCGGCGTACGTACTCGTCCCGCTCCAGCCCGTCGACCAGCTTCGTGATGTTGGTGGGGCTCACGTGCATGCTCTGCACGATATCGGTCATGAGCACGCGGGTCTGGCTTGCCACGTACAACATGCGGAGAACGTTGTATCGTGCCTTGGTGACGCCGCCTTTGCGTTCGAATGGAGCGTCGGTCTTCAGTGCGTCGTACGCACGCACGACCATGAGGTGGGCCTCGAAGTCGACCGGGTCGCTTTCGGGAAACTGGGCAACATACCAGTTTGCCTGTTCTGAGGCGGCCGCCTCCGTCAGGAGGCCATTTTCGCCGACGACAAATTGGAACTGCTGCATCTTCATGCTCCTTGCTTGATCGCAGCCCACTGAAGAAAGGCTAATGAAACATTTCTCCCAGGAGAGAATGATTCGCCTTTTCCTTTCAGATAAACACAACTCATTTTAGTATCATCTCATAACATGTGCCGGGCCTAGAACCAAATGGCTCTCGATGCCCCGCGTTGACCTTATTCACCGAGGCCCTAAGATTGGCGCGAGAGCTACTGGCGCCGTATGTGAAACGCTGTGCCCATATGGCCCCATCGTCAATCTCCGCGACAAGGCACCGCGACCGGGAGCAGCAGGGTCGCTGAGCAGCAACAAGGAGGACACTATGGTCACGAAATACCGCGCCGATCAGGTCGGCAGCTTTCTCCGCACCCAGGAGATCCTGGACGCCCATACTCGCGGCGCCAGCCCAGATGAACTGAAGGCGATTGAGGACAAGGCGATTCTCGACGTGTTGCAGCGCCAGAAGGACCTGGGATTCAAGATCTTCAGCGATGGCGAGCTGCGTCGCACCACCTTCATGAGCGACTTCAACGAATCCGTCAACGGCGTCGGCACCGGCGATGCCGTGTCGCGCACCTGGAGCGGGCAGACCGCCGGCAACCTCGGTGTCGCGGTGGCCAAGATCACACCGAAGAAGCGTATGACCGCGCACGAGATGTCGTTCATGAGCGCTCACAGCCCCGGCGACATCAAGATGACCCTGCCGAGCGCCAACCAGTTCCCCGCCATCCTCTACAAGAAGGGCCTCACGGACGCCGTCTACGCCGACCACTCGGCCCTGCTCTGGGACTGCGTGCCGGTCGTCGCGGCCGAGGTGAAGGCGCTGGCGGATGAAGGCGCCAAGTACATCCAGCTCGACGCGCCCCGCTACAGCTACTACATCGACCCGAAATGGCGCGATTACGTGAAGAACGAGATGGGCATGGACCCCGACGCCGCCCTGGACGAGGCGATCCGGGCCGACAACACCGCCCTGGAGGCCATCGCAGGGCGTGACGACATCGTCGCCTGCATCCACCTCTGCCGCGGCAACAACCGCAGCCAGTGGTACGCCGAGGGCGGCTACGACCCCATCGCCGAGAAGCTGTTCAACGAGCTGAAGGTCGATGCCTTCTCGCTCGAGTACGAAGACGAGCGCTCCGGCAGCTTTGAGCCCCTGCGCTTCGTGCCGAAGGGCAAGACGGTAATCCTTGGCCTCGTCAGCACCAAGCTCCCGGCCATGGAAGACCCGGACATGCTCGTGCGCCGCATCGAAGAGGCGGCGAAGTTCATGCCCCTGGAAGACATCACGATTAGCCCGCAGTGCGGCTTCGCCTCGATGATGGAAGGCAACCTGATCTCACAGGAAGAGCAGTGGGCCAAGCTCAAGCTCGTCGCCGACACCGCCATCCGCGTCTGGGGCACCACCTAGACAGCCGAGTTGGCGAAGTATCAGCGCCTCGTACTGAGGAACACCATATCGATGCCCCGCCCTTCCAGGGCGGGGTGTTGGTTTGTGTTGTAGGGGTAAGGTCGGGCTTTCGAGGCACTCTACTTACGCGAGTTGGATCCCGTGGGAAGCCTTGCCGGGTAAGGCTGAGACCGTGCATGCCGAAATTCATCCAGGAAGTCACGACAGACCTCCTGCCGTTGGCCGTCATTTTGACAGGACCAGCCGCGACCACCGTCTGGGAGGACCCCGAATGACTGAAGTTGAACTCACGCCCCTGCAGCAAGCCATGGTTGCTACCTGGGAGCGACATTCCACCGCCGAGTTCGTCGAGAAGGACGCGGATGCCGCCATGCAGACGATGACGGCCACGCCGTTCGTCAACTGCGTTGCCGTCATGAACGGCGGCGTTGGCTTCGAAGGCGTTCGCGAGTTCTACCGCCGCTACTTCGTGCCCGCCAACCCGGACGACACGAACGCCCTGCCGGTCGCACGCACCGTGGGCGCCACCCGCATCGTCGAGGAGCTGATTCACAGCTTCACGCACGACATCGAGATGCCGTGGATCCTGCCGGGTGTCGCACCGACCGGTAGGAAGGTCGAAGTCGCCCTCATCGCCGTCATCGAGTTCGAGGGCGACAAGATCGCCGGTGAGCGCATCTACTGGGACCAGGCGTCTGTTCTCGCCCAGGTCGGCCTGCTGGACACGTCGAGCCTGCCCATCACCGGCGCCGAAGCAGCCCGAAAGGTCGTCGATCTAGCCTCCGAGCCTTCGAACTCCCTGATCGAGCGCGGAAACCAGCGGACTCGCAGCGCCGCCTGAGCTGCGTTTCCTTGAGCTTTGTCCATGCTCTTTCAGCGTGAGATAGAATTGGCGTATGCCGAAAGTATCCAAGCTTAGCCACGCTGTTCTCTTCATCTCCGACCTCGAGCGCTCCCGCCCCTTCTACGAGAAGGCGTTGGGCCTGCAGTTCGTCGCCGGTAGACCGGGTGCTGCCTTCTTCCGCGCGCCGGGCTCCGAGAGTCACCACGACCTCGCGCTGATGGAGGTTGGCTCGCAGGCGCCCGTGCCGCCGCAGGGCTCCGTCGGCCTCTACCACCTCGCGTGGGAGGTCGAGACTATCGAGGAGCTCGCCGAGGCGGTCGAATCGCTGTCGGAGCTCGGTGCGCTCGTCGGCGCCAGCGATCACGGCGCCACGAAGTCGCTCTACGCCAAGGACCCCGACGGCATCGAGTTCGAGGTGCTGTACCGCCTGCCGCGCGAGGCCTGGGGCGAGTGGGAGAACTCCGTCACGACCCGCCCCCTCGACCTCGGTAAGGAGCTTGCGCGCTTCGGCAAGCAGGCCACCGCCGCCAACTAAGGCCCGAGTATAGGACAGCGCTTCTGCTGACAAGGGGCGCTTCGGCCGGTAGTGCGGTGCTTGTGCTCGGTATAACCTAGCGCCATACGCGAGTCGGGTTCTGCCGTGTGCAGTGCAGACCGGCAAGCGCACAGACCGCACCCAGGGGAAGGAGCATACCCATGGCCAAGCTCGTCGGAGTTTTCAGCACCTCTCACACCCCGTTCTGCTATATGCCGCCGGAGAACTGGAACGCCATCCGGGCCACGCGCGCCTTGCGCGCCGACGTGCCCATGGACGACGTCGATAGCAGTAAGCAGAAGTTCGACACGATCCAGGCCGCGTTCGCGAAGATGCGCACGAAGATGGCCGAGTTGAAGCCCGACGTCATCGTCGTCTTCGGCGATGACCAGATGGAGTGTTTCGACTTCAAGAACTTCCCCTCCTTCGCCGTGTACGTTGGCGAGACCTTCGAGGGCTTCATCTCCAGCCCGGCCGCGCTGGCCCACGACGCCTTCCAGTCCGTGGGCGTGACGCCGCCACCGGAGGCCGCCAAGCTCATCGAAGGTGCTGGTCCGCCCAAGCGCGCCACCCTCAAGGGCCACCCCGGCCTCGGCAGCACCCTGCTGACCAGCCTGGTGAAGCACGACTTCGACCCGGCGTTCAGCATGGAGATGCCGAACCCGGACTTCGGCCTCGGGCACGCCTTCATGCGCCCGGCCGAGACCCTGACCGACATGCAGACGCCAATCCTGCCGGTGCTCACGAACTGCTACTTCGCGCCCCAGATCACGGCCCGGCGCTCTCACCAGCTCGGCATCGCCGTACGCCACGCCATCGAGTCGCACCCGGAGGACATCCGGGTCGCCGTGGTTGGCTCCGGTGGCCTCTGGCACACGCCGGCGCGCAAGGACGCCTACCTTGGTGAGGACTTCGACCGCAAGGAGCTCGAGTTCATCGCCAAGGGCGACTCGAAGGGCGCCGCGGAGTACTTCGACAGCTACATCGTGCCGGAGGGCGACCTCAGCCAGGCGCCCCAGGCCCGCGGTGGCGCTTCGACGGGCATGCCCCTGAGCAGCGGCCCCCAGGGCGGCACCCGCGAAATCTGCAACTGGATCTCTGCCGCCGCCGTTGCGAGCAAGCCCGCCACCTTCGTCGAGTACGTGCCGGTCTACGCCTCGCCCATCGGCTGCGGCTTCGCCTACTGGGACAGCTTCTAGGGCAAGGACCTCACCCCGTCGACGGCGGTCGGCACCCCTCTCCGACTTCAGAGAGGGGAAGCCTGCTTCGTATCAGTCCGGCTACTCCGAAGCGCCCAGCGACAAGTCCCCTGTCCCCTTGGGGGAGGGGTGGCAGAACCTCGAAACGCCGGCGCGCGTTGCGCCGTCAGGCCTCATCCCGTCCTTTAGCCCGGGTCCACGCCAGAGCCTCGGCTCACAGTGCATCGCCTGCTACACTGCCTCAAGGCTTAAGCATCGTCAGTCGCTGAAGATCACGGAGGCCCCGCGTGCTCAAATTTCTCCTCTACGTCACCCGATGGCAGCTTTCGACGCCGATTCTTTGGATCGTTGTCAGCCATCTCGGCACCAGTCTCGAAGCGACTGTGATCGCGAACCTCATCGGCGCCTCGATCTTCTTTTGGGTGGACAAGGTGATCTTCCGCGCCCGTAGCCTCGTGGTGTGGGAGGTGGTGAACGGCGGCGAGTGCGCCGACTGCGGTACCACGGGCTCCGTCCGACGCCTCGCGCTCGCACCGGGCGGCCCGCGCGCCCCGAAGCGCGTCTACGACCGCCGTGACGATGAACGCCCGGAGTACCGCTGCACGGCCTGCAGCCAGGAGAAGCTCTCGCGCCTTACGGCATCGCGGACGATCGCCGGTGTTGTTTAGAGACGGGCTTGTGAGGCTGCTGGGAGCCCCTGGGTTTGCTTTCGTGATGGCTGCACAGAACCCTGATCCAGATTTCATGTCACAGGGCCATCATTTATTGCTAGAATAGATATGTTCGAATCAATGAGTCTCCGAAACATCATCCAATAGTGACGATTACTCCCATCGAGCCCCAGATCATTTTTTCTTGCGCCAGTCGGAGAGACGCAGGGACGTTCTCCGAAAGGACCCCTCTTCTTGCCCTTCTCTGATTTCGATCTGCTTGCGAGCAGCCTAAAGGCGCTCGACAAGCAGGACATCGTGGAACCCACACCCATTCAGGCTCAGGCCATTCCCCTCATGCTCGACGGCCATGACATCATCGGCCAGGCGCACACGGGCTCCGGCAAGACTCTCGCCTTCGGCCTCCCCCTCATCGAATCCATAGACGAAACCACACACGACACGCAGGCGCTCATTCTCGTGCCCACGCGCGAGCTCGCCGCCCAGGTTGGCTCGGTTCTCGACTCGCTGGCGAAGCCCGCCGGCATCGATCTGCTCGTGATCTACGGCGGCGTCGGGTACCAGCCCCAGATCGACGCGCTGCGCCGCGGTGTCCAGATCGTCGTCGGTACGCCCGGCCGCGTGCTGGACCACCTGCAGCGCGGTGCCCTCAAGCTCGATGCGCTGGAAGTGCTCGTCCTTGACGAAGCCGACCAGATGCTCGACAAGGGCTTCGCGCCTGACGTCGAGCGCATCATTCGCCACACGCCGCCGGAGCGCCAGACGGCGCTCTTCTCCGCGACGACGCCCGACTGGGTGAAGAACGTTGCGGCCAAGTACCTCTACGAGCCCAAGCACGTGAGCATCGGTAACACCGAGCCCGAGCCCGAGATCGAGCACTCGGTCATCGAGGTCTGGGACGGCAACAAGATGAACATCTTGCTTGCCCTGCTGACCCAGCCGGCCGAAGGCGCCACGCTGGTCTTCGGCCGTACGCGCCACGGCGTCATCAACCTTGCGAAGCGCCTGCAGAAGCTCGGCTTCGAGGTCGAAGCGCTGCAAGGCGACCTCGGTCAGCCCGCGCGCGACCGCATCGTCAAGCGCTTCCGTGAGGGACGCCTGCCCATCCTCCTCGCAACCAACGTCGCGGCCCGCGGCCTCGACATGCTCAACATCGACCGTGTGATCAACTACGACCTGCCGGAGACGAGCGAGCTGTTTGTCCACCGCGTCGGCCGTACCGGTCGCATGGGGCGCTCCGGCGAAGCGATCACCCTGATTGCCGCCACAGACCTCCAGAAGCTGCACGAGATCGAGCGCCACCTTGGCCGCAAGCTCCCGCGCATTGCCGCACCCACGCCCGGGCCCATGCCCGATGCACACGCCGTGCAAACCCGTCCTGCCCCGCAGGAAGAGATCGACCCCGCTGTAGCAGACCCGAATGGCAAACCCCGCCGTCGTCGCCGCTCCAGAGGTGGAAGCCCCACTGGCGAGCCCGCAGTCGCGGGCGCCTGACAGGCCTTAAGCCCCGGCTGGGGGCGACGTGCTCCGGAGCTCATGCTCGGGAGCTGAGGAGGAGTCTCAAGATGAAACTTGGCGGTCACCGCCCCGGTAGTCTCACCGTGTTCGTCGATAGCAATACCGGCGAACCGATTCTCCAGGTCGCTGCCGACTCCAACGGCGACGCGCGTGTTGCCTTCCGTCTCTTCGATTGCGACGGCAACCTCGCTTCTGACTCGGACGGCTTCCAGGTCTATCCCGAGGGCCTGTGCGTTGAATGCGGCGAAGAGCAGCTCCTCGTCATCCCGGACGAACCGACCGGTAACATCCAGTACCGCCTTTATAACCAGGAAGGCCGTCTCCTCACCACCTCGGACGGCACCCGTACCCAGATCCACGGCGGCCTGCGCATCGAAGGCGCCAAGGCCCCTTCTCGCACGAAGTCTGTCGCCAAGTAGCACAGCCGGCGAAGCACACAAGCCACAAAGAAGCCCCGGAGCAATCCGGGGCTTCTTCCTTTGTGTTGCCGCCGGTTCTAAGCGCCGGCAACGGTTGAGCACGCACAGCTGACCTCCCGTCATCGATCACGACGTTCACACGCTCATGACCACGGCAGGTCGAGCGCAGCCGCACCCTCGTTGTCACCCTGATGCAGGAAGGGTCTGGCCCCACAGCGAGGACGCCACGAAACGCCGGGGCGGGTGGGGCAGGCGCTTCGTGAGGTGCGGGTGGTCGGCCAGATCCTTCGCTGTCGCTCAGGATGACAAAGGCAGCAGTAAGGCGTAAGCAGGACGACGTCTCCAGGCCGCCTAACTACCGCAGCGACAGGATCTCCCGAGCCTTCGATACCGCATCGGCATCCGTGGAGACGAGGACCGTGACGCTGTCGTCGCGCAGGGTGAGGGACCACGTGACGCCGTCTCGGGTCAGGGTGGTCGTGTTGCCGTCGGCCTCGGCGGTGAAGCCGAGGTTTTCGAGGGCGGCGGCGAGGGCATCGAGGAACTCGGGCGCGTCGGCGTCCGTGTCCCAGACGGTTTCGAGCTGGAGCAGGCGGTCGTCGCCGGCGATGTAGAAGATCCAGGCGTCGCCGCCCCAGCCGGCCGCCGCATCCTGCACGCGCTCGCGGTCGTCGGCGAGGCCGGTGAGGAGGATGTTCTGCAGTCCGAATTCGCCGAAGGTGCCGCTGCTGAGCTGCTGCCAGTCGCCGCCGAGGGCCGCGTCGAGGGGCTTGGGCGCGATCGGCTGGGCGCCCTCACCGGCGAGGTACTTGTCGGGGTGCAGGATCTGCTCCATCGTCGTCGGCATGTTCTCGATCAGGCGCTGGGCCGCCATCGGGTCCTGGCCGGCGATGGCGTGCACGAAGCAGTACCCGTCTTCGTAGAGCGTGTCCAGCTCGCGCTCGATGGCGGGCGGGGCGCCGGCGTCACGGGGCGGCGGGATCTCGAAGCAGCTCGGCACGCGCAGCGTGAAGCGCACGGCGTAGCCCAGGGTGTTCAGCTCGCTGTTGATCGCGTCACCTTCCATGGTGGCGCCGAAACGCCGTGAAGGCATCGAAGTTGCCGCCCCGGGCAGCGGCGATGGCGTTGATGTCGACGGTCTGGTACTGCAGCGCGTGCGTCAGCTCGTGCACGATGTCGGCCCGTGCCGTCGTGCCGTAGATGCCGCCCGCGATCGTATCGATCATGTAGAAGGCGTCGAACACCGGGTCGTAGAACGCCGTGGCGATCGAGATCAGGTTGTCGACCTCGGACTCGGCCACGGTAGGCGTGTCTGTGCCCTCGACCGCCTTGGGTACGAGGCCGAGCAGCTCGTACAGCTCCTGGCGCGGGTCGATGGGGCGCGGTCCCGGCGTCGGTGTTGGGCCCGGCGTGGGCTCGTCATCGCTGCGGTCGTAGAAGTGGCGCGCCTGCTCCGGCGTGAGCACGAACATGTCGACCGGCTCCGGGTTCTCGATGCCGCGAGCAGCGGCGATCTGGTCCAGGTAGTCGAGGCCTTCCTGGCGCAGGTCGTCCGGGAAAGGCGATTGCCTCGGGACGCGGGATCGGCGTCGCAGTGGGCGCGGGGCCTGCGGTCGGCGTCTCGGTAGGTGACGCTTCGGGTGTGGCCGTTGCTGAGGGGGCTGTCGTAGCGGTGGGTGTCGGCGTAGCAGTGGGGGTGTCGTCACCGCCGCTGCAGGCGATTACGAAGGCGCAGAGGAGCGCGAGGGCGAAAGGAATGATTAGCCTGTGGGATGAATCCCGCAGCCTGACGTCGCTCCGGCTCGAAGTCTGATGTTCTCGCAAGGGATAATGGCGCGCCATCAGGGCACGGGTGGGGCGGGGGCGATACCCGCGTCGCCGCAGACGAGACCCTCAGGCGGCACCGTCAGGTCGACCAGATAGGCGTTGACCGCGTCATCGATGCAGCGGTCACCTGTAACGAGATACGAGGTGTGACCCTCGCCGTCGCGCGTGACCAGGAAGCCGGACTCGAGCTGGCCGGCGAGCGCGACGGATTCCTTGTACGGCGTCGCGGGGTCGCCGGTGCTGCCGATGACCATGATCGGCGGGGCGCCCTCGGCGCGAGGCACCGTCAGCGGGTCAGGTTCAGACGCCCAGGCCGCGCAATAGAGACCATAGGCGTCCCCGTATTTGCCGAAGAAGGGAGCCTGTGCCGCGAAATCGGCTGCCTGATCGATGTAATGCTGCGGATCGCGGCTGGCGGCGCTGTCGAGACAGTTCACGGCCAGGTTGGACTCCACGATGTTGCTGCTGAACTCATCGCCGTCACCGCCGGCGAGACTGTCGGCGAGGAAGAGCAAGACGGAGCCATCGCCGTTCAGCGCCCCATTGATGCCGGTCGTGATGAAGGACCAGCTGGTCGGTGAGTAGAGACCTGCCGCTATGCCTTGAACGATTTCGCCCGCGCCCAGCGGCCGGTCGCCGTCGGAGACCGGAATCGGCTCGTCCGCCGCGCGATCGATGAGTTCTCTGACGGTCTGCTCCGGGTCGCCCGGAATGCACTGGTTTGCCGCGCAGGCAGCCAGGTAACGCTGGAACACCGCCTCGAAGCCGATCATCTGCTCCAGGTTGCTTTGATCGAAGCTCAGGGAGAGATCGAGGGCGCCGTCCAGGACCATGGCACGCACGTGGCTCGGGAAGAGGTCGGCGTAGACCTGTCCGATCGTGGTGCCGTAGGAGTAGCCGAAGTAGGTGATCTGCTCGTCGCCCTCGGCTTCACGGATGCGGTCCATGTCTCGGGCGACGTCTCGCGTGCCCATGTGGTTGAGCAGGTCACCGCCAACCGCGGCGCAACCATCGGCGAAGCGCTTCGTGACCTCGATGATCGGGTCCCAGTCTTCGGCTGTCTGCGGGTAGGGATCGAAGCCGATCAACGCCTCGATGATCTCCTTGTCGTGGCAGACCAGCGGGCTGCTGAAACCGACGCCGCGCGGGTCAAACAGGATGATATCGAAGCGCTTGCGGACCTCCGATGGCAGCGCCCGCGCCCAGCCCGACAGCGAATCGATGGCCGAGCCGCCGGGACCGCCCGGGTTCGCGAACAGCAGGCCGACGCGCTGGGCCGGGTCTTCGGCCGGCAGACGCCGCAGCGCCAGCGTGACGCGTAGCGCCTTCCGGGTTCGCGTAGTCCAGCGGCACGTCGTACTCGGCGCAATCGAACGGGCCCGCAGGGCATTCGCTCCAGGCGATGGCTTCCGCGGGCGGCAGCGTGGGCGTGGGTGTTGTCGTGGGCGCTTCCGCTGTCGTGGTCGGCGAGGGCGTTTCCCCTGCGGTTGGTGTCGTGACCTCCGCGGTCGCCGTAGCCGTGGCGCTGGGCGCGAGCGTAGGCGTGGGGTCGTCCTTCTTGCCGGAGCACCCGCCAAGAACGAGGACGAATGTGGCGAGCAGGCCGAAAAGCAGCGATCGGGGTGCGATCTGGATCAAGCGGCGCCTGCGCGGTAGGCCAGCCAGGCTTCCATGATCGCCCCGTCGTTGGGGAAGGCAAGCTCTGGCAGGTCGTCCGGCGGGAACACACCCACCTCGGTGCACTCGTCACCGGCTTCGAGTTGGCCTCCGACAGCCCTGCCTGCGAAGGCGATGAAGATCACGCGCTCGCCGGACGTGGAGTAGACGCCCAGGAGCTTGTCGATGCTGACGTCGAGGCCCGTCTCTTCCTGGCACTCGCGTATCGCGGCCTCTTCGACGACCTCGCCGGCATCGACGAAGCCGCTGGGGAAGCACCACCAGCCCATCTTGGGGTCGTGGTTGCGTTTGCCCAGGACGATGCCGCCGTCCTTCTCGACGACGACGCCGACAGCGACCTTGGGGTCCTCGAAGTGCACCCGGCCGCAGTGGGGGCAGACGCTGCGCGGCTTGCCGAAAGCCTCGCGAGTTTCGAGCCGCGTGCCGCATTCGGGGCAGAAGCTAGCCATCGTTATCTAGCTTGTCATGCGAAAGCACCGGCAACAAGCGAGGATTTGCGACCAGGTGCGCGGCAGGTTTAATCACGGCGGGCGAAGAAAAGCTAAATATCTTCAGATCACCTGCCGATCTTCTTATCGAGATGTTAGAAGAAGAAACGAGCGTCCTATCCGCGCTTCGGCGTGAGCCGGAGCAGACCTCCTTCCTGTTCAAGGTCAGCGCCACAACGGCGATTGTTCTGGTGGCGTGGGATGTCTTCGGCAGCCTGCTTGTGCCGGACGTTGCCGTCAAAGCGGTGATGGTGCTCCTCTTCCTCGGCTACGGTGCCACCATGACGTATCTGGTCGCGCGCATCATGGCTTCGTCCCGGCACTGGGTCTCCACCTCGGCCGCCACGGCTTCCCGCCTGGCCCGCCCCGGTAGCGAACGTGGCAGACCCAGCACGGGCATCGAATCGCTGCGCCGGCGGCCGGACGAGCTGCCGAAGGTGCCGGAAGAGGACGAGTACGCCCCTACCGAGCTCCACCCCGAGTCGCCGCCGGTTGTCCTCTCGCATTCCACCGCCTTCAACGAGTCCTACTTCCTCATGCGACTGCAAGAGGAGATCAAGGACGCCCGCCGACAGGGCCGCGAGATGTGCGTGGCGGCCGTGCACGTGACGATCCCGGGCATGGAGATGACACCGGACGTCGCGCAGGCCGTGGCGTATGACATGGCCCTCATCGCCTCCAGCCAGTCGCGACTCATGAGCCAGCCGTTGGCGCTCAACGACTCCGAGTTCGTGTTCAGCCTGCCGTCCACCGGTGCCGACGAGACCAAGCAGTTCGTGCGCGAGATCATGCGCGCCTTCGGCGACTACTGGTGCTACTTCGGCATCGCCACCTTCCCACGCAACGCTACCGACGCGGCGGGCCTGGTAGAGCGCGCCCGAGCGGCCTGCGAGACGTCGTTGCAGAGCGGCAAGCGCGGCCAGGTCGAGTACTCGGCGGCGTAAGAGACCTCACCCCGCCCACTGCGGTCGGCACCCCTCTTCGTCGCACAGAGAGAGGGGAGCCTGCTAAGGCTTTGCCTTCTGGAGTTCGAATACCTGAGAGCATGTCCCCTCTCCCCTTGGGAGAGGGTAGGGTGAGGGCGAGCACGGCATCATCGGATACTGGTTTGGTGACGCTGGAGGCAATTCGCGGCGGTCGGGTGAGAACCGTAGGGGCGAAGCATGCTTCGCCCCTACGACTGTGTGGTAACGCTAGCCGTCAGTCCCCCAGGCGCGCGATCAGTGCGTCCATCACCTCAGCGAGGCTCGGGTTTGGGTCTCGGGAGGTGAGGTCTGCCAGCGGTGTCTCGCCGACCAGCGTGTACATGTCGGCGGCGCCCTGGAGGATGTTCGGGGTCATGCCGAGGTCCGCGAACGTCTTCGCGATCTCCTCCATCTCGCCCACCCAGCGCCGGGCGCGGTTGGGCATGCCCGGGATCATGCGCTCGGCGGTCTGGTAGACGACGTTCTTGTCGCCGTACTGGTCGATCAGCGCATCTTCGAGGCCCATGGCCTTGCGGCGGTCAGCAGCTCCGTCCACAGCGCCGTGGTGCCCTTGGTGGAGGCGGCGTAGACCATCTTGAGGCCGGACGCCTGACCGACGTTCGGGCCCGTGACGCGGATGTTGAGGGCGTGGTCGCGGAAGACCTCGATGTGCTCGACGTCGGGGCCGGAGACGGCGATGTGGGGGCTGTAGCCCTGCACGCGGCGGCCCGCCGATGATGCCGGCGTCGACGAAGCCGGCGCCGGCATCGCGCGACGATGCGCCTCGATCTCCCGCACGGTGTTGGGCGCGATGGCGTTGAGGTCGGCGTAGACGGGCGTGGAGCCGGTGCGCTTCATCGCCGCCGCGACGTCCTTCGCGAGCTGGCGTGGCCTCGGAAGGCACGAGCACGGAGATGAAGAGGTCGACGTTGCTGACGAGGTGGTCGAAGTCGGGGCTGTCGATGAAGCCGGCTTCGGTGGCGCGCAGGCGGGTGAAATCGCTGCGGCCGGCGAGGCAGGTGTAGACCTCCAGGCCCTTGGCGTGCAGGACGCTGCCGAAGCCGCTCCCCATGTCGCCGGCGCTCATGATGCCGACTCGCGGGCTGGTGTTCGCCCCAGTGTTTGCCATGGTGTTTCCCTATCTAGGACAGTCGGTCACGGTTAGTTCGATCGAGGTTCGATTCCCATCATACGATCGCCAAAAGCGAATATACGTCCGATATACTGGATCTGTGGTGAGGCCTCTACAGGCCTCCGGGAGGAAGAAGAGGAAGAGAAATGAGCGCTTTGAGGACTGCCGTTCTGTTGGGAGCCCTTTCCGGTCTGCTGGTCGGTATTTGTTACATCATCGGCGGACCTGGATTTGCGGTCTTTGGCCTGATTTTCGCTGGCCTGATGAACTTCGGCATGTACTGGTTCTCGGACAAGCTGGCGCTGCGCATGGCCGGCGCCAAGGAGGTCACGGCCCAGGAAGAGCCGCAGCTGCACGCCCTCGTCGAAGAGGTCGCGGGGCTGGCGGGCCTGCCGAAGCCCAAGGTCTTCGTCGTCCAGAACGAGTCGCCGAACGCCTTCGCGACCGGCCGTAACCCGCAGCACGCCGTCGTCGCCGTGACGACGGGCATCATGCGCATCCTGGACCGCCGCGAGCTCAAGGCCGTCATCGGTCACGAGATGGGGCACGTCAAGAACCGCGACATCCTGATCAGCACGATCGCGGCGACGATCGCCGGTGCGATCACCTACATCCAGACGATGCTGATCTGGGGCTCGCTGTTCGGCGGCCGCAACCGCAACGGTGGCTTCGTCGCCATCATCGCCGCGATGGTCGGCGCCCTGGCTGCGGCGATGCTCCAGATGGCGATTTCGCGCACGCGGGAGTTCGCCGCCGACAAGAGCGGCGCCGAGTACGTGCACGACCCGGAGGCGCTCGCATCGGCGCTCTCGAAGCTGCATAACGGCGTTCAGGTACGCCCAATGCACGAGTCGGCCGGCGCGAATGCGACCTCGTCGCTGTACATCGTGCACCCGTTCCGCATGCAGGGCGGCATGGGCGCACTGTTCGCGACGCACCCGCCGGTGGAGGAGCGCATCCGCCGCCTGCGCGCGATGGCCGGCTACGCCGAGTGGCGCTAAGCGCGTAACACCGAACCAGCAAAGAGGCCCTTCCGGTGAGGAAGGGCCTCTTTTGTGCCTATCGGGCACATATTGCCCGAGCAGGTCGAAACGCCTGCGGTCTTGTCCCCTCGCCCGGAGCCTGTCCGGAGCCGAGTCGAAGGTGGAAAGGGCTAGGGTGAGGCGAGGCCTTACGCCACCCGCACTGGCTCTCGGCCGCACTGACGCGCCAGCTCGACGGCCGTGGCGACGAGATGGGCGTTGTCGCGGGCCTCGGTGCCGTCCGGGAGGACGCGGGTGTCTTCGAGGCCGATACGTACGTCGCGGCCGATGCGGAAGGCGTTCTCGATGATCGACCAGGTCATCAGGTTGAAGCCATGGTGCAGTCGCGGCACTGTGTTGCCGGCGGCGTCGAGCACGGCATCAATTGCGGTGGTAGTCGCGACGCCGTCCACGCCCTCGCGGTCCACGACCTCGACCAGCACTCGCAGGCATCGGTCCGCCACCGGGCTCTCGACGAAGGCCTGGGCGTTCTCGACGGACAGCAGCCCGGCTTCGACGCCGATGCCCATGCTCAGGAGCAGCTCCGCCAGCTCGGTCGCGCCATCTTCGAACCAGTTGCACGAGACGAAGTCGGGCTGCACCCTCCACCGTTCTACTTGACGCAATCTCGCGACGGTGTCGCGATTCTCGTACAGCGAGAGAATCGTCGTGGCGCCCACCGGCATGCCGGGACATGCCTCGCGGATTGCTTCGATGGCGCGGCCGATGTCCTCGGGGTCGTTGCTCTGAGCGCCGTCTGGCCCGCGCGGGTGGACGTGCACCGCCCCTGCGCCTGCATCGCGCACGGCCATGGCGGCGGCAGCGAGCTCGGCGGGCGTTACCGGGACAGCCGGGTGCTGCTCCTGGCTGCGGCCGCCATTGAGGCAGCACTTGATCAGTACGGGCGATGAGGGCGTCGATGACATGGGCGCCACTGTACCCCAATCGCCATAGCCTCGGAACGGCGAGGCTCTCCGGGGACTCTTGGAACCTTTTATGCACGCAACCTAGCCACTTTGGTCATTGCGAGGAGGACGCAAGGACGACGAAGCAATCTCACGGGGGTGTACTGGATTGCCGTGCACGATGTGAGATTGCCGCGTCGGCTGCCGCCTCCTCGCAATGACCAGAGGGCCGCGAGGCTTACTGCATGAAGCGGGCGGGGATGTCCTTGAGCTTCTGCGCCACCATGACGCCGTAGTGCAGCGGCTTGCCCGCGAACGAGATCCGGTGCTGGTAGCGCTTGAAGGACTCTCGCTGGATCACACCTTCGGCGGCGAGCTGCTGCAGCAGCCCCGCGAAGCCGGTCGTGTCGGTCGTCTCCAGGAAGTCTTCCTTGATGTTGAAGGCGACCCAGCCCGGGCTCTCGACCAGGTCAAGGGCGGTGAGGAAGGCGGCCGAAGGGATGTCGCCGAAGCCGAGCGCGGCGACGATGACGAGGCAGTTCAGGTGTTCGTTGCGCAGCTGCTGCACCTCGTCACCGGTCAGCGCCGTGAAGTCGGCGACCACGTAGTCGTCGTAGGCGTAGTGGCGCTCGCGGGCCGTGGCGGTCTTGGCCTCGGGGATGATGTCGGAGCCGATCACGCTCTCGACGCCGATGTTGCGCAGCTCGACGCCTACCATGCCGTTGCCGGCGCCGAAGTCGAGCACGCGCAGACTCTCGGGTGCAACGCCGTTGAGCACGACGGCATCGCGCAGGGCGTCGATGACGACGACGGGCGAGTTGCATTTCAGCGTGCGGTAGACGACGGCCTCGTAGAGCCCGGGGATGTTGTAGACCTGGTCGTAGTCGTGGATGCGCAGGCGGCGCCACTGGCCGTCCTCAATGAACTCGAACCACTCTTCGTCCTGCTGCATGCTGGCTTCGTCATCTTCGTATCGCAGACGGAGGGGGTTGCCCAGTCTGAAAAGGCCTCGTACTTCGACTTCACGCATACTCATCTCTCCTATCGTTCGTCCAGGCTATCGATTCGTATTCCCGCCATGGTAACCAAGGCGGACGGTGCGATCCCTTGTGACCAGACACAAAAACGGCGCGTCCGGGCGTAAGATTCCAAGCAAGACACCTGGAGCACGGAGCAAGCATGCGAGTTCACGAAGACCTGAAACCACGATTCGAGGAGCTGGACGAGCAGCGCCGGCGTGTCGAAGACGACTTCAACTTCATCATCCAGCAGATGCGCTCCGGCGAGATCCGTGACGGCGACCGCCTGCGCATCGAGGTGCAGCAGCTGCACGTGAAGCACCAGGGCATCCTGCGCGAGATGGTCGACCTGTTGGAGTAGGTGTCGAGCTGCAAGCTCAAGCCGTAAGCCGCTTGCGGAGGTTCATCTGATGCCTCTTTGTCGGGCAAAGGATAGGCACGTGACCGGCGGTGAGCATAATTCTTCTACTGCGGGATGAATCCCGCAGCTATGCTCGGCTTCCCGTTGCCGCTCGCCCTGTGCGGGGTAGAATCCTCGCGTGGACAAGGCATACACGGCGGTTTACGCCGAAGAGATGATCCGATTGCAGGACGAGGCGTCGATGACGGCACCGTTGAGCGAGTGCGTGCCCGACTTCGGCATCGAAGACGCGTACCGGATCTCGCGCGAGGTGCTGCGGCGGCGCGAGGCGAGTGGCTGGCGGCGCATCGGGCGCAAGATCGGCTTTACGAACCGCACGATCTGGGACCAGTACGGCGTCTATGAGCCGATCTTCGGCTACATGTACGACCGCACCGTGACCTGGATCCCGGACCGCGTCTGGGAGCTCGACGGCCACGGACCGGAAGGCTCGCTCTCCCTCGACGGCCTCGTGCAGCCCCTGATCGAGCCCGAGATCGTGTTCAGGCTGAAGTCGTCGCCGCCGGTGACGGACGACCCGATCGCGCTGCTGCGCTGCATCGAGTGGGTGGGCCACGGCGTCGAGATCGTGCAGTGCCACTTTCCTGACTGGAAGTTCTCCGTCGCCGACACGATCGCGGACGGCGGTCTGCACGGCCGGTACGCAGTGAGCCTTGGCGTCTGGGTGGACGATGGCAATATCGAGATGCTGGCGGAGCGGCTTTCGAGCTTCCGGATCACGCTGATCAAGGGTCGCTCCGTGGCGGCTACGGGCGGTGGTGACCTCGTGCTCGGCAGCCCGTTGAACGCCCTCGCCTACCTCGTACGCACGCTGGCCAACCTGCCGGACCACCCGCCGCTGGAGGCCGGCGAGCTGGTGACGACCGGCACGCTGACGACGGCTCTGCCCGTAACGCCGGGCGAGACCTGGTTCACGCGCCTGCGTGGCCTCGCAGACTTCGAGGGCGTGACGCTAAGGCTGACCTGACTACGGCGTGGGCGTGGCCGGCTCGCTGCTCGAGGTCACTTCGGGGACGTAGTTCGTCTCGTCCAGGGTCACGTACATGAAGTCGTTGACCTGGGTGCCGAGGAAGCGCGCCGGGTTGTCGGACATCGACTGCATGAACTTCTCGGCGTCGATCGTGCCGTCCGGCTGCTGGAAGAACACGACGTCGAGCACGTAGGGCGTGTTGATGTCGAGCTGCATGGCCCAGCAGGCGCCGGCGGCCCACAGCGCCTTCGCCAGGCTGTCGGCGCTGAGCGAGTTGCCGGCCGCGACCAGAGGTCGCCGTTCTTCGTGAGGCCGATGGCGGAGCGCCAGGTGATGAACTCGGAGGAGTCGACCTGCGACGTAGCCCCAGGTGTCGTTGCCTTCGTTCGTGCGCGGGCTGACCTCGCAGTTCTCGACCAGCAGGGCGGCGTTCTGGCGCACTGCGACGATGTCGTCGCTCCAGGTCAGGTCGCGTCCCCACTGGCCGATGCGCACGTTGCCGTCCTGGTACAGCACGGCGAGATGCGAAGCCGTCGCGCAGAGGCCGGTACTGCTGGCCGTCGGCGACCATGCCGAAGCCGCCGTGAGGGCCTCGGAAGCCGCCGTTCCAGGCCGCGAGCAGGTCCGGCAGGTCGGCGTCCGGGATCTCGCCGGGGCCGTAGACGCCGAGGTCGCCGCCGGGGTCCTTGGTGCCGCCGGTCATGTGCAGGCGCACGCGGCGGTGGTCGACGAGCAGGACGCCCACGAGCGAGTAGGGCCGGTCGAGGTCGGGCCGGACGAAGGTCTTGGCCATGAGCACGTCGTCCGGCGAGGTGTGAGGCAGGCCCTCGGTCGTCCAGACGCCCTCGCCGGGCTCCAGGCTGGCGCTGACCTGTCGCGTCACGGGCAGGACCAGCGGGGGCGGCGTAGGTTCGGGCGTCGGTGTCGGCGTGACGTCTGGGACGGGCGTTGCGGTCGGAGCCAGGGCGCGCACGGTGGGGATAGCGGCGGCGAGGTACTGCGTCTGCTCAGGGTCCTCGGCGAAGGGGTTCTTGTCGCCGCCGAAGATGCTGTAACGCGTGCGGTCGAAGCGGTCCTGCACCGCGAAGTACCAGCTCTCGATGCGGGCCGTGTTCTCGTCGCCGATGATGCTGCGACTGAAGATGGCGAACTTGTCCGTGTACTGGTCTTTGTGGATGTACGCCACGGCGATGCCCATGATGAAGAACGCCGTGAAGACGCCCAGGAAGAAGCGCGCCCAGCGGATCTTCAGGTCGTTGGCCGGCCGCGCGCTGGCCGTTTGGGAGATGGGTTCCTGCACCGCCGACATCAGCCGCCGGGCCTCGAGGAAGGGATGGATGGGCAAATCGTCACGTAGCTCATTCCATGCTTATGTAAGGATGCACGATCCGGATACCTATAGATCGCTACAGAAGCGCAAAAAGTTCCCTTCGCGGCTAAGATTCTGCGCACGGAGGCAATCGTCATGCGCATCGCTGTTTTCACCAAGAACCGCCTCAACCCCGCGTACGCCGGTGCCCGCCTCGGCGCCGACCGCGTCGCCGAGCGCTTTGGTGCCGAAACGGCGCACTACGTGCCAGAGACGCCCGACGACCCGGTCGAGCAGTCGGCCCTGATCGCCCAAGCCCTGGACGACGGCGTCGATGCCATCGTGCTCGTGCCCTGCCACCCGACGGCGGTAAACGCGGCAGTACGCAAGATGAACGTAGCAGGCGTGCCCCTGATCAACTGCATCAACCGCCTAACGGAGGGCGAGTACGTGTCGTACGTCAGCTCGGACGACTACGCCCTGGGCCTGGACGTGGCGCGATACCTGTACGGGCATCTGGGCGGGCAGGGCAAGGTCGTCATCGTCGAAGGTCCTCCCGATTCCGTCACCGGCACGGCGCGGGTTCGGGCGTTTCACGACGTTGCGTCCGAGTACCCCGGCATCGAGATCGCCGGTTCGTGCTGCGGCGACTATCTGCAGGCGCCCGCACGGGAGGCCGTGCTGGAGTTGCTGCCGCATCTCTTGCACGCGGACGCCTTCCTGGCCGCGAACGACAGCATGGCCCTCGGCGTCATCGAAGCCTTGCAGCAGAGCGGACGCAGCGCCATCGTCGCGGGCGTCAACGCCGTTCCGGCGGCAATCGATGCGATAAAGCGCGGCGAGATGCTTGTGACCGCCGACTTCAACGCCATGGACATGGCCTCGATCGCTACCGAGTGTGCCGTGCGCCACCTGCGCGGCGAGGCCGTGCCGAAGGAGATCAGCCTGCCCGCCAGGCTGGTCGACGCCTCGAACCGCGCCGAGTGGGACAAGGCATACGAGGAGCGTGAGACGCCCTCGTGGGGGGACGTGGTCGGCGGGGCGTGATCGGGGGCCCTCTGGCGGGCGGCGACAGTCGAAGGCATCCATCAGGTGCACCTAGACAGCAGGTGGGCATTGCCTGAGGGTCATCGCTTCCCTTCCCACACTGTTCTCGTCCCGCAGCTCGACACTCCAGCGTGCGTCACGGGTTCTGCGCACCGCGAGCCCGCGGATGCTTCGACTGCGTCTCAGCACGACTGTATAAGGGCGTGTCCTCCCCGGCGCGGTACACCGCTGTCGCGCCGGCGGTATGCTAAGGCGCCGTCAACGACAGCGAGTAGGACTACTAGCAGCAC
>CAVYJE010000003.1:0-33672 GCA_963768705.1 uncultured Chloroflexia bacterium
GTGATGAGGCCTACGCGACCGGCGCCTCGCAGGTCGATGCCTTCGTAGAGCTGCTGGGCCAGGGCCATGGTGCGGCGGGCGGTGAAGCCGAAGCGGCGCGATGCTTCCTGCTGCAGGGTGCTGGTCGTGAACGGCGGCGCGGGGCGGCGTCGCTGGTCGCGACGGCGGACGTTGCGCACGGCGTAGGCCGAGTTGCGCAGGGCGTCGACGACCTTCTGCGTCTCCTCCTCGCTGGGCAGCTCGAAGGTGCGCTGGCCCTGCTTGCCGCGCAGGCGGGCGTTGAACTCGACGGGCTGGTCGGTGCCGCGTCTGAGCCAGCAGCGCATCGATGCTCCAGTACTCGCGTGTCACGAAGTCGATGATCTCGCGCTCGCGGTCGACCACCATTCGGACGGCGGCGGACTGCACGCGGCCGGCGGAGAGCCCTCGGCGCACCTTGCCCAGAGCAGCGGGCTGATCTTGTAGCCGACGAGGCGGTCGAGCACGCGGCGAGCCTGCTGTGCGTCCACCAGGGAGTAGTCGATGTTGCGCGGGTGCTGGAACGCCTCGCGGATGGCGCCGGGCGTTAGCTCATGGAATTCGACGCGGTGCAGGGGGCGGCCGGCACCTGATCGAGGCCGGCGGCTTCCACCAGGTGCCAGGAGATCGCTTCGCCCTCGCGGTCGGGGTCTGTCGCCAGGTAGACGGCCGTGGCTTTGCGGGCCGCTTCCTTGATCTTGTTGATGACGTCGCGCTTTTCCTTGGGCACGATGTAGTGCGGCTCGAACTCGTTCTCGACGTCAACGCCCAGCTTCGATTTCGGCAGGTCGCGCACGTGTCCGACGGACGCCGTTACGTCGTAGCCGCTGCCGAGGATGCCGGAGATCGTCCGCGCCTTGGCGGGCGACTCCACGATGACGAGGTCGCGCTGGGTGGCCCGGCTGCGGCGGCCGGTCGTGGCGCCGTCTGTTGCCGCGGCTGCGCCGTTCGTCTTGGAGGTGCGGCTGCGCGTCGTCTTGGCGGCGGCTTTAGTGGTTGTTGTGGTCTTCTTGGTTGGCATATGGAGAGGTGGTGTCCTCAATCAGTTCTGTGTCGAGTATGGCATACGTGGATCGCGGGCTCTTACGAAGCTCATCGGCGCTACCTGACGCACCATACCTTTAAGTTCTAGCAAGGCCAAGGCACTCGATACTGTAGCTATCGGCAAACCGCTGGCCCGCTGTACCTCATCGATGTGTGAAGGCTGGGTGGAGATCAGCTTCAGCAGCTTTGCCTCGGTGGGGTCTTCGGGAGCTACCTCTCGGAGCTCCAGTCTGCTGCTTGGCGGTTGTCATGGTCAGGTTCAGCTCTTCGAGTATATCCTCCGTGCGGGTGACCAGTTTGGCTTCACCTTCCTGGATCAGCTTGTTGGTTCCCCTGCCGGTTGGGGAATAGATACTACCAGGCACCGCAAATACCTCACGGTTCTGGTCAAGCGCGACGCGGGCTGTGATCAGGGCCCCGCTCTTTTCGTCTCCTTCTACTACTAACACACCCAGGCTGAGCCCGCTAAGGATTCGATTGCGCCGCGGGAAGAACTCGCTGCGCGGCTGCGTGCCCAGCGGGTAGTCCGAGACGACCGCGCCGTGCTGCGATATCTCCACCGCCAGCTTCGAGTGCTCCGGCGGGTACACGAGGTCCAGGCCGCAAGCCTGCACGGCAAGCGTGCGGCCGCCCGCGGCGACGGTTGTGCGGTGCGCGACGGCATCGATGCCTCGCGCGAGGCCGCTCACGACCGTGATGCCGTGGCCGGCGAGGTCCGTCGCAAAGTGCTCGGCGACCTGACGTCCGTAGGGCGTTGCGCGGCGCGTGCCCACGATGGCGACGCTCCACTCGTCCTCGGGGTGCAGCTCGCCGCGTACGTACAGCACCGGTGGCCGGTCTTCGATCTCGCGCAGGTGCTTCGGGTAGGCGTCGTCCGTCCAGCAGTAGGCCTTGAGTCCGGCCTTCTGCAGGCGCTCCATCTCCTGCTCCGGCGAGATCGTCTGGCGCGCCTCGACGATGCTGGTGACGGTGCCCTGGTCGAGGCCCGCGTTGCGCAACTCGCCCGGCCCGGCGCGCCAGGCATCCGCCATGGTGCCGAAGTAGGCCAGCAGACGCGCCGCCCGCACCGCGCCAATCCGTGGGATGCGCGAGAAGCCAACCCAGTACATGACATTGTCGTGTGCAGAACGTTCGTTCATATCGCAGCCGAAATCTTACGCGACGTGTCAAGCCCCGGCAAGCGAACCAGGTTACGTTCCTAAGAACGACGACATCGCCGTACCGGACAAAGGATACCGGTCAACGGCAGGCCGCCGCGTACCGGCTTGCCGATTGCTGGCTTCGCCGGTTCCAGGTGTGTCAGCCAGAGGCACAGGATTCAAACCAGGCCAAGTTTGGTGGCCTTTACCCCGGCTTCGAACCAGCTCCTCGCGCCCAGCTTCGATGACAACGCGTTGAGGCGCCGTTGGGCAGTCCTGGACGAAATTTCGAGCGTGTTGCTGATTTGATCCAGGGTGGCTCCACTCAACAGCAGCGGGAGCAATCGAATGTCGTCTTCTGTCATCCCTGGCAGGTGGCTGAGTGACGTCAACCCCAAAACATGGGGCATCTGTTGTCGGATGGCAGCAACGGCCATGGGGCCGACAATCAGGGCATCAGAGGCACACACGCTGTGAAGATTTGACAACAGCAGTTCACTCTCGAGGCTTCTGTGAAAGAAGCCTTGCGCTCCGTCGAGGACTGCTCGCAGGAATAGTTTCGCTTCGTTGGAATCAGTCAGGACGGCAATCTTCGCAGTTGGGAAACGCTCCCTTAGCGTCTGTATCAGGTTCCAGTGGACAGCGCCCCCGAAGCTAACGTCGGTGAGGATGAGCTCAGAAGAATGCGTCTCGGCTGAGAGTTCTCGAGGATCACCGATTAGCGACACCGTTTGGAAGCCACCTTGTGCCAATTCCTGAGCGAGCCCGGTGCGAGCCAGACGGTCCTCCAGAATCAGAGTCACCGGAATTCCTGCGGTCGACATTGACGCTCCTTCAGTGCTGTGTCTGAAGAATACTATCGTTGCCGACCAGTGATGTCACCCAAAGAACCGCCCAAGAACAAAGGGCACGCATCGATGCGTGCCCTTTGTTCTTGGCTTCCCGAGACTTCTTTCCTAGTGTCCTTTGTCTCCCCAGTAGCCGGGCCAGTCCTTGATGGACTCCGGTGCCACCAGGTCAAATCGAGGCGAACCATCTGCCTCGCTGGCTCGAATCTGAAGCCACTCCAGACCGTTGTTTTCGGGAATGATGAAGCGCACCCATTGAATCGGCGTCTCACTCTTCGGATTGACGACGATTCCAAGCCCATCGTATTTCTCACCGTCGAGGACGGTCGGCTGAGATGCCTTGAAGACCAGGTAGAAGTTGTCCCCTTGTCCGGCATCCCGCGCCACCAAGGTGAGTTCGACGGGCGAATCGGACAGAATCGACCCGACATACCGCTCGACCAGCTCCAGCGGCTGAAGCACGGGCGTGGTCGTCGCGCTCTCCACGAAGGCCGCCGGATGGCTCTTCCCGTCCTTGCATTCTTCGGCGGGGCCGCCTCTGAATGTCACGCTGCAGTAGTCACCGAGCTTGAGGGCGCCCAGCAGCGAAGAGACGTCGCCGCTCTCGGCAGCCTTGATCACCGAGCCAAGGCCGGGTTGAGAAGACAGTTCGGTGCTGGCCTGGTCGAGTGTGGTAGCGCCGTCCTCGTTTGGCCTTGGCAGCTGAGGCGGATCGACGCTCAAAGCCGGACTGCCACTGTTGTCCTTGACCTCGTCGTAGCTTGGGTTTTCGGCGAAGAGTCCCACCGTGGCCCACACCAGTAGCCCGGCTACGATACAGAGAATGGTGGCCCCTGAAATGAGTCTGTTTCTATGCGCCATGAGCAGATGCATTGTGTGATCTCCTACCAGCGAATCTTGAAGACTGCCGAGTTCTGGCCGAAGCTCTGCTGGGACCATTCCTCGCAGATGTATTCCGAGACGCTGCCACTCTTCGTGTAGCTCCCCGAGGTATACGTGGTGCAGCTGGTCCAGTCCCGGGTCCAGGAGAAGCTACTGCACAGGCTGGTCGTGTCCGCCCAGCAAGTGTCATTGGTACCGTTCAGCTGTCGGTAGATGAAGGACGAAGCCGACAGGTCGCCGGATTGATGCAAATGCGGTTGACCATCCACGCACGATCCCGAGCTGGCGATGGTTCCCACGGAGCTGCTGATCGAGCTTCCCGCCGTCCTCATCGAGCCTGTAGCGCCGGTCGTGCCGGTGACCAGATGCAGGTAATGGAGCGTGGTTCCCGAGAGGTAGGTCCATTGTCCGGACAGCAGGCCTTGAGCTTGAGCGTCCATGCGACAGGTCGTCGCGGCCTTGTAGTAGCGGACGTCATAGCCCGGATCGGTTATGACCGTCGCGCGCAGATAGACTGTCAGACCAGCGTCATTGGTCTTGTTGAAATCTCGAGCGCCGAAACTGCCTGACTCGTCGAAATGCCACCCGTATTCGTAGATCCCAGTCGAGTTGATGCCCGGCAGGATACTCCAGTAGTCCGTGGCGGCCTGTACTCTCGATGCTGTCGTGAGTGACAGGATGAGGAAGATTACGGATGCTATGAGGACAGCGAGACGTGTCCTGCTGACGTCGTTGGCTTGAGTAGTCACCACATCGTTCCTTTGCACTCCGCTATTGATAAATAAATTTCCGGAAATTTATAACACTATAAGTGGGGGTAGTTTCGTTGTGTTAGCGCCAACTAGACAATTCGTTGGCGTATTAGTGCCAAACAAATCACCTGGGCGCCATCTCCTGATGGGGCGCAATGGAGTGTTGGACGGCTATGGCTGGCGCGAGCCGGACGGAGGGGTGTTAGTACAGGAAGGGTGGGCTACGCGGCGACTCGCTGGCGGCGAGTGTTGAGGCTGCGCGCCTCTTCGACGGTGTGGGTGAGCTGCTGGCGCACGAGCTGGTCCTTCGCGAGCAGGAACAGTAGTACGAGGGAGGCGGCGAGCACCGGCTCCCCGCGGCCGAGCACGAACCAGAGGCCGGTCATGCCGAGCGCCGCGACCCATTCGAGGGCCTCCCATCGGCGGGAGAGCAGCACGGGCATGGCCAGCAGGCCGTAGCCAATCCAGGCGATCGGCGCCGCCAGCAGGGCAACGACGATGCCCCACGAGCTGGCCCGCACCGCTGTCGCGCGGCCCCACCACATGACGAAGGCAGCGCTCACCACCAGCGTCACGCTGAGGGCGTATCCGAGCGCGGGTACACCCAGGCGCACCGCCTCGCCGACCAGCGACGCGTTGCCGCCGAGCGCGAGCCGGGGGATGCGTGAGAACGCCACCCAGTACATCACGTTGTCTTGTTCAGAACGCCCGTTCATATCGCAGCCGAAATCTTACGCGACGTGTCAATACCGGGCAAGCCGCACGCGTTACGTTTGCTTGAACGGATTGCCCTGACAGCGCGCTCTAGCGGAACAGCCAGCCCTCATCCTCGAAGCCCGCCTCCGTGGTCGGGCAGAGGAGGTTGCTCGTGCTGGCCCGGCGCACCGTGTAATGCAGGTGCGGCGCTTCGCTGTAACCGCTGTCACCGCTGTAGCCGATGACGTCGCCGGCGCGCACGTCCCAGGAGGCGATAGCTATGTAGTCATTGAAGGCGCGCATTGTTCCGAAGGCGGTCGCGTAGTCATACGCCTGCGAGAAGCCATCGAGGTAGGCGCCCTCCGGCACAGCCGGCAGCGTCATTTCGAGGTTGAGGTGCCCGTACTCGGTTGCGAACGCGTCGTTGGTCACTTCGATGAAGACGCCTTTGCCGCCGCCGGGGCCCGGGAAGGGCGAGAGCGGTGCACGATCGCGGTCCGGGTTGCCGATATAGGGCTCCCGGCTCACGTCGTAGTAATCGAAGGCGTTGGGAAGACTGACTACATACATTGTAGCTCGCCCGTCCAGCGTCGATCGCACCGGTGTGCCGACGGGGATGTACCAGTCGACGGCCGGCTGACCCTCGTATTCGACGTGCACGCGACAGTCCCAACCCATGCTGTTTGCCGCATCGGCGTTGGCGGACGGCTGCAAGTCCCGTGAATACGCCTCGGCCGTGAGGCCCCCCTCCCAGTCCATCGTCCTCGATCCCACTTCGCCCACCACGACGCCCAGCCGCGTCGACGCCGCGACTTGCTGGCGTTGCGCGCTCAGGCTCCGCGCCTCTTCGACAGCGTGTGCAACCTCCTGGCGCACGAACTGGTCCCTGGCGAGGAGGAACATGAGCACGAGCGAGGCCGCGAGGGCAAGCTCGCCGCGTTCCAGGACGAACCACAGGCTGGTCATGCCGAGCGCCGCGATCCATTCGAGAGCGCCCCAGCGGCGTGAGAGCAGCACCGGCATCGCCAGCAGACCGTAGCCGATCCAGGTGATCGGTGCCGCAAGCAGGGCAACGACGATGCCCCACGAGCTGGCCCGGACCGCCGTCGCGCGCGACCACCACATGACGAAGCAGGCACTGACCACCAACGTCACGCTAAGCGCGTAGCCGAGCGCGGGCACGCCCAGGCGCTCCGCCTCGCCGATCAGCGACGCGTTGAAGCCAAGGGCAATCCGTGGGTAGGCCTGCACGGCTTCGAGCCACTGCTGGTAGATCTCAGGGCCCTGCAGCACCAACGGCACCGCGCTCACGGCGGCCGCGCTCGCGAAGGCACTAAGCCCGATTCGAGGGTGACCGGCCAGCAGCAGGAGCAAGGGCCAAATAGCAAAGTGCGGCTTGATCGCGACAAGCAGCCCGATCAGAAGTCCGGCGAGCAGGGGATTCGTGCCGCGCTGGATCAGGAACCAGGCGCCAAGGCCCAGCGCGAATGGGAGCATGTAGATCTGGCCCAACCACAGCGTGTACCAGAGGCCACCGAAGCTGGCGATCCAGAGCACTCCTTGTGGCGTGCGATGCTCCGGATACGCCTTCAGCATGGCGAGGGCGCAGGCCACGAACACGAATGCCGAGGCGACCTGGAAGGCCACCTTCGTATCGGCGGGGTTGAGGTCTGCGAGGGGACGGAATGCGTACAGGCTGATCGGCGGGTTCAGGTTCGGCGAGTGGCCTCGACCGTCCGTGTAGCCGAAGTTGGCGCCGGTCTCCTCCGCTAGCTCCGGATACACCGCGTAGGGGTCATCGACGCCCTTCTCCTGCACGACACCGGCCATGTAGAAGGCGCCGAAGTCCAGCAGGCCACGGTCGGGCTCCAGGGCCGCTTTGGCGCCGACCGCGAGCGAGAACAGGAAGAACACGGCAGCGAGGATGCGCGCGTAGCAGAGCATTACGCATTAGTTATCGGCTTCGAGGCGGGGAACGTAGAGCGAGGAGGTTAGACGGCGCCGTTCTCGGCCTTGCCGTTGCGTTTGCCGTTGGCCTCGTCGTCCTCTACGGGCGTCACGCGTCGCACGGCGCGCACCCGGCGCACGCGGTGGCCGTCGACCGACAGCACCGTGAGCGTGAGGCCGTCCGCGTTGACGATGTCGCCCACGGCGGGCACGCGGCCCAGCATGTGGAACACGCAGCCGCCGACGGTGTCAAAGTCTTCGGCCTCGATGTGGGCGTCGAAGAGCTCGTTGACGTCCCAGACGCTCACGCGGCCATCGAGCAGCGCCTCGTCATCGCTGACCTGGACGACCTGATGCTCGATGCGGTCGTACTCGTCCTCGATCTCGCCCACGATCTCCTCGACCAGATCCTCGATCGTGACGAGACCGGCCGTGCCGCCGTACTCGTCGACGACGATGGCCATGTGTACGCGCTGCTTGCGCATGTCGGTCAGGAGGCCGTCCAGGCGCTTGGACTCCGGCACGAAGAAGGCCGGGCGGGCCACGTCGCGTAGCTGCTTCGGCATGCGGCTCTCCGCCAGGTACCGGAACAGGTCCTTGGCGTAGATGATGCCGACGATGTTATCCATGTTCTCTTCGTAGAGCGGGATGCGGCTGTAGCCGCGCGAGATGATCAGGCGCACGACGTCCTGCACGTTGGCGTCGGCGTCCGCGGCGACGAAGTCGGTACGGGGCGTCATGATCTCGCGCACGGCCGTCTCCTCCAGGTCGAACACGGCGCGGATCATCTTGCGCTCGTCATCCTCGATCTCGCCTTCAGCGTCCTCAATCTCGAGGAAGCGCAGCATCTCCTCTTCTTCGTCCGTCGAGGGGCCGCGCACGACGCGTGTGGGCAGCAGCACCAGCCTGCCGACGCCGCCGAAGACGAGCTTGAACACGCCCATGAGCGGCGCCAGGCGAAGGCCCCACCACTCCGGGTTGCGCGCCACCAGCGCCCTCGGGATCGCCTCCAGCAGCGCGAACAGGGCGAGACCGGCGATGACGGTGCCGAGGATGAGCTCCCAGCGGTGCCCCTCCTCGCGCGTCAGCACGGCGACAGCGATGGCCGCGCCGGCGACGACCGCGAGGTTGCGGGCCAGCGAGAGCGAGCTGAGCATCGTCGTGCGCTCGCTGATGTACGACTGGAGGATCTCGGCTCTCGGCACGCCCTGGCCGGCCATGAGGCGAATGCGCGCTCGGCTGATCGAGATCAGCCCAGCCTCTGCGGCGGCCACGAAGACCACCAGGAAAAGACAGGCAACCAGTAGCAACAGGGCCGCGAGGTTAAAAGTGTCCATACTTCTCTTCGTCCAGGACGCGCTCGCCGTCAGGCACGTCGCGTGTCACGCGGATTGCCGGGCCGATGAGCGCACCGGCGCCGATCTTCACGCCGGGCATCATGCTCGTGTTTACGCCGACTCGCGCGCCGGCCCCCAGGATGAGCCCGAGCTTGTCGCGCTCGGTGTCGACGCGCTGACCGCCGACCACGGAGGGAATCGTGCGGTGATCGATGCGGTAGTTGGCGGTCGTGGCGCCCCAGCCCATCGACGTGTCGCGGTCGAACACGCTGTCGCCGACGTAGTTGTGGTGCAGCTCGACTTCGCCCACGAGAAAGCTACGAGCGATCTCACTGCCGAAGCCGACGACGCACTTCGGGCCGACGATGCTGCCGCGCACGAGGGCGTTGTTGCCAATGATGCCGCCGGGGCCGATAAGGGCCGGTGCGGCGACGTGGCCGCCGGGGAAGATGCGCACGTCCGGCGCCATGAACACGCCGTCCTCGCGCTGCTCGTACTCCGGGCCGGGCGATTCCACGCCGCGGGTCCACAGCGAGAGCATGAGGTCCATGACGTCCAGCAAATGCCAGGGATACTTGAGACCCTGCCAGGGGCCGTCGTAGACGTGGGCCAGGTAGACGGATGCGCGCATGAGGCCATCGAGGGCACGCTCATAGGCGTCATCGGGGTCGCCCGTGGCCGCCGCGGTCTCGATGGCGCCGCACAGCGTCTTCCACGAGCCGTGCACGTGCGCCACGAGGTTCACGAGGTCGCTCGGTTCGTTACCGGCGCCGGGCTTTTCGACCATCGAGGTGGCTCGCTGCCCCTCGAGCGTGAGGTAGCCGCCGGGGAAGTACTGCTTCACGCGCGCCGCGGCGAGGATGCCGGCAGTGCTGCCGTCGCGCTGGGCCCAGGCCTGCAGCACTTCTGCGTGCATACGCAGCTCGACCACGTCGTGGGCCTGCGTGATGTAAAGGGCGCCGTCGCCAAACGCCTCGAGCGCGGGACGGGCGCAGAGTACGGCGTCGGCCATGCCCTTCGCGTCGGGCTGCAGGGCGACACGTACGTCGGCGTCGATTTGGGCACCGAGGCTCTCGACCGTCTCACCCAGATCGGGGCGCGTGACGACGACGATGCGGTCGCAGCCCAGGTCGCTGAGGGCGCGCAAATGCCGTTCGAGCAGACTCTGTGAGCCGAACTCGATCAGGAGTTTGTCGCGAAGAGGCCAAAATCGGCTGGAAACGCCACCCGCAAGGACGAGGACGACAGGTTGCGTCATCGATGTCTCGTCCAGAAGTCTCGGGGGTAGCTATCAGGAGGTTCTGAGGACATGGTGGCTACAGGCGGTCCGTGACCGTTAAGGCGCCGAAGGGTCTTCGGGCCAGCCTGCGTTCTTCGATTGTTCCTTTCCCAATCCGGGCCTGTCACTTTGGATGCCCGTGAGATCACTATCTTATCGGTTCAAAATTCATACGTGTCAAGATGTTTTTCAGGTATTCGACGTACGAATCTCTAAACGTACTTTCGGCCAGTGACATTGCGCCTTCCTCCACGCCTAGAATGCGGGCTCCGAAACGAGGTGAGAACGATGCTGACCGGCGCACTCGTCAGGCTGCGGGCGATCGAGATGGACGACCTGGACCGTTACCTGGCGTGGGTGAACGACGATGGAAGTGGTGCAGTACCTGGCGACGCAGGCGGGCCATCCCGATGTCGCGTGTCCAGGAGGAGGACTTCGATCCGGGCCACCGTGACGCAGACGCGCCCGCCCGAGATCGCCTACGCAATTGAGACCCTGGAGGGCGCCGCGCACATCGGGTCCGTCAGCCTGCACAGGGTCGGGGCTGTCGCGCACAACTGCGGAGCTCGGCATCATGATCGGCGACAAGGCGTACTGGGACCGCGGCTTCGGCACGGACGCGATCACGACGGTGCTTCATTCGCCTTTGATGACCTCAACCTCAACCGCGTCTGGCTAAGCGTGGACGCCGACAACGGCCGCGCCATCGCCTGCTACCGCAAGTGCGGCTTCGTCGAGGAGGGTCGCCTGCGCCAGGATCGCTATCGAGATGGCCAGTACCGCGACACGATCGTGATGGGCGTCCTGCGGGATGAGTTCGAAGCGCTGCATCACACTGGCGGCTGAAAAGCACACGCAAGCCTGTAGGAGCGCATGGCTGTGCGCCCCTACGTCGGCAAGCTCCCCTCTCTGTGCGACGGAGAGGGGTTGGGGGTGAGGTATGGACGGCTACTACTTCGATCAGCGAGTCGCCGACGCCTACGACGGTGAGACCGACGGCTCCCAGTCTGTTGTCGTGGACGACATCCCGTTCTACGTCGACCTGGCGCGGCAGGCGGCCGAGGCGGGCCAGGCCGTGCTGGAGCTCGGTTGCGGCACGGGGCGCGTAACCCTGCCTATCGCCCAGGCGGGCGTCGAGATCACCGGCGTGGACAACGCGGCGCCGATGCTCGATGTGGCGCGTCGCAAGGCCGGTGACGCTTCGAACCCGCGCTGGGTGCAGGCCGACATGGCAAGCTTCGAGCTCGACCAGCGCTTCGGCCTCGCGATCATCCCGTTCCGGTCCTTCCTGCTGCTCCTGACCGTCGAAGAGCAGAAGGCGTGCCTGACCCGCATCCGCGAGCACCTCGTGGAGGGCGGACGGCTGGCGCTGAACATTTTCAACCCCAGCATCCTCTACATCGCCGACTGGCTGGGCGACAAGCAGGGTCGCTGGCTGCGCAGCCAACCGGCGCCGGACCGCGAGCGCTGGGTGAACCGCCGCTACGACCCGATCGCGCAGGAGCTGGACGAGACGCGGGCGGACGTGCTGCTGAGCGACGAAGGCGCCGTGATCCAGCGCGTCGAGCGTAACCTGCGGCTGCGCTGGGTCTATCGCTACGAGATGGAGCACCTGCTGGCGCTCTGCGGCTTCGAGGTCGAAGCGCTCTACGGCTGGTTCGACGGCGCGCCGTTCGAGGACGAGAGCAACGAGATGGTCTGGGTAGCGCGGCGTTGTTAGCGTTCCTTGCCTGGCCACTGCAAGATTATTCACGAAATCTATTACCATAGTCTTCCTTGAGGCAGCTCGGTACTCTCGTCAGTAGCTTCGACTTCTATTCGCTCGTCACCCGCGTGACTGGTTTTGTTTCCAGTTGGCAGTGACGGCCGCGATTTCGATTGGTGGTGTTTGATGCCCCGTTCCATGCCGGTTTTCTTGCTTGTTGTCTTCGCAGCCCTCGTGCTGGCGGGGGCCGGTTCTCCGAAGCCGGCTGAGGCAGCTACCTGCACCCCCGCAGGTGCCTGCGACGGCTGGGGCTCGAACGTCACAGTCGGGACGAATTCCTGCAACGGCGTCGATGCCTGCGACAACCTGGGCGCCAACGTTGTTGTCGGCGCCAATTCCTGTAACGCTGATCGCGCCTGTGTGAGTGCTGGTAGCGATGGTGGAACCGCAGCTATCGGTGACAACTCGTGCAATTTCCAAGAAGCTTGCCAGCAAGCAGGCGACGGCGGTTTTGCTCAGATCGGTGACGGCTCCTGCAACGGTGGCCAATGGGCATGTCTGTGGGCTGGCGAGAACGAGGGGAGTTTTACTGGCGGACAGGCGACCATTGGCGACGACTCTTGCGTTGGCTTTTCGGCGTGCGACAGTGCCGGGAGAAACGGCGGGGACAGTACCATCGGTAACGGAGCGTGCCACGGTGAGGAGGCCTGCGCCGGCTCAGGCTATAAGGGCGGTCCTGCCACAGTCGGCGATGGCTCGTGCAACGGCGCATTCGTCTGCCAGACGAATTACGACGGGGTAGTTTCCAGCGTTGGCCAATACTCCTGTAACAACGATGACGAAGCAGCACCCTGTCGCCACAACGCGGATGACATAGGCGACTGCGTTTTCAACGATGAGCAGCCCCTCGAATGCAGCACCTCCCTGGAGGTCCTCCACCTGCAGTCGCTACGCGATTCCGGGCGCTTCGATTTGCTGATTGATGACGAGGTCCAAGCGAGCGGCGTGGGCATCGGCGCCACAAGCAAGTTGGGTGTCGCTCCCGGGGAGCATTCCGTGTCGCAGGAAGCAGTCCTGCCGGCGAGTCTCTCTCAATACACAACCTTCATCACCTGCAGGGACGATGGCGGCTTCGGGGGTATCGTGGCAGCCGGGATCGGGAACTCGCTCACGCTCGACGTGGAAGGCGGAGACGACATCGTCTGCACGATGTACAGCACCGCTTCCCGGGGCGCCCGCCGCTGGTCAACGCCGGTTCGCTAATCCGATCCCCCGGTTCACGGGCGAGAGAAACGAGATGGTCTAGGTAGCGCCGAAGCACAGTCGCTGTCCGAAGTCGGATCTTTGCCTGCGAACGAATCTCATGCACCGAAAATGGTTGCTGGTAGGTCGTCGCCTAGATTAGTGTTCAAGTAATTTCATCGCCAAGGCAGTGAGCGCATTGGAGTTTATACCTTAATGAATCGCCTCCGCATTCGATACGTCTTGTTGGCAGTACTGGTCGGTCTCGTCGTTGTAGCGGGCGAAAACGCGATCGCGCCGCCGGCCGAAGCGGCGGGTCAGAACATCGGCTCGATGTCCTGCGGTGGCGCCGGCTACCCGGACTGCATGAACCTCCCCACTAACGTGGACATCGGCGCGAACTCCTGCAACGGCACCAACACCTGCGACAACCTGGGCGACGGCGTCGTGATCGGCGCTAATTCCTGCAACGGCTCGCATGCCTGCGAAGGCCTGGGCGCGGGGGCCATAGTCGGAGACGATGCCTGCGATGCCTTGCAGGCATGCCCGGGGGCGGGCAGCGGCGGCGGCTTCTTCCAGGCAGGCGACGGTGCTTGCAGTGGCTGGGGCGGTTACGAGTGCCGCCAGGCGGGCAGTGCGAATGGTTCTGCCACCATCGGTGACGGCTCCTGCTATGGTCCCGGCCTTCTCTGCGACCAGCTAGCCGTCGGTGGCACCGCGACGATTGGGGATGGCTCCTGCCTGGAAGGTTCGGGCGCCTGTACGAATGCGGGTTCGTCAAACGGCGAGATTCGAGTCGGCACCGCCTCTTGCAACGGGCAGCTGGCGTGTGCCGGCCAGGGGAAGGACGGCGGGTCAGCTGTTGTCGGCGATTACTCCTGCAGCGGCCTGGACACCTGCCAATCGAGCGGTTCCGGTGTCGAGTCCAGCGTCGGAAACTACTCCTGTAACAATGTCGACAATGGCCCGCCCTGCCAGAACAACACGGGTGACATCGGCGACTGCCTTTACAACGACACAACGCCGGACGCCTGCATCATCGACTTCAGTGTGACCAAAACGGCGTCGAAAAACTCGCTCCCGGCGGGCGGCGGCAGCGTCACCTTCCAGGTCCAGGCGACGAATTCGGGGCCCCTGGAGATCACGCTGATCTCCCTCGTCGATAACGTCTTTGGGGACCTGGATGGACGCGGCAGTTGCGCCACGCCGGCACCGATTGCCGCCGGTGGCAGCTACGTATGCAGCTTCACGGCTTCCATCGACGCGGACCACACGGACACCGTCACGGCCGGCGCCGTCAGCGAAGGCGGCGCGGAGGACCAGGACAGCGACAGTGCAACCGTAAGTGTCGAAGCGCCCGTAGCCACACCGACCGCTACTGCCACTTCGACCACGACAAGCGGCAGCGCGAGTGTGGAAGATGACGACCCGACGCCAACGTATACGCCTGGACCGAGCCAGGCGGAGATCCTGCTGGCACAGCTGCTGGCTCGAGCTACGGCGACGCCCACGGTGACCCCTTCACCGGTAGCAGCGCCCTCCGGGAGCAGCATCACGCCGCCGAATACGGGCGACGGCGGTCTGAAGACCAACTAGGGCCAACCAGGGCATCGAAGACCGAGACGGATGAGGCCGAGGGGGCCAACCTGCGACTCGTTGGCTGTAGCGGCTTCGCGGCCGCACATGCGGCTTCGAGGTCAAGGCCGTACGGATGGTCCGGCAGGGACCGAAACGCCCGAAACGAGTTTCTGTTGTACAAACCTCGGTGGTCTCGGACTATATCGAGAGCGAGGATCGAAGTCCTAGTACCCGCCGGAGCACTGTCTGGTCATCGCGTTGCCTCGTCGCGCATAGGATCTGATCAGATGGTGGCAGCGGTTGTTTGGCCCCATATGGGCCGGGGAGCATCATGCCGCGCCTGGGTTTCTTCCTTCCTCTCCTCCTCCTTGCAATCGTCGGGCTGGGCACCGCGCTCGGTTCGCCGTCTGCCGCCTCCGCGGGGCGGATGTCGACCCGACGTCCTGTCAGGGCACCAACGCCTGCACCGGCCTTGGCCCCGATACGGTCATTGCGGCCGGTTCCTGCAATGCCCAGAGTGCCTGTCAGAACGTGACGGGCAGCATCGGCGCCGGGTCGTGCAACGCCCAGAGTGCCTGTCAGAACGTGACGGGCAGCATCGGCGACGGTTCTTGCAACCTGCTATCCCTTTGTCAGGCCGTTACCGGCAGCATCGGCGATGACTCCTGCACTGACGCTGGGTCCTGTGGTGGCAACCCTGGAGAGATCGGCGATCGCTCATGTACCGGCCCCAGTGTCTGCCAGGGTCTCGAAGCGACGGCGAGGATCGGTAACGATTCTTGCAATGGCTCGGGCAGCGCCTGTAGCGGCGGCAGGGGCGTCATCGGCAACAACAGCTGCAATGCTGAAGGCCCCTGTAACTCCGCCTACGCCAGTGCGACGATCCACGATCACGCCTGCAACGCGACAGGCGCATGTGGCGGCGTCCAGGGTGAGGTCTACGACGCCTCCTGTAATGGAGACGGCGCCTGTGGTGGTGTCGCCGCCACGGGCAGCATCGGTCCGGATGCCTGCAACGATGGCACGGCTGCGTGCGGCGGCAACATCGGCGATATCGGCGAAGGCGCCTGCAACGATGGCACGGCTGCGTGCGGCGGCAACAGCGGCGACATCGGCGAAGGTGCCTGCAACGATGGCGCGAGCATATGTGGCGGCAACAATGGAAGCATTGGGACGGGCGCGTGTACTGGTTCGTCGGGTTTTAGCTGCGGTGGCAACTACGGCGACATCGGCGAGCGCGCCTGCAACCGCTCGATTGACAGCTGTGGCGGCAACACGGGAGAGATCGGCGAAGGCTCCTGCAGCGACAGCAACACAGCCTGTGACGCGAACCACGGCATCATCGGGCGCTATGCCTGCAACGGCGATTCAGCCTGTCCGAACAACGACACAACCATCGGCGACTGCGAGATGAACCTCGTGGACCCGGCGCCGTGCGTCAGCATCGACTTCAGCGTCACGAAGGCCGCCCTGGAGCCGTCGCTCCCGGCCGGCGGCGGCAACGTGACCTTCCAGGTGTGGGTAAGGAACCTCGACCCGTTCGAGATCACGCTGACCTCGTTAGTCGATGACGTCTTCGGCAATCTGGACGGCACCGGGAACTGCAACACGCCCCAGACCATCGCGTCCGGCGATAGCTACGTCTGCAGCTTCACGGCCTTCGTGGCCGAAGACCACACGGACACCGTCACAGCACACGCTGTCGACGAGCAGGGCAACGCCGGCAACCGCAGGGCCAGCGCATCGGTGAGCGTCGCGGAGGCCGACGCCACTGCAACGGCAACTTCCGAGCCGACTGACACCGTGGAGTACGACGATCCCACGCAGACGCCGACACCGGGCCCAAGCCAGGCCGAGATTCTCCTCCAGCAGCTCCTGAGCCGGACCACGTCGACGCCAACGGCAACACCTGCGCCGGCGACGACACCCTCCGGGAGCGCGGGCAACATCACGCCGCCGAACACCGGCGACGGAGGCCTGAAGGCAGCCCACTAGAGCATGGAAATGCGGAGAGGGGTGAGCCTGGGACGGCGGCCGGCGCCTATGCGGCTCACTTCTTCCATAGCACCATGGTATAGACTACGGCTATTCAGCAAATGCTTAAAAATAAGTTAGTTTGACGTTTCACAAGCATTGACAGCGTCGTAATGCACTTGTAATGTGTTCCTACTTTCACAAACCACTTTCCCCCTGTTTAGGCGGAACGGAAGGGAACCCTTAGACAATGCAAGCAGCACTACCGCGTATATGTCAGCGCTGTAACGGCTCCATGATCATCGAGAAGGACTGGTACGGCTCCTACAGCACATGCATCTGCTGTGGATTCGTTCGAGAAGCAGTCTCTTCGCCGGCCATCGACCTCATGCTTGAGGAAGAAGAAGGCAGCGGCCGTCAGCGACGGCGTCAGCCCTCGCACGGCAAGCTTCGGCTTTAAGCCCAGGCCCCGTCTCCACACTAAAGAAGGACCCTTCTGGCAAGGGTCCTTCTTTTCGTGCCTGTCGCGAGCACTGAGACCGCCCCGGCCCTCGTTTGGCCTACGCGAAAATCCGTTCCGTCGGTGCGTGTGATGCTTTCCATTCGTGCCTACCCTTCCTGAACCAAAGGTCAGGCGCCCGATGGCACTTTGCAGGCATCGAAGCTGATAATATCGGCAGCAGTTTTACGACTTCTTCGAAAGGGGGCACGGACATGGCAGAGATTGTGTATGCGAGTGTTTTGGCGTGCCCCGAAGGTGACCTGCCCTAGATCCGTCTGACCCACAGACGCTCCTTGGCCGCCCTCCGGGGCGGTTTTCGTTTTCTGCGGCGAATCGCCGTTGAGACTAAGGAGCGAACCCATGCGCAGGTCTCAAGGTCGAGACCACTTCACCCAACTGGAGCCCTTCTTCGATCAGGGACTGATCGAGGAAGTTGTCGGGCTGATTAAGACAGGCAAGGAGGCCTCGGTGTACTGCTGCCGGGCCGGCGCCGCGCTCACGAGCACCCGGGACGTACGCACCGGCGAGAGCAACGGGCTCGTCGCAGCCAAGGTGTATCGAAGCCAGCAGTACCGGTTCAAGAACGATGCGGTGTACCAGGAGGCACGGGCCCGCGAGCTGGGGCTACGCGGCAGCGCCCTACGCGCCTTCGAGAAGCGGCGTCACAGCGCGACGGGGCGCCAGGTGCAGGCCGGCACCTGGCAGCATCGCGAGTACGAGTGCCTGGAAGAGCTGTACGAGGCCGGCGCCGACGTACCGCGTCCGATCGCCTCGGCGGAGAACGCCATCCTCATGGAATACTTCGGCGATGAGGAGGATGCGGCCCAGCAGCTCAACCGCGTGCACATCGAAGCAGCGGAGGCGGCGCCGTTGCTTCAGCGCCTCATGAACAACGTGGAGCTGTTCCTGGCGATGAACCGCGTGCACGGCGACCTCTCGCCCCACAACATCCTCTACTGGCGGGGCGAGGTGCGCGTCATCGACTTCCCGCAGACGACGGACCCGCGGTTCAACCGTCATAGTCGCGACCTGCTGGCGCGCGATGTCGACAACGTCTGCCGTTACTTCGTGGCGTATGGAGTCAAGGCCGACGCCTGGGCGCTGACGGAGGACCTGTGGCGGCGGTTTACCTACTCGGAGCTGTGATCGGCACCGAGGACGTCTGCAGTTGCTTCGTCGCGAACTCGATAAGGGGCAGGGCGTCTTTCGCGTCGCGGGGGTAGTGGGCAATGCCGTAGGTCACGGCGTGCTCACCGGCGAGGCGTGCCATGACGGCGTGAATCGCTGGGTCCGCCTCGGGGCCCGTGTGGGTGAGACAGAAGGCAAAGCCTCCCTTGGGAAGGGCGGCCGTCCAGTCATCGCCCACCATGAGGCGTCGCGATATGGTGTCCAGCCAGCCGGGCGCGGTACTGGCGCGTGACGCGTCCTGGGGCGCGACGAGGACAAGCGTCAAGGCAGCGCCGTCGCCGCGGGCGGCCGCGAGCTCGTCTTGCAGCCGATATGCCAGGGCGTCGCTGAGATTTACAGGTGCGCCGTTATCGATGTCGGCCGTGTCCCACCTCCCGGTCGCAGATACGTCGATGCCTCAGTTCGCGGGCCCCGAATCCGAAGGAAGGGATTAATGGGGCGGCACTAACTAATTGTCGGCGTCGATTGCGATACCTGATGCATTCCGGGGGCGGATTCTTCAGTTTGATTTCGGTAAAGTAGTTGATATAGAGAACTTCTAATTCACTAATCGTTAAGACCTTACACGATATTGCGCCGGCACGGTAGCATGTATGCAAGCCTATAGCCCCGATTCGCTCAGGAGGATCCCGTCATGACGATAGACCCGATGACCTACCGCTTGGCCGCCGGCATGTTTGCCACCGGTGTGCTGGTGGTCACCACCGGCCAGGACGGTCAGTTTCGCGCGGTAACGGTTAACTCCTTTACTTCTGTGTCGCTCGACCCGACGCTGCTTCTTTTCTGCCTGGATAATCGCTCGCGCACGCTGCCCGCGGTACAGGAGTCCGGCAGCTTCACCGTGAACGTCCTCCGGGACGATCAGGAGCACATCTCCCGCATGTTCGCCTCCAGCAAGAGCGAAGCGACGATCGACGACGTGCAGTACGACCTTGGCGTTGTCGGTACGCCGGTGATTTCGGGCTGCCTTGCCCACTTCCACTGCCGCGTCGTCGACACGCACGTCGCCGGCGACCACACGATCGTCATCGGTCAGGTGGAAGACGCCACGTTCGGAGAGCCCGGCACCCCTTTGATCTTCTTCCGCGGCAAATACGGCCTGGAGAACTAGAAGTGCAAAGGCCGCGAGTGAATCTTTCACTCGCGGCCTCTGCGGGCGGGATAACCAGATGAGGAAGCCGCTCTGGTCCCGGTCAGATTATTCAGCAGAGGGTTTAGTTAACGTATTAATGCCTACCTTCTGCATCGCGTAACCATAACAAGCCGTCATGAGTTGAAGCGCGAACGCCTTATCCTGCGTGACCTCGTGCGATCGTAGGCGTGCGTAGCGGCTGAGGCAGTTATAGCAATCATTCGAGCCCCGGTCCGGGCAATCTCAACAGGTTTGCAACACGGCCTGGAAGCCTAATTTGCGCGGTCGCGCTAACATTTACGGCAGATATGTTTACAAGTATCCGTCGCGCGTTCCGGCGCCGCTCGATGACACGGCGGCCGTGGAAGCTGCGTACTCGCCTCGCGCTCGCCTTGCTCATCGTTGTGGGACCGATCGCCGCGCTGCTCCTGCTCTCCCACATCGAGGGGCTGCAGGACCAGCGCCGCTCCCAGGTCGAGAGCTTCCAGGCTATCGGCGACACCCTGCGCGCGAACGTCGATAGCTTCGCGCGTGACCTCGAAAGCCTGTCGTTCGCGGCGTCGGTCAGCCTATCGAGCGACCGGCTGCCGAACCAGGTGTCAGCCGGCAACTACCTCGCGAACCTCAACAACACCTACGGCAACCTGCGCGCCCTTTTCATCACCAGCCCGGACGGCATCGTGATCGCGAGCGATACGGGCGCTCTCAACGGCGAGTCTCTGGGCGACAGGGAGTACGTGCAGGCGCTGCAGGAAGGACAGGAGTCTGTCTGGTCCAGCGGCACCATCGGCGCGGAGGAAGGTCGGATCACGACCGTGCACGGCCGCCTGATCCGCACACCGGAGGGCCAGCCGCTCGCCTATCTCTTCGTCGCCCTCTACCCCACGCAGCTCACGACACGTCTGCCCGACGACCTGCCGCCTGACTCCAATGTCAGCCTGATCGACCAGCACGGCGAGGTGTTGTTCTCCACTAACCCAGGCGATGAGCCCGTGACCGACATCAGCACCTCGCCGGTGTTCATGGAGGTCCAGAACAGCGGCTCGGAGCTCATCGAGGGCGGCAAGTCACCGGTCGATGCGGGCGACCGCTACGGCACCTTCCTGCGAGTGCCCCGCACGAGCTGGATAATCGGCTTCACGCGCCCCGCAGAGGCCATCGATGGGCCGTTCCAGAGCCGTCTGCGGCGCGACATCGTCGTCATGACCCTGCTCGTTATCGGCGGCGTCGGCTTCATGCTGATAGTGGCCTCGAAGCTGTCTCGACCACTGAGCAGCCTGGCGAGCACGGCCGATGCCATCGCCCGGGGCGAGCAGCCCGTCGTGCCGATCGACGCCGCCGACGCCGACGTCCTCAAGCTCGAGCGCGCCATGTGGCAGATGAGCCAGGCGATCAACTTACGCGAGGAAAACCTGCTCTCGCAGACCCGCGTGGGCGAAACCCTGGAGCGCGTCGGCGAAACGCTGGCGACGGAGCTCGACTTCGACGACGCCGTGACGTCAATCTCCGTGGCGGCGATGCAGCTGACGCAGGCGAAGGCCGTGGGCATCTACTACTTCGAGCACGAGGACGCGCCGGAGCTGCAGCTACTGGGCGTCGCCGGGGGCAAGAACTTCCCCTTGGCAAACGACGACCCGCTGGTCAAGCGCACGATGGGAGGCGAGGTGCTGGACATCACCGAGATCGGTGTGTTCCCCGGCGCTCTGCCGCCGCCGCAGCTCGAGTCCGGGGGCGCCGTGCACAGCTTCCTCGGCATCCCGATTCGCTCCCGCTTCGGCGACGTGCACGGCGGCCTCTTCCTGGTGCACGACAAGCAGGGCGCCTTCACAGACCGCCATCGCCTGCTGGCGACCGGTCTGGCCCGCCGCGCCAGCATCGTCGTCGAGAACGCGCGCCTGTACAGCCAGGCACGGGCGCAGCAGGAGGAGCTTCGCCAGGCCAGCATGCAGAAGAGCGAGTTCATCGGCATGATGTCGCACGAGCTGCGCACACCGATCACGACGATCTACGGCGGCGCCAGGCTGCTCAATTCGAAGCGCAGCAGCCTCGACCAGGAGTCGTTCGACGAGATGCTGCTCTCGATCGAGCAGGAGGCGGAGCGCCTTTACCGCCTGGTGGAGAACCTCCTGACCCTGGCGAAGACCGACCTCTACGAAGACATCGAGATGGACGTGATCTCGATCGGTCCCGTCGTCGACCAGGCGGTGAAGCAGTTCTCCAACCGCCATCCGGGACGGCCGATCAAGGTCAACCTCGCCAAGGACGTCCCCCTGGTCATGGGCGAACCCGCCTACCTGCACCAGGTGCTCAACAACCTGATCACGAACGCGGACAAGTACTCGGAGCCCGGCATGGCCATCGACATCGCGATTTCGTGCCGCAACGAGACGGTGACGGTGAAGGTGATGGACCGCGGTCCCGGCGTGAAGCCCGGCGAGATCGACATGATCTTCGAGAGCTTCTATCGCTCGAAGAGCACCTCGCGCCAGGCCGGCGGTAAGGGCCTGGGCCTCACGGTTTGCAAGCGGCTGGTCGAGGCCATGGGCGGCGCGATCTGGGTGCGCAACCGCCGCGGCGGCGGCCTCGAAGCCTGCTTCTCGTTACCCGCCGCCGTGATCGAGGGGCTGGAGGAGGAGCTTCCGGAGCCGGTGCCTGCAGGGGCTGCGGAGTAGTAGCCGGTCGGCGCTGACGGCGATGGCTTGAAGCAATCCGTCCACATCGAGTTCGAGTTGCATTCCTTCGATACCCGCTCTCGAGGTCGGTACGGCAGGTTCCCTCTCCCTCTGTGAGTGGGCCAGGGTGAGGGGTTGCAGCACTCCGAAATTGCCGTGGGGACGCCGGACAGCCACGAGTCCCGAAGGCGCGAAGTCGTCCCCTGAAAGCGACCATGCACAGAACATGAAGAGAGGGAGGGGCTGGTTCTCAGCCCCTCCCTCTCTTGTGGTCTTGGGTGAGGGTTAGTCGCTCTTGGCTGCGACTACTTTCTCGCCGTCCTCGTCTTTGTGGTCCTCGGCGGCGGCGAAGTGGCCCTCGTAGTCCAGCAGATAGCCGATGCCCTGGAGGGTCTTAATCAGACGTGGCTTGGAGGGCTCGTTTTCCAGCTTGCCGCGCAAGCGCGAGACCCAGACGCGCAGGTACTGCAGGTCGTCGCGGTACTCGGGGCCCCAGACCTTGCTGAGGAGCTCCGTGTTGAGCATGACCTTGCCGGCGTTGGCCGCGAGCTGCTGCAAGAGCATCCACTCCGTGCGGGTCAGCGATACGACTTCGCCATGCTTCTTGACGAGGCGCCGCGTGAGGTCGATCTCGACGTCGCCGATGGTAATGATGTTCTCTTCGCCATCGGTGGTGCGGATGCCGCGACGGAGGATGGCGCGTACGCGGGCGCTGAGCTCCTCCGGGTTGAAGGGCTTGATCAGGTAGTCGTCCGCGCCCAGGTCCAGGCCACGCACCTTGTCCTGGTCGTGGTCCTTCGCGGTGAGCAGGATGATCGGCACGCTGCTGCGCTCTCGCAGGCGGCGCATGACTTCCAAGCCGGATATGTCCGGCATCATGATGTCGAGGACGATGAGGTCGGGACGCTGCTGTTCCGCCATGCGGAGGCCCTCTTCGCCGTCCGTGGCGGTGATCACCCGCAGACCCTGGGTTGATAGCTCGAGCTTGATCAGACGCAATACGCCCGGTTCGTCGTCGACGGCGAGCACGAGTGGTTCGTTGTTCATGTGAGACACCTCGTTCCTTGCTAGGGCCCGCCCACAACAACCATGCCACAGGTTGGGCCCGCTGCGAAGTTCCCTACGAGAGTGGACTCCCAGGCATCAGTGCCCAATAAGACATATCTCAAAAGTGTGACAAAACCATATCAAGCGGCTCCTGCAGGTGGGACCTGCGGGCAGACGGCAGCGACTGATGGAGTGCTAGCGCAGAAGGCTATCAACGGCGGCCAGAAGCTCATCCGGCTCGAACGGCTTCTCGATTGCGCCCTCGGCGCCCAGCTCTCGCTGGGCGTCGAGGGCGCCAAAGGAGGAGGTAACGAGTACCGGTGTTGTATCACCACGGGCACGCAGCTCGCGAAAGAAACCGGGACCATCGAGCACGGGCATGCGCAGGTCCAGGACGATGGCATCGAGGTGCTGCCGCGCCGCGACGTCGAGGGCATCGCTGCCATTGAGGGCGGTCGTCACGTCGTAGTCGTCGATGAGGATGAGTTTGAGCAGCTTGAGCAGGCCTTGATCGTCGTCGACCACGAGCACCGTACGCCGTTTGGCGTCCGGGCCGCTTGCGGGTTTGTCTTGCACTGCCGGTGTCGTCTCAACTAATCGCACTACGCCTTGCCGCTCCTGACTCTCGTTATGTTCTTGCAGGGAGTCTAGGTAGTTACTGACAACGCATGTCTTGTTATTGGCACGAGAGGTATTTCAACTCTGTAACGGTCTCTTTCTGAAGCAGCGGTCCCTGAGAGCCCGTACAGGCCGGTCACTGCCAGGAGGCAACAGCCGGCGCGGCAATCTCACGCCGGAGCACCGAAGCCCGTGCAATTCCGTGAGATTGCTTTGACGTCCTTCCGTGCTCCTCGCACTCACCAGATGTCGCCCCGGTCCGAACGGGGAGAATGCGGTCGCCTGTTCCTTGTTGCCGCCTCGTAGGGCTAGAATGCTGCCGACCCGCAAGTACTTAAGTATCGAGCTTCCCAGGAGGATTCATGGCAGAGCGTCTCAACGGCATCATCAAGGCACTGGAGTCCGGCAAGCCGGCGTTTACCACGTTCGCACAGCCCAACGACGCCGTGTCGCTGGCGACCTCTAACTACGACGGCGTCGTGTTCGAGCTGGAGCACAACCCCTGGGACATCAATGCGCTCAAGGACGGTCTGCAGTACATGCTCAACCGCGCCCAGATCGCCAAGTCCGGCTCGATTGCGCCCGCGGTGACGCCGATGGTGCGCGTCCCGGCTAACGGCGGCGAAATGAACCAGACCTACGCCAAGCAGGCTCTGGACATCGGCGTCTACGGCATCGTCTGGCCCCACATCCAGAATGTGGAGCAGGCCTACAACGCCGTTTCCGCCTCCCGCTACCCCAAGCTTCCGGGCGAGGAGCGGTACGAGCCTGTCGGCATTCGTGGCGACGGCCCGACGACCGCCGCGCGCTACTGGGGCCTGGGACAGCAGGACTACTACAAGCACGCCGACGTGTGGCCCCTGGAGCCCGAGGGCGACATCTTCTGCATTCTCATGATCGAGGACCAGATGGGCGTCCAGAACCTGGACGAGATCCTCACGAAGGTGCCAGGGATCAGCGCCATCCTCATCGGTGAAGGCGACATGTCCCAGGAGCTGGGCATCCCGCGCCAGTACGACAACCCGCTGCTGCGCGAGAGCATGGCGAAGGTCGTCGCGACCTGCAAGGCGCACAACGTCGTCGTCGGCCACCCGCACGTGGACGCCAACAACGTCGAGCGCGTCCTGGACGAGGGCTACACGTTCCTGATGGCGGCGCCGTCTCGCAGCTACCCGGCGCTGGAGAAGGGCCGCCAGCTCTCCGGCCGCTAGGGAACCTTCGCGACCACCAATTCGTACTCCGGGCATGAGGCTTTTGCGATTCATGCCCGGAGTATTTTTGTGCCTCGTGATGATCACGTCCTGCTTCGGCGGCCACGAGGGGACGGCGCGAAACTTCGATCACGCGGACTGCGCCAACGTCATCATCGATTGGATCGACGCCCTCAGGTTCAATGGACGCGATTACGTCATCTCGACCGCAAATCGCGACGTAACTTTCAGCACCGGCACCGCGGTTGGTCGCGTCCAATACAACGTGGCCGGCAACGTCTGCGACCCGTACTACAGGATGAAAGACAGCGACGCGACGTTTCTGGAGAAGGGCACGGCGATCTTCGCCGTTGAGGGCTACGACCCCGAACTCGTGCTCGCGGCCGGCGGGCGCATCTACGAAGTCCGGCCCGAGGTCGGCGCGGTTGGTCGCGACCAGCTGCCCTTCGATGACGGCGTCGAGCGCATCAGAATCCTCGGAGGATTCGACGGTGAGACCGAATTCGGCACCGTCGACGATGCCTCGCTCGTCGATGCGTTCGTCGAGGCCGCGCTCGATGCGACTATCGATGAAGAAGCCACCACGGACTGGGACTACTTCCTGGAGTTCCAAATGAAGGACGGCTTGCGATTCCGGCGCAACTACAGCAGCGAGACGGGCGTGCTCTCGGGTGGTATCCAGCTCCCCGATTCGGCCCAGCAGGTCATTCGCGACGCGTTGAAGTGACCGGGCCTCGACCTCGCTACGGCGTGGTCGTCGGTACGGACGTCTCCTGGGACACCGGGTTGCCGGCGTCATCGACGGGCAGCGTCAGCGTCTCACCCACCGCGATCTGGTCCGGGCTGGTCAGGCCGTTAAGGCTCACGACCGCGTTGATGCAATCGAGCGCCAATGGCGCCTCGGCAGCACAGATCGCCGCCAGGCTGTCACCCGGCTGCACGACGTAGGTCTTCGGCGCCGGTATTGCTGTTGGTGGCAACGTTGCTGTCGGTTCGGGCGTGGGCGTGTTAGTCGGTATCAATGTCGGCGGCGGCGCGAGGGTGGACGTGACGCTGAGCTGCGTAGCCGCGCTCGATTTGTCATTCGATGAGGCGTTGTCGTCGGGGAGGATGAAAAAGACCAGCGCAATCGCGGACAGGATGCCGCCGGCGACGACGCCAACTGCGAACTGCTGCCAAGCTCCCATACCCTGAGTCTAGTCGAACCGATCGCTGGTGAGCAGCGATGTATCCAGGGCTCCTTCGGCGCGGGCCATGAGACGCCGAAATGCCTGCACGCTGAACTCTGTACTCTCCTCCCAGCACTGCTAGTATTACCCCCGAAACGAAGCACCCCTTCAGGAGGAGAGAGCACATGCCCGTATACAACTTCGCAGTCGGCAACCCGGACCCGGGCTCGTTCCCTTCGAAGGGGCTCTCGATTGCGGCGCAGACCATCCTCGAGCGCGACGGCGAGCAGCTCGTGGTCTATCCGGACCAGCGCGGCCACGCTCCCCTTCGCGAGATGGGCGCCGCCCGGTTCGCCAAGAACAACGGCGTCGTCATGCCAATCGAGAACATGGCGCTGACTACAGGTTCCATGCAGGCGATCAGCCTCTCATGCCAGGCCTTCCTCAACCCCGGCGACACGATCATTACGGAGGAGTTCACCTACTCCGGCAGCATCAACTGCTTCCGCAAGTACGGGGTCACAATGGCTCCTATTCCCGTCGATGACGAGGGCATGCAGGTCGATGCGCTGGAGGAGACCCTGAAGGACCTGCAACGCCAGGGCACGACCCCGAAGTTCCTCTACACGATCGCCACGAACCAGAACCCCACCGGGACGATGATGCCGGTCTCCCGTCGCGAGAAGGTCCTGGCGCTCTGCCAGTCCTACGGCGTGCCGATCCTCGACGACGACTGCTACGCCGACCTCCTTTTCGACGTGGACGCGCCGACGAGCTTCTATGCCCTCGACCCTGAGACGGTGATCTACATCGGCTCCTTCTCGAAGATCCTGGGACCGGGCCTTCGCCTCGGCTTCTTCGCCGCCAAGGAAGAGACGCTGCAGAAGGTGCTCTACTGGAAGATTGATGGCGGTACCAACAACCTCGCCGCGTTCATCGCCGCCGAGTACCTCAAGGGCGCACTGTGGGAGCACATCGGCGACATCAACGGCATCGTCAAGGGCAAGCTCGACGCCGTGGTCGACAAGCTGGACGCGCACAAGGACGCCTTTGTCAGCCACAGCAACCCTCAGGGCGGCCTCTTCATCTGGGTGAAGCTCCCGGACGACGTCGACCCTCTACGGCTGCTCGAAGTCGCGAACGAGCGCGGTGTGCGCTACGGCACCGGCAAGTCCTTCGACTCGCAGGGCCGCGACGTCAACTACCTGCGCCTGGCCTACGGCTGGGCCTCCCACGAGGACATCGAGAAGGGCATCCCGCTGCTCGCCCAGTGCGTAGCCGAAGCCAAAGCCCAGCCCATCGAAGCTCGCTAGGCCGAATCTCGCGACACACCGAAACGTAGCTGCGGGTTTCAACCCGCAGTGTCCGAAGCGCCACGAACCCGCCGCGCAATCGCCAGCGAAGCGAGGCGAAACTCGTAGGGACGGAACTTTAGCTCGGTCCGCTCGGGCGCCGCATCGTGCTCGAAATCTCGTCTTCAGACGGGACGCTGCACGGACCGAACATAAAGTTCCGTCCCTACATTGCTTCACGCCTTCGCCCGAAGATCCGCGATGCCCATGCCCGTATGCCTTTATGCCCGTATGCCCGAATGCCGCCTATAGGCGACGCCCGCCCGTCACGCTCGTATAATCGCGTGCGGAGCAACCAAAGCACGTTCTAGTCACAGGGGGATCCGATGCTATACGAAATGCGCACCTACACCGTGAAGCCCGGTATGGTCGGCGAATACGAGAAGCGCTTCGCCGAGGCCTACGAGGTGCGGCAGAACTACTCGAAGCTCGGCGCCATGTTCCGCACCGAGATCGGTGACATCAACAAGATCCGCCACTTCTGGCAGTACAACGACCTGCAGGAGCGCGCCAACATCCGCGCCGAGTCCTCCAAGGACGCCTCCGGCAAGTGGCCGCCGAACACCCCCGAGCTGCTGACGGCGCAGGAAGTCACGATCCTGGACCCGGTGAAGGGCATGCCTGACTGGGACGGCGCCAAGGACTGGGGCACCGTCTACGAGCTGCGCATCTACAGCTACACCGGCGCCGATATCGGCAAGGCCGCTGAGGCCTTCGGTGAGGCGCTGGCCGGTCGTAGCGGCGTCTACCCGGTCGCCGGTATGTTCACGACCCAGCAGGGCGACCTCGGTACGCTGTGGCAGCTCTTCCCCTACAAGAACTGGGCCCACCGCGAAGAGGTGCGCGTCGAGTTCCGCAAGCAGGGTGTGTGGCCGCCGCGGGCAGAGGTCCGCCCGATCCACCAGAAGGTGGAGTTCCTCATCCCCAGCTCCTTTTCGCCCATCAAGTAGCGATTGCATCGCGGCGCGGGGCTGCCGCCGTCCTGCTCGAAGGGTCGGTGGCGGCAGTCCTGGCCGCATCCACAGCGCACCTCCCGTGAGGTAGTCGCAATTTCGGAGGTAGTTCGATGACGGCAGAAACGACGAAGCCTTCCATCCCGATCTGGGGCGTGCGCCACATCGCGTTTCGAGTACGCGACATCGAGGCCGCACGCAAGTGGTACAGCGAGGTGCTGGGCATGGAGGTCGAGGACGAGTTCCCGGGCCAGGCCCTGTTCGTGCGCTTCGGCCCCTACTACCACCACGACCTGGCGATCTTCCAGGCCGACAAAGAAGCCGATCTACCCGACCCGAACGCCGTCGGCCTCGCGCACATCGCCCTCCTCGTCGATTCGCTGGAGGGCGTTCGGCAGTGGTACCACTACCTGCAGGCGAACGGCGTCGAGGTGCGCGGCTCCGACCACGGCGTGACCCGCAGCATCTACTTCACCGACCCGGACGGTAACCCGTTCGAGATCTACTGCGACAACCCGGACTTCAACTGGCGCAAGGACGGCCTCACGAAGCGAGACCCGCTGGAGCTCGGCTAGCAGCGAGCTGCAAGCTTCGAGTTACAAGCAGCAAGCCTCAGGCGTCTAAAGACCCTGGGGTACAGCAGCCTCTCTGAGCCTGTCGAAGACGTCGGGTGCTTGACTCGCGTGACCGCACATGTAGGCTGGACGGCATGTGCGCTCCGCACTACTCATGTCGTTCGCCCTGATGCTCTCGAAGCACGCGTCGATCCTGGGCGCTTCGAAGCGCTGAGCGGCCGCGCTCGGTCTGACGCAGGCAAATGACGCGTCCGGCCACGATGTGAGATTGCTCGCTTCACTCGCAATGGCGAGTTCGAGCACTAGCTCGAGGGTTGGGTCATTGCGAGGAGGCGCCAGCCCACGTGGCAATCCCGGATCGTGCAGCTCTTGTGTGCGGATGAAGCATCGATAGCGCCTATCGACAGGCCAGCATGCCGTCGAGAGGTTCACGCTCCGTGACGCCTGGTTCCCAGCCCTAGACGCTAGCCGCATTACGCCACGACTGATCAGCGCGCGTAGCAGGTCAAGCTTGAACCCGTTGTGACTCAGAGGCGTCGCGCCAGCGAGCGCGGCCTCTGCAGCGCGCATCGCGAGGTCCTCGGAGGGCGTCTGGCCCTCCAGCACCGACTCGGCTGCGGTGCTGCGAAGGGGCGTTGGCGCTATGGCGCCGAGCATGACGCGAACGCCGCTCATGCGCCCGTCGATGAGCTCGTAGCCGATGGCGGCGCTCGCGAGGGCGAAGTCGCCCGCCGTGCGCTCGCGGGCCTTCGAGTAAGCGCCGTGCCAAGCCGGAGGCACCGACGGCAGGATGACGTGCGTGACGACCTCGCCGGGCGCGAGGACGTTCTCACGGTGCACGTCGACGTCCGGGCCGCTGAAGAACGCCTCGGCGGGCACTTCGCGTACTCCCGTCGAGCTTCCGATGACGACGCGGGCGCCCAGGGCGATCAGCGGCGGCGCGAGGTCGGAGGCGTGCGTGGCGTAGCAGCTAGCCCCGCCAAAGACCGAGAGGTAGTTCTGGTACGGGCTCTCGACCGCCGGGCAGGCGTCGCTGTCGCCCTTCTTCAAGCACGGCGTCAGGTGGTTGCGGTAGAAGTAGCAGCGTGGTCGCTGGCAGAGGTTGCCGCCGAGCGTGCCCTGGTTGCGCAGCTCCGGTGTCGCGACGCCTCGGGCCGCCTCGGCCACCATGGCGTACGGCCCCACGAGCTGCGCGCTGGCTTCGAGCTCGAAAATAGTCACCAGCGCGCCGATGCGCAGGCCGCCCTCGTAGGCCTCGATGCTGCGCAGGGAGTCGAGGCCGGCAAGGCTAACGAGGCGCGTGTAGGCCGCCGTGCCCTCCTTGAGCTCGTCGAGGAGATCGCTGCCGCCCGCGATCGCCGTCGCGTCGGGCGATTCGAGGGCCCGCGAGACCTCGCCGATGCTTCCGGGTTCGATGAAGGAGACTCGGTGCATCAGTTGCCTGCCTTCAGGGCCGCGAGGACCCGAGCCGGCGTGAAGGGCACCTCGTGTAGCCAGACGCCCGTCGCGTTGGCGAAAGCGTTCGAGATCGCCGCAAACACCGGCACCACCGGCGGCTCGCCGAGGGCTTTGGCGCCAAACGGCCCGAGGGGGTCCGGGCCGCCGCAGAACAGCACCTCGATCGCCGGGTAATCGACGATGCTCGTGCTTTTGTGCTCCAGGAAGCCGGGATTCAGCGTCACGCCGGTCTGCTTGTCGATGAGGAGCTCCTCCCGCATGGCGATGCCCAGGAACTGCAGCACGCCGCCGGAGACCTGGCTCTCCGCCATACGCGGGTTGATGATGCGCCCGGAGTCGTGGGCGGCGACGTAGCGCAGCACCCGGATACGACCGGTCAGCGTATCGACCTCCACCTCGGCGAAGTGGGCCGCGAACGAATTCAGCACGAAATCGCGGCTGCCCGATTGGATGGACGCCGTGCCGACGATGTCGCCTGTGAGCCCCGCAGCCATCGACTCGAAGTCGCCCGCGCTCGCCGATAGCTCCCGGAGTTGGCGCAGCGCGTCTTCGGCGGCCTCGCGCACCGCGTTGCCGGAGGTCATGGTCGTCGTCGAGCCGGCCGTCGTGTGCGCCGGCGGCGTCGTCGCCGTGTCCGCGACGACCATGCCGACGTTCCTCATCGGCGCCCCCAGGGTCTCGGCCACTATCTGGGCCAGGATCGTCTCGGAGCCCTGGCCCACGTCCACGATGCCCACCGCCACGCTGACCTGCCCGTTCGGCGACACGGTCACCTCGGCGTTGGACGTGACGTTGCCGCCGCCCTTGTAGTTGCCCAGCGCCATGCCGATGCCGTCGCTACGCCACCCCGGGCTGAAGGCCGGCGCAACGACGGATCTGGCCCGGAAACAGACGTTGCGATGCCCCGGCCTTCAGGCCGGGGTGTTGTACTGAGCCCGGGTGTTGGCCTGCGTCTCGTACGCCAGCCGATGGCCTCGGCGCCGGCTCGATGCACTCGTGCAGGGCGTTGCTCGAGAACGGGATGCCGCCCTCGACGGGCTGGTCCGGCGCAAGCTGGTCCGGCGGCGTCGTGCGCTGGCCGGGCTGGCCGTCCGGCCCTACGTGGTGCGCCAGGCGGTAGTCGAGCGGGTCGATGCCGAGGGCGTGCGCGATCTCGATCGATCGTGACTTCGAGCGCGAAGTGGCCCAGTGGCGCACCAAGGCCCCGGAAGGAGCCACCGGCGGGCCGGTTCGTGTAGGCCGTGATGCCTCGGAAGCGGGCATTGGGCGTCGTGTACAGGTAGAGAGCGCCCTGGCCGATGCGCCGCGTCACGCCCATGCCGGAGGCGACGTAAGCGCCGGCGTTCATCATCGCCTGCATGTCGACCGCGATGGGCGCGCCCGTCGCATCGACGCCGATCTCGAGGTCGATGTCGGTCTCCTGGCGGTTGCGGCCGGCCACGAACTCCTCGACCCGGCTGTACTCGAGACGCACGGGGCGGCCGGCCTTGCGCGCCGCCAGCGCCGTCAGAGACGCCGAGACGGCTCTCGTCCTTGTTGCCGAAGCCGCCGCCCATGGTGGTGCAGATCACGCGCACGTTCTCTTCCGGGATGCCGAGACGCGCGCCAGTGCCTGACGGTCGACGGCGTGCACGGCGCGGCTGGTCTTCCAGACCGTGAGCTTGTCGCCGTCCCACTCGGCCAGGGCGGCGCGCGTTTCCATGCCCACGGGGCTGTGCATCTGAGTGTGGAAGTGCCCGCCGAACACGCGCGCGGCGTTTGCCAGCGCTGCGGTTCCGTATCACCGCGCTGCACGTCGAGCACGGCGCCGCCGACCAGGTTGCCGCTGCTCCTGCACCAGTGTCGCGCCGGCCTTAGCGCCTCGTCGGCATCGTATACGGCCGGCAGCACCTCGTAGTGCACTTCGATAAGCGCGAGAGCGTCCTCGGCGATAGCTTCGCTTTCGGCCGCCACGACCGCGACCTCGTCGCCGACGAAGCGCAGATGGCGGTCCAGCGGCGCCAGGTCGGCGTCGATGCGGGCCTCCGGGACGTCCTCGTAGGTCACGACGGCGTGCACGCCGGGCAGCGCCAGCGCCTTCGAGGCATCGATGCTCGGATGCGCGCATGGGCGTGCGGGCTGCGCAGGACCTGGCGTAGAGCATGCCGGGGCGTTTGAGGTCGGCGGTGTAGTCGGCGGTGCCGCAGCACCTTGGCATCGAGGCCGGTGCGCGTTACGGATTCGCCGATCAGTGAGAGATTGGGTCATGAGGCTGCTCCGTTCATCATTCGCGCACCGAAACGCGCTGGCGGCGGCTGCCGCGATGCGGTCGTAGGCGTTGCAGCGGCAGACATGGCCCACCAGCTCCCAGCGCAGCGCCAGTTCGTCCATCGATGCGTCGTGTTTCAGAGCCGCGTAAGCCGCAACCGCGAAGCCGGGCACGCAGAACCCGCATTGCCCACCGTCCTCCGAGACGAATGCATCGAGGACCGGTGCGAAGTCAGGACGCTCCGTGAGGCCTTCGATGGTGGTGATCGACTTGCCCCGCAGCTGCATCGCGAGCATGTGGCAGGCCAGCATAGGCTTCTCGTCGACCAGGACGGTGCAGGCGCCGCACTCGCCGCGGTCACAGGCCCGCTTGGCGCCGGTGAGGTCGAGGTCCTCGCGGAGTACGTCGAGCAATGACGCGCGGTGCTCAACCTGCAGGACGCGTTTCTGGCCGTTGATGTTGAGCTGGATCTGGGACCGGTCTGCTTGCTGGTTCATCGGGGTCCCTTTCTAGTCCAGGCGAGGATAGCGGAGCGGTGGACTGTCGCCAAGCAAGGGCCGGGCACTGTGGTATTAGCCGGGATCTCAGAGTGCGGAAGTAGAGGCCTCGAACCGGCGCATGTTGCGAGCGCGCGACGCCATGGACCGAACCTACTCGCAGCCCCTCGACATACCAGCGCTGGCAGCGATTGCCTATGTGTCCGAGGCGCACTTCATCCGAACGTTTCGCGCGACATTCGGTGAGACGCCGCATCGCTACCTGCAACGGCGGCGGGTGGAACGGGCGATTTTCCTCCTGCGTGCCACGGACCGCAGCGTAGCTGACATTTGCCTGGAGGTAGGGTTCGGCAGCCTTCGGCACCTTCAGCCGGACGTTCAAGCAAATCGTTGGTGAGTCGCCGGCAGCCTACCGGACGAAGGGTGCGGCGCCATCGCGCGTGCCGACGTGCTTCGTGATGGCCTGGACAAGACCGAGCAGTTTTGGAGAAGTCGCGAAGGTCTTCCACGGATGAGTGTTCTTCAGAAGAAAGGAGCACTCAAATGCTGACATCTATTCACATCTCGCACGTCTTCGTTACGGACCAGGACCAGGCGCTGGACTTCTAC
>CAVYJE010000004.1:0-118036 GCA_963768705.1 uncultured Chloroflexia bacterium
TCGCGTGTCTGCCAGAGTGTCGGGAAGCGTTGGGCATGGCTGTAAAGTCCATGGCAACGTGCAGGTCTCGTGGCTCCCTACCCGACTCGTATGCGTAGCCTCCGTCTCCTGTCGGCCGGAGCATTGCCCTTGCTCCACCTTTCGGAAGAATCAGTTTTCGATATCTGAATGGATTAGCTCCTCAGTCTTGCGACGCTCGCAATGGATAATCGAACGAGCCTTGCAATCCAAGCGGGCTAGCATGGATAGACCGGACCATCGCAAGACTCCGTAAGCCGCCGAGGCATGCGCCCCAACTCACGACGAAGGCGTTCAGGTGGTCTTCACAATGCTCGCACAGCATCGGAGGCGTTTGCCTCGGGTAGGCTGGTCCGTCATGCAAACCCCTCGCCATCGCAACATCCTCATGGGGGAAACACACCTATGCTGCTCGCACAGCCAACAGGTCATAAAAAATTCAGAACATCGGCATCCACGCCATAGACCTCGGTGTTCTCAATTCTGGCTGACCGCCAGCAGGCATATGCGAGCCAAACAGTCAGGAACACTATGGTCAATGTGAACAACGGCGGTAAGGGAGGCAGCCATCAGATGCATGCTTGGACAGTAGCCATAAGAGTCCAACACAGGTCGTCAATCCTTCGAGGCTTCGGCCCTGTCCTATCAAATAGGCTGCGACGAACCCGATACAGCGGCAAAACAATTAGATCCTGAACATAGAAATAGGAGATAACGAGTGCCGTTACACACAGCACTAGCGCGCTTTCGAGGTAGAAACGGGAGACAGAATGCAGCCCCTCTTGAGAGCGATTCCCACCACGAGTAATGAAAGCAAGGCAAGACCCAGCACGAGTTCTAGATCCGGGTTGGTATCACCTGTAATGAACACCAATAGGCGGTTCCAGCCGAACATTCCGGCTGTGTGTACACCCTGGCCTTCCCATTTGGTACTGCCAAGAACAAATCACGGATGTCCAGCAGTACGCCTGGCCCGGAAACAGCTATGCACAGCAGGACAAGACCAAGTGCCACAGTGATAAAGGAGGCAAGGGACTGCCACTGACGCTTCCAAATCATTAGTGGCAAAATCACCACAACACTTTACGAGGTTTTACGAGCGCAAGCGCCAAAGCGACCCCAGAGGCGCGGCCTTTTGTGAGTTTGGAACCAAACCCAGCCGAACCACCCAAGAAATAGGGCCATTGAGACTTGTCCTTCAATCACCACCCAAAGCGTTCCGATGAATGCTAGATAGCTCACCCAGACAAAGAGCCTAGCCAGGCCACTCTGCGGATTAGTCAGAGCATGCAGACAGAGCCCCCCTGCAATCACGCTGCAGAGCACTAGGAAAATCCAAACCGCGGAGAAGAAACCAATGGGCAATGCGGCAAGCGGAGCGAACAGAGCCGCAACAAAAGGGGGGTTGAAAAAGGGCAGAACACCGCTTCCACCTGCCGGTCAGCCCCATGATCTCCTGCTCGCGCGCCGCAATGGCTTCCAGATTGTAGAGGTCAGAGCCCCTGCCCTCGAGTACCAACCTGCCGGCAGCGTAGAAGGTCACGTAGTCCTCCATGGCACCAGCCTCGGTGGACTGAGTAATCCGGTCTCGTTGCAGATCAATGAAAGACACCACGAGAGATGCCGAGGAGAAAGCCATGATCACAATTAGAATCACGAGGCCAACCCTGTGGCAGCGGCCCGAAGTCCCCGAGCCTCGATTGCCCTCAAGTGAGCTGGGCGTCGAGCGCTTAGCAACCTGACTTCGTCACCGTAAGCGTTAGCGTCGCTCAGGCTGCGAGAAGACCTCCTGGCTGCCAGGGCAGATATGCCTTGTCTCGCCCGTATCCCGATATTACTGGACATCTGCAAGCGCCAAATGATGCTGCTGAGGGCGATGCCAGCCAGAACATCGAGGACGTAATGTTCACCTCCGTAGACGAGGGTTAGCCCCATCGCCAAGAATACAGCCAGCCCAAAAGCCCGAGCATCTTGTTGATCCGCCATGCCGTAAGAGCGATGGCTGTCGTTAGAGCCGTATGCAATGAAGGCATCGCGGCCACGTCGTTGGTTCCGGCGATGTGAGTCCCCTGTTCGAAAGTCTGGCCAGCCGCTGCGGTGGCTGCCATTTTGATCACACGAAAGACTTCAGGGAGATGACCATTGTTACTGGCAAGCCAAGGCGGTGAAGTGGGAACCCATAGGTAGATGACAAGGCCTGAAAACAGAATCGTAACGACCAGTTTGATATAAGACGCCAAGAGATCGCGCCTACAGAGCCACAAGAGGCCCGCTAGCAAGAAGTGAGCCAGAAGTAGCTCGAGTAGATGCCCAACGCCAGCCAATCCTGGGTTGAGAATTGGCTGGCGTCGAAAAAGTGATCCTGCAGCCAAGTCGTCGGTACGGTTCCGAAGATGGAAGAATCGAAGCTGATCGTATAGCCGTATTGAACAGGAATGCCCAATTCGTCGACGCCTGCCCGCAGTCCGTTGAATACGGCGAAGGCCGAGAAATAGATGACGAATAGACGATAGTCGCACTTCGGCATGAAGACACATGCCATCGTCAGTGTCACAGTCACGGCCAGCGTGTAGGGAACGACGGGAACCTGGGCCCTTAAGCTCAGCATCACCCAAAAGAGGACGACGACCGAACTTGCGACCAAGACTTACGGAACGCCAGCCAGAGAGCGCAGGCCTCGCGAAGGGGCACCATTTGGCAAGCTTACTTCGGAAACGCCAGCAATCGAATTGGCGACTCTTCACTCGTCACTTCAAGGGTGGCCGCGTCATTACTACGACTTATGAACCTGCGTTGTAAACCTGCGCGTACGTTGATCGCTCGCACTCCGTGCTTCCGACTCCTACTACTCTCGAAGCTGACTTGAACCGATGGGAAGGCCAATCTCTTCAAGTATCGGTTGTAGATGTCTGCCCTTGAGGGACCTCACTATGGTGTCCATAAGCATCTTGCCGATAAATTCAAGTGCACAGTGCGAAACGCGACATTGGATCCACCTGTCTCCACCGTCAGTCTCTCGTCCACCGCCAGAGGTCTCATCCGTCTGTTGCTTTCTGTTGGGTTCGTCTTCTGGTTCTTTTACGTCGTGAGTTCTGGACGACCGAATCTCACGAGCGCCGTCTACCAGGAGACCGTCAGCCTGCAGACGTTCTTCTACGCCCTCTTCATTGCTTACGGCATCCATCTTGTGGCGGCTCGCAAGCTGCCCGACTGGACGCCACTAGGCTGGAGCGCGCTCGCCCTGGTTGCGCTTACGGTCTGGCTACCGCGGCATCGCCCAACTGGCGACTGAGCGCCGAGAATTCCTGCTCATTGCCGTCTGCGTGGTAGCGTTCTTACGTCTTCAACGAGCGTCGCCTATTCTCGATTCGCTGCTTATAGAGGACGCTGGTGGTCGTCGCGGGTCTCGTCAGTATTCGCGCCATGCTTCAGCTCTATGACATGTACGGCGAGTGGTTTTCGGCGGTCGAAGCCGTCAAGGGTGTCGAATTCGGCGAACTGCTCCCCCCGCCGGCATCTGCGCTGGAGACAGTGCTCAACCACCCGAACAACCTGGCGATGTTCCTCAATATCGCGCTGCCGTTCGCGCTCGTACTGGTACTGCAACCCAGAAGCTGGTTTGAGCGAGCAGCCGCGTTGGCCGTACTCATTCTGGGATGCACTGCCCTCTTCTTCACCCAATCGAGGGGAGCCTGGCTGGGAACGATGGCCTCTCAACCAGTGTTCTGGCTGCTGTTTCTCACGAGGAACCAGGCACAGCTTCTCGCTGAAACTCGCCCAGAAGTGGCTCCAACGAAACATGGCGTGGATTCGACCTGCAGTCGTAGCCTTCCGTGGCGCTGATGGCACTGGTTGCTATCGCAGCATTGATGCTCCAACCGCCATGGTTGTTTCGCGGCCACGATAGGTTCACGCTTCGACACGGTGAGCGCAGCCCTGCGAATGTTCGCGGACCATCCGCTGACCGGCGTTGGACCGCAGGTCTACGACGTGCTGAACGGTGCTTACGGCATCCACAAGCCGCAGTGGACCATCGCCCACAACGCCTACGTCCAGGTGCTTGTCGACATCGGCATCGTTGGCGCCGCCGTTGTGTTGATCGGTGGCGTGATTACGGCTCGCTCGCTCCTCTGGGCATGGCAGAGCTCGACACCGAAGGACCGATTGATCATCGCAGCATGCGTCGCGGCAATCGTTGCGACGCTGGTGCACGGCCTCTGCGGATTCGCCGCCGACATGGAACGTCGCACTGCTTCCGTTTGCAATGGTGCTGGCGATCGCCATGCGGTTTGTACCGGAACCAACGCAAAAGCCACGAGGTATTTCGCGTACTCCCGAGCTTTGTGGCGATCGGACTCATTCCGTTGATCATGATGGGATGGTGGGCGATGGATGGCGCACACTCCCACTACGACAAGAGCATCAGCGCCTCGGCCGCGGGCGACATGCAGCAGGCGGCACAGCAGGCTATCGATGCCGTGGACGCCGATCCTCACTCGCTGGTATACAAGCTGCAGGCCGGGATCAGCCTCGTAACGCTGTCGCAAGACGAGGCGAACGCAGCGACCTGGCCCGACGCCCTCCCCCAGGGGATTGAGTATTTGCGAGGCGCCACCGAGGAGGACCCGCACAACGGGATGGCCTACGCGAACCTCGGCACTCGCCTACCAGCTCGCGGGTGACGACGACGCAGCCGTCTTGGCAGCGAGGCAGGCCCTGAGCGAGGCTCCGAAGGACCCAACCATGGCGATCGTCGCAGGCAGCGTATTCGAAAACGCCGGGCTGACGGACGAAGCGATTGCGGCCTACGGTACCGCTGTCGCCAACGACATTAGCCTGGCTCAGTCGCCATTCTGGGCTTCGACCGAAGCCAGGCGACTCATGCGCGAGAGCGTGCTTGCAGTCCAGCGGTCACGACGCCTGCGAACTGGGCCGCGAAGCCGGCATCTACGGCGTGTTCCCGGAGGACCTCGCGGCGATGGAGCCTGCCTGCCGGGAGATCGTCGAGGCGCCGGGGGGTGAGGCACGAGCGATCGAGCCTGGCGATCATCCTGTTCGCGGAAGGCAAGACGGAGGAGGCACGGGCAGAGGCACTTCAGGCACAGGGAGACTCCCTCGAAGCCCACATCATGTCGGCGATCGTGTTATCGGACGGCGACATGACCGCGATTCGTTCCGACCTCTTCGCGGCCCGCCAGCGATTCGACGCTGCGGCCCTGCTTGCGTACACCTACGGTATCGTCATCGAATGCAGTCGAGGGGCTCCATGTGCCCTTGCCCCGGGAGCAGGGCGAGATGCCCGAGCTCGTATCGTCTCGCATCGGCGCGATCGCGCCAGGGACGCGACTTCAGTCGAGGAGGTGCAGCAACGATACGTGCTCGGACGCTTCTACTTCACACACGTTGCAATGCGAGAGGCGCCCGAGTTGAAGCTGATCCCCGGCGACTGGACAGACCTTGTGTCGCCGAATGTCCTTCTAGCGTTGGATGCATTCCAGGGCGCCAAGAGCGAATAGCCCGTCTTCGTAGCTCGGCCTGCCACCCCGGGCCGCGAGCAGTCAGCTGGCCTCCTCTAATTGCTTGAGCCGAACGGGGCCAAGAATGTAGTATTGCCCCGTCCACGGCGAGAACGAGCCCGTGGCGCTCCTTAGCTCTAGAAGGCATCTCCATGAAAGGCAACCCGATGCGCGCCGCCGTCGAGCGCGGCGAGGTGCAGTACGGCACCTGGGTCAACTTCGCCCGCAACCCGGCCATCCTGCCCATCCTCAAGGCCGCCGGCCTCGACTTCATCCGGCTGGATATGGAGCACTCGGCGCCCTCGATGGAGACGGTGTCGAACATGGCGCTGCTCGGGCGCGCTATCGACTTCCCGGTCGTCGTGCGGCCGCCGGAGGCGAACCGGGAGTGGATCACGCGCCTGCTGGACGCGGGCATCTGGAACCTGCACTGCCCCCAGGTCGACACGGCCGAGCACGCCGCCGAGATCGTCCAGGCCTCGCGCTACATGCCGATGGGCTCTCGCGGCATGGCGGGCAACGCGGCGGGCAACGACTACGAAACGAAGCTCTCGCAGCGGGAGCGCATGGACTTCGCGAACAGCCAGGTCTTCGTCACCGTGATGCTGGAGAGCAAGGGCGCCTTCGACCACCTGGACGCCATCGCCGCGATGCCCGGCATCGACGCCCTGACGATCGGCCCGACGGACCTGGCGCAGGACCTCGGCGTCTTCGGCACGCCGGACGAGGGCGAGGCGCTGGACGAGCGCCGCTATATGGTCGTCGAGGCCGCGAAGAAGTACGGCAAGACCACGGCCATGCTCGCTTCGACACCCGAGCAGGCGAAGAAGTGGGTCGACGCCGGCGCATTGCTGCTGGGCTACTCGTCCGAGGTCGGCGTGCTGCAGGACGGCTTCCGGCGCGCCCTGGGCCAGATCAAGGGCAGCTAAGCCCGAACATCAGCGCCACGATCCCCGCCGTGGCGTCGAGATGGCGACTCGCGCTCAGAAATGAGGACGAGGGGCCGATAAGTGTAGGGTGAGGCGAAGCCGGTTTTGGGGTGTTTCCGCATTGCGGACCCGCACCTCAGGGCCGCGAAGTTCCTCGCTCCACTACCGAAGGAAGGTTCGAGATGCGGGGACTGAAGATTTTTGCGCTGCTGGCCGCGATGGTGCTGGGCACGATGGCTATCGCGCCGGCCAGCCCGTCGGAAGCCTGGGGCACCGGAGTGATCGCAACCTACAGCTGCGCTTACGGCAAGGTGACGACGACGTTCGTATGGACGGGCAACAGCCCGAACGCTTACGTGCAGGCCGTCCACCTCAGCTACAACGACAACGGCTGGCAGCCCGGGACGTACACCTCCTCCGACGGTCTTCTGCCTTCCACCAACACGATGAGCTGGGGCGGGCTGAACGCGGGCACGCGCCACTTCCTGCGCTTCGCGGAGTGGTACCCGGACGGCTCCTGGGACGCCAGCCTGACCTTCCGGTTCGACACGCCCTGGTGCGGTGCGGACGGCTTCACGCCGACGTTCCTGACCCTGGTCCCGACTACCGCCGACACCCTCAACCCGGGCCACACGAACGGGAATACGCCTGGCGAAGCGACCGCGACTGGCACCTCGACGGCTGAAGCAACGAGACTACACGCGCTGCGGCTCAACTAGGGCCGTCTACGCTGAGTTCGACCCTACGGCCTGGATGCCAACGGTAACGGGATTGGCTGCGAGACGGGGAGGGCGTAGCCACCGCTTGCCCGCAGAAGCTCCGCGCCCAGTAGCTTCGCGAGGCCGACGGCGCCGCTGTGCATGACGTAGTCGTGGTTCCAGCGGAAGGCCGGCCTCGCGAGCGGCGCCAGCAGGTTCATCCACCATCGCGTCGTGCGGACGTGCCAGCTGTAGTGCACGGTCGTGACGCCGTCCTGCTCATCGAGGCGCCAGGTGCCGGTGCCCTCGAGCTCACCGCTCGCGCGACCCTCGATCAGCGACATCGGCTCCACGCGCATGACTACTGTGTCGAAGGTCAGGGTGTACGGCAGTTTGCTTCGCCAGGTCAGACGCTGCACCGCGCCGACGCCCCGAGCGTCGCCGGACATCAGGAGCTCGACGCGCTCGACACCCTGCCACCACTGCGGCCAGCGCTCACCGTCGACAATGGTCGCCCATACGCCCGGCAGGGGCGCTCGTAGTCTCCACTCCGTCTCGAACTCGTAGAGGACCATCGCTCGGGCATTAGAGCGCAAGACGGAGCGTTTGTCACTGCGGCCCCGCACCGCGCCCGCCTGCACGCGGCTCCACACCCTGCGGCAAAGACTTGCGGAAGGAGTCTGCGATGGCGCCGGCGAAGTAGCGGCCGAAGTAGGGCCACGCCGAGGTCGCCACGTAGTAGTAGGTGCCCTCGGGGTACTCCGGGGTCGGGCCGCTGCGGCCGTTGGCGATATCGAGGTCGCCTAGGCCCGCGACGTACTCGTAGTCCTGCACGTAGGTGCCGTCGTAGACGCCACCGGGGCCATCGGGACGCTCGCCCGACTTGAGCTGGTAGGAGCTGCGCAGCTCGACCACCTCCGAGGTCACGTCAGACGGGTCGCTGTAGCCGTAGGGGCCGTAGATCGGGAAGCCATCGCCCGCGAAGCCGATGAGCTCCGGCTGGTCCGTGCGCGTGAGCAGGGCCATCGGCGCGGCGTGATAGTGGTAGACGCCGGTGGACTGAACGTGAGCGTTCTCATCGTCGAAGCCCAGGTGGGCGGCGAGGGCCGCGAGCTGCCAGCCCGAAGACGTGTCGTCGTTGTACCACCCAGCGGCATACGGGTCGATGTGAACGCCGTTGACGGCCATGCCGTACGGCTGAGGGACGTTGTAGGGCACCGGCTCCGCCGCCAACACGGGCTCCGCCGGGAAGGTGTAGTCGTAGGCCTGCTCGCTGATCGTGTTGGGGTTGCCTCTGTTAGGGAACTCACCTGTCTCGTGGTTCGGCAAACCGTTGGCGACGATGTGGCGCGTCCCGTTCTCGACCGTGACGCTGACCTCGGTGCCGGTCGAGTGGTCCTCGATCGTATAGGAAGCGGCGTACGGTGATACTTCGCCGACCGTCAGGGTGCCGGCAGGGCTCGTCGCCTGCACGGCCGCAACCTCCGAGGCGCGAGTTGCCGTGGCGCCTCCAACAGCACTCGTTGGTGCTGCGGTGTTTGTCGGCGCCGCCTCATCCCCATCGTCGCCGGAAGAGCAGCCGAGGACCGCCAGTGCAGTCGCCGACAGCGAGAAAGTTGCGCCGGACTGGAGCAATCGCCGCCGCCCGATGCGCTTCGTTACCAGTTGCTCCCAGAAGTTTCCGCCCATGTCTTGCCTCCTGACTGTGCAAGTAGCTCGCGCTACACGCTAGTCGCGGGGCATGGCACAGGTCTTAAGGTTCTGCTAAGCGAGTACGAAGTCTTGCTTATGCGAAATATCGCACAAAGTCAGCGAAACTCTGCCTCCAGCCACTGCGCCCAGTGACCCGGACGAGGGTTCACCGTCGCCCAGCGGTCGATAGCTGCAACTAACCTCGTCGTCAACGCACCGATAGGCCACCATGACTTGCGGATCAGGAGGACGGAGCAACTGCTAACCGCGACAAAGTCCCTCGCATTTTCCGTTACCACAACCATTTCCTGTTCCGAGGCAGTCTGGATTAGATCGTTATCCGGCATGTTGTGGCCGCCGAGGTCTATCGGAGAGACAGCCTCATGTCCGAGTTCTCTTAAGTACTCACAGACTTCACGTGGAAACATCGAATCAACTATGAACTTCATGCAAGGAGACGTTTGCGTTCGGTTGCAATCCGTTCTGCTTCATCGAGCGCCAAGTCATTTGCCCGAACGTCGGCCCGTATCTCCTCAGAGTGCGTCGCGGCATAGTTCAGGGCGATTAGAATCTGGCGTTCGTGGAGGCTGAACTCCCTCGCAGAGAATGCGAACTCTCTCAGTCTCCGACCCCGAGATCCGGCGCAACGCCGATGCGATCTCCCAGACATCGGGGCCACCTGCCAGCGCTGCACGCCGGCCCGACGGACCCGGTTTGAACACAATGCCGGGATGCGCTGCGATAGCGAGGCCTTCACGCAGCAGACGTTCCACCAGTGCCGTTACGGTGATGCCTTCGGCCCCTGCCTGGGCTGCGAGGGTCTCACGCAGCCCATCATCGAGTCGCAGGCTGGTAGTCGAACGCGTCATGTTGCCTCCTGTGCAATACGATGCATTGCATTGCAATCATACCAGGCAGAAGGACAAGACGGCGCCGGTTACGTTTGCAGCAAATACCGCGTGAAGCCCTTACGCGCGCTCCGCGCTGATGTCCTGGTCCTTGTACTGAAGCTCGTAGAGGCGGGCGTAGATGCCGCCCTGGGCCAGCAGCGATTCGTGGCTGCCCTCTTCGACGAGCTCGCCGTGCTGGAGGACGAGGATGCGGTTGACGTGCCGGATCGTGTTCAGGCGGTGGGCGATGATGATCGAGGTGCGGCCCGACATGACCTGGCGCATGGAGCTCTGCAGCGCCGCCTCCGTCTCCGGGTCGATGCTCGCCGTGGCCTCGTCCATAACGAGGACGATCTTGGGGTTGAAGGCGGCGACACGGGCCAGCGAGATCAGCTGCTTCTGGCCGGTCGAGAGGTTGGCGCCGCGCTCGGAGAGGTGGCTCTCGTAGCCGTGGGGCATGCGCTCGATGAAGGCGTCGGCGCCAACCTGGCGTGCCGCTTCGATCACCTGCGCCTCCGAGATCTCCTCGTCGCGCATGCGGATGTTCTCCAGCACCGTGTCGGTGAAGATGAAGGGGTCCTGCAACACCATGCCGACCTCGCGGCGTAGCTCCCGCTGACGCAGCGTCTTGATCGGCCGGCCGTCGACCCTGATCTCGCCCTGCTGGATGTCGTAGAAGCGATTGAGCAGGTTCATCATCGTGGACTTGCCCGCGCCGGTGGCGCCGACGACAGCGACCGCCTCGCCGGGCTTGATGTCGAAGCTGACGCCTCGCAGCACCCAGTTCTCGGAGTTGTAGGCGAACCAGACCTTGTCGAACTCGACGTGTCCCTGGATGTCCTTAAGGACCGTGGCGCCGGCCTCGTCCGTGATCTCCTCAGGCTCATCGAGGATGCCGAAGATGCGCTCACAGGAGGCCAGAGCCTGCTGGAACATCGTCGAACGCTCGGCCAGCTCTCGTACGGGCCAGAAGAAGAACTGCATGTACTGCAGGAAGGCGACCAGGGTACCGAGGGTCAGAGCGTCCTGGGTCACTCGGCCACCGCCGTACCAGATGATCGTCGCGACCGTGACGGCGTTGAACAGGACCACCGTGGGCTCGAAGGCGGCGAAGTAGACCGTCGCGCGCAGGCTGGTGCGCAGGAAGCCCTTGTTGCGCTCGTCGAAGCGCTGGAGGTTGCGGTCCTGGCGGTTGAACAGCTGCACCACCGCCATGCCCGTGATGTTCTCGTTGAGGAAGGCGTTGAGGCGCGCCAGCCAGGCCCGTTGCACCCGGAAGGTCTCGCGCAAGGCAACGGCAAACTTGCGCACGAAGTACACGAGCGCCGGCACGAAGATCATCATCGCAATGGCCAGCCGCCAGTCGAGGACGAACAGGGTTACGACGATGGCCATGAGCAAGAGCGCGTTGTAGACCATCTCGACGATGCCGCGCGAGAGCACCTCTTCGATCGTCGCAACGTCGTTGGTCAGGCGGGTGACGAGGCGGCCGATGGGGTTGCGGTCGAAGAAGGCGATCGACATCTTTTCGACGTGCGTGAATAGTTCGAGGCGCATGTCCATCATCACGCGCTGGCCGACGTACGTGATCGTAATCGTCTGGAGGAACTGCAGCACGAAGACGCCGATCAGGGTGCCGAGATAGACCAGCACGAGCACGGCGAGGTTCTCCGTCGTGCCGGCCTGGAGCTGCGTGTCGATGGTGCGGCGCACGATCAGCGGCCCCGCGACCTGCAGCAGCGAGGCTACGACGACGCTGAGGAAGACCAGGACCAGGACGAGCTTGTACGGTCGCAGGTAGTCCAGGAGGCGGCGCATGACGCGGCCCTTCATATCCGGACTGCAGGTCGTCGTCTTCTTCGTGGAATGCGGTCATTCTTCCTCGCCTCCTTCCTCAAAGGCTGTGCGTCCCGGACCCGTCCACGGGCCTTCGACGTCCCTGGCGGTTGCTTGCGCGACGCCGTCATCGAGATCGGCAGGCTCGTTCAGGTCCTCCTCAGCGTCCTCTCCCTCCTCAATCTGCTCTTCCAGGAGCTGCCGCCGGTGCAGGCGGGCGTAGACGCCGCCGTGGGCCAGCAGCTCCTCGTGCGTGCCTCGCTCGACGATGCTGCCATCGTCCAGTACGACGATCTCGTCGGCGGCCTGCAGGGTGGAGGTGCGGTGAGCGATCAGGATCGTCGTGCGGTCGCGCACCCAGCCTCGCAGGCCCGTGAGGATCTCTTCCTCCGTGTGCGTGTCGACGTGCGAGAGGGCATCGTCGAGCACGACCACGGGCGAGCCCTTGAGCAGCGCCCTCGCGAGGGCGGCGCGCTGCTTCTGGCCGCCCGAGAGCGTGACGCCGCGCTCGCCCAGGACCGTGTCGAGGCCGAAGGTGAGCTGCTCGACGTCGTTGACCAGCTTCGAGGTGGCGACGGCGTACTCGACGTCGCGAGGGTCCGGGTTGTCGCGCGCCATCGCCACGTTGTCGCGTAGCGATTCGGAGAACAGGAAGGTCTCCTGGGGCACGAAGCCTACGACCTCGCGCACGTCCGCCATCGACATGTCGCGCACGTCGACGCCGTCGATCAGCACCTGGCCCTCCCATGGGTCGTACAGGCGCACGAGGAGGTTGGCGAGCGTCGTCTTGCCCGCGCCGGTCGTGCCCACAAAGGCCATCGTGCGACCGGCCGGGATCGTGAGGTTCACGTCCTTGAGCACCGGAGTGCCGTTGTAGCCAAAGCTGACGTGGCGGAACTCGACCTCACCGCGAGCGGCGATGATCTTCTCCGGCACCTCGGGGTCGACGATGCCGGGCTGGATAGCGAAGATTTCGTTCACCCGGCGCATGGACGCGAGGCCCTGCTGCACCATGCTCGCCGTCCAACCGAGGGCCTGGAGCGGGTTCGTCAGGATCGCGAGATAGAGGGCGAATCGGGTGAACTCGCCGATCGTGATGCGGCCGCTGACCACGTCGTGGCCGCCGAACCAGAGCACGAGCGCGATCGAGCCGCCGGCCGCGAAGGTCATCATGGGCCAGAACGAGCCCATATACAGGGCCCAGACCATGGTGCGGCGCATGAGCTCCTTGTTCTGAGCGGCGAACGACGCGGTCTGCGAGGCCTCCTGGGCATACGCCTTCACGGAGCGAATGCCGGAGATGTTCTCCTGCACGTGGTTCGAGAGCTGGCCGAACTGGTCGTTGACCTCGCGGTAGCGCAGCTCCATGGCGGCGCGGAACTTGACGATGACAACGACGAGGATCGGGAAGTAGGCGATGGCAATGAACGCCAGCTTCACGTCGATGGTGAGCATGAACAGGAAGCCGGCCAGCATCATCGTGATCGCGCGCGTGATCTCCATGGCACCGGGCCCGCAGAGGTCGCGGACGCGCTGCATGTCGTTCGTGCATCGGGCCATGAGGTCGCCGGTGTGGGCGGTCGTGTAGTAGGTCTGGTCGAGGGTCATCAGGTGCGCCGCGATGTCATTACGCAGGTCGTACTCTACGTAGCGCGAGGTACCGGAGATCAGCGTGCGGCCGACGAAGCGCACGACCGCCTCCACCAGCGCGAGGCCCAGCAGCATCGCCGCGAACTCGGCCAGGTGTGAGCGCGAGGCGCCGTCGTCGATCGAGTCGATCCCCTTCTGCACGACGATTGGCGGCACCATCACGAGGAAGGACGCCGTAATCAAGAGGGTGAACCCCAGGGCAAAGCGCCATTTGTAGCGCAACAGGTGTGGAACCAGGCGGTTCCGCAAAGCAACCTCGCAGTTTCCGGCCTGCTGCCGCGCACAACCGTACGCTCAGCAGGAGTCGACGTGGGGAACATGGCCTCGGGACGCAAACGAGGACGAATGTGTGACGCCACATTGTAACCGAACGGAAAGCAAAAGACGGGCACACCTGCCCGTCTTCTGGAGACTGCGCGGCTGTCCTTTGGTCTAGTCCGAGGGCGTGGGTGCGCCGCCGTCCAGGTATGCCTTGAGGCTATCGAGGAAGAGTTGCCAGCCGGCGACGGTCATGTCGTAGGGCGGGCCGCCGTCGCTGAAGCCCTCGTGCCGGAAGCGCACGAGGCTGCCCTGGCCTGCAGGCGAGACCTCCCAGGCCAGCTTCGAGCCCGGCCAGATCGGGTTCGAGTTCTCCGTGCACGTCCACTCGACGCGCTTGCCCGGCTGCACGTCCGTGACCGTCGAACTTCATGACGGCGCTCATGTCGGGTTTGTTGAAGCGCAGCACCACCGGCTCGCCCACCGCCGTGCCGACATCACTGTCCTTCGCCCACCACGCCTTGATGCCGGCGGGCGTCGAAAAGGCCTCGTAGGCGTGGGCCACGCCGGCCTTGACCGGGAACTCGTGCTCTATCGGTTGCATGTGTCATCCTCCTGTCGCTAATAGTCAACCACTTGGTTAACGATAGGCAGGCTGTGCTAGACTGTCAACCACATGGTTACCGATTCGTCCGAGCGCATCGACCAGGTGTTCCACGCCCTCTCCAGCGGGCCGCGGCGCCAGATGCTGCGACGGCTCTCGCAGGGCGACTGCACTGTGGGCGAGCTTGCGCGGCCCTTCGACATGTCCAAAGCGGCGATCTCGAAGCACGTCAACGTGCTGGAGCGGGCCGCGCTGGTCGAACGCACGCGCAGCGGCCGCCAGACGGTCTGTCACCTCAACTACGACGCCCTGCGCGAGGCCACACGCGTGCTCGACTACTACCGCGCCTTCTGGAGCGACCAGATCGATTCGCTGGAACGATTCCTCGCTGAGAACCAGGAGCCCTCATGACCTCTGAAGCCACCGTGACGATCTCGCGCACCCTCAACGCGCCAATTCAGGCCGTGTTCGACGCCTGGACCGACCCGGCGCTGATGAGCCGCTGGTTCTTCCCGCAGGAGAGCTGGACCGCCGCGGTCGAGAGCGACTTCGTAGTCGGTGGCGCAGTACCAGATCGCGATCAACGACGAAAAGGGCGAGCGCACGATCATCACCGGCGTTTACCGCGAGATCGAACCGCCGACGCGCCTGGTGTTCACGTGGAATGCTTACGCCATCGTAGACACGGTGGTGACGCTGGAGCTGAGAGACCTCGGCGGCAGCACGGAGCTACGTCTGACCCACACCGGCCTCGTCGAAGCCTCGATGCGCGAGATGACGACCTTCGGCTGGACGGGCTGCCTCGCCAGCCTCGAGCGCTTCCTGGCCCAGCCCGCGTAGGTTCGAGGCCGTCTAGGGTAAATCGAGGCGCCCGGTGCTAACTTGGGCGCATGCGACGTGGACGCCCGCCGTACCCCGACCTCCTGACGCCCCGCGAGCAGGAAGTGCTCGACCTCATCCGCCAGGGCCTGACGAACCGCCAGATCGCCGAGCGCACTCGGCATCAGCCTGGCCGGCGCCCGCTACCACGTCTCGGAGATCCTCTCGAAGCTCGGCGTCGCGACACGCGAAGAGGCGGCGGCGTGGGCGCCCGAGGCCGCCGGACGCCGGTACGGCCTGCCGGCCCTGCTGCTGGCGCCACTCCGGAAGCTGGCCGGCGTCTCGAAGCTCAAGCTCGCAGGCATGGGGATGCATCACGGCGGCGGGCGTCGCGCTTGGCGCGCTGGCCGTACTCGCGCTGATCGCCAACACCCGAGACGAGCCGGACTTGGCGGGGCCGCTGGGCAAGCTGGTTTACGTCGACGGCGGCAACCTCTGGAGCCTGACGCTGCCGGACGGCACGCCGCGCCGACTCACGAACGATGGGCGCAACTTCGCGCCGCAGTGGTCGCCCTCCGGGGACTGGATTGCCTTCGAGAAGCCGGTCGAACGGGCACCCAAGCGAGGTCTGGGTCATGCGCTCGGACGGCGGCGCAGCAAGGCGCCTGAATCGCGAATCCACTCTCGCTAGTCGAATGGGCACCCACCGACGACAGGCTGGCCTATCGAGACTATGACGGCCGCCTGTGGGTGGAAGCCGCCGATGGCTCAGGCCAGACAGAGCTTCTTCCCGCCGCCGACCATGAGCTTCGAAGGCTTGACGGGCTATCGTCAGTTGGAGTCCGGACGGTCGAGTGGATTGCCGTGACCGCCGAAGCTCGCGGTGACCCGCCTTTCCCAGCCGACTACGTGGGCATCTGGGCGGCGCGAGCGGACGGAAGCGAGGCACGCGAGCTAGTAGCCGAGCATGACGATGTTCGCTTTGGACTCGATCGTCGCGGGTTGGACACCGGATGGCAGGCAAGTAATCTACTCGGCCGACCCAGTCGTTCTCGGCCTCATTCATTGCTGATGGCCTGCAGTGGCTATCCGTGCCCCTCGATCAGCTCGCTGGTCCGGTTTCGTCAGGTATCGAGCCTGACTCCGAGATCGACCTAAGCAGCGAAGTGCTGCGCTACGAGGACTACGTGGACGTTTCGACCAACGGCACGATGCTCGCGGTGCGCGGCGGTGGGCGCGATGCCTACCTCAACAAGGCGATCGCAATCGTCAATACGGACGGCACCGCGAGCTTCACGGACCTGACGGACCCGGCGCAGGTGGCCGCGACGTCGCCGGCGTGGTCGCCGGACGACTCGACCATCGCCTTTGTGCAGCAGCCCACCAGCGAGACAAGCGACCCGAACAGCGTGCTGGAGCGGCGCATCTGGCTGATGGACGCGGATGGCAGCAACAAGCGACGACTGACGAACGCAGCGACCTGGGAGGAGTACCCGCAGTGGTCCGCCGATGGGCGCTACATCCTCTACGTGGCCCCCGCACCGGCGAACTCGCCTTCGACGAAGGGAGAGCCTCGCGATGCGGCTCTGGTGCTGCGCGACCTCAGCGATGACAGCGAGACAACGCCGGTGCCCGTGCTGGCCTACGAGATCAACAGCATCGAGGTCGGCATCTGGTACTACGGCCACTTCGACTGGGCTCAGGTGTTCGACTGGTGGCAGTCGGCGCCCTGATACCTCGCATGCGTGGCCAGGGTAATTCCGAGCCATCGGTGCTAACTTCGTTTCGATGCGACGCGGTAGACCCCGTTTCCCCGGCTTACTCACACCTCGGGAGCAAGAAGTACTGACGCTCCTGCGCGAGGGGCTTTCGAACGAGCAGATCGCGCACCGGCTCGGCATCTCACGCTTCGGTGCCAAGTACCACGTCTCGGAGATCCTCTCGAAGCTCGGCGTCTCGTCGCGTGAGGAGGCGGCTGCGTGGCAGGAGTCTCATGCCAGGGGGTGGGCCGGTCTGCTGGGCTGGCTACATTGGAAACACGTGGCTGCGGCTGGTGCCATCGTCTCGCTCGCCGGCCTAGCGCTCGTGCTCAGCGTCATCCTCTTCCGTAGCGGGGATGGAGACCTCGGCAAGGTCGCCTACGTTCGCAACGGCGACCTGTGGGTGAAGACGCTGCCTTCTGGGCCCGACGCGGCAGCTCACGTTCAATGGCTCGGCCGTGCAGCCAAAGATCTCGCCATCCGGTGACTGGATCCTCTACCAGCAGGGGCCGCCGTCGCCGCCGGACGAGATTGGCACGCACGTCGTCCGGGCAGACGGCAGCGTGGACCGGACACTCGATAGCCGCAGGCCGACGTGGCATGGTCGCCGGTGGACGACGTGCTGGCGATCAGCCTCGAAGACAGCAGCCTCGTGGTCGAGAACGCGGACGGCTCCGGGCGCCGGGAGCTGCTGCCGCCGTTGCCGGATCGCACGGCGAACCCGCTGGACCGCCGTATGGGCCTGACCTGGAGCAGCGACGGGCAGTGGATCGTCTTCGAAGAGGACCATGCCGACCACGAGCAAGCTGCCGCATTCACCTACGTCGGCATCCGCGCTGTGCGCCTCGATGGCAGCGACGAGCACGAGGTCTGCTCGATTCGCGGCTCCCTCCCGAGACGGGTTAGCTCGACGGACGATGCCTGTTCCCGCCCGCTGGGCCGCAACCGGACGGCGGGGCTGCCGCCGCCCTACTCGCTCAGCGACCGATCCGCGTGAACTCGGCCTGACGCGTGGCGGGCTGCCGACGCAGGCTTATGGCCTGTCTTGACGCGCGAGCCCAAGGCCGGAGCCCGGCGGCAAGCCGATTCTGACCTATCGGGACTTCATGGCGATGTCTCCTGACGAGCAGCGCAGGTCGCTATGGTCGAAGGTGTCTCGCTGTCGATCCGTGGGCGGCGATGCCCGGCAGCGCGCACCGTATTGATCGACGCCCAGACCGACAAGCGAATCGCCGTGATCGACCTGCAAACCGGACGATGTTACAGACCCTGACGGACGCCAAGCCTCGTCGCGGTACTCGCCAGCCTGGTCGCCCGATGGCGAGACGATCGCCTTCGCTGGCTCGGCCCGACACAGGGCCAGTGACGCCGGGCGACCACAGCGCCGAGGACGCGCGACGCCTCTGGGCCGTAAGCAGCGATGGTACGAACGCCCACCCGCTCGTCATCGACGGCGCCGATTGCCGCCAGGAGCTGCCGCAGTGGTCACGCGACGGCAAGCGACTGCTCTTCGTCTGCCTCGGACCGGAGCGGCACGTGCGTCCCTGAGGCTGGTGCTCGTCGAAGGGCGGCACGGCGACCGTGGTGGTCGAGGACTGTCGTCGAGACCGGTGCTACGTTAGCTCCGACCCGCAATCGGGGCCACTCGGAGTACCAGGGACATATCGAGTGGGACAAGTACTTCGACTGGTGGCAGCCCTGATCTTTGGGGCAACTTGCCCCAGAGGCGTATCCTGATCGTAGAGGATACATTGCCATGGATATTCGAACCCTTCGCTGCCCCAACTGCCAGTCTCGTAACGTGAAGTGGCGCAAGCGGCGCTGGTACGACGGCCCCCTGAACTTCGTCGAGACCATGCTGACGGGCGCCACGGTCATGAAAAGCAACGACGGCATCTCGCCGATGGCGCACTCCTACATGAACGCTGGATACATGGAGAAGCGCCAGGTCGAGGAAGTGCGCCGTATCCGCGGCCGCCCGACGGCGGAGCTGTTCTGGAAGTGCCCGGACTGCAAGAGCAAAGGCGAGGCGTTCGAAGAGGACCTGGAGTAGGCTCGACACTCAGGTCCCCGTGGACGTTGCTAGACGCGCTTCACGGCATGCTGAGCTTGTCGAAGCACGCCGACGACCCGTTAGGCGAAGCCACAGCCATCCACGACGGAGTGCTTACGTCCTTCGACAGACTCAGAATACTTGCCCGCGAGACGCCTCTGAGCTAGCCGGCGCACCCGAGCCGGGCGCTACTTGCGCCCGCGACCGTTGCTGCGGCCGTTCGAGCCGCCGCCTCGACGGGCACGAGAGCCGTTTGAGGGCTTCGAGGCGTCGCCTTCGGGTGCTGCATCTTCGTCCGCGCCGTCATCCGGGTCCTCGCTGGCCGGGTCCTGGCTCACCGGGCCCGCAGGCACCTTCGACAGGTCGATGGTGGCAACGCAGGCCACGTGGTCGCCGTCACCGACGTTCATGACGTGCACGCCCTGGGCCGAGCGGCCGACCTTGGCGATGCTATCGACCGTCGTGCGCATGACGATGCCGTGCTCCGACATGAGGATGAGCTCGTGGCTGGGCATGACGGCGCGGGCCGACACAACGCGACCCGTACGGGCGGTGACGTTGTGCGTGACCACGCCCTGGCCGCCGCGGGAGTGCTTCGGGTACTCGGCGAAGTCAGTGCGCTTGCCGAGGCCGGTCTCGGAGGTCGTGAGCAGCATGGCGCCCTCCACGACGGTCTCGAGCGCGACGACCTCGTCGTCGTCAGCCTGCAGGCGCATGCCGCGCACGCCGCCGCTCATGCGTGAGGCAGAGCGCAGCTCGGTAGCGCTGAAACGAATCGCCTTGCCCTGGGCCGAGGCCATGATCACGTCGTCGTCGTCACGGGCGAGGCGGGCAAACACGAGCTCGTCGCCGTCCTCCAGACCCATGGCGATGAGGCCGGCGCGACGCACGGACTCGAACTCCTTGAGCGGCGTCTTCTTGATCTCGCCCTTACGGGTGGCGAGGAGCATGTAGTCCTTGTCGAAGGTGGTCGTCGCCACCACGGCCGTAACCAGCTCGTTGGACTCGATCTCGATGAGGTTGATCAGCGGCGTACCACGCGCCTGGCGAGACGAGTCAGGTACTTCGTGGGCTCGTAGCTGGAACACGCGGCCGCGGTCGGTGAAGAACAGCAGGTAGTCGTGCGTGTCCGCCACCATCATGCGGCGGATGGCATCGGCTTCGCGCACGCCCATGCCGGTGACGCCGCGGCCGCCGCGACGCTGGGGGCGGTAGGTCTCCAGCGGCAGGCGCTTGATGTAGCCCCGATTCGTGAGGGAGATCACGACTTCCTGGTGGGCGATAAGGTCTTCTTCGTTGAAGTCTTCCAGCTCCTGCTCGACGATCTGGGTGCGGCGCTCGTTGGAGTGAAGCTTCTTCATCTCCATGGCTTCTTCCTTGATCAGGAAGTCGATCTTGCGAGGGTTGGCGAGCAGGTCCTCCAGGTAGTTGATCTCCTGGATCAGCGCGGCGTACTCGTCCTGGAGGCGCTGGCGCTCCAGTGCGGCGAGACGGCGCAGCTGCATATCGAGCACGGCCTGGGCCTGGCGCTCGGAGAGCAGGAAGGGGTCCTGCTGCAGGGCGGTGCGGGCGGCGTCAGCGGAAGCGGAGGCGCGGATGGCGGCGATGATCGCGTCGAGCTGGTCGATCGCCTTGAGCAGGCCTTCGAGGATGTGGGCGCGCTCGCGCGCCTTTTCAAGCTCGAACTCGCTGCGGCGGCGGACGACAACGCGCCGGTGGTCCAGATAGTGCTCGAGGGCGGTCTTGAGCCGGATCGTGCGCGGCTCACGATCGACGAGCGCGAGCATGTTGACTGCAAAGGCCGTCTGCAGGCTTGTGTGCTTGTACAGCGAGTTGAGCACTGAGCGCGCCTGACCGCCTCGGCTCAATTCGATCACGACCCGCAGGCCATGGCGGTCGGACTCGTCGCGCAGGTCGCTGATGCCGTCGATCTTCTTGGTCTTGACGAGCTCGGCGATGCGGGCAACGAGGGCCGCCTTGTTCACCTGGTAAGGGACCTCGGTGACGATGATCGCTGTCCTGCCAGCCCGGACCTCTTCAACGTGGGAGCGGGCACGAACCACAATGCGCCCACGGCCGTCCGCGTAGGCCTGGCGGATCGCCTGCCTGCCGAAGATGATGCCGCCGGTTGGGAAATCGGGGCCTTTGACCACACTGGTTAGCTGCTCGGTGGTGACGTCGGGGTTATCGATCAGCAGCGCGAGGGCATCGACAATCTCGCCCAGGTTGTGGGGAGGGATGTTGGTCGCCAGGCTGACACCGATGCCGGAGGCACCGTTGATCAGAAGGTTTGGCACACGCGAGGGCAGGACCGTCGGTTCAGACTTGCTGTCGTCGAAGGTCGGCTGGAAGTCGACCGTGTTCTTCTCGATATCGGCGAGAATCTCACTGGCGATGGCGGTGAGCCGCGCCTCGGTGTAGCGCATGGCTGCCGGCGGGTCGTTGTCGATGCTGCCGAAGTTGCCCTGGCCATCGACCAGGGGATAGCGCATCGCGAAGTCCTGGGCCATGCGGACCATCGCCTCGTAAATCGGCGAGTCGCCATGGGGGTGGTACTTACCCATGACTTCGCCGATGACCGTGGCCGATTTCTTGTACGGGTTGCCGGCCTGGAGGTTGAGCTCCGACATGCCGTAGAGGATGCGGCGCTGAACCGGCTTGAGGCCGTCGCGCACATCCGGGATCGCGCGCGCAACGTTGACGCTCATGGCGTAATCAACGTAGGAGGCGCGCATCTCCTCTTCGATACGGACGGGGCGAATGTTACCGGCGTCTAGAGGGGAAATCGTCATAGGCGGGCTCTCAGGCGCGTACTCGGCTCAGAAAGGGAGCACGCGGATCAGGAATTGTTGAGTCTATGTTACCATTTGCGGCACTTCGAGTCTAATCTTTGCACCAGGAGCCGCGGATGACGCTTGCCGACCAGGTTCTGACTGCCATGCAGGAAGCCGCCGAAGCAGCGATCATGCCTCGCTTTCGAGCCCTGGGCGAAGGTGACGTCGAGGAAAAGTCACCGGGTGAGGTGGTTACGCTCGCTGACCGAGAAGCCGAACGGCTGATTTCGCAAGCGCTGCGCTCCATCCGGCGCGACGCCGTTGTGATCGGCGAGGAAGCTACCGCCGAGAACCCAAGACTCCTTGAGGCTGTGCAACAGGGAACTCCTGTCTGGCTGGTCGATCCGATCGACGGCACTTCGAATTTCATTGCCGGAACCCATAAGTTCGCCGTAATGGTTGCGTTCATGGACCGCGGCGTCACAACTCACGCATGGATATGGCGCCCGGTCGATGGTGAAGCGTGGATAGCCGAACGGGGCGCGGGCGCCACCTTGAACGGTCGCTCAATGCAGATCGGCGAGCTGGATGGCAACCGCGAGTCACCGCGCGGCTCTGTCAGGACCCGATTCCTCGATGAGGAGCACCAAGGTTTCGTGGAAGCATCCGCATCCACCTTGGGCGAGATCCTCCCTGGCAGTGGCTGTGCTGGATTCGAATATCCTGAAATCGTCACCGGCGTTCAGGATTTCGTGCTCTTTCGCAGGACCTTGCCGTGGGACCATGCACCGGGATCACTGATTCTTCAGGAGGCCGGCGGCATCGTGCGTCGATGGGATGGTTCCGACTATGACCCTGGCGACGGCAAAGAGGGCATCATCGCCGCCCGCGATCTCGAGACGTGGGCCACGGTGGAGCAGAAGCTGCTCCAGCCGCGCCACCGCAATCCTGCGACGTCGTGACCAGGAGGTTACTCGTCCAGCTTCTCGACGGCCTCGTAGAGCTCGCGGGCCTTTTCGCGCACCGTGAGGAGGGCCTGCGCCTGCTCGCCTACCTTCAGGTCGACGTAGCCACGGGCAGCGGCCAGCGAGGCCTGGCGCATGAACTCTGACACGGACTCACCGCGCTCCTTGGCCGCGTTCATGATCTCGGTGAGCTCACCGAACCGCAGGCGTACGGAGTAAACGGAGCGAGGGTCTTTGGACACGCGCGCCTTCACGGGCACCAGCCCCTCCAGCTCAGCTTCCGTGTCCTTCACAGCATCGGCTTCCCGCGCCATCTCTTCGTAGCTCTTCATTTCGCGCCTCCTACTCCTCCGGGAGCAGCCCTCGTGCAAACCGGCTCTCCCAGGCGCTAATTACGCGCCACTTGCCGGGCCTTCAAGCCAGAGGATGGGTACGTACAAGACCCGACGCCACTGATCCCGACTGACCATGACATGGGTGGCAGAACGGCCGGGAAGGTTCAGAAAGAATCGCGCGCCGTTGCGGAGCGCGAACTCGACATCTTCCGGCATCACGTCATGCCGAGCGATGTGCTCGACGTTCTGTGCGTCCCAGTCGAGGTCATCGACTTCGATGTCTGCCGGTTCGCCAACCCCCTCGCCAACTCTCCTAGCGTAATACGCAAGCGTCATACGTTGCAAGCTGGAACGTCAGGCAGTGACTCGCGCCCGCACGGCCTGGGCGAAGGCTGTGAACAGGAGACGCGCCTCGGCATCGAAGCTGGGGATGTGCGAGTCGATGCGCTCCGGGTGCCACTGCACCGAAACGGCCCAGGTGTGGGCGTCGCTCTCGAGGCCCTCGACGAGCCCGTCGTCGGTGGTCGCCGAAACGGTGAGGCCCTTCGCGACGCCCTGCGGTGTCACGGCCTGGTGGTGGCGGGAGTTGACGTGAATGCGATCGGCGCCGTAGATGGTGTGGAGCTTGGTGCCGGGAACGAGAGACACGTCATGCTGGGCAGACACGCCCTCGTCGTCGTCCTCATGCGCGCCGCCTTCGATGTGTTGGAGGAGGCTGCCGCCCATCGCCACGTTGAAGAGCTGATGCCCGCGACAGATTGCCAGGACGGGCAGGTCACGTTCGAGGGCGTCACGCAGCAGGCCCAACTCGAACTCGTCCCGGGCCAGGTTGGTGTTATCGACCTGCGGCCAGGGTGTCTCGCCGTATAACGTCGGGTCAACGTCGATACCGCCGGTTAGGACGAGGCCCTCGGCGCCGGCGAGGTTCAAGCCTGGCGTGCAGTGATCCAGTGGCTCGAGGCCGGACTGGCGCAGACGGCGCCAGTAATTCTCCAGCCGCTCACCCGGGATGTGCTCCCATCGCGCGACGGCGACTCGGTAGGGTCCGCCACTGGGGAAAGACTTGCTGTTAGGCGTCCTCGTCCTCGTCCTCTGAATCGCCGTCCCCGAAGCCGAAACCACTCGAGTTGTCGTTGTGGTCGGTGTCCGGCTCATCGTCGCCGCGATCGATCTCTTCTTCGAGCATGTCATCGTCGTCGTCGTCAGACAGGCGCAACAGCGACTCGCGGATGTAGGGTCGTACGCTCTCGCTGCTCGAAGGCTGGAAGCTCGGGCGCGTCTGCGAGGGGTGCCGGAAGGTTTCCTTGATGATTAGCTCGACGTCGTGGTCGGCGAGACTCTTCACGGCGGCGGCGTACTGACTGCCGCCCTCCATGAGTCGCAGCAGGCGCAGGCCGAGCTTGGGCTCGATCTGGCCGAGGTAGTCACCGTCCGCCGATTCGACCGAGATGGCATCGTCCAGGGGCTTGAGGTACACCTCGTCGCCGGAGGTCAACGTCGGCATGAGGTCCACCGAGGCAATCTGAAGCACCGTGGTGCCGGTCTTACCCACTTCTTCGATGAACAGGTCCTGGGCAACACGGGCAATCGATGGTCCTCGCGAGGCCTCCTGGTCCTTCAGGCCCTCGAGGCGGTCCAGGTTGCGCTTGGCAATCTGGTTCACCGGATCGAGCTCCAGCGAGTGGGCGTAGGTCTCGAACGCCTCGCGGAAGCGCCCCAGCTCCAGCAGGGACTTGCCGAGGCGGTTCCAGGCGTCGACGTCGGTCGGTGCCGCCTGCACGATGGTGCGGTTGAGCGTCGCGGCTTCTTCCCACTTGCTTTCAAGCGCTAGCTGGATCGCTTGCTCGGACCCCTGGCGCTTGCCACGGTTAACGTCTTCTCCCTCAACGGGTGAGTTCATATCTGGCACCTCTTGGTATGCGGATGAGGAGAGGCATATGGGGGACGCCTTCCTGAGAACGAATGAATGGTCGGGGTGAGAAGATTTGAACTTCCGACCTCACGGTCCCGAACCGTGCGCTCTAGCCTGGCTGAGCTACACCCCGATGTACCCGGGCGATCACCCGGACTATGTATGTTACGGATTAGTACGGTTCAGGTTCAAGCCGGAACAAAGTCCAGAGGTCCGAACACTGGCTGCAAGCCATCCCATGCGTCCCTCGCAGCAGTCATTAGTCCTCAGGTGTTTCCGGTGCGTACATGCCTATTCTACGCCCCTTTGTACGCGCTGCATCACTTAGACTGAACCTCACGACGTGGCGACGGGCCACGCGCTGGAGGAACCCTTGCCTTCCCTTCGCATCCTCATGATCAGCGCGCTGGAGGTCTGGGCCCTCGCCGGCCAGGGAGGCGCCCCGTCCCTCTACAAAACGCTGGAGGGCTACTCTCGACGTGGCCACGAGGTGCACTTCATCTCCAGCACCATCGGCGCCAACCATCACCACGGCGCGCCGGTGCAGCAACCACCGAAGCTCAACGGCGTGCACTTCCACCTCTTCCAACTGCCATCGATCGCCGAATCGCGGCTGCCGTTGCCGAACATCGCGCGCAAGCTGGACCAGAAGATGCGGTTTGCCTCCCTGTTCCCGATGCTGGCGGCGCGCCGGGCCGAGAGCCTGTTTCGCCAGGGCGACTTCGATCTGCTCTACGGCTACGAGGTGCACGGCGTGCTGGCGCAGCGCAAAGGTGCGCGAGCGGCACAATTTGCCGCTGGTCGCGCGATTCCAGGGCACGATCATGTACCCGTACCTGAACCGGCCCCACAGCCGCCTGCGCAAGTACGAGGAGGTGCGCGCCCTCAACACGCTCGCGGACCTGTACATCATGACCGACGACGGCACCCAGGGTGACGAAGTCTTGCAGCGCGTCAACCCGAGCTCGGCAGGGCGCGTGTGCTTCTGGCGCAACGGCCTCGACCTTGGCAACGTGCGCCCGCCCGAGGAGGGCGAGGACGACGCGGTGCGCGAAACAGCTTGGCCTTTCGCCGAGACGACCTCGTGCTGGTTACGGCGACGCGGCTGGCGCGCTGGAAGCGCGTCGACCGCGCCGTCGATGCCGTGGCGCTGCTGCGCAACGAGGGCATCGCGGCGCGCCTGCTCATCGTCGGGGACGGCGAGGAGCGCACTAACCTGGAGGAGCAGGTGCGCGACCTCGGCCTGCAGGACCTCGTGACCTTCGTCGGTCCCGTGCCTCAGCCCGAGGTGCAGCGCTACCTCTGGGCTGCCGACGTCTTTCTGTCGACCAACGAGCTATCGAACGTCGGCAACCCGCTGCTGGAGGCGATGATCGCGGGCCGCTGCGTCCTCACGCTGGATGAGGGCGACACGCGCGACCTGATCCGCGACGGCGAGACCGGCGTCCTCCTCCACTCCGGCGAGCCCCAGGTGATCGCCGACGCGCTGGCGGGCTGGCGCGCGACCCGGACAAGCGGCGCCGCCTGGGTGCCACCGCGCGGCGGCTGGCGGAGCGCTCGTTCTGGAGCTGGGAGCAGCGCATGGACGCGGAGGTCGACGCGGTCGAGGAGCTGGTTCGTGAACCGGGTGCCGCACGGAGGTCATGGTTAGGCCCAGCGATGGCCCGCCCGGGGCCGGGCTCCCGGCGGCGGGTTCCTGCTCAACGTCAACCTGGTCTTCGTCAGCACCGTCGCCAGCTACGGCCTGGGTTTCCTTACGGCGGTGCTCATGGCGCGCGCCCTCGGCGACGAGGGCCTCGGCGTCACGGCGCTGTACCGCAACGCCGTCACCCTGGCGTTCGCGTTCTTCAGCCTCGGCATCGGTACGGCCGTCGTCTACTACGTCGGGCGCCGCGACTTCACGCCGCGTCAGGCGATGGAGGCCGGCCTCACCGTCACGCTGATCGCGACGGCGCTCACCGCGCTCGGCGTGCTCGATCGCCGCCTTGCCTTCCAGGACGACCTGGCCGCCAAGGACCTGCCGTACTGGCTGGCCCTGTTGCGGTGCCCGCAGTGATCCAGTTCCGCGTCGTCGAGGGGGTGCTGCGGGCCCAGGGCCGCTTCGGCGCGATGAACCTGCTCGAGGTCTCATTGCCGCTCTCGATTCTGCTGGCGCTCGGCTTCGTCGAGGCTTACAGACGGGCTGACGATTGAGAGCACGGTCGTGGCCTGGACGCTGGCGTTGCTGCCGCCGCTGGTGCTCGGCTACGGCATGCTCGGCACTGGCGCACTGGCCCCGGCGGCCGGCGTTCGGCGCCCTGCTCCGGCAGTCGACGCATTTCGGCGTGCAGGGCCAGCTCAGCAACCTGATCCAGCTCCTCAACCTGCGCCTCGATGCCTACCTGGTGCTCTGGCTGGTCAACGCCGCCGGCGTCGGCATCTACGCGGTCGGCGTCTCGCTGAGCGAGGGCATGTGGTTCATCGCGAACTCGGTCGGCGTCGTGCTGCTGACCAACCTCACGGCCAGCGACGACGAGAGCGCCGCGCGCATGACGCCGCTGGTCTGCCGCAACACGCTGCTGGTCACCGGCATCGGCGGCGATTGGCGCCGCCGCCGTCTCGCCCTTCGTCGTGCCGGCGATCTTCGGCGGCGCGTTCGATGCGTCCGTGCTGCCGTTCGTCTGGCTGCTGCCCGGGCACGGTGGCGGCGGCGGGCACGAAGATCCTGGCCGCCTACGTGTTCAGCCGCGGCCGTCCGCTGATCAACGCCCAGGTCGGCATCGGCGTGCTCGTCGTGACGATTGCGGGCGACCTGCTGCTGATCCCGCCCTTCGGCGTGCCGGGCGCCGCAGCGGCGTCCAGCTTCGCCTACTGCTGCGGCCTCGCGTTCACCGCGATTGCCTATCGACGGCTCTCCGGCGGCTCGATCGCCGACTGCCTGCTGCCGAAGCCGGCCGACGCGCCGCTGTACGTCGATGGCGCCCGCAGCCTGCTGACCGCCTGCGGCCATCGCAAGGCGCCCGAGGCGCGCTCATGAGCGAATCGAGGCCGGTGCCGCCGCTGCGCATCGCCGTCCTGGGTGACTTCGAGGGCATGCACACGCGGCGATGGCTGGAGGTGTTCGTGCAGCGCGGCCACGACGTGCACGCGATCTCGTACTACCGTCCCAGCCGCGGAGCTGCCGGGCGTCACCGTGCACGTGCTGTCGGCAGCGCGATACGCCATCCGACGGACGTCGTCCCGCCCCCTCGGGCAACCGGGGAGAGGCCTGGCGCTCGAATCCGCCGACTCGTCCCACCCAGCCTGCAACGCTCTGATCCAGGCCCGGCGCTACATGCGCGCCGGACTTCGACGCGTGCTCGACGAGATCCAGCCGGACGTCTTCCACGCCCACTACGCCGTCGAGCACGGCTTCTACGGCGCTTTCGCCGACTACCATCCCTACGTCGTCAGCGCCTGGGGCTCCGACCTGCTGGTGGAGTCGCACAAGCCGTTGGGCAAGCGGATCGCCGGCCACGCGCTCTGGCCACGCCGACCTCGTCACGGCCAACGACGCCTCGCTGGCGCGACGAGCCGCTGAGCTGGGTGTGCCCGAGGACCGCATCGAGGTGGTGCACCTCGGCATCGACCGGGCGTTCCTCGACGCCGGTGAGCGCTCCGTCAACCTGCGACCGATCGGCGACGCCGCCCACGATCATCAGCGACCGCGCCCTCGAACCCCTGTACAACGTCGACGTGATCATCCGGGCGTTCGCGCGCCTTCGGGAGCGCCTGCCCGCCGCCCGCCTGGTCGTCGCGCACGACGGCAGCCAGCAGCGCGCTGCTGCGAAGCGACTGGCGCGCGAGCTGGCGCCGGGCGATTCGATCACGTTCGTGGGCCGCCTGTCGCCGGACGGGCTGGCCGACGCGCTCTCGCAGGCGCACGTCTACGTCTCGGTGCCGTCCTCGGACTCGCTGGCCCTGAGCACGGTCGAGGCGATGGCAGCGGGCTGCTTCCCGGTCGTGAGTGACCTGCCGAGCAACGAAGGCTGGATTACGCACGGCCTCAACGGCTTCATCGTGCCGGTGCATAACCCCGAGCGCCTGGCCGACATGCTCTTCGAGGCGCTGGAAAACGACTCGCTGCGCCGCAACGCCGTCGCGCCAAACCGGGCGAAGGTCGAATCGGACGGCCTGCGAGAGCGCAACATGCTGCTGATGGAGCGCCACTACTATCGCCTCGCGGGCCACCCGCAGGCCGGGGGCGGCGAGGCGATCTAGGCACCGCAGGGGCGGCAACAAAGCTCGAATTACTGTCGTTATCCTGGCCAGCTCGACATCGAGGAGGCTCCTCGCCTCGTCAGCCTCGAACGGGACAAGGTCATATCGCGCTTCACGGGAGCGCCTTTCCAAAAGCGATAGTCGCGGCGAATCGACTCCAATGCCGGATCCCGCTCAACGTGGGCTCTTCGAATGGCATGGCTCCGAGGATGAATGTCCGCCTCGGAAAGATAGGCATCCACCATATGCAACGCAGAATAGAAGCTCAGCACGGGCGACCAGACAATGAATTGAGGCCGCGTCAGCAGGTCCATAGCTAGAAGGCGATTATTGTCAGCAGCCAGCAGGTGATCTGCGAGCGCAGGCATTAGTCCCGCTGGAACAGCGGTGGCGTGTCCTTGAACAGGAACTCACGCACGGTCTCGGGACGGACGTAGACGTCGAAATCCACGATCCGGGGATCGATTGCCTGCAACAAGCTGCTTTCGACCTTGTAAAGTGCTGCCTCGATCTGATCATCCGGCGCGATAAGCGTATGGAAGTGCAAGAGCCCACCGTCTGTCGTGACCCACACACTGACCGGACCGGGCACATCCTTGAGGAGCCCCTTGTATTTCTTCACGATGGCCATCTCAGCCTGGTCCAGAGGCGTGGCGGTGCCTCTTGTCGCTTTCATAGGTCCAGTTTACCGGATCTCGGTTCGCCTGCGACGCATCAGCTACGCAGGGCGTCCACCCTGGCAGCCATGATGAAATCGTTGTCGGTGAGGCCGCCGAGGGAGTGAGTGGAGAAGTCAAGCTGCAGCGTGCGGTAAGAGCGCACCTGGATGTCGGGGTGATGTCCTTGCTCTTCGGCGATCTTCGCCACCTCGACGATGAAGTCGATGACGGTCTGGAAGTCCTTCATGCGTTCCGTGAACCGGATGCCCTTGCCGTCGTCGACGACTTCCCAGCCGGGAACCAGGGGCAGGCGCTCGCTCACCTCAGCCTCAGTGAGCAACGGCGAGCCTTTCGGGCGCTCGTAGCACTGGCCGTTGAGCAGGTCCGAGAGCTGCATCAGGCGTCCTCTACGTCTTCTTCGTCGAGGCCGCCGCCGATGGTGAGCCGGTAACCGTTGAGGTCCTCAATCATGCAGTCGAGCATGCCGTACTCGCGCGCCTCCAGACGCTCGATGACGTTGGCGCCCTTCTCCTGGATCTCGATGTACACGTCCTCGACGTCGCTGACCACGATGAGGGCATCGGTGCCGTGCGCTGCGCCCGCGGCGGCGATGCTGTTTCGCAGGCCGGGCGGATCGGCGCGCACGAAGTCGATCACGGCGTCGTCACGCGCAACGCGGCCGTACGAAACGTCCTCGCCCCAGACGAAGTCGACCTCGAACCCGAGGACGTCGCGGTAGTACTGCGCCGCGGCTGCGACGTCATCGACAAGGAAGACCGGCACGACGCCGTGGAAATGACCCATGCAAATTCTCCGCGTGCTCCATCCGTCAGTGACGGCTAACTGGCGTCCGTCACGTTAGCAGCACCGGGCAAAGGCACAGTCACAGGCATAGGGGCATGCCTGTGACTGTGTCTATGCCCATGTCCTGCGTCCCTACTGCGCCTCGATGGCGATAGGCTCCAGGCCGGCGGTGGCGAGGCGGCGCTTGGCCTCTTCGTACACGTCCGCGGGCAGGACGCCGTGCAGCACGGCATCGACGTTGTCGTTGAGGTGCTCCGGGTTCACGGTGCCTACGATGGTCGTGTCCATGTGTGGGTGGCTGATCGTGAAGCGCAGGACGAACTCCTGGCGCGACATGCCGTCGAGCAGGTCGGTCAGGTCGACTTCCTGCCACTTGTCCCAGGCGTCGCCCTCTTCCTTGCCGGGGCCGCCCTTAGCGGCGCCGCCGCGGATGACGATGCCGGCGCCGGCCTGCGAGGCCGTTGCGATCAGGTCCTCGTGCTCGCGCTGCATGGCCGAGTACGGGATCTGGAACTCGTCGAACACGCCCATCTCGATGTGGTCTTTGAGGTTCGGGATCGTGCCGGACATGCCGATCCAGCGCACCTTGCCCTGGCGCTTGAGGTCCTGGACGCACTCGATGGCGCCGTGCTCCAGGAGCTGCTCCTTCGAGGGCGATGCGTGGAACTGCAGGAGGTCGACATAGTCCGTCTTCATGCGCGCCAGGCTCTGCTCCAGCCCGCGGACGATGTTCTCCGGCGTGAAGACGTGGGGGAAGCCGCGGCCGCCCGGCGCCGGTGATGCGTTCTCCAACAAAGGGCCGCTGAGGCAGCCGCACTTCGTCGCCAGGAAGTACTCGTTGCGCCGGTGCGAGATGTACTTGCCGATGCGCTCCTCGGCGACACCGTAGTCGACTGACGTGTCGACGAAGTTGATGCCGGAGTCGAGCACGGCGTTGAGGATGCGCTCCGCCTGCTCATCTGAGACATCGCGGCCGCGGGGGGCGCCCCGCAGCTCCATAGCGCCGTAGCCCAGCGTGGTCACTTGCATGCCGGTGCGGCCCAATTGCCGCGTCGGAAGGTCTGCCATCGGTTCGGTTCTCCTTCTAGAACAACGAAGCCATTATCGCAGCCGGGGGCAAGCGAGCGACGAACTGTCCGCCAGTGGAACCTGTAGGGGCGCACGGCCGTGCGCCCCTACGCCCTCCTGCCACGCTGATGCCGCCAATTGGTATGTGTGTTTACACACCTTGTCTCGCAGACTGTCCTTCGACAGGCTCAGGATGCCTCAGGCAGAGCCAGCCTGGCACGTCGAATTCGGCTGGACGCGAAGACGGCCCCGCAATGGCGGGGCCGTCCCTTCATGCCTGCGACCGGCTCAAACCTGATCGCTGACAGCTGATAACTAGGCCCGCTAGGAGCCACCGCCGGCGGAAGCGCCTTCCGGCTGAACCGGTGTGCCTTCAATGCCGATGCGGGGCAGCCAGTTGAGCACCGGCGGCAGGTACCAGTTCCAGTCGCCGAGCAGCTTCATCGAGGCCGGCACGAGGACCGACCGGATGACGGTCGCGTCGATGAGGACCGAGATGCCGAGGCCGAAGCCCATCTGCTGCATCATCACGAGGTCGCCGATGGCGAAGCCGCCGAACACCGCCACCATGATCAGGGCGGCACCGGTAATCAGGCGGCCCGTCGAACGCACGCCAAACGCCACGGACTCCGTGTTGTTGTGCGTCTGGTCGTAGCGCTCCCGGATGCGACTGAGCAGGAAGACGTGGTAGTCCATCGAGAGCCCGAACAGAATCGCGAACAGGAACAGCGGCAGCCAGGACTCAATCGCCTCCACCTGCTGGAAGCCGAGGACGCTGTGCAGGAAACCCTCCTGGAACACCAGGACGAGGAGACCGTACGCCGCGCCCACGGAGAGCAGGTTGAGCACGATAGCCTTCGCCGGCACAACGATGGAGCGGAACACCATCATCAGCAGGATGAAACTCAGGCTGAGCACGAAGGCGAACAGGATCGGCGTGTACTTGTCCGTCAGCTCGTACTGGTCGAGCGAGATTGCGGCCTGGCCGGTGACGTAGACCTTCGCATCGGTGGCAGCGAAGGCCGCCGGGATGTAGTCGCTGCGCAGGCGGTCGACCGTGTTGACGGCCTCGTCCGAGAACGAGTCGGCGGAGAGCTGGAAGCTGAGCAGGCCGAGGTCACCCGCGTCGTTCGCCTCGAAGGTAGCGGCGCCGAGATCTGGCTCGCTTGCTGCAGCGGCCTTCAGGTCATCGATGGCAGACTGGACGGCCGGCGAGTTCACGTCGCCGTCGATCACGACTTCCACCGGGTTAACGTCGCCACCGGAGAAGTTGGCGGCCAGGATGTCGAAGCCCTGCTTGGAGATGAAGCTCTCCGGCAGGCTGCTCACGCCGGAACCGCCGAGGTTGATGCTGAAGAACGGAATCGAAAGGGCAATCAGCAGGCCGGCGGACAACACGACCGATAGCACCGGCTTGGCCATGACGCCGCGCGCCACCTTGTCCCAGAAGCCGCCAACGGACTGCTCGTCGTGTGTCTGCTGTGCGTGCTGCACGAAGGGGATGCGCCCCTTGTTCACCCAATCGCCCAGCAGGCTCAATACGGCCGGCAGCAGGGTCAGCGACGCCAGGACGGACACCGTGACGACGAGGATGGCGCCGGTCGAAAGGCTGCGGAAGATCGTGTGCGGGATGATCAGCAGGCCGAGCAGGGCGATGACAACGGTCATGCCGCTGAACATCACGGCCCGGCCGGCGGTCCCACCGGCCATGGCGATGGCGTCGACTTTGCTCGAGCCCCTTCGCCAGCTCCTCACGGTAGCGGGAGAGGATGAACAGCGAGTAGTCGATGCCGACCGCCAGACCCATCATGAAAATCATGTTCTGGACGAAGAAGGAGAACTCGAAGCCCGTGCCGAGCAGCGCCACGAGGGCGAGTGCGGCGAAGATGGCGAAGAACGCCAGGATCACCGGCACGAAGGCCGCAATGATGGCGCCGAACACCAGGATCAGGATCAGCAGCGCCAAGGGAAGCGGACCGTACTCCGAGCGGGATAGGTCGCGCTCGGCGGCCGTGGTGAAGTCGTGGTTGACCGTGGCGTAGCCGGAGATGGCGACGCCGAAGCCTTCCTGACCGTCCTCAGACTTCACGATGTCGATGACGTCTTCGACGTTCGTGTTGGCGTCGTCGATCTTGCCAGCCATCGTCACGGCGATGAATGTCGAATGCTTGTCGGTGGAGACGAATGTGGGTGCGTTCGTCTCGTAGTAGGTGGTGGCCGACTCGACGACATCGGGCCCAAGGGCTCGGATGTCGCCCAGGATCGAATCGACCTTGGCCTTGAACGCCGCGTCGTCCACCGACAAGTTGTCGGAAGTGACGATTACGGCTTCCTGGGCGCGGAAGGGACCACGGAGGCGCTGCTCCAGAAGGTTCTCGCCTACCGCGGAGTCGGGATTATTGGTCGCCTTTGCGTCGGTGGTGAGCGCGCTCTCCAGGAGCGAGCCTACGAGCATGAACGAAACCACCATGACGACGACCCAGAGGCCGACGACGCGCCAGGGGTGCTTCGCACTGGACCTTGCCAACGAACCGGGTGAAAGACTAAAAGCCATCTCTTTCCTCCTTGCCAAGAAGAGACGAACGATCTACCGATGAAAGGACATTCGTTGTTCTTGATAAAAAACGAATGCTCAGTCGTTTATATTCCTGGCATGCAAGCGTGTCAACCGGTCTGAGGGTCAGGTAAGAATATTTTCCGAAACCTTAGTGACGGAGCGCCGATGAAGGGGGCGATGCGGGTGCAGCGTCTTCCGCCCCGCACGAAGTGGCTCGCCAGAATCGGCCGGCGTACAGCGAACGCAGCACCGCGGCGAAACTGGAGACGTCGATATCGGGCTGGACGAGGCGTTGGGTTATCAGGCCCTGATACTGCGCGATCATGACGCGCACGATCGCCTCCGGGTCCAACGACGGGTCCACTTCCCCTCTCGCCTGCGCCGCTTCCATGAAGGGGATGAGCCGGGTCAGGACACCTTGCAGGGTACCTGCTTGAATCTCTTGCACACGTTCGTTTCGCGGCGATTCTGCAATCAGCTCGACGTTCAACGAACAGAACTCGAGGCTCTTGAGGTTGTCCATCTCCAGGAAGAAGAGCCGGATCAGCTCATCGAAGATCGAGAGGGTGCCTTCCGCGTTGAGGCCTTCTTCCAGCGCCTGGGAGTTCGCCTCCGAGCCGCGGTTGCACATGCCCTCGATGATCGCTTCCTTGCTGGGGAAGTAGCGATAGACGGCGCCGGGGCTGAGCTCAACTTCGTGGCAAATGTCCTGCATGGTCGTCTGGTGGAAACCGCGGCGTGAGAAGCACGTGGCGGCAGCGTCGAGAATCTGTTGGCGGCGCAACTCCAGGTACTCAGGCAGGACTTTGGGCATAGTCAGGCTCTCCACTAAAGCGAGGGAACGTTCCCTTTTGTTTCCCTCATGTTAGTGCATGCATTCTTAGTTCGCGAATCCTGGCTCTGCTAGACTCGATCGGGGAGAACATAATTGCCTGATCCGGTTGTTCTGATCTTGGGCTGCGGTGTCAGCGGCGTGGTTGCCGCGCGCACGGCCCGCCAGCTCCTGCCATCCAACCACCGCGTCATCGTCATCGACCGCGAGCCTCAGGCGTCGTATCCACCGGCCTACCTGCGCGTGATGACCGGCGAGCGCCGTCCCGAGGCGATCCGGCGCAATCGGGGCAGGTTGGCCCGACACGGCATCGAGTTCGTCAACGCCGAAGTGCGCCAGATCGACCTCGACAACCGCTACGTGCGGGCCGAGAGCCGCGAGTTCCACTACGACTACCTCGTTATCGCCCTCGGCGCCGAACCCGCCCACAACGGCCACTCCGAGGTGCACAACCTCGAGACGGTGGAAGGCGCCGAGCACATGGCGGCGGCCCTGCGCTACTTCTCCGGCGGCCGCATCCTCATCGCCGGCAACAGCACCGGCTTTCGTTACCCGCCGGTGCCGTACGAGATGGCGATGATGCTGGAGGACTACTTCCATTCCCGCAAGGTGCGCCAGAAGGTCGTGATCTCCCTCTACACGCCCGAAGCCTCGTCGCTGGAGGTGTTGGGGCCGCGGAACAGCGACGAGCTCCGCAGCCTCCTCGCGCACAAGGGCATCGAAGTGCAGACGGGCAAGTGCCTTGCCGCCGTCGACAGCGCCCGCCACCTCGCGACCATGAGCGACGGCGAGGAAGCGCCGTTCCAGATGCTGGTGACGGAGCCGGCGTACGTGCTCCCGCCCGTGCTGAGCGAACTCGGCCTCGCGGACGGCAGCGGACGCATCCCAGCCGACCCGGGCACCTTCGAGACCGAACGCGAGGACGTCTTCGTAATCGGCGATGCGACCTACCTGACCCTACTCGGCGGCGAGCAGCTTCCTCACGCGCCCGGTTTCGCCGAAAAGCAGGCCCAGACCGTGGCCCACAACATCGCCTATCGCGCAGGCCGAGGCCCCCGCCCGGACCCCTTCGACGCGAAGACCCGATGGCTCATCGAGACCGGCAACGGCGGCGCCATGGTCGCAGAGGGCGACTTCCTGGCACCGCAGCGCCTGATCACGCTGAAGCAACCGAGCATGCTCTGGCACCTCGCGAACCTGGCGCAGGAGAAGTACTGGCTCTGGCACTGGTACTGAGCGGGGCTTCAGTTCTTAGTTGGTAGTCGTTAGTTCGTTAGTTCTCAGTCTTCGGTTCAAACACCGGTCAATGCGAGGAGGACGTGAGGACGACGAAGCAATCTCACGGTCGAGTACGGACTGCCGTGCACGCGCGTGAGATTGCCACGTCGGCTACCGCCTCCTCGCAATGATCATTACTTACTCAACCCGACTTGCCAGGGACGAACTGACGACTGATAACTGACTACTGACAACCTCGCCCGCTACACCTTCGGCAGGATCTCCTGAGCCAGGAACTCCAGGTCCGCCTTGGAGGGCGGCGAGCGGTGCTGGAGCATGATGCGGCTGATGCCGGCGTCCTCCAGCTCTTTGATCTGCTCGACGATCTGGGCGGGCGTGCCCCAGAGCGCCGTCATCGGCGGCTTGCCGTCGGTGCGGCGGAAGCGCTCCGGGGCGGCGTCGATGGCGGCCTGGACCTTCCTGTCCACCTCGGCCTGGTTGGCGCCGGAGATGTAGCCCGTCATTACGGAGCGCTCGATGCCGGCGATGTCGCGCCCGGCCTCCTCGCAGTGCTTTTCCAGCACCTGGACCTTCTGCTTGTAGACCTCCAGGCCCTGCATGATCGGCACATTCCACTCCGTGGCGTAGCGGGCGACCATTCGCAGAGTGCGCTGTTCGCCGCCGCCACCGATCAGCAACGCCATCGGCTTCTGCGCTGGCTTCGGGTTCATCGGCGCATTGTTCAGGTGGTATATCTTGCCGTCGTAGGTCGCCTCATCGTTCTCGAATAGCGCCTTGATCACCTGGATGCTCTCCTCCAGGTTGTCCATGCGCTGCTTCACCGGCGGCAACTCGATGCCGTAGGCCTCATGCTCGGTCGTGTTCCAGCCGGCGCCGACACCGAGGATGAAGCGGCCGTTCGAGAGCTGGTCGATGGCGGCGGCCATGCGGGCGAGGATCGCCGGGTGCCGGAAGGTCATCGAAAGCACGAGGGGACCGAAGCGAATGCGGCTGCTCGCGGCGGCCGTGTAGGTGTGAGCAACCATCGTGTCGAGCGAATCGATCGTGCGGCTGGCGCCGAAGAAGGAGAAGAAGTGGTCAGAGCGCCAGAGCGACTCGAAGCCAAGCTCCTCCGTCCACTGCACGATGTTCTTCCACTCCGTCCAGCCCACGCCTTCCTGGCTCTCGATCATCACGCCGAGCTTCATATCGCGACTCTTTTCTAGTGTTCCAGTAGCAGTTAGATGGGCTGATGTTCGGCGCAGATACGTCGTCCGTCAACCATGACGCCGTCTCGGCGACATGCCCGGCCGACGTACCCCACTCAAGGCAGGGAACCCACTGGCGGGTTCCTTCGTATCAAGATCAAACCTTGATGTGCCCGGTGGCCAAAGGGATAACCATAGGCGGCCTTTAGGCGTTATGTTGTATAGAGAACTATCTGGTCCGCCAGAGAACTGAGACTACTTCGTGCAATACAAGCACCTCACTTTCATCGCCGGCGTAGCCCTCCTGGTCTTCCTCGCCGGATGCCAGATCGGGACGATTGGCGTGTCACCGCATCGGGATGCGACGCCAACACCGGAATCGGACGGCCCGCGGGCGATCGTCAAGAGCACCTCGGCGCCCTTGCCAATCGGAACCACGTCGTCGTCGGCCGAAGCCAGCCCAGCAACCTCACCCACGGAGACACCCCTGGCAGACCGCAGCGACTGCGGCGAGATCCAGGGCACGGACTATCGTTCGCCCCAGGAGCGGGAGTGGTACCTCGGCAACTGCCTGGCGACGCCGGCCCCTACAGTGGCGCCACCTCAGACACCGCCGATCCCGGGCCCCGAGGTTACCGGCGAACGTTGGGTCCTCGTCGATATCGGCAGTCAGACGGCCACGGCGATGATCGGCGATCAGCCGTATTACACAGCCCTGGTCACGACCGGCGTCGACGGTTGGGATACGCCGGTGGGGACGTGGTTCATCCAGTACCGGGTGGAAAACGAAACGATGACCTCAGCGTCCATCGGCGCGGACGAGTACTACGTCCTGGATGACGTGCTCTACACGCAGTACTTCACCAACGTCGGCCACGCGCTGCACCTCAACTACTGGCGCGACGACTCGTACTTCGGCAACACACGCTCCAGTCACGGCTGCGTCGGGATGCGCCTGGCCGACGCCGAGTTCTTCTGGAACTTCGCCAACGTAGGAACTCGCGTCACAATCCAGTGACGGCTCTAAGGCGCCGGTTGCCACGAATGAGGCCCTGGTGAGATGACGAAAGAAAGGCGACGGTTCGGCAACCGTCGCCTTTCTTGTTCGAGCTAGAGACGCCCTAGTTCGCCGAGGCCTTCTTCATGCGCTCTCGTACGGCGGCCTGGGCGGCAGCGACGCGCGCGATCGGCACCCGGTAGGGCGAGCAGCTCACATAGTCGAGGCCCTCGCGGTGACAGAACTCGACCGAGCTGGGGTCGCCACCGTGCTCACCACAGATACCCATCTTGAGGTTGGGCTTGATCGCCCGGCCCTTGCCGATAGCCATGCGCATGAGCATGCCGACGCCGACCGGGTCCAGCTTCACGAACGGGTCGGCTTCGAGGACGCCGTGCTCCAGGTAGAAGGGCAGGAAGCGCGGCGAGTCGTCGCGGGAGAAGCCCCAGGTCGACTGGGTGAGGTCATTGGTGCCGAAGGAGAAGAAGTCGGCGTGCGGCACGAGCATGTCGGCGATGATGCAGGCGCGCGGCAGCTCGATCATGGTGCCGACGGTGTACTCGACGTTCATGCCCTGCTCCTTGAGCACGGTTTCGGCGGTCTCGATTGCCAGCTCCCGCATGAGCTTGAGCTCGTTCTCGATGGCGACGATGGGGATCATGATCTCGGGGATAGCCTTGATGCCCTCGCGCGAGATCTCGCAGGCGGCTTCGATGAATGCCGCGCACCTGCGTCTCGTAGATCTCGGGGTACGTGACGCCGATGCGGGTACCGCGGTGACCCAGCATCGGGTTGTACTCCGCCAACTCCTGTAGGCGCATGGCATCAGCGCCGGCTTCGTGGCCCAGGTCTTGCGCAACCTCCCGAATCTCTTCGTCCGTGTGCGGCAGGAACTCGTGCAGCGGCGGGTCGAGGAGGCGGATGGTAACCGGCAGGCCGTCCATCGCCCGGAAGATGCCCTTGAAGTCGTCCCGCTGCATCGGCAGGATCTTGGTCAGCGCGTGGCGGCGGCCGGCCTCGTCGCCGGAGAGGATCATCTCGCGCACGGCCAGGATGCGGTCCGGCTCGAAGAACATGTGCTCGGTGCGGCAGAGGCCGATGCCCTCGGCGCCGAATCGGCGCGCCAGTTCGGCGTCGTGCGGCGTATCGGCGTTGGTGCGAACACGCAGGCGGCGTGCCTCGTCGACCCAGCCCATGAGCGTGTCGAAGTCCTCGTCGACCTGGCCCTCGACTACCGGCACGTCGCCGAGCATGACTTCGCCCGTGGAGCCATCGAGGCTGATGGTCTCGCCTTCGCTCACGACGATCTCGCGGCCGTCGACTTCAGATGCGGAAGCTGCCATCGTGGTAGTCGATCTGGAGGTCGCCGCAGCCGGAAACGCAGCAGCGGCCCATGCCGCGGGCGACGACGGCGGCGTGGGAGGTCATGCCGCCACGGGCGGTCAGGATGCCCTCCGCAGCCTTCATGCCGTGGATGTCCTCCGGCGAGGTCTCCAGCCGCACGAGGATCACCTTTTCGCCCATTCTTTCCGCCTCTACGGCGGCTTCAGGGCTGAACACGACCCGCCCGACCGCGGCACCCGGCGACGCCGCGAGGCCACTAGCGATGACGTCGCGTTCTGCATCGGGGTCGAAGGAGGGGTGCAGCAGCTCGTCGAGCTTGTCCGGCTCGACGCGCAGGATCGCCTCGTCTTTGGTGATGATGCTCTCATTCACGAGGTCGACGGCGATTTTGACCATCGCCTTCGCGGTGCGCTTGCCGTTACGAGTCTGCAGGAGCCAGAGCTTCTTCTGCTGGATCGTGAACTCGATGTCCTGCATGTCGCGGTAGTGCTGTTCGAGCGAGGCCTGGACCCGCATGAGCTCCGCGTAGGCCTCCGGCATCGCCTCTTCCAGGGAGACCTGGCGGGCCTGCGTCTTGGCGACGTTGGTCACCGGCTGCGGGGTGCGGATACCAGCGACCACGTCCTCGCCCTGGGCGTTCACCAGGTACTCGCCGTAGAAGCGGTTTTCGCCGGTGGAGGGGTCGCGCGTGAAGCCGACACCGGTGGCGCAGTCGTCACCGAGGTTGCCGAAGACCATGGCCTGCACGTTGACGGCAGTGCCCCAGTTGCCGGGGATCTCGTACATGCGGCGGTAGTGAACGGCGCGCGGGTTCTCCCAGGAGCCGAACACGGCGCTGACGGCGCCCCAGAGCTGGTCCCAGGGGTCTTCCGGGAACTTGATTTGCTTTGTCTTCCAGAATCTCGAACTTGAACTCGACGACGAGCTCCTTAAGCGCGGACGCCGGCAGCTCGGTGTCAAGCTCGACGCCGAGCGATTCTTTCTTGGCCTCGAGGATGCGCTCGAAGGGGTCGACCTCCTTGCCCTCGCCCTTGATGCCGAGGACGACGTCGCCGTACATGGAGACGAAGCGGCGGTAGGAGTCGTAGGCGAAGCGCTCATCGCCGGTCTCGCGCGCCAGGCCGGCCGCGACCGCGTCGTTGAGGCCGAGGTTGAGGACCGTGTCCATCATGCCCGGCATCGAAACGCGGGCGCCGGAGCGCACCGATACGAGCAACGGGCGCTCGGGGTCGCCGAAGCGGCGGTCGAGCAGCTTCTCGACGAAGGTGACGCCGTCGCGCACCTGCTGGTCGAGGTCCTTGGGGTAGCTGCGGCCGAGCTCGTAGAAGGCGGTGCACACCTCGGTGGTGATCGTGAAGCCGGGGGGCACAGGCACGCCCAGGTTGGTCATCTCGGCCAGGCCGGCGCCTTTACCTCCCAGGAGGTTGCGCATGTCGGCCGATCCGTCGGCCTTGCCATCGCCAAACAGGTAGACGTACTTTGCCGTCGCGTTGGTGGTGGAAACCGGGTTTTCTGTGGTGGTCATGGCAATTACCTCGTTTATGAGCTTAATCGCGCTACATACGCTTGTCTGACTATATCAACAACTGGTTGACAATCCCGGAGCCGGATGGCCCAAGATTGACGATTTCACTAACTTGAAATGCCTTGCAGGAGACGCATGCGGCTTGAGCGCCCCGCTATACTCATGTCCGACCAACAAAGGTGCGGAGGTCAGTTTCGTGAAGTTTCACTGGTTCCATCTCATGCCCTACCCCGATCTTCCGGAGGACTTCCGGGAGAAGTACCACAGCGTGTGGGTCGATGTGCCCTCGCACCTGTATGACCCTGCGAGGGGTCATGAAGTGTACAACGATTACCTGGATGAGTTGGAGTATGCGGCGGAGGTGGGCTTCGACGGCATCTGCGTCAACGAGCACCATCAGAACGCGTACGGCCTCATGCCCTCACCGAACCTCATGGCAGCCTCGCTCGCGCGCCGCGCGCCGAACGCCGCCATAGTAGTTCTCGGCAATTCGTTGGCGTTGTACAACCCTCCGACACGCGTGGCGGAGGAGTTCGCCATGCTGGACGTGATGAGCGGCGGCCGCCTCGTCGCCGGCTTCCCCGTCGGCACGTCGATGGACACGAACTACACCTACGGCCAGACGCCCGTGACACTGCGCGACAAGTACCGCGAGGCGCACGACCTCATCGTGCGAGCCTGGACCGAAGAGGAACCCTTCGCTTTCAACGGCAAGTACACGCAGCTCCGTTACGTCAACCCTTGGCCGCGTCCGATCCAGAAGCCGCACCCGCCGATCTGGGTGCCGGGTGGTGGCAGCATCGAGACGTGGGAGTGGATCACGGACATGGACTACCTGTTCGCGTATCTCAGCTACGGCGGCTACAAGCGCGCCAAGACGGTGATGGACGGCTTCTGGGAGCACGTCGCCGAGCGCGGCAAGGACAAGAACCCCTACCGGGCGGGGTTCCTGCAGTTCGTCGCGGTCGCGGAGGACGATGCGCAGGCGGAAGAGGAGTACGCCGAAGCGGCCGAGTACTTCTTCCACCGCTGCATGCACGTCTACCGCGGCTTCGCCGAAGCGCCGGGCTACCGCTCGATCCGCTCTCTGGAGGCGGGCCTGCGCACGGCCATCGGCTCATCGTCCCTGACGACGTCGATATCGGGTACGCAGAAGACCTGGAAGGACTACGTCGAGGACGGCACGATCATCGCCGGATCACCGGAACGCGTGACCGAGCAGCTACGCGAGCTATCAGATGAGCTGCATGTCGGCCACCTCATGCTGCTGATGCAGTTCGGCAACATGCCCCGCGACACGGCGATGAAGAACACGCGCCTGTTCGCCGAAAAGGTGATGCCGAACCTGCGAGACATCTGGGGCGACTGGGAAGACAAGTGGTGGATCAAGCCGCTCGCCCGGCAGCAGTCACCGCGGCCCGTCAGCGCGTAGCGAGAGAGGCTGTTGCCCGCAACGAGCGACGACACCCTAATCCACTGATTTCGCAAGAGGAGCGAGTCCAGTCATGCCCTACACACAACAGACCGTCTCCGTGCGCAACGGCATGTTCAACGTCTCGCTTCGCCGAGGCGGGAGCGGCGTGCCGCTCGTGTACCTGCACGGCGCCGGCGGTCAGAGCGACTGGGAGCCCTTCCTCGAGATGCTCTCGCAGGACTTCGACGTCATTCAGCCCAGCGGTCCCGGGTGGCCGGGCTCCAGCGGCCTCGAGCACCTCGATGACGTCGTCGACATGGCGTTGTTCTACCTCGACCTCTTCGATGCGCTGGGCCTGTCGCACGTCAACCTCGTGGGCGCGTCGCTCGGGGCCATGTTCGCGGCCGAGATCGCGGCGCTCGGCGGCGGCTACGTCGACAAGCTCGTGCTGAGCGAGCCCGCCGGACTCTGGATGGACGAACATCAGCCGCTCGACTTCTTCGTGGTGCCGCCGGACGAGCTGATGCAGGCGATGTTCGTCGACGTCGAGGCGGCGCAGGCACGCACGACCGCCGCCCAACCCGGAGGACCGCGAAGCCGTCGCTAAGGCCACGATCGAGCGCCAGATGTCGATGGCGGCGACGAGCAAGTTCGTGTGGCCGATCTGGGACAAGGGCCTGAAGAAGCGAATCCACCGCATCAAGGCGCCCACGCTAATCGTCTGGGGCGAGCAGGACGGCCTGATCCCGCCCGTCTACGGCCCCGAGTTCCAGCGCCTGATCCCGGGCTCCCGCCTCGAAGTCATCCCGGACACCGCACACGTGCCGATGTCGGAGCGTCCGGAGGAGTGGGTGGGCATCGTGAAGGGCTTCTTGCAGGAGTAGCCATCGCTCCCAGTTGCGGTGCATCGGGGCGCCTTCTCCGTTCGTCCTGAGCCTGTCGAAGGGCGCGAAATGCTCGATGGAGTCTGAACGCCAACATCCCTCCTCAGAAGAAGCGGCTTCATGCGAATGATGCAGAGGTGTGGACACCTCGCCTACGGACTTGGGGACTGCAAAGGCTCGCTAGTACCGGTAGAGCGGCTCCAGGGGTGGATTCACCTCGCCGTCCACCTCGACTCGGTCCACACGCTCGTCGTAGAAACAGAGATAGCCGCCGGCAATCGGAGCTGACTCCGTCGTGGCGTGCGGGTAGTACCAGACGATGTCCTCGTAGAGCTGACCGCCAACCTGTACGGAGTGGTAGTGCGCAAGACCCTTATACGGACAGCGCGTAACCGTACTGCTCTCCTTGAGCAGGTCCATTCGCACGTCTAACCTCGGTATGTAGTACCGGGCGAGATATCCCGTTTCGTACAGGAGGATCGGCCGGTCGGTGTCGGCGACAACTTCTCCGCCCAGAATGACGCGTACTTGGCGACGGCTCGGCAGGCAGTCGATGCGCTTGTACGGATCGCGGGCGTGCTTGAACACCTCCTCTTCTTCCTCGAACCACGCCTCCATCGCGTCCCAGACGAACGCGACGTAGCCCCGGAGGTCAGGCACATCATCGCGGTCAACGCCATCGGCGCTAGCGTACGGCTCGGTGAAGCTCCACGCGGCGTCCTCGATCGTGCGGCCCTCGGCATTCCAGCGTGTAGCAGGTGGCGACGCCGAGATGAGGGTCGTTCTTCACGGTGATACTGGGCTTCAGCAGGTCCATACGCACGTCCGCAACCGGGAAGTAGTACACCGGCGTTCCGCGCCGGTAACCGATGGAACGCTGGATTAAGGCGCGCTTCGTATCAGCGATTGCTACGCCGGAGACGAAACACCGCACCCACTTCAGGCAGCCCACGATGTGAATCGCTTCGTTGCGAAAGCCCTCGGTCTTCGGGAAATCCTCTGCCATGACGTCCTCCTGTGCTGCCATGTTAATTCCCGCCCTGCCTTGTCTTGCACTCCTAACGAAATTTTCGTTAAGATGCCCTGCATGGACGCAACCGAGGCCAACCCGGCAGAACGCATCGTCCGCCGGTTCGGGGGCCAAAGCGCTCTCGCAGCCCTGCTTGGGCGGCGTCAAAGTACGGTGCAGCACTGGACGAACACGGGTCGCATCCCGGCGCAGTGGCACCAGCCCCTGATCTCGCTAGCACGACAGAGAGGAATCATCTTGGAAGCTAAAGACTTCGTTGACACCCAGGCCCATGAGATCGCACCGGCGGAGGGCAAGCTCGGCGTTCTCACCGTCGGCCTCGGCGCCGTCGCGTCGACCTTCCTCGCCGGCGTCGAGCACCTGCGACGTGGCGCCAAGCCCTTCGGCACGCTCACCCAGGGCGCGACGATCCGCGTCGGCAAGCGCACGGACGAGAACGTGCCGCTGATCAAGGACTTCGTGCCGCTGGCGGACCTCGACGACCTCGTGTTTGGCGCCTGGGACCCGATCGCCGACAACGCCTACGAGGCCGCCCTGCGCTGCGGCGTCCTCGACCGCTACGAGCACATCGAACCGATCGCCGACTTCCTGAAGTCGATCGAGCCGATGTCCGCGGCCTTCGACAATCGCTGGGCGAAGGCGATCCACGGCACCAACGTGAAGCAAGCGAGCTCGAAGATGGAGCTGGTGGAGCAGGTCCGCCAGGACATTCGCGACTTCAAGGCGAAGAACAACTGCAGCCGCCTCGTGATGATCTGGGCTGCTTCGACGGAGATCTTCATCGAGGAGCACCCGCAGCACATGAACCTCGAGGCCTTCGAGGCCGCCATGGAGTCCTCGGACGAGTGGATCGCGCCATCGATGATCTACGCGTACGCCGCGCTCATGGAGGATGTGCCGCTCGCCAACGGCGCCCCGAACCTCACGGTCGACATCCCGGCCCTCGTGAAGCTGGCGAACGACCGCAACCTGCCGATCTGCGGCAAGGACTTCAAGACGGGCCAGACCCTGCTCAAGACCGCCCTGGCGCCGATGTTCAAGGCGCGCATGCTGGGCCTCAACGGCTGGTTCTCGACCAACATCCTCGGCAATCGCGACGGCGAGGTGCTGGACGACCCGGAGAACTTCAAGACCAAGGAAGAGTCGAAGCTGGGCGTGCTGGAGCACATCCTCCAGCCCGAGCTTTACCCGGACCTCTACGGCGACCTCTATCACAAGGTGCGCATCAACTACTACCCGCCCCGCGGCGACAACAAGGAGGGCTGGGACAACATCGACATCTTCGGCTGGCTCGGCTACCCGATGCAGATCAAGGTCGACTTCCTCTGCCGGGACTCCATTCTCGCCGCGCCGATCGTGCTGGACCTGGCCCTGTTCATGGACCTGGCGCATCGGGCCGGAATGAAGGGCATCCAGGAGTGGCTCTCGTTCTACTTCAAGAGCCCGCAGCACGCCCCCGGCCTCTACCCGGAGAACGACCTGTTCATCCAGCAGACGAAGCTCAAGAACACGCTGCGCTGGATGATGGGCGAAGAGCAGATCACGCATCTAGGCCAGGAGTACTACCAGGACGACTACGTGAAGGAGTAGACGGCAGCTGGCAGCGAGCAGCCTCCAGCAGTCAGTCAGGAGGTCAGCGTCATGTCGCGGAGCCTCAGCCAATCGAAGCGGTAGCACTGGACGCGATGGGCGTCATCTACACGGTGGCCGACGACCTGCGTGACCTCCTGATCCCCTTCCTGCGGCGCAAAGGCTGCACGATCGCTGACGACGAGATCATCGCGGCGTACCGCGCCTGCTATCGCGGGCGGGGCGCCGGCTCGCACGATCTGGGACTGGGAGCGAGCAGGCGCGGACGCCTGCTCTCGAGGCCGACTACCTCGCCGCGCTACGACGCTCAGCCCCGGCGTCGTCGAGTTTCTCGAAGCCATGCGCGAGGCTTCGATTCCCGTGTACGGGCTCTCGAACGACGTGGGTGAGTGGGCGGCGCTCCGACGCGAGCTTCTGGGCATCGACGGCTACTTCGCGGGCTGGGTGATCAGCGGCGAGGTGAAGTCTCGCAAACCCGAGCTCGGCAATCTACCAGCACCTTGTAGACCTGCTGCCTTGTGCGCCTGACAAATGCCTCTTCGTCGACGACCGGCAGGAGAACCTCGACGGCGCACAAGCAATCGGTCTGCAAACGGTGCTGTTCTCCGGCGAGCCGATGACGTGACCGTGATACAGAACTTCAAGTCGCTGCAGGCATTTGTTGGGGCCACCGCTACTGACGACTGAAAACCGAGAACTAAGAACTCTCTACTGACAACTAAGCCCTTACATGCTGTATCGTGCACTCGCTTCTGATACACGAGGAGGAGATTCGATATGACTACGCTGATTACGGGTGGCCTGGGGTTCATCGGCCTGCACACGGCTCGCGCTTTGCTGGACCTCGGCGAGGACCTGGTGCTTACGCAGTACCGCGTCAGTCGGGAGCCTGACTTCATCAAGGATGAGCTGGGCAAGCGGGCCAAGGTCGAGCAGCTCGACGTGACGAACAAGGACCGGCTCATGGAGATCGGCCGGGCGCACAAGATCGACCGTATCCTCCACCTCGCCGTCCCCGGCCTGGGCGCCCTGACGCCGCTGGAAGACTTCACGGTGAACATGCAGGGCCTGATCAACATCCTCGAAGCCGGCCGCGAGTGGGAAGTCTCCCGCGTCGGCCTCGGCAGCTCGCTCGCCGTCTACCAAAACGCCCGCGGCGAAGGCGGCGTCAACCGGGAAGAGCAGCCGCTTGCGATGACCGGCGGCGGCCCCACGGGCACCTGGAAGAAGAGCTTCGAAATCATCGGCGCCTACTACGGCGACCGCACCGGCCTCGACATCGTCAACCTGCGCATCGCCGGCATCTACGGCCCGCTGTACCACTCGATGTCGAACCTGCCAAGCCGCCTCGTGCACGCTGCCGTCAAGAAGGAGCCGCCGGTGCTGCGCGGCGACACCTACGCCGAAGACGGCACCGACATGACCTACGTGAAGGATTGCGGTCGCGGTCTGGCGATGCTGATGCACGCCGAAAAGCTCAACCACAAGACGTACAACGTCGCTACCGGTCGCGCCTCCACGCCCGGCGAGCTAGTCTCGGCGATCCAGAGCGTGATCCCGGACTTCGACGGCAGCTTCCTCAAGGAGGGCCATAGCCCCGGCAACCCCGGGCCAACGTACTCCGACATCGCGCGCATCAAGGCAGACACCGGCTACGAGCCGCAGTACCCGGTCGAGAAGTCGATCCCGGACTACATCGGCTGGCTACGCGCCGGCAACGCCGAGTAACAAACAAGGGCCGAAGAGTACCTCTGGCGTAAGAGCAGCAATGCGACGGCATCGACCTTTTATCCTGTGGTGGGCGATTATGAAGTCCACCGCCGAGGTGAATTATTGCCGCAGCAGTTGGTCACTCGCGCCTGAGGACCAGGTCGATTCCCGCGAGGATAAGCTCCAGGGCTGCTGCGGGCAGAACGCCCGCACGCTCGGTAAGGGCTGTGCGGTCTACGGTGATGACCTGCGTCACGTTCGCAACGGAGTCTCGCGGGAGCCCGGTCGCACGCGCAAGCAGCAGGACGTTACCTGGTGCATCCGCCAGCGCGAGATTAGTGGTGACACCTACGCAAACCACAGTTCGGAGCCGGCTTCGGTTGAACGCGTTTCCCTGGACCACGATGAGAGGCCGACGATATCCGGGCTCAGACCCGCGAGGCTCGGAAAGATCTGCCCACCCCGCCCCCTACGTGATCACCATTCGCTATGGCCAAGGGCCCGCCGGGCGGCTTCATTTACGAAGCGCTCCTCATCTTCCGACTCACCTGCAACATCGAGAACAGCATTTAGCCTGTCTGTGACATCGTCCGAAGAGTGGCGCAGGACATATTCGCGCAGGGCCTCTGCGTACACCTCGCTTCGGGATCGGCCTGACCCTCGCACCAGATGTTCGACCGCCTCGAAGAGCTCATCCGGGAGGGAAATTGCTGTCTTCATACCCGGAGCATAACTTGCTGTGTGTGAACTTGAAGAGAGCCCCGTCGCGATGACGGGGCTCTCTTCATTTACTCAAGCAAGCTACTGGAACGCCGGGATGACTTCCTTGCCCCAGAGCTCCAGCGTCTGGTCCGTCTCCTCCGGAGTTAGGCGGCCGATGAAGCTGGTGCAGAAGAGGTCATAGCCGATCTTCTTCTGGCCTTCCTTGAGCTTCTCGATCACCGTCGCCGGGCTGCCGACGATGGCGAGGCCGTTTTCGATGTTGAAGTCGTAGTTGGTCTGGGCCTGCTCCATGGTTTGCGCCGCGCTTGAGGTCGTCCGGGCGGTCGGAGTCGGTGCCCATGCCGCGCGCATTGGAGCCCCAACCGACGCGCGTTGTTGCCAGCGGTCCGCCGCCGACACGACGCTCCTTGGCGGCGCCGATGTACTTGCGGGCCGTCTCGTGCGCCTTCTCGTCCGTCTCGGCGACGTGGACGGTGCGCTGGAGGAAGATGCGCGGCATCTCGCCCTCGTGGTTGCACTGCTTCCAGGTGTCGCGGAAGATGTCGAACTTGCGCGCCACGTCGTCGTCCGTGTCGAGGTTCTGGGCGACGTTGTAGTTGTTACGCGCGGCCCAGCGCATCGATTCGTCCGAGTGCACGGCGGCCCAGATCGGCGGGTACGGCTTCTGGTAGGGCTGCGGGTTCGGCAGCGCCTCCTCGAAGTGGAAGTACTTGCCGTCGTAGGTCACCTCGGGCTGCGTCCAGGCCTTCTTGATGACGTCGATGGCCTCTTCGCTGATGGCGGCGCGCTGGTAGTAGTCGACGCCCCAGCGGATGAACTCGTGCTCGTGCACGCCGATGCCGCTGCCGAACTCGACGCGGCCCTTCGAGAGGTGGTCGAGCATGGCGACTTCCTGGGCGAGACGCAGGGGGTGGTGGAAGGGCAGCTGCCACATCATCGTGCCGATGCGTATGCGCTGCGTGGCGCAGGCGACGGCCGTCAGGTAGACGGAGGGCGAGGTGATGTTGGCGCCGGGCCGGTTCTGGTGCTCGATCGTGAAGTAGGAGTGCCAACCGAGGCGCTCCAGCTTCTGGGCCAAGGCGATGTGCATGTCGTACACCTCGGCCGGCTGGTACTCCGGCGGACCCTCCGGCACCGCATCCCAGAACGCGAAATCCAGCTTGCTCATCGTTGCCTCCCCGGTCGAAGTCTGTTCGTCGCCGGACCAAGGCCCGACGCTTCAATCATTAGCTATCGAAACGCCCTGATTATAGAGGCGCGAGTACGAGACTACACGTTTGGAGCAGCCCGGGATTGTCCGAGGACGTTTGGTTCGCAGGACAGGACAACCAGCTCAGATAGGTGGGCAGACCAGGAGACGACAGTCCTGCAGGCAATTCAACACTGCGGGATGAATCCCGCAGCTAGGCAGAGACGCAACCATCAGGGCCGTTGCTGGTTACGCTGTCGAACCCCGCGAGTCCTCTCTTCGTTGTCGAGCCACCGGAGCGGGAGGCCATCGAGCGTGAAGCGTGCTTCGACAAGCTCAGGACGAACGGTCGAGAGTGCGTGCTCCATGCCTTTGCCCTTTGCTTGCCTTTTGCCGGCCGTCAGGCGCCGATACCCCGCAGGCGGTCCATCAGGCGCACCTTACTGCGCTCCGGGCTCTCACCGTAGCTCTCGACGGAGGCTTCGATGTCTTCGGTGCAATCCCGGCAGAGGGTGAGTGGCATGCCGAGCCCGGGCCAGGTGTAGCCCTCGACGAAGGTCATCTCACAGCGGTCGCAGACCCGGTTCGACGCCGTGAGGTCGTAGCCGCTGCGCTGGTACTGCTGCTGCCCGCCATGCTTCGCCACGACTCGATGCTATCGCGATGGCGAAGCTGATTCCAGCGACGGGCTGCAATTGCTCCGGGCTGATCAGGCCGTCTCCGTGACCGGCGCGAGCACCCAGGCGGGCTGACCGTTCTCGTCCTGGTAGTAGCGGCAGCGGGGGCGCTCGCGCGATGCCGCCTGGAGCTCTCGCAGGAAGCGGCCTCGCAGGTCTCGTGGCGTGATGCCGGCGCATCCGGCCTGGTCCGAGCGCTTCGCCAGGAGCCGGTTAACGGCCGAGGGGGTGAGACCGCGCATCTGCACCTCACCGTGAGGGCTCAGGGCCGCGATGAGGGGGCCGGACCAGGCGCCGCGCAGTCTCAGCCACCCTTCGACTGCTGCGCGCGTCCGGCCCTCCAGAATGACGCTGCGAGCTAGCCCCCGCCGCGATGAGACCCGGATGCGCCCGTCCTCGTCCTCGTAATCGCCGCGCTGCAGCCCTACGACCTCCTGGCGTCGCAGGCCCGCGCCCAGCATGAGGCCGATAACGGCGGCATCGCGGGCACCTTCTATGGATTCGTCCGCCTCGCAGGCGTCCGTCAGCAGCTTCACCTGCCGCGACGCCAGCTTCGAGACGGCCACGCTGCGCCTGAGCGCCCGCAGCACGGACGGCGTAACCTGGCTGCGCAGTACCTGCTCGTCTTCGGCCTCGACGGGCTGGCGCAGGGCCTGACGCAGATCGCGCATGAGCCGCCGTTGCGCCGGGAAGGGCAGCGTCTCGCCCGCCCAGTCTCGCAGCACGCGCACGTCCTCGCTGCGCAGCAACTGCCAGGGCAGCGAGAGGGCCGCCAACCGGTTGCCGGTGAGAAACTCCGCTACGGACTCAAGCTCTGTGCTCAAAGCGAATCGCCTCGTCGTGGTGTTGTCGTATTGGCGGAGGAGGCCGCGGTCGAGCCCCGCCTTTGACTACGACCGCCGCGTCCCCCGCAGACAGTTATAGCACACTTGTTCTTAGTTGTCAGGCGGGTGTCAGCTTTCAGTTGACGTAGCCGGGGTGACGTAGCCGGGGCTTTCAGCCGTGGCGTCCGACATGCGCCGAAGCCGTTTTTGATGACAGGTCGCACGCGCATGAGGATAATCGAGGCTATGCCCACACGTTCGCTCCCCTCGTTGTTCTTTGTGCTCCTCGCCACGTTTTGCGTGTTGGGCGCCGGCCGCGGTACGACCTTCGCGCAGCAGGCACCGCCCAACGGCGTCGCGGAAGACTGCGACTCCATCAATGGGGCAATGCAAGTTGCCGGAGAGCAGGCAAGGCTTTCGGACCCACAGGAGAGCCTGACTGTCGACCTGACGGAGCCCGGAGAGTATCGCACTGAGCCCAACGGCCTACCGGGCAATGCCACCCTGAGCATCTGCCACGTTGACACCAACGCGAGCATCATCATCAGCGCCGTCACCGGTCTCGAAGTCAGCCGAGTCGCCGACGACGACGCGGGCAACGCGGTGCTCGATGCCCTCTTGGCGAATGCACACCCAGGCCCAGGCGTACCTTCGGCAGCGCCGATCACGCCGCCGGACACGGGAGACGGCGGGCTCCTGCGCTAGCGCCACGGATTCAAGCGGCAGGATTCACGCAAGCACCATGTCGAACGTCCTGGGCTTGGCAGTCTGAGTCCTGACCGCGGGCAGATTGCCGGGTAAACATTCTGAACTTGCAGCTTGAGACTTGAAGCTTGTGTCTTCTCACCCCGCTAGAATTGGTGGCAACACACTCGGCCCGCTAGCCGCCTGAAGGAGCATCTCGTGGCAATGCAGATTATCGGTCACTCCACTCCGCGCGTCGACGGCATCGCCAAGGTCACGGGCCAGGCGACCTACACGGCCGACCTGCCGCGCGAGGGCGTGCTCTGGGGCAGGACCCTGCACAGCCCCTACGCCCACGCTCGCATCGTCAACATCGACACCAGTGCTGCCGAAGCGGTGCCCGGCGTGTTCGCGGTGCTCACGGGCGCCGACATCGATTCGTCCCTGCACGGAAGCAACCTGCGCGACATGCCACCCCTGGCCCGCGACAAGGTGCGCTACATCGGCGAACGCGTGGCGGCCGTCGCGGCGATCGACGAGGACGCGGCGCAGCAGGCCATCGACCTCATCGAGGTGGAGTACGAGGAGCTGCCCGCCGTCTACGACCTGCTCGAGTCGATGGAGCCCGGCGCTCCCGTAATCCACGAAGGCTTCAACGACTACGCCGGTGTGACCGCGACGCCCGGTCCCGGGCCCTTCGGGGGCCTTCCGCCGCTGCAGCAACCCGGCAACCGCTACCAGTACAAGTGCGACGACCGCGGCGACCTCGACAAGGGCTTCGCGGAGGCCGACCTGATCATCGAGAACACCTACACGACCCAGCGTCAGCACCAGGGCTACCTGGAGCCGCAGACCGTCATGGTGGACATCGATCCGACCGGGCGGGTCAACCTCTGGGCTTCGAGCAAGATGCCGCACTCGTCGAAGTCAGGCCTGGCCGAAGTGGCCGAGGTGGACCCGGAGGAAATCGTCGTCCACCACACTTATATCGGCGGCGACTTCGGCGGCAAAGGCAACTCGATCCTGACGCCGATCGCCTACTTCCTGGCGAAGAAGACCGGCCGGCCGATCCGGATGCTCAACGAGTACCTGGAAGAGCTGATGGCCGGCAACCCGCGCCACTCCACCCTGATCAAACTCAGGACCGGCCTCAAGAAGGACGGCACGATGACCGCGCACCACATCCAGTTCCTCGTGAACTGCGGCGCTTACGCGGCCTTCAAGCCAGGCGGCATCATCTTCGGGCCGGAACAGACGGCGGGTCCTTATCACGTCGCCAACACGCGCATCGAGGCGGCCCACGTGTACACGAACACGATCCCAGGCGGCTACATGCGCGGGCCGGGCGAGTCGCAGGCCGTGTTCGCCCTCGAATCGCACATCGATGAGCTGGCACACGCCGTGGGCATGGACCCCGTCGCGTTCCGGATCAAGAACCTCGTGGGTGAGGGTGAAGAGACGGCGTTCGGTGTCGTCTTCGACAACGTCATGGGCAAGCAGACGGTCCAGGCCGCCGCCGACGCTGCCGGCTGGAGCAACCCGAAGCCAAAGAACATCGGACGGGGCATCGCGGTGGGCGAGCGACCGCCCGGCGGCGGCATCGGCAACGCCTCGGTCTCCTTCGAGCCCGATGGCACGATCGTCCTCGGCACGCCGATCTTCGATCAGGGCTCTGGCACCTACACGATCATCCAGCAGGTGGTCGCCGAAGAGCTGGACGTACCGCTGGACCGCATCCGCATCGAGGTGTGGAACACGGACGCGGTGCGCTTCGACTCCGGCGTCGCCGGTAGCTGGGCCGCCCGCGTGAACACCGGGGCCGTGCACGACGCCGTCGAGGCCGCGCGCAAAGAGCTGCTCGAGTTCGTCGCCGCCCGCCTCGAATGGCCGGTCGAGTCCCTGAGCCTGAGCGGCGACGAGGTGCGCTCCAGCACCCTCGGCGAGAGCGTGCGCTGGCCCGACATCCTGGAAGAGCACGGCGAGCCGATCGAGGGCAAGGTGACGCACATGGCGGGCCTCGGCGGCCTCTCCCACGTTACGAGCTTCTGCGCTCAGGTCGCGGAGGTCGAGGTCGACCCGGAGACGGGCGAGATCAAGCTGCTCAACCTGACGACGGCGCACGACGTCGGCCGGGTACTCAACCCCGTCGGCCACCAGGGCCAGATCAACGGCGGCATCGTAGCGGGCCTGGGCTACGCGCTCATGGAGGAGCTTCTGGTCGAGGACGGCCGCGTGACCAACCTGACCCTGGGCGACTACAAGCTACCGTCGATCGCCGACCTTCCGCCGCTGAAGACGGTGCTCGTGGCGGCCACCGGCGAGCACTCCGGCGTCGGCCCGTACAACATCAAGGCCATCGGCGAGGTACCGACGACGCCCGTAGCGCCGGCAATCGCCAACGCCGTCTTCGACGCCGTCGGCGTCCGCATCCGCGAGCTGCCGATCACGGCGCAGAAGGTGTACGCGGCGCTGCAGGAGTAAGGCCTCACCCCGCCGACTGCGGTCGGCACCCCTCTCCCTGCGGGGCGAGAGGGCGCCTGCTCCGAGATGCACGCTGCCGTTCCGGGTGCTGAACCTCACCCCTGCCCCCTCCCGTCGCACGGAGAGGGGGAACTTGCTCCGAGATTCGCACTAGCTGACCCCTTCCCTCGCCAAGTGTCCGTCGTGGTTCCCGCAGGACGCGGGGCACAGTAAGCTACGCCCGACGTTCGTTAAGCATTGATCTGGAGGAACACGATGCGACTTGTGCTGTTCGAGGGGCCGGGCGCCGGTCAGCCGATTCGATTGGGCGTGCTGCGTGACGATGGCGTGCACGACGTGTCGCGGGCGACGGCGGGGCTGGCGGCACTGACGCCGCAGCTGCTCATGCAGGAGGTTATCGACGAGTTCGACGACCTGCAGCCTGTGATCGAAGAGGTGGCCGATGGCGTACTGCCGCTGCCGCTGGACGTCGTGCGCATCCGGCCGCCGCTGCCACGCCCCGGCAAGATCCTCTGCTGCATCGGCAACTACTGGGAGCACGCCCAGCGCGAGCCCCGTGCCCTGAACATGTTCCTCAAGAACCCCGACGCGGTGATCGGCGATGGCGACACGATCGCCCTGCCCGAGTTCACGGACGCGCCGATCGCCGACGGGCCGGGGCCGTACGTGTTCCAGCACGAGGCTGAGCTGGGCCTCGTGATTAAGGGGCCGGCCCGCAAGGTCTCCCAGGCCAATTGGCGCAAGGCCGTCTTCGGCGTCACGGGCATGATCGACGTGTCGGCGCGCGCAGAGGCGCGATCGAGCTGGCGCCAGGGGTCCTGGATGGGCAAGAGCTTCGACACCTTCGCGCCGATCGGCCCCTGCATCACGACGCTGGACGAGATCGGCGACCCGAATGCGCTGCACGTGCAGTTCTGGAACGAAGCTGACCTGCGTCACGACTACACCACGGACGACATGGAACACCGCGTGCCCCAGCTCATCGAGTTCGCCACGGGCATCATGACCCTGCACTCCGGCGACCTCATCGCTTGCGGCACCAACCACGAAGGCCTCGGCCCGCTACAGGACGGCGAGACCTGCGTGCTGGAGGTCGAGAAGGTGGGTCGCATGACCGTGCACGTCACCGACCCGCTGAAGCGCACCTGGGAGCGCGGCGTCTACATGGGCCCGAACTCGACCAACCCGGAGGCGGTGCGGAGAGCTCGGGAGGCTGGGGGCAACGCCTGAGACATGCGGGCATACGGGCATACGGGCATAGGCATACGGCATGGGCATAGCAGAGCACGGCTGGGCTGATTAGCGGGCTAGAGTGCTGGCCAGACGGTCCGGGTTGACCTCGTAGATCGTCAGGGCGTCGTTCTGGAAGACGACGTCGAGAGAGCCGTCGAGGCCCGCCTCGAACTTGGCGATGCCGTCCGGGCTGTAGTAGTAGCGCTCGAGCTGCCCCACGATGACGTAGCTCACGCCGTACTTGTCTAGGAAGCCCATAGCAGCCACGGGATCCGTGGTGTTGTAGAAGTTGTCGAGGTCGATGACACGCTGCTGCACCATGTACGCGAGATCGCCGCGCTGCTGGGTCTGGTGCCAGTCCCAACCGATGACGGTCGGCAGGCCCGTGTAGATCGAGAAGCGGCCGCCCCAGCGATAGAGCTCGGCGCGCCCTTCGACGATGGTCGGCGTGCCCTGGACGTTGTGGCGCATCCAGTCGATGCCCTCGAAGTCCTTCGAGAGCTGAATCGGGCCATGCTCGTCGTCAGTAGATCGAGGTCTCGGCGTAGGCCTCGCCGTTCAGGCCGGTGCTATCGGAGTCGGCGAAGCGGTCGTTCAGGCGCACCGGCGTCGCGAAAATCGGGTACAGCGCGGCGCCGAACAGCAGCAGCACGAGACCGGCCAGGGCGCCCTGACGGCGAGCCGAGGCAGCCGCATCGGACGTCTTGCGGGCGCGCAGAGAACAGCGGGCGCCAGTAGACGAAGATCAGCTGCCAGGCGAGGAAGGACGACGCGAGGGCGAACAATACCCACACGTGCAGGTAGAACTTGAACACCGTGTTCATGCGCACGATGTCGCCCTGCAGGATGATGATGTCGACGCCCATGCTCAGCCCGAGCCCCAGGCCGACGAGCGAGAGCACGAAAAGGCGTATGCCGCCATCGGGCCGCTGCAGGGCGATCTCCCGCGCGGCAAGACAGACGACGAGCACGAAGACCGGCAGCAGCACCGCGACAAGGGGCTGGCCGGAGGTCGCCAGGGCCAGCGACATGAAGGTGACTGCCAGCGAGCCGCCGAACAGCATGGCAACGAGGGTCTGGCGGTTGATGCGGCTCTCGTAGGTCTTCGGGGCGGCCAGCTCCGTCACTCGCACCGCCCTGAGAGCTCGATACGCCCACACGGCCAGCCCGACGGCGATTACGGCCGCGAACACGCCGAAGTGGGCCAGGTACTGGTGCACCGGCGTCTGCTCCGGTGAGGAAGTGATGCCGGCCACGGGCGTACGGTAGTTGGCGAGAAACGGCTCGTAGAACAGGAACGAGAGCACCACCAGCAGGACGGACTTGAGCACGCCCCGCTGCAGCGCCGCCCAGACACCACCCTCCAGGTAGCGCTCCGAGATCAGCACCGCCGCGATCGCCAGCAGCAGGAACGGCGGGTAGTCCCAGGAGTTGAGCCATCGCAGGCTGCCCACGACGAGGCCGAGCAGGACGACGAGGCCGATATCGCGCCAGCGGTCCTGCTCGCCGCGATGGCGGATGACGAGCGTGAGGCAGATGCCGATGGTGAGGACCTGGAAGGCGATCGCCATCATGTGGGCGTGGAGGTCGGCGAAGAGGAAGCTGAAGAACGGGAACTCCGTAATCGAAATCGTCGGCGGCAGCATGCGGCTGGAGCGCCAGAAGTCGAAGTCGCGCAGATCAGCGCCGTGGAACACGACCTGCCATAGGCCGCCCGCGCTGTTCAAGACGCTATCGACCACCGGAAGGCCCGTGTGTATGCCGAAGCTGCTGACCTCGGACAGGCGCTCGACCATCTGGCCGACGCCATCGAGGTTGCCGGCGATCGCCACGAGGAAGACGCCGAGCAGGCCGGCGGCGTACGGGCTCCAGGCGGGGATGGTCCTCACCCGCCGGCCCCCTCTCCTTGCGAGGCGAGGGGGAGCGGAGCCATCGGCTTCGGCACTCGTTCCGCGCGGCATTCCATGTCCGGTCGTCCTGCGACAGGCTCAGGACGACCGGAGGTCCGATCGCCCCTCGGGCGACGGGGCCGCGGAGCCGCGAGGAGGCGCCTCGAGGCCGCCGCCAGGTTGTAGGCGACGGTGAAGGCGCCCGAGGCGGTGAGGGCGAAGTACATGGGCACGGCGAGGTTGTAGGCGATCTCGGGCGTGATCGCGGTGAGCTTCGTCACCGTGGCCGTGAAGAACTGGCCGAGGTAGTAGTAGTTGATGTAGCCACCCGCGAACCACGGGTCGTAGGCGGGCAAAGTCGTGCTGCGGGTGACGGCCGTGAAATACGCGAGGTCCATCGGCTTTTCGCCGCCTCGGAAGGGGTGCCAGAGATCGGGGTTCTCGATGCGCAGGAACCAGAACAGGAAGAAGGCGCCGAAGAACAGCGCCTCGCAGAACAGGACGTGGCGCCAGTGCTGCCGGAAGTAAGCCGTGAGCTCGTCGAGGCATCGATAGGTCACGACCGCCCCGACGACGGCGAGCAGGAGGAGCATCGCGAGCACCGTCGTCTGCTCGAAGTGCACGAGCTTGAGGCTGACGACGAGCCAGGTGAGGTAGGCGAGGAGCAAGAGCCCCAGCGGCTTCGAGAGCAGGTAACCGCGGTCGGGCAGGCGCCTGAACAGCGTCAGGGTGATCGGCAAGACGGCGAAGGCGGCGGCTTCGAGCGCCAGCAGCCAAAGCAGCGTCGGGTAGTGCCCGGCGAGGCCGCTTTCGCTGAACACGTCCGTCCAGGTGCCGCCCTCCTGCTGCGTCTTCAGGTCCGAGGGGCTGAGCAGCAGGTCGGGACCCTCCGCGGCCTTCGGGGAGACCGTGATCGTCGAGTACGGCCCACTGCCGAAGACCTCCTCGAGGTGCTGCCGTGAGTAGTCGGGCGACTTCTGGAAGATCAGCACGCGCGGATGGTCGTAGGAGCTCCAGGACTCCTGGACGCTGTAGTCGGAAACCTCGATGCCGAAAAGCTGGGGGTATGACGTGAACTCAGCGACCAGCTCGTAGCCCAGCTCGCCGTCGAACAGCATCTGGTGATAACGGGACGAGAGGGGGTAGTTGATCGTGTTGCGGGGCAGCGAGTTGACGAGACGGTTGCTGCTCACGGTCACGTAGTCGGCGCGATCGAGGTCGTTGATTAGCTGCTCGAACTTCTGAGGTGTGTCGGCGTCGTAGAGGTTGAGGCCGAAGACGTCGAAGCGCTTGTCGCGCGGGCGGGTTCTGGATGCCCATCGGCAGCGGTCTCGTCCCAGGACTCGCCGGCGATCACGGCGCCGTCCTGCGCGTTCTCGTACAACCAGCGCGAGGCATCGGCGCGCGTGAAGTCGCGACTGTAGATGCCCGTGTACGCTAGCCCGGCCACGATAGCGCCCAGCATGACAAGGCCGGTTGCGGCCGGACCCGCATACTCGAGCCAGGGCCTCTCGAAGCGCTTCGAGAGCCAGACTGCGCCGCGATACACCTCCACTAGCCCGTAGCCGGCGAGGATGGCGAGCACGGGGTACAGGGGCAGGAAGTAGCGCAGGTAGAGCGAGAACTGGCGCCCCATGAACCCGAAGTAAGCGGCAACGAAGATCAACGGCAACAGGTGCACGACCTCGCGGTTACGCAGGAGCCGGTAGCCCGTGTAGGCAAACGCCAGCCATCCGGCGATGGCGAAAGCCGGCCCCATACCCCAGAGCATCGTCTGCAGGGGATAGAGATAGCTCGTGCGGTTGATCCACTGCACGGAGGGCGGGAAGCCGACCTCGCCACCGAGGAGCCTCGCCTGCTCCTTGTAGTCATCCACCCACTGTTGGTTCAGCGAAAGGGCACCATCGAAGGCGTAAGGCTGGGCGACTCGGAAGGCGATGAAGGCCACGATCAGGGCCAGCACGACGCCGAGCAGGGGTCGCGATCAGGCCGTCGCGCTTGCCTGTCGACGCTATCGAGGTGTCAGACATGCGATCGCTGAGGGCCGGCCACATGCGCACAACGGCTGCGGCAAGGAGCACCGGCACGAACAGCACGCCCGTGACCTTGCACGCCATGCCGAGACCGAGCATGAGGCCGGTGAGCGCGTAGTCACTGGGTCTGCCCTCCTGCATGACGCGCACGGCGAAGTAGAAGGCGGCAGCCATGAAGAACGCCAGATACGTATCGACGACGTAGAAGTGGGCGTGTTGGATCGCCAGCGGCGCCGCCGCGAGCAGTACGGCAGCGAGCAGGCCCGCGATGGCCCCGTACAGCCGCCGGCCAGCCAGGAAGGCGAATATGACCGTCGCCGCGCTGAACAGCGCCGTGAGCTCCCGCCCTACGAGCACGAGGTCGTCGTAGTTGTTCTTGCCGAGAAGCTCCGCCGCAGCCTTGGTCAGGAAGACCGGGAAGGTGCCGTAGACGAACGACGGCGTGTTCTCGAGGTTGTACGGGTTGAGGGTCGACTTCGCCGGTATCGAAGTACTCGCCGATGCTATCGGGGAACTGCAGGCCCAGCGTAACGATCGTGAGGTGGCGCTCGTCCGGGTGAGCGTGAGTGTGCTCGTCCCAGTTGACGTTGTAAATGCGCGCCGCGAGCGCGAACAGCGTAATCGCCGCAACGGCGAGCCAGAGCGCGAGAGTAACAGTGGAGACGCCCGACCTGGCCTCCGGCGATGAGTCGGCGGCTTTCGCAGAAGCCCCGCTGCGCCAGCGTAAGTTAAGTCCAGCCATCAGGTCGTGTGGGCCAGTATATCAGCGCGATTACGTCAAGAGGGGCCATGTGCACTTGGGATTCGGGCGGATGATCTCCTTACGAGCCTCTCCCGGCAATGTGCGCGTGACGTTTCGATGGTGGGCGCTTCGGCGCGCTGATCGCCCCTCACCCTGACCCTCTCCCCAGAGGGGCGAGGGGACTGCTGTGCAGAACCGAGAATGCTAGACGACAACGCGACACTGCCATGACAAACAAAGGAGCGGCGCCCTCGGGCGCCGCTCCTTTGTCTCGTTTCGTCATCACGAGGACTTGGACCGCTTACCAGCCCTTGCTGGCGACCATCGCCGTGATGTCGGAGAGGCGGCAGGCGTAACCCCACTCGTTGTCGTACCAGGAGACGACCTTGACGAGGTCGCCGCCGACCACGTTGGTCCTGAGGCCGTCGATGATCGAGGAGTGCTCGTTGCCCTTCATGTCCATGGAGACGACCGGGTCGTCGGTCCAGTCCATGATCCCCTTCATGCGCTCGGTCGACCAGTGACGCAGGGCGGAGTTGACCTCGTCCTTGCGTCGTCGTCTTGTTGACCAGGCCGACGACCTCGACAACCGAGACCGTCGGCGTCGGAACGCGGTAGGCCATGCCGTCGAGGATGCCATCGACCTCCGGGATCACGAGGCGCAGGGCGCGCGCCGCGCCGGTGGATGTCGGGACGATGTTCATGGCGCCGCCGCGAGCTTCACGCAGGTCCTTCGGGCCGGCGCGGTCGAGGATCTGCTGCGAGTTCGTGTAGGAGTGGATCGTGGTCATCTGGCCCTTGATCAGGCCGAACTCGTCCACCAGCACCTTGACTGGCGGCGCGAGGCCGTTGGTGGTGCAGGAGGCGTTGGAGATCACGTGGTGCTTCGCCGGGTCGTACTTCTCGTCGTTCACGCCGAGGACGATGGTCATGTCCTCGTTCGTGGCCGGCGCGCTGATGATCACCTTCTTGACGCTGTCGTGGCGGTGCGCCACTGCGGCCTGGCCGTTGGTGAAGAAGCCCGTCGACTCGATGACGATGTCGACCTCGGCATCGCCCCACGGGATCTTGGCCGGGTCGCGCTCGGCGAAGACCTTGACCAGCTCGCCGTCGACCATGAGGCCGCCGTCTGCCGGCTGCGACGTCGCCCTTGAAGCGCCCGTAGTTGCTGTCGTACTTGAGGAGATGAGCGTTGGTGGCCGTGTCGACCAGGTCGTTGATCGCGACGACCTGCGAGGTCATTGCCGTGACGTTCGCGGATCGTGCGAAAGACTAGCCGGCCAATGCGTCCGAATCCGTTGATGCCTACTCGCGTTGCCAATTCAGGCTCCTTTCCGGTTTACGCGCGGGTTTCGAGGCTGTGCTTGGCTAACCATTCTAAGAAGGGAACGGCTTGGGGGCCATAGGGCTAATGGCTCCGATGTGTGCATGCAACATTTCGTTAACGGAACCTGGCCACTTATGCAGATTGCCGGGCTCAAGAATCGCCTGTTATTATCCTCACGAAAGGCTTCGGCGGGTATGAACGCAACTTCGGTTCTCGTTCTAAATCAGAACTACGAACCGCTAAACGTGTGCAACGCTCGACGCGCATTCGTCCTGGTCGACAAAGGCAAGGCGGAGATACTGGAGCACGCGGAGGGCTTCCTCCGGTCGACCATCGAGTCCTTTCCCCGTCCCTCCGTCATCCGCCTCATCTACATGATCAAACGCCCTCGGCCGCAGATGCGCCTGACGCGGCGCGAGGTCTTCGTGCGCGACCGCTACACCTGCCAGTACTGCGGCAAGCAGGGCCGCGACCTGACGATCGACCACGTCATGCCGCGGCACCAGGGCGGCCGGCACACCTGGGAGAACCTCGTCTCGGCCTGCCGTGCCTGCAACCACCGCAAAGCCGGCTTCACGCCGCAGGAAGCGCGCATGGCGCTGCTCTCCGAGCCCAAGCGCCCGCCGGCCTCCGCCTACTACATCTTCTACCACCACCTGGAGCACCAGTCGGACTGGCGCAAGTTCATCCCGGGCTGGGAGCAGTACGAGGACGTCGCAGCGTCGTGACCAGGCCAAAGATCAGGGTCGTCGTGTCAGATTCGACGACATAGACTTGGCGGATGAACCTCTACCTCCTGAATTCGAGCTGAGCACCGACAAGTCGCGCCTCGACCTCGATCGTATCGAGGCGATGATCCGGACCACGTACTGGGCACCAGAGCGGCCGCGGGAGCTTATCGAGCTATCGATCGAGCACTCGATTTGCATCGGCGCGTACCGGCAAGTCAGACGGCATGCAGGTGGGCTTTGCGCGGCTGGTGACGGACTACATGGACTTCGGCTGGGTGTCGGACGTCATGGTCCACGCCGACTTTCGAGGGCGAGGCATCGGCCAGGCGATGGTCGAGGCGCTCGCGACGCAGCCCGGCTTCGAGACGGTGCGCTTCGTCCTTGCGACGCGCGATGCCCACGGAGTCTACGAAAAGGTAGGGTTCGTGCCGCTGCCAAGGCCCGATCGCTGGATGCAGCGCGAGCGGAAAATCGAAACGTAGGCCCTAGAGCAGCACCTTCTTCGGCGAGGCGCTGGCGGCCCGCCGGAAGTTGTGCACCAGGTAGCGCCGGTCGCCCCGGTCCTCAACCTCTTCGATGCGGCAGCGGTCATTGCGGCTCAGCTCATCGTCGACCTGCTTGCGTAGGGCCTCGTAGCGCTGACGGCGCTCATCCGAGACCGGGAAGACGTCGGTGGCCTCGATGACGACCTGGAGCTGCCGGCGCGGCCAGGGCGAGGAGCCAGCCCAGGGTGATCTCGGCCCAGCCGAGGTGAAACGACGCGTCGGCGAAAGCGATGGCGAGCCGGACGTTATTGGACTCCGGGCCCGTCTGCAGTAGGGTCGCCCCGAATGCCGGGCGGCCGAGGTCGGCGGCAGGCCTGTAGACGGCGCGCAGCACGTCGTCCTTGACCACGACCTCCTGCGCGAAGTAGCGCCCGAGCTGGAACTCGAAGGCCTTGAACTGCTCGTTGGGCGTGAGGGTGTTCGTGAGCCACTCGTGGTGCATCGACATCTCGCCGGCGCGCAGGCCCTCCGTCGCAGCGATACACTCGCAGGCCGTGCGCGCCAACGGCAGCACCGAAACATAGGAGCCGCGGCTGGCGAGCAGCGCGGCATCGGAGACGTAGGTGTAGGTGCGCGACCACAGGCCGAGGATGGCAGCGGCCTCGGGCGTGCGCGTCTGGTAGGCGTCCTTGACGAGACCGAGCTGCAGCGTCATGAGGTCGTGTAGCAGGTCGAGGTCGCCGCCGAGGACGAATCGGGTCTGGCGGTAGGCGTCCTGCGCCTGCTCCCCGGCCGACTCCGGCGGCTTCGAGGGCGGCGCATACGCCTCCGGGCCCTTGATGCCCGGAGACACGCTGAGGCGGTCGGTTGGTCACCTGCTCTGCTCCCACTCGTCGTTGGATATCCCGGCCTGACGAATGATCCTTTGAACCAGACCGACGGAATAGACAGCACCGTGGGGATTGGGAACTGTAAGCCGTCTCTTGCCCTTGAGCATGAACTCGTGCGACCCGCTGGGGAAGGGACCTTCCCAGCCGAACCGCCTAAGACGCCTTACGAGTTCGCGTCTCGGGAGCGGATTCATGCGCTGCCTTGTTCGCCCTGCTCAGCTTCCTCGGTACGAGATCCAGCTTGCCGAGCTTCGGTATGGCCTCATCGTTCATCCAGAGACCGAGGACAAGCCAATCTTCGAGTGCCCCCCTCAGCTCCTCGCGGCAGTCTTCGACTGTCTGCCCGATGGCGCTGACTCCATCGAAGCCTGAGAGCGAGCCAAAGAAGGTTCCATCTTCAAGTGCTTCGTAGACAGCGCTGTGCATCGCCTTGTCGACATAGAGTGAGAACATCCCTTATCTCCTCTGCGCCAGCATACTCGCGCCGGCGTAACGCGCCTTCGTGCCCAGCTCGGCTTCGATGCGCAGGAGGCGGTTGTACTTGGCCGTGCGTTCGCCGCGGGCCGGGGCGCCGGTCTTGATCTGGCCCGTGCCCAGGGCGACGGCGAGGTCGGCAATCGTCGTGTCTTCTGTTTCGCCGCTGCGATGACTCATCACGGCGGACCAGCCGGGTGTGCGCAGGGCCATTTCCGTGGCCGCTATTGCCTCAGTGAGAGAGCCGATCTGGTTCACCTTGACGAGGATGGAGTTACAGGCCTTGAGCTCCAAGGCGCGCTCGAGGCGCTCCGTGTTCGTCACGAGCAGGTCGTCGCCCACGAGCTGAATCTTGTCGCCGAGGCGCTGGGTCAGGAGCTGCCAGCCCTCCCAGTCGTCCTCAGCGAGGCCGTCTTCAAGGCTGACGATGGGGTACTTCTCGCACCACTCGGCCCAGAGGTCGACCATCTCGGCGCTGGTTAGCGCGCGGCCCTCGGAGGCGAGGGCGTAACGGCCGTCCTCGTAGAGCTCGCTCGTCGCCGGGTCGAGGGCGAGGGCGATGTCGTCGCCGGGGCGATAGCCAGCCGCCTCGATGGCTTCGAGCAGCACTTCAATCGCCGCGGCGTTGCTGGGCAGCGACGGCGCGAACCCACCCTCGTCGCCGACGTTGGTGCTGAGGCCGCGGCCGCCCAGGACCTTCTTCAGCGCCTGGTAGCACTCGGCGCCGGCGCGAAGCGCCTCACGGAAGGTCGGCAGGCCGACGGGCATGAACATGAACTCCTGGAAGTCCGTGCTCTTCTCGGCGTGCTTGCCGCCGTTGAGGACGTTGAACATGGGCGTCGGCAGCAGGTGCGCGTCCGGCCCGCCGAGCGAGACGTACAGCGGCACGCCCTTCGAGGCGGCGAGCGCCCGGGCGTTGGCCAGCGAGACGCCGAGAATGGCGTTGGCGCCCAGGCGCGACTTGTTGGGGGTGCCATCGAGCGAGGACATGAGGCGGTCGAGGCCCTGCTGGTCGTGTGCCGGCTGACCGATGACGGCGTCGGCCAGACTCGCCGGTCACGTTGGCGACGGCTTCGAGCACGCCCTTGCCGCCGTAGCGCTTCGGATCGCCGTCGCGCATCTCGTGCGCTTCGTGAATGCCCGTGCTGGCGCCGGAGGGCACGATGGCCCGCCCGATGCTGCCGTCTTCGAGGCGCACCTCTACCTCGATGGTGGGGTTGCCGCGGGAGTCCAGCACCTCCAGCGCGTTTACCGCCGCGATGCGATCGTCTGCCATGGTCGTTCAGCTCCTGTGAGTCTCGCTCTTCTGCTTGTCAGCTCGGCGCTGCGCATCGCTATCGCGCTGCTCCGCTCTGAGTTTAAGGCGAAGAGGGTGGGGAGACACCCCCACGGCGTGTAGCGCTCTGCACACCAGGCGCTGCACGCGAAATCAGGCCTGTGCTGTCGCTGCCTCGATCGCCCAGGCGACCGCCGCTGCGGGGTCCTCCGTGCGGAAGATGGGGTCCGCGTCCAGGCGATCGCTTTCGATGCGCCAGGTGCCGAGGCCGGCCAGCGGCTTGCCTTGAGTCAGGGTCAGCGCGATCTCGCTGAGCGTGCCATAAGCACCATCGACCGCGATCACAGCATCGGCGGTGAGCGTGATGATCACGTTACGGGCGTGGCCCATGCCCGTGACGATGGGGATCTGAACATACGGGTTCCTCTCGCCGTGACCGGAGTCGGGCAGCACGCCGATCGTCAGGCCGCCGGCTTCCGAAGCGCCTTTGCACGCCGCCTCCATGACACCGCCGCGCCCGCCGCAGATCAGGATGTGACCGTCGCGGGCGATCTCCCGCCGACCGCCTCCGCCTGTTCGAGCGCGTCCTGGGGCGCCGGGTCGCCGCCGATGACTGCGATGATCATGAGGGCATGATAAGGCGCGGTTGGTTGTCAGTCGTTACGAGCGGGTGTCAGTCGTCAGCAACCAAAACGAAGAGAGGCCGGAGTGATTCCGGCCTCTCTTTAGCTCTACTGAGAACTGACGACTCGGCGCTACCAGCCGCGGCTGGCGAGCAGCTCGCTCTCGGGCAGGGTGCTGATCTCGATGCCCTTCATGGCGCCGCCGAGGCCGCGGGAGACTTCGGCGATGATCTTGGCGTCGCGGAAGTGCGTCGTCGCCTGGACGATGGCCTTCGCCATCTTCGCCGGGCTCTTCCGACTTGAAGATGCCGGAGCCGACGAAGACGCCGTCGGAGCCAAGCTGCATCATCAGCGCGGCGTCGGCGGGCGTCGCGATGCCGCCGGCCGTGAACATGACGACCGGCAGGCGGCCCTGCTCCTTGACTTCCTTGACCAGCTCGATGGGCGCGCCGAGGCGCTTGGCTTCGGCGTAAAGCTCGTCGTCGCTCATGTTCTGGATGCGGCGGATGTCGCCCATGACCTGGCGCATGTGGCGCACGGCCTCGACGACGTTGCCGGTGCCGGCCTCGCCCTTGGTGCGGATCATGGCGGCGCCTTCGCTGATCCGGCGCAGCGCCTCGCCGAGGTCGCGGCAACCGCATACGAACGGCACCTTGAACTGGTGCTTGTCGACGTGGTTCGCCTCGTCGGCCGGCGTCAGCACCTCGGACTCGTCGATGTAGTCGACGCCGAGCGACTCGATGACCTGGGCCTCGACGAAGTGACCGATGCGCACCTTGGCCATGACCGGGATGGTCACGGCCTTGATGATGCCCTCGATCATGTCGGGGTCGGACATGCGGGCGACGCCGCCGTCCTTGCGAATGTCGGACGGCACGCGCTCCAGGGCCATGACGGCGCAGGCTCCGGCCTCTTCGGCGATCTTGGCGTGCTCCGGCGTGACGACGTCCATGATGACGCCGCCCTTGAGCATCTGCGCCAGGCCCTTCTTGACCGCGAACGTACCCGTCCCGTTGTTCTCGTTGCTAGACCCGTTCATGTTCCCTGCCTCCGTTAGGCCGTCCGGTGTGACTAAAGACGGCGAAAGGCGCTCTCACGTAGGAGCGCCTCGTGTGGGTGCAATTGTAACGTTGTGGTTAAGGCTGCCTCAACTGGACGGGTGGACGGGTAATCGCAACGAGTCCCAGGGTCGTTTGGCCGTGCCGCACCCCCAATCAGCGCTGGACTCCCCGGAAAGCATCCTGAGCCTGTCGAAGGACGCAGGCACAGCAACATATAAGGCCCCTCCTTTCGCTCTACGGAATACGTCCTCCCAGGTCCGACTTCTAGCGTCGACCAGTCTTCAGGCGAAACGTGCTCCGACAGGCTCTGCCTTGATGAATGGCTTCTTCATCACACGAGAAGAAAGCGACACCCACCACGCTAACTACCGGCGCATCGCGCGTTCGAGCTGCCGCAGGAAGGTCTCCCGGTCCTGCCGGTGAGATCACGAGGTTCGGGTGCGTGATCAGGTTCGCGTTGTGGCGCAGGATCGTCACGGTCTGCGAGGGCGCCGTGGCGAAACGCACGCCCATGAAGCCGTACGCCTCATACCACTGCCCGGGCCTCACGGTCTCGATGCCGGCGTAGTCGATGTTCCAGCCGAAGAGCGGGAAGACGATGCGTAATCGGTCGGGCCAGACCTCGTAGCGACGCGGCAGGATGGCCCAGATCAGGGCGTAGACGGCCAGCATGCTCACCAGCGTGACAAGCGCCGTCGATACGTTCACCAGCACCAGCAGCACAACCGTTAGAACGACATCGAGCGCGATCAGGCCGTAGAGGATGGCCCCGAACAGGCGCATGCCACCGGGCTTGGCGACGTAGAGCGGCTCCATGCAGCCAGCTTAGCGCGCACGAGACGGATCCCGCATCGAGGACGGCCAGAGGCCGTAAGAACTAAGCCCTCTGTCTGTCTAAAGACTGAGCACGCACCCCGCTAACGGCGGGCGATGTGGGCAAACGTTTCTGTCATGTTTCAGGTGGTCTCGCGTTTGTAGAAACGCAGAGATCGGGAGGGCAAGGATGGCAAAGCCGGTCTACATACAGGTATCGAAACTGCGGCAGTGGATCATGCACCAGCAGCGCATGGGTGGTCGCCCAGACGCGTAGGGGTGGTTACCCGGAGCTACGAGCGCATCTCGGGGCCCACTGCGCGTCCGACAGGTCATTGCGAGCTCCGCGAAGCAATCCCACATCGTGCGATGGACTCCTGGCACTGCGACCCTCCGCGAAACGCGGCATTCCTGGAGCCGCACTCCGCCCGCGTCACAGGCAAATGCAGGACCGTGCGACGCCGTGAGATTGCTTCGCTTCGCTCGCAATGACCAGGGAGCGCTTCGGCCAACAGGCCTTACCGAGGCGCTTTCCAGACCGTGTGCTGCGCGTCGGGGTCGCCGTGGCCGGTGGTGCGGGTGAGCAGGCACGACTCCAACAGGAACTCGACGACGGTCTGGTGCGCGAAGTGTGAGGCGTCGAGCGGCGGACCTGCACGGCCCGGTTCGCGCAGGAAGGCCTCGATGACCGCACTGCGGGTCGTGGCATCCGGACGCTCTTCGACGCGCCCGGCGACGTAGAAGGCGTCCTCGTTGTCGGGTAGCGGGTAGGAGTGCAGGGCGTAGCGGCCGTCGCGTCGCAGGTCGTCCAGCTTGAGTGACGGGATGATCAACCCGTACAGGCCATCGCCGGCCATGACGACGCAGATCGGGTGCAGACGCGGTGCGCCGTCTTTGCGCGTCGTGGCGAGAAACGCGAGCCCGACACCGAAGTGGTAGAAGAGGCCTCGCCCGGCTTCGGCCAACTCGGGCTCAGCCCTGCGAAAGTCACCCCAGGTCAGCATCGAAAGCCCTCCTGTCTGATCATGCGGTCCTCAACGCCGGTTGCAGCGGAATCGTCATGTCCTGCCAAGACTTGTAAGCAGCGAACGAAACTCCGGCACCGATACGGTGGAGTCAGGCTATGAAACGCCGGCAAGACCACCTGAAGGAGGGCTGTCATGAGTGAATGGTCTGTAGAGAAGACGGACGACATTCGGGAAGTCGATGCCAAGAAGAAGCCTGCCGCCAAGGTCCCGTTCGACAAGAACGGTCAGAGTGAGCGGCACGCGCCCGGCCAGGAGATGGGCTCCAGCGGCGAGCACGAGGAGCAGCCGGACCACGACAAGGAAGCCGCACCCTAGAGCCTGAGAGCGCTGCCTAAGCGCTCGGGATCATGTCGAGGACCTGGAGCTGCAGGGCGCCGCCGTTGCCCGTGGGGCCGTAGCGGTCGGCCGACATCGTGTAGACGAGGTCGATGCTGGAGCCCTCGGCGGGCAGAGGGCCCTCGAAGTTAAAGGCGATTGCGGGCCACGTAGCGCCGGCCTTGAGCTTGAGCCGCGCGTGAGTGCCGTCGCCGACGGTCTTGGCTTCCAGGACGAGGACGCCGCGGCTGAGCAATCGCACTTCCGGGTTGCCCTGGCCGATGGGCTGGAGCTTGTTCAGCCACTGGATCTCCTGGCCCTTGAGGTCGGTCAGCGGCCACTCGGCGTCGATGTCGAGCGTGGGCGTGAGGTCCAGGCCCAGCAGCGAGACGCCGGCGTGCTCCATCAGGCGCTCCTCCAGCTCTTCGAGGTGGTTGTTGCGGATCGTGAAGCCGCCGGCCTGACGGTGGCCGCCGTAGCGCTCGAACAGGTTGCCGCAGTGTCGCAGGCCGGCCGTGATGTCGTATGCCGGGATGGAGCGACAGCTGCCGCGACTCTCCTCAGGCCCCTTCTGGTAGACGATGGCGGGCCGGCCGTAGGTCTCGACCAACCGTGAGGCGACGAGGCCGATGATGCCCTGATGGAAGTCCTCATGGCCGACGCAGGATCAGCGGCGTCTCGGGCCGGCCTTCGAGCATCTTGCGCGCCAGCTCCTGCGCCTCGACCGTCATGCGCTGGCGTTCCTTGTTCAGGGCATCGATGCTCGACGCCATGGCGATGGCGACGCCCTCTTCCTGGGTCAGGAGCATCTCCAGGGCCATGCGCGCGTCGGCGAGGCGGCCGGCGGCGTTAATCCGCGGCGCCAGCCCGAAGGCGATGGTCTCGGACGTGACGTTCTTGGCCTTGGTGCCGGAGACGTCGATCAGCGCCTTGAGACCGAGGCGATCGCTCTTCGCCATGGCTGCCAGGCCGCGCTTCACGACCTCGCGGTTCTCGTGCACCAGCGGCACCATGTCGGCGACGGTGCCCAGGGCGGCGAGCTCGGCGTAGCGGGCCTCCGGGAAAGGCCGTAGTGCCTGGGCGTACAGGCCCTCGGCGAGGCGGAAGGCGATGCCGGCCGTGCAGTAGTCGATGAACTCGTAGCGCCCGGAGGGCAGCTTCGGGTTGACCAGCGCCGTCGTGGCGGGCAGCTCGGTCGGCGGCAGGTGGTGGTCGACGACGATGACCTCCATGCCCGCCTCGCGCGCCCGGTCGACCTCGACGATGTTCGTCGTGCCGCAGTCGCAGGTGATCAGCACGCCGACGCCGCGGTCGGCCAGCGAGTCGATGGCGCGCACGTTGAGGCCGTAGCCCTCGCGCTCACGGTTCGGGATGTAGGGGAAGACGTCGGCGCCGAGGTCCTTCAGGGTCTCGGTGAGGATCGTCGTGGAGGTGATGCCGTCGACGTCGAAGTCGCCGTAGACGCAGATCGTCTTCTGGCTGGCGATGGCCTCGCTGAGCGTGCGCATGGCCACGTCGAAGCCGGGCAGCAGGGTCACGTCCCCGAGCTCGGTCTCCTTGCCGCCAAGGAAGCGCTGGGCCTCGGCGGTGGTGCCGATGCCGCGGTTCTCCAGGACGTGGGCGATGAGTTTCGGGAGGCCAGAATGCTGCAACTTGCCCCGTAACGGGGAGTCGATCAGGCGCCAGCGTTTCCGGCTGCCGGATGCGGCATCGGAGCGCTGGGCGACGGGGCGTGGGCGGGTTCGATACCGTCGCGGCTTCCACTCGAACGCATATTCGGGTCAGGCGCGCGGGCGTGTCAACCCCCTGTCGGGTTCGGGGGAGACGCTATTCCTCGTTCCATTTGACGTTTACTGCTCCGTCGCGAAAGGCAGGCACGCACTCTCTTCGTTGGTCCCGGCTTCCTGAGACTAGACTCTCTCGACACTGTCAGACGCTCAGTCGCAAGAGTTGCTCATGTCCCACGGCACGAAGGCTGTCTTCCCTGTCCGCGAAGTAGCGCTCAGTTACGACCGCTGGCGTAAGGTGTTCGATATCGGAGAACCCGAGAGTACGAGCCTTCTCGGTGATCTGTTCGGGGTGAAATCGCGTTAGCCAGGGTTCGCCAAACGCAGCGGCCACCCGCGCACTGCCCTCCGATGCGGCCAAATCATCTCCGGTTAACTCGCTGTCAGGCAACACAAAAGTGAGAACAATCGTCGTGCCTTTCGGCAACGAAGCGACAACGCCTAGCGTTCCATCGATGGCAGCAGGCGTCAGGTATTGCGTGACACCCAACCATGAGAAGAATGCGGGACTTCCGGCATCGAAACCCGCCAAATTCAACCCCTCATCAAGGGTCTGTCGCTCGAAGTCTACTGGAGCCCATCGCAGATTCGCGGGTATCTGGATTCCGGCCTTCTCCAATGCCTCACGTTTCCACTGCTGCGTAACAGGATGGTCAACCTCGTAGATCGTGAGTTGCTTGGCGTAGTCGGGCTGTCGATAAGCGAAGGTATCGAGGCCGGCACCAAGGACAACGTATTGCGAAACTCCACGTCTCGCTGCCAGCGCGAGCTCGTCTTCTGCATAACGGCTCCGAACCACAAAGACCGAGGTCTTGAGGGTTCCCAAACGCTCACGTACGTTGCCCCCTGCACTACCTGGAGGTACGGGCGGCGCAATCACTGCCAACAGTTGACCTACTATCGGGTCCGAGAGGATACGTGGGCTCTCAGATTGGTGAGCTGCCCGCATCACAGCTGTGCCGAACGCCGTGGCACTGAACCTGCCTTCGTTCATAGCGATCACCTACCTCACTCAGCTACTTTCCAGAGCATTGTTCGAAGTTCGACGCCGGCGCAGCGGATACCCGGTCCGCTCAGAAACGCATGCCCGTTGCTAACCGCTGCCGGCGACCGCCTCGATGCCAGCTTCCGCCTTGAACTCGGCCCAGTACGGGTCCCAGACCTCGGCGAGCGTGCGCTTCTCGGTGACGACGTCCTGGGGGATGGCGCGGAAGCTCTGGGGCGTCCGCAGCATCGGCGGCTCGATGCCGTCCTGGAGGTCTTGCGCCATCTTGATCAGGACGCGGCGCATGTGGATCACGGCGACGTCCGTGGTGCCGAGGTGCTCCTGAGAGCGGTCGTAGATCGCGCCCATCGATTCGGTGACGGCAGAGTCCTGGGTGCGGTTGCCGGGCAGGCCGGTGTAGTTCAAGGTCTTCTGCTTCTCGCGGTCGATCAGGTAGTCGTTGTCCTTGTTGCGGAGGTAGCGGAACGTGCCGGGGATGAGGCCAAGGGTCGACTGGTCGAACTGCGAGATGTAGGCGAACGGGCCGGACTGGGAGCGCACGGCCTGGGAGGTGCGCTCCTGCTCCGTCGAGGCCGGCGGCTGGACCATGAACCACCAGCTGTGCTCGTCGTCCATCGGCAGGACGAAGATGCCGCCGCCGGTCTTCGTCGTGCCGGCGATCGAGGTGAAGGTCGGGAAGACATACGAGGTGACGCGCCAGTAGTACTCATCGGGCGTCGGGGTGACGCGACGGGCGCCGTACACGAAGCCGAACTCGGTCTCGCGCGACTCCGTGGTCTCGGGCGCGACGTAGGGGATGCCGCGCAGGAAGGTCTCGGCGCCGAACACGCGATGCAGGAAGGTCACGTGGGCCGAATCGATGTTGCCTTCGAGGCCCTGGGTGTAGTTCGAGTCCTGCAAGTGCTTGGAGACGCGGCTCTCCTCGGCGTTGGGCTGCAGGGTCCACTGGTAGTGGGGCAGGGCGGGCTCGTGATCCGGCGGCCCCATGTAGATCCAGACGAGGCCGCCAAACTCCGCCGATGGGTACGACTTGATGCGCACCTTGGTCTTGAAGTTGCTCTCGGCCGGCTCGGAGGGCATGTCGACACAGGCGCCGGTGATGTCGAACTTCCAGCCGTGATAGACGCAGCGCAGGCCCTCCTCCTCGTTGCGCCCGAAGAACATCGAAGCGCCGCGATGGGGGCAGGCCTGCGTGAAGAAGCCGACGGAGCCGTTGCTGTCCCGGAACGCCACGAGGTCCTCGCCAAGGAGCCGGAAGCGGATCGGCGCGCAATCGAAGCCGGGTAGCTCGCTGGGCAACAGGGCCGGCAGCCAGAAGCGGCGGAACAGCTCGCCCATCGGCGTCCCTGCGTTGGTCCTCGTCAGCAGCTCGTTGTCTTCTTGGCTCAGCATGGCGCGCGTCTCCTGGTCGGCGGTTCGCGGTCATTATGGCACTGGCACTGGCTGACCTGCATCGTTCATGAGGTAACGGCGGATATCGGCAACAAGCTACGGGTTTCAACCCGCAGGTGATACGACCACGTGTCCACCGTCGGCCGTTCCTCCACCATTGGCGTTTCGGTCACAGCAGCGTTCCGTGACCGTGGGTGTTTCCGTCACTCCAGGATGAATCCTGGAGCTTGCGTCCTTGGCGCATGCGTGCTCCTGGCGGATTGCACTCGATCACGCGCCGGCCGCCGCGACCACTCGCGATTGGCGCTGACTCATGCATCCCCGATGCAAAGTATGATCGCGCTCATGCGATCCAATCCTCGTCTCGTGCCGGAGCTTGTATGCCGCGACTTAGCGCAGAGCCTAACGTTCTACCTCGACGTGCTCGGGTTTTCGATTGCCTACGAACGGCCAGAGCGGCGGTTCGCCTACCTCGAGCGAGAAGGGGCCGAGCTCATGCTGCAGGAGCCCGTCGGCAGGTCGTTCGTCAACGGCGAGCTTGCACCGCCTTACGGCCGGGGCATCAACCTGCAAATCGAGGTCAGCGATATTGCGTCGCTGCTGGCGAGCGTGCAGAACGCGGGCTTGCCGCTGTTCCTCGAGCTGGAGGACCGGTGGTACCGCAAAGACGACACGGAGGTGGGCAACCGCCAGTTCGTTATCGCTGACCCGGACGGCTACCTGCTGCGATTCTTCGAGAACCTGGGCTCGCGTCCGGCCGGACAGGACAAGTCCGGCCTGGAACCGTGGGCCTGACCAGCACTTGGGTTAACTACAGCCCGTGCTCCTCACAGACCTCTCGCGCGACGAATATGCGACCGGTATGGCGCATCGGCTCCTTGCACAGGAAGGCCACGGCTTTCGAGGTCGTCTCCATCGGTTCGGCGCTCGACATGTCGATGCCCGGGATGTTGCGGCGCTGCATGCGCTCCGTCAGGGTGAAGCCGGGCCAGACGCTGAACACGGCGATGTTGTGCTCGGCCAGTTCCTCGGCCACGCCGGTGCTGAAACGGTCGAGCGCGGCCTTGGTGATGCCGTACTCCGGACCGCGCTGGAACCTCGGCCGGTTCACGGGGGCCTCGCCGGGAGGCGCCGGGTGACGAGCGGCGCCGGAGGAGATGTTGACGACGATGCCGCCACCGTTCGCGACCATGGATGGCGCCACGAGCTTGGTGAGCAGGAAGGGAGCGCGTACGTTCGCAAGCCACCCTTTCTCAAGGTCGGAGACGTCGGACTCGAGCAGAGGCGCGTTGGCGAAGTAGGCCGCGTTGTTCACGAGGATGTCGATACGCCCGAACTGGCGCTGCGTCTGCTCGACGACGTTGCGCAGGTCATCGTCCTCGAACACGTCCATCTTGACGGCGATCGCCTTGCGGCCGAGGGCGCGCACGGCGTCCGCGGTGTCGCCAATGGAGCCCGGGAGGTCGTCTGTCGACTCGAGGCTGCGGGCGCACACGACGATATCAGCGCCCTCCTTCGCGAGGTCGAGCGCGATCGCTTTGCCGATGCCGCGTGAGCTGCCGGTGACGATCGCTATCTTGCCTTCCAGTGGGAGTGCCATGCCGAGGGTCCTCAGGTTCTAGGGCGGGTCCGAGATGCGAGTTTCGGGGTTTGAGTGGTCGGGTATTACGATACGAGAGGACATGACTGAAGGCGAACTGAACATCCACGACCTCGTCGGCGGCTATCCGACGTTCGAGAAGCTCGTCGGGCACTTCTACGAGGCGGTCGAGCAGGATCCGGTGCTGCGGCCGTTGTACCCGGAGTCGCTCGACGAATCGCGGCTGCACCTGGCGCTGTTCTTGTCGCAGTTCTTCGGCGGCCCACCGGAGTACTCGATGCGCCGGGGCCATCCCCGCCTGCGCGCGCGCCACCTGCCCTTCGTAATCGACCGCAAGGAGCGAGACGCCTGGGTGAAGCACATGCTCGCCGCCGTGGACGAGACCGGCATCGAAGAGCCCGCCCGCACCCACATGCGCGACTACTTCGAGCAGGCCGCGACGTTTTTGATCAACCAGTAGCCCACCGAAAGCGGAGACCTGACCGCGCCGACTTGTACGTCCGAGCGTCTCGCGACAGTCCAGACCCGAATCTATGATTCCCGAAAACCGAGAGGGATAATTTACTTCGAGAAATAACTAACAAGCTACATTTCGGTTGATATATTCGTCTATAGACGTTTTGGGCTGTATCCATAGACTTCCCGCATTAAGGAGGTAATAGATGCAGGAAGTCTACTGGAACAAAGTACTAAGGCGACGGCTTGGCAGGCGCAAGGTTCTTGCCCTCACTGGCGGGTCGGCGGCCGCGGCCGCGTTCTTGGCCGCGTGTGGTGGCGACGACGACTCAGGCTCGACAGGGGCCAGCCCGACCGCGACCTCAAGTTCATCAGGCTCCACGGGTGGCAGCGCCACGGGCGCGACCGGCGGTGGCAGCACAGGCTCGACCGGCGGCGGCACCACGGGCGCCACGTCAAGCGGCCTTACCACGAAGCCTGTCTACACGGCACCGGCCCAGGCCAAGCGCGGTGGCACCTTCCGCGACTTCGCCCAGGGCGCTGTCGAGAGCATTGACCCCTACAGCGGCCAGCGCGGCCTCAACGACGTGGCAGACAAGGTCTTCAGCTCTCTCTTCACCGAGAAGCCCGGGAAGCTAGAAGACTCCGGCCACGTCCTCCAGGGCGACCTGGTGGATTCTTGGGAGATGACGCCGGATGGCCTACAGGCCACGCTCAAGCTGCGACAGGGCGTCAAGTGGCACAACATCGACCCGGTGAACGGTCGCGCCTTCGACGCGTCGGACGTAGTTGCCTCAATGGACCGCTACAAGGAAATCGGTAACCTGGGCAGCCTTATCTTCCGCGAGCGCGGAGCGGCCGGTTTCGTATCCGACTACAGCTCTCCAGATGACTCGACGGTCATCGTCAACTTCGCTGAGCCGCTGGCCTGGGCGCTGAGCTGGTTCGCTCCCTTCGGCGGCTACACCTCAACGTTCATGATCGTCTCGCGGGAAGCCGCGAACGGCGAATTCAACGCCGACCAGCAGATGATCGGCACCGGTCCGTTTTACCTCAAGGAGTACGACCCCTCGATCAGGTTTGTGCTCCAGCGTCACGAGGAGTACTGGGACCCGGACTGGGCCCTGGTCGACACGATCGAGATGCCGATCGTGCCGGAGTACGCGACGCTTCAGGCCCAGCTCAAGGCGGGCAACATCTACTGGGGCCGTGACCCACGCATCGTCCGGCCTACGGACATGCTGCAGGTCCTGGACGACCAGAAGGATCTCTTGCTCTACGAGGGGCCGCGCGCCGTCGGTACATCCGTCCTGACGTACGGCGTGGAACCCTTCCTCGAAGACGACACGGTAAACCCGTTCGCGGACGAGCGAGTTCGCCAGGCATTCTCGCTGGCTTACGACCGTGACCTCGACATCGAGGTCCAGTACAACGCCAAGGACTTCGCGGACGCGGGCCTAGACGTCACCACGTGGTGGAACTCCCACCTGGCACAACGCCCCGACTTCTCCGGTGGTGGCTGGGTCCTAGACCCGCGCGACTCGGACTTCGGTGAGAACGCCAAGTACTTCATGCTCGACGTTGAGGAGGCGAAGTCGCTCCTCTCGGCTGCCGGCTTCCCCGACGGCTTCGAGGTACCATTCCGCTACCCGGCAGCTCCAGCCTTCAGCCGCCAGACGCGCGTGGAGCCGCTGTTCTACTACCTGCAGCAGATCGGCCTCTCCGTGAAGCAGGAAGCGATGGAGGACTACATCCAGGACTACATCCCGCATAACCGTGACGCCGGAGGCCAGTACCCTGGTGTTGGCTTCCACTCCGTGACGGCAGGCATTCCGTCCTCGGTAGACCCCACGGCCGCACTGGTCGCGGAGCATCACCCGGACTCCGGCGTGACCTTCCACGGCTACAACGGTGGCAAGGGCGACCCGGAAATCGTGTCACTCCTGTCGAAGGCAAAGACGGAGCAGGATATCGAGGTTCGCAAGCAGCTGAACCACGACGTACAGCGCCTCCTTGGCAAGTCGCAGTGGTGCATGATCGAGTCGGGTGCCGCGAGCGGCTTCCACGTCATCTATCCGGCTGTTGGCAACGCACGCGTCTTCAACTCGGCGCCGACGACCTGGAACTACTACCAGCTCTTCATCGACGACACGAAGAAGCCACTCGCTTAGGGGCACCTGCGTAGATAGAGCCAACGAAGGGGGCCCCGGTATATTCGCGGGTCCCCTTCCGTTGGCATCCTGACCAGCCAATGGCAAGAGGTACGACGTGGTAAGACCAAGGGGCGCACAGTCATTGCTACTACAAGAGTTCCTGGGCAGCGCGATCGACTGGCGCTACGGGTATGAACTCGGCAGGGATACCGGCCTCCGGTACGGCACCCTGTATCCCCTACTCTCGCGTCTGGAAAACTCCGGCTTGCTCGAGTCGCGGTGGGAGCAGTGCGGCGGCAAGGCGCGCCACATGTATCGCCTGACGGACCTCGGCCAGCAGGAGGCGAACAGCCTCGCGGCTGAGAGCGAATCGGTTTAACGCCTCGGAGCCCAACGTCGTCGGCACAGGTCAGAAGACCGCGGCGACGATACTTCCGTCACCGGGCAGAAGAATCCACGCCACGTTGGTATCCGGGCACTGCTGGATGAATGCCGCAGCTACGCGCTCAGACTTGGGGTGGCTCGGCATTATGGGCTCGAAGCTTACTGCCCCCGGGGCGGGTTACCGATGCGGCTCATCATCTCCCGGAACGCCGGTAGCTCCTGGGCTCCGACCATACCCATGCGCTCGTTAAACACAAAGGTGGGGATCGCGGTGACGCCGATCTGGCGGGACCAGGCGATGCCCTCGTCGACCTGTGCCTCGTAGCGCCGATCATCCAGGGCCCGCCGCACCTCCTCGCCATCGATGCCGGTCTCGTCCGCCAACTGGGCCAGCACGTTGATGTCGCCGATGTTCTCGAGGTCCGTGAAGTAAGCCTTGAAAATGCGCTTGTGGAACGCCCAGGCGGTCTCGAAGCTGGCCGTCTGCAAGGCGTGCTCGGCGGCCTCTAGGGCAAGATGAGAATAGGAGGACCACACACGTCCGCGGGAGAACGTGATGCCCAGCTGTTCGCCACGCCGCTCCTGCGGTGTCTGCAGAGCATCAGGCGGCACAATACGGCGGGCCGGCATGCCCTCTCGGGGCGTCTCGGGTCTCAGGAGGAAAGGCGCGAAGTGTACGTCGAAGTCGTACTCTTGCTGCAGTCGTTCGACCTCAACTAGGCCGATGTAGCACCACGGTCAGACGAAATCTGAGACGATGATGATCGATGCGCGTTCCGGTTCTTCTTCCGGGATGTCCTGTTCACTCATGTGCAAATTATACGTAAACAGTTCCTTACGATGACCACCCCCGAAGTGTCTCAGGACACTGGCGGCTTCCTTCCCTTCGCCGAGGACTCGATGGCGCGACGAGTGCACCGGGAAGGCGTCCTGCTGGTGGGTGGCGGACGGGCGCTGCTCATGCAGATCGCCCACCCGATGGTCGCAAAAGGCGTAGCGGAGCACAGCAACTTCCGGGCCGACCGCATCAACCGCCTCCTGCGCACGCTGCGACCCACCCTCGCGATCGTGTTCGGCACGCGGGATCAGGCGCTGAGCGCGGCAGCGGGGATCAATCGCATCCACGAGGGGGTGACCGGCGCGGGCTACGCGGCAAAGGACCCCGACCTGCTGCTATGGGTGCTCGCAACCCTGATCGACACCTCGGTGGTGATGCACGAGCGCTTCGTGCGCCGCCTCGACGCGACGGAACGCGACGCCTACTACGAGGACATGTGCCGCGTCGGATCGCTGCTGAGCATCCCGGCCGGCGTCATGCCGGAGAGCCTCGACGCGCTGGAGGCTTACGTCGCCCACATGAGCGAGACGCTGGTCGTGTCGGACGAGGCGAAGGAGATCGCCGGAGCGTTATTCGAGTCGAACCCGCTGACCTGGCCCCTTATGCGCTCGATCCGGGTGCTCACGGCCGGACTGCTGCCGGCGTCGCTACGTGCACAGTTCGGGCTCGAATGGGGCGAAAAGAGACAGGTGGCCCTCGACGGCCTGTGCAGAGCTTCACGTATCGTGGTGCCGAAGCTGCCATCGAAACTGCGGGCGCCGCCATGGTTCTTGATGCCCGCACGAGAGCAGAAGACAAATAGCAGATAGCAGAAATCGATATTTCGCACCTGTTATCTGCTCGCTGTTATCTGCCGCTTACTACCTCGCTGACAGGACACGATCTCCCGATCCTCGTAGAATCTATGTAAGCATCCATCCCACCACAGGAGCACGCCATGCTATCGCAGGAAGAGAACAAGACCCTCACGAGCGTTGGTCCGGACACGATCATGGGCAAGCTGCTACGTCGCTACTGGACGCCGGCGCTGCTCACGTCCGAACTCGGTGAACCAGACGGAGCGCCCATCCGCGTCCGGTTGCTGGGCGAGGACCTCGTGGCCTTCCGTGACACGGAGGGCAAGGCCGGCCTGTTCGTGCAGGCGTGCCCCCACCGCGGCGCTTCGATGTTCTTTGGCCGCAACGAAGAGGCCGGTCTGCGCTGCGTCTACCACGGCTGGAAATTCGACGTCACCGGCGCCTGCGTCGATATGCCATCTGAGCCGGCCGAATAGCAACTTCAAGAACAAGGTGCGGATTCGCGCTTACCCCACGCATGAGTCCGGCGGCATCATCTGGGCTTACATGGGGCCGCCGGAGACGATGCCGCCCTTCCGTGACCTCGGCACCGAGGTGATGCAGGACGGTCAGGGTCGCGTCGCCAAGCAGATCAGCTACTGCAACTGGATCCAGGCCCTCGAAGGCAACATCGACACGTCGCACATCTCCTGGCTGCATGCCTACTTCGACCTGTTCGACACGCCGGATGACGGTACGGACAAGCCGGGCTACCCGTCGCAGGCGAAGTCCTGGTACCTGTGGACACAGGACCGGGCGCCGCGACTGGAGATCGAGGACACGTTCTACGGCTTCAAGTACGCCGGCATCCGCACGACGCCGCAGGGGCACACCCACGTGCGCGTGACGCACTGGATCATGCCCTACCAGACGATCGTGGCCGGCATGCCGATTCGCGCCGGTGGCACCACCTTCGTGCCGCGCGACGACGGCACCTGCTGGCGCTTTACGATCAGCTCCGGCATGCTCAACCGCCCGTTCACCTACGAGGCCAACACGCCGGGCGGCACGCCGTACAAGTTCCCCTACGGCGGCGCAGGTGGTGCCGGAAACATGAACGGCGTGATCGATCGCCAGTGGGTGCCCGAGAACGACTACCAGATCAACCGCAACGTGCAGGAGAAGGACCTCTTCACCGGCATCGAGAACTTCGTTAGCCAGGACATGATGGCGACGGAGAGCATGGGCGCCGTCTACGACCGCACTCAGGAGCACCTGGGCAACACCGACAAGGCGATCATCCGTATGCGCCGCATGCTGCTCCAGACCGCCCGCGACCTCGACGAGAAGGGCATCGAGCCACCTGCCACGCACCCATCGCCGGAGCTCTCCCGCATCTACTCGGCCGAGAAGATCCTGGCGGCCGGCGAGGACTGGCGCACCCTCGGCACCTTCGACGACCCGACGACGCAGGAGATGGAGGCATACCCCATCGCCGAAGCTCGGGCGCAGAAGGCCGCCGCCGAGGTGCCTGGGAGCTAGCGTCGTCGGCTGTCAGCCTCCAGCGCTTAGCCTTCAGCTATGTAGCTGCGGGATTCATCCCGCAGATCAGAGCGCTGATACCTCGTAGCAGGCTCTCCGGCCTCCCGCGGGGTGGTCGATTGCTAGCGCGGGCCTGTGGAGCTGCGATTCGGCACGCCCGGCGGCCGCCGAAAGGCTGAAACCCCTCACCCTAACCCTCTCCCCAGCGGGGCGAGGGGACATGCTGTACAGGTGACAACCCATCCAGGCCAACACGCGTGCGCCCTACTTCACGGCATGCTGAGCTTGTCGAAGCACGCGCACGCGGCATACGCGAGTCAAGGGATTGTGAGATCGAGGCGCTTCATCTGACGCCTGACAGAAGATGTACTGGACACCAAGCGCCCTTGCCCTGCGGGAGGCTGGCGTCCTTCGACAGGCTCAGGATGCCTTGATGGGTCTGCGTCTGGGAGCGAGTCTTGATCTGCTCTCGATTTAGTGGCTACGGCGCCTGCACACCGAACGCGTCGATCGTGAGTGCGGTGGCGCCTTCGTCCGTCGAGACCACCATGACGAGTTCTTCCGGGGTGAGGTCTTCGAGGGCGATCTGGGTGTCACCGCGCTGGATCAGGGTCTGGTCGATGGTGGCGACTTCGACCTGCTCGCCGGTCGTAAACACCTCGAAGCGCAGGACGTTATCCGTGACGCTGAGGACGGACCCGACGCGCACGCTGGGGTTGCGGTTCTCGTAGTCGGTGACGATCTGCGCGAGTTGCTCCTGGCTCAGAGTGCCTGTCGAGTAGGCGAACAGGGTCTCGTTGCGCAGCTTCTCCGGCAGGGCCTGCACGCGCTCCTGGAGGTCGAACGGCAGCTCCGGCACCGCTGTGGGCTCGATAGTTGCGGTTGGTTCGGGCGTGTTGGTGGCGGTCGCGACCAGCGTTACGGGCGTAGCCGTGGCGACGGCTGCCCGTGGCGTATCGGCGTCACTGTCCCCGTTGCCGGAGAGCAGTACGGCGACGAGCGCCAGACTGACGACGAGCATGAGGGACGCGAGAGCGATCAGGGGCGGGAGTACCCTGGAGCTAACCAGCCTGACTGACTCCTAGTTGTGATTGCCGTTGGGTTGGAGCGGCAGCGTTATTGTAAACCTTGTGCCGTCTTCCAGGGAGCTTTCGGCCTCCACATTGCCACCGTGCGCGTGCACGATCTCCTTCGTGATCGCCAGGCCGAGGCCGGTGTTTGCATCGGCACGCGCGCCGGCGGGGTCGGCCTGGAAGAAGCGATCGAAGACGTGAGGCAGGGCCTCGGCCGGGATCACGGAGCCGGTGTTGTGCACGCTGAGCTGGACGTGGCCGTTCTCCGCGAGGGAGCTCAGCGTGACGTTGCCACCCGCGGGCGTGTGGCGCACGGCGTTGTCGACGATGTTCGCGAGGGCCTGCTCCAGACGCCGTCCGTCGGCACGGATGGCCGGCGTCTCGTGGGTCTCGACGACGAGGTTGATGCCCGACTGCGTGGCGCGGCGCTCGAAGCGCTCCTGCGTCGCCTTGAGCAGCTCGTCCGGCGACATCTCCTCGACCTGCATACTGAATTCGCCCTGCTCCACCTGCGAGAGGTACAGGAGGTCGTCGACGAGACCCCGCATGCGCACGGCTTCGTCGTTGATGATGCGACCGGCCTCGGAGTAGTCCTCCGGCCGGGTCAGGGAGCCATCGACCATAGCCTGCGAGAAGCCCTGCACGGACGTGAGCGGCGTCTTGAGCTCGTGCGAGACGTTGGCGAGGAAGTCGCGCAGGGTGCGGTGAGAACGGCTCACCTGGCGGGACATGGCGTTGAAGGCGCTGGCGAGCCGCGAGACCTCGTCGCCGCCGTAGGCCGGGATCTGCTGCTCGTAGTTGCCCTGGGCCATCTGCTCCGAGGCAGCGGTGATGCGGGCGAGCGGGCGCGTAATCGAGCGGGCGAGGAGGCCGGCTGCGATGACACCAAAGAACAGCGCGATGCCACCGGCCAGGAAGAGACGCGGCATGAGGTCTCGCCAGGCGCCGCGCACATCGCTCTCCTGGATGGCGACGACCGTCTGGAATTTCGGCGTGATCTGGATGCCGATGCGACCGTAGCGCGTGGACGTGAACAGGAGGAGGTCTTCGGGGCCACGGCGCAGGGCCTGCACCTGGTATCGAAGGCTCTCGTTGGCCACAGACCCTTCCGAGCGCGCGATCTGCGAAATCGTCTGGCCGGTTAGCGCGTCCTCGGCGCTATCCGCTTCGACGAAGCCGCTGTTGTTGACGAGGAGGATGCGGACGCCGGGATACTCGGAACGCAGGATGTCGACGATCTGCTTGGGCGTGCCGCCGATGAACTCGAGCTCACCGTCACGACGCTGAATCGGCTCCGCGAGCAAACCCACGCGCTCGGTGGCGGCCTGCTCCTGCTGCTCTCGCAGCAGGTAGACGGTCGCCGTACCCCCCAGAGAAAGCGTGACGAAAATCAGGAGACCGAACGAGAGTATGAGGCGGAGTCTAAGACTTCGTGGCAGCAGCCTGCTCATCCAGGACAAGTTTGTACCCCACCCCCCAGACCGTCTGGACCCGCGCGCTGGCACCGCTGAGCTTCTCACGCAGCCAGGCGACATGTACGTCAATGGTACGCGTATCGCCGTAGAAGTCCTGCCCCCAGACGAGGCTGAGCAGACGCTCGCGGTCCAGGACCACGCCCTCGTGGCGCATGAAGGCCGTCAGGAGATCGAACTCCTTGGCGCGCAGGGTAACGGGCTTGCCGGCGACCCACACCTCACGACGCGCCGGGTCGAGCTTGACGTCGCCGACTTCGAGGACGGCGTCGGGCGCGACGGAGTTCTGGGTACGCCGCAGCACGGCTTTGACGCGCGCGACGAGCTCTCGAGGGTTGAAAGGCTTCGTGACGTAGTCGTCGGCGCCGACCTCGAGGCCGACGATCTTGTCGACGTCGTCGTCGCGGGCCGTGAGGATGATCACCGGGATGTTGGAGGTCTTGCGCAGCTCTTTGCAGACGCTGATACCGTCCATCTCCGGCATCATGATGTCGAGGATGATCAGGTCAGGGTTCGTCGTGCGAGCTTTTTCGAGGGCCTGCTTGCCGTCGTAGGCTTCTTCCACCTGGAAGCCCTCGTTACCGAGGTAGAGCCGGGCAAGCTGAACGATATTCTTCTCGTCGTCAACCACAAGGATTGTATTGGCCATGGCAAATGTAGGGAGCGGGCTGCTGCCTATTTCACTCACGATACCACACCCCCACCGCACAGATAACAGGAGCAGCCCGCTCCATGTAAGTCAGTATCGGATGTGGGTACTTAGCCCCTAATAAGCAAGTGTTAAATGAGTATGCAACTCGAAGGTGACGTTTGATCGCTCTCCGATGCATACTCGGGGCGTTTCCAACCCAAAGTGTGCGCAAGAGAGACTACCGAATGCCAGACGCAGATTCCCCGGCCATCCTTGTGATTATGAGCGGCCTCCCCGACACCGGTAAGACGACGACGGCGCGTGAGCTGGCTCGGCAGACGGGCGCCGCGTACGTGCGCGTCGACACGCTCGAGCAGACGTTGCGTAACGCCGGCATGCAGCTTGTGGTGGGCGACGAGGGCTACCGGCTCGCCTATGCGCTCGCGGAGGAGAACCTGCGCCTCGGTAACAGCGTGATCGCCGATTCGGTGAACCCCCTGGCGGTTACGCGACAGGCGTGGCGCGAAGTCGCGGTGCGCGCCGGTTTGCCCTACCTCGACGTCGAAGTGGTGTGCTCAGACCCTGAGGAGCACCGGCGGCGAGTCGAGACCCGCGAGTCGGACATCGCGGGTCTCCAGCAGCCGACATGGCAGGCCGTTCTCGACCGCGAGTACCACGCCTGGCACGAGGAGCACCTGGTGCTGGACACGGCGAAGCTCACAACCGGCGAGTGCGTGGTCGCGATCCGGGCGAAGTTGGCACGCTGATGCAGGGGCAGACTGTACGCGGCAGCCCCATCGAGGTGTTTCTCGTCGCCCTGAAGCTGGGCCTGACGTCCTTTGGCGGCCCGATCGCACACCTGGGCTACTTCCACAACGAATACGTGGTGCGGCGGCAGTGGCTCACCGAGGACACATACTCGGAGGTGGTGGCCCTCTCCCAGGCGTTGCCAGGGCCCGCGAGCAGCCAGGTCGGCATATCGGTGGGGCTCCTGCGGGCCGGTTATCTGGGCGGGCTGATGGCCTGGCTCGGGTTCACGCTGCCTTCCGCGATCGCCTTGATCGCGTTCGGATACGGCATCAGCGAGATTGGTTCCGTCGAAGACCAGGCCTGGCTACACGGCCTGAAGCTGGCGGCCGTGGCGATCGTGGGGCTCGCGGTGTGGAGCATGGCGCGCAACCTGGCGCCGGACAAGGAACGCGCGACCATGGCGATTATCGCCGCGGTCGTGGTGCTGAGCTGGCAGGCTGCCGTAGCGCAGGTCGTTGTCATCGCGGTCGCCGGCTTGGTGGGGTGGCAGATGTTTCGCGGGGCTGCCACGCCGGTCACGTCGCACGTGGTGTCGCCGGTCGGGCGTAACGTGGCGATCGGCGCCTGGGTCGTCTTCTTCGGGCTTCTGGGCGGCTTGCCGCTGGTGGCCGCGCTCGCCGACAGCCAGGCGGTCGACCTCGTCGATGCCTTCTTCCGCTCTGGGTCGCTCGTGTTTGGCGGCGGGCATGTCGTGTTACCGCTGCTGGAGCGCGCGGTCGTAGCACCGGGCTGGGTAACGCAGGACGACTTTCTGGCCGGCTACGGCGCCGCTCAGGCGATACCAGGCCCCTTGTTCACGTTCTCGGCCTATCTGGGCACCGTCATGGAGCCGGCGCCATCGGGCGTCGTCGGGGCAGTCCTGGCGCTGGGGGCGATCTTCCTGCCGTCGTTCCTGCTGATCGCGGGCGGCATGCCGGTTTGGGCGCTACTGAGGAGCCGGCCGGCGTTTCAGGCCGCGCTTCGGGGGATCAACGCCGCCGTGGTGGGGCTGCTGGTCGCGGCGCTGTATGACCCGGTATGGACGAGCGGCGTCCTGGACGCGGAAGACTTCGCGATCGCGGTCATTGCATTCGGATTGCTGGCGTTCTGGAAGTTGCCGCCGTGGGTCGTGGTGGTGTTCGCCGCGCTGGCGGCTGAGCTTGTCGCAGCCCTCTAGGGGTTTGCGACACTGGCTGCGGGGCCGCGGCTGACGATGAGGTAGACCGCAGAGTCATCACTCACTTCGCCACCGGCCTGCGGCGATTGGCTGATCACGATGTCCTTCGCCACCGTGTCGTTGTAGACCTGGATGACGAAGTAGTTCATGTCGTTGTCGCGCAGCACCGTCATCGCGCTCGCAAGGTCGGCGCTCACGAAGTTCGGGTACTCACCCGGACGGGCCGGGGCGATGGTCTTGCCCTGGACGGGCGCGTCGGCGTTCGTCGACGGGGGGCGCATCCACCTGACCGCCCGCGGACGTCGATACGCTCTGCGAAAGGGCGGCTTGCTGCTGCGTGAGCGCTGCCGGGTCGAGACCGGGGTCACCGCTGCCGGTGCGCATAAGAAGCAGGCCGGCACCGAGCAGGAAGATCGCGACTAGGCCGGCGACGAGCCAGTTGACGTTGATCAACTGCTCCGGCGGCTTCTCGAACCATGGGCAGCGGCGTTATGTCGACTGTGAGGTCGGCGCTGGGGAAGACGCGCAAAAGCTCGTCCGGGTTCAGGCCGAGGTAGCGAGAGTAGGTACGGAGGAAGCCGCGTGCGTACACCGGCGCCGGAAAAATCGTGAAATCTTCGTTTTCGAGGGACTGCAGGTAGCGGCGCGAGACGTGGGTATCACGCTCGACGTCTTCGAGGGTGATGGCCCGTGCTCGTCGTGCGCGCGACAACGTGTTACCGAGCTCCCCCATTCGTGGTGACGGGGTTTGGCCCAAGAACGGCCGCTCGACAGCAAGCTGCAACGTAGAGTTGTCTTCTGCGGTGGTCATCAATATTCAATTACAGGGGTTGGTTGGAACCCCCGCCTAGCCGCGCACAGACTAACACATGTCTATAGAAATCTCGGGATTCTTATGTCTTTTCGTGAGCCGGCTCACCCGGGAAAGCCGTGATAAGATGGCGCCGCTCTCATTTTTCTCGCAGTCTGCGGTGCCGCAACAGCGGCTGGATTCGAGGCGTCTGAATGGATCTGGGACTCAAGGACAAGGTCGCTATCGTCACCGGCGGCAGCCGCGGCATCGGCCGGGCGATCGCGCTGGGACTGGCGGCGGAAGGCTGCAACGTGGCGATCTGCGCCCGCGGCGAAGAGAAGCTGCGCGAGACCGAGGCCGAGATCAAGGCGAAGGGCGTCAAAGCTCTCGCGATGCCTCTGGACGTGACCGACGGCGCCGCCATCGAAGCCTTCGTCGCGCGCACGGCGTCGGAGCTGGGCGGCATCGACATCCTCGTGAACAACGCCGGCGGCTCGCAGCAGGGCGACGACGACGAGGCCTGGCAGGGCGTCATCGACGTCAACCTCATGGCGGCCGTGCGCGCCAGCCGCGCCGTGGTGCCGCACATGCGGACGCGCGGCGGCGGCTCGATCGTCAACATCACCTCGATCTGGGGCCGCGAAGGCGGCGGCGCGCCGACCTACAACGCCGCCAAGGCCGCGATGACCTCGCACGCCAAGAACCTGGGCCTCACGCTCGCCGGCGAGGGCATTCGCGTCAACTCGGTCGCGCCGGGCTCAATCCGGTTCCCCGGCGGCGGCTGGGACCGTCGCGTGCAGGCGGACCCGGAGGCCATGGAGCGCTTCGTCAAGGACAACATTCCCTCGGGCCGCTTCGGAACGCCGAGGAGGTCGCTAACGCCGTCGTGTTCCTCTGCTCCCCGGCCGCGAGCTGGGTGACGGCAGCGTCGCTGAACGTCGACGGCGGCCAGAGCCGCTCGAACATCTAATGACGCATTACCTCCATAACACCGAGCCGGTCTTCTCATTTGTCACTGCCAGCCATCGCCGCAGCGAGGCGCGGCAATCTGGGGCCGGGCATCGCTCCATCGATCGCCGGGCGACCCTTGACGCGGCGCTGTCCGGGGCTTGTGCCAGTGACGAGAGTCCCGGTGGCGAATGGGGACTCGAAAGATTGCCACGGCCCGCTAGCGCGTGCCTCGCAACGACAGCACGAAAGGCATGTCTCCCGAGGTTCGGTCATGAGTAAGGTCCCCGAGTACGCCGTCCGACTCTTCCTCAACTGGCTCAACGAGCGCTACCAGCGTGCCTTCGTGCCCGCGCAGGGCGACGGCGAGCTATGGCAGGCGACAGACCCGGACGCCGGCAGCATCACGATGGCGACCGCGCTGCTCTACGAGGGCGACGACGCCTGGCGAGAGCGCTGCGCCGAGCTGGAAGAGCGCCTGAACGGCTCCCGTCCCGGCTCCTACGTGCTCTGGCAACCCAGGGCGGCGAGCTGCCGGACGAGGAGCCGGACGAGTCGGAGTGGGTGCGACGGGTGGTGCTGACGGCCTCGAAGCTGGCCTCCGGGCGCAGCGGCGAGGTGCGGCTGCCGGTGAAGCTCGGCATCGGCAAGGTGCGCGACGAGGGCGGCTACGCCAGCGTGACCGGCGGCCTCGGGCGTCACTGGCCTGACATCTCGAAGCGCCTGGAAGGCAGCTTCTACCTCGACAGCCGCGGCCTCAACCGCTTCACCACGAACGAGGAGGAGCGCGAGGAGCTGTTCGAGCACATCGCGCTGCTGAGCCAGGGCCTGGCCGTCGGCGACTTCGCCGAGTTCGAGCACGAGGACGCGTGGTCACTGCAACGCCTCGCCCGCGGCCCGGCGTCCGAGGGCCTGGACGACGGCTGGGCAATCGCCGGCTGCCCGCCCGGCTTCGACCCCAGCGACGGCGGGGCGATCCGGCGCCTCCTGCGCCGGAGCCTTTCGACGGCCGCCGAAAGCCTCAAGGGCGTATCGGGCACGACGCGGGCGCTGGTGGTCGTGGGCGCCTACGACTACATGGAGAACGAGAACGCCGGCCCGGCCCTGCGCGGCTTCGACCCGATGCTTGCCGCCAGCTTCGACGTCATCGCCCTGGTCTCGGACGCCGAGGTGAAGACGCTTCGACTTGCCCGTGGCCTGCCGTTTGCGCGGGAAAGCGCGTCGGGCTAGAGCCCCACATTCACGAGTTGGTCGACGTCCGCCCGTAACCGTTCGTCCTAGCCTGTCGAAAGACGCGTCGGGACGAATTCGCGGGTCGCCGAACTCGGCATTCGAAGCACCGTCGACGATTCGAGATGCTCCCTCACCCGGGCTTTGCACGTCTAAATGCCAAAAGGCGCTTCGTCCTCTCCCTCGAGGGAGAGGGCATTCTCTTGACGCTGGTTCGCACGCAAGGGCTCGGCGACTCGGTAGCCACGAGGGGATTCGGGGCGCAGAATGGGCGCACTAGCGGTGCTTGCGGGCGCGAAGGGGGCGATGATGGCGACGGTTCAGGTGATTCTCAACGGTATGCCCGGTGGCACGATGCACGACACGGAGCAGTACCCGATTGTGCTCAAGTTCGACGAGGACAAGAAGGTCGAGAACGCGGTCTGGGTAATCCCGAGCTTCCCGGGCGAGATTCCGGCCACCATGCTCTCCGAGATCCGAGTGCAGGTCGGGCCGCTGCAGGTGGCGGTGGAAGGGCCGGAGGGGTTCCAGTCCGGCCCGCACGAGACGACCTGGATCCGCTGCGACTACCCGCGCGGCAAGCTCGTCTCCTTCCTCCAGACCAATTCCGACACGCACAAGATGTCCGGCGTCAGCGTCTCGATTGTCGAGGACTCGCTGGTGGTCGATGAGGTGATGATCGGCGGCGGGTCGACATCGTCTGGCGGTTCGACGGCGACCGGCGGCGAGGACAAGAAGCCTTCCTGACCTGTACTGAAGCGACCTTCACTTCAGGCGTTTGCTACGGCGTCCGCCCGCACGACGAGGTCGGCGCGGCCCAGCTCCCTTGTGGCGCCCGCTACGGCTTCGGCGAAGGAGGGAGCGTCGTCCGCGGCCATCGTGACGACGGTGGAGCGGCGGTTGAGGGCCCAGATCTCGTTCGAGATCGAGTGCAGGGCGGCTTCGGCGCTGAGCTCCTTCGCGACGCCGCTGATGGCGATGTCGGCGCCTGCCTGCGCGAGGGCGACCGCGACGCTGCGATGCACATCGTTGCCGCCGCCGATGACGACCGCCACCTTGCCTTCGAGATACCCTGCCATGGCTGCTCCTTTAGTCTGACTGCGCCTGCCGTTAGGATGACAGGGTGATTATCGCTGGATGGGCCATGATGGCCATCGGTCTCGTAATGTACCTGTGGGCGTTCGCGCTGGGTTCGGGCCCCACGATGGGCGATTCGACGTTCCAGGCATCGCTGTTTTCCGGCGCGACCTTGTTGATGATCCTGGGGTTTGTGTTCGTCGTCGTCATCTAGCGCTCGAGGCGCCGTTCCCCAACTGCGCATCCCTACCGGGCTGCTCCGTACGGATTATTAGAGAAGTGACTGCGAGGGGATCCCCCGCACTCCGCGCATGGGCTTCGTCGCCGCTGCCCTCCGCTGGCGACGCTGATTAACCAGCCAGAAGACATTCCTTGGTCTTCACATCCCCCGGCGGACGACGCCGTACTGGAGCCGATCATCCTGAGGCTCTCGAAGGATGCGACGTCGTACGGAGCTTCCGCGCTACCCCGGATAGCCTGACTGGTTCGATTTCCTGAAGCACCGCCTCGACCACCTCCGACTCGCTGACATCAGGCTGCAGTCCAATCGCCGCAACTGCGATGCCATGTTCGGCCCACTCTCGGGCGAGGGCATCGATGAGGGCTACGGCGCCAGCGCGGGCTGCGAGGCGGATTGGGGCCGCCGAATCGGGGAGGACGGGCAGCAGGGCGATGATGCGGCCTCGGATCCCGTCGACCGGCTCGTTGTCAACAAACTCCTTGGCGACGGCGCGGGCGGCGTAGAAGTAGGCTCCGAGGTTGAAGCCGATGGCCCGCGACCACTCGGCGTCCGTGATGCGCTCCGAGGCCTTGTCCATCGCCTCGCTCGAGGCGATCACGAGGATATCGATGCGGCCTAGCTGCTTCGCGATCTGGCGCACGGCGATCTGGACGCTGGAACCGTTGCCGAGGTCCGCGATGTCAGCGATGGCCTGGCGTCCCTCGGCCTCGATCTTGCGGCGCAGGGGTCGCAGGGCGAACGCCTCTTCGGGGTCACCGGAGGTGCTCGTGACGGCGACGTCGGCGCCGGCCTGGGCGAGCGCGAGGGCGATTGCCGCCGCCGTAGGGTCGTTGGCGCCGAGGACCACGGCTTTGCGTCCGGTGAGGTCGGGATGAGATTCCACCTGCCGAGTCTAACGCCTTGGCCCGCTGGCGCCAGTGACGTAGCATCAGGCCATGAAAGTCGAACTGCCCTTCGGACGTGAGCTTCTGAGCGTCGAGGTGCCGGACAACGCCACAGTGCTGCGTCCGCACCCCGTCGAGGCGCTGACCGACGCGCCGGCCGCCGTGCTGCAGTCGCTGCGCGCGCCGATCGCAGGGCCGCCGCTGCGAGGACGCGTGAGGCCGGGCCAGAAGGTCGCCATCGTGGTCAGCGACATCACGCGGCCGGTGCCAAACGAGCTGTTGCTGCGTCCCCTGCTCGCCGAGCTGGAAGCCGCTGGTGTGCCCGCCGACGACGTGACAATCGTCAACGGCACGGGGCTGCACCGCATGAACAACGACGAGGAGCTCCGGGAGATGCTCGGTGCAGAGCTGGCGTCCAGATACCGCATCGTGCAGCACGTGGCGCGCGACCGCTCGACGCTGACGGAGGTCGGGCGCAGCAAGGGCGTGCCGGCGGAGCTCTGCACGGCCTACGTCGAGGCCGACGTGCGCATCGTCACCGGCTTCGTGGAGCCGCACCTGTTCGCGGGCTACTCCGGCGGCCCCAAGGGCGTCATGCCGGGCGTCGCGGGCGCCGAGATCGTCATGAGCAACCACGGCGCGCCTAACCTGGCCCACCCGCAGGCGCGATGGGGCGTCACAGAGGGCAACCCGGTGTGGGAGGAGATCAGGGCCGTCGCTGCCATGTGCCCGCCGCACTTCCTTCTCAACGTGACGCTGGACAGCGAGCGCAACGTCACGGGCGTCTTCGCGGGCGACGTCGCGGAGGCGCATGCTGCCGCCGTCGAGCAAGCGCGCGGGCAGTACCTGGTGTCGGTGCCGAAGCCGTACGACATCGTCGTCACGACGAACATGGGCTACCCGGCCGATACGACGCTCTACCAGGCCGTGAAGGGCATGTCCGTGGCCGCAGAGGGCGTTCGGCAGGGCGGCGCCATCCTGCTCGTCGCCGGCTGCGAGGAGGGCGTCGGCTCCGACGACTACGCCGAGGGCCTGCGCGCCGCCGAATCGCCCGCCGCGCTGCTGGAGCGCATCCTGCACACCGAGGAGCCGCGACACGACCAGTGGCAGATCCAGTGCCAGGCGATGGTGCAGGCCAAGGCGCGCGTGCTCGTGAAGTCGCTGCTGAGCGACGAAGCCGCCCGTGACGCCCACGTCGAGCCGGTGGGTGACGTATCGACGGCTGTACAGGCCCTCGTGGAGCAGGCGCAGCGTGACGGTCGAGAGGGCTCCGTGCTGGTGCTGCCGGTCGGGCAGCTCACGGTGCCAGTCGTCGAGTAAGAGGCGCCCACGGTCAGACCGCGGTCAAGCGCCATGCTCGTCATTGCGAGCGAAGCGTGGCAATCCCGCAGCGTGTGCCCGCACTGCATCCGCCCAGCTTGTAGCGAATGCGGCTCCGTCAGCGCCGCGTAGGCTGCGTGGAGCGGCGAAAGCAAGCCTGTACGACGACGTGAGATTGCTTCGCTGTGCTCGCAATGACCAGTACTGATTCTCGCGACCGAATCTGAGCTCTTGTTACGGCATGCTGAGCTTGTCGAAGTACGTCTACGCTGGATGAGCAAGTTTCGGCACGGCGTAGCGCTGCGTCCCAGACGCACTACGTGAGGTTCTCACGCGCATAGGCGGCTTCATCCGCTGAGAGCGCTGACGTCCTTCGACAGGCTCAGGATGCCTTAAGGGAGTGCCGCCTGGCATCGATGTGAGCTGTGGTGGATTTAGTGGTGAGTTTCCAGAAACGCTGTAGGGGCGCACGGCCGTGCGCCCCTACGTTGCTACGCGGTGCCGCACCCGGCGGGTCTGATTCAGTCCGAGGAGGAGGTGCTAGTCGGGATCCTGGGACGAGGCGTCCGGGGTTGCGGCGGCCGCGGCCTTGAGACGCTCCAGAAGCCACTCGTCGAGGGCGTCAGCGTATTCGCGGCGGCTCTCGATGTGGTTGCGGCGGATGATCTCGTTGAGGTCACGCTGGAGGACGGAGCGACGGCCATAAGTCTCGTCGCCGGGGTTGTCGCCCATCTCAGTGACATCCAGGACGTAGAGCACATGGTAGGTCGTCGTGCCCGCCGGGACCTCGGGGTTGAAGGACGAGGCCGTGTACTTGTAGTGGCCGAGGTGCTTCGACGCGGCGTGCACGATACCGCACTGCTCATTGGCAATGCGCTTGATCGCGTCCAGCACGTCCTCGCCCTCGTGTACCTCGCCCTCCGGCAGGCGGCCGGCGCCGTCCTTCCAGGCGACGACGGGTCGCTCACCCCGATACGGGATCAGCGTGATGTGGGTGATCTTCGCGTCGCCGGGCAGGCTGGAGGTCTCCCACCAGGCTCGCCAGTCGTCGCCGATCTTCTTTTCTGTGTATTGAGAGCGCTCTGACTCCCGAGGCCTGAAAAAGGTCTTCGGTAGTGCGGCGCCGCCACCATCTTCTATGACGCACCTCCTGGGTGAGTTGTCAGTTCCAAGTCTTCAGTGGTCAGTTCTTGATACTTCGTTGCTGCACCCTACCACGAACGGGTGAACCGTTCGCGGATCGGAGCCGGCTTCGTGACTGAGACTGAGAACTGCTTACTCCTATTCTTAGGAACGCCGAAACCCGGCGCAAGTATCAGCCGCTGGCTTCAATAGCGTTCCACTTGCGGTGGCCTTGCTCCGTGCGCGTCATGCGACCGAGGCCCGGGAAGGGCGAGTGAACGCCGATGATCAGGGAGCCATCTTCGATCGCCCGCTCTACGATGCGCTTCTTCGTCTCCATCGTCACGAGCGGCAGGATGTCGAAGGCCGACACCCAGGCCGTGCGTTCGAGCTGCACCGCCATCTGGGCGAGGTCGCCGATGTAGATGGCCTTCTCGCCCGCCGAGGTAAGCACGATGCGCAATGGCCCGGCGAGTGCCCGGGCGCCGGCACGATCGTCACTTCGTCCGTAACGTTGGTCTCGCCGTCGACAAGCGTGAGGTGGCCCTTCTCCTGCAGGGGCAGCAGGTTCTCTTCGATGTAGGTAGCGCGCGTACGCTCGTTGGGGGCCACGGCGCCTTCCCACTCCTCCCGCACGATCATGTAGTCCGCGTTAGGGAAGGTCGGGACCAGCTCGCCGTCCAGGTAGCGCGTGTTCCAGCCGCAGTGGTCGGCGTGGAGGTGCGTGTTGAGCACGACGTCGATCTCCTCGGGACGCACGCCCAGGGCATCGAGTTCAGTCAGGAGAGTGCCGCGCTCCTCCGGGCTGGACTGCTTGCGCCAGCCCGAAGCTTTGTCGCCAACGCCGGTCTCGATGAGGATGAGCTTGCCCTGCGAGCGCAGCAGGAGCGAGTTGAGGCCGAGGGTGACGCGGTGTCGTGAGTCCAACTCGCCGGCGTGCGACTCCCACATGACGCGCGGGACGATACCGAAGGTGGCGCCGGCGTCGATGTAGAAGTCGCCGTCAGACAGGATCGCGAGATCGAGGTTGCCGAGTCGGTGTTTCGCAGGCACGGCCTCGATCATAGCGCAGAGCTGCGTCGGGGTTACAAAAACCTTTCACCAAAGACGGCCTGTTACTATAGAGCGTCATCTTCCGGCCGATAAGGCTGGAGACGGAGGCCCCGCCTGAGTTGGTTTAAGGTCGTTTGTCTGGGCGTCTTTGTGCTCGTCGTGCTTTCGGCGGGCGCATTCGGCATCGGCGCCCTCGCGCTCCAGGACCTCGATAGCGGATCGCCCGAGGGCGGTACGCAGGCGAGCCTGGGTGGCTCGTTGCCGGGCATCGACGTGTCGTCGCGCGCCAGCAGCAGCGAGCTCGCGGGCCTCAGCGCCGGCATCGCGGCCCTGAGCAACCCCTCGCCCACACCGACCCTCACGCCAACGGTGACTGCGACCTCGACGGCCACCGCTACGGCGGAGCCCAGCGAGACACCAACGGAAGAACCGGCCGAGGTGGAGCTGGCTGTGGAGTCAGCCCCTACCGAGCCGCCTCCGCCACCCACCGACACGCCCGAACCGCCCACCGCAACGCCGATACCACCCACCGACACGCCGGTACCCCCGACGGCGACGCCTGAGCCACCTACGGCCACACCGATCCCGCCGACCGCGACGCCGGTACCGCCAACACCCACCCCGGTACCGCCGACGCCAACGCCGACCTTAGCGCTGCCGTCGAACATCCCAATCCTGGGTGACTATGTGGCGCCGACCGCGACGCCATCGCCCACGCCAACGCAGCAGGCCTCGCAGGGGCCGAACACGGACCAGGGCACCGACGGGCTGATCTCCGCCCACGCCACGCGTTACGCCGATAGCCTGGAAGGCAACACGATGGCCTGTGGCGGCATCTTCGACCAGGACAACACCTTCATCATTGCCGTGAGCCTGAACTACGACAAGACGTGGCCGTGCGGTACTCAGCTCGAAGTCTGCGGCCCCGCCTCCTGCATCATCGGCGTGCGCACCGACACCTGCCCGGGCTGCCCCGGCGCCGACATCGACATGTCGCGGGCCGGCCTCCAGGCCGTGTGCGATAACCAGGGAGGCTGCAGCGTCGTGATCCGCCGCCTGCAGTGAGCCCGTACCGATTGATCAGCTTGCTCGCGTTCGGGCACGCTCCTATAATCTGCACACCTAAGTTCACACATTATTTCAGTTGGTTCCGGAGGGCCTGACCCCTATGTCGACGCCGTATGCGTATTTCCAGAAGCAGATCATGCCGCTGGCCGACGCCAAGATTGGCATCATGACGCACGCATTCAACTACGGCACCGGCGTATTCGAGGGCATCCGGGGCAACTGGAACGAGGAAGAGGAGACGATCTACCTCTTCAAGGTGGAGGAGCACCTGAAGCGGCTGCGCATGAGCGCCAAGATCTGCCGCATCGCCATCGAAGAGAGCGACGAGCAGATCTTCGAGAACCTCATGAAGGTCGTCGAGATGTCCGGCATCCGCGAGGACCAGTACATCCGGCCGCTGGCCTACAAGAGCTCCGAGGTGCTGGGCGTGCGCGTCCACGACCTCGAAGACGACCTGCTGATCTTCGTGGCGCCCTTCGGGCCCTACCTCGACATCGAGGCGGGCATTCGCTGCCAGACGTCCTCGTGGCGCCGCGTGGAGGACGTTTCGATCCCGGCGCGCTCGAAGAACACCGGTATCTACATCAACTCCGCGCTGGCCAAGACCGAGGCGATCCTCAACGGCTACGACGAGGCGATCATGCTCGACAACGCCGGCCACGTCTCCGAGGGCAGCGGCGAGAACATCGTCGTCGTCCGCGACGGCAAGCTGATCACGCCTGCGCCGTCCGACAACGTGCTCGAGGGCATCACCCTGGACACGGTGCTGTTCCTGGCCCAGGAGGAGTTCGGCCTGGAGGTCGAAGAGCGCTCGATCGACCGCTCCGAGCTCTACGTGGCGGACGAGGTGTTCATGACCGGCACGGCCGCACACGTGACGCCGATCCTCGAAGTGGACACCCGACCGGTCGGCGCAGGCCAGATCGGCCCGATCACGAAGCAGCTGCAGCAGGCCTACTTCAACATCATCTACGGCCGCGACCCGAAGTACATCGACTGGTGCACGCCGGTGTCGCTGAAGCAGGCTGTAACGCCCTAACCTGACGAAACAGCCGGTTTCATAAGGGCCTCTCGCCTTACAATCCGATCATGCCTTCTTTCACGGCATTCCGACCGGCCAACGCCACGGGCACGCTCTACGGGCTGGCGATCTCGATCGTGGCGCTGCTGGTGGGCGCCGGGCTGTTGTACCGCGGCCTTACCCTGGACCCACAGCTTGTGCAGATCCTGCCGCTGGTCATCGGTGCGGTCCTGCTCTGCCTCGGGCTGCTGTTCGCATACTGGACCTGGGGCTGTAGCTCCCTGCGCTACGTCGTCGACCGCAACGCCCTCTCGATCCGCTGGGGCAACCTGCAGCAGATCGTACCGCTATCGAACATCGAGAAGCTGATCCCGGCAGGCGCGGACCCGGTGCAGATCGCCGGCGTGAACTGGACCGGCCACCACGTCGGCCGCGGCGAGGTGCCGGAGGTGGGCGACGTGCTGTTCTACTCGGCCCATCGCAACCCCAACGAGGTGCTATTCGTGGTGACGGCTGCGGAGACCTACGGCATCTCGGTGCTGGACCACGTCTTCTTCGCCCAGACGGTGCAATCGAACCAATCCCGAGGCCCCCTGTTCGAGCAGCGACAGGCCGTACGGCGCTGGGGCATCGCGGCGCAGTCGTTCTGGCTCGACCCCGTGGCGCGTGTGCTGACGCTGGTGATGGTAGGGGCGTTCATCGCCGTCCTGGCGTACGTGCTGGACATGTACCCCGGACTGACCCAGAGCGTCGCGCTGCGCTTCCCCTCCCTGGGCGGCGTCGTGCGGGTCACCGATAAGTCGGAGCTGCTGGACATCCCCCGTTCCGCCTTCGGCTTCCTGGCCGTCGACCTCGTGCTGGCCACGCTGCTGCATAGCTGGGAGCGCATGGTGGGCTATGTTCTGCTCCTGGCGGGCGTCGCGATCCAGGTGATGCTGCTCGTAGCAGCAACGGTGGCGGTGGCGTAGGACACCTACGGGCATGTGGGCATACAGGCATATGGCGGTCTAGGGTAATTCGCACCGAGCTCGCCTAGTATCGACTCATGACGCGACGAGGCCGCCCTCCGACACCAGGCCTGCTGACGCCTCGCGAAACCCAGGTGCTTGCCCTGATCCGTGAGGGGCTCTCCAACCGTGAGATTGCGGAAGCGCTCGGGATTTCTCTGCAAGGCGTGAAGTATCACGTGACGGAGATCCTCGGGAAGCTCGGCGTTTCGAGCCGGGAAGAGGCGGCGGCGTGGAACGGCGAGCGCCGGCTCCACGGCTGGCAGCTCGCTGTATTTCGATACCTACCTCGTGTCGCCACGGCTGCCGTCGTTGGTGCCTGTCGTTAGCGGCGCCGTGCTGTTCGCAATCGCCGCCCTCGATGGACCGGAGCGCGAGAATACCGCCGCTCTGGAACCAACAGCGACTCCGATCCGTCTCGACGCCGAGACGAGGCCGGGCCGGCGACCTCTCGAGAGCATCAACGGCCTCCCCTTCGCGGACACGGGCAGACTTGGCGAGGTGTCGAGCATCAATGGGTCGACGATCACGCTGTCCTATCCGGGACAGGGCGACTTCACGATCATGCTGGCGCAGGGAACCCAGGTCATCGGTGCCGAAGGACACACACTGGTCAACAATACGGACGTAAGCAGACTCCAGCTCGGCGATTACGTTTTCATCGGCATGGAGGAAGTCCCGGTGCCACCGCCGACTCCCTTAGTCGGGACGCCTGCAGGGGAACGCGATGGCATACCTACGGTACTCGGCGACACAATCTTCGTGGCACGGGGCTACCTCTATACGATGACAGGAACCCTGGTCGATCGTGGTCCTGACTACGTAGACGTCGAGGTAAAGGATACGGTGGCAGACAGCCTGTCAGCGCAGTACGTGGGGCAGACTGTGCGCGTCTACGGTGACCTCGCCACGGCGGAAGTTTATGAATTTTCAGGTAACGACCGGGCGAAGGCAGAACCGGGCACGGAGGTCTACGTCTCACCCCTGCTGTCAGACACAGGGGAACTGGTAGCGACTGAAATCGTCTACAACCTGCACTAAGAGTCTATCGCCCCGATTTCCCTTCGCCCTAAGGACGGCGCGTTGTTAGACTTAGGGCGTGGCGGGATTTGATGTCGCGGTGGTTGGGGCTGGGCCTTCGGGTAGCACTGCGGCGTACCATTTGTCCCGCGCTGGCGCCCGCGTCATCATCCTCGACCGCGCCGAGTTTCCCCGGGAGAAGCCCTGTGGCGGCGGCGTGACCGCCAGAGCCTTCGAGCGCGCCCCGGTGGACATCACGCCCGTCGTGGAGCAGGTAGTCACCAAGGTGCGCTTCAGCTACAAGCTGGGCAAGTTCTTCGACCACGAGTACAGAACCGGAGAGCTCGGCGACGAGGAGCCTCAGGCGCTCGTGTACATGACCCAGCGACATCGCCTGGACGAGTTCCTGCTCGACCACGCCTGCGAGGCGGGTGCAGAGTTCAGGGGCGGCGTCATCGTGCGCGGTGTCGAGATGGACCGCGAGAGCGTGACCATCGACCTCGACGGCGAGAAGGTCGAGGCGTCGGTGCTGATCGGCGCCGATGGTGCGAACGGCATCGTGGCGCGCAGCGTCGGCCTGCAAGCCGGTGACGGACCCGCCGGTGGCGCTCGAAGCCCAGTTCCCCTACCCCACCGAGGGCATCCCCGGCGAATGGCAACACCTGCTGGCCCTGGAGCTGGGTAGCATGTCCGGCGGCTACGGCTGGTCGTTCCCCAAGGCAGACCACTTCAACGTCGGCTGCGGCGGCTACCACAGCGAGGGCGGCAAGCTTCGACAGCACCTGTACGAGCTTCAAAACCACTACCGTCTCGGCGCGCTGCCCACGCGCAACATGAAGGGCCATCACCTGCCGACGCGCGACGAGGGCGCCCCAATCGTTCGAGGCCGCACGCTGCTGGTGGGCGACGCCGCAGGGCTCGTCGACCCGATGTCGGGCGAGGGCATCTACTCTGCCTTCGTGAGCGGGCACCTGGCCGCGGCCCGCCTCCTGAGGTTCCTCGACGGCAAGGACCCCGACCTCTGGTCCTACGAAGCCGCCATCGAGCGCGAGATCATGTCGGACATTCGCGCCGCCAAAATCCTGCGAGACGCCTACCACTACACGCCGTGGCCCAGCTACTTCATGCTCCGCCGCAGCGAGAAGATGCGGGAGATGCTCTGCCAGCTGATCACCGGCGAGCGCACCTACCAGGGCTTCCTGCGCCAGCTAGGCCCGCTGCAGTACGTCCTGCGCTACTGGGCCTCGCGAGGCCGCAAAGCCCACGCCGCCGCAGCGGCCGCCGCCAGCGCGTAGCTCTCACCACCACTCTGATGCTTCAAGTGCTGTACAATCTCGTACGTACAGGAGTGTGTGTACATGACGACAGAACGACTAGCCGTGCGGCTAGACATCGAACACAAGAAGAAGCTTCACGACTTGGCGGAGAGGAAAAAGGAATCGATCTCTGACGTGGTTCGGCGATTGATCGACGAAGCATACGAGGCTGACCAGATTGAGTACCGATTACGGCTCGTGGAGGAAATGGCAGCTTTGAACGTGGAGGACGTTCCCGATCCGGACGAACTAAGCCGTCAACTCAATGCCAAGTACGACTTTACCGGCCTTTCTTGACACCAACGTGCCGCTCTATGCGGTTGGTGCCGAGCATCCGCTAAAAGAGTCCTGTATCGAGATCATGAACGCCCTTGCTCGGCACCCCGGTGCATTCATGACGGATGCAGAGGTCCTGCAAGAGATCATTCACCGCTACGTCGCACTCAACCGCTGGAGCATTGGTGCTGGGGCATTCGAGCGGTTTGCCGCGCTGGTGGAAGGCAGAACCGCAGCAATGCTTCGACGCGACGTCCTGCAGGCCGCGTCTATGGTCAATGAATACGCTCGACTTAGCGCCCGAGACCTCGTACACCTCGCCGTCATGCGACGACTGGGAGTCACGCGCATCGTGTCATCCGACCGTGGCTTCGACGGCGTACCTGATCTCGAACGGCTGGACCCCGCCCGATTCGATGATTGGCGTGAGAGTGTGATGACCTGACCCTCTAGAGCAAGTGACGCCTCAGAAAATCAGCTTCCGACTCGTACACACCCTGGGCCACGTCATAGTCCCATCTGCTGTGGCCTTGTCCCGCTAGGACGGTGACGTTCTGGCCTCGTGCCTTGACGCGAGCGATGACATCCTCCCTCAGCTCCGGCCGGACAAAGATGTCATCTTCGCCATAGACGAGGTGGATCTTGCCTGTATAGTCCCTCATGGCAGAGAAGAAGCCTGCCTTGCTGGCCTCCCGCCAGAAGTCGGCTCGCACGCGCTGACCGCCTTCGTCGACGAATCCCGAAACCTCATCCGTAATCGTCGTGTCGCGCTGTTCCGGATGGCGCAAGTCCTCCTTTGGATCCGGCACCCAGAGGATGATCGCGGGTATGCGCCCTCGAAGCTGTTCGCGCGTTGTGGCAATCATGCTTGCGCTGGCTCCCATACTCTGTCCGAGGAGCGCGACCTGATGGCCAGCATGGAGGTATCGTTTGGCAAGCTCCGCTATCGTGTCGATCCACACGATGAAGGATGAATCTCGAAAGTCACCTTCAGAGTTCCCGGATCCTGGCTGGTCGAATCGCAGACACGAAATGCCGTCTTCGATTAGACGCGCCTCGAGGTCGACAAATGCCCTGGCGGGGCCCATGGAAGTGGCCGCGAAACCCGTGAGACATGATCAGGAGCTTGCCCGTAGGCTCATCCGGTTCCGAGAAGATCGTGAATATCTCCCGCCCCAACACGTCGGTCAACTCAACTCGCCGTTTCACGCCCGAATCTTAGCGCGATGGCGAGGGGACTGCGCCGAGTCAGGGCTGGACGATGGGCCAGTAGACCAGGGTCTGAGTTTGCTCCGGCGGTGTTTCAGGGCCGCTGAGGTACTCCTCCCACATCGGCGCGCCCATCTCGATTTCGGCACCGAGGGCCTTGGTCTGCTCTGCGAGGGCGGCGTAGGCCTCCGGGAGTGTCTCGTAGGGTCCGACGTGCATCGTCGTGGCGACTTTGCCGGCGGGCAGCTCGAAGGGCAAGACGGTGCCGTCGCCCTCGATCGGAGCGGCGACGATGAAGCCGGCATGCACGTCGAAGCGCTCATCGCCGAGCTGCTCGTAGTAGCCGATGGCGGGACCGGCGATCTGAGCGCCCGCCTGCGCCACGTACTGCATGACCTGGCCAAACGCAGCGCCCATCTTGTCGCCCATCTCCGGCACGCCGGCCGTGAACCGCACGACAGCGGCCGGACGAGCAGCGACTTCTTTGATCTCGACTCTGTACGGCATCTCGGTTCTCCTTCGGTATCACGGTAAGGCTTGCAGGTAGCGGGGCTGGTAGGGCCGTTGGTCTCACCGCACAGGCCCGAGGCCAGTCGCACGTCTGAGTGTAAGACGAAGCATGCTTCGCCCCTACGATGCGGCGATTTCTGACGCAAGAGATAAGGACCGGCCATTCGACCGGTCCTTATCTTTGAAACTAGCTACTAACGGCTGAGGGCTTACGCGTCCTCTTCGGCGATGGCGGCGAGGTCGGCCTCTTCAGGGGCTGCCTCCTCCTCATCGTCATCCGTCGTCATGTCGATGTGGTCTTCCTCAGCTTCGAGGATGTCGATGTCCTCGAGCTCATCCTCACCTTCGAGCAGGTGACGCGGCGCCTCAATTTCCTCCACGACCGGCCGCGGCGGCAGGTCGATGGGGGAGCGAGCCGGGATGAGCTTACCGATGATGACGTTCTCCTTGAGACCCATCAGGTGGTCGGTCTTGCCGGAGATTGCCGCTTCGGTCAGCACTCGTGTCGTCTCCTGGAAGGAGGCGGCGGCGAGGAAGCTGCTGGTGTTCAGCGACGCCTTGGTGACGCCGAGGAGCACCGGCACGGCCGTGGCGGGCTCACCGCCCTCCGAGAACACCTTGGCGTTAGCCTCGTCGTACTCGAAGCGGTCGATGTACTCACCGGGCAGCATCGTCGTGTCGCCAGGCGCGTCGATAATCACCTTGCGCATCATCTGACGCACGATGACCTCGATGTGCTTGTCGTTGATGTTCACGCCCTGGTTGCGGTAGACCTTCTGGACTTCCTCGACCAGGTAGAGCTGCACAGCCTCGGGGCCCTGGATGCGCAGGATGTCCTGCGGGTCCATCGGCCCGTCCGTGAGCTGCTGGCCGGCGTGGATGTACTCACCAGGCTCGACGCGAACGCGGGAGGCCGCCGGGACGACGTACTCACGCTCCTCGCGCTCCTCGTAAGGATCGAGACCCGCTTCTTGCCATCGATGGTCACGCGACCGGGCAGACGGGCGATGACCTGAACCACAGGCACGTCCTTCTTGTCCGCCTCAGCCGAACGCGCCAGCACCGTGCCGGAATCAACCTGCTGGCCTTCCTTGACCACCAGATCGACGTGTTCCGGCAGGTCGTAGCGGTCAGAGTAGACCTCGCTGGAGAGGACACGGATGCGGCGTATGTCGCTGTCGCGTGAGACCTCAACGACGCCATCGATCTCGGAGATGATCGCCTTGTTCTTGGGAACGCGGGCTTCGAACAGCTCGGTGACGCGGGGCAGACCGGTCGTAATCTCACCACCGGCGACGTAGACACCACCGGTGTGGAACGTACGCATTGTCAGCTGAGTACCGGGCTCACCGATGGACTGGGCGGCAACGATGCCGACAGCCTCTCGCTGGCCCACCAGCTCACCGTGTGCCGGGCTGATGCCGTAGCACAGGGCGCAGATACCGCGGCGAGCACCACAGGTGAGGGTCGAACGCACGTGAATGCGCTCGTGGCCCGCCGCAAGCAGCGCGTCTGCGATCTCGTTGGTGATCGCCTCGTTGCGCTCGACGATGACCTCGCCCGTCTCCGGGTTTGCCATCGCCGACGCGGCGTAACGGCCGATGATGCGCTCTCGCAGCGACTCCAGCACCGCCTTGTCGCGGGGCTCCGTGAGCCAGACGCCAGACAGCGTGCCGCAGTCCTCTTCGAGCGTGATCACGTCCTGGGCGACGTCGATGAGACGGCGCGTCAGGTAACCGGAGTCAGCGGTACGAAGGGCCGTGTCGGCCAGACCCTTGCGGGCGCCGTGGGTCGAGATGAAGTACTCGAGCACGGAGAGGCCTTCACGGAAGTTCGAACGAATCGGCAGGTCGATGATGCGACCGGAGGGGTCGGACATCAGGCCTCGCATACCAGCCATCTGGCGGATCTGGGTGAGGTTACCCTTGGCGCCCGAGGTCGCCATGAGGAACACGGAGCCGTACTCCGGCAGACGCTGCTGGATCACGTTGGTCACGGCGTCGGTGGCGCCGGCCCACACCTGAACGGTGGACTCGTAGCGCTCCTGCTCCGTGATCAGACCCATCTGGTACTGCTCGTTGATCGCGAGCACTTCCTGCTCGGCACCCTGGAGGATGGCCGTCTTCTCCGGCGGGACCTTGATCTCGCTCGTGGACATCGTCACGCCGGACTGGGTTGCGTAGCGGAAGCCGATGTTCTTGATCTTGTCCACGACCTGCGACGTGCGGTCCATGCCGATGGTCTTGTAGCAGTCCTGAACCACGATCTTGAGTGCCTTGCTGTCCAGCGTGCGCGTTGACGAACGGCATGTCGTCCGGCAGCGTCTCGTTGAAGAGGATGCGGCCGACCGTCGTCTCGATCACTTCGTTGTTGGTGCGGCGGTCACGCACGCGGATCATGGCCTGCAATTCGAGAATGCCGAGGTCACGCGCCAGGATCGCCTCCTGGAAGCTGCCGTAGGTCGCCTGGTTGTGCACCTTGGGGTCGAACTCGCCCTTCGCACCCTTGCGGACGTCCGTCATGTAGTAGCAGCCGAGGACGATGTCCAGGCGCGGCGCCACCATCGGTTCGCCGGAGGACGGGCTGAGCAGGTTCTTCGTGGCCAGCATGATCTGACGCGCTTCGGCGACCGCCTCGCGGGACAGCGGCACGTGAACGGCCATCTGGTCACCGTCGAAGTCGGCGTTGAACGCGAGGCAGACCAGCGGGTGAAGCTGGATCGCACGAGCCTTCAACCAGCACGGGCTCGAAAGCCTGGATGCCGAGGCGGTGCAGCGTCGGCGCGCGGTTGAGCAGCACCGGGCGGGTCTTGATCACCTCGTCCAGCACGTCCCAGACCTCGGGCCGCGCACGCTCGACGATGCGCTTGGCGCTCTTGATGTTGTGCGCCAGGCCGCGGTCGACGAGGGCGTGCATGACGAAGGGCTTGAACAGCTCCAGCGCCATGCGCTTCGGCAGACCGCACTGGTGCAGCTCCAGCTCCGGACCGACAACGATGACGGAACGGCCGGAGTAGTCGACGCGCTTGCCGAGCAGGTTCTGGCGGAATCGGCCCTGCTTGCCCTTGAGCATGTCTGACAGGCTCTTGAGCTTGTGGTTGCCGGTACCAGAGACGGCGCGGCCGCGGCGGCCGTTGTCGATCAGCGAGTCGACGGCCTCCTGCAGCATGCGCTTCTCGTTGCGAATGATGATCTCCGGCGCGCCGAGCTCCAGCAGCCGCTTGAGGCGGTTGTTGCGGTTGATCACGCGGCGGTAGAGGTCGTTCAGGTCGCTGGTGGCAAAGCGGCCGCCATCGAGCTGCACCATGGGGCGCAGGTCCGGCGGCAGCACCGGCAGCGACGGTGAGGATCATCCACTGCGGCTTGTTGCCGGACTTGCGCAGGGCCTCGATGACGCGCAGGCGCTTCGTGGCCTGCTTTCGCTTCTGGCCCGAAGTCGACTGCATCTCGATCTGGAGCTTGGTGCGCATCTTCTCCATGTCGACCCGGTTGAGGATGTTCAGCAGGGCGTCGGCGCCCATGCCGGCGCTGAAGACGTTGCCGAACTTCTCTGTCAGGCGCTTGTAATCCGCGTCCGTGAGGAGGCGAACCTTGCCGGCCGGGTTCATCGAGTTGATCAGCTCGGCCGGGTCGTGGAGGTCGTTGAGCTCCTTGAACTCCTCGGCGAACTGGGTCTCGCACAGCCTTGCGGGCCTCTTCGACCTTCTTGCGCAGAGGCTCGATCTCGCTCGCGGCGGTGGCTTCCACCTGCTCGATGTTCGAGCCGGCGACCAGCTCGATGTCTGCCTTGCGGCGCTCGAAGTCCTCTTCCTGGGCCGTGACGGCGTCCTGGACGATCTGCTTCAAGCCTTCGACGTGAGATTCCGCCGTGACGTCGTTGGCCGGAACGACCGTGACGCCAGCGAACTCGACAGCCTTGCGCTGGAGTGTGCCAACCTGGCTCGCCAGCGTCTGCTCGAACTCGACGGCGCTCTTCATCAGGGCGTCGGCGGCCTGCACACGCTCCTCTTCGAGGGCGAGAAGCTCGGCCTCGCGGCGCTCGGTCAAGGCGACGACTTCGGCGTCACGCTTCGTCTCGACGGAGGTGAGCATGTCGGCCCACTCCTTGACGCGCGTCTCAGCCTCTTTGTCCTGCTCGATCTGCAGGTGGTCGAGGGCGCGCTTCTTCGCGGCCTCGTCGACCTCAGTGATCACGTACTGGGCGAAGTAGAGCACGCGCTCCAGGTTGCGGGGCGAGATGTCCAGCAGCAGGCCGAGGCGGCTGGGGGTGCCCTTGACGAACCAGATGTGCGCCACCGGCGAGGCCAGCTCAATGTGGCCCATGCGCTCACGGCGCACCTTGCTGCGCGCGACTTCGACGCCGCACTTGTCGCAGACAATGCCCTTGTAGCGGACGCGCTTGTACTTACCGCAGTAGCACTCGAAGTCCTTCTGCGGTCCGAAGATCTTCTCGCAGAACAGGCCGTCTTTTTCCGGCTTGAGCGTGCGGTAGTTGATGGTTTCGGGTTTGGTTACCTCCCCGTAGGACCATGACCTCACCTGTTCCGGTGAAGCCAGAGAAATGCGAACAGCGTTGAAGTCGTTGACTTCGAGCAGTGCCACTGGTTCCTCCCTTGTAAAAACCCGATAGGCCCCGATGCTGCCCCGGATCCGATCGCCCGGGGCAGACAGTGTGTTGTGTTAGTTAGAGAACGCCTCGTTCGGACATCACGTCTTCGTTCTCGAACCCGCTGAGGTTGATGCCGAGGCGCGGGGTGTCGTCGTCCAGGCCTTCGTCGGCGAACACGACCTCCTCCTCGTCCTCGTTGAGCACTTCGACCGCGAGGCCGAGGCTCTGCAGCTCCTTGACGAGCACCTTGAACGACTCCGGAATGCCGGGCTCCAGGACGTCGTCACCCTTGACGATGGCCTCGTAGGTCTTGACGCGGCCGACGACGTCGTCGGTCTTGACCGTGAGCAGCTCCTGCAGCGTGTGAGCGGCGCCGTAGGCTTCGAGGGCCCAGACCTCCATCTCACCGAAGCGCTGGCCACCCATCTGCGCCTTGCCACCCAGCGGCTGCTGCGTGATCAGCGAGTACGGGCCCGTGCTGCGGGCGTGGATCTTCTCCTCCACCAGGTGGACGAGCTTCAGCATGTAGATCTGGCCGACGGTCACGGGCTGGTCGAACGGCTCGCCCGTGCGGCCGTCGAAGATGATCTGGCTTGCCGTAGACCGGTGCGGCCAGACGGCGTCGCAGGCCGATCTCGTCCGCCTGCTTCTCCAGGTCAGCGAGCGTCTTGTTGCGGCCGACCTTCTCGCCGATGCTGTCGAGCCAGATCAGGAGGCAGGTCTTCTTGCCCTCCTCCGGCCGGGACTCGTCGAACACCGTGTTGAAGTCGTAGCCGTGCTGCTTGAGCCAGGCCTCCATGACCGGCACGTCGAGGTTCTCGCCCCACGGCGGGCGTGTCGACGCTGATGCCGGCGGTGATGGCGCCGGCCTGCTGGGCCATCCAGGCCCGGCCGAGGGCGTCCTCGATGCTGATGTCGTCGGCGCCGTCGAAGACCGGCGTGACGGCGCGGAAGCCGAGCACGCCGGCCGCCCAGCCGAGGTGCGTTTCCAGCACCTGACCGACGTTCATGCGGGACGGCACGCCGATGGGGTTAAGGATGATGTCGACCGGCGTCCCGTCGTCGAGGTACGGCATGTCCTCGACCGGCAGGATGCGAGCGATAACGCCCTTGTTGCCGTGGCGGCCGGCCATCTTGTCGCCTTCCGCCATCTTGCGCTTCTGAGCAATCGATACGCGCACCAGCTCGTTGACGCCGGCGGGCAGCTCGTCGTGGTCTTCGCGACGGAAGACGCGCACGTCGATAACCTTGCCGTGCTGGCCGTGAGGCACTCGCAGCGAGGTGTCCTTCACCTCACGCGCCTTCTCACCGAAGATCGCGCGCAGCAGCTTCTCTTCCGCCGTCAGCTCGGTCTCGCCCTTCGGCGTGATCTTGCCGACGAGGATGTCGCCCGCCTGAACTTCGGCGCCGATGCGGATGATGCCCTCTTCGTCGAGGTCCTTCAGCGACTCGTCACCGACGTTCGGGATGTCGCGCGTGATCTCCTCTGGGCCCAGCTTGGTGTCGCGGGCCTCGATCTCGTGCTTCTCGATGTGGATCGAGCTGAACTTGTCGTCGCGCACGATGCCTTCCGAGATGATGATGGCGTCCTCGAAGTTGTAGCCCTCCCAGCTCATGAAGGCACAGACGACGCTCTGGCCAAGGGCCAGCTCGCCGTTGTCCGTACGAGGAGCTGTCGATGAGGGTGCTGCCGACGCTGACGCGGTCGCCCTTGGTCGACCAGCGGGCGCTGGTTGAGGCAGGTGGCCGCGTTGGAGCGCAGGAACTTCATCACCGGGTAAGAAACGCACGCGACCGTCGTCGTAGCGCACGTCGACGGAGCGAGCGGTGGCGCTGACCACCTCGCCGGGGCCTTCCGCGATGATGACCTGGCCGGAGTCGACCGCAACCTGTCGCTCCGTGCCGGTGCCGACCAGCGGTCGCTCCGGGCGCAGCAGCGGCACGGCCTGGCGCTGCATGTTCGAGCCCATGAGGGCGCGAGGCGCGTCGTCGTGCTCCAGGAAGGGAATCAGCGACGTCGCCGTGCTGAGGATCTGCTTCGGCGAGACGTCCATGAAGTCGATGTTCTCGGGCTCCGTGAACTCGAACTTCTCGCCGTCACGCACCTCAATCTCTTCTTCGAGGAAGTGGCCGCGCTCGTCCATGACGGCGTTGGCCTGAGCAACTACGTAGTTGTCCTCCTCATCGGCAGAGAGGTAAAGGATGTCCAGGGAAGCGTAGGGGCGCACCTTGACGTGGTGCACGCCGAAGGGCTCCAGCTTCTTCGCCAACTCCGGCGTGATTTCCTCGCCGGCGGCCACGATGACCTTGCCCTTGTCCTCGAAGTCTTCTCGCACAGTGCGGCCGACAAGCTCCGGCGAATCGGCCGGGAGCTCCTGGATCACGCGACGGTACGGCGTCTCGATGAAGCCGTAGTCGTTGATCACGGCGAACGACGCCAGCGAGACGATCAGGCCGATGTTCGGGCCTTCAGGCGTCTCGATCGGGCAGATGCGGCCGTAGTGGCTGTGGTGGACGTCGCGGACGTCGAAACCGGCGTGGTCGCGGGAAAGACCGCCAGGGCCAAGGGCGGAGAGCTTGCGCTTGTGCGTGAGCTCCGCCAGCGGGTTCGTCTGGTCCATGAACTGCGAGAGCTGAGAACCGCCGAAGAACTCCTTCATGGCGGCGACGACGGGGCGGATGTTGATCAGGGCGCTCGGCGTTGCCTGGTCAGGGTCCGTAATCGTCATGCGCTCGCGTACCACACGCTCCATGCGCAGGAGGCCGATGCGGAACTGGTTCTGGATCAGCTCACCGACGGCACGCACGCGGCGGTTGCCGAGGTGGTCGATCTCGTCCGTTTCGCCGATGCCGTTGTTAAGGCGGACGAGCTCCTCGACGATCGCCTTGATGTCGGCGATCGTGAGGGTGCGGTCTTCCAGCGGCGTCTCCTGCTTGAGGCGGCGGTTGATCTTGTAGCGACCGACCTTCAGGAGGTCGTAGCGGCGCGGGTTGAAGAACAGCGAGTTCACCAGGGTGCGGGCGTTCTCCAGCGTCGGCGGGTCGCCGGGGCGCATGCGCTTGTAGAAGTCTTCCAGGGCGCGCAGCTTGTTACCCGCCTTGACCTCCGGCGTCTCCTTATCGAGCGTCGTGGAGATGTAGCGGTGGTCCGGGTTGACGTCTACGTCCTGGTACCACTCCAGCATGCGCTCGGCCGTGCCCAGCTCCTGGTCCTTGACGCCCTCGACGTGTCGATGGCGCGCAGGAGGGTGGTCACCGGGATCTTGCGCTTGCGGTCGACCTTGACGGAGATCACGTCTCGGTTGGAGGTCTCGAACTCCAGCCAGGCGCCGCGGTTCGGGATCACCTTGGCGAACGCGAGGCCGCGGCCGGTGGTCGGGTCCTTCTCCAGCGTGAAGTACACGCCGGGAGAGCGTACGAGCTGAGACACGACGACGCGCTCGGCGCCGTTGATGATGAATGTGCCGGTAGGCGTCATGAGCGGGAAGTCGCCCATGAACAGCTCCTGCTCCTTGACCTCGCCGGTCTCCTTGACGATGAGCTCCACCTTGACGCGCAGCGGCGCCGCGTACGTGGCGTCACGTTCGCGGCATTCGCGCTCGCCGTACTTGGGCTCGCCGAAGGAGTACTCGCCGAAGCGAAGCTCCATCTTGGAACCGGTGAAGTCCTGGATCGGCGAGATCTCGTCTAGCAGCTCCCGCAGGCCTTCGCGCAGGAACCAATCGTAGGAGTCCAGCTGCACCTTGATCAGGTTCGGCATCTCCATGATTTGCGGGATCTTTGAGTACCACTTCTCCGAAAGGGGAAGGTAATCGCCGAACCGCACAACATCTCGCGCAAGCGTCATTGTTAGTCGCTCCTCAGCAGGCTCTAGAAAAACGGACAGATGGAACTAAGGAAGGGGCCCTTAGGGAAAATTTCGCGGGGTGGGTAGATTCTGGACAGGATGAAAGTAGTATATGAACTGCTCCCCAAGCTGTCAAGGAGCAAATGAGAATGCTACCACATTCTGTCAATATGCTCCCGAGCCGTCTGTCACCGGCCGGGAAAGACAGCTCAACCAGCGTATCAGACGCTGCTAAACGCCTCGCTGTCGGCTCCCATCTTCTACGGCGCTCTGGTCCCACAGGTCCACTGATGCGGAAGTTCCACCAACGGCCAGACAGCCAGGGTGCCGTCAGGGTATCGCAGGCGTATCGAGCTCGAAGCGCGCCAAGGCGTGCTCGAGCGCTGGCGACGGCGCGCGGCCCGACGTGTAGACGAAGCGTGTCGTGCCGCGCTCAGCCCCTTCCGACGGCCCCAGCAGGTCTGCGACGCGGCGGGCGATCGCCTCGGCCGGGTCGACCCACTCGACGGGCCAGGGGGCGAGACGCATGAGGTCGTCGAGCAGCAGCGGGTAGTGCGTGCAAGCGAGGACGACCACGTCCGTGCGGGCGCCGTTCTGCTCCTGGAAGCACTCCGAGACCTCGCTGGCCAGCAACTCCTCATCAATCGCCTCGCCGTTAAGGGTGGCCTCCGCCATCGTCGCCAGGCGGTCGGAGCCGACGAGGGTGAGGCTGCAGTCCTGGGCGAAGTCGCGGATCAGGCCCTGTGTGTACTCGCGCGTCACCGTGGCGTCGGTGCCGAGCACGCTGACGAGCTTGGTGTGCGACAGCGCGCAGGCAGGCTTAATCGCCGGAACCGTGCCGACGAACGGCATCTCGAACTTCGCCCGCAGCGACGGCAGCACGATGGTCGAGGCCGTGTTGCAGGCGATGATCACGAGGTCGGGTGAATGGGTTTCGATGAGCTCTCCCATGACCGCCAGGATGCGAGCGGTGAGCGCTTCCTCGTCGTGGTCCGAATACGGGAAGAAGACGTCGTCCGCAGCGTAGACGTAGTCGGCGTCAGGGCGGGCGCGCCGGACCTCACGGAAGACCGTGAGGCCGCCGAGGCCGGAGTCGAAAACGAGGATCCGGGGTCGTGCACCACCGCGGCCTGAGACCCGCGGCATCGTGGACTCAGCCGGTGAGTCGCTCAGACTTGGGTTCACGTACTGAGCACCTCACGCAGGCGGCGGGCGACAATCTCGGCCTCGCCTTCGTCCAGGAAGCCCACGGAGACGTTGATACGATCGCCGTCCGTGCGCACCCAGATACTCGGTTCACCATCCCGCAGCGCCTCGAATACTTCCTCGTGGCGACTTCGCGGCGCCGGGGAGAATGACGATGCGCACACCCTCGCGCGTAGAAGGTGAGGGGGCTTCGAAGTCTGAGATGCGAAACGCCGCGAGGTTGGGAAGGCCACGTACGGCATTGAGGATGGTCTCGCAGTCGGCGGCGTAGCGGGAGAGGCGAGCTTCGTGGTCCATGGCCAGCCATTCGCGCAGGGCGACGACGCAGGCGAAGATCTCCTGACGGTCGACCTTCATGGGCCGCCCAATCGTGTAGGTGCCGCTGGTCTCGAAGCCAACGAAGCCGTTGGTGGCGGCGAGATCGACAAGCTCCTTGCGCCCCACGATCAGCCCCGTCGAGTGCGGGCCGTCAAAGTACTTCGCCGCGTAGCAGACGAGGTCGGCGCCGGCACGAGCGAAGCGCCGCATGTTGTCGATGGGGTAGGTCATCCCGGCGGCGTCGACGATGACCGGCAGACCGGCGGCATGCGCGGTCTCGACCACGGCTTCGATGCTTGGTGTGCCCGGCGATGTGCTCTGCGCGAAGTAGTGCACCGCCGCGGTTTCCGGCCCGATTGCCTCGGCGAGCTGCTGCATCGTCAGGCCGTCGGCGTCACCAACCTCGACGATGTGGGCACCGGGGAAGCGCAGGCACTGGTCATACTTCTGGCGGCTGTTCTGCTGCACCAGCACCTGGTTCGGGATGCCGTCCGCGTGCGGCAGGCGCTCCAGGTATTCCGGATGCTCGCGCGTCAGGCATGCGGCCATCGAGAGGGTGAGGGAGGCCGCGGCGCCGGACGTGACGTAGGCCGCCTCGACCCCCAGCATGTCGGCGATGACGCGCCCGCTGGTGTCGAGCAGGCCCTTCATATCGGCGTAAGAGCGGTTGGCGGCGTCCATGGCCGCGCGCACGCCGGGCGAAAGCCTGGAGCCGCCGAGGATGGTGAGGGCCGCCGCCGCGTTGATCACGGGGCGGGCGCCCAACGAGGCGTAGAGGGCGTCCGTATCGGTGAGACCAGCGTCTTCGGTATCCAGCATCGGGGAGATTGTAAGCCGAGCGCAGTGTGCAGAGAACAAAGTGCAGAGCGTTCGGGCTGATCGTGCTGAATCAGGCACCGCGGTCGGTTGGCACACAAGGCTAGCTGCAGGATTCATCCTGCAGTGTCGAGCGATAGCGAGAACCAATGTAGGGACGCATCTTTAGATCCGTCCGCCGGTCGCGCCGTTTGAAACGCCCTGACGGCATCTCGCTTCGCTGTAATGATCCCGACACTGCGGGTTGAAACCCGCAGCTACGCCCGTCTACTGCCTAGACCACGCATTCGTTCCATGGCATTGCATAGGCCGTGCACGGTGCGCGCCGCACTCTGTAACCTGTAAGAGCAATGCCTGACTTCAACCCCTTCGACCCACGCCTGCGCTCCAACCCGTACGAGGTTTATCGCGAACTGCGTGAGGAGGCTCCGGTGTTCTGGAGCCCGATGATGCAGGTCTGGGTACTCACCCGCTACGACGACATCCTCGATGCGCTCAAGGACCACAGGCGTTACTCGTCGGAGCGCACGCGGGCGGTTAACCCGCTGGTGCAGCAGCTCGAGAGCTATCGCATGAGCTCGGGGCCGCTGGGCACCACGCCGACGATGCTGAGCATTGACCCGCCCGACCACACGCGCATGCGCAGCCTCGTGAACAAGGCGTTCACGCCGCGCCAGGTGGAGCGCGTGCGCCCGCACATGCAGGAGATTGCCGAGGAGATGCTCGGCGCGCTGCCGGAGCCAGGACGCATGGACGTCGTGGCCGACTTTGCGGTGCCGTTCCCGATCATCGTGATCGCCGAGATGCTGGGAATCCCAGCAGGCGACCGGACGCAGTTCAAGTCGTGGTCCACCGACATCGCGGCGACCCTGGGCGGGCCGTTCCAGCCGCCGGAGGTGCTTGAACGATCCGTGACGGCGTCGAACGAGCTGGCGGACTACTTCCGAAGCCAGATCGCCCTTCGGCGGGCCGAGCCGCGGGATGACCTGCTGAGCGCCCTCTGCGCCGTCGAGGAGCAGGGCGAGCTCCTCAGCGAGGACGAGCTGATTGCGACCTGCATCCTCCTGCTCATCGCCGGCAACGAGACGACGACAAACCTCATCGGTTCCGGCATGTACACGCTGCTGGAGAACCCGGACGAGCGCCGCAAGCTGCAAGCCGACCCCTCGCTGATGCCCAGCGGCATCGAGGAGATGCTGCGCTACGAGCCGCCGGCCCAGATGACCTCTCGCATCGCCACCGAGAGCTTCGAGCTGCGCGGCCAGCGCTTCGAGCCCGGTCAGGTGGTGCTCGCAGCCCTCGCGGCCGCGAACCGGGACCCCGAGGTATTCCCGGACCCTGACCGTTTCGACGTGACGCGACAGCCCAACCGCCACCTCGCGTTCGGGCAGGGCATCCATTACTGCCTCGGCGCGCCACTAGCCGTCGTGGAAGCCCGCATCGCCTTCGAGTCGCTGCTGCGTCGCATGCCGGAGCCGGAAGCCGCCTTCGAAGCGCCGGATTGGGGGCAGTCGTTCGTGCTGCGGGGCCTCAAGTCCCTGCCGGTGACGTACTGAGCCGCGACTGAGATTAGAGATCTTATGAGTCCTGTAATTTTCACCCGGATGACCCAGAGTGATGCGACGGCGGTCTCGGCCCTCGTCACCCAGGTGTTCGATACGGCCATCGCACCCCTGTACGAGAGCGCCGGCGTGGACGAATTCCACACCTACGCGTCGCCCGAGGCGATAGGCAATCGGGCGAAGCAGAATCACCTCGTCCTGCTTGCTCAGTCCGACAGCGAAATCGTGGCGGTCGCTGAGGTCCGAGACAACAGCCATCTCTCGATGTTCTTTGTGGCAGAGAGCTTCCAGCGGATCGGTCTAGGCCGGGAGCTTCTCAGGCGTTTGATTGCGACATGCCTCGCCACTCAACCGGACCTGGAGGCGATTACCGTCCATGCCTCGCCGAACTCTATTGGCGCCTACGAGCGCCTTGGTTTCGTGCCAACGGACGACGAGCAAACGGTTAACGGCATTCGATCCACGCCGATGGTGCTTCCATTGGCGCCGGAGGACTGCTGAGCGAGCAGTTCCGCCTACAATTCCGGCCCGCCCGGCCTTCTCGATAGCTCTGCGATGTGCTCCCAGTCGTGCTCCAGCGTGCGACGGATGGCCTTACGCAAGCTGCGCCTGTGCTGGCCGCGCTCGACAATTTCGGTGCGCTGTTGCGGCGTCGATGCGCGCAGGGCGTCCGAGATCAGGGCCTCGGACTGGCGCAGACCGTCCGCCAGCGAGAGCTCGCCGCGCTCGGTGGCGGTGACGACCTTGCTGTTGCCGGGGATGCCGCCGAGGAGAGGCGAGGCGTAGTTACCGGCCGCCCCGAGGAAGTGCTGCATGATCGCGCGATTCTTGCGGCCTGCCTTTGTATCGGCATCGAGCGCCTCGTCGGACTGCAGCTCAACCCACTCGGCGATCAGCGCACGCATCTCGTGGAAGCGGCGCGTAAAAGTCTCAATTTCCTCGCCCGTGATCGGTTGCAGGTCCGGGCCGAACACCAGGTACGGCGACCCGTTCCCTAACCAGTCGCCCTCGGTGATGTGCTCCTCGACGTGGGTGGTGAAGGGCGCGTCCTCGTCTACGTCCTCACCACAGCGCCTGAGGAATCGCAGATAGGCCGAAATCGCCTCGGGCGTGGCTTCGATCGCTGCTTCGGTGGTGGGGCCGACCGCTACGCAGCCCAGCAAGTCGAGGACGTGCACCATGGTCTTACGATGCTTGGGGCCGGATTCGAGGTGGAGAGCGTAGTCGACGGGCATTCTTCCAGAGCCTTGAGGTCAGCCGGCTAGCCCGTCCAGGGGCCAACACCACTAAAGCGCGTGGGCGTGACGTGGGTGATGTAGCCGGGCGGCATCGGGTTGTCGCCGGGCGGGAACTTGCCCACATCCGGGCCCAGGTACTGGTAGGCAAGCTGCTGCAGAAGCTCCGCGGCGCCGCCTTCGGTCACGCGGGCCGTGCCGTGCACGACGAGGTACTCCTGCAGGCCGGCAGGGTTGACGTTCTCGGTCTCGATCGAGAGGCTGACGTTCGGGTTGCGGCGGATGTTCTTGATCTTCTGGTACTCGCCGAAGCTGGCGATGACGATCTCGTCACCGTCGAGGCCGCCCCAGACCAGGCTGACCTGCGGCGTGCCGTCCTTGTTCAGGGTGACGAAGTGCACGAGTCGCGGCGACTCGATGACCTTGCGTGCGGACTCGGGAATCTCCATTGATGCTCCTCCGATTCGGACCTGAACCAGTCGTTCAGGTGGCCCAGTCTAAGCCATCGCCGTCGTGCAGCTCCTGCCAGCAGCGAGAGATAGTCGCGCGAGCGATGCCGTAACCGAAGCCCCGTCCGGCGAGGAAGTTACCGAGCCGACGCTCAAAGGTCTGCTTATCGGCGTCTCGCAGGGCACGCAGGCGGCGTTGGGCTGCATCGTAGGCTGCTTCGGCGTCCGAATGCTCTTCCAGCGCCGTCTCGACGTGCTGCTTATCGATGCCCTTGCGCGACAACTCGAAGCTCAGCGCGCGCTTCGAGCGGGGAGAGGCCTGGCGCGCCTCGACGTAGTAGCGCGCGAACGTGGCGTCATTGAGGTAGCCCAGCTCCTTCATGCGCGCCGACAGCATGCTCGGTGGCTTCGGCCGTGAAGCCGCGGCGGCCCTTGAGCCGGTCGCGCAGGTCGTGCTCGCTGCGAGGGCCCATCGCGAGCAGCTTCAGCGCCGCCTCAATCGCTCCGAGCCGCTGGTCCTCCGCCTCGAGTTCTCGCCGCCGTTTCGGCTCCAGCTCCAGCCCCACTTCGAGGCGGGCGAAGGTGATGACGTCGAGTCGCAGACTGAAGGCGTACTCGCCGTCCAGGAAGACGTTGGCGCGCTGGCGCCGCGGTTGCTTCTCGATGGCGGTGATGGTGGGCATCGGTTAGCTCGACTCGATCCCTACTCTTCCGGCTCTTCTTCGTCCTCTTCTTCCACCACCTTGACCTTGGGCTTGGTGCTGGGACTGAGGCCGCAGCCTTAGCAGCCGCCCGGACCTCACCCTCGATCTGGATGAGCGAGCTCCGGGTTCTCGATGAGGAAGTCGCGGGCCTTTTCGCGGCCCTGGCCGAGGCGCTGCTCGCCGTAGCTGTAGAACGCGCCGAGCTTCTTGAGGATCTCGTACTCGACGCCGAGGTCGAGGATGTCGCCTTCGCGGCTGATGCCGTGGCTTGCCGGTGAACAGGAGGTCGAACTCGGCCTGCCGGAAGGGCGCCGCGACCTTGTTCTTCACGACGCTGGTGCGCACGCGGTTGCCGACGAACGGCTGGCCCGTCCTTGAGGGACTCGATGCGGCGGATGTCGATGCGGACGGAGCTGTAGAACTTGAGCGCGCGGCCGCCGGGCGTGGTCTCCGGGTTGCCGAAGACGACGCCGATCTTCTCGCGCAGCTGGTTGACGAAGACGACGGCGGTGTTCGACTTCGGAGATCGAGCCGGTGAGCTTGCGCATGGCCTGCGACATCAGCCGCGCCTGCAGGCCGGGCAGCGAGTCGCCCATGTCGCCTTCGATCTCGGCGCGCGGCACGAGGGCGGCGACGCTGTCGACGACGACGATGTCGACGGCGTTGGAGCGGACAAGCGCCTCGGCGATTTCGAGGGCCTGCTCGCCGGTGTCGGGCTGGGAGACGAGGAGGTCGTCGACGTTGACGCCGATAGCGCGGGCGTACTCGGGGTCGAGCGCGTGCTCGACGTCGATGTAGGCGGCGAGGCCGCCCAGCTTCTGGGCCTCGGCGATG
>CAVYJE010000005.1:0-44308 GCA_963768705.1 uncultured Chloroflexia bacterium
GCACTGGCTCTCGGCCGCACTGACGCGCCAGCTCGACGGCCGTGGCGACGAGATGGGCGTTGTCGCGGGCCTCGGTGCCGTCCGGGAGGACGCGGGTGTCTTCGAGGCCGATACGTACGTCGCGGCCGATGCGGAAGGCGTTCTCGATGATCGACCAGGTCATCAGGTTGAAGCCATGGTGCAGTCGCGGCACTGTGTTGCCGGCGGCGTCGAGCACGGCATCAATCGCGGTCGTGGTCGCGACGCCGTCCACGCCCTCGCGGTCCACGACCTCGACCAGCACTCGCAGGCATCGGTCCGCCACCGGGCTCTCGACGAAGGCCTGGGCGTTCTCGACGGACAGCAGCCCGGCTTCGACGCCGATGCCCATGCTCAGGAGCAGCTCCGCCAGCTCGGTCGCGCCATCTTCGAACCAGTTGCACGAGACGAAGTCGGGCTGCACCCTGCCACCGCTCGACCTGACGCAGTCGCGCCGACGGTGTCGCGATTCTCGTACAGCGAGAGAATCGTCGTGGCGCCCACCGGCATGCCGGGACACGGCCTGCGCGGATCGCCTCGATGGCCCGGCCGATGTCCTCAGGGTCGTTGCTCTGAGCGCCGTCTGGCCCGCGCGGGTGGACGTGCACCGCCCCTGCGCCTGCATCGCGCACGGCCATGGCGGCGGCAGCGAGCTCGGCGGGCGTTACCGGGACAGCCGGGTGCTGCTCCTGGCTGCGGCTGCCATCGAGGTAGGTAATTCCCTCGATCAGTACGGGCGACGAGGGCGTCGATGACATGGGCGCCGCACTGTACCCCAATCGCCATAGCCTCGGAACGGCGAGGCTCTCCGGGGACTCTTTGAACCTTTCACCCACGATACCTAGCCACTTTGGTCATTGCGAGGAGGACGCAAGGACGACGAAGCAATCTCACGGGGGTGTACTGGATTGCCGTGCACGATGTGAGATTGCCGCGTCGGCTGCCGCCTCCTCGCAATGACCAGCAGGGCGGCGAGGCTTACTGCATGAAGCGGGCCGGGATGTCCTTGAGCTTCTGCGCCACCATGACGCCGTAGTGCAGCGGCTTGCCCGCGAACGAGATCCGGTGCTGGTAGCGCTTGAAGGACTCTCGCTGGATAACACCTTCCTCGGCGAGCTGCTGCAGCAGCCCCGCGAAGCCGGTCTTGTCCGTGGTCTCCAGGAAGTCTTCCTCGACGTCGAAGGCAACCCAGCCCGGGCTCTCGACCAGATTGAGGGCGGTGAGGAAGGCGGCGAAGGGGATGTCGCCGAAACCGAGCGCCGCCACGATCACCAGGTAGGTTCAGGCGTTCGTTGCGCAGCTGCTGCACCTCGTCACCGGTCAGCGCCGTGAAGTCGGCGACCACGTAGTCGTCGTAGGCGTAGTGGCGCTCGCGGGCCGTGGCGGTCTTGGCCTCGGGATGATGTCGGAGCCGATCACGCTCTCGACGCCGATGTTGCGCAGCTCGACCCCTACCATGCCGTTGCCGGCGCCGAAGTCGAGCACGCGCAGACTCTCGGGTGAACGCCGTTGAGCACGACGGCATCGCGCAGGGCGTCGATGACGACGACGGGCGAGTTGCATTTCAGCGTGCGGTAGACGACGGCCTCGTAGAGCCCGGGGATGTTGTAGACCTGGTCGTAGTCGTGGATGCGCAGGCGGCGCCACTGGCCGTCCTCAATGAACTCGAACCACTCTTCGTCCTGCTGCATGCTGGCTTCGTCATCTTCGTATCGCAGACGGAGGGGGTTGCCCAGTCTGAAAAGGCCTCGTACTTCGACTTCACGCATACTCATCTCTCCTATCGTTCGTCCAGGCTATCGATTCGTATTCCCGCCATGGTAACGAAGGCGGACGGTGCGATCCCTTGTGACCAGACACAAAAACGGCGCGTCCGGGCGTAAGATTCCAAGCAAGACACCTGGAGCACGGAGCAAGCATGCGAGTTCACGAAGACCTGAAACCACGATTCGAGGAGCTGGACGAGCAGCGCCGGCGTGTCGAAGACGACTTCAACTTCATCATCCAGCAGATGCGCTCCGGCGAGATCCGTGACGGCGACCGCCTGCGCATCGAGGTGCAGCAGCTGCACGTGAAGCACCAGGGCATCTTGCGCGAGATGGTTGACCTGCTCGAGTAGGTGTCGAGCTGCAAGCTACAAGCCGTAAGCCGCTTGCGGAGGTTCATCTGATGCCTCTTTGTCGGGCAAAGGATAGGCACGTGACCGGCGGTGAGCATAATTCTTCTACTGCGGGATGAATCCCGCAGCTATGCTCGGCTTCCCGTTGCCGCTCGCCCTGTGCGGGGTAGAATCGCTCCCGTGGACAAGGCATACACGGCGGTTTACGCCGAAGAGATGATCCGGTTGCAGGACGAGGCGTCGATGACGGCACCGTTGAGCGAGTGCGTGCCCGACTTCGGCATCGAAGACGCGTACCGGATCTCGCGCGAGATGCTGCGGCGGCGCGAGGCGAGTGGCTGGCGGCGCATCGGGCGCAAGATCGGCTTCACGAACCGCACGATCTGGGACCAGTACGGCGTCTATGAGCCGATCTTCGGCTACATGTACGACCGCACCGTGACCTGGATCCCGGACCGCGTCTGGGAGCTCGACGGCCACGGACCGGAAGGCTCGCTCTCCCTGGACGGCCTCGTGCAGCCCCTGATCGAGCCCGAGATCGTGTTCAGGCTGAAGTCGGCGCCGCCGGTGACGGACGACCCGATCGCGCTGCTGCGCTGCATCGAGTGGGTGGGCCACGGCGTCGAGATCGTGCAGTGCCACTTTCCTGACTGGAAGTTCTCCGTCGCCGACACGATCGCGGACGGCGGTCTGCACGGCCGGTACGCAGTGAGCCTTGGCGTCTGGGTGGACGATGGCAATATCGAGATGCTGGCGGAGCGGCTTTCGAGCTTCCGGATCACGCTGATCAAGGGTCGCTCCGTGGCGGCTACGGGCGGTGGTGACCTCGTGCTCGGCAGCCCGTTGAACGCCCTCGCCTACCTCGTACGCACGCTGGCCAACCTGCCGGACCATCCGCCGCTGGAGGCCGGCGAGCTGGTGACGACCGGCACGCTGACGACGGCTCTGCCCGTAACGCCGGGCGAGACCTGGTTCACGCGCCTGCGTGGCCTCGCAGACTTCGAGGGCGTGACGCTAAGGCTGACCTGACTACGGCGTGGGCGTGGCCGGCTCGATGCTCGAGGTCACTTCGGGGACGTAGTTCGTCTCGTCCAGGGTCACGTACATGAAGTCGTTGACCTGGGTGCCGAGGAAGCGCGCCGGGTTGTCGGACATCGACTGCATGAACTTCTCGGCGTCGATCGTGCCGTCCGGGTTCTGGAAGAACACTGACGCGAGCACGTAGGGCGTGTTGATGTCGAGCTGCATGGCCCAGCAGGCGCCGGCGGCCCACAGCGCCTTCGCCAGGCTGTTGGCGCTGAGGGAGTTACCGGCCGCCACCAGGAGGTCGCCGTTACGCGTGAGGCCGATGGCGGAGCGCCAGGTGATGAACTCGGAGGAGTCGACCTGCACGTAGCCCCAGGTGTCGTTGCCCTCGTTCGTGCGCGGGCTGACCTCGCAGTCCTCGACCAGCAGGGCGGCGTTCTGGCGCACTGAGACGATGTCGTCGCTCCAGGTCAGGTCGCGTCCCCACTGGCCGATGCGCACGTTGCCGTCCTGGTACAGCGCGGCGGATCGCGAAACCGTCACGCAGGGGACGGTACTGCTGGCCGTCGGCGACCATGCCGAAGCCGCCGTGAGGGCCTCGGAAGCCGCCGTTCCAGGCCGCGAGCAGGTCCGGCAGGTCGGCGTCGGGGATCCCACCGGGGCCATAGACGCCGAGGTCGCCGCCAGGGTCCTTGGTGCCGCCGGTCATGTGCAGGCGCACCCGCCGGTGGTCGATGAGCAGGACGCCCACGAGCGAGTAGGGCCGGTCGAGGTCGGGCCGGACGAAGGTCTTGGCCATGAGCACGTCGTCCGGCGAGGTGTGAGGCAGGCCCTCGGTCGTCCAGATGCCCTCGCCGGGCTCCAGGCTGGCGCTGACCTGTCGCGTCACGGGCAGGACCAGCGGGGGCGGCGTAGGTTCGGGCGTCGGTGTCGGCGTGACGTCTGGGACGGGCGTTGCGGTCGGAGCCAGGGCGCGCACGGTGGGGATAGCGGCGGCGAGGTACTGCGTCTGCTCAGGGTCCTCGGCGAAGGGGTTCTTGTCGCCGCCGAAGATGCTGTAACGCGTGCGGTCGAAGCGGTCTTGCACCGCGAAGTACCAGCTCTCGACGCGGGCCGTGTTCTCGTCGCCGATGATGCTGCGACTGAAGATGGCGAACTTGTCCGTGTACTGGTCTTTGTGGATGTACGCCACGGCGATGCCCATGATGAAGAACGCCGTGAAGACGCCAAGGAAGAACCGCGCCCAGCGGATCTTCAGGTCGTTGGCCGGCCGCGCGCTGGCCGTTTGGGAGATGGGTTCCTGCACCGCCGACATCAGCCGCCGGGCCTCGAGGAAGGGATGGATGGGCAAATCGTCACGTAGCTCATTCCATGCTTATGTAAGGATGCACGATCCGGATACCTATAGATCGCTACAGAAGCGCAAAAAGTTCCCTTCGCGGCTAAGATTCTGCCAACGGAGGCAATCGTCATGCGCATCGCTGTTTTCACCAAGAACCGCCTCAACCCCGCGTACGCCGGTGCCCGCCTCGGCGCCGACCGCGTCGCCGAGCGCTTTGGTGCCGAAACGGCGCACTACGTGCCAGAGACGCCCGACGACCCGGTCGAGCAGTCGGCCCTGATCGCCCAAGCCCTGGACGACGGCGTCGATGCCATCGTGCTCGTGCCCTGCCACCCGACGGCGGTAAACGCGGCAGTACGCAAGATCAACGCAGCAGGCGTGCCCCTGATCAACTGCATCAACCGCCTAACGGAGGGTGAGTACGTGTCGTACGTCAGCTCGGACGACTACGCCCTGGGCCTGGACGTGGCGCGATACCTGTACGGGCATCTCGGCGGGCAGGGCAAGGTCGTCATCGTCGAAGGTCCTCCCGATTCCGTCACCGGCACGGCGCGGGTTCGGGCGTTTCACGACGTTGCGTCCGAGTACCCCGGCATCGAGATCGCCGGTTCGTGCTGCGGCGACTATCTGCAGGCGCCCGCACGGGAGGCCGTGCTGGAGTTGCTGCCGCATCTCTTGCACGCGGACGCCTTCCTGGCCGCGAACGACAGCATGGCCCTCGGCGTCATCGAAGCCTTGCAGGAGAGCGGACGCAGTGCCATCGTCGCGGGCGTCAACGCCGTTCCGGAGGCAATCGATGCGATAAAGCGCGGCGAGATGCTTGTGACGGCCGACTTCAACGCCATGGACATGGCCTCGATCGCTACCGAGTGTGCCGTGCGCCACCTGCGCGGCGAGGCCGTGCCGAAGGAGATCAGCCTGCCGGCCAGGCTGGTCGACGCCTCGAACTGCGCCCAATGGGACAAGGCATACGAGGAGCGTGAGACGCCCTCGTGGGGGGACGTGGTCGGCGGGGCGTGATCGCGCCTTGCTGTCGACAACGTTGCGCGTGCGCTGTGGTGCGCCGCACCCTCACCCCGGCCCTCTCCCTGGGTAGGGCGAGGGTGACTGCGTTGGTGCATCCGCGATTCTCCTGGGCGGACGCGGAGGGATATCTTGAGCCGTCGGTTGCCGGGATGCGCATGGAAGCCCCCTCACCCACCGCCTTACTTGTCACGAGAACTCTGACTGCACTTCGCCTCTCCCTCGAGGGAGAGGTGAGGGTCCGATTCGTCTCAAAATGCCCTCGTGCGTGGGTGAGGGGGCACTGGGAGAGCAGCGGTGCGCTCCAGGTTGGTCATTCTTCGCGGGGCTCAGCCTGACAACACTCAGGGCGTGTCCTCCCCGGCGCGGGACACTGCTGTCGCGCCGGCGGTATGCTAAGGCGCCGTCAACGACAGCGAGTAGGACTACTAGCAGCACTAGAAGAGGACATCCGATGCCCACAATTCAGAACGGCGACGTAACTATTTACTACGAGGAGTTCGGCCAGGGCTTCCCGATCCTGACCTTTGCCCCCGCGGGCTTGCTCTCGACGATTGAGGTGTGGGGCCGGCCATCGGCGCCGGTGAACCCGACGACCGAGTTCGCCTCCGACTACCGCGTGATTGCGATGGACCAGCGCAACGCACCGGGCCAGTCGCGCGCGCCGATTACGGCGCAGGACGGCTGGGACAGCTACGCCTCCGACCATCTGGCGATCCTGGACCACCTCGGCATCGACAAGTGCCACCTCTACGGGCAGTGCATCGGCGGGCCGTTCATCTGGAGCCTGCTGAAGGCCCAGCCGGAGCGCTTCGTCAGCGCCATCGTTGCCCAGCCCATCGGCAGCGTCGGCGACGTGTCGCGCACGCCCTCGGGGAGCTTCAAAGGCTGGGTCGAGACGCTGAAGGACCACCCGGAGGCGACAGAAGAGGTGCTGGACGCCTTCTACTGGAACCTCTACGGCCCCGGCTTCGCGTACAGCGCCGACCGCGATTTCATCAAGAGCGTGCAGACGCCGTGCCTGGTGCTCGCCGGTAACGACGGGGCGCATCCGTTCGCTATCGCCGAGGAGCTCGCGCAGCTCCTGCCGGACGCCGAGTTCATCCCGGAGTGGAAGGAAGGCGAGCCGTTGGCTGCGGCGAAGGCGCGTATGCACGCGTTCTTCAAGCAGCACACGCCTGCGTGACGTCCGAACCACCGCTGCGAGTCGCCGTCGCGGGCGTGGGGCATTACCACGCTGCCTACTACCCCGTGTACCTCGACCTGTTGAAGCAGTTCGGCGCTGAGCTGGTGGCCGTGTCCGACTCCGACGCGTCGTTGGCCGAAGACCGGGCGAGTCGATTTGGTGGCGTGGCGTATACGGACGTTCCGCGCATGCTGGCAGAGCAGCGCCCCGACTTCGTGCTCGGACTCGGCAGGCACTACGAGATGCCGGCGATCTTCCGGATGCTCGTCGAGGCGGACGTGCCGTTTCTCATGGAGAAGCCCTGGGGTGTCGATGCGGCGACGGTGCAGGAGCTGGCGAGCCTGGCCGAAGTGCGCAACGCCTGGGTCGCGACGCCGTTTGCCTTTCGCTACACACGCTGGGCTGAAACGGCGCGTGAGCTGCAGCGGCGGGGCGAGCTCGGCAGGCTGTCGCACATCCGCTTCCGCATGATCCGGCCCGGTGTACAGCGATACCGTGAGCAGGACTCGGCCTGGATGCTGAGCCAGCGGGAGGCCGGCGGCGGCGTGCTGCTGAACCTCGGTGTGCACGGCTTCGACCTCTGTCGCTGGCTCACGGGCGAGGAGCCGGAGATCGTCGGCGCGATCACAAGCAACGCCGTTTTCGGCCTCGAGGTCGAGGACTACGCGACCGTGACGCTGCGCACGCCCTCGGGCGTCGTCTGCCACGTCGAGGTGGGCTACACGTACCCGACCGCGACCGGCAACGACGATGAGCGCGTGATCGCCACGGACCGCCTGCTCCTGCACGACGGCGATGGCGGCTGCGTCATCGTGCGCGCCGAGGGTCAGGAGCAGGTGCCGGAGCCGCCGGGCTACGCGTCGCTATGGGCCGGCGTCATCGCCGATTGCCTGGGGCGCGTCCGGCGCGGGGAGCCACCGCCCACGACGGCCCAGGACTGCGCCCGGGCCGTCTCCCTGGCCTTCGAGGCATATGATTGGGCCGGACCGCTGCCCCGATAGGTGCCACGGGGCATTCAGCGCCGGCCTCGAAACGTCGAGCATTGAACAGGCTGCATTAACGGTCCAGGAGTAATCGATGCCTTCGTTTCGTGTTGGGTTGTTGGCGGCGTGCGCGCTCTTCGCTGGGATGCTCGTCACTGGGTGCTCCGGGAGTGAGGATGGCAGCGGCGAGACACTGAAGGTCAACGTCGGCGTCGTGCAGTCGCTTTCGGGGTCTGCCAGCATCTACGGCAAGTCCGTGCTGCAGGGCATCGAGATGGCGGTGGACGAGGTCAACGAGTCCGAAGACAAGGTCGACATGACGATTACCCTGATCGACGACGAGAGCACGGTCGAAGCCGGTACGGCCGCTTTCGGGACCCTGCGCGACCGCCACGTAAACGCGATCATCGGCCCGACGCTGTCGAACATCGCGCTGGAGGCGATGCCGGTGGCGCAGGCGGCATCGATACCGGTGTTGGGCGCCACGAACACGGCCCAGGGCATCAACGAGATCGGCGACTACGTCTTCCGTGTCGCTCTGACGGAAGAAGTGGTGGTGCCGGCGACGGTCGAGCGCGTGAACGAGGACGTACCGATCAAGCTCGCCGCCATGGTGCTCGACAGCAGCGACGCCTTCTCGCGCTCTTCGGCCGAGGCCATGCGCGAGGGCATCGACGCCATCGGCGGCAAGATGTACGCCGAAGTCGACGTCGCGAACACCGACATCAAATCGGCGCTGCCCAGCCTGCACGGCAAGTCGCTCGACGCCATCCTGATCACGCCGCTGGTTGCCAAGTCGGTCGATATCGTCAAGGCGATCCGGGCAGACGGCTTCCAGCAGATTTTCATCGGCGGCAACAGCTTCAATACGCCCAGCATCGCCAGCGAGGCCGGCACCGCGGTCGAAGGCGCCTACGTGGGCTCCGCGTGGAACCCGGGCGTGGACACGTCCGCCAGCAAGCGCTTCGTGGCTGCCTACACGGAGCGCTTCGGTGAGGCGCCAGACCTGTTCGCGGCGCAGGGCTACAGCTCCGTCTACCTGCTGCTCGACGCCGTCAAGCGCGCCGGCACCACCGACGGTCCGGCGCTGCGAGATGCCCTCGCCGGCATCAAGGACGTCGGAACGCCGATGGGCAGCATGACGATGTCGGACAACCGAGAAGCCGTGTATGAGCCCGTCGTGCAGCAGTTCGAGGCCGGGGAGCTCGTCGTCCTGCCCTAGGGCGCCATCCCCGCGTCGCCGAGCTGGTGCAGCACCTCGTAGCGCCGCAGTCGCGGCATGCCACGGGTCGAGGCGGCTGTCAGGCGGCTCATGAAGTCTCGGCGGTCTTCATGGCGCCAGAAAGCGTCGGCGTTGGCCTGCGAGCGCCAGAACTCGGCCCGGAAGAAGCGGTTCTCGGCGCCGAGCGAGCGATAGAGCCGGTACTCCTGCAGGCCATCGGCGGCGCGCAGGCGCTCCCGCAGCTCGTCTTCCAGTGCCATCGCCGGTGAGCGGGTGCCGATCCTTAGCTCGGTGTAGATCAGGAAGCCAGCGTTGCCCGACTTGCCGAACTGGTGCACCTGCTCGAAATACTCGATGTCGGGGGGCTGGGTGAACGCATCGGCCGGGCGGGTACGGTTGTACTCGGCCATCCACGCCGTCTGGGCTTCGTCGTATGTCACGTCCGGGTCGTGCCAGAGTCGAAAGGCGAGGTACGTGGTCTCGTCGCCGAGGTCCTTCATCCAGTCCGTGGCCACGAACTTGGGGTTGAATGCGTGGTTCTCGTGCAGGCTGCGCACGCGCTGATCGACAACGTCCTGAAGGCCGGGTGTGACGTAGTACGTCTCTTGGAAGAGAAACATGCTTGCCTCCTTCGAGATTCCGGCTTCAACGGAGTCCCGGCGTTTGGTGTGTCGGTCATGTTCTCACATGCTCCTCGCGCGCGGTGGTGGCTGCATGAGTTCTGGGGGGCTTGACAGGTCGATAGACGCCATTATGATGTCACTATGACATCAAATACACAGCAAACAGACATCAATCTATCGCCACTTATGGACGGGCTGAAACAACCGCTTCAGCTCGTGACGGACGTCGAAGTGCGAGAGCGACTGCAGACTTACATTGCGGCTGCCCAACCGCATGTCGAACGCGCAGCCTTCGACATCCTTTCGCAGATCGTCGGTGCCTTCAACGAGGCTAACGGCGATCAGCGGGCCAGCCTCGAGTACGCCGGTGGAGGCCTGCGCCTGCACTTCGATGAAGTGCAAGACGAGGCGCCGGAAGCGTCATTCGGCGACGGTGACCTCGAGCGCGTCACTCTGCGGTTGCCGAAGGAGCTCAAGGCTTCGATCGACGAGGCGGCGAGGCGGCACGGTATGTCGGCCAACAACTGGTACGTGCGGGCGCTCTCTCTGGTAGCATCTCGCCAGATGCGCGGGTTCACGGCGCAGGACGGCCACGGCGGCTGGCCCGGACGCGGCCGCCGGGGCGGATTCAGAGGACGCGCAGGCGAGTTCGGTAACCTTCATGGGCGTCATGGCGGCTTCGGTGACTACCCGGGTGATGCTGCCGACTAAGTTTCCCTCGACTAGAAATCGGACTACAGATGCCCCGAGGCGCCGGCTCCTTCGCCGTCCTTTCTAACTCGGCCTATCGCTGGTTCGCGATGTCGTTCGTGCTCTGGATGATGGGCGACAACATTGAGCACGTGATCAGCTACTGGGTGCTGTTCGAGAAGTTCCATTCGCCGATCCTGGGTGGCTACGCGGTCGTAAGCCACTGGGTGCCGTTCCTGGTGGGCAGCGTGTTCGCGGGATCGCTGGCAGACCGCTACGACTGCCGGAAGCTGTTCCTCGTCGCCATGTCGATGTTCATCTGCGTGTCCCTGGGCTGGTCGTTCGTCTTCTGGACCGACACGCTGGCAGTCTGGCACGCGGTGGTGCTCTTGACGATCCACGGGATGGCGGGCGCCCTCTTCTCGCCGGCCGCTCAGCTGATGATCCACGACATCGTCGACCGGGAGAACCTGCCGAGCGCGGTGCGGCTGCTGGCCACGGGGCGTCAGATGGGCCTGCTCATGGGGCCGGCATTAGGCGGCTTCTTCCTGCTCGTGCTGGGTCCCGCGGCCGGCATCGCCGTGAACGCCGCCATCTACTTGCCGATGGTGACGTGGTCGCTGAAGGAGCGGTTCACCGGTCACGGCGAGGTAAGCGCGGCAGAGCGCATGCAGCGCAAGTTGAGCTGGAGCCCTCGCGCGAACTTCGCCGCGGTGACGATCGCGCGAGCGAACCCGACGCTCTTTTCGATGATCGTGCTCGTGGGTGTGACGTCGCTGCTGGTCGGGAACGCCCATCAGGCACAGCTGCCCGAGTTCTCGCAGTCGTTCCTCGGCAGCGATTCCGGACTGGCGTACACGGCCCTGCTGTTTGCCGGGGCCGCCGGCGCGATCTCGGGCGGTCTGCTGCTGGAGACTCTGCCGAACGCATCACCAACACCGATGCGGGCAACGTCGCTGGCCATGTGCTGGACCTTCTGCATGCTAGGTTTCGCCGTCGCGCCGTTCTACGTAATGGCGCTGGTGGCGCTGTTCCTGTCCGGAATGTGCCTGATCGGATTCGAGTCGATGGCGCAGGCGCTGGTACAGCTAGAGGCGCCGGCGGAGAGCCGGGGCAAGCTGATTGGCCTGTTCAACACGTCGCTGGCGGGCCTGCGCGTCGGCAGCGGCTTCACGGTCGGGTTCCTGGGCGCCGCGATCGGCATCCACTGGTCGCTGGGGCTGAGCGCGGCGCTGCTGCTGGCGATCGTGGTGGTGCTGGCGCTGCGACTGCGTCGGGCAGAGCGAGCGCAAGGCGCGCTCGCGTCGGCGTAGACGCAGCATCGTCGGGGGTGCTGCAAGCCGGTGTGGCAGACGTGCCGATGCTGCCGATCCACGACATCCAGAGGTGCGCATGTGGCGCCCCCTCACCCACCGCATCAGGCACTTCGACAACGCCGATTGCAGTTCGCCTCTCCCTCGAGGGAGAGGTGAGGGCTCGATAGGCTCCCCAAACGCCGATTGACGCGGGTGAGGGGGCGTTTCGAGTTGCCAGGGTTCGAAGGGCGAAGCAACGGATCGAAGAACTAAGAACAACAGCTAACCACCTACCACCGTTTAAGCCCTTAACCGCTACGCCTATAATCCACGCGTCGAGCAGGCTTGGTAGCTCACGGAGGTAGGCGATGTCGGTTGCGGGCAAGGTGGTGCTGATCACGGGCGCGGCGCGAGGCATGGGTCGCGAGATGACGCGGGCCTTCCTCCATGAAGGCGCGAAGGTCGTCGCGACGGACCTGTCGTGGGTGCCGACCGGCGTCTCCAACGATGACTACGACTTCAGGGCGGAGATCGAGGGCAGCAAGAACGCGCTCGTGGCCGTGATGGACATAACGTTGCAATCGCACGTCGATGGCGTCTACAACAAGGCGATCGAGCGCTTCGGCACGATCGACGTGATCATCGCCAACGGCGGCACGCGGCAGCGCGACCTCTACCTCGAAACCCACGGCAGCGTGTCCGTGCTCGAAACGGACGTTAGCGAGTGGGAGCGTATGTTCAGCACCCACGTGTTCGGTAACCTGCGCGTGATCAAGAAGTTCTCGCAGCCCATGCTGGAGAAGGGCAGGGGCAGCATCGTCACGGTGGCGTCGAGCCAGGTGCTCAACGCCCATGGCGCCTCGCAGGGCGAAGCGACGGGCTACGGCCTCAGTCGCGAGGGCTCCTACCAGCCCGCCAAGCTGGCGATGGGCTCGATGACGATCTACCTGGCGCAGGAACTCAAGTCGGCGGGCATCGCGGCGAACGTGCTGCTGCCGGGGCACACGGCGACGACCGGCTCCGATGAGCAGGAGGTCGTGCGTAACGAGATCCGGGAGCGCCTGGGTCAGAGCCGCCCGAACTGGTCGCCGCGCCGCATGCGCGCCGACAACGTGGTGCCGCTGGCGCTGTTCCTTGCAGACCAGGACGCGTCCGGCGTCACCGGGCGCTGGATCAGCGCCATGCAGTACAACGAGGAGCACGGCCTCGGCGGCTTCGAGGCGTGGGGTTACGCGACGGACATCGAGGCGGCGAAGGCCGCCGGCGCGCTCTAGAACCGCCTTGTCGAGTTTGGCACCGTCGCAAGCAGGCTCCCGCTGACTCGCACGCCGATCTTCTACGGCTGGGTCCAGGTTGCCGTGACCGTGATGGCGGGCGCCTTTACGTCCGGCGCCGGCTTCTGGGCCTTCACCGTCTTCGTGACGCCCATGGGCGATGACCTGGGCTGGTCACGGCCGGAGCTCTACGGCGCGATGACCGTGCGAGCGCTGGGCAACGCTGCGCTGGCGCCGTTCATGGGGCCGTTGCAGGACAGCAAGCTCGGGCCGCGTGTGTTTGCCGTCGGGACGGCGGTAACCATGGCCGCCTCGATGATCCTGATGAAGTGGATCGACGACCTCGTCCTGTTCTACGTCGTCTTCGGGCTGCTGGGGTCGCTCGCCAACTTCGGCAGCAGCGAGATGATGCTCTCGGTCGTGCTGCCGCGTTGGTTCGTGCGGCAACGCGGCCGGGCCCTGGGCATCGGCTCCATGGGTACCGCCCTCGGCCCGCTAATGTTTCCCTTCATCGTTACCGGGCTGCTGAGCGTGTTCGGGTGGCGCGATGCCTGGGTCGCTCTCGGTGTTCTGACCCTCGCTGTCCTCGGTCCCGTTTCGCTGCTGGTGCGGGCGCGGCCGGAGGACATGGGGCTCACGGCGGACGGCGACGCGACCCCGATCACCGTGGCGCTGATGCGCAATGCACCGTCCGATCACGACTTCACGCGGCGTGAGGCAGCGCGACTGCCCACGTTCTGGCTCATCGTCTTCGCCGCGAGCCTGACGACGCTGGGCACGAACGGCTTCCACGCCAACTGGCTGCCTTTCTTCCAGGACGAAGGCTTCTCGGCGGCGGAAGGGGCGCTGGCCGCCACCGTCTACGGCATCTGCAGCCTGACGACGCGGATCTTCTGGGGCTGGGGCGCCGAACGTTTCTCCCTGCGTCGCCTGATGGCACTCCAGGCGACCATGACCGCCCTGAGCGTGCTCGCCTTCCTGCTCATTGATTCGCGTGAGGTGCTGATCCTGGCAGCGGCGTTCAACGGGCTTGCATTGGGTGGCGTGTTCATCATGCGGCCGATGATCGTGGCGACGTATTTCGGCCGAGGCTACCTGGGCGCGCTGAACGGGATCATTCGCCCGTTCATGACCGGGGCGAGCGCCGCCAGCCCTTTGCTCGTTGCCTGGATTTTCGAAGCGCAGGGCTCCTACCACCTCGCCTTCCTGCTCCTGGCCGCCTGCTGGCTCCTCGCGGCCGCCGCCGTGTTTATCGCGCATCAGCCGACGCGGACGGAGCCGGCACAAGCTCCCCTGGCGGTGCGGTAGGCTCCCGTCCCGGACACAAAGAAGCGCCCGGCGAATCCGCCGGGCGCTTCGTGCTTACGCTTGTCGCGACTAGGCGCGCTGGACGCGCACACCGCCCTTGGGCGTGCCGCCACCGATGCTCTTCACATCAATGATCATGGCGCACCCGGGCTCGCGGGTCTCGTGCTTCTGCTCCACGTCCTGGATGCCGTTCCACACCTTGTCCTTGACCTCGGGCGTGTCGTCGATACGGGCGACGCCCTTGATGATCAAGGTCGAGCGGGTCGGGTTGTCCCGGTACAGAAGGGCGACGTTCGGGTTGTTGGCGATCGCCTTGACGATGCCACCCTCCTTGTTGCGCACCCAGATCGAGACCTCAGTGGGGCTGTAGGTCTGGACGCTGCCGCGCATCGATAGGTTCGGCGTGCCGTCCGCGTCCACGTAGGCGACGCAGAAGGGCGTGTCGTTCGCCAGCGCCGTGTCGATGACGCCCTTGGCGTGGTCCGGAATGTAGTCCAGCGACCTCGGGGCGGGGCTGGGGGACGATCTCCTGGTCAACGACGGAGATCTTGCCGGCGCTGTTGAAGGAAAAGGTGAGGTTGAGGGCGGCTGGTGCGGCGCCCATTGCCGGGAAGGTGGCGTGGATCTTGACCTTGTCGCCCTCTTCCTGGGGGAAGCCCCAGTAGCCGCGGCGGTAGACGGGCGTGTTCGGCCAGACGCCGGAGATGCGGTAAAGGACGTCCTTCTTGCCCTCCACCGTGGCACCTTGCTTGCCCCAGACTGTGGCGCCGTTCAGCTTGATGTCGTCCGCCATGGCCTTGTCGGCCTCTTCGACGGCGGGGAACTCGCCGGTGCGCATCGCACGTGCGTACGCTTCGGCTGCTTCGGTTCGATTGCTCATGTTGTTGCCTCCAGAACTAGTTGGCTGCCGGACGCCTAAGATGCGCCGGGAGGTTGCGGGGATGCCTGCTACGGCTTTGCGATTCTATCCAATGCAGGAGTTGGTGGGAAGCAGTTGGCAGAGGAAACGATACAGCGCCCGCGGTATTGCTGCGCAAAGCTATCTTTACCTCCCGAAACGAGCCGCCCGGTAGGCCTCCGCGGTCTCCTCGAAGCACTGCCAGTAGGACCGGGCCGCATGCTGCCACGACAGGTGCTCGGCCGTGTAGGCGTGGAAGCGCTGGCCGAGGGCGTGTCGTTGGGCAGGCGTCAGCGCGAGCATCTCCTCGATCTTCGCGACCCAGGCGTCGGCGTCACCGGGCGGTACGAGGAAGCCGTTGGCGCCGTCGTGCACGGCCTCCGGGATGCCCTGCAGGTCGGCGGCGATGACGGGCGTATCGCGCACGGCAGCTTCGAGCGAGACCAGGCCGAAGCCCTCGACGTCGTTGGGCACGACGATGTTGGGCATGACGAAGGCGTCGGCGCGGCGATAGAGGGCGTCTCGCGTGTCATCCTCCAGGACGCCGAGGTGCAGCACGCGCGAGCCCTGTCCGGCGCTCGCGATGGCGCTATCGAGGTTCGCCTGGTCCGGCCCCTCGCCGGCGACGACGTAGGTCACGTCCTCGGGCAGCTTCGGCAGCACGTTTGCCACGAACCACGCGGCGCCCTTGCGCTTGACGAGGCGCCCGACCGTGAGCAGCACGGTGCGCCCCTTCAGCCTTGATTCGACCTCGGGTGGCAGGTGGTGGCTGGAGCCGTCGTCCGTCCGGGATCTCGACGCCGTTGGGGATCACCGTGATGCGGTCGGCAAGCTCCGGGAAACAGGCGCACGCAGGTATCACGCGTCGCCGTGCTGACGGCGATGACGCGGTCGAGGCGCATGACGGCGGGCGGCACGACCTGCCGGTAGCCCGGCGGCGTCTCGCGCGTCATGTCGAGGCCGTGCACCGTGACGGTCACGGGCACGTCGCCGAAGCGCCGTAACGCCACGCCGAAGGGCGCGATCAGGGCATCGCCGAGGTGCACGAGGTCGATGTCGCCGCGGCGTGCCTTCCACATCGCCACGGCAGTGGACCACGGCGCGAACAGGGGCATATCGATGGCGCCGCCGGGGTTCTTCAGCAGCTCGAAGTCGCCGATCTGGTGCATCGCTCGCCCGAGGTCGTAGGAGAAGCGCTCCATGCCGCCGATGACGGGTGGGTAGCTCTTGGCGATGAAGAGCGGTCGGACGGGCCGCTGCGCTGTCACGCGGCCATGCTAAGGGCCGGAGGTTATGGGGCTGTTAACGGCGAATGCACAATATCGCCATCGGCCAGGCCTTACTGAAGCTGGGCAAAGTCGACCTGCAACGACTGCATGAACTGGCTGAAGTCTTCGAGGTGGCTGGTGTCATCCTTCGGGGTTGTGAAGGTGACCACCAGGTTGCACTCACCCTGGCTTGGGTAGACCTGGTAGGTGTCGAGTTGGACGTAGACCTCCACCTTGATCACCGAGAAGGTCTGCCCGGCAAAGCTGACGTCACCCTCGTCCGACGCCTTGATGCCGCCGGCTTTGTACGTCGCGACTTCGAGACCCGGGGCGGGAACCTGCGATGCCGGGAAGCACCCTAGAACGTTGACGTTGGTCACGAAGTTGGGGTTGTCCTGCCCCATGAGCACCAACAGTGTGTTGTCAGAGGCAGACTGGAAGAAGCCGAGGATGACGGCGAGCTGCGATGAGCTGAGATTCTCCAGTCCCTTGAGGTCCGAGTTTTCGTCAGTGTCGGCATCCACAACGACTTCAATCCAGTTATCGCGAATAGCGCCGGAGTACGGTCCGTCAGAGAAGTCCTGCCATTCGCCGGGCTTCGCGAAGATCGAGCCTGGTGCGGGTGTTGGGGAAGGCGCTGGTGTGGCCGTGGCCACGGGCGTTTCCACAGGCTTTTCGGTAGGTGACGCGGATGCCGGATTTGTCGCCGGAGCTTCGGCCGCCGCCGTTGCCGTCGGTGTTTCGGCGACCGCAGTTGTCGGTAGGGGTGTCGTCACCCTTGCCGCTGCAGGACACGAGCAGCAACCCGGCGGCCGACAGGCCCAGGAGCACTCGGAGGGTTGGGTTGGTGAGTCTTCTCATCTCGATACCTTGCGCTACCGGGCGACCGGGCGAGATGCAGGGCTACTGATTCGACAGCGGCTCTATGCTCACCGGCGCCCACGTTGCCACGTACACCACACGATTCGGATACGCAGATATAGTCTCGGCATTGCGCGACTCATCGTAGAGGGCCCAGACGACGTCGCCATCGAAGTTGGGCAGGTTGCGCAGGAACACGCTGCCGTAGCATGCCGGGCTGTTGAAGGGACCGCAGGGCTTCACGAGCACGAGTGCGTCGTGCAGGTCCATCTCGTTAGCCAGCGCGTCGAGACGCCCGTCGACACCGAACAGGCCTTCCATGGACGACGCCTGGGCGGGGACCAGGGGCGCCTCGCGCTCGTGGGTCCAGCCGAACAGCCAGCCGCCCGTGCCGTAGACCACCAGCACGGCCACGGCGGCGTACACAACGGTGCTGCCGGCCCAGTAGCTCGGCTGGGGGCCGAAGGGCAGGCGGTCGCGCACCCACGCCGCGGCGAAGGTCATGCGCTCCGACGCAATGGACGCGCCTCGGGCCGAGAGCAGCACGAGGAACGGCATCGTCTCGTACCAGTAGCGGGGGCCCTCGTAGATGCCGCTGTAGCGGTAGCCGATGTAGATAGCGATGGGGGCGAGGACGCAGGCGGCGAGGAAGTAGTCGCGAAGGTCGCGCGTACCGAGCACGAACGGCAGCAGCACGAGGCCGAGCGCCGCCCACTGCGGCCAGGCGTTGAACACCACCAGCAGCGCCATGAGCTGGGCCTGCAGGTTGCGCAGACCGATATCGAGGTGGTGGCCGTCGCGGAACCCGAACAGCTCCGAGCTCGCGCCCTGGGTGCCGGTGTACGGGCTCGTGAGGGCGTCGCCCGTGATCGCGTAGTTGTACAGCAGCATGGCGCCGATCATGACCAGTCCGGCGGCGAGAAACGGCGCCGTGTGTCGCACCCACTCGCGTCCGACCTCGCGCTGGTTCAGCACGTAGCTGAGCATGTACGCCCCGAAGACCGGCGCCAGCGCGACGGCCGTCAAGGTACGCGTGTTGAATGCGAGGCCGAAGAACAGGCCGCCCAGCGCGCCCCAGAGCAGCGGCGGATTGCGGCGCAGGATGCAGTAGAACGCCAGCAGCACGTAGAGCATCGCCGTGTTGTGCGACATGTAGCTGCTCGCCTGCATGAGGAAGAACGGCGAAGCCAGCAGCAGCCCCGCGGCGATCAGCCCCGTGCGCGCATCGAACAGCCGCCGGCCGATGAGGAACGTCAGCAGGACGCAGGCCGCGCCCACGAGCGAGGGGATGTAGTCGACGATGCCGAGCAGGACGCCAATCGTGAGCACGAGGGGATGGCCGAAGGGGTAGAAGCTCGCCCACTGGTCGCCGTGCTCGTAAAGGGAGGACGGGTTGTAGAAGTAGAACGCCTGCCGGACCGGCGGGATGTCGCCGGTGACCTTGAGGTGCGAAAAGAGGTCGGCCTGAAACAGGTAGCTAACCTCGTCTGGCAGATGCGGGATCGCGCCGTAGTAGGTCAGGTTGAGGTACGCCGTCAGGCCGATCGCGACGAGCGCCATCGCGGCGGCGATGAGCAGGGCGACCCCTCCCCCTGACCCCCTCCCCGCCGGCGGAGAGGGGGAACGATGGCTGGAGTGTCGCTCGGTGAGCGCCGAGACGCGCTCTGCGATCGGTTCCGCTGCTGACAGGACGAGCACCAGCAGCGTCCCGACCGCGAGGGCCGCGAGCAGGTAGGGGTAGACGCGCGCGAGCATGTTACCGGCGGACTTCAGGGGGCCGGCGTAGTCGGTGCGCATGAGGCTGCCTGCGGCACCGGGTTGCTCTGCGCCGTTGTTGGACACGTTGAAGTAGGACGGGAAGTCGCGCAGGAGGTCGAAGTGGTAGAAGAGGCGGCCTTCGCCCGTGACGTTGACGCCGATGACGCCGGCGGGGCTGTTGCGGTAGGTCACCGCAACGTCGTAGTCGCTCCAGCCTTCGGTGCGTAGGAGGAGCGAATTTTCGCTGTCAGTCGACTTGGCAGTTAGTACGCCGTCTATGACCTCGAAGTCGCCTGCCAGCACCTGCCACGTATTGGGGTCGAGCGCTTCGAAGTCGTCCCGGAACAGCACCTCGCCGTCAGCGCCGGTGACGACGATGGAATCGACGCCGCTGGGGCCGGGGAGGGACGGCGAGGGCGGCGCCACGACGAGGATGATCGTGCCGCGCTCTGGTACGTCGAGCACGGCGGCGGAGCGCTCGTCATTGCCGCCGGGCACGACCTGCTTGCCGTCGGTAAGGGCCCGGAAGGCGCCGCCGTCGTTGCGCAGCTCGACCAGCGTCGTCTGGCCGCCCTGGCTCCAGAAGTAGAGCGCGATCAGGCCGAGGTTGACGAGGAGGGCAACGGTGAGCCCGAGGTAGAGCGCAGCCGGATGGCGGGTGACCCTCAATGCGCGTCCAGATTAGCGCTAGTGAGGCAGCGGCCGCGCGGCGGCCGGTTCGTGACGCATAACGCAAGAGCTGGTAACGCCTGTAGACTGCCACCAAGGAATGAGCGTCGTCGCGACTCCGGAGGTTGATGAGGCGTTTCTCGAGCGCGGTCTGACCGGCTCAGAGGTAGAGGAGCGACGTGCGCAGGGTCTCGTCAATGCAGCGCCGCTAGAATCGAGCCGCACCTACACCCGCATCGTCTTCGACAACGCTGTCAACCCGATCAACGTTTCGCTGTTCGTGATCTCCGCCGCGTTGCTGGCGCTGGGCCTCGTCGGCGACGCCGTGCTTACGGCCGGGCTTGTCATGGGCAATGTCGTCGTCGGTGTGTTTCAGGAGAGCCGCGCCAAGCGCCAGCTCGACCACATCGCTCTGATGACGCGTCCCATGGCGACGGTCGTGCGTGACGGCGTCGAGAGCGTGATCGACCCCGTAGGCATCGTGCAGGGCGACCTCATACGCGTGCGGGCGGGCGACCAGGTGCAGGTCGACGGCCCCGTGCTGGCGGCGACGGGTATGAGCGTGGACGAAGCCCTGCTTACGGGCGAGGCGGACCTCGAGCGCAAGCAGGCCGGCGATAAGCTGCACTCCGGCACCTTCTGCATGACCGGCGAGGGCAGCCAGCTCGCCGAGACGATCGGCGTGGACACCGTCTCCTACAAGATTACGGCCCGCGCCCGTGCGTTCAAGACGGTGCGGACGCCGCTGCAGAAGGAAGTCGGACTCGTGATCTGGGGCATGGCGGCGGTCGTCCTCGTGCTCAGCGGTCTCGTGATCAACTCGTTCGTCAACGTCTACGACGGCCTGCCGCTGGTGGAGACAACGCGTGCCGCCGCCGTGACGGTCGCCCTCGTGCCCCAGGGCCTGTGGTTCATGGTTACCGTGGCGTACTCGCTGGCGGTCGTGCGCACGGCCCGCAGCGGCGTCCTGATCCAGCGTCTCAACGCCGTCGAGTCGATCAGCCGCGTCGACGTGCTCTGTCTGGACAAGACCGGCACCCTGACGTCGAATGCCCTCAGCGTCGACACCGTGGTGCCCCTCGGGATGTCCGAGGACGAGCTGCGACGTAGCCTCGGTAGCTTCGCGGCCAGCGCCGCCTTCCGTAACCGCACGAGCGAGACGATTCTCGAAGCCTGTCCGGGCAAGGCGCAGCCGGTGACGCAGGAGGTCGTGTTCGACTCGTCACGCAAGTGGAGCGGCATGGCCTTCGACGGAACCGTGTTCGTCATGGGCGCGCCGGAGATCCTGGCGCCGTTCGTGATCGACGCCGCGGCGTATGCGGAGAGGGTGGAGGACGCCGCGGAGCAGGGCCTGCGCGTGTTGCTCTTCGCCGGGCTCGACGACGGTGACCACGTGGACATCGAGAACGCCGGTCTGGCTCCGGGTTCGCTGACCGCCTACGGGCTCGTGATCCTGCGCGACGAGCTGCGCACTGACGCCAAGGAGACGGTCGAGCGCTTCCGGTCCGGTGGCGTGGCGCTGAAGATCATGTCGGGCGACAACCCGGACACCGTGGCGGCCCTGGCGCGTCAGGCCGGTTTTAGCTCCGAGGCGACGGCCGTCGCCGGCTCTGAGCTGGAAGGCCTGGACGACGATGCGCTGTCGGAGCTTGTCGACCGCGCGACGATCTTCGGTCGCGTGACGCCGGACAACAAAGAGCAGCTCGTTCGCGCGCTCCAGCGCCGCGGCCGCTTCGTGGCGATGATCGGCGACGGCGTCAACGACATCCCTGCCCTCAAGGCGGCGCAGGTGGCAGCGGCGATGCGCTCCGGCAGCCCCGCGACGCGTAACGTCGCCGACATCGTGCTGCTGGAGGACTCCTTCGGGGCGCTCTCGAAGGCGCTGCTGGAGGGTCAGCGCATCCGGCTGGGTATGGAAAGCATCTTCAAGCTCTTCCTCGTGCGCACGCTGGCGATCGTGGTGGTTATCCTCGTCGCGGCGCTGGTCTCGGACCCCTTCCCGCTGACACCGCGACAAAGCGCCATCTACGCCACGCTGACCGTCGGCATCCCGGCGATCGCGCTGGCGGCATGGGCGCAGCCGGGCAAGAGTCCCCACCTGCTGTTGCCCGGGACGGCGGCGTTCGTGTTCCCGGCGGCGCTGACGATCGGCGTGACGGGCTTTCTGACCTATCACGTCTTCCTCGAGTTCGGCGCATCGCTGGACCAGGCGCGTACGGGCTTCACGCTGGTCGGCACGCTGGCCGGCATCTCGCTCATCCCGTACTCCGTGTTCACCCAGAACGACTGGCTGGAGCGATGGCCCCTGGAGAGGCGGCCGCGCCTCGTCTGGCTGGCGGCCGGCATGCTCGTGTTATTCGTCCTCTCCGCCACCGTCCCGGTGTTCAAGAACTTCTACGAGATGGAAGTGCTGCCGTTCTACGCCTACCCCGGCATCGTCCTCGCCGTGGTCGTTTGGGCATTCCTGTTCAAGGGTGTCGTGCGCTACGGCGTCGACGAATGGCTGGGCCGCGCCACAGAAGCCTTGCTGGCGCGCCGCGTCCTGAAGCCGTAAGGGGAAGCCGCCTGAGGGCGACGGCAAAGAGGCAAAGGGCAAATGGGCAAAAGGCCGAGCACGACATTCGTCTTCGAGCGAAAGCGAGAAGCAATGTAGGGACGAAGCTTCAGCTCCGTCCGGTCAGCGCCTCATCCAGGCGACTGGAGTCTCGTCACCAGGACGATGCGTCGAGAGGACGGACCTAGAGGTGCGTCCCTAAAGCAGTTCTCGCTGTTGCTCGAAAGGCCACGTGAGTCATGGGTGGGCAAGACCGGATCGGCCACCCAGTACGGCACTGCGAGGCAGTCTGGGGCCCACTTGCCTCCCTGCCCTTTGCCGGGTCGCTAGGCGACCCAGGAGACGCTCTGGCCCCCGTCGACGACCATGTTGAGGCCGGTGATGAATCCCGCCTCGTCCGAGTGGAGGAAGAGGGCGGCGTGGGCGACGTCCCAGCCTGTGCCCATCTTGTTCTTGAGCGGCACCTGGGCGTTTCGTGAGGCGATGACCTGCTCCCGGGGGATGCCCGAAGCCACGCGCGCTTCGATCGCCATCGGAGTCTCCATGAGGCCGGGCAGGATGGCGTTGACGCGCACGCCGTGGGGCGCGTTCGCGGCCGCGAGGTTGTGTGTGAGGCCTACGACCGCCTGCTTCATCGTCTTGTAGCCCACGAGCGGGTAGGCGCCGAGAGCAGCCATGGAGGAGATGTTGACGATGGAGCCCTCGGACTCGCGCAGGGCGGGGAGGGCGTGCTTGCAGGTGAGCCACATGCCCATGAGGTTGACGTTGAAGCTGCGCGTGAACGCCTCGACGGTGAGGTCGAGGGCGTTGGCGTCGCCGAGGGCGAGGCTGGCGCCGACGTTGTTGTGCAGGATGTCGAGGCGGCCGTGGGTCGCCAGGACGTGTTCGATCATCGCCAGCACGTCGGGCTCCTGGGTGATGTCGCAGGCGACCGCGGAGGCCTCACCGCCCTCGCCGCGGATGAAGTCGGCCGTGTCCTGGGCGCGCGCGAGGTCACGGTCGGCCACGACGAGCTTGGCGCCTTCTCGGGCCAGCACCACTGCCGTCGCGCGGCCGTTGCCAACCGTCTCGCCCGGCGTCTGACCGCCGCCCACCACCAGCGCTATCTTGCCTTCGACTCTGCCTGCCATCGTCTTCCTCCTGTGTGATTCGTGGGGTGAGTCTAAGCCGGGTTGTGGATGTGGGCTAGAATCCCTGCGGGCAAACGGGCAAACGGCAAACGGCAAAGACCGGAGTAGGTAACGATGACGAAGGTAAGCAGCTTCGAGACGTGGCGAGTGCGCATTCCGTATGAGGGAGGCAGACGGTTCGGCAACCACATCGTGCTGCGCCTGCGTACGGACGACGGTCTGGAGGGCGTAGCGTACGTCTCGAACTTGTCGCCGGCGGTGATCAAGGCGCAGAAGGTGGCCGTCGAGAGCTTCGCCGAGTTCGTCATCGGCGAAGACCCGATGGCCGTCGAGCGCATCAACACCGCCCTGATGGGACGCGCCGGCCTGCGCGACCAGTTCTGGGGCCTGGCACGCAGCGCCATCTGCGTCATCGACATCGCGCTGTGGGACCTCAAGGCGAAGATCCTGGGGCAGCCTCTCTACCGTCTGCTCGGGGCCCAGTCGGCCGAGGTGCCCGTGTACGCGAGCTGGAACCTCTGGTGGCAGTACGACCTGCCGACGCTGGCGCAGCACGCTCAGGAGCACCTCGATCGCGGATTCACGGCGATGAAGTACCGCATGGGCGGTGTCACGAGCGTGAAAGACGCCGCGGAGCGCACGAGGGTGCTGCGAGAGACCGTCGGGCCCGATGTCGAGCTGCTCGTGGACATGAACTGGTCCTGGACTGTGAACGAGACGATCGAGCGGGGACGGGCGCTGCAGGAGTACGGCCTCTACTGGATTGAGGACCCGATCCCGGCGCAGGACTTCGAGGGCCTGCGTGAGATCGCCCTGGCGCTCGAGACGCCAATCGCCGCCGGCGAGACCTACGATGCGCCGGAGCAGTTTCGTACCGTGCTGGAGCGTCGCGCCGTCGACAAGGTGATCGTCGACCTCGAGGTCGGTGGCATCACGCCGTTCATGAAGATCGCCCACGTGGTCGAAAGCTTCGGCAAGGGCGTGGCGAGCCACACCTGCACAGAGGTGGGCACGCACCTGGTTGCAGCGCTCTCGAACGGGCTGATCGTGGAGTACCTGCCGTGGGCGCAGGAGCTGTTCCAAGAGGTGCCGCCGGTGAAGGACGGCAAGCTCGTGCTCGGCGACAAGCCGGGTCTCGGCCTGGAGCTGGACGAGGCAGCGCTGGCGAAGTACGCCGCTGAGTAGGTACAGCACATCGAAGATGTCATGCTGAGAGCAGTGCGAAGCATCTCACGGCTCTCAGACGGCGCATGCAGTCCGTCACGGCACTGCTGACCTGTCAGTGTGTGGCGACGGGCTCTGGGTGGCCGCTGGCGCATGCCGCAGATGCTTCGACTCCGTCTCAGCATGACAGATTACATGACATAACTGAGTGGGGGAACATGACGAACTCGGACAACACTCTCGTCTGGCTTGGGGCGACGTACGGCTTGCTGGGGCCGGGCTGGCAGGCGAGCTATCGCGTCGCCGCCGGTGGCGAGACAAGCACCGTCGTCGTCACGCTTAGCCAGGAAGAGACGGACGCGATCGCGGCGCACCTCGGCCAGACGAAGCTGGAGAAGCGCCAGGCGGAGCTGATCCTGCAGCACGGCGGCCGTGAGCTCATCGAGGCGGCGCTGGACGCCCATGAGGTGCCTGAGCGTGTCGCGGTGAGGACCACTGCTGCGACCCGGGCCGATGACCTGTCGAGGTGGCATGTAGGGCGGTAGGCGTTATCGGGCTGTTTCTCCCGGCCTCGCCTTGTATGGGTTAATCAATATCGTCGGAGAGCACGGCGTCATGAGCTCTGTGGAATTCGAGCTAGTAGGTCGATTGATTAACCTGACAAAGGTTTCGGCAATCAGAAAGGCCTACTTGAATGCGATTTCGATTCGTGATGGTCCTGGTCATGGCTGCTCTCGTGATGGCGGCGTTGGTGGCGCCAAGGGCGGATGCTCTGGCCACCGTAGGAAGCGGATCATGCAATGAGGCAAACAACGGCAACTCGCCCGATCCCGCGTACTGCACGTTCGCGGACGGGGCAGCGAGTACTGCGGTCATCGGTGCGAATTCCTGCACTACGCCTTCCTCCTGCCTCTCGCTCGGCTCCAATACGCAGATCGGCGATAACTCCTGCGCAGGGACTTCTGCCTGCAACTTCAACGGTGGCAGCGGGGGCACCGCCATCGTGGGCGATGGGTCTTGTCTAGGCGTGGCAGCCTGCTCTGGAAATGGGTTTAGCGGCTACGGCGCCGTCGGTGATGCTTCCTGCATCGGCAACTCTGCCTGCTTCGCCAACGGCGACATCAACGGGCACGGCGTGATCGGCGACTATGCGTGCAACGGCGATGCCGGGACCGGCGACATCTGCTACTCCAACGATGGCACCATCGGCGACTGCGAAGGCAACACGGTCGAGGTTCCCGCCTGCACAGCCGTGCCCTGCAGCCCGGGATCGTACTCCGGTACCGGCAACACGCCCTGTGAGCCGGCACCGGCAGGCTACTTCGTTGCCGTGTCCGGTGCCCTGGCCCCGACGGCATGTCCGCTGGGCAAGTACCAGCCGGACGCCGGCCAGGTGTCTTGCATCACAGCGGACGCCGGGTACTTCGTCGATTCGCCGGCCTCGGTTGCCCAGCAACCTTGCCTTCCCGGTACCTATCAGCCTCTCGAGGGCCAGACTTCCTGCATCGCGGCAGACCCGGGTTACTTCGTCGACTCTGAGGGCTCTGCGGCACAGCAGGCCTGCGCCCCCGGCACCTGGAGCGCGGCCGGCGCGTCGTATTGCAGTCCCTACAACGAGGCGCTGGCAGACGCGCTCAGCGCCGCCGGCCTTCAGAAAGGTGGCAAATCGCTCCTCGCTCAAGCCTCGTCGATCGCGAATGCTCCCAATGCAGCATCCAAGGCAGGCAAGCTCAAGGCGTTTATCAACCACGTCAACGCTCTTCGTGGTGGTGGGCTGACCGACGAGGAAGCCGACAACCTGATCGCCCTCGCGGAGAACATCTAGCGATAGCTCAATACGGCACCGAAAAACAGTCTCGGGAAGGGTCATCGCACGCGCGATGGCCCTTTCTGGCGTCGTGGCGTGCTGCCCGGCCACTGTGGCGCGAAGGTACCTGGCGGTCGCTACTTATTGCGAAGCGTGAGTGCTGCCAGCATCGACCCCAGGCCGGCAACCACGATTCCGATCACGCCGAGACCAAACAGGGGGCCAAGCAGCGACGTGTCGGGCGGGTCGCTGGAGCCGATCGACATCGCAATCGTCAGGATGAAGCCGCCGACGCCGGCGAACGCCGCGACCATGCCGGCGGCCATGAGGAGCTTGGCCGGTGCGCTGGCGCGGGACCACATCTCCGCCTGGCTGTCGGATGAGCCGATTCGTAGCCCGCCGCTGATCCGGATGTCTCCTCCCGCTGCAAAGGAGCCACGGTCGGCGCTCACGTTGGAGATCTGCTGGGCGTTCTGGACGATGCGGACTTCCTGTTGGAGTTGTTGGGCGAGGCGTCGGTCGTCCTGGAGGAAGCTGATCAGCGCCCGCTCGAAGATACCCTGCAGCTCGCCGTCTTGCGGGTCGATCGCGAGATCCCTCGCGGCGTCCTTCGCCTCAGCACTCGCCTCGACCTTCGGCCCTATGGTCGCCCACACGCGCTTGGCGGCGCCCCAGGCCTGGTCGCCCAACTCGTCCGAGGCTTGATCGGCGGCTCGCTTGCCGGCGCGGCTCAGGAGATATCGCAGTGCGGGTGCGACGATCGTGACTGCCTGAGTAGCAAGTGCGGCAATCTCCAGGGCCATTTCGCCCCGATTCTTGCTCCAAAGCAGGGGAGTGTCAAAGCCGCGAGGCTGAAACAGGCATGATTTCCAGCTTGCAGTTCCATCTACGGGAAACTTAGGGGTTTCTCCCTATGTTGACGCGCGGCCAGCCCTCATACGATGCCGGAGTTGGTTGCGAGAACCAACCAGGAGAAAGAGATGAACACCACTTGCGCGCACCACTGGGTACTCGGTCAACCAACGGCCGGGACCATCGACGGGACGTGTCGAAAGTGCGGCGAAGTGCGCGTCTATCCTGCAGTTCTCGACGACCTCGATCCACAAGCGGAATCCACTCCGAGACATCACTCAGGCGTGGCGACGGCCGTCGGCGGGGCACGGCCGTCGTCCGTCGCCGTCTTGTCGTCGGCGCAGGAACGTGATAAGTAGTTAAGTAATTCGCTCTTGTCGCTTCGGTACATGCGGCAGAGCGGGTTCGGTCGAAACAAGGAGGACCGATGAATCGCATCCCCGCCAGTGCGCATTCCGGCCGGCCGGAAGGCCAGACCAGAAGCGCCGCAAACCCCGTCATTCGCGTACTCGTAGCAGACGACCACGCCGTACTCCGGCAGGCGCTGCGCTACATGCTGGAGTCCCAGCCCGGCCTCGAGGTCGTCGGTGAGGCCGCCAACGGCCGCGACGCCGTCGACATGGCCGAGAAGCTCCAGCCCGACGTCGTCCTGATGGACACCGTCATGCCCGGCCTCAACGGCATCGAGGCGACGCGTCAGATCCGCCGTCGCATGCCCAAGGTCAAGGTCCTCATGCTCACCGGCTACCAGGAAGACGAGCAGGTGGCAGGCGCCCTCAAAGCAGGCGCTTCCGGCTACGTAATCAAGAAGTCTGACCTGGACGAACTTCTCCTGGGCATCCAGGCCGTACACCGCGGCAACCCCTACTTCAGCAGCAGCATCGGCGACGGCGACCTCACGGACTACCTGTGGCAGCTCAAGAGCAATGCCGGCCGCGTGGGTTACGACCTGCTGACGGCCCGCGAGCGCGAAGTGCTGCAGCTCATCGCCGAAGGGTCTTCGAACCAGCAGATCGCCGAAGAGCTCTACATCAGCGTCAAGACCGTGGAAGCGCACCGCGCCCACATCATGACCAAGCTCCACGCCAAGAACCGCACGGACCTCATCCGCTACGCCCTGCGCAAGGGCCTGGTAGCGCTGGATGCCGTGCCTGTCGAGGGCGACGAGAGCTAGAGCTGGTGTCTCCCCTCGTTGACGCAACGGGGGGAGTTTCACGGAGGACCCCATGGCTTCTACGGAGAAGCCCTCCCGTGCAACGGAGGGCCAGACTAAAGACGTCTTCATTCGCAGGCTGGAACGCCTGATGCGACTGCGCCGGGACTACCTGGACGATCTCAATCCCCTGGGCCTGCGCCTGCTGGACCGGGCCCTGTACGCGACCTATCGCGACTGCCTGGACTACGGCGCCGGCCAGAAGGCCAACGAGATCATGGCCCAGCACCCGATCCCCGGTTGGGACGAGGACGTACGCAAAGCATCCTAAGCAGCGCCTACGGCGCAGCACTTCTATCAGGGCCGTTCACCCCATGACTTCGGAGGGGTGAGCGGCCTTTCGCTTTGTCGAAGCGGTTAGTGCCACGCAGCAGGTGTGGTGGCTTCCGGCCATCGCCGGAGCGCAAACCACCCATTCCTCGTGCGAGCCATTGACCGAAGGGAAAGGCGAAGCAATCCCGGGTCAAGGCGCGTTCTCGTGATGCGCACTGAGATTGCCTGGCCCTGCCGACGCGATCGCTCGCACGAGGCTGTGTGGTGGCCTCACGTGCCCGTAGGCCGGTGCAAACGCCAGAGGGCGGAGAAGGGGGTGCTCCACGCGGTTGGAGTGCCGTACAGGTCATCGCGAGGCAGCGATGGCCGGCGTGGCAATCTCAGATGCGCATGGTGTGGCGAGGGGCGTTTCGTGAGATTGCCGTAGCCCTCGGCAGGCCCTCGTAATGACGAGCTGCACGTCGGCCCCGTTGAATGTGAGTGGTCGCCAGGAGCGCATTTCCCTGTCCGCTGAAGCACCGAGACTGCCCCGACACCTCTGTCGCCGTGGCTCGCTATTGGGAGTGAACCCGCACCGCAACGCAGCGTGCGGGGAGCACTGGATGTTTATTGTCACCTCGGCCCCGAATCACTGGGGCATACCCCTACACACGGCCCTGCGCGATGCCGATACATACATGCAAGTAGGAGACATGCTTCTCGGCGCAGGACTCGGCGGCCGAGACCCGGAAACAGGTGTGGAATGCTGATACTGACACGGAAAATCGACCAGTCGATCGTCATCCAGGGAAATATCACGATCATGGTGCTGGGCGTTGAACGCGACCGCGTAAAGCTGGGCATTCAGGCCCCCGCTGAGGTCGCAGTGCTGCGCGAAGAGCTCGTCAATGAGGATCCGGAGAACAAGACGATTCCCCTCCGGCGTCCCTCCCAGAACCTGGCGCCAACCCACGGTGCCCTCGCCTTGAAGCCGGAGCCCAAGGAAGAGTAATAGCCTCGACTTTGCTGGGTTGGGAGAAATGGCCGCGCCTAGAGGCGCGGCCATTTCGTTTGGCTGAAGAAGCTGGGACCTCAATGGACGGGTTCGGTCATTGCGAGGAGGCCGCAGCCGAGGTGGCAATCCCACATGCGCATGACAAACGCCAGGGTGTTTCGTGAGTTTGCCGAGACCCTCGCCATGAGAGGGCCACGCAATGACCAGATCGTGCGATGGGTTGTAGGCCACGGCGAGCGTGAAGGTCGCCTCTACGTTACCGGTGGTCGGCGTAGGGCGATGGCGCGCCATGACGCCAGCCTCGCAGCTCGTGGCTCTAGGCGACAGACGGAGGCGTGGCGTGGAAGCCCGCGACGACGCGGAACGGCGTGCCTTCGGGCCGGATGACGACGTCGGCGGGGACGTGGCCGGCCAGCGACTGCTCCATCGAGGCAAGGGTGGCCAGGGATGCCTGCCAAATCGCTGCTTCCTCGGCGGTGCGCTGCGCGTGTAGGGTAGCGTCGAGGAAGGCGATGCACTGCTGCCGCGCCAGCTCCTCGTCGGAGGGTGCGGTGCAGGAGAGCCAGCGGGCGCTGTTGGTGTTCACGGGCTCGTCGTCGATGATGCGGATCGGCATGCTCTGGTTGAGCTCGTCTACGTAAGCCTTGCGCGTGGCCGAAGCCATCAGGGTCTCGCGGCGCTCGATCGCCTCGCCGAGGCCCATGAGCAGCTCCGCCTCGATGTCCCGGTAGGTAATCGAGAGGCTGGCGAGGTCCGGGGCGTTGCGCTTGGTGTTGAACACGGCGGTCGCGTTCACGGTCTTGGGCTCGCACGCGGTGATGCTGTTGAGCAGGGCGATGGCTTCGAGCGTGCGCCAGCGGAAGAGGACGCTGCTCGGGTGGTCCGTGCTCAGTACCTCCTGTCGCAGGTAGCGGGGCCGCCACGTGTTGTCGCTCTCCATCAGGCCGGCGACGAATCGGTAGCCGGGGTGATGACGGCGGTCGCTCCAGACGAAGATGCCCTGGGTCGGGTCGCGATGCTCCAGCAGGAGCGTCAGGCGCTCCGGCGTGAGCACCTGGGTGCCGGCGATGAGCAGGTGGCGCCCGGTCTCGACGGCTTCGCGTGCGAGCTGGAAGGCGCCTTGTACCTCGCCGAGGATGATCGGGCTGCGGCTGCTGGGGTCGACCTCGAAGGAGTGAGCCAGGCTGAAACCGGAGCGGGAGAGCACCTCACCGCAATCGCGGGCCCGTAAGCCGCCTCCGATGATCGTGACGTCAACCATCAGGCGGCCTCGGCAAGCTCCTGAACAAGCACGCTGCGCAGGCGCCGGATCGCCCGGTGCCGGAGCTGGGAAGCTCGCGACTCCGAGATCGCCATGGCGCGACCGATGCTCTTCAGGGAATGTGATTCGATGTAGTAGAGCCGGATGATCTCGCGCTCGCGCTCCGGCAAGTCTTCGATTGCGTCGAGCAACTCTGTGCGCAGGAACTGGCTCTGGGCCACGGAGTGCGGGTCGACGCCTGCGTCGTCGTCGGCAAGCTCGGTGAGCTTCTCTGTGGCGCCGTTGACCGTCATGTCCGCGAGGCTCTCGAGTGAAAGCACGCGTACGTTCGTGGCCTGGGAGACCGTGAGTAGCTCTTCCAGCGTGACGCCGAGCCGCTGGGCAATTTCCGGCTTGGTGGGCGTGCGCCCGAGGTCCGTGTACAGGCTGGAGACCGCACGCTCGATGTCCGAGGATGCCTTCTGGAGCGAGCGTGGCAGCGGGTGGGCGGCGCGAAGCGCGTCGAGAATGGCGCCCCGGATACGAGGCAGCGCGTAGGTGGAGAACTTGGCGCCGCGAGTGTCGTCGTAAGTCTTGTAGGCCTCGAGGAGACCCTGGACCCCGCAGCTCACCATGTCTTCGTACTGAAGGATGCTGTTTTGGCTGGAGCCGGCGACAACCCGGTTCACGGCATGCCTAACCAGAGGCATGTAGTCCTGCACGATGCGGGTCAGTTCTTCGTCCTTGCTCTCCGGCTTTTCTGGCTGGTCGCCTTTACCAGTCAATTCGAGGCTCCTTCTCTTGGTCTGGGTTGTTGTTCGGATCGGGGTCAGTTACACCTCTGAGGCGGTCCACCGACTCGTCCGACCCTGGCAGTATCCGGTAGGTGGCGTGGCGCTTGTATGAGGGATTCCTTTACCGATGGGTAATTCGCGCCCTAAAAGCGCTCTCAGGTTGTGCTGATCAGGCGGGGGGAACTTCCAGCACTCTTAAACTCGGCCGTTGACGCTCTTCCTGAAGGGGTGGCAGCCTGTTATGGAAATGTTGGAATCGAATGCGACATGTCAGATTCGCGGTGTGTTGACGGCGTGCGGCGCCAGAGCGACGGCCCAGTGCGTCTATTGCGGTCGTGCTTTCTGCCCGAAGCACGGCGAAGTCATGGAGGACAGCTACGAGGTCTGCACTCGCAAGGTCTGCGTGACGAAGAAGCAGGACCTGCAACTGCACGTGGCCTACAAGGACGCCGTCTTGGCGCGAAACCTGCAGCGCCTTTGCGGCATAGAGGTGTGCGAGACGGAGATCCAGGTGCAGTGCAACCGCTGTAAGGGCTACTTCTGCACCGTGCACGCGCGGCCGTGGCTGGAGACGGTGACGGAGAAGCCGGAGCGCACCTGCCACCACTGCCTGCAGCGCCGGTCGATCTGGGAGCAGGAATAGGCGTCTCGCCCGATTTGGTGATTGCGAGAAGGCCCCAGCCGACGCGGCAATCTCACATCGTGCACGGGAAGCCCATGCGACTTCGTGAGATTGCTTCGGCCTCTGACGAGAGCCTCGCAATGACCAGATCAGTGGCCCCGATTGCGGTAGGGAGAATCTGGCAGCGCTCTACTTGAGACCGTTAAGCCCTTGAACGTCGTGACCCGGTGGTATGCAATGGGCCGACCGTGCCGAGTACTGATGCCACGTTGCTTTCTGAGCCCGCCGGCCGATGAGGCTCCCGACGGCGTTCGACCCGCTGCGGAATCGCGATTATCGGTTGTTGTGGCTCGCTGCCGTCGCGTCGCTGACGTCGGCTCAGATGCGCCAGCTCGCGAACGGCTACCTGGCCTACGAGCTTACGGGTTCTGCCGCCGTGCTCGGTGCCGTCATCCTGGGGCAGTCGTTGCCGTCCTTCATCCTCTCGATGTTCGGCGGTGTGGTGGCCGACCGTGTGAAGCGGCGCCAGCTCCTGCTGATCACGCAAACGTCGATCTGTCTCGACAGCACGCTCATGGCGGTGCTCGTCTTCACCGGTGTCGTCGAGGTATGGCACATCGCCGTCCTCAGTGTGTGGCACGGCTCCGTGCTTGCCTTCAACCAGCCCTCCCGCCAGGCGTACATGGTCGAGCTCGCCGGCTCTGAAAACGTTACGCAGGCGATCGCCCTGTACAGCTCCGGCCAGACTGCGATGCGCGTTATCGGCCCCTTGATCGCGGCGGGACTGATCGGCGTACCGTTGATCGGCATCAAGGGCGCCTTCATCGCCATCGCCGTGATCTACTCGCTGCCGGCCGTGATGATCTTCATGATCAAGGCGCGGCCTGAGCCCGTGTTCCGACAGCGCCGGGCCATCCTCGCGGAGTTCAAGGACGGCATCGGCTACATCAAAAGCCATCCGGTGCTGCGAGTCCTGGTTGTCGTCGGTCTCGTGCCGCCGTTGCTGGGCAACTACTACCAGCAGTTCCTGCCCGTCTTCGCGAACGACGTGCTGGACGTCGGTGGTGGCGGGCTCAGCCTCATGGCGACGTGTAACGGCGTCGGCGCCTTCCTAGGGGCGATGGCGGTGGCGACGTTCGGCGACATGCGGCGCCGCGGCCTCGTGCAGCTCTGCGCCGGCGGTCTGTTCGGGCTGTCGCTGGTCGCTTTCGGGGCTGCGGGCTACTTCCCGCTCGCTCTCCTGACGCTCGTGGGGGTTGGCTTTGCCTTCGCCCTGTTCCAGACCCTGAACAACACCCTCACGCTGGCCTTCAGCGATCCCGGCCTACTACGGGCGGATGTCCAGCGTTCAGCAGATCAACAACTCGTTCGGCAGCTTCCTCATCGTGCCCATCGGCATCCTCATCGATGAGCTGGGCGCGCCGACCGTCGTCATGGCGTCTGGCCTGCTGATCTTCCTGTTCTGGAGCTTCGTGGGGGTGTTCCTGCGCGCCTACCGCCTGATCGAGCTGCCCGGCCACGCTGGCAGTGAGATCGAGGTCGCTGAGGTGGAACCGTGACCTGGCGCCAGCGCTCGACACCGCGCCCGACGATGGTCGCGTATCATGTCATATCAAATCGCTTCGGGCTGCCACGCCCTAACGCCTCCTTATGACTACACCCACTGACCTTGGATACGCCTTCACGCTTTCGTTGCCTCCCGCTGAGGACCAACGATTGCGGGCCTGGACGGAAGCAGCTCCCGGCGCCAGCTGGGACGTCTCCGGTGGCCACGTGACCTTGGCGCGCTTCACCGGCACACGTCCACCCGAGTCGCTGGTACCGCTGCTGCACGAAGCCTGCGCGCACTTCGGTTCCTTCGAGGCCGCCTTCACGAAGCCGTCTCGCGAGGAGTACTGGGCCAAGCCCGGCCTCGAGATCGTCATGCTGGTGGGGGAGACGCTGAGTGACGTCGCTCGTGTGGTCGCTTTGCGAGAGCGTCTGCTGGCGGCGTTTCTGCCCGCCGGCCTCTCGCTAATGGAGGGCGGCGACTACCGGCCTCACGTTACTCTGACCACCGGCCTGCCCTCGGTGGACGCGCACCGGCTGGAAACGGCGGCCCACAAGCTCCACCTGCGGTTCACTGCCAGTGAGATCGTGTTCTGGTCCGGCGGCGAGTCGACGAGTCCCGAAACGCCGGCCGACCCGCCGTGGCGCGTCGTCGAACGCCTGCTTTTGCTCTAAGACTTCCCTTTTCGTCTCGTCAAGGTCGTAGAATCGCCGCCAGGGTTTAGCCGGAGGTGCGGTGATGAGCGATACAGCGCAGCAAATGCGGGTCGGCATTTTCGACTGGATCGATCACAACCGCAGGCTGAGCCCGGCTGAGACCTACGAGCAGCGCCTGCGCATGCTGGAGGTGGCCGACGAAGCCGGTATCTGGTGCTACCACCTCGCGGAGCACCACGGCACACCGCTTGCCGTCGCGCCTTCACCGAACCTGTTTCTCGCCGCCGCGGCACAGCGCACGAAGCGCATCCGGTTGAGCCCGATGGTGCAGCTCTTGCCGCTGTACAACCCGCTCCGCAACATTGAAGAGGTCTGCTTCCTCGACAACCTGAGCGGCGGGCGCCTGGAGCTGGGCGTGGGCAGAGGCATCTCGCCCGACGAGCTCAAGGTGTACGGACTCACGTCAGAGGAGGCCCGCGCCCGCTACGACGAGTGCTTCGATATCCTCATGCAGGGCTTCACCCAGCCGGTCATCGACTACCAGGGCAAGTACTACACGATCGAGGGGGCGCCGGTGACGGTCGCGGCCGCTGCAGCAACCGCACCCGCCGCTCTGGTACCCGACGAGCAACCCGGAGCGCGTGACCTGGGTGGCCGAGCACGGCTTCCACACCTTCTTCGGCTTCAGCCTCACGGACCCGGCGGTGATCGCCGCCGGCGTGGCGCAGTATCGGGCCGCGCAGGCTGCTGAGAAGCCCGGGATGGTAGCGCCCGTGGGACACGAAGCGATTCTGGGCGCCACCCGCCACATCCTGATCGCTGAGAGCGACGAAGCGGCCCTGGCAATCGCGCGAGACGCCTACACTGACTTCGACCTCAACTTCCGTACCCGTCCCGGCGCGTTGCTGCCGACATCCCGCCGAGGTGACTTCGATGCTGCCCTGGCTGGCGGTTCGATTTATGCCGGTTCACCCGAGACTGTGCGAACGCAGGTCCAGCAGTTCATCGACGACACCCAGATCAATTACCTGGCGCTGACATTCGCCTTCGGCAGCCTGACGACGGAGCAGGTGCTGCGACTCCATCGGGCTGTTCGCGTCGGAGGTCATGCCCCATCTTCAAGAGGCGCCGGCAGCAAGCTAATCGGCGCCGGGTGGGCATCTGCAAGACAAAGAGAGAGGACGGGAATTGCTCCCCGTCCTCTCTCTGTTAGTGAAGGCCGGAGCCTCCTAGACGTTGGCGGTGATGGATTGAGACTGAAGCTCGGCCGGCAGGCCGCTCTTCAGCGCCTTTTCCTTCACGTTGGCGATTGCCTCATCGCGGGTCGCTCCGTAGGCCCACTCGCGGCGGTAGGAGTACGCCTCGGGGTGCCACGGCTCCGTGGGCTCGATGCCCTCGGCCATGTTCCTCGCGACCTTCAGCAGGCGCTGCCGGACGTGAATGATCATGTAGTCGTAGCTGGTGAGGTGCTCCAGGTGCCGGTGTGCGATGGGACCCCACTGGTCCTCCATCATGGCGATGTCCTGCAGCGGGAAGGTGCGGATGCCTGTGTAGTTCTCGCTACGCTGCTTGTCGCGGTCCAGGTTGTAGCTGTTGTGGACGTTGTCCTCCGGGATGAACGTCCCGGGAATCAGGCGCGGGAAGTACCAGTCGTTCTGGGTGTACTCGTCGATGTCCTTCTGCGGGATGGGCTCGTAGCTCCAGCGCAGGCGGAAGAACATCAGGCTGTTGTTGTCGACCGGCACTCGCATGTTGCTGCTGTAGGTGTTCGGTCCGGCGATACCTGCGGTGCAGAAGATCGGCAGCATGATCGTCACGGCCAGGTTGGCCAGCCACTTGCCGGGCTCTTCTTCGACGGCGCCGATTGCGACAGTGCCACTGTCCGTGTCGTACAGCTCGGCGACGGGCTTCGTCAGCACGCGCCGGTTACCGACGATGCGCGGGAACGGGTCTTCGTCAGCCTGGCGCTCCTTCGGCACGAAGCTGTTCTGGCGGCGGTTGGCGTCCAGCGGGCTGGGAATCGACGCGTCCTCGATGACGCTGTGCAGGAAGCGGGCGTGGGAGGGGTCGTAGTCGCCCTCCATGGCCTGCAGGTAGTTGCACTCCAGCTTGAACTTGCGCACGTAGCGGTGGCTGGAGTCGAGCTTCAGCCAGTCGAACTCGGGGAAGGGCGGCTGCTTCTCGGGCGGGCCCATGTAGGTCCAGATCAGGTCGCCGGCCTCCACGCAGGGGTAGCGCACGATGTTGATCTTCTGACGGTAGGTCTCGCCTTCAGGCGCGCTCGGCAGGTCGGTGCACTCACCGTTCACGTCGAACTTCCAGCCGTGGTAGACGCAGCGCAGGCCGTTCTCTTCGTTGCGGCCGTAGAACAACGGCGCGCCACGGTGGGGGCAATAGGCGTCGACGAGGCCGACGCGGCCCTCGGTGTCGCGGAAGGCGAGCAGCTTCTCGCCCAGGATCGTGACGCGGGCCGGCTCGCAGTCCGGCGTCGGCAGCTCGCTGGCCAGCATGAGGGGCAGCCAGAAGCGCCTGAACGTTTCGCCCATCGGCGAACCCTTCTCGACGTTGGTTACGAGCGCATTGTCTTCTTTGCTTAACATCGACTCACCTCCAGGCCGTTACTTTAGCGCAATGGGCTTGGTTTGGCACGTGTTTAAGCCTTGAATCTTTATCAAGATCAAGGGCCTTATGACGCGAACATTAAGCCTTGAGACTTGGGCACGAGTCTCCGAGAAAGCAATCGCCCCTGCGCAGCCGGGCCGCGCAGGGGCGATTTGTCAGTCGATATGCGGGCGACCGCCTCGAGTGTTAGCCGCCGCCGGCGACCTCTGCCGCGACCTTCTCGGCCGAAGACCACTGCTCTCGCACATCCTTGGTGCCTTCCCACCAATCGACATTGCGGGGGATGATGATCTCGCCCGAGCGCTGACGGTAGAGGTGCGGCTCGTTGACACCCGGAGGCACGATGCCCTCATCCCGCAGTGCCTTCGCCGCTGCCAACCAGCGCCGCCGCGCCTTGATGATCATGCTGTCAGATGTGCCGAGGTGCTCGTTGGGGCGATCCATGATCGCGCCCATGCTCTCGGTCATCGCCATGTCCTGCTGGCGTACGCCGCGGATGCCCGTGTAGGACTTCCAGGTCTTCTGCGCTTCCCGGTCGATCTGGTAGTCATTCGCCACACTCTGGTCGATGACGAAACGATCGAGCCAGCCTGTGCCCTGGGGCATGTAGACGCGCGCGGCGCCGGTTGCCAGCGGCTCGTTCGTGCGGTTGATCGGGAAGTTGCGCGGACCGCCTCGAGGTGCCTGGCCGTCGGTGCGCACCTGGACCTCCCACTGCAGCGTGTTGTAGTCGTCCACCGGCACGTAGGCGTTCATGCGCACCTCCGGCCCCAGCTCCCCGTTGGCCTGCATGGCGACGAAGGGGAAGAGCATGTGGCCAATGCGCCAGTAGTGAGTGTCCTCTTCGGCCGGACGGTAACAACCGTAAGCGGCGCCGTATTCGGTGTCTCTGGCCGTGAAGCGAGCGTCGTAGCGGCTATTGAAGTGGTAGTAGCTGAAGGAGCCCTTCTCGCCGGGCTGGTCGGCGCCCCAGTGCAGGATGGCGGCGTGGACCGTGTCCATCTCGCCCTCGATGCCCTGCAGCCAGTTGTTGGGGCGCAGCAAGATGGCGATGCGCTCGGGGTCGTCGTTGAGGATGTTGGCTTCGAGGTCGGGCAGCGGCGGCAGATTGTCGCGCTCGCGCGGGCCCATGTAGGCCCAGATAATGCCGCCGCGCTCACGCGTCGGGTACGCCTTCGCGTGGACCTTGTTGCGGAAGTTGCTCTCGGCAGGCTCCGAAGGCATGTCGACGCAGGCGCCGGTGACATCGAACTTCCAGCCGTGATAGACGCAGCGCAGGCCTTCTTCCTCGTTGCGGCCGAAGAACATCGAAGCGCCGCGGTGCGGGCAGGCGTTCTGCATGAGCCCGACAGCGCCGGAGGTCGCCCGGTAGGCGATCAGCTCCTCGCCCAGCAGCTTGATGCGTACGGGCGGGCAATCGCCGCTGGGCAGCTCGTCCGAGCGGACGGCCGGGATCCAGTACTGGCGGAAGAAGTTGCCCATGAGCGTGCCGGGTCCAACCCGACAGATCTCTTCGTTGTCGGTAGCGCTAAGCATTTACACGTCTCCTCTAGGGTGATTCGAGCAGTGGCATCAATTATAGTCGCATGTTCGGAGGCCCGTGCTCTAACGTGACGGGTCCAGGCATGGCTGCGAGCTGCCACGCCTGGACCCTGTTACTTTCTGCTACGGAGGCCGTTAAGAGGTGAACTGCACGACGCGGATGTGGTTGCCAAACGGGTCTCGGATGCCGATGTCCATGCCGTACGCTTGCTGAACCGGCTCCTGCGTGAACTCGACGCCTTTTGCCTTGAGGTCCTCGAATGTCTTCTGACAGTCGTCCGTCGTGAAGCCGACAGCGAAGCCCGAGGCACCCTTGGCGATCAGCTCCCGGACCTGCGCTGCCGACGCTTCGTCAATCGAGGGCGGGCCTGCCCTCTCAAGCAGGATCGTCCGACCCGGATCGCCGGGCACGCGCACCGTGAGCCAGCGCATGAACCCCAGGTCCATGTCGGTGTCGACCTCCAGGCCCAGCTTGTTCACGTAGAAGTCCAGCGCCTGGTCCTGGTCCGTAACGAAGACGTGCGAGATGTGAATAGATGTCAGCATTTGAGTGCTCCTTTCTTCTGAAGAACACTCTATCCGTGGAAGACCTTCGCGACTTCTCCAAAACTGCTCGGTCTTGTCCAGGCCATCACGAAGCACGTCGGCACGCGCGATGGCGCCGCACCCTTCGTCCGGTAGGCTGCGGGCGACTCACCAACGATTTGCTTGAACGTCCGGCTGAAGGTGCCGAGGCTGCCGAACCCTACCTCCAGGCAAATGTCAGTGACGCTGCGGTCTGTGGCACGCAGGAGGAACATCGCCCGTTCCACCCGCCGCCGTTGCAGGTAGCGATGCGGCGTCTCACCGAATGTCGCGCGAAACGTTCGGATGAAGTGCGCCTCGGACACATAGGCAATCGCTGCCAGCGCTGGTATGTCGAGGGGCTGCGAGTAGGTTCGGTCCATGGCGTCGCGCGCTCGCAACATGCGCCGGTTCGAGGCTTCTACTTCCGCACTCATCGATCTGCTTATACCACAGTGCCCGGCCCTTGCTTGGCGACAGTCCACCGCTCCGCTATCCTCGCCTGGACTAGAAAGGGACCCCGATGAACCAGCAAGCAGACCGGTCCCAGATTCAGCTCAACGTGAACGGCCAGATCCACAACCTCGAAATCGAGCACCGCGCATCGCTGCTCGACGTGCTGCGAGAGCAACTCGACCTCACGGGCGCCAAGCGCGCCTGCGACCGGGGCGAGTGCGGCGCCTGCACGGTGCTGGTGGACGAGAAGCCGATGCTCGCCTGCAACCTGCTCGCCATGCAGGTGCGCGACCGCGCGATCACGACCATCGAAGGCCTCGCGGAGCGCCCCGATTTCGCACCGATTTTGCAGGCGTTCCTCGATGAGGACGGCGGGCAGTGCGGCTTCTGTGTGCCGGGCTTCGCAGTCGCAACGTACTGCGCCACGAAGCACGAGCCCGCCCTCAACCCCACCGAGGTGCGCTGGGAGCTCGTCGGCCACGTCTGCCGCTGCAACGCCTACGACCGCATCGCCGCCGCCGCCAGCGCCGCGGTGAACTGGAGCATCGTCATGACCGCATCACCCTCACTCATCGGCACTTCGGTTACTGCGCACCGGCCTCGATGCCAAGGTGCTCGGCGCCGCCGACTACACCGCCGACCTCAAGCGACCCGGCATGCTCTACGCCAAGGTCCTTCGCAGCCCGCACGCCCATGCGCGCATCCTGAGCATCGATGCCTCACGCGCGCTGGCGTTGCCCGGCGTGCACGCCGTCGTGACCTATGAGGACGTCTCTGAGGCCCGCATCGACGCCGACCTGGCGCCGCTGGACCGCCATCTGCGCTTCGTCGGTGACGAGGTCGCGGTCGTGGCGGCGGAGAGCGAGGCGATTGCCGAGGACGCACTCGCGCTCATCGACGTGCAGTACGAGGTCCTGCCGGCCGTGTTCGACGCCGCCGAGGCGCTGAAGGACGGCGCGACCCAGGTGCAGGAGAGCGGCAACCTGGTGGGCGGCGCCGTGCTCGACGTTCAGCGCGGTGATACGGAGGCGGCCCTGGCAGATGCCACGCGCGTGTTCGGAGGGCACTTCCACACCCAGATGCACGGCCCCGTGGGCATGGAGACTCGCGCCGCCCTGGCCGAGTGGGAGGGCGACCAGCTCACGGTGTGGAAGACAAGCCGCGCCGTGCACGCCGTCGACCGTCAGGCACTGGCGCGCGTGCTCGGCATTCCGGTGGAGAACGTGCGCGTGATCTGCACGACCATGGGCGGCGGCTTCGGCAACAAGGACGAGAGCCGTCTCGGCTCGCTGACGGCGCTGGCGGCGCGCAAGGCCGGCCGCCCCGTGCGCCTCGAGTACAGCCGGGTCGAGGAGTTCGTGGCCGGCCGTAACCGCCAGGAGACCGACATCGACCTCAAGATCGGCGTCGACGCGACGGGCGCGCCCATTGCCGTCGACATGCAAGCGACGATGAACGCGGGCGCTTACGTGGCCTCCGGCATGGGCGTGACGCGGCGCATCGGCCAGGGCGCTCTCTACCTGTACACGACGCCGAATGCCCGGTTCCGGGGCATCACGGCCTACACGAACCGGCCCGCCGGTGGCTCCTTCCGCGGCCTCGGTGCGCCGTTGGGCCACTTCGCCCTCGAAGTCACAATCGATCAGATCGCGCACGCCCTCGGCATCGACCCGCTCGACTACCGCCTGGCGCACCACGTCGGGCCGGAGGGCCAGCCCGGGCCAGCGCACGACGCCGCCGGACCAGCTTGCGCCCGATCAGCCCGTCGAGGGCGGCATCCCGTTCTCGAGCAACGCCCTGCACGAGTGCATCGAAGCCGGCGCCGAGGCCATCGGCTGGCGTACGAGACGCAGGCCAACACCCGGGCTCAGTACAACACCCCGGCCTGAAGGCCGGGGCATCGCAACGTCTGTTTCCGGGCCAGATCCGTCGTTGCGCCGGCCTTCAGGCCGGGGTGGAGTAGTGACTGGCATCGGCATGGCGCTGGGCAACTACAAGGGCGGCGGCAACGTCACGTCGAACGCCGAAGTGACCGTTTCGCCGAACGGGCAGGTCAGCGTGGCGGTGGGCATCGTGGACGTGGGCCAGGGCTCCGAAACCATCCTGGCCCAGATAGTGGCCGAGACCCTGGGGGCGCCGATGAGGAACGTCGGCATGGTCGTCGCGGACACGGCGACGACGCCGCCGGCCCACACGACGGCCGGCTCGACCACGACCATGACCTCCGGCAACGCGGTGCGCGAGGCCGCCGAAGACGCCCTGCGCCAGCTCCGGGAGCTGTCGGCGAGCGCGGGCGACTTCGAGTCGATGGCGCAGGGCTCACCGGCGACATCGTCGGTCACGGCGTCGATCCAGTCGGGCAGCCGCGATTTCGTGCTCAACTCGTTCGCGGCCCACTTCGCCGAGGTGGAGGTCGATACGCTGACCGGTCGTATCCGGGTGCTGCGCTACGTCGCCGCCCACGACTCCGGGCGCATCATCAACCCGCGTATGGCGGAGAGCCAGGTCTCCGGCGGCGTGCTGCAGTTCCTGGGCATCGCCATGCGGGAGGAGCTGCTCATCGACAAGCAGACCGGCGTGACGCTGAATCCCGGCTTCCTGGAGCACAAAAGCACGAGCATCGTCGATTACCCTGCGGTCGAGGTGCTGTTCTGCGGCGGCCCGGACCCCCTCGGGCCGTTTGGCGCCAAAGCCCTCGGCGAGCCGCCGGTGGTGCCGGTGTTTGCGGCGATCTCGAACGCTTTCGCCAACGCGACGGGCGTCTGGCTGCACGAGGTGCCGTTTACGCCGGCTCGTGTCCTCGCGGCCCTGAAGGCAGGCAACTGATGCACCGAGTCTCCTTCATCGAACCCGGCAGCATCGGCGAGGTCTCGCAGGCCCTCGAATCGCCCGACGCGACGGCGATCGCGGGCGGCAGCGATCTCCTCGACGAGCTCAAGGAGGGCACGCGCGGCCTACACGCGACTCGTCAGCCTCGCCGGCCTCGACTACCCTGCGCAGCATCGAGGCCTACGAGGGCGGCCTGCGCATCGGCGCGCTGGTGACTATTTTCGAGCTCGAAGTCAGCGCGCAGCTCGCGGGGCCGTACGCCATGGTGGCGGAGGCGGCCCGAGGCGTCGCGACACCGGAGCTGCGCAACCAGGGCACGCTCGGCGGCAACCTCTGCCAGCGACCACGCTGCTACTTCTACCGCAACCACCTGACGCCGTGCTTGAAGAAGGGCGACAGCGACGCCTGCCCGGCGGTCGAGAGCCCGTACCAGAACTACCTCTCGGTCTTTGGCGGGGCTGGCTGCTACGCCACGCACGCCTCCGACCTCGCGCCGCCGCTGATCGCCCTGGGCGCCCGCGTCGTCATCGGAAGCTCGACGGGAGTACGCGAAGTGCCCGCCGAGGCGTTCTTCAGCGGCCCGGACGTCGACGTGCACCGAGAGAATGTCCTTGCGCTCGGCGAACTGGTCACGCACGTCATCCTGCCGTCGGTGCCTCCGGCTTGGCACGGCGCTTACTCGAAGGCCCGCGAGCGCACGGCGGGCGACTTCGCCCTCGCGAGCGCCGCCATCGGCTACGAGCTCATCGACGGGCGCATGAGCGGCGTTCGCGTCGTGCTCGGCGCCGTAGCGCCAACGCCCCTTCGCAGCGCCGCAGCCGAGTCGCTGCTGGAGGGCCAGGCGCCCTCCGAGGACCTCGCGATGCGCGCTGCAGAGGCCGCGCTCGCTGGCGCGACGCCTCTGAGTCACAACGGGTTCAAGCTTGACCTGCTACGCGCGCTAATCAGTCGTGGCGTAATGCGGCTAGCGTCTTAGGGCTGGGAACCAGGCGTCGCGGAGCGTGAACCTCTCGACGGCATGCTGGCCTGTCGATAGGCGCTATGGATGCTTCATCCGCACACAAGAGGCTGCACGATCTGGGATTGCCACGTGGGCTGGCGCCTCCTCGCAATGACCCAACCCTCGAGCTAGTGTCGGAACTCGTCATTGCGAGCGAAGCGAAGCAATCTCACATCGTGCCCGGACGCGTCATTTGCCTGCGTCAGACTGAGCGCGGGGTCGGACGCTTCGAAGCGCCCAGGATTACGCATGTTTGAGAGCATCAGGGCGAACAACTTGAGTAGTGCGAGCGCACATGCCGTCCAGCTCTACATGTGCGTCACGCGTAGGAGGACCCGACGTACTTCGACAGGCTCAGAAGGATGCTGTACCCCAAGGTCTTTAACGCCTGAGGCTTGCTGCTTGTAACTCGAAGCTTGCAGCTCGCTGCTAGCCGAGCCCAGCGGGCTCGCTTCGTCAGCCCGTCCTTGCGCCAGTCGAAGTCGGGGTTGTCGCAGTAGATCTCGAACGGGTTGCCGTCCGGGTCTGTGAAGTAGATGCTGCGCGTCACGCCGTGGTCGGAGCCGCGGACCTCGACTCCCTTCGTCTGCAGGTAGTGGTACCACTGCCGCACCCCTCCAGCGAGTCGATCAGCAGCGCGATGTGGGCCAGGCCAACAGCGTTCGTCGGTGGATCGCTTCGATTGGGGTCGGCCTGGAAGATCGCCAGGTCGTGGTGGTAGTAGGGGCCGAAGCGCACGAACAGGGCCGGCCCGGGAATTCGTCCTCGACGGTCATGCCGAGGACGTCTTCGTACCATTTGCGGGCCGCCTTGATGTCCTGACCCGGATCGCCACGTGGCGCACGCCCCAGATTGGTATCGCGGGTTCGGCGTCTGCCGTCATC
>CAVYJE010000006.1:0-21493 GCA_963768705.1 uncultured Chloroflexia bacterium
CCGGGGCTTGACACGTCGCGTAAGATTTCGGCTGCGATATGAACGAACGTTCTGCACACGACAATGTCATGTACTGGGTTGCCTTCTCGCGCATCCCACGCATCGGTGCCGTGCGGGCGGCGCGACTGCTGGCCTACTTCGGCAGCATGGCGGACGCCTGGGGCGCCGGGCCGGGCGAGCTGCGCAACGCCGGCCTCGATGCGGGCACGGTGACCAGCATCGTCGAGAGCGCGCCAGACGATTTCGCCCGAAGGCGAGATGGAGCGCCTGCAGAAGGCGGGCGTCAAAGCCTACTGCTGGACCGACGACGAGTACCCGAAGCATCTGCGCGAGATCGATGACAAGCCGCCGGTGCTCTACGTGTTGGGCGACCTGCGCCCGGAGGACGAGTGGGGCGTCGCCATCGTCGGCACGCGGCGGGCGACGCCGTACGGACGGCAGGTCGCGGAGCACTTCGCGACGGACCTGGCGCACCAGGGCATCACGGTCGTCAGCGGACTCGCGCGCGGCATCGACGCCGTCGCCCACCGCACGGCGATCGCGTCGGGCGGGCGCACGATCGGGGTGCTCGCGTGCGGTCTCGACCTCGTCTACCCGCCGGAGCACGCCAAGCTCGCGGTCGAGATCGCCCAGCACGGCGCCGTGGTTTCGGACTACCCGCTGGGCACGCAGCCCCGCAGCGAGTTCTTCCCGCGGCGCAACCGAATCCTTAGCGGGCTCAGCCTGGGTGTGTTAGTAGTAGAAGGAGACGAGAAGAGCGGCGCCCTGATCACGGCTCGCGTCGCCCTGGACCAGAACCGTGAGGTATTTGCCGTGCCTGGTAGTATCTATTCCCCAACCGCCCAGGGGACCAACAAGCTGATCCGGGAGGGTGAAGCCAAACTCGTCACCCGCACCGAGGATATACTCGAGGAGCTGAACCTGACGATGACGAAGCTACGCAGCAGATGGAGCTCCGAGAGGTGACTCCCGACGACCCGACGGAGGCGAAGCTGCTGAAGCTGATCTCCACCCAACCTTCACACATCGATGAGGTACAGCGGGCCAGCGGACTGCCGATAGCTACAGTATCGAGCGCCTTGGCCTTGCTGGAGCTAAAGGGTATGGTGCGTCAGGTAGCGCCGATGAGCTTCGTCAGAGCCCGCGAAGCACGTATGCCATACTCGACACAGAACTGATTGAGGACAACACCTCGCATATGCCAACCAAGAAGACCCCAACTACAACCAAAGCCGCCGCCAAGACCACGACGCGCTCTCGCGCGTCCAAAGCTAACGGCGCGGCAGCAGCCACCGACGGCGCCACGGCCGGCCGTCGCAGCCGCAGCACGCCCACGCGAGCTCGTCATCGTGGAGTCGCCGGCCAAGGCGCGCACGATCTCGGGCATCCTCGGCAACGGCTACGACGTCACGGCGTCGGTCGGCCACGTGCGCGACCTGCCGAAGTCGAAGCTCGGCGTCGACGTCGACAACGAGTTCGAGCCGCACTACATCGTGCCCAAGGAAAAGCGCGAGGTCATCAACAAGATCAAGGAAGCGGCGCGCAACGCGACGGCCGTCTACCTCGCGACAGACCCCGACCGCGAAGGCGAGGCGATCTCCTGGCACCTCGTGGAGGCCGCCGGCCTCGACCAGGTCGCCGGACGCCCGCTGCACCGCGTCGTCTTCCACGAGCTGACGCCCGGCGCCATCCGCGAGGCCTTCGAAAACCCGCGCGACATCGACTACTCCCTCGTCGATGCGCAGCAGGCGCGCCGTGTGCTCGACCGCCTTGTCGGCTACAAGATCAGCCCGCTGCTCTGGAGCAAGGTGCGCCGCGGGCTCTCCGCCGGCCGCGTGCAGTCCGCCGCCGTGCGCATGGTCGTCGACCGTGAGCGCGAGATCCTCGGCTTCACGGCGAGGGAGTACTGGAGCATCGACGCGCTCCTGGCGCAGTCGCAGGCCGACCAGCCCGTCGAGTTCAACGCGAGGCTGCGCGGCAAGCAAGGCCAGCGCACCTTCGAGCTGCCAAGCGAGGAAGAGACCCAGAAGGTCGTCGAAGCCCTGCGAGACTCCGCCTACGCCGTGCGCAACGTGCGCCGTCGCGACCAGCGCCGCCGCCCAGCGCCGCCGTTCACGACCAGCACCCTGCAGCAGGAAGCCTCGCGGCGCTTCGGCTTCACGGCCCGCCGCACGATGGCGCTCGCCCAGCAGCTCTACGAAGGCATCGACCTGCGAGGCTCCGGCCGCGTCGGTCTCATCACCTACATGAGGACGGACTCGACCAACCTGGCAGACGTCGCCGTCGAGGAGATGCGCTCGTTCGTGGGCCAGCGCTTCGGCGCCGACTACGTGCCCGAGGCGCCGCGTGTCTACCGCTCCCGCAAGGGCGCCCAGGAGGCCCACGAGGCGATTCGCCCCACTTCGGCCCTGCGCGAACCGACCAGCGCCGAACTACGGGACCTGGCGACCGACCAGCGCCGCCTCTACACCCTGATCTGGCAGCGCGCCGTCGCCTGCCAGATGGCCGACGCCATCCTCGACAGCGTCTCGGTCGACATCGACGCGACGGCGCCAGACGGCGACGTCTACCACCTGCGTGCCTCCGCCAGCGCCGTCAAGTTCCCGGGCTTCCGCCAGCTCTACGAAGAGGCGCAGGACGACGAGAACGACGACGGCGAGCAGCGTCTGACCATGCCGCTGCCCGAGATGGACGAGGGCGACGCGCTGTCGCTGCACGACCTCAAGCCCGAGCAGCACTTCACGGAGCCGCCGCCGCGCTACACGGAGGCGACGCTGGTCAAGGCGCTGGAAGAGAACGGCATCGGCCGGCCCAGCACCTACGCGCCGATCATGACGACGATTCAAGAACGCGGCTACGTCGAGCGGGAAGCGCGGCAGCTCAAGCCGACCGAGCTCGGCATGCTGGTCAACGACTTCCTGTTCGAGCAGTTCCCGGACGTCGTCAACCTCGGCTTCACGGCCGAGATGGAGGAGGACCTGGACGAGGTCGCCACGGGCAGCCGTCCCTGGCAGCCCATGGTGCGCGAGTTCTACAACCCGCTCGCCAAAGCCCTCGACGTCGCGGGCGAGGTGGAGAAGATCGTCCAGGAGACCGGCGAGCACTGCCCCGAGTGTGAGCGCCCGCTGATCTACAAGTTCGGCCGCTTCGGCAAGTTCATCGCCTGCTCCGGCTTCCCCGAGTGCCGCTACACGAAGCAGGAGGGCGAGTCGGACGTCCCCGAAAAGACGGACGAGAAGTGCGAGATCTGCGGCGCCGACATGGCGATCAAGCGCGGTCGCTTCGGCGCCTTCCTAGCCTGCACGAAGTACCCGGAGTGCAAGGGCACGAAGCCCATTCTCCTGAAGACCGGCGTACTCTGCCCCACCGACGGCGGCGAGATCGTCGAGCGTATGACGCGCCAGAAGCGCAAGTTCTACGGTTGCGCCAACTACCCGAACTGCGACTTCACGAGCTGGCAGAAGCCCCTGCCCGGCGTCTGCCCGGTGGACCGCGGCCTGCTTACCAGCTTCCGCAACCAGGCCCGCTGCGCCAAGTGCGGCTGGCAGGGTGCGCCCGAAGAAGCCCTCGATATCGAGAAGGCCATCGCCGGCGAGCCGCCGCCGAAGCGCGAGGAAAGCGAGTCGGACGAGGGCGAGAAGACGGCTGCCAAGCCCAAGAGCAAGGCGAAGTCGACGACCGCTTCGAAGTCCACGAAGGCGCGCTCGACCCGCACCACGCGCTCGAAGGCCGCGGCCGCCGAGACCAGCTAAGGGTTAGCCCCGATAGGCGCCTTCGTCTGAAGGCCTCACGATAGCCCCATGCCCCGCGCGAGACGACCCCTCCCCCTGACCCCCTCCCCGCCGGCCGAGAGGGGGAGGGCGAGTCGAAGCGCCGCGGCGGCATCGATAGGCCCCAATCCCGCCACTCGATCTGGCACAGACCACCGCACCGTCGGCCAGTCGAAGTCGGTCTCCTCCACGTTCCGTTCGCCTGACACCCACCGTGAAACGCCAACATCGAAGCGCTCCCTCTCCGCCAGCGGGGAGGGAGATGGAGGGAGGGGTGGCCCCACTCTCCCGAAGCGCACGACCGATCTCCTGGAGCGCTACCTGCGCGACAAGGGGGAGGCGCGCAACCTCTCGGCGTACACCCTGCGCAACTATCGCACTGACCTCGAGCACTTCCTCTACGCCCTCGCCGGCTGGGAGGTCGACGCGTTCGAAGTCGCACGCACTGACCTGCGACGGTACCTGGCGGTGCTGCTCGGCAACGGCGTCGCGGACGGCAGCGTGCGTCGCAAGGTCAGCACCATCCGCTCCTTCTACAAGTGGCTGCGCGCCGACGGGCACCTGGAGACCGATCCCTTCTTCGGCGTTACGGGGCCCAAGGCGGGCCGGCGCCTACCGGACATACTCACGTCGGAAGACATCGCCCGCATGGTCGCAGCCGCCGACGGTCGGCAGCCGGCGGACCTGCGCGACCGGGCCCTCATGGAGCTGCTTTACGCCGCTGGCCTCCGCGTCAGCGAGGTCGCCTCACTCAACGTCGGCGAGCTGGACGTGCGTGACCGGGCGGTGCGCGTCCAGGGAAAGGGCAAGAAGGAGCGCATCGGGATTTTCGGCGATCCCGCCGCCGAAGCCCTGCAGCGTTACCTGAACGAGGCGCGCCCCGAGTACGAGACCCACAAGGAAGAGGCGCTCTTCCTCAACCGATTCGGGGGCAGGCTAACGACGCGCTCGGTGCAGTCGATCGTGCGCAAGTACGCCACGAAGGCGGGCCTGCCGACCGCGGTGCACCCCCACCTCTTGCGCCACAGCTTCGCCACCCACCTGCTCGATGGCGGCGCCGACCTGCGCGTCGTCCAGGAGCTGCTGGGCCACGAGAGCCCGAACACGACCCAGATCTACACCCACGTCTCCGAGGCCAAGAAGCGCGAGGTCATGGAGTCGGCGATGGAAGCCCTCGGCCGCATCGAGGCAGAGCGCTCGAAGCGGGCGAAGAGCCTGGGTTAGGACTCGTTCGCCCCTTCGGAGAGAGCAAGCTCGACTTTCATTTCACGACCGCCGAGAACGCGCGAAGCGTCAAGAATCTCGATGCCCATCAGCAGGCCGGCATCGTCATAGTCCATGACTACTCCCTGCGAGACCTCGTCGCTCTCCTCAATCGCGCCTTCACGCAGACGTATGTAGAGCGCATCCACTTTGGAGTCGTAACGAATTCTCATTGAGCGCTCCTGTACTTCTCGATCTTGGAGGTCCTGTAGACAGTAACAACCAAGACTTCGTCATCGGACTGCTCGTAGAAGGCCCGCAGCAGATACTGCTTTCCGCCCACGTCAATCAACTTGTGCGCTACCATGCGGTTGCCTTGCGGGAGCAACTCATCTGGTGTACGGATCGCCTCAATCACCAAATCCTCAGCCAGGCGCCTCTCACCAATCTGATCTCGCGCGTGGTCCGAAAGAACAATCCGGCGCATTACGTTCAGTATAGGGATTCGGTTTAGTCCCGGTTTGAACTACCCGAACTCCTGCGATAACACTTGGCGCATCTCCAGCAGCTTCGATGCCGCCGCTGCGCCCGTGAGCCCCTGGCCCGGGAATAGCTCCATGTCGCGGATGCCGGCATCGTACAGTCGCCGCACGTGCGCTACCCAGTCCTTGGGTTCGACTGAGCCCGCCATCAGCCGCCCGCTGACCTCGAAGGCGTCCGGGTCCTTGCCCTCCTCCTCGACGAAGCGGCGCAGTCGGGTCAGCGGCTCCACCGGGTCCGCGAGCGGGATCCAGCCGTCGCCGAGGCGCGCCGCCCGTCGCAGCAGGTAGTCGTCCGTTCCGCAGCCGATGAGGATCGGTACCGGCGGCGGCAGCTGGTTGAGGCCGATGCTATCGAGCTTGTGCCAGCGCCCGTTGAACGTGACGTACGGCTCCGTCCACAGCCTGCGCAGCAGCGCGACTTGCTCCTCGAAGCGCTTGCCGCGTACGTGCACGTCCTGGCCCAACGCCTCGTACTCACGCGGGTTCCAGCTAATGCCCACACCGAGGTCGAGCCGGCCGCCGCTGATGATCGCCACGTCGCCGGCCAGGCGCGCCAGCAGCGCCGTCGGGTACAGCGGCAGGATCAGTACCGCCGTGCGGAACCGGATACGACGCGTCACGCCGGCCAGGAACGAGAACAGCGCCATAGGCTCGCGATAGGGCCCCAGGTAGTGATGCGGGCGCTCGTCGGGCATGCTGCCGGGCGGCATCGCGAGCAGGTGCGTGGACAGCGACACGTAATCCATGCCGCCCTCGTCCATCGCTTGGGCGAAGTCCCGCAGGGCGATCACGTCCCCCCAATCGCCTACCGGGAAGCTGGCTCCGTATTTCATGGCGTCCTCCGTTTCGTCGACGGCTTCATCGCAGCGGCAGTTTTGGCGATGATAGGCGAAACATGAGACTGATCTACGACCCAAGCTCTGACGTGCTCTCCGTACGATTGCGTTCCGCGCCCATCGCAGACTCCGAGGAGGTTGAGGACGGCATCGAAGTGCTCCTCGACGCCGATGGCCACGTCATCGGCTTCAACTACCTGGACGCTCGCAAGCGCCTCACCCTAGAAGAGCTGACCTCCGTAACGTACGAGAACCTCTCGACGAAGCGCCGGGAGTCGCTGAAGCTGCCGTGAAGTAGGGAGGGCATCATGAAGATCACGTACGACTCCGAAGTGGATGCACTATACATCGAGCTTAGAGATGTGCCGGCGTGCGACGGCATCGACATCGAAGATGGTGTCAGTGCCGATTTCGACGAAGACGGGCATGTCATCGGCTTCGAGATTCTCGATGCCAGCAAGCGTCTGACAGAGGACGAGCTATCTAAGCGTAATTTACGAGAATCTGGTGTCGGAGAAGAGCGCGTCCACGGAGCTCCCCGCCTAGGCTTCATCCGTTAACCGCGCCCGGCACGCAGCTACCCACGCCGAGTCCATCTTGAGCAGCCGGTTCTTCTTCAGGTTCTCGTGCAAGACCCAGCGTACGTCGGCGTCTGGATTGTCCAGCCACGCCTCGAACGCCGGCTTGCCCACCTCGGGTGCGGCGACGACGGCGACGCTCCAGCAGTAGCCCATGCCTTGTCGCAGTGCCCGAAACGCGTCGCTACGACGGTCTGTGCTGGCTGCGATGGCGCCAGTAATGCGGTCGAGGATGGCCATGACTCGTCCGGCGTTTCGATCGTCCTTGAGCAGGCGAGGCTCGCAGATCGCCGCGGCGGCGGCGCGCTGCTCCAGCGGGCCACCGCCGCTCCAGTCTTCTGCAATGGCCAGCAGGCGCTCGAAGTCGGCGTCACCCAGACGCTGCAGGGCCATCGCCACGGATTCACGCACGCGCCATCGCTCGTCCGATGCGAGCGCCTGCAGTCGCGTGAGGGCATCGCCGTCACCTGCCGCGGTCGCGAGCCTGCCGAGGCCCTGCGTGGCGCAGCAAACGACGAAGCAGCCCGGCGTGTTCTCCGGCGCCTCGCTCGCGGGCGTGGCGCATTCGGCGTAGATCCAGTCGCGGCTTGCCTCGCCGGCGACAGCGGCCATTAGCTCCAGGTTGCCGCGTGGCCCCGGTAGGCGCGATTCCGCGATCAGAAAGTCGTGCCAGTCGTCCAGGCTTCGAAGCTGCTGCCGGTAGTCGTCGACCTTGCTCATGACCCGCGGCGCCTACGCGCTCCTGCGCTTCTCCACTGGGCTGCCGCGCTTCTCTTCCAGTCGTCCGAGCGCCCGGCCCTTGTCCGGCGTCGGGTCCTTCACGAGGCCGTAGATCTCGCGACCCTCGTGGTCTTCCGGAAGGTACTCCGTGATCGGCAGGCCGTCCTCGCCGACGAAGAGCAGGCAGTGGCAGTACTTGTAGCGCTGCATCTCGTCGCACGCACAGATCCAGGTGCTGGATTTCGCCTCTTCTGCCTTGTCGGGGTAGAAGTTGCATGGGCACAGCGGCCGTCCCAGCTCATCGACATGTCGCGCAAGGCCGATGACCAGGAACTCGGTGATTTCGGGATGCGGATGCAGGTGTGTGCCGCTCTTCTCGGCGAACTTGCGGACGTAGCGCCACATCTTCGCCAGCGTCTCCGGCTTGGCCTGAGCACGGTCGGCGTCGCCGGGCTGATCGAGGGCAAACGGTTCGTTCATACGTTCAGGCTACGCGCCGCCATGAAGGCTCGTAATGTCCAACCGGCACGAATTCGGCCAGACCAAACGGCCCTGCCGGCACGAGGGAACTGCACGGAGAGCTGTAGCGTAATGAATGTATGAAGCGCCTGCTCTTCCCGAGAGTCCTCCTGGCTTCTCTGCTCGTGGCGTGCGGAGGTTCGTCTGGGCCAAGCAGTTATGACACATATACAAACTTACAGTTTGGCTACCAGGTCAGCTATCCGAGTACCTGGACAGTTGATGTGCGCGACCCGCTGGCGACCGATGACTTTGAATATCAGAGCACAGAGATAGCACTTGGACGCGACACAGTACTCGTAACGGTCAACTACCAAGGAGGATGGTGCGAGACGGAGGAGATCAGTGCTACGGCGGTTCGAGTTTCTGGTATCGAGGGCACCGAGTACATCTGCCGCGACTCCAGTACGGCAGATGTGCTCACCATAGTGCGCTTCTTTCAGGCAGGAGACGCACAGCCGACCTTCACGATCATTGGCCATATCAATGACGACGAGCCGTCGGTGAGAGACATCGTGCAGAGCTTCGAATTCACCGAATAACCGGCGGAGGATCCACTGGCGCCCAGGCTCAGGTGGAACCGGGCCCACTCCTGTAACGTCATGAATGTATGAAGCTCGTACTGAGTGTCCTCCTGGCTTCCCTGCTCGTCGCGTGTGGAGGTTCTTCGAGCTCTGGCCCGAACTCGACACCCACGCCCTCCTTCACGACTACGCCGCTCCCGACGGCGTCCTCCACACCTGGAGGCACAGCCTCCGTCACACGCACGCCCGCTCCGCCGTCACCGGAGCCGACCGCCACAGCTTTGGCAACAGTTGTGCCTTCCCCGACTCCCGATGTCGCCGGGGCGTCGGGCGTGCAGGGCGTGGCGTTGATCGGCCCCAGCTGCCCGGTCCAGCGCATCGATACCCCATGCCCGGACAAGCCGTGGCAGGGCGTCGTCGTGGCCCAGGACCTCGCCGGCCACGAAGTCGCGCGTACGACGACCGATGCCGACGGCGGTTTCACAATCGCCCTTCCGCCCGGCGACTACGTCCTCGTCACCCTGACGACGGGCGTTTTACCGGCGCCGGTCACGCTGGCCGTCACGGTCAAACAGAACATGATGACGGAGGTTGAGCTCTCGCTCGATTCGGGCATCCGGTAGCCGGCAAGTGCTCAATCGGAGCGGACTGCGAACGATCCCGGCCATCGCCCACTGCTGAGGCAGTCACCTCATACGTGCTTGAGCAAGATCTCTGCCAGCTCGCGGGGCTGAGTCACCATCGCGTCGTGCCCCGTATCCAGCGAATACACGTCGCCGCCTTCGCCGCGAATCTTCTCACCGAAGCCTCCCAACCCAAATTGCGTGCAATGGATGAAGCTCCGCGGAAGGTTCTTGGCCTTCATGAGAGGAGCATCCAGCTTCTCCGCATGGGTGAGCATCGGCATTGGAGTAAGCCTCGGTGTCATCCAAGCGAGGTCCTGCGGATCGGTCACGCCGAAGTTTTCCGGCTCCCACGACGGCACCAGTCCCTCGCTGTCCGCGCTTGCTCGGAAGTCTGATTCCAGGCCGGGGATGATGCTGAACATGCTCTCCCCGTGCTCCGGCACAATCGCATCGAAGAAAACGAGCTTGCCCACGCGATTTGTGTGCTCGGCGACGCCGGTGATCACTAGACCCGAGTAGCTGTGTCCCACAAGGATGACATCCTCAAGGTCCTCGTACTCCAACAGACTTACGACGTCTTCGACATGCTGCGAAAGGCCCGTGCTCCGGCTTGCGAGGTGCTTTCGCTCGCCCAGCCCTGTCAGGGTCGGCGTATACACGCGTGAATCGGTCGACTGCAGGAAGGGCAGGAGTTTCTTCCAGCTCCAGCCACCGTGCCAGGAACCATGAACCAGTACAAAGGTCGCTTGCCTTGAAGATGTCATGGTTGCCTCCGCTTCCAGTCTCAGATCGGCGTGCTCAATTATTCAGCCCGGCTTGAGAATTTCAATAGCCAGGCGAGTATGATCGGCGAGTCTTAAACGGGATTAACGATCGGGGGACAGAATGGCTCGGTTTCTCATCCATGCACCTCACACAGAGGAAGATTGCGTCCAGGCACTCGACAGCATCGTTGGTCACAGTGACTCCCTGCTCGGCCGCTTCGACTGGGGCTGCAAGGCCGGCGAGCATGCCGGCTGGGTCGTTCTCGAAGCGCAGGATGAGAAGACCGCGCTCATGCTCCTGCCCACGGTGATTCGGGACGATTCGACGGCGATCCAGCTCAACAAGTTCAGCGCCGACGAAGTGAAGTCCTTCCACCAACAGTAGGCTCCTCACTTCTGGCGCCTGTAGGGCTCGCCCACTAACATTGAGAAATGCCCCGAGACGCCGAAACCCTGGCCCAGATCGCCCTCTCCGTCGCCGAGTACGACCAGATCGTCGCGCTGCTCGACCGTGAGCCGAACGACGCCGAGCTGGGCATGTTCGGTGCCATGTGGAGCGAGCACTGCGGCTACAAGAACAGCAAGCCCCTGCTGCGGCTCTTTCCCAGCACCGGCGCCCACGTCCTGACAACGCGAGGCGGTGAGAACGCCGGCGCAATCGACATCGGTGGCGGCTACTGCGTCGTCTTCAAGATCGAGTCGCACAACCACCCCTCGGCGGTCGAGCCCTACGAGGGCGCCGCGACGGGTGTTGGCGGCATCGTGCGCGACATCTTCGCCATGGGCGCCCGGCCGATCGCCCTGCTCGACTCTCTGCGCTTCGGGCCGATTCGCGAGGCTGCCGGCGACGATACGGCCCGCGCCGCTCACAACCGCGCCCTGTTCCGGGGCGTCGTCTCCGGCATCGGCGGCTACGGTAACTGCCTTGGCATCCCGACCGTCGGCGGCGAGGTCTCGTTCTCCGACTCGTACGACGGCAACCCCCTGGTCAACGCCATGTGCGTCGGCGTTGCGCGTAGCGACAAGCTCCTGCGCGCGATCGCGACCGGCGTGGGCAACCCGATCATCCTCGTCGGTGCCGACACCGGCCGTGACGGCATCGGCGGCGCCAACGTGCTCGCCTCGCGCACCTTCGAGGCGGGGCAGGAGGAGCTGCGCCCCACGGTCCAGGTTGGCAACCCGTTCCTGGAGAAGCTACTCATGGAGGCCTGCGTCGAGCTGGCGGAGGAGCACGCCGACTGGATCGTCGGGCTGCAGGACTGCGGCGCCGCCGGCCTAACCAGCTCCCTGGTCGAGTGCGCAGCCCGCGGCGAGTCCGGCATCGAAATCGACGTGCAGCTCGTGCCCCGGCGCGAGACCGGCATGACGGCCGCCGAGGTCATGCTCAGCGAGTCGCAGGAGCGCATGATCGTCGTCGCCAAGCAGGAGCACGAGGCCGATGTTATCGCCCACTTCCAGCACTGGGAGATTCACTGCGACGTCATCGGCCACGTCACCGACGACAAAGTCGTGCGCATCTACGACGGCGACGAGCTCGCCGTGCGCGTGCCCGCCACCGTGTTTACGGACGCGCCGGAGTACCGCCGCCAGGGCACACGACCGAAGGGCCTCGACGAACTTCAGACCTACGACCTTGCCTTCCTGCCGGATATGCTGGCCTGGGAGCGCGGTACGGCCGACACGAACGCCGCCCTGATCCAGCTCCTCGGCTCGCCCGAGATCACTGAGAAGCGCTGGATCTGGCGCCAGTACGACCACCAGGTACTCACGAACACCGTCGTCGGGCCTGGCTCCGACGCCGCCGTGCTGCGCATCAAGGAGGCCGCACCGCGGGCGATCGCGGTCTCGACGGACGGCGACAGCGTCAAGACCTTTCTCGATCCCTTCACAGGCGGCGCCATGGCGGTCGCGGAGGCCTGCCGCAACGTCGCCTGTACCGGCGCCCTGCCCGTGGCGATCACGGACTGCCTCAACTACGGCAACCCGGAGCGCCTGGACGTCTACTTCCAGCTCGAAGAATCGATCCGGGGCATGGCCGCGGCCTGCGAGACGCTGGGCGTGCCCGTGATCTCCGGCAACGTCTCCCTGTTCAACGAATCGGAAGGCACGGCGATCTACCCCACGCCTGTGATCGGCGCCCTCGGGGTGCTGGAGGACGTGGCGAACGTCGTGCCCGCCGGCTTCCAGGCTGACGGCGACGTGGTCTACCTGATCGGCGAGTCGGCGGAGCGCTCGAATACGGAAACCGAAGACGTCATCGTGGCGGACGCGGCTCAGCTTGCCGGCAGCGAATACCTGCGACAGTTCCACGGACTCGTCGCCGGTTCACCGCGCATCGACCTGGCGCTGGAGGCCCGCGTGCAGCGCGTGCTCGTCGAAGCCGCCAACGAGAAGCTTCTGCGCTCTGCCCACGATTGCTCCCACGGTGGCCTGGCCGTAACCATTGCAGAAGCCTGCCTGCAGCGGGGTATCGGCTTTGCGACCGACCGTGTAAGATTCCGTGGCCGTCGTGACGCGGCGCTCTTTGGCGAGAAGGCGTCACGCGTAATCGTCTCGGTTGACGAGGGCAACGTGGCCCACCTGGAGGCGCTGCTGGCGCGCATCGAAGTGCCCTTCGTGCGCCTGGGGACGACGGGTGGGGACCACCTGAGGCTCTCGACCAGCCTGGACGTGCCGTTAGAAGAGATGCGCTCCGCCTACGAGGGCGGCCTCTCGGAAGCGTTGGGAGATACCAGTGCCCGACCACAGTCAGCAGGTCTCTAAGCCGTACGTCTGGCAACCGCTAGCCCTGGATGATGTCGTACGCCGCTTGAAGGGCCTGGATGTACCGTGGTGGTTCGCCGGCGGCCAGGCTATCGATGCCTTTCTGGGCTACACGAGCCGCCCCCACGGCGACATCGACATCGCCTGCATTCGCTGGGACCAGCTCGCGTTGCAGCGCCAGCTCGAAGGCTTCGACCTCTGGTGCGCAGAGCCGCCGCACGGCCTGCGTCCCTGGCGCTCCGGTGAGTACCTGGACGAGCCAATTCACGACATCTGGGCCCGCGAGTCCGAGTACGATCCCTGGTGCCTGCAGCTCATGCTCGACGAGTGCGAGGCTGATGAGTGGGTGTACCGCCGCAATCGCGCCGTGCGCCGTCCCTTCGATACGCTGCGCACGATACGCAACGGCATCCCCTATCTCGCCGTCGAAGTGCAGCTCCTGTACAAGGCCGGGCGACCGGGCTCGGCCATGCCGGCGAAGAACCAGCAGGATTTCGAGGCGTGCCTGCCTCTGCTTGACCACGCTCAGCGCGACTGGCTTGCGGCAGCCTTGCAGACGGCCCATGCTGATCACCCGTGGATCGAGAAGCTCAGGTTCCGGGAAGCTGCCCCAAATACTTGACATATAAGCAAGGACGGATGTTCTATATGAGAATGCAAGCTGACGCTTCGATATGTGGAACAATTTCTGTCGTCAACGAAACCAAAATACCTTGATAAACAGCGGGGCTGCGGCCATGATCCGGCGAACGGCTCTCGTCGCTCTCCCCGTCGTTCTTCAGTCACCCCGTAGTCTGAAGAGCGGGGCGACGAGAGCCGCGAACCATTTAGCGCGGCAGGGTATCCTAAGACGAATGAACCCCCGCTCTGAATAGGAGAAGAGAAAAAGAATGCGTGTAGTGTTTCTAAGCGACGTCGAGGGCACGGCTTACGCCGGCGAGATCAAGAACGTCGCCGACGGGTTCGCCCGCAACTTCCTTTTGCCCCGCAAGCTGGCAGCGGCGGCCAACGCCTCCACCGTGCAGCAGGCCGAATCGCGCGCCCGCACCCTTGCCAAAGAGCAGGAGAAGATTGACGAGGGCGCTCGTGCCATCGCCGCGACGCTGGCCAAGTCGCCTATCGTGATCACGGCGCGCGTCGGCGAGCAGGGCCGCCTCTTCGGCTCCGTCACCGCGACGGACATCGCCGAGGCGGTCAACGCCCACGGCGCCAGCAACGTCGGCCACCGCCAGGTCACCCTCGGCTCTCCGATCAAGGACATCGGCACCTACCAGGTCCCTGTGAACCTAACGCGCAACGTCGTGGCCACCGTGTCCGTGCAAGTCGCCCCTGAAGGCGGTATGCCCGAGACCGAAGCAGAGGCCGAGACACCGGTTGTTGCCGAAGAGGCGACCGCTGCTGTCGAAGAACCCGAAGCTGAGGAGTCCGAAGAGGGCTAGGAGGCGCCTACCTGTATAGAACACAGACCACCAACCAGTAAGAACCGACCGATAGCAACAAACGGAACCCCGCCGTGTTCGAGCAGCTACCGCCCCACGATATCCAGGCCGAGGAATCGGTCGTAGCGTCCCTCATGGTCGACGATGAGGCGATCCACAAGATCATCCCCATCGTCAAGCCGTCAGACTTCTTCCGGGAGACCAACGCCTGGACCTACGAGGCCTGCATGGCGCTCTCCGACCGCGGCGAGACGATCAACCAGGTTACGGTGGCGCACGAGCTCGACCGCCGCGGCCACCTCGAGGACGTCGGCGGGCACACGTTCCTCAGCGAGCTGGTGCTCAACCTGCCGACGTCGGTCGGCGTCGAGCACTACGCTGCGATCGTGCGGCGCGATGCCGTGTACCGTCAGATGCTCGGCGTGGCGACGAACATCGCCCAGATCGCCTTCCAGGGCGGCGCCGACCTCGAGACCTCGCTGGCCAAGGCGGAGTCGATGGTCTACGGCCTGCGCGGCGGTGAGGCCTCGCGCGACTTCACCCACATCAGCGAGTACCTCGGCCCCTTCCTCGACCCGCCCGACGCGGAAGACTCGATGCCGTACGGCGGCCACGTGCGCACCGGCCTGAGCGACCTCGACCACATGCTCGGCGGCCTCAACCCGTCCGACCTGCTCATCGTCGCCGCCCGTACCGGCGTCGGTAAGACGGCGCTGATGCTGAACTTCGCCCGTAACGCGGCGATCGGCTCGCACGCCAAGGTGGCGGTGTTCTCGCTGGAGATGGCAGGCGAACAGCTGGCCCAGCGCCTCCTCGCCGCCGAATCGCGCGTCAACTCCGCTCACCTCCGTCTCGGCATGCACAACGAGGCAGGAGGAGAGCCGGATCATGCACGCCCACGGCGTCCTCGCGGGCGCCGAGATCTGGGTCGACGACACGGCGATGATCCAGATCCCGGAGCTGCGCGCCAAGCTCATGCGCCTGCAGCGAGAGCACGGCCTCGACCTCGTGCATGCTGGATTACCTCCAGCTCATTCAGGGCAGCCGCAACGACAACCGCGTGCAGGAGATCAGCGCCATCACACGCTCCCTCAAGCAGCTGGCCCGAGAGCTAAATGTGCCTGTCGTGGCGGGCTCGCAGCTATCGCGTGCGCCGGAGCAGCGTCAGCCCCACATCCCTATGCTCAGCGACCTGCGTGAGTCCGGCTCCATCGAGCAGGACGCCGATGTCGTCATGTTCATCTACCGCGAGGAGATGTACATGCGCCGCGAGGAGTGGGAGGCCCTCCACCCGGACCGCGAGAACGACCCTTACCCGCAGGGCAAGGCCCAGATCATCATCGCCAAGCACCGCAACGGCCCCACCGGCGTCGTAGAGGTGCGCTTCCGGGACGAAATCTCCAAGTTCGAGGACTTCGCTGGCCTCCCCTCCGGAGAACCCGTCTACCGATGAGCGGTTGCACCGCCGGCATAGGGCTGCCGCGAATGCAGCACGAGGCCCTGAAGCAGGGGACGCGGGGGCGCAAATGCCATCCTGAGGCCGTCGAAGGGCCATGCGCGGGGGGCCGTGGGGGGTGTCCCCCACCTCTCACTCTCTTAACCAACAGCGGAGCAGCGCGAGAGCGATGCGCAGCGTCGCCCCGAAGGCCAGTACAACACCCCAGCCTGAAGGCCGGGGCATCGCCCTGCCCATCATGCCGGGGTGCTGCTCATGACGGCGCGCAGTCAGACGGGCCCGGCCTTCGCGGGCTTCCCGGCGGGCGGCCGCGCGACGACGCTCCCCAGCGTGTTCTTCTCCCACGTCCTGCCCTACATCGAGGACGACGCGGAGCTGCGCGTCACTCTGTACGCCTTCTACGCCCTCGGCCGCCGCAAGGGCTACCCGCGCTTTGTCACGTTGAACGAGCTTCGTGCCGAATCGCCGCTGATGGCGACGCTAGGGGAAAACGGCGACGCCGCCGGGCGGCTCGAAGCCGGGCTGGCGCTGGCCGTCGAGCGCGGAACCTTGCTCTCGCTGGACATCGAGCACGCCAACCGGCAGGAGCGAATGTACCTGGTCAACACGCCGAGCGGCCGTCGCGCCATCGAGCAGCTTCAGGACGGCCGCATCGAGCTCGGTCGCGTGCTGCCGCCGGTTCAAGAGGCGCCGATCCTGGAGCGCGCCAACATCTACCAGCTCTACGAAGAGAACATCGGGCCCCTCTCCCCCATCGTGGCGCAGGAGCTGCACGAAGCGGAGGAGCTCTACCCCCTCGAATGGATCGAGGAGGCACTGAACGAGGCGGCGCTGCAGAACAAGCGCTCGTGGCGATACGCCGCGGCGATTCTGCAGCGCTGGGCAACGGAAGGACGTAAGCGTGAAACGGCTGGACGAGATCCTGGGGAAGGCAATAGCGCCCGAGCTCAGCTCCTCCGACGCTATCGCGACGCGGGCGGTAGCTGACCTCGACGCGTCGGACGAGGACGAGGAGCCGGTTTGCCCCCAGTGCCACGGGGCGGGCTTCCTGCGCCGCGACCTGCCCCTCGATCACCCCGACTTCGGCAAGGCGGTGGCGTGTGACTGCGCCCTCTCCGAGAGCCCGGAATCGCGCATGGAGCGTCTGCAGAAGTACAGCTCGCTGGGCCCTCTGACCCGCCTGACCTTTTCGAACCTGCTGGAGCAGGGCCGAAGCACCAACCCGCGCGACCGTCAGCTCTTCCGCGGCCTCGTCGCGGATGCACGCGCCTTCGCCGAAGCGCCGGAGGGCTGGCTGTTGATCCACGGCCCCTCGGGCGCCGGCAAGACCCACGTTGCCGCCGCCATCGCCAACCGCTGCCTCGAACGCGGCCAGGCGGCGCTGTTCGTCGTGGTGCCGGACCTCCTGGACCACCTGCGCGCCTCCTACAGGCCTGACAGCGAGATGGGCTATGACCTCCTGCTGGAGCAGGTGCGCACCGCGCCCGTGCTGATCCTGGACGACCTAGGCACCCAGAACGCGACGGCGTGGGCGCAGGAGAAGCTGTTCCAGATCTTCAACCACCGCTACAACGCTATGCTGCCGACCGTCGTCACGACCAACCTCAGCCTCGACCGCATCGAAGAGCGACAGCGCATGCGTCTCACCGACCCGGCGATCGCCCGCGTCTACTACGTCGAGGCCGCTGCGCGCGCCATCGACGTCAATCTGCCGGACTCGCTGGACCTCGACCGCATCCGCGAGATGACGTTCGAGAACTTCGACGTCACCGTGCCCCACCTGCGCGAGGAAGAGCGATGGAGCCTGGAGAACGGCTACCGCATAGCGCTCGACTTCGCCGAGTCGCCGGAGGGCTGGCTGCTGATCTTGGCCCCAACGGCTGCGGCAAGACCCACCTCGCGGCGGCGATCGCCAACCGTTGTCGCATGCGCGGCGAGCGTCCCGTGTTCTTCTTCGTGGCGGACCTCCTGGACTACCTGCGACACCTGATGTCCGACCACACCGGCCCCGGTTTTCTCGAGGGCTTCAACCAGCTCCGCAACGCCTCCCTGCTGATCCTCGATGACCTCGGCGCCCAGTCCGACGTCGCGTGGGTGCGCGACCGCCTTTTCCAACTCATCAACCACCGCTACAACGCTCGACTGCCCACCGTGTTCACGGTCAGCGAGGAATCGCTGTCTCGCCACGTGGAGGAGCGAGTGCTCTCGCGACTCAACGACCCCGGTGTCTGCACGGAGGTGCCGATCACAGCGCCGGCCTATCGCGTCGACCTGCGAGACCGCCCGGCGTCGCTCAACCGCAGCCCGGCCCGCGGCACTTCCCCACGGGAGCCGCAGCGCCGCCGCACAAACGGGCGCTGAACCGATGACTACCGAAATTGTTCAGTTGTTGACATTCGTCTGAGGCTTACCTAGACTCCCGCCAGACTTCCCCCGCCCGTGCATCGAACTTGAGCTACGAGGGATCGATCCTTCTCGGAAGGACGCAGTCCGGCCTCAGCCGGTGCTCTGGAGGGGCAGATGGATTTGCAGGACAAGACCCTGACGTGTCGCGATTGCAGTCAGCCGTTCGTCTTTACGGCGGGAGAGCAGGGCTTCTACATCGAAAAGGGCCTGATGAACGTGCCCCAGCGCTGCCCCAACTGCCGGGCGAACCGCCGCAGCCACCGCAGCAGCAGTGCCTCGCCGGAGAACACCTCGACCATCACCTGCGCTCAGTGCGGCCAGGAAGCCACGGTGCCCTTCGTGCCGCGCCTTGACCGCCCCGTTTACTGCGGCGACTGCTTCAGCGCCATGCGCACGGAGAAGGCGCCGGTCGGCGCGTAGCGGGGTAGTCGGGCGAACGGCCGCGATTACTATCGATGTTCCTGGCTTGAATTCGTCTCGTGACTCGCAGCTATGAGCTACGTAGCGCTCTCCGGTAGCTGCACGTAGACCGCGCGTACCGGCTCGGTGCCGACGTTCCTAGTGATGTGGCCCGAGCCGGTCGTGTCTTCGACGCGCACGATGCTACCGGCAACGAAACGACGCTTCTCCCCGTCGCTCACCTCGACCTCGAGCTCACCGGCCATCTGAAACCACCACTGGAGCTTCGGCGAAGGGTGCCAGTCGCCCACCCAGCCCGGTGGGATCTCCGTGACCGCGACCGCAGTCGCCGGTTCCGGCTCGGCAAGCAAGTACGGCGGCGCGGGTGGCGCATAAGCGATCTCGTTGAGGGCGATGTCGCCATCGGCGAAGTGGGAGAGGCCATTTTCGTCAGCATAGAGGCGGGTGTAGTGCATCGTCTTAGCCGTTAGCAGTTAGCGATCAGCCTTCCGCGGCGGCAAATTCCTTTCGAAATTCAGAGGGTTCTGGCTGATAGTGGCTCAAAGAAATGTCGGCATCAACGGGGTGCGCATGACTGACTGCTGATAGCTAAAGGCTGATTGCTGCCGGCCTACTCCAGGTGCCATCCCTTGCCGTCGACGAGCTTGTTCGCTTCCTTGGGGCCCCAGCTACCGGCCTCGTAGCGATGCAGCGGTGGTGGGTTGTCGAGGGCGGGCTGGACGATCTGCCACGCACGTTCGACGCTGTCGGCGCGCACGAACAGCGTGGCGTCGCCCGCCATCGCATCGTGGATCAGGCGCTGATAGGCTTCGGCGGGCTCGGCGCTGAAGTTACCGTCGTAGCTGAAGTTCATCGTCACCGGCTTGACGTTGATCGCCGGCCCGGGAACCTTCGCGACGAACGAGAAGTTGATCTCCTCCTCGGGCTGGATGCACAGCCTCAGGGTGTTCGGCCTCATCCCCTGCGACGCCGTGTCGCCGAAGTAAGAGCGGGGCACGTCCTTGAAGGCGATCTCGATCTCGGTCGCCTTGAACGGCAGGCGCTTGCCGGTGCGCAGGAAGATCGGCACCCCGGCCCAGCGCCAGTTCTCGATCTGGACGCGGGCGGCGACGAACGTCTCGACGTCGGACTCCGGCGGACGTTGTTCTCTTTCAGATAGCCTTCGACCGGGCGGCCATCGATGTGCCCGCGCCGGTACTGGCCCCGCACGACTTCGGAGGGGTCGAGCGGCTTGACGGCGTGCAGGAGCTTCGCCTTCTCGTCCCGGATCGCCTCCGCGTCGAAGGACGCCGGCGGCTCCATGGTCAGGATCGAGAGGATCTGCAGCAGGTGGTTCTGCACGACGTCGCGCAGGGCGCCCACCTCCTCATAGAACGAACCGCGGTTGCCGATGCCGTCCGATTCCGCCACGGTGACCTCGATGTGGTCGATGGCGTCACGATTCCACACCCGCTCGAAAACCGAGTTGCCGAAGCGGAACACGAGGATGTTCTGCACCGTTTCCTTGCCCAGGTAGTGGTCGATGCGGAAGATCTGCGACTCGTCCAGCACGTCTCGCAGCTCCGCGTCGAGCGCCAGTGCCGACTGCAAGTCACGGCCGAACGGCTTCTCGACCAGCAGACGCGTGCCCTCGACCAGGCCCTTGCCTGCAGCGCGCGCGCCGTCGACCCGAAGGCAACGGCGGGATCGCCAGAAAGACCAGGCGCTCCGGCTGCGTCAGTGCAGACTTCAGCTTGTCGTAGCCGTCGCCGTCTACCGTGATGTACTCGAGGCGGGCGGCCAGCTTGGCCCAGGTGTCCTCGTCGTACTCGTTGCGGGAGTAGGGCTGCACGGCCTGTCGCGCCAGCTCCCTGTAGGCATCGAGGCTCATGGCGCTGCGCGCGAGGCCGATGACCTTGCCGCCCGGGGGCATGTGACCGTCTGCCGTAAGGTCGTACAGGGCCGGGAACAGCTTCAGGCGCGCAAGGCTGCCCGTGCCGCCGAAGATCACGATGTCCTGCGGCTTCAGGTTGTCCGGCCGGGCTTTCAGGGCGACTTCAGACATGGGAATTGGGGGCACCCCAAACCCCGCTGAAGGTGCGCATGTCGGCACATCCCACCCGTCCTGAGACCCTCGCAGGACGCTGAGTCGCCCGATGAGACTTCGTGACGCGGCTAACCTCACCCCGGTCGCTGCGGCTACCACCCCTCTCCGATTTCAGAGAGGGGAAGCCTGCTACGAGAGCGCTTGTCCCGGCTTGTAGCTTCCGGCTTACAGCTTGCGGCTCGAACGTCATCGCTCCTGCACCGCGTGGCCGCCGAACTGGTTGCGTAGCGCCGCCAGCAGTCTCGGCGCCGAAGGGCTGGTCCTGGCGCGAGCGGAAGCGGGCGTAGAACGACGACGAGATCACCGGCGCCGGCACGGCCAGGTCGATCGACTCCTGCACGGTCCAGCGTCCTTCGCCGGAGTCGTCCACGTAGGCCTCGAGCTTCTCCAGCCGGGTCCTCCTCCAGGGCGTTCGCGGCAGGTCCAGCAGCCAGGAGCGGATGACGCTGCCGGTGCGCCAGATCTCGGCGACTGGTGGAGGTCGAGGTCGAACCCTTCTTGGCCTCCATCAGCTCGAAGCCCTCGGCATAGGCCTGCATGAGCCCGTACTCGATGCCGTTGTGCACCATCTTCACGAAGTGCCCGGCGCCCGCCGGCCCCATGAGCCGTAGCCGGTCGCAGGGCGGGGCGAGGGCCTTGAAGAGCGGCTCGATCTGGTCGAAGCGGCCTTTCGCCGCCGACCATCAGGCTGAAGCCTTCCTTCAGACCCCAGATACCGCCGCTGGTGCCGACGTCCACGAAGTCAATGCCCTTCTGCTTCAGCACGCCGCCTCGGCGCATGCTGTCTTTGTAGTAGGGGTTGCCGCCGTCGATGATCACGTCACCGACCGCCATGATCTCG
>CAVYJE010000007.1:0-58262 GCA_963768705.1 uncultured Chloroflexia bacterium
CCCTGTCGCAAAGTCCGTCTGCTCACCGGTGAATTCGTACTCGTTGTATTGACGCCCAATGCCTGAACGAACGGCACCGAACACGTCGTACTCGTAGACGTTGGTCACATCGCCCGGCCCATCCGTGAGCGCCAGTGTCGAACCCAGCCCATCCGTCAGGTAGTAGTGGCTGTGAGAAGGCTCGACCTGGGAAATGCGACCCATGCCGTACACGTACTGCTCGACGTCATCGTCCAATACTTGAGGAATCGACCGGTTCGTGTCCCATGTGTAGGGGGTCGGTGAACCAAAAATACGTAACCGAATCTCGCAAGCCGTCTCCGTTGTAGACGGAGGAGCTCGAGAGGCTATCGACGGTGGCAGAGGTCAGCCGTTCTGCGGCATCCCAGCCGAAGCTGTCGGAGCCGCGCGCGGTCAACGTACCGTTGTCATCCCACGTGTAGGTGATTGCCGACGCACCAGGCGGCGTAACGCTGCTGATGCGGTCAGCGGCGTCGTAGGCGTACTGCGTCGTGCCGGCGCCCGTGACCATGGTCGTGCGGTTGCCGACGCCGTCGTAGGTGTAGGTGACATCGTCTCCATTGCCGTACGTGACGCCCGTCAGGCGGTAGAGATCGGGCGTAGAGCTGGTGCTCACCCCCGCAGCTTGACAGAGCCACCTAGGATGCTAGTATTCTAGTATCAATGGCTGATGACGAGGTCAAACAGTTCAACGTCTATCTGCCCGTGGGGCTGATCAGGCAGGTCAAGCACCAGGCCATCGAGTCCGAGATGTCGCTCTCGGCGTTGGTGGCCGAGGCGCTGCGTGCCTATCTCGACGCCCAACGGCAATCGACGCAATCGCAGGAGGAGAACGGTACATGACAACCGAGGGCATCGAGGCGGTGTTCCTGGAGACGCACAACTGGGGCAAGGCGGCGAAGTTCTTCCAGGCCCTGGGCTATGAGCTGGAGTTCGATACGGGGCACAACTCCGGCCAGCTGCGCAACGGTGACGGTCCCTTCGTGTTCATCGCCGAGGTGCCGGAGAGCCAGGACGTCGGCCTGCGCGTCGTGTTCAAGGTGGCCGATGCGGAGGCAGTACACCTCGATCCGGGCGTCGATGTGGTCTCGCCGTTCGAGGACACGCACTACGGCACGCGCGAGATGGTGGTGCGCGACCCGGACGGGCGTCTGTGGACGCTCTCGGCGCCGGTCCAGGGCTGACGGGAGGGCGAGTGATGGTAGACAAGCGGAAGGACGTGCCGGACAGCACCGCCGTGCGGACCGCCCTCTGGCGGGCAATGCACGTGCTGGTCGATGCGCCGCCGCACGTGCTCGAGGACGATGATCGGGTTGAAGCTGGCGGCGCCGGAGGCAGGCTGGCGCGAGCGCGGCGACATGCATCCGCAGGGCACGAGCCCGTTTCGGGCCGCCATCGTGGCGCGAGCGCGGTTCATCGAGGACCTCGTGGTCGAGCGCCTCGAACACGGCGTTGCGCAGTACGTGATCCTCGGTGCCGGCCTCGATACGTTCGCCCAGCGCCGGCCCGAGGTCGCGTCGCGCCTGCGCGTATTCGAGATCGACCAGCCCGAGACGTCGGCGTGGAAGCGGCAACGCCTGATCGAGCTCGGCTACGGCGTGCCGGAGTGGCTGCGACTGGTGCCCGTCGACTTCGAGGCGGGCGAGGCATGGCTGGCGCAGCTCGAGGCCGCCGGATTCGATACGAGCCAGCCGGCCGTGATCGCGTCGACGGGGGTGAGCATGTACGTGACGAGAGACGCCACGATGGCGACGTTGCGCCAGATAGCGGGACTTGCTCCGGGCTCTGTGCTGGCGATGACCTTCCTGCTGCCCATCGACCTCGTCGAGCCGGAAGACCGGCCGGGGCTAGAGATGTCGACGAAGGGCGCGCAGGCGTCCGGCACGCCGTTCATCAGCTTGTACCGGCCGGAGGAGATGCTTTCGATGGCGCGCGAGGCAGGGTTCACGGCCGCCGAGCACGTATCGGGCAGGTCGCTGGGCGAGCGTTACTACGCGGGTCGCAGCGACGGTCTGCGGGCATCCAGCGGCGAGGACTTCCTCATCGCCACGACGTAGTTGCCCAGGCCGGGTCGGCCGACCGACTCTGCCTGGCGAAATACTTTACTGTTCTATAATCGCCCCTGGCTCCCAGAGTCCTGATTCGCGTCAACAAGGGGTGTAGCGTATGGTGCTCAGCTTCACGGATGACTTCGAGGTGGTCTGGGAGGACCCGGCCCGCAACGAAGAGAGCTGGGTCCTGGACCGGCTGCATGCGCCCTATGCTCAGCCGCCGCTGACGCAGGCGATATTCGAGCGCATCATGGCGCTCGCCTTCGACGTCCCGACCGTGTTCGTGAACTGCTTCGGTTTCATGCGCGACTTCGGGCCGCCGCTGGCCACTCCGGAGGTCGAAGCGCGGGGCCCAATCCCGATCTGGGAGGAGGAGTTCGAGCCCAAAGTGCGCTCCGGCTGCCTGGACGATGCGTACGCGCGACTACGACTCGATGCCGGCGGCGGAGCTCGCGGCCGCGCTGCCGGCCTACTTCGACGAGACCGGTACGGCCTTCCGATACACCACGATCGTGATCTTTGCCTTCATGCGCCCGACCTCGCAGCTGATCCAGTTTCTCGAGGATGAGCTGGGCGAAGAGGGCGGCGCGCTGGCGGCCCGGCTCCTGCAGGGCTTCGACAACGTCACGACCGACGCCGGCAACGCCCTCAACGGCCTCGTAGAGCTGGCATCCCAGCACGCGGCGCTGTCCGAGGTGCTGCGTAGCGGCGACTACGGCGCGGTCGCGTCCTGCGAAGGCGGGCCCGAGTTCCTGGAGGCGCTGCGAGCGCACAACGCCCAATACGGCTGGCGCTCCGACACCTGGTACATGACCCATCTGCCGACCTGGGCCGAGGACGAGACGCTGGTCATGCGCCTCGTCGGCCGCTACCTGGCAGACCCGGCGCATGCCCCCGGCGCCGCGCTGGCACGTAGCGCTTCGATTCGCGGGCAGGCAGAGCGTGAGGTGGCCGAGAAGCTGCCGCCGGACAAGGTGGGGCGCTTCAAGGAGCTTCTCGAAGCCTCAATCGACCACGTCGGCATCAGCGAGGACCGGGCGTACTGGCAGCTCCAGATCTGCGGCAGCGCCCGCGTGCCGGTCATGGCCCTCGGCCGCAAGCTCGTCGCCGCCGGCGCCATCGACGACGCCAACGACGTGTTCTACCTCAGTCTCGCCGAGGCGCAGGAAGCGGCGAGCGTCCCCACCTCGCGCGATTGGATGAGCATCGTGCGCGCGAACAGGGCGGAGCTGGCGCGATGCCAGAAGCTGGCGCCGCCGCAGTACCTGGGCCGGGCGCCGTCTGTGAGCAAGGCGCCGCCGGACCTCCAGGCGGTGATGAAGCACCTGCGCGGCTACGGCGTCTCGCTCTCCACCGACCTGCGGCGCGTCAACGGCGTCGCGGCGAGCAAGGGCGTGCGCCGTGGCACCGCGAGAGTGATCTGGGGCCTCGAAGAGGGCCACCGCGTGCAGCCCGGCGACATCCTTGTATGCCGCACGACGGCGCCGCCCTGGACCTCGCTATTCTCGATCGCCGGCGCCGTGGTCAGCGATGCCGGCGGCCTGCTCTCGCACACGGCGATCTGCGCCCGCGAGTACGGCATCCCGGCGGTCGTGGCCACGCAGATCGCGACGGCGAAGATCCCGGATGGCGCTACGGTCACGGTCGATGGCGAAAAGGGCATCGTGACGATCGAGGACTAGCGGGGGTGTGATGGCCATCGGGAGCGTCAAGGACGCCGCGGTGTCGATGGTTTCGCGCGTCGAGATGGTGTTGTGCGCATGACCGCCGAGGCGAGGGCGCCTCGGCTACGGGTTTGGGGGCGTCGTCCCGCGCTCCGCGATGCGGAGCGCGGTGGTCGCTGCAACGACTGGGGTGAGGCCGATTCCCTCGCGGCACGCATCGGGCATTTCGACGTCTTTCGAGAGCCTCAGGACGAGCGGTCTATGCCACCGACCGCAATCGGCGGGGTGAGGTTGCCCCTACTTCGTCATCTGCAGGCGCACGCCGGGGAGCATTCCGGTCACGCTCTCGAGGTCGACGATGATGGCGACGCCCTTCATCTCCGGGTCGGAGTCGCGCTCGCGCTGGGGCATCGTGTCCCAGACGGCCTGACGTGCTTCCGGCGTGTCGTCGACGCGCGCCTTGCCCTTGAAGTTGAGGGTGGCACGAGAGCGCTGGCCGGGGCCGCCGGACTCGCGGTAGACCAGCATGACGTCGGGGTGGGCCTCCAGCGAGCTCGCGGTGCCGCCCTCGGCGTTGCGCGCCCAGACGCCGATCTGGGTGTCGCTAATGGCGCAGACGCTGCCGCGCCAGGTCATCACGGGCTTGCCGTCCATGTCGACGTGGGCCATGAGGATGGGACGGTCGTTGGGCACGTAGGCCTCGTTGACGGTCTTCTTGATCTCGTCCGTGAGCTTGAGCTCCGTCAGGGTCTCCATCGGTGGTTGGGTCGTCATCAGTGGGTCTTTCTAGCTGCCGGCACGCGGCGTGTCCATCGAATTTGGGCCATCATAGCGATTCTCAGGCGACCTCGCTCAAGCAAAGCGGGTTGTACAGCCGAGTATCAGATCGATGACGGACGAAGAAGTGCTCTCGATGCTGCGCACTGCCTTCGATTTGCCGCGCCCGGCGCGATTTACGGACCACCCGGGTTGTGAAGAGTGCGCCGAGCACGACGAGCTCCTGCAGCAGCGCGACCACGAGACGCTGTCTTATGACGATGTCGGCAGCGGCGCCTGGAACCCGATCACGATGTGCCAGCCGGACGCCTTCGCGTACTGGCTGCCGGCGCTCGCTCGCATAGCCCTGGCGCCGGAGGACCCGCAGTGGGGCTGGTACGGCGAGCAGCTGTTTCGCAGCGAGCTGTGCTGGGACGGGCCGCGTAACTGGCGTTGGGCCTACTGCACACCAGAGCAGCGCCGTGCAGTCGCCACGCTCGTGGAGCACGTTATCGACACACGGGCAGACCTGGTGAAGGAGTGCGACATCGAGTACGAGATGCTCAGCGCCCTCGAGATCTGGTCCGACGCCGGCGAGGACTGAGGCGTAGTAAATTCGCGCTACGATGCGCTCGTTGGCGATGCGGGTTCTGGACCTGATCGCGGTGCTCATGTTGGCCGCGAACGTGCTCATTCTGGCGTTGCGTGGCAGTGACTGGCTCCGTGGCGAAGCCGGGGGGAGCTACTTGCTGGAGAGGACCGCCTCGGAGTTGTTTTTCTGCGCCGTAATCGTCATCTATCTGGTCGTGCGGTATCGGCCGCGCTCCAACTGATATTGCGGGCGCGGGCGCTCAGCATTCCGAGATCCGTTTTAAGACCCATCTCAACCGCTTAGAAGCCATTTCAGCCTCGTTACATTCATCACAATCTGACGTGCAAAGACACGACTCGGGCGTATGGTGGATGCATGCGAACCGTATTTCCCCTCCTCGTCCTGTCTCTCATAGCCTCCTTCGTTATCGCCTGCTCTGGCGACGATGACGCCGTCGCAACGCCCGTCGTCTCGCCGACCGCCACCATCGCTGTTACTGCGAATGCCGGACCGACCGATACGCCGGAGAGCGGCGCTACCGCCGAAGCGACGGCGACGACACCGGCCGAGACGCCCGCGCCGCCGGCGAGCGCCGGTGAGATCGGGCCTCAGAGCATCGACGACGGCTACCAGGACCTCATCGGCAGCATGTACTCGGACTGCACCGACCTGACGGACGTCGAGTGCATGAACCGTATCGTCGAGGACGCCGACGTTTCGGCGGAGGTCAAGGCGTTCTGGCAGGACTACCAGGCGTTCCTGGTCGACTTCGAGGAGTACGGCGCGGTCGACTACGGCGCCGTGAGCTCGCCGACAGCGAACATGGCCCGCCCGGAGCCGGTGTTCCTCAACGGCAACTTCGGCCTCCAGTACCTCAGCGAGCTCGTGCCCACCGACTGGCAGTCGGCCGACCCGAGCTACGCAGAGCTGCCGGACGTTATCGCGTGGGTGGAGTACGGCACTCTGACGGACGTGAGCACCACGGGCGACCAGCAGACCTTCACGATGGCGCTGCCGATCCGTGCGTGCCGTGCCTGCGTGGACCTGGGCAACCTGAACCTCGAAGTGACCTATACAGCGGGAGACATGCAAGGCGTGCGAGTGTTGCCGATGACGGAAGTCTCGCCTACGCCTAACCCCTAAATCGAATTCCTGAAGCAAACATGTAACACTCCCGATCTCGGGCCGTTCTCCACTATGCAGGAGTAGACCGCAAAGGCGCTTGGCGTCTCGGTCGTGGGTGGGGCATGGAAGCGCCAGGGGCAGTCGACAACTCCGTAACCAAGGGTGCCATCCGTCCGAGCACTGAAGTCTCGGAGGCTATCCGCATCGCGCGGGTAGTTTGCATCTTCTTCATGATCTTCGTTCACGTGAACCCTGGTACGGCCCACTTCATGCCGGACGAGGCGGGCATACGCGTCTTCGACGGCGTGCGATTCTTCGTCGTCGACTCGCTGGGCCGGGCGTCCGTGGCGCTGCTCTCGGTGGTGGCGGGTTACCTGGGCGTCCTGAGCCTCAGGCGGGAGAGCCATCTCGTCTTCTTGCGTAAGAAGGTCCGCAGCCTGGTTCTGCCGCTGCTCCTGTGGAACATGATCTTTATCTCGATGGTATTTGTGGGCGCCAAGCTATCGGCCGGCTACGTCCAGCAGTCGTTCGGCGGTGATGTCACGCCTGGGCGCCTCCCCAACTTGCTCCTGAGCTTCACTACCACGCCAGCCAACGAGCCCCTCGGCTTCCTCCGGGACGTCTTCGTCTGCGCACTGCTGACGCCTCTTCTTCTGTTTGCGGTGCGACGTGACAACAGGCTGTTCCTGGGCACCGTCTTTGGTCTCACGACGCTCGCGGTGTTCACGCCGTTCCTCCTGACACCGAGCATCCTCACCCTGTACGCCGTTGGTGTGTACATCGCCGAGCGCGGGCGGATGCCCCGGCCCGGTCTCGGCCTCTCGCTGGCAGCCTTCGCAGCCTTCCTCGTCCTCGGCGCGGTGCTCTCCTGGCGCGACATGACCTCGGACGAAGCCGCGGCCGGCGCCTTGACCTGGCTCGAGGCTGGCTTCAACGCCATCCGGCTGCCCGCGGCGCTGGCGTTCTGGTCGCTTGCCCTCCAGCTCCAGCGCATGCGGGTCGGCGCCTGGATCGCGAAGCTGGAGCCGTACGTGTTCACGGCCTTCTGCGCCCACCTGCTGATAACGACACTGGTCTGGGCCGGCTGGCAGCACCTCCTCGGTGACTACTACGATCCCGCCTACCCGCTGTTCTTCCTGGGCATGCCGGTGTTCGTCATGGCCTGCGCCGTTGTCGGGTCCCACAAGCTCAACTACTGGACGCCGTGGCTGTATAGCCTGCTCAACGGTGGCCGAGGGCTGGTCAGCGCACGCGGTCGCCGTGCCGTGATGGTGGGTTCCGCTCCGCCTTCAGCCCCAGCGGCGCCGCCTGACCTGCCGTCAGCACCGGGATCGCGGCAGCCAGCCGGTGCCTCCCTGCTCAGTTCGCCTCGACCGTTGCCCCGCCCGGTGCTCCGGGATTGAAGTAGCCGTAGACGGCGCTCGATAGGGCAGCGATGCGGTCGCTCGCCAGTCCATCCGTCAGGATCACGATCACGTAGACGCCGCCGGGCGAGAACACGATGCCGCCGTCGTGGTAGGCGCCCGGCAGCGATGCCGTCTTGTGCGCGACCGGGACGCCGTCCGGTACGCCGCTCTGTAGGCCCTGGTCGATCTGCGAGGACAGCAGCAGCTCGATCATCTCGTCACGCGATGCCTGGCTGACTCCCGTGCCGCGATAGATCGCCTCCAGCAGCACACCGAAGTCCCGCGCCGTGACGGCGTTGTCCTCCGGGTAATACAGGCCGCTATCGACGATGCCCAGCTTCGCCAGCGACGCGTCGACCGCATCGATGCCGAGGGTGTCTTGCAGGAGGACGCCGGTGGGTGTGTCGCTGACGGACATCATGGCCTCGAGGGCAAAGTCGATCGTGACTTCGTCGCCGGCCTGCACGAGGTTTGTGCCCTGCTCCCACGACTTGTAGTAGGGCGTCACGAGCATCGTGTCGCTGAAGTCGATCAGCCCGGCCTCGCGCTGCTTGAACGCCTCCCACATCACGAAGACCTTGAACAGGGAGGCGGTGCCGTATGTGCGTCGCTCATCGACCGCAGCGCCGGTGCCGCTATCGAGGTGTTTGACATAAACACCGAAGTGCTCTCGCTGGTCACCCAGTACCTCGTCGATCACGCCCTGCAATGTATCGTCCTGCACGAACGGGGACGGGCGGTGCCGGTGTTGTGGTCGGGGCGGGTGTTGTCGTGGGTGGGCGGGTCGCCGTGGCGGTAGCAGTAGCAGTAGCGGTAGGCGAGGGCGTTGGCTTCGCTGGCGTCGCGGACGGCTCAGGCGTGGGTGTTTGTGTGGGCGCTTCGATCCTCGCGGTGGGGGAGGGCGTGGACGCGGGGATGGCGGGTCGTCCGAGCCGCAGGCGGTGGCGATCCCGAGGACAAATGTCAGAAGGAGGAGGGCGACCCTGGCCTGGCCCGACATCGCTCGTCCCCAGGCACCCTGGCCTAACATCGTTGGTCCCGAGCCCTCGAAGGACGTCGGGGTGTCGGTGATGTCGTCGGAGCCCGCGAAACCTCACCCCGCCGACTGCGGTCAGCACCCCTCTCGCTGAGGGGCGAGGGGACGCCTGCTACGGGATGCGAGTTGCTCGAACGAGGGGATTGGATGCGCGCAGCCAACAATCTCGTATCAGTATGCGGTGCGCCACGGGTCGATGGCTATTTCAGGCCCACGACCTCTGCTACGGCCTCGACCTGCTCGTCGTAACGGGCGATGGCGTTGAGCAGCACGTGCGTACAACCGACGTCTCGCAGCTCCTCGACGTACTCGCGGCACTGCTCCGGCGTGCCGGCGAAGCCGTTGGTGTCGAGCATCGCCGGGTTGTGGTAGACGTCCGTGAACCACTTCAGGCCTTCTTCGCGGGCCTGCGCGGCGTTCTCGTGCACGGAGAGAAACACGCGCTTCGAGATCGCGAAGTCGTCCGGGTTGCGCCCGTGCTTCGCGAGCTCTTCACGCAGCAGCGGCACTGCCTCTGCCAGGCTGGCCTTGCTGGAGCCGCCGGCGCCCATCCAGCCATCGGCGATGCGGGCGGCGCGGCGCAGCGAGTCCGGGTGCGAGCCGCCGAGCCAGATCGGCGGGTGGGGCTTCTGCACGGGCTTGATCGCCATCGGCGTCTCGACGTTGAAGATCTCGCCGTGGAAGTCGGCCTTGGGCTGGGTCCAGAGCTGCTTGATCACGTCGACGGCCTCGGTGAAGCGGCGCACGCGGCGCTCCGTGGGCACATTGAAGTCCTTGTAGTGGCCCGGCCGTCCGAGTCCGACGCCGAGGATCGCGCGGCCGCCGCTGACGTAGTCCAGCGACGCGATGGAGTGCGCCACGTGAATGGGGCTGTGCTGCGGAAGGACGACTACGGAGACGCCGAGACGGACTCGTGTGGTCAGCGCGGCGGCGTACGACAGCGAGACCATCGAGTCTATGGAGAACGCCTCGTCGACCGTGTTCTCGGTCACCCAGAGGTCGCGAAAGCCCAGTTCGTCGGCCCGCACTACCGTCTTGCGAATCGTGTCGACGGGGATCGGCTGCCACGAGCGTCCGGGCAGTACGAATCCAAACTCCATCTCGTCCTTCAGGGCCATCGGGATCTCCTTGTTCTGTGTGTAGCGTGTAGTCGCGTCCTAGAGAAGCTTCGGGTTATCTTAGGCGTAAGAACGTATCGGGCAATCGGGCGGGGCTCTATGCCTGATTGCGAACGCTCAACCAGCGATTCAGGAGCGAGACCATGACTACTCAAGACACGCCGGACCGCATGCCGTCCGTATTCGCTGCCGTGGGCGGTCCGCGTCAGATGTGGGACGAGGAGTGGGCCGGCAGCCTCAAGCGCTGGGCGGACACGTTGCCCCGCCCAAAGGCGATCCTGGTGTTCTCGGCCCACTGGCTGCACTACCCGATGACCCTGGGGGCCACGAAGCCGGTGCCGCTGGTCTACGACTACTACAACTTCCCGCCCCACTTCTACGAGGTGCAATACCCGGCCCCGAACGCCCCCGAAGTGGCTGACCGCGTCCGAGAACTCCTGGGCGACCAGCTCGAGATTGTTGAGTCCGACCGGGGCCTGGATCACGGCGTCTTCGTCGGCCTCAGGGGCATGTATCCGGACGCGGACGTGCCGGTGCTGGAGGTTTCGATCCCGACCTTCGACCCGCAGTCCCTATTCTCCATAGGTCACATCCTGGCGCCCCTGCGCGACGAGGGCATCATGATCATGGGCGCCGGCCTGCTCACGCACAGCGGCCGGAACCCGGACGCCAACCGCCAGTTCATCGACTGGGCCATCGACAAGGTCGAGAGCCGTGACATCGAATCGTTGTTCCGCTACCAGGAGATTGGGCCCGGCGTCGAAGATGCACTGCCTACCGTGGAGCACTTCGTACCGATGCTGGTGGCGTACGGTGCCGCCTACGCCTCGGGCGGCGAGATCGTGACGGATGTGCTCGGGCCGCCGCAGCCCGGGAGCGCCAGGCGGTCGATCCAGTTCAACTAACCGAAGCGCGTAATAGGTCGTAGCTTCCCAGCATGCTGGGAAGCTATTACGGACGTTCGGCGAACCTGCGCAGGAATGTGTCATCACCAGGGCGCATGAGAGGCTGGAACCCCTCACCCTAACCCTCTCCCCAGCGGGGAGAGGGGACTGCCTGTACTGGCACGGACAGGGAATGCCATTGGTCCGGGATTTGCACGTCTAGAGGCCAAGTGTCCGCTCAGAAGCTGCGGGATTCATCCCGCAGTATGGCAAGACTGAACCCTAAGGCGTTCGGGGCGTAATCGGCGTGATGCCGCGCAGGCCCAGGATGTCTTCGAGTTGCTTTGCGCCTGCCAGCACACGGTCCTCGCGATGGGGCGGCGCGACGATCTGGAGACCGACGGGGAGTTCTTCGGTCGTGAAGCCGCAGGGCAGCGAGAGGGCGGGACAGCAGGTGAGCGTGATCGCGTAGGCGATGGCGAGCCAGTCGATGTAGGTCTCGAAGGTGACGCCGTTGCACGCCGCCAGGTAGCGCTCCTCGATCGGGAAGGCGGCGACGATGGTCGATGGGCAGAGGAGCAGGTCGTAGTCGTCGAAGAAGCTGACCATGCGCTGCGTAAGGGCGACGCGCTGTCGCTCCGCCCGTGCGATGTCGCCTACGGTCAGGGCGAGGCCCTTCTCGACGTTCCAGACGACTTCGGGCTTCATCAGGCCGGGATGCTCTCGCATGCGCTCCGCGAAGTTCTCGGCGAACTGCAGCGCCCGCAGGGTCTGGAAGCACTCGTGGGCCTCGGAGAGGTCCGGGTGGGTCTCGACCACCTCGACGCCCTCTGACGCCAGCCGGTGCGCCGCTGCACGCGTGATGCTTGCGACCTGCGGGGTCGACCGGCGTGATGCCGAGGTCGGGGGAGTAGGCGACGCGCCGGGGCTTCCAGTCGGAGTTCGCGGCGCCGACGAACGAGGTTGGTGGCTTCGGGAGGGAGAGCGGGTCGAGCGGGTGCTCGCCGGCCATCGCGTCCAGCAGGAGGGCCAGGTCGGTGACGTTGCGCGCCATCGGTCCCTCAACACCCAGGGTGGCGTCGATCTTGGTACCGGGCGTCTTCGCGACGCGGCCGAAGCTCGGACGCATGCCGACGATGCCGCAGAAGCTCGCCGGGTTGCGCAGCGAGCCACCCATATCGGAGCCTTGTGCCACCCACGCCATGCCGGTCGCCAGCGCCACAGCGGCGCCGCCGGAGGAGCCCGCCGCTGACTTCGAGGTGTTCCAGGGATTCAGCGTGGCGCCGAACACCTCGTTGAACGTGTTCGCCCCGGCACCGAACTCCGGCGTATTCGACTTCGCGTACACGATTGCGCCGGACGCTTCCAGGTGCTCGACCAGCAGGTTCGACTTCGCCGGCACGTTGTCGGCGTGGATCGGCGAGCCGAAGGTCGTGCGCACGCCCGCGACCTCGACGAGGTCCTTGATCGGCACCGGTAGCCCCGCCAGCACGCCGCGCGCCTCGACCGGCCGGCGCATGAGGTCGTCCGCCGCCGCCCGAGCGCGCTCGAAGCACAGCGTCGGCAGCGCGTTCACGGCCGGGTCGACCGCCGCGATGCGGGCCTCGAGCGCATCGAGCAGGTCGTGCGGCCGGATCTCCTCGCGACGCAGCAGGCGTACCACCTCCGTGGCGTCCATGGCGATGAGGTCATCGTTGTTGGGCACAGGCAGCCTCCTTACGGCGAATCGTAGCAGCGAAATGCACGGCGGTCTGCGGAGCGAGCTCTAGGAGACTTGCGGCTTATGGCCGTATGCCTATGCCCGTTTGGCCCTACAGGAACACGGAAGGCTGCTTCTGGCGCTTTCGCCCCACACCGGAAGCCTGTGCTGCCTTCGCAACCTCTTTCGCTACGGCGCGCACGACGTTGCGGTTGAACACGCTGGGGATGATGTACTCCTCCGAGAGCTCCTTGCGGCTAACGACGCCGGCGATGGCGTTCGCGGCGGCGAGCTTCATCGCCTCGTTGATCTCGCTGGCGCGCGCGTCCAGCACGCCCCGGAACAGGCCCGGGAAGCAGAGGACGTTGTTGATCTGGTTCGGGTAGTCGGAGCGCCCGGTGGCGATGATGCGGGCGATGCCTTCGATCTCGGACGGCTCGATCTCCGGGTCCGGGTTCGCCAGCGCGAACACGATGGCGTCCTTGTTCATCTTGCGCACGTCGTCAGCCGTGATCAGGTTGGGCGCCGAGACGCCGAGGAACACGTCGGCGCCTTCGATCGCCTCGTGGATCGTGCCCTCGAAGCCTTCCGTACCGATGTTGCTGGCGAAGTGGTGCAGGTACGGGTTCATGCCTCGCCCTCGGTCGCTGTGCACGATGCCGTGAACGTCGACGCCGACGATGCGCTTGACGCCGGCCGCCCGCAGCATCAGGGCGCAGGCCGTGCCGGCGGCGCCGACGCCCGACAGGCACACCTTGATCGAGTCGATCGGCTTGCCGACGATGCGCAGGGCGTTGAGCAGCGCCGCCAGGACGACGACGGCCGTGCCGTGCTGGTCGTCGTGGAACACCGGGATGTTGAGCTCATGCCGCAGGCGCTCCTCGATTTCGAAGCAGCGTGGCGCCGAGATGTCTTCCAGGTTGATGCCGCCGAAGCCGGGCGCGACGGCCTTGACCGTGCGCACGATCTCGTCCACGTCGGTGGTATCGAGGCACAGGGGCCAGGCATCGATGCCGGCGAACTCCTTGAAGAGCATCGCCTTGCCTTCCATGACCGGCATGGCCGCCTCAGGGCCCAGGTTGCCGAGGCCGAGGATCGCCGTACCGTCCGTGACGATGGCGACGGTGTTGCGCTTCATCGTCAGGGTCCAGGCGGCCTCAGGGTTCATGTAGATCGCTCGGGAGACGCGGGCTACGCCGGGCGTGTAGACCTGTGAGAGGTCGCGGCGGGTCGTCACCGGTACGCGGTTGTGGATCTCGATTTTGCCGCCAAGGTGGGCGAGGAAGACACGGTCGGAGGCGCTTCGAATCGTCAGGCCCTTCACGCTTCGCTTGAGGGCGGTGAGAATCCGGACGGCGTGATCGGAGTCGCGTACGCCCACGGTGAGGTCACGGATCATCTTGGTGCGGTCGGCCTCTACGAGGTCGATGGAGCTGAGGTCGCCGCCGTTTTCACCGATGACGGAGGCGACTCTACCGAGTGTGCCGGGCACATTGGGGTACTCTGCCCGAATGGTTACGCTGTAGCTGCCACCGGGCAGCATGGCTTCGACGTTCGGCTTGGTCCGAGGTCGTCGTTTGGTTTCAGATTCCACGTGTGTTCCGTACCTCTCCTGGGCGCAGGGTGCATCGTTAGCGCCGCTACAAGAAGGCTATGCCTCTTGTCGGTTATGCTCCAACTTAACGTCGTTGTGCGAACTAGGGGGCCTATGACCCAATCCAACCCTTCGGACGTCCTATTCGTCGACCAGCCGGCCAGTTTGGCCGAGGCCGTCGCTGCGATTCGCGCCGAGCCCGTCGTCGGATTCGACACGGAGTTCGTGGGCGAATCGACCTACGAGCCGCAGCTCTGCCTGGTGCAAATCTCCGCCGGTGATCGCATCTTTGTTATCGACCCGCTGGCGAAGCTCGACTTGCGCGACTTCTGGCAGGCGCTGACGGAGCCGGACCGGGAGGTCATCGCTCTCGCGGCGCGACAGGAGCTTCTCTTCTGTCTACGATACGCCGGTCGCGCACCCCACCGCGTCTTTGACCCGCAGATCGCCGCGGGCCTTGTCGGCTACGGCTACCCGTTGAGCCACACGAACATGCTGCAGCGCGTCATGGATGTGCGGGTGATCGGTGGCGAGACGTTCACGGACTGGCGCAAGCGTCCCCTGACGCCGAGCCAGCTGCGCTACGCCGCCGAGGACGTGCGCTATCTGCTGCCGCTGAGGCTCTCGCTGCTGGCGAGGGCGCGGGAGCTGGACCGCGAGATCTGGGTCGACCTCGAGTGCGGCCGGCTGGTGCATCGTGTCGTACAAGGGCAGGACGAAGAGCGCTGGTTCCGGGTCTCCGGCGCCGGGCGCCTCAACCGCCGCGAACTCGCCGTCCTGCGCGAGGTTTGGTCGTGGCGGGAGATGGTCGCGCGGGGCCAGGACTCGCCGCCGCGCCGGGTGCTGACGGACGACCTGATGATGCAGATCGTGCGCCGCAAGCCTCAGAGCACAAACGACCTGCTGCAGCTCCGCGGCACCGACCGCCTGCGCCGCGACGCCGACGCCATCGTCGCCGCCGTTGCGAAGGGGCTGCGCACGCCTGCCGCCGACCTGCCGATGCCGATCTCGCGTGACGACCCGCCGCAGGTCCAGGTCCTGGGCCAACTCGCCTCGATCGTCACGAATAGCCTGGCCGCGCAGCAGCAGGTCGACGTCGCTCTCCTGGCGACGACGTCCGACCTGCATGACATCGTGCGCTGGCATCTCAAGCTCACTGAGGAGCGGCCGGACGTCCTGGAGGGCTGGCGCGGCGAGATTCTCGGGCGGCCCCTGCTCGATCTGCTGGAGGGGCGCAGCACGATCCGAGTGGCCGACGCGCACTCGAAGAGCCCGCTGCGTATCGAGCCTCGGCTCGAAGGCCGCGACTAGCCGGCCTGCGCCAACTCTTCGGCCCGCCGCCCCGCCGCCCGCGACATCGCCTGCAGCAGGGCAAAGTCCTTCGTGGCGCGCACGGTCGCCATCGCCTGGGCCGGCGTAGCAGCCTCGCCAGCCGCCGAAATCGTGCCGGGCGCCGGCATGTCCTTGCCCTGCTTGGCCGCCCGCAGCGCCGCTGCTTCCGCCTTGGGCCGGATCGTGCGCAGGACGTCGCGGAGGAACGTCATGTCATCGCACTGCTCGAAGCAGGCTATCGCCTTTGCGATCGCGTCGTCACTCATGGCGCCATCGTAGCAGCCCAAGTCGTCGCGGATGCGCTAGAATCGGCGCCGTGCTTGAAGCGAAGGACCTCGAAGGGCTGAAGGACGTCGAGACCGTGTTCCTGGATGACGGCGGCGTCATGAACGACAACCGGCTGCGCGCTCCGGAGTGGGTACGGCTGATCGGTGAGTTCCTGTCGCCCCGTCTCGGCGGTACGGCCGAGGCGTGGGGATTGCATAACCAGCGTGTGATCCGGCCGGTGCTTGACGAGCTGTACGCCAAGCCGCCGCCCTTCGCCAAACACCGCGACTTCCAACACGCCTACGCGACGAAATGGATGACGGCTATGTGTGAGGCTGTCGGTGTTCCGCTGCCGGACGACTACGAGAGGATGCACCGTGAGCTGTCCGCCTTTGTGCTGGAGCGGGCCAACTCCGAGTTCGCCGGTGCGGCCGAAGCGGTGCGTTCGCTGCATCGTGCGGGATACGGGCTGTATACGGCTTCGGGCGGGGCGTCCTGGGAGCTCGGGGCGATTATGCGGAAGATGGGCATCGTCGATCTGTTCACGACGCTGTACGGGGCCGACCTCATCGACCGCGTCAAGTACGGCCCGACGTACTACGAGCTGGTCTTCGGGCACGCGGGCGTCGACCCGGCACGTGCGCTCGTGGTCGACAGCGACCTCGATTGCTGCGAGTGGGCGCGCGAGGCCGGCGCCAAGGCGGTCTGGGTCGACCACGACGGCCACGGCGAGATGCCGAGCCTGGCAGCCCTCGTCGACGCGATGCTCCGGGCGTAAATAACGACCCGATGCGCTACTTGGTGGCGAATGCGCAGAGGTTCTGGGCAGGAAGTCTGAACTTGCCCTCGGACTCGAAGCTTCCCGCCTGAGCCAGCACGAGCTGTTTGACCTGTCTCTTGGCCAGGCTCGATCCAGCGAGAGGATCCGCGTCCGGATCGGTGCGGCGATATCGAAGACGAACTCCCACCACTGCTCGGGCGAATCGAAGTCGAAGCTGAAGCTCACGGTCTCGATCCGGTGGTCTGCGAAGCCCGCGTTGCCGAGTAAGTCATCGAGCCGGTCGCGGTCGGCCAGGCGGAAGGGGCCTAGGGCATCCGGGTCAGGAGGCGCGGGGAACGGCGCAACCTGGTTGAGTACGTCGACGAATATGCCCAACCAGGGGTTCTCGGCCGGCCGGCTCCAGACCGCCAGGCTGAGGCGTCCGCCTGCTTTGAGGACTCTCCGGCTTTCAGCCAGGGCAAGGCGAAGGTCCGGGCAGAACATGTAACCCCAACGGCAGGTCACCGCGTCCAGTGTCGCATCCGGGAAATCGATGTGCTCGATGTCCATGACTCGCGCTTCGACGTTGTCGATGGCATCGGCGGCTGCACGCCGTCTGATGACCTCGACCATCTCGGGCGCTATGTCAGTCGCGATCACCCTGCCGCCCGGACGGACTAACTGGGCCGCCGTGAACGCCGGCTCGCCGCTCCCGCAGGCAAGGTCAAGGGCAATCTTGCCTGCCGATAGGGATGCCGACCGGCATAGCCATTCATTGACGACGCGAGTGTGTTCTTCCTGGAAAGCTTCCCAGCGTTCCCAGGCGGGGGCGGCGGCGTCCCAGAGGTTCCGTTGTTGATTCTTTTGGTGTTCTGCGGTCATGTCGCGCTCCGGAGACTGTCAGTATCTTAGTCGATGGTCGGAGCTTTGCTGCCCTGGCGCGAGCCTCCCCGCCGTCTTTCCGTCGACCGGTAGGACGACTGCTCCTGTTAAGCGGCTCGCCGGCCACGCAGACTCCTTCACGTCAAGGATCACCCTCCGCGGACCGCCAAGCAAGAAGAATTTTTCAGTTGAGCAGGAAGGTCGAGCCTGCGGATTGACGCTCCAGTCGGGGCCATGCTCTCGTCGGGCCGACGCGCTTCGAGGCCGGATGCGCTAAAGTCACGCCGTGCTCAACGGCTGCCGTACGACGAAGATTTACTGTCGCGAGAACTGCCCGCCGGGCCGGCGAACGAAGCCGGAGAATCGCGTGCATTTCTCTTCGGCCCAAGATGCGCGTGCGGCGGGCTATCGGGCTTGCCTGGTGTGCGAGCCGGACCAGTCCTCGGGGCCGTGGCAGCCGAAGACGAGGCGTAGCAAGGCCGTCGCGGCCATTAGCGCGACGGAGTAGTGAAGGAGACAACATGCTGGCGATGTGGGTGAAGGTTCGTGTGAAGCCGGACCAGAAGCAGCGCTTCCTCGAAGCGATTGAGGTCGACGCCCTCGGGATCCGAGCGCGACGAGCCGGGCTGTTTGCGCTTCAACGTGCTGCAGGACCTCGCGGACGAGAACGTCTACTACTTCTACGAGGTCTACAAGGACGAGGCCGCCCTGGAGGCACATCGCCAGGCGCCGCACTACCAGACCTGGCGCGCCGTCGCAGACACGCTCGACGGTCCCACCGAGGCGACGCGCACGCAGTCCGTTTTCCCGGCCGAGCGCGAGTACTGGGGCAAACTCTAACCACTCGTTCGCCCTGGCTCTTGCCATGTCTGGCAGAATGGCGGGCGGGAGCTGACTATGTTGGACTCGGCTACTGGGTCGCTTCGGGGTCCCACGCCCGCGCCTGCAACCGGCCGCTCGGTGCGCCTCGGCGCGCGCGACTACCCGTTGCTGCTCCCGAACCTCCGCGACGCCCGGCTCCATGTCGCCGCCGTGATCGTGTCGATCCATGTGCTCGGGCAGGTGGCGCTCGACTTCCGGGTGTCGGTGCCGCAGATCCTCGCCGCGATCCTGGCCTGCGCCGTGTTCGAGGTGATCGCGCAGTTCGCGACCCGGCGCGTAATCGCCTGGCCGGCGAGCGCGATGCTGACCGGCAGCGGCGTGGCCCTGATCCTCCGCGACGCCGGCATGGAGGCCGGCCAGTACTGGAGCTTCCATCACTGGTGGTGGTTCGCTCTGATCGCGACCGGATCGCTGTCAACCAAGTACCTGGTCCGATGGCGGGGCTCGCACGTGTTCAACCCGTCGAACCTCGGACTCGTGGTCGCGTTCCTCCTGCTCGGCAGCGACCGCATCGAACCGCTCGACTTCTGGTGGGCGCCGCTTCGCGCACCGATGATCGGCGCGTACCTCGTGATCATCGCCGGTGGCGTGGTGATCACGAGACGGGCCGGGCTGCTGGAGATGGCGACCGCCTTCTGGGCCACGCTGGCCGCCTTTCTCGGCGCCCTCGCCCTTGCCGGCCACTGCATGCTGACCTCGTGGTCGCTGACGCCGGTGTGCGACGCCCGTTTCTGGCGGGTGGTGGTGCTATCGCCGGAGACGATGATCTTCCTGTTCTTCATGATTACGGACCCCCGCACCGTCCCGGCCGGGCGCCGGGAACGAGTGGCGTTCGGGATTTGCGTCGGCGTGATGAGCGCGCTGTTCATGGCGCCCTGGCAGACCGAGTTCAGCGCGAAGGTCGGCCTCCTCGGCGGCCTCGTCGCCGTGTGCGCCGCCCGTCCGGTGGCCGCCTGGCTGGGCGAGCGCTTCGGGGGGAGCTTCACCGGCCGACACGTCGAGGGTTGGGTCCGCATCCCCTCGCTGGGCGCCGGCGCCGCGGGGTTGCTGGCGATGGTTGTGCTCGCCGGTGGATCCGCTCGCACCGCCACGTCACCATTCGACGGGCCGTCCGGTCCCGACCCACGCGACATTGTGCCGGTGGTCGACGCGGCGGCCTTGCCCGAGGTCACGGCTTCGGATCGGCTCTTCGATCTCTACAGCGCCGACGTCGACCCGGTCGCGGTCGCCACGGAGTTGCTACGGCTGCTCGAGGTCGAGTCGATCGCGGTTGCTGCGCGGGACCACGAGCTGCTGACCGGCGTCGATCACGGCGTGCGACTCGAAGAACTCGACCAGCGTATCGACGCCGCTGGCGAGGATGGTGCGATCACGACCGAGTCCTACGAATTCGCCTCGATGCATCTCGACGTGATCCGAAGCGAAGGCCAGGGCAACCTCAGCGTCGGTGTGATCGCGACCGGTACGCGCACCGAGCACCTCACCCAACCCGACGGGTCGTCCAGTGAGATCGCGACAACGCCGTTCGAGCGCACCTTCTCGATGCGCCCGGGTGACGACGGTCGCTGGTTCCTCGTCGCGGTCACGACGACCGAGCCCTGACGTTCGTGCCAGTCGGGGCACGGGCGCCCGATGGCTTCGCTTCTCGCCGAATCAGGTTCGATTCAAGTAGCTATTTCTTACCATCGATTACTCGATATATCGGCTATACTCGCGGCCAAGCCTCTCATGCAGAGTCCATACGCTCAGCGCCAGGGACATCGTGAGCGGACCCTCGAATCCCATCGGGGGGCGCAGATTCGCAGAGACCTTGGCCCTCGTTCCCTGATCCTGATTTCCTGCTCTTTACTTCTTATGCTTACGGTCGCCTGCGGAAGCGGGAAGGATAGCAGTGGCGACTGGCAGGTCGTCATGTCAGATCTGCCCGCAGCGCTCACCTCAGTCTGGGGCACCAGTGCCACGGACGTCTGGGCCATCGGCGGCGATCCCGAAGGCACCGGCAACACCGTCAAGCACTTCGATGGCTCAGGGTGGCAGGACATGACCACCGGCGCCACGGGTGACCTCTGGTGGGTCTACGGCTTCCCCGGCGGCAGCGTCTATATGGGCGGCGCGGACGGCCTCATCCTGCGATACAAGGATGGGCAGTTCGAGACCATGAACACGCCCGGCGATGCGACGGTCTACGGCATCTGGGGCCTCAGCGAGGACGACCTCTGGGCTGTCGGCGGTAACGTCGGCGCCGATGCCTTCGCCTGGCGCTACGACGGTACCTCCTGGACCAACGTCGAGGGGTTCCCGCCCGTCCTGGTCAACTCCGAGTCGCTGTTCAAGGTCTGGGGGGCCTCGCCGGACGACGTGTGGATGGTGGGCACGGAAGGCACCATCCTCCACTACGATGGCGACCGTCTCACGCAGGTCAAGTCGGACGCCAAGCGGGACCTCTTCACCGTCTCCGGCAGCGGGGGCCTCGTCGCGGCGGTGGGCGGCAACTTCGGTGCCGGTGTCATCGTCGAGAACGCGGGCGATGGCTGGCAGGACGTTACGCCGGAGGGCACGCCTCAGGTCGTCGGGGTCGTGCTGAGCGGGGACGCCGCTTACGCCGTCGGAATCGAGGGCGCTGTGCTGCAGCGAAGCAGCGACGGGGAATGGCAGCCCGTCAAGACCGGCCTCGACCTCAAGCTCGCCCTGCATACCGTGTGGGTCGATCCCGATGGCGGCGTCTGGGCGGTGGGAGGGCATGTGCTGTCGCCGCCGATGGACAGCGGCGTGATGATCCACAAATCCTCCGTTTCGGAGGGGCAATGAGTGGTCGCGGTGCCTGATGCGCTCGTGGACGGTCGATAGTGCGCAGGGTGCTGCGTAGCCCGGCGAATTGGGGCCTTCGTGGTTTCCTCGTAGCCGCTGCCCTGGCTGGCGCAGTCGTGGGCGCCGTGGCATTTGGCGTGTACACGGCGTTCTTCGCGGGCGGCAGCCCGACGCCTGCGGTCGAGACCGTCCTGGAGTGCAAGCAGGGCGTCTGTATCGAACGCCCCGTGACGGAGTCGGACGCGGCGGTTGAAATCGTCACGGCGGAGCAGGAGGTCGAGCGCCTGGGCCGCCAGCCGCCGACCTTCGAGAACGCGGCGCAGGAGGCCGGCGTCGCCTTCGAGCACACGCGCGACCAGGACTTCTTCAACCTCGGCGGTGGCGCCGCGGCTGCCGACTTCAACGGCGACGGCTGGCTCGATATCTACGTTACGAACTCTTATGGCCCCAACGCGCTCTACCTCAATCGCGGCGACGGCACCTTCTCTGACATCGCATCGCGCGCGGGTGTGGCGGACTGGACGGGGCATAGCCAGGGGGCCGCCTGGGGCGACTACGACAACGATGGCCGGCTCGACCTCTACGTGGCGAACTACGGCAGCAGCCGCCTCTATCGCAACAACGGCGATGAGACCTTCACGGACGTCACAGAGGAGGCCGGTGTCGCCGATCCGTCATCGGAGTACCGCACGACCGGCGCCGTTTGGGGCGACTACGACGGCGACGGGAACCTCGACCTGCTGGTCGTGCGGCACATCATCCCGTTCGGGCCACTGTTCACGAAATCCTCGACGGCGCAGGCGGTGCTCGAGCGCCAGTGTCGCGCCCAGTCAGACGCCGAGAACCCGGAGATCCCGCGCGGCGTCGTCCTGACGGACCCGCACGACTTCTCCCTCAGCTCCAAGCGCGACTTCACGCCCTTCGTGCGTACCCTCGCCCTCTTCCACAACAACGGCGACGGCAGCTTCGATGACGTCACGTCCCTGCTGGGTACCGATGCCGTCTACCCGAGCAACGTCGTCGGCGCCGGCTTCAAGCCTGCCTTCCTCGACTACGACAACGACGGCGACTTCGACATCTACGTGGTCAACGACTTCGGCGATGAGAACATCCCCAACGTGCTGTGGCGCAACGACGGCCCGGACGGGGACGGCGGCTGGCTGTTCACGGACGTTTCGGCTGCCACCGGGGCCAACGCGCCCCTCTACGGCATGGGCCTCGCTGCCGGTGACTACGACAACGACGGCGACCTCGACTTCGACATGACCGACATCGGCAGCAGCCGGTTCTACGAGAACCAGGGCGGCCAGTTCGTCGACGTAACCGACCGTACGGGCACCGGCCGGGGCGTGATCCCGGAGAACGGCGAGATCAACCAGTCGGTCGGTTGGGGCGTCACCTTCGTTGACCTCGATAACGACGGCTGGCTCGACCTCTACAATGCCGCCGGCTACCTGGACAGCGACCCGTGTGCCAGCCTGCCGAACCAACCCAACGCCGTGTTCATGAACATGCAGGACGGCACCTTTGTGGACGTTTCGAAGTCCAGCGGGGCCAACGACCCCGGCACCAGCCGCGAAGTCATCGCCGCCGACTTCAACAACGACGGCCTCATGGACATCTACGTCGTCAACATGGGCAACCTGGAGGGCGAACCCGGCATCGCGAGCCTCTTCCTCAACACCTACGAGAGCGACAACAACTGGCTCGCCGTCAGCCCCCTTAACGCCGAAGGCACCGAGATCGCCATCGGCGCGGAGGTCAGGGTCACCGCGAACGGCATCACCAGCATGGGCTACGCCGGCCTCGCCCAGGGCCACACGTCGCAGTCCGTCACGCCCGTGCACTTCGGCCTCGGCACGGCGGCGGTGGCCGACGCCGTCGAGATCACGTGGCCCAGCGGCGCGACTGAGCGATTCGAGGACGTGGCGCCGAACCAGGTGCTGGAGGTCAGGGAACCGTAGCTACGGGCGAGGGCATTTCATTCAGCCGATGACGAGCCAGGGTGACAGCGCTCCGTATGCGCAAGGAGCGCCGAAACCCCTCACCCTAACCCTCTCCCCAGCGGGGCGAGGGGACAGGGTGTGCTGACGCGGGAGTCCCGACTGCAATAGCGGACATGGGCGTGGCTGCGGGATTTATCCCGCAGTGTCGGGTCGCGCACCGTGGTTTATACGCGCGGTGCGCTCGTCTCGCCTCGCTACGTGCCCGCCAGCTTCGCGACTACGGGCGCAAATGCGTCGATCTGGGGGCCGATGACCATGATGTATGAGACGTCGTGCTCCTCGCGCAGCTTCTGGAGCTGCTCGACGACCTCGTTGACGCTGCCGACGAGGCTGGGGCCGCGTCCGGGGTTTGTGCGTTCCGGCTTGCCATCCACCTGCACGTCGAAGTGCAGTCGGGTGAACTCGATGCTGTCGTAGCGCGCTCCGGCGGCTTCGCGGATCACGGCCATCTGCTTGCCGAGGCCTTCGGGACCGTCCTCGCCGGGCAGTACGCCGATGATGTCGGCCTCGCGGGCGGCCAGGCGCAGCATACGGGGGCCGCGGGCGCCCATCATCAGGGGCATCGGCTTCTGTACCGGCTTCGGGTAGGCGGGCAGGCCTTCGAGCTGGTAGTGCTTGCCCGCGAAGTCGATGCTCTCCTGCTCGCCGAAGTGGAGCTTGAGGATCTTGACGATCTCGATCATGCGCTCGACGCGCTTTGCCGGCGGGTCGAGGGGGATGCCGGTCATTTCGTTGTCGTGCGGCTGTGAGCCGGTGCCGATGCCGAGCTCGAAGCGGCCGTCTGTCATCTGGTCGACCGTCGCCGCTTCTTTAGCCAGCATCGCCGGGTGACGGAAGTCGTTGTCGAGCATCGTGGTGGCGAACCGCAGGGTCGTCGTCACCTGCGCCGCGACGGAGAGGGCGATCAGGGGCGAGAACTGGCGTGCGAAGTGGTCCGGCAGGTCCAGGGATGCGTAGCCCAGGTCCTCTGCCTTGCGGGCAAAGTCCTTCCACTGCGCCAACGTATCGCCGCGCCCGCTGACGCCGAACCGGAACTTTCGCTCTGTCATGAGTAGTCTCCTTCTGCACTCGTCCCGAGATTCTAAGCGAGAACCTGATTGAGCATGTAGGATCTCGGCGTGCAATCGGACAGAGGCCATGGAGCTTCGGCATTCGTTTACCATCGCGTGCCGCTTCAGCTCAGGGGCACCGTGTTGTATCCGCTCAACGAGCTCAGGGATGTCTACCCCGACCTGTTTGCAGAGCTTAGGAAGAACTACGCGTCCCGAGAAGACATCGCCTACTTGCGCATCCCACCCCTCGGCAACTGTCTGTGGAACGATGTCCTGTTCTTCTCGCCGGTGCATCCTGAGCTTCACAAGGCCGCATTGGAGAAGGAAGGCCACTTGCTTCCGTCTGGCTGGCGCAGGTACTTCCAGATTGACGCCAGCCTTCTTAACCCTGCGGACGCCGTCATCTATGACATGCACACGGCCTATTGGTCAGGAACCTTCGACGTCGAAGAGGCTAGCGCTGAGCTTGGGCGCGAATGCGTGCCTTATGACGCCGGCCGCCTGAAGGAGTATTCGCAGGTGCCCCAGGGCGCGCGAGACTTCTATGCTGGCGTGGGATCCGGAGCGCCCCTGCCGCTTTTCCTGTGGATTCCGCATGTCCTCTACAGAGGCCGACTCGACCTCACCCAGCCCGGCATTGAAGTCATCGAGGTGTGATCGCGTCACTTTTCCGTGAAGCTCAGAAGTTCATTTGCATGGGTCTTCTAATGTGCCCTTGGCAACACCCAGGTCGGCTGGTCCTTGTCGGCCGGGCTGTTGGTGAGCCGCCGCAGCCCCGTGCCGTCTGACCGTACGACGTAGACCTCGCGGTTCCCGTCCCGTGTCGAGACAAAGGCAACGTAAGCGCCGTCCGGCGACCACGACGGCTGGCGGTCGTCCTCCGGGTCGTTGGTCAGGCGTCGCAAGTCCTGTGCCGTCGGCGTTCATGACGTAGATCTCGCGGTTGCCATCACGTCGCGACTGAAACGCGATCTGGGTTCCGTCGGGTGACCAGGCAGGCTGGTCGTCGTCACCCGGGTGGTCGGTCAGGCGCTGGACGTCGGAGCCGTCGGCGTTCATGACGTAGATCTCGCGGTTACCGTCGCGCGTCGAGGCGAAGGCGATCTGGGTCCCATCGGGTGACCACGTCGGGTGGAAGTCGTCCGACGCTTCGTTCGTCAACTGGCCCTGCACCACGCCCGTCGGCGTCATGACGAAGATATTCTTGCTGCCCGTACGGCCGGAGGTGAATGCGATGAGCGAGCCATCGGGCGACCAGGCTGGTTCGAGATCGTCGGACGGGTCGTTGGTTAGCTGCAACGGTTCGCCTTCGCCGAGGGGTGTGATGAAGATGTCCCGATTGCCGGTCGAGCGTGACGTGAAAGCCACGCGCCTGCCATCGGGTGACCATCGAGGTTCGGAGTCGAAGAGGGGGCTGTCCATCACCAGGGCGAGGCCGGAACCATCGAAGTTGACCGCGTACACGGCGGCCTTGCCGCTGTCGTCCGAGGCGAAGCTGATGAAGCCGTCTGGCCTTTCGGCGGCGATCGAGGCGATGGACACCGCTTCCGTCGCGTCGCCGTCAGAGCCGTCACGCCTCGTCAGGGCGTACACGGTGCCTCCGACCGCCACAAGCGCGACGACGAAGACGATGCCGGCCAGCATGAGGGGCGACATCGTGAAGCCGCTTCGCGCGACAGGCACCTCGTTTGGCTTCGGCTCCTCGGCTGGCGATGGTGTCGCCGGCGCGCTGGTGGCGACGGCCGGCTCCGTGAAACTCGACCGCTGCGTCCCGAGGCGGGCTTCTGTGAGCATCTCTTGCAGCAGCTGTGGGGTCAGCGTCACGCCCTGCAGCGGGCCGCTCTCGTAACGCCGGAACAGGCCGCGATGTTCGCAGAGCTCCACGATGGCTGCCTGGGCTTCGCCGTCTGGCACGGCCTGGCCGGTCTCCCAGCGTTGCAGCGTCGTCCGGCCGATGCCGAGCTCCGCGGACCAACCGTCCTGCGTGACGCCGCTGGCCTCCCGCAGCGCACGGAGGACCTGGCTCCAGAGAGGGCGGGATGGCCGGTTTTCGTTAACGGATGCGTCCTGGGGCATCTGTGGTGCCGATCCGGTGTCCTGATGAAAAACTCGCGGACTCGGTTAGATTCCGGCGCCCACGTGCGATTTGCCTAGGCCTGAATCCTAACACGCTACCGATTGGGCGGTTGGGTTCGGCCTCGGAGCGAGTCGTCCTCCGCTGCTGCCTTCGGTCGAATGGGGCAGGAGGTCCCATACCCGCAAATTGCGCCGTTCGAGTCTGAAGACGCCTCGATTTCGCCCGTCCGCCCGCTTTGGTGCACGTCTGGTGCTGAACTGGTGCACACCTGGAGCGAATCGCGGGCGTCGCGCTTCGGCTCGAAACCTACGCTCGATTCATCGCTGGACCGCGCAATCACAGCCGCGCAAATGACACCCGGCGAGCGACATCGAGGAGGTAATCGACATGAAAGAAGACACACAGGTCCCGACATCTAGCGACACGGAAGCTCAGCCCTCCGGGAGGCACGCTCACATGCGCATGTTCAACGTCAGGCGACTGATCACCGCTTCCGCCGCGGTGGCGATGGGCGTGGTCCTGTTCATGGGCGCCGGTTCCATCGCCGCGCCGACCGCATCCGCGAAGCCGCCGGAGTGCCAGTTCCTGGGCACCTGCCCCACGCCGCCGCCAGACCCGACACCAATCCCGACCGCGACACCGGCCTGCCAGACGCGCTTCTGCAACATCGCGATCAATCCTGGCACTGTGCTCCAGGTGGAACCGGCCGAGCCTACCCTCCCGCCTTGCCCGGCGCGCGGCCCGTGCGTCGACCCGGAGAACCCCGGCGGCGGCACGCTCGACCCCGGTGAGGGCGAAGCCACGGAGCCGACGGCTACGCCGGAGCCGTCCGCGACCACGCCGCCCACGACTGAACCTACCGACACGCCGCAGACTCAGGTCGACCCCACGGCAACGACGCCGCCTGCTCAGGACACCTCGGGCGGCCAGACCGGTACGGGCGGCCAATCCGGCACGACTGCGCCTCAGGGCACGTCGCCGGCCACGCAGCAGGCGGGCCAGCTGAACCAGAGCACGCCGGAGACCCAAGCCAACACCGCCGGTTCCACGGGGGCGACGCAGGGGACGGAAGCCAGCCTCGACGCCGAGAGCAGTGATAGCAGCGGTGGCCTCGGCATCCTCAGCGTCGCGCTGGTCGCCGTCGGCATCGCGATTCCGGCGTCGGCCGGGGCATATGTGCTCGCTCGGCGCCAGAAGGATTAGCGCCCGTTTCCAACATCGATCGCATCACAGACTTCCTCGGGAGCTAATTCCAGCCGGACATTACCTCCTCCGGAGCCAATCGCCCGACCACACGGTCGGGCGATTGGCCGTTCTTCTGAGGTAGATACGAAAGTCCCGGATTCTGTAGGCCGATCGGCCCTAGTCTGACGTTTACGTCAGCTATAGCCTCGGCAGTAACCGACGATAGCCCGTTCGAATACAGGAGAGTCTCAGATGCTAAGCCCACAAGACAACGACCTTCTTTGTCGCGTTGGCCCCGGTACGCCGATGGGCGACCTGTTCCGTCAGTACTGGCTGCCCGCCGTACGCTCGGACGAGCTCGAAGGACCTGATTCGCCTCCGTTACGCGTGATGTTGCTGGGCGAGAAGCTCATCGCCTACCGCGCGACCTCCGGCAAGGTCGGCCTGATCGCCGACGCCTGCCCCCACCGCGGCGCCTCGATGTTCTTCGGGCGCAACGAGGAGGAGGGCCTGCGCTGCGTCTACCACGGCTGGAAGTTCGATGGCACCGGCACCTGCGTCGACATGCCCTCCGAGCCGGCCGAGAGCAACTTCAAGAACAAGGTCCGCATTCGCGCCTACCCGACGCGAGAGCGCAACGGCATCATCTGGGCCTACATGGGTCCGCGCGAGGTGCCGCCGCCGCTGCCGGACATCGAAGCCAACCTGCTGAACAAGGACCCGAAGAAGATCAAGGTCATCGCCCGCCCGAACAACTGGATGCAGGGCATCGAGGGTGAGATGGACACGATCCACTTCGTCTTCCTGCACATGGGCTCGGAGCGCCTGGAGGACCAGGAGCCTGGCAGCTTCAACGCCTACCAGTTCGCCCAGCGCGCCGGCGAGTTCGTCGTCAGGGAGACGGACTGGGGCTGCTCTTACGGCGTCTACCGCCCGGCAGAACCCGACACGCACTACTGGCGCATCGGCCACTCCTTCTTCCCGTTCTTCGCGGAGCAGGCCGCGGGGCCGATTGGCGCCTGCAAGATGAACGCCTACGTGCCGATGGACGACTACCACACGCTGCAGTGGGAGATTAACGTCCGCACGGATGGCGGCCCGCAGCGCGACTACGACATGCCGATCAATCGCGGCGAGATGCCGGACCTGACGAAGAAGCTGGACCTGTTCACGCACGGCGAGTACCGGCCGCAGGGCACGGGCTGGTTCGACCGCTTCAACCTGACGCAGTGCATGGACAACGACTACATGATCGACCGTGAGGACCAGGCCTCGAACCGGAGCTACACCGGCATCCCGGGCATCCGCCAGCAGGACATGGCGATGACCGAGACGATGGGCCCGATTTACACACGAGATCGCGAGCACCTGGGGCGCACGGACTCGATGATCATTCGTACCCGCCGACGCTGGATCGCCGCCGCCAAGGCGCTTCGCGACGAGGGCGTTGTTCCGGCCAGCGTTGACGACCCGACGCTCTTCCGCCAGCGTTCCGGTGAGTGTCTCCTGCCTCGCAACCAGGACTGGTGGGTGGCGAGCGCGCCGCTCCGCGAAGTCTGGACTGCCGGTGAGCCGGCCCGCGTCGCCGAGGAGACGCCCGTCAGCGGCTCCTAGTACGGCTCGAACAAGAAGAAGACGGCCTCGCATTTGCGGGGCCGTCTTCTCTTCCGGTGCGGAACAGAGTGCAGGTGTTTCCGAGGCCATCGCTGTTGCCTGCGCTCTGTACTCGTTTCTACAGCAGGTCCTCGACCGCCTCGTGGGCGGTGTACAGGCCCTCGAAGCCGGTGAAGTACATGGCTGTGCTGGCGATGCCCTGAATGATCCACTCGGACGTGATGCCCCATGCCTTGCCGAGCAGCGCGGCTTCGCGCAGGCCGTCCTTGGAGCCCGTTATCGTGTGGTGGCGTAGCAAGAGGTAGGGCGCGACCTGCTTCGGTAGGGTCTGGATCGCGACCTCCCACTTCGCTCGATACACCTTCACGAAGTCGGGGTGGTGCTTAAGCCCGAACTCGATTGACTTCGGAACAAAGCCGATCGTGCCTTCGTACCACTCGCTCAGCTTGCGCCGGTCCTCGTCCGTCAGCGTGCGGGTCGAGAGATCGAGCCCACACTTGAAGGCGTCGGGGTCGGACGCCCAGCCCTCCGGGAAGGTCGCGGTGTTCTCGGGGTCGGCCCACACCGGCAGGAGGTCGCCGACAGCGCGGTAGACGTGGCCGAGGCCTCGCATGCCGGCGTAGAGCTGACTGAACATCACGAGCTCCATTAGCTGCGCCTTGGTCATGCCGTTGCGGCGCAGAGTGTGGAACTCGTTGAGGATGCCGGTCTCCCAGCCGTACATCATGTAGCTGTGGATGTTCTGGATGCTGAGGGTGATCACGTTCTCGAGCTTTGGCCGGCCGAAGAAGTCGGAGCCCCAGCGATGCAGCTTCGCGAACGCGGGCGCGTAGTCCAGCATCAGGCTGTTCGCGTACATCTCGTACAGGGGCCCGCGCCAGCTCCAGACCCGCGCCAGGTTGGCGTTCACCTCGTCCGGGCTGATCTCATCCAGGTTCGATAGGTCCAGACCTTCACTGTTGCCGACCACTTTTTCGCCTCGCTTTCCATCCGATATGAACAGACGCTGCCAGGTGTCGCCCGGCAGCGTCTCGATGCCACTTCACTGCGGGATGAATCCCGCAGCTTGAGTTGACTAGAGCTTTGCTTCCGCCGTCTTCGCCTCGGGCGGGAAGACGAGCTCCGGCGCGCCGTTCTGCCACTGGGCTACCGGGAATGTGGCAACCGGCAGGCCGTCGTCCCCGTAGCGAAGCTGGCCCATGACCGTATCGAAGGTCATGCTCAGGACGGCGTCTCGCAGCTTGGCGTTGTCGAGGCTGCCGGTGGCTTCGACGGCCTGGGCCAAGATTTGCCCGCAGGCGTAACCGCCCGCCGAGTGGTACTCGGGCACGGCGCTGTGCATGGCGCGGAAGTCCGAGTCGAACCGCTTCGACTGCGGGCGCGGGTCCTGGGGCAGCCAGGTCACGCGGCTGAACACGCCGTCCGCCACGGGCTGTCCCGGGCTCTCCGAGAGCCAGAGCTGCGAGGGCGCGAACCCGGCGTCGATGGCGGCCTGGATCGCTGCCTTCTTGTCATCGCCGCGCGCCTCGATGTCCCACATGATCGTCTCAGCGCCGGAGGCCTTGGCACGCCGGAACACGTCGGCGTAATCGACGTCGCCGCTGGTCATCTCGTTGAACGCGACTTCGAGGCCGAGCTTGCCGGCGTGCTCCTCGACGCCGCGGGCGTGGCCGTGACCACGGGGCCGGTTGCCCGCGAGGCTGCCGACCTTGCTTACGCGCTTCGGGTTGGCGGGGTCGCTCATGAACTCGAGGAAGCTCTTCATGTAGTTGCAGTCGGCGTCCCAGACCAGGAACAGCCACTTGCGCCCCTTGCGGAACATGTCCGAGACGCTGCCGCTGCCCTCGAGCAGGAGCATCTGCGCTTCTTCGACAACGTGTGCCATCGGCTCGATGAGGATGCTGTGGCAGGGGCCGAGCAGGAGGTCGACCTTGTCTTCGTTGATCAGGCGCTGGAAGTTGGCTTCGCACTGCTCGGGCTTGCCGAGGTCGTCGTACCAGTGCAGGCGTACCTGGCGCCCGAGTATGCCGCCCGCGGCGTTAACGTCGCGCACCCACTGGTCGTAGGCCCGCGAGTACTGCAGGAACTGGGTCTCGGCGTAGGGACCCGTCTTGGGCAGGCTCGTCCCGATTACGATTTCGTCGGCCATGTCATCCTCTCCTTCTGAAGCATCGCTGTTCAGTAGCCGCGGCGATCCTGCGCTCGGCCTCGGAGCCTGTCAATCCGGCGGCTGGTGAGACGGAGCCGGGGCAGAACAGCGTAGTCGGGGGAAGTTCGAGAAGTTTTCAGAATTTCTCCGCCCGCGATGTCGAAATGGGCGATCCTCGTTCGACGTAGTTACAGAGCCGGGAAGAACCCGGTGCCAAGAAAGACAAGCAGAAGGAGACACGGAAATGCGCGTAATGGTGATTGTGAAGTCAACCCCGGAGATCGAGGCCGGCCAGGTGTCGGATGCCGAGATGACGAAGATGTTCGAGGAGATGGGTAAGTACAACGAGGAGCTGGTCAACGCCGGCATCATGCTCTCGGCTGAGGGGCTACGCCCGAGCGCGCAGGGCGCCAGGGTGCTCTTCTCCGGCGATGAGCGTCGGATCGTCGACGGGCCTTTCACGGAGGCGAAGGAGCTGGTCGCCGGCTTCTGGCTCTGGAAGGTCGACTCCCTGGAGCAGGCGATCGACTGGGCAAAGCGCTGCCCGAACCCCAGCGGGCAAGAGGGTCAGCTCGAGATCCGCGTCGTGGGCGAGATGGAAGACTTCGGCGACGCGATGACGCCTGAGCTGCAGGAGCAGGAGACGCGCTTGCGGGAGCAGATCGAGAAGAACCAGCAGTCGTAGCCGAAGATCGACAGGCGGCGGGGAATTTGTGCGCCGCCTGTCGATCTGAAGCCAGTTCATGCGACGTGTAAGTAGAGGCCTGCCAGAAGGGCCGGACGTTCAGAAGGAAGAAGGAGACATAACAATGCGGGTCATGGTCATGGTCAAGCTAACTCCGGGTCTGGAGGCGGCCGTCAAGCCGACGGAGGAACTCTACGCTGCAATGAACAAGTACAACGAGGAGCTGGTGAACGCCGGCATCATGCTCGCCGGCGAAGGCCTGGTGCCTACCGCGAAGGCGAAGATCGTCCACTTCAAGGGCGATGACCGCAGCGTCATCGACGGCCCCTTTGCTGAAGCCAAGGAGTTCGTCGGCGGCTTCTGGATCTGGCAGGTCGACAGCATGGAGCAGGCGATCGAGTGGGCCAAGCGCTGCCCCAACCCGATGGGTATCGAGTCCGACCTCGAGATCCGGCAGATCGCGGAGATGGAGGACATGCCGGCCGAGTTCACGCCGGAGCTCCAGGAGCAGGAAGCCCGCCTGCGCGACCAGATCGAGAAGAACCAGCAGTCGTAGCTGGCGCTGGGGCGCTCCATCGCGGGCGGCCCCCTGCGCACGTAACGCAGGAGTGAAGGAGCAACAGACATGAAAGTCATGGCACTGATCAAGTCGGACGACAACATCGAGGCCGGCATCATGCCCGACGAGGCGTTCTTCGCCGAGATGGGCCAGTACAACGAAGCGCTGGTGAACGCCGGCGTCATGATCGGCGGCGATGGGCTTCACCCAAGCGCCAAGGGCGCCCGCGTCGTCATGAACGGCCGGGAGCATCGCAATGTCATCGACGGGCCGTTTACCGAGGCGAAGGAGCTCATCGCCGGCTACTGGATCTGGCAGGTCGAGTCGCTGCAAGAGGCGATCGAGTGGGCGAAGCGCTGCCCCAACCCCGACGGCGTCGAGTCCGAGATCGAGCTGCGGCCGATCTTCGAGATGGACGAGCTCGGCGAAGGGTTCACGCCGGAGTTGCAGGAGCAGGAAACGCGCCTGGGCGAGCAGGTCATTCGCAACGCCGCCGGTCAATAGAGCGATGTGGCAGCCGGCATGGTCGTAGCGCCCGCCGGCCTGCCGTTCGGGCGTTCAAGAGACTGCCGAGAGGCATAAGGAGAAAACGATGCGATTCATGATGCTGATGATCCCGAAGGGCTACGAGTCCGCGGAGCCCGGCACGATGCCGGAGCCCGCTGCCGTAGCCTCGATGATGAAGTACAACGAGGACCTGCAGAAGGCCGGCGTTCTCCTGGCCCTGGATGGCCTGCACCCGCCATCCATGGGCGCCCGCGTCTCCTTCGCGACCGGCAAGCCCGTGGTCGAGGATGGTCCCTTCGCGGAGGCGAAGGAGGTGCTTGGCGGGTACTGGCTTATCGACGTGCGTTCCCGCGAAGAGGCGATCGAGTGGGCCAAGCGCTGCCCCGGCTCGCCCAACGAGGTGATCGAGGTGCGCCAGGTGCAGGAGATGGCCGACTTCCCGCCGGACGTCCAGGCTGCCGCTGCCGGTTACACGGAGATGCAGGTACCCGGTCAGGGCTGAGGCCTTCGCTGGGCCAATGAGCAGCAGACACGTATCAACGCGTGTCTGCTGCTTGCCGTGTCGCAGACGCCGTGGTCTGATCGATTGCATGACCACGGAAACTCAGGACGCCATCGACGCCGTCTGGCGCATCGAAGCGCCGAAGCTCATTGCGGCGCTCACGCGCATGACCCGCGACATCGGTATGGCGGAGGACCTGGCGCAGGACGCCCTCGTCGCGGCGCTGGAGCAGTGGCCGCGCGATGGCACTCCGAAGAACCCCGGCGCCTGGCTCATGACGGCGGCGAAGAACCGGGGGATCGACCAGTTCCGGCGCAACGCCACGCTGCGCCGCAAGCAAGAAGAGATGGGACGCGACCTCGAGATCGAGCAGGACACCTCGGACCCCGACCTCGATTCGGCGCTGCAGGAGGACTTCGGCGACGACCTCCTGCGCCTCATGTTCATCTCCTGCCACCCTATCCTGTCTTCCGAAGCCCGGATCGCCCTGACGCTGCGGCTGCTTGGCGGCCTATCGACCGATGAGATCGCGCGGGCTTTTCTGGTCTCGGAGGCTACGGTGGCGCAGCGCATCGTCCGAGCCAAGCGCACGCTCGCTGACGCCAAAATCCCCTTCGAGGTGCCTTCGGGTCCGGAGCTGGCCGCCCGCCTCAAGTCCGTGCTGGAAGTGATCTATCTCGTGTTCAACGAGGGCTACTCGGCGACCTCCGGCGACGACTGGGTGCGCCCGGCCCTCTGCGAGGACGCCCTGCGCCTTGGCCGCGTGATGGCGGGCCTGGCGCCTCAAGAAGCTGAGGTGCACGGCTTGGTGGCGCTGATGGAGATTCAAGCCTCCCGTCTGCGCGCCCGCATTGGCCCTGCGGGCGAGCCCGTGCTGCTGCTGGACCAGAACCGGGCTCGTTGGGACTACGTATTGATCCGTCGCGGCCTCGATGCCCTCGATCGATCAGAGGCACTCGGTGGCTTCGCCGGCCCTTACGCGCTGCAAGCGGCCATCGCGGCCTGTCACGCTCGCGCCCGCACGGCGGACGAGACGGACTGGCCCCGCATCGCCGCCCTGTACGAGCGCCTCGTCGACCTCACCGCATCGCCCGTGGTCGAGCTCAACCGCGCCGTCGCTATATCGATGGCGTACGGCCCCGGCCCGGCCCTGGAGATCGTCGATACGCTGATCGATGCGCCCGCGATGAAGAGTTACCACCTCCTGCCCACGGTGCGGGGCGACCTGCTGGAGAAGCTGGGAAGGCTATCCGAAGCGCGCGCCGAGTTCGAGCGGGCGGCTTCGATGACCCGCAACGGCCGCGAGCAGACCCTCCTGCGCGAACGGGCCGCCCGCTGCGTCGAAGCGACGGCTTAGCACGCGTTTCGACTCGCCCGGCGCCGCTACGAGTGCCATGATTGCCTGAGAACACATCACGGAGGCGCGGGCGATGGACGTCGAGAGGACACAGGCACTGGTTGAGCAGGTGTGGGACGAGTCCGTCCTGCCGGCGCTGGAAACCTACATAACGATCCCCAACAAGTCGCCCGGCTTCGACGCCAACTGGGCCGAACACGGCTACATGGATGCCGCCCTCGACCTCATCGCCGGTTGGTGCCGTCGCGAGGCGCCCGCCAACGCCAAGGTCGACGTGCACCGGCTGCCCGGCCGGACGCCGCTCATCCTCATCGAGGTGCCGGGCGACACCTCGAACGGCAGCGTGCTGCTCTACGGGCACTTCGACAAGCAGCCGGAGATGTCGGGCTGGCGCGAGGACCTCGGGCCGTGGACGCCCGTGTTCGAGGATGACAAGCTCTACGGCCGCGGCGGCGCCGACGACGGCTACTCGACCTTCGCTGCCGTGACCGCGCTCAAGGCCCTGGAAGAGCAGGGCATCCCGCACGCCCGCTGCGTCATCCTCATCGAGGCGTGCGAGGAGAGCGGCAGCTTCGACCTGCCGCCGTACCTCGAAGCGCTCTCAGACACGATCGGGGCGCTCAGCCTGATCGTCTGTCTCGACTCCGGCTGCGGGAACTACGACCAGCTCTGGGGCACGACCTCGCTGCGAGGCATCGTTGCGGGCACGCTCTCGGTCGAGCTGCTGAGCGAGGGCGTGCACTCCGGCTCCTGGTCGGGCGTCGTGAGCTCCAGCTTCCGGGTCGCCCGCATGCTCCTCAGCCGCATCGAAGATGAGGCGACCGGTAGGGTCCTGCTGCCCGAGTTCCACGTCGACGTGCCGCCGGACCGCCTGGCGGAGGTCGAGCAGCTCGCGGGCATCCTGGGCGAAGGCGTGCACTCCGAGCTGCCTTTCTTGCCGGGCGCCAAGCCCGTTACGCACGAGGCGATGGAGCTGATTCTCAACAGCACCTGGCGTCCCACACTCTCGGTCACGGGCGCGGACGGCCTGCCGCCGATCGAGAACGCCGGCAACGTCCTGCGACCGATCACGCGCCTCAAGCTCTCGCTGCGTATCCCGCCGACCTGCAACGCCGAAGCCGCGGCGAAGGCCCTGAAGCAGACCCTGGAGAGCGACCCGCCCTACGGCGCCCGCGTGAGCTTCGACCTCGATGAGCCTGCCAGCGGCTGGAACGCCCCGGCGACGGCGCCGTGGTTGCGGGCGTCGATCGATGAGGCTTCGACACAGTTCTTCGGCCGGCCGGCGGCGTACAAGGGCGAGGGCGGTTCGATCCCGTTCATGGCCATGCTGGGCCAGCGCTTCCCGGAGGCGCAGTTCCTGATCACGGGCGTCCTCGGGCCCGGCGCCAACGCCCACGGTCCCAACGAGTTCCTCCACATTCCCACGGCGAAGAAGCTCACTTGCGCCGTCGCGAAGGTTGTCGCCGATCACTTCGCAGAGCGGTGACGAGGGCCCCAGACGCGTGACAGGCGGGTCTGGTAGCGTGGAAGCCAAGTGAGAGGGGTAGGAGGCGCCGTTGACTGGCGATGCCGATTCCGGGTCTCAGGGAAGCAGGCCGACGGGGCGTTGGCCGTATCGCACGATCACCGGGTCGGTTACGGATACGCTTTCGCGCTATCGAGTCGTCAAGCGCCTCTCGGCGATCTTCGACGTCACGCTTGGCCCGCTCGCGCTCATCGCCGTCTGCCTGCTGATCGCCGAGTTTCTGATCAGGCTCAATTCGCCCTGGAACCTCATCGTTTATGGGAGCCAGATCGCCATCTGGGCGATCTTTCTCGTGGCGTTCGTGGTCGAGCTCTCCCTGGCACCCAAGAAGCTCCTCTACGTCCGCCGCAACTGGCTGCTCGTGATCGCGCTGTTCGTGCCGGCGTTGCGGGTCCTGCGCGCGGCTCAGTCGCTCCAGTTCCTGCGGACGGCGAGAGTGGTGCGCGGGGCCACCGTGGTACGCGGGTTCACGTCAGTAGGCCGGGCGATGGAGGCGATCCGCAGCTTCTTGGGGTTCAGCCAGCTCGCCTTTCTTGCAGTTCTAACCGCCATCGTCTGGCTGGCCGCGTCGGGCGTTGTCTACTTCCTCGAGTCCAGCAGCGACAGCGAAATCAACAGCGTCGGCGATGCCATGTGGTGGGCCGCATCAGTACTGACGACGGTGGGTATCTCCATCGAGCCGGTGACGACGGAGGGGCGCGTGGTCGCCATCGCCCTTCGAGTGTTCGGCGTCGGCATCATCGGCTACTTCACGGCCCGGATGGCCGCCTTCTTTTTGGGACGCGAGCGCTTCACCGGCACCTCTGTCACGTCTGACGAGTTGAGTGCTCTGCGTGAGGAGATGGCCGGACTGCGAAACGAGCTTCAGTCCTTTCGGGACAGCAGCGAGAAGTAGGTCTAGTACGCCTGGCGTACCGGCTTCTTGCCCTTGAATTTCCGAGGGTTCGACGGGCCGCCGCGGAACGGCTGCGCCCGGTGCGGCCGAGGCGAGGAGTAGTCGCGTCGAGGCTCCGATTGCGGCCGCGAGTCCGTCACGCGCTCCTGCTGGGCCTGGGGCTGGCGGCTGGGCCCGCGCCGCTCCGAGGCCAGGGCGAGCGCCGCTGCAGCAATCTCGACGGCGTCCCACTCTGACGAAAGCTCCTCGACCACCTCGAGGTAGCTGCGCCAGTTCGTGCCTTCGAGGGCGGTACGGATCTCGGTCTCCAGGCGCTGGTTCGAGCGGTCCTTGACCTCGCGAGCGGTCGGTGGCTCGCCGCGGCGAATTTCGGCGCCGGTGGCGCGCTCGATCATCTTGAGCTCGCGCATCTCCCGCGGGTTCACGAACGTGATCGCCTCGCCCTTCTTGCCGGAGCGGCCGGTGCGGCCGATGCGGTGGACGTAGTACTCGGGGTCCGGCGGGATGTCGAAGTTCACGACGAGGGCGACGTCGGGCACGTCGAGGCCGCGCGCGGCCACGTCGGTTGCGATCAGGACGTCGGCGCGGCCGTCTCGAAACGCCTTCAGCGCGCGTTCGCGTCCCGCCTGGGTGACGTCACCGTGGATCGCCTGGACGGAGTAACCCCGCATCGGCAGGCGCTCGGCCACGTCGTCGACCATGCGCTTCGTGGCGCAAAACACCATCGTGCGGTCCGCCTGGCGCGAGTCCAGGACGTTGCACAGGGCATCGAACTTGCGGGGGAACGGCACCTGGAAGTAGGTCTGGTCTACCGAGGGGACAGTCAGCGCCTGGGCGCGGCTGAGCTGGATCTTCTCCGGCTCGCGCATGTAGTGGTGGACGATGCGCATGATCGGCTCAGGCATCGTCGCCGAGAACAGCGCCGTCATGCGCTCCTCCGGCATCTGAGCGATGATCTGCTCCACGTCTTCCTGGAAGCCCATCTGGAGCATCTGGTCCGCTTCGTCGAGGACGAGGACGCGCACCTCACCCAGCTTTACGGTGCCGCGCTGGATGTGGTCGATCAGGCGTCCCGGCGTTGCGACGATACCGTGCACGCCCCGCCGCAGGGCCTGCAGCTGGCGTTCGATCGGCTGGCCGCCGTAGATCGCCACGAAGCGCACGTTCTTGTGCTTGCCGAGCTGGCTCAGGTGGTCTTCGACCTGGATCGCCAGCTCGCGCGTGGGCGAGAGCACGACGGTCTGGATACCGCGGAGCTTGGGGTCGATGTGCTCGACGAGGGGGATGCCGTAGGCCGCGGTCTTGCCGGTACCCGTAAGCGCCTGGGCCACGACGTCTCGTCCGGCGAGCATCGGCGGCAGGGCGCGTGCCTGGACGGGCGTAGGCTCCTCGAAGCCCATGTCGCGCAGGCTGCGTAGCACCTGGTCGCTCAGGCCAAATTCACTGAAATCGGTTACTGCGAGGTCGGTTGTCAAAAGTCTCTGTGTCTCCCTGTGTTCATGCGCCTGTTGTGTGTCTGCCGCATCGCTAACGTGCGTCAGGAGTGCGGGATGCACACTCGCATCTCACACACGGTTGCCCCGTATCTCTGCTCTCATCGCGAGCGAAGACACCGCATTTGGCAGTAACAGCGTCCTGAACAAATGGGGAACTGCACCTAGTGTACGGCACGAACGCAACTTAACGCTCGTGCTGATGCATGCTGACGCGCCAGCGAGGCTAAGAAGGGGTACTGGACAGTCGGAGCTCGACCCTCCGCGCGGACAAGGTTGAGGGATCACAGATCGAAGCGCCTCGCCGACATCCACTCTTCAGATGACCTGCATGGGAACATATCTGGGCATTGAGTTTTGCCTACGGAGTCATTAATTGGTTAAAGAAATGCTGTGTGTTGACCGAAAGTAAGGAGGATATGAGCAGGAATCGCAAGGTGGTGAACATCGCGCCCTACCTCGGTGAGCGCAGCCAGCGAACCGATACGGGTGACTCGCGTATCCCGGAGGCGCCGTCGCCGCCGCGAGAACGTCTGACGCCCCTAGCCGTTTGCGGGCTGGCCGGCGTGCTCCTTTCGATTGTGTTTCTCGTCTATGTGGCCATTCGGGCCGCTGAGGTCGCCGTGGTCGATGGCGTTGTGCTGGCCGTCATCGCCTCCGATGTGGCGCTGGGCGTCTTCGCCGGGCTGATGATCATCGCCGCGCCGAAGCTCCGGTCGCTCGCGGGTCGCACCGCATCGCGTCAAACGGCCTCGCCCGTTTCCAATGTCGGGGCGGCTGAGGCCCCAAACGAGCCCATTAGCCTCGAAGACGTGCGTCGCCGTCGCGCCGCAGTTGCCGGCGCGGTCATTCGGTGCGCATCCTGCGGTGCCGCCTTCTCGGTATCCGATGCCGTCTGCGCCTCCTGCGGCACGGTCTCCCGAATCGCTTGACCCGTCGCCAAGTCCCCTGGTGCACGTCGACTTCAACGGGGCGCTGGCATAAACTGCCAACGCTTCCCCGCGACACTCGACAACCTTCAGGAGGACCTAGACCTAGATGAAGACACGCGCCGCTATCCAACTCGAGCACAACGGTCCCCTGATCGTGGACGAGATCGAGCTGCCGGAGCCGGACGAGAACCAGGTCGTCGTCAAGCAGTTTGCCAGCGGTGTGTGCCACTCACAGCTCCACCAGATGCACAACCCGAACCTGGTACGGCCGCTCCTGCTCGGTCACGAGGCGACCGGTGTCGTCATTGGCAAGGGGCGCAATGTCACGCACGTCAAGGAAGGCGATCACGTGATGGTCACCTGGGTGCCGCGCAACGGCCACGAGGGCATGACGCCGCCGACGCAGGGCAGCATGAGCTACGGCGGCAAGCCGGCGACCTGGCAGTCCGCCCCGACCTGGGTGGAGACTACGGTTGCGCACGAGCAGTACATCGTGCCGATGGCCAACGACGTGCCGACTGACGTGACGGCGATCATTGGGTGCGCTGTGATGACGGGCGTGGGCGCCGTGCTCAACACCGCGAAGGTGGAGCCAGGCAGCCGAGTCGCCATCTACGGCATCGGCGGCGTCGGGCTCTGTGTGCTGGCGGGCTGCGTGATCGCCGGCGCCAGCCAGATCATCGCCGTCGACCTGCACGACGACAAGCTCGCCCTCGCCCGTGAGTTCGGCGCCACTCACACGATCAACGCCTCGAACGAGGACCCGGTGCAGAAGATCCTCGCGCTCACCAACGGAGGCGCCGACTACGCCTTCGACGCCATCGGTGCCAAGGTGACGATGGAGCAGCTTCTGCCTTCGGTGAAGCCCGGCATCGCCGCGATCCGTGAGGGCGGCGTCGCCATGCTGGTTGGTGTGCCCCAGGTGCCGGCGACCTTGAACATGCGCGACATCTTCCTGGCGAGGACGTATCGGGGCAGCTTCGGCGGCAGCAGCCGTCCCGACGAGGACTACCCGAAGTTCGTGCAGTGGTTCCAGGAAGGCAAGCTGGACCTCAACCGCCTCGTCACCGCCCGCTACAAGCTGGACCAGATCAATGAGGCCTGCGACGACCTCGTCGCCGGTCGCATCGGCGGTCGCGCCATCCTGACGTTCGACAACTAGCAGCCGTCACGATCGACCAGGAGGGCCGGGATTACCCGGCCCTCTTTCTTTGCCTGCGAGACCCCTTCAGAGAATTTTCGAAAAATCTTCCTTCTCCCCTGTAAGAAGCGCGGGGTCCGGCTGTCTAAGACCTGAAAGACAGCCGGAGGACACCAGATGAAGACGTGATTACCCGCCATCGCCTGCAACGTCGAGCTCAAGTTCAGAGCCAAGGCTCAACTCAGAAGAAGGAAGGACAAGACAATGAAACTCAGCATCAGCAAGCGAATGACCCAGATCGCCCTCGGTGCCGTTGTGGCGACGGGGCTCCTGGCCGCCGCCGGTACGGCCTCGGCCGACCGTGGCGCCGACTCCCTCGCCAGCCCGACGCGCACGCCCGACGAGTACGTGCTTACGGTCCTGCGGGATGACAGCACCCGCGGCATCGACAACTTCCGCACCGCCCCCAGCTCGGTCGGCGTCGTCGGTGTAGGGGCGATGACCGGGTTCCAGACCACCGCGCCCAGCTCGGGTTCGCCCTACAGCGATATCGATGACTACAAAGCCGGGCCCGGTTGCTCCATCCAGTGCATCACCAGCGGCCTTGCCTATGCACGCGGCCCCGCGGCCAAGCTCGTCGTGAAGACGGACACCATGGCCCGCATCTGGATCCACGTCACCGGCAACGGCTACGACCGCACGATGAACAGTGGTGCGGATGAGGTGATGGAGTTCGGCGCTTACTTCGACGACTTGAAGGCGGGCACGACCTACCACGCCACGGTGACTGCGAAGGACGAGGAGGGCTACGAGGCGACCCGCTCGGGCGACTTCACGACCCTCGAGCGCAACGTCGAGATCAACTACAACGTCGCCAACTTTGTCGAGCGCGCCTACGGTGGCGATGCAGACTTCAGGATGACCGTCTGGCACGACGGCCAGTGGGACGACGACCTGGCGGCCTACAACTTGCCCGCTGAGGACTTCCATGTCGGCCTTGGCATCCACTTCGACCAGTACAACGACGTGGACCGCTACCTCGATTTCGGCATCGAGCTCACCGAGGCGCCAGATTACTGCAACAACCTGGGCTACCCGGACAACCTCTACTTCGGCCCCGGCTCCTGCAGCTTCCTCTCCTTCGCCTCGGTGCTGGACGGCGAGAACGACCTGGACGCCCGCCCCGCCGACGCGACGTCCTGGACGGAGTGGACCCTGCACCGCACGATGGAGCGCCCGTCCGGCCTGTGGCCCAGCTACGACGATCAGCTGCTCTTCGAGATACCGGTCACCCTGGTCGTGACCTACACGCCGGTCTTCTAGCCACAAGCCGGTCATACTGAAGGAGCCGTCCCCTCATCGGGGGCGGCTCTTTCGCGTTTGGCGTCAGGCAGCCTCGTCCAGGAGGCGAGCCACTTCGTCGGCGGTTTCCGTGACCCAGATTGACGCACCTTCCTGGCCGCCGATGAACAGCCGGGCGCCGTTTTCGGGCAAGCTGCGGTTCCAGACCTCGAACGTGATCAGGTGCATCGGGTTGACCCAGATCGTCTGAGGCGGATTCGAGGTTTGCTGGTCCCGTTCGGTCAGTTTAATGAACTTCATTGTCTACCTTCGCAACGAGGGCTTTCGAATATCTTCGCATGCCTGGGCCCGGTACGTATGAATTCGCGGACCTTATGATCGTGGACATGGACCACGACACTGAGCCCCAGAACATCTACGACGAAGAAGCATTCTTCGTCGGCTATACCCGACTCCCTCGCTTCAACGCCGGCTTCGGCGCCGCTATGGAGCACGGCCCCCTACTCGACATGATCGGTGAAGTCACCGGCCTGACCGTGCTCGACCTCGGCTGCGGCGGTGGTCAGCTGGCGTTACGGCTCGCCGAAGCTGGCGCTTCGCACGTCACCGCCATCGACGCCTCGGAGCGCATGCTGCAGGTCGCCCGAGCGCAGTGGGGCCACGCGAACGTCACCTACGCTCAGGTCGCCATGGAGGCTGCCGACTACCCCGACGGCGCCTTCGACCTCGTCGTGAGCTCCCTCGCCCTGCACTACGTCGACGACTACGCCGGCCTCGTCGCCCGCATCGCGCGCTGGCTCAAGCCCAACGGCCGCTTCGTGTTCTCGACGGAGCACCCGATATACGCCGCCCGCAGCACCGAGGACGGCTGGGTCACGGCGCCCGATGGCTCGTCGCTGGGCTGGGCGGTCGACGATTACGCTGTGGAGGCTCTGCGAGAGCGCACCTGGTTCGTCGAGGGCGTGCACCGCTACCACCGCATGCTCTCGACCATCCTCAATACGCTCCTCGATGCCGGCTTCACGCTGGAGCACGTCGAGGAGTCGTACGCCAGCGAAGCCTGGCTGCGCGAGCACCCTCAGGACGCCGAAGAGCTGCGGCGGCCGATGTTCCTGCTCGTGGCGGCTCGCAGACTCAAGCCCGCCGGGGGCTAATGGTCCTCTGGTTTCTCCGTGTCCTCCGGCTTCTCGGTTGAGTCGGGTGCTTCCGTGGCCTCTGGTTTCTCCGTGGCCTCGGGTTTCTCCGTCGCTTCCGGTGCTTCCGTGGCCTGCGGCCGCTGCAGGGGCTGCGGTGCTTCGGTAGCCTCGGACTCGTGCTCGTCGTCGTCCCCTTCGCCGTCGATCAGGCTGGGCACGGAGCCAGGTGTGTTCGCCGGAGCGCCATTGCCGGCCGGCGTGCTGAAGCCGGAGCCACCCTCGTTGTCTGAGGAGGGACTGTTGTCATCCTCATCCTCGAGCTCGTCGTTGTCCTCGATCTCGTTGTGCTCGACTTCGACCTCGACCGCCACCAGACCCCCGTCTTGCAGGACCTCGACCTCGACCTCGGTGCCGACGACGATGTCGCCGTCCATCTGCGTCGCCGGGGTCAGGCGGATTTCATAGGAGCCGTTTGCAGTGGAGAGCACAAGCGTCTCAGGCGTAATCGATAACACAGTGCCGAAAATGTGACCCTCGATCTCGAGCGAGTCAGCGACCACCTGATCGCCCACGCGAGTCGCCTTCAGCACAACCAGTTGTCCCGGACTGAGTGCGGAGACATCTACGGAGTTACCCACGCCGTCGGTGAAAGACGTTCCATCGCTGAGACTGACCACCGACGGCGTGTCCACCCTCATCGACCGTGACCATACTCGCGCCCAACTCCGAGATGCTGCCCCTGAGGACCAGCGCCTGAGCGGACTGCGTGTTCCCGCGCACCAACGGCAACGCGATCAGGCTCACGATGGCGAGAACGAGCGCCATCGTGCCAGCCGCGAGGACCAATCGCGGCCTCGGCAGCAGCGAGTACGCCGCTTGCAGCACGTTCGGCCAGCCACGACGGGGCTGGTGCGCCCGTGCCGACACGGCCGCCAGCACCGCCCCCTCTACGCGTGCCGTGGTCACCGCATCCGGGCCGAAATCCTCTGACCTGACCTGCAGTGCCTGCGTGACCTGGAGGGCCGCGCGCAGGCGTGCCTCCCACTCTGGTGCGCCGGCCAGGAAGGCTTCGAGTGCCTTCTCGTTGCCGGTCAGGTTGAGGGCCTGTTCCAGTGCTTCCTCGTAACTCACGGTTATCCCTGCCCACCTAGCAAGAGCGCGTCCTGAAGGACGCCCAGTGCTCTTGCTTGAAGTTGTTTTATGGCGCCGATCGACTTGTCCAGCGCCAGTGCGACCTCCGCCAGGCTGCACCCGATCATGAATCGGAGCACCACGACGTTCTTTTGTGTCTCCGTTAGCAGCTCCAACGCCTGATTAAGGTCTGCTTTGACCTCGATATTGCCGTTAATCTCGATCGCAAGCTCCGGGGCATCCTCAATGGAGACTTGCGGCCGGCGCTTTTGGAGCTTGACGAAGTCCGAGATCTCATAGCGCGCGATGCGGAACAGCCAGGCACGAAACGGCACGCCTCGATAGCGATATCGCCCTATCGAGGACACTGCTTCCAGGAAGACCTTGCTGGCGATGTCCTCAGCGGCTCCGTGCTGGAGCGTCCTCGCGTACGCCATGCGATAGAGGGACGGGAAGTACCGCTGGTAGGCGGTACTCCACGCGTCCTCGTCGAGGGCAATCAGGCGCTGGACCAGGAGCGCCTCGTCGTCTTCGGCTTGCGTTCGTTCGTTCGTCTGCGTCAGCGACATTACATCGAGGCCCGCCTGACTAAGCATCTCTGAAGGGAGGGCGATTGATGGCCATTTCCAGCCTAGCGACTGAAACATGACCGCGGTCAGTGCCGAAGCTCCCATTCCTCCTCATGAAGCTGTGATGGGCCCGGTTTCGCGGGTGCTGGGCGTCCTGGCGGGCTTCTTCTGGCTTCGGGTTGCCGACAGGCGATACAGCGTGAAGAACATCATGGCGATCGCCGTGCCGAGGTAGAAATACCGTGTCTCCAAGAGCCCGGCGTCCGTACCCGCCCAGATCGAGTGCACCAGTCCGGCGCCATAGGTCGCGAAGGTCAAGTAATGCAGCTTGCGCCACGTCTTCTGACCGATCCATCGCGTCACGTAGAAGCTCAGGTTCAGGAGCACGAATCCGTACAGAGCAATGATCCCGATCGCCAGCGGTATGGGATTGAGGTGCGACTTGAAGGGGATCAACAGCTCCTTCACCGTGAAGTTGGCGTACGGGTCCGGCAGCATGATGAAGGCGTGAAACACGACCGCGGCGATGAGGAAGAGCGACAGGAACTTGTGCAGCTCGAAGAACCAGGCGCGCGCCAGCAGTCCGTCGAACAATCGAGAGCTGATGGCGATGCCGAAGGTCATAGAGAGTACGAGCACCGCGAAGGCCACGAAGCCGCCTGCCCGCCCCAGATACCAGTATGTGTGGAGCCCGAAGTCGATGTCGATTGCCTTCAGGATCAACGTGTTCATGCTTACGACCCTGCCGTGGTGGCTGCCGGAGCCTGGGTTGCTACGGGCGCGGGGGCCTGGGTCGGTGCCGGCGCAGCCGTGGGCGCCGGAGCCTGCGTGGGCTCGGGAGCCGGGGGCGAAATCGGCGCAGCCGCAGCAGCCTGCGGGGCCGGCGACGACTGCTGCGGCGCGGACGCGCTGGATGATGGGGCGGAGACGGGGTTCGACGCGGCTGGGGCCGAGACTGCCGTCAGGGGCGACTGGGCCGCGGCGACGTTGTTGGACGCCAGGACCACTGGGAGGCTTCCCGAGTTCTGGACTGCCGTCGATCCGGCCGAGGTTTGGGCCGCGGCCGGCGGAAGGCCAAGGGCCGCCGTCTGGGCTGGACTTGAGGCGGTTGTGGCGACCTGATTGCTTGCGGCGGCGGACGAAGGCGTTGCCGGCACGTCCACGTAGTACGGCCGCTCGATGACCACGGTCTTGTGCACGATGATCGGTTCCGGCGTCGGCGGCATGTCAGTAGGTGGCGGTGGTTCCGTCGCCGCCGCTTCGGGGATCACGGCCTGTAGCGGTTGGTCAACGGGTTGAGTGACCGCAGTCGCGGGCGTTGAGGACCACTCGTGCCAGGCCAGACCTCCCCAGACGATTGGGGTAGCGAGCACGCTCGTCGTACATGATTAGCAGCTTGGCGCCGAAGTATTTGATACGCATTCGATGCTTCTCCTTTGCGGGCTAGCAGCGTTCTTGCTGGAGCCGGGTGGCTTAGTCCTCCGACTCGCCCCCGTGCTCGCTGTTGTGCTCGCTCGTCGTGGACGGCGCGGCCTGCTTGACTTCGTTTTGACTGCCCGACGAGCTGGCAGCGGTTCGGACACTGGTTGAACCTGAGGAGGACGCGGAGGTACTGGTCTGGGCGGACGAAGCCTGACCTGGTTGGCCTTGTGCGTTGCGGACGGTCGTTGCCGAAGACGCGTCCTCCGGCTGGGAAGAAGTCGTGGAGGCGTCCGCGTCGACGCCTATCTGGAAGGTGGGGTGAGGCCTCGTCGTCACGGCGGTCTCTGTATCTGCAACCGTCGGGGCTGGGACCACGCGATAGACGGGCACGTCCTGGTAGACGTAGTCCGTAACCTCGATGACCTCCGGTTCGACGACGGGCTCGACTACTGGTTGGACCGCGGTCGTAGTCGGGTCGGTTGGCGGAATCGGGAGGGCAAGCATCGCCTGGGCCGACGCAACGATCGGCGGTGAGGCGGTGGGTGCCTCGGCGACAGCGACTCGCGGGTTGTTGCGAAGCCTCGCCGAGCCAGCCGGCGTTCGTGGCAAAAGAGGTGATAACAAAGCCCAGCAGGGCGGTGAGGGCCAAAGACAGGGGCAGGGCAATCTTGCGAGGGAGCATGTGAGACCTCCGTTACTTCCACTTCTCAGGAAGTGGTGAACTGCATCCATCCGGGGGTGCTGATCTGCGTGCCGTCCGCTAGGACCAGGAGGCCATCTACCTGCTGTGCCTCCAGAAAACCGCGGCCCTCATCTGGTCCCAGGATGAGAGCCGTTTTGGCGAAAACGTCTGCTTCAGTGGTTGTGGACGCCACGACGGTGACGCCGGCCATGCCGTTGCTCACGGGCTGGCCGTTGCGCGAATCGATCAGGTGGTTGGCCCAGCCCGTGCCGGCCTGCCAGCGCCGCTTCGTGGTCCAGGACGTCGCGACCGCCTGGTCCGAGAGCGCCAGGGTGGTGAGCGCGACCTCAGGCTCGCCCGGGTTGGCGACGGCGACGCGCCAGGCCTGGCCATCGGGGGCGAAGCCGGCCGCGTAGATGTCGCCGCCCGCGTTGATCAGGAAGTCGTCGCAGTCGTTCAGGCTCTCGACGGCGAGGTCGACGCTGTAGCCCTTACCGATGCCGCCGAAATCGACTCGGAGGCCGGCCGGCAGCACTACGACGGGGGGCTCGCGAAACTGGAGCTGCCCGAACGACGGGACATCGGTTCCTCGAAGCTCAGGCGCCGGGCCGACCTGCTCGAAGGACGCGTTGTAGCCAGCTGCGGCGAGAGCGTCGAGGACCAGCGGGTTGAACACGCCGTCTGTAATCTCGAAGAACGCCTGACATTCGGCCAGCAGCTCCCACATCTCGAGCGAGACGCGCATCGCGGCTGAGGTACGGGCGTTGAATCGCGAGAGCTCGCTGTCGGGCAAGAATCGGCTGAACCGCGCCTCGAAGCGCCGGAACAGCGCTTCGAGGGCGGAGAGGCGGTAAGCATCGCGCCAGTCCGACAACGTCACTTCGATGTCGGTGTTCATGGCCCGGAAGCAGTGCTTCGTCCGTAAGCCGGCATCCGCCAGGGTGCTGGTCAGAGGAGGGTTCTAGTTTTGTCATCGCATGTCCTATCTGCTGGATAGGGCAAAAGGTCACGCGAAGATTTCAACAACGCTGATTAGTGCTTCGGACAACGGAGATTTCGGGGTCCCGGGCGCGTACGTACGCGGCCAACGCCTGGTGGCGCGGGCCTTAGCCCACGGCGGTGGCATCGCCGTTTGCCCAGCTACTTCACCGGCTTCGATGGCCTGTTCGCCGCCTACGACGCGACCGAGGACGACCTCGAGACGGGAGCAGCACGCTCTGCTCCGGCGACCGTGTTGGCGCGGACCGCGTCAGGCCGAGACGCCTACTCCGAGCGGGTACGGGAGAGCGGGGTGATGTACGCAAGCTCGTGGCGGCCGGGGGCGCCCTGGTCCCGCCAGGGCCGGGACTTCTCGACCCAGACGCGGTGGTGCTCGGCGTCCTGGTGGGTCTGATAGGCCGCATCGTCCTGGAACACCTGGTAGAGGAACATCAGGGTCGGGTCTTCTACGTCCTGCATGACTTCGTAGCGAATGCAGCCCGGCTCCTGGTTCGTCGCTAGAGCACAAATCCGCATGTTCTCGATGTAGTCGTCAATGTGCTCTGGAAAGATCTTGGTGAAGCTAATGACCGTGTACATGCGATCCTCCACGAAATCCTGAGCGTTCCCGTCGACGGGCAATCTTACTCCCACGTCTCTGCCCGATGGGAGCTGAGACGGAGGACCAAGGGGAGAGTCACCTGAGAAGCTGCTCCAGCAGGCGTCCTTCCTCCACCGCCGACTCGGCGTCCAGCACGGAGACTCGATGGAGGTCGACGCCGGCTTCTTCCTGGGCCTGGATGCGCTCGCGACACTCCTCGACGGAGCCGTAGGCGCCCAGGGCGTCGCAGAGCTCGTCGGAGACGGCGGCGGCACCGGCGCTGGAGCCGCCTTCGGCCCAGGCCTTTCGCACGATGTCTGCTTCGGCTCGGATACCCCATGTCGCAGATCTGGTCGTAGTAGTAGTCACCCATGCGCGCGATGTAGAACGCCGTCGTGCCCTTGGCGATGGCGCGGGCCTTCTCTTTGTCTTTGGCGACCACGATGCCGCGATGGCTGCAGACGGTGAGCTGGGACGGCATCGCGGCCGGCCGCCGTCGCGTGGGCGCGGAAGTCATCGATCACGCTCTTGAGCTTGTCGACCGGGACCATCGACGGGATCCAGCCGTCGGCGACTTCCGCCACCACCTTGACGGCGCGAGGCCTGAAGGAGGCGATATAGATCGGGATGTGGGGTCGAAACGTCTTGAACCGCAGAGTGAAGCCGCGCTGGAGATCGAACCACTGGCCCTTGTAGTTCAGGGGCTCTTCGGCGATGAGCATGTTGATGATGTCGATCGTCTCGCGCATGCGGGCCAGCGTCGGCTGGAAGGGCACGCCGTGGAAGTTTTCGATCACGTTCGGGCTGGAAGCGCCGAGGCCGATGATCATGCGACCCTCGCTGAGCTCGTCCAGGGTCGCGAAGTGCTGCGCGAGGGCGGCAGGCGTGCGGGAGTAGTAGTTGATTACGGCGGTGCCGAGCTTGATGCGCGAGGTGCGGTCCGCCAGCAAGGCCAGCCACGTGAACGCGTCCTGGCCCCAGGCCTCCGACACGAACGCGGTGTCGACACCGGCGTCTTCGGCGATGCGTACTCGCTCGAGGACCTCGGACTTGTCCGGGCTTCCCTGCCACTCGAAGCCGATGCTGAGTTTGTAGGTCAACGGTAGTTCCTTACGTAGTGTGGTTTTCTGTCGCTGCTGCATCCAGTTAGGACAACGACGACCTTCCGCCTGGCCTGAGGCGCCATTCGGACCGGAATCTGCGCAAGCTTACCGCTTCGGTCGCTTTCGCCGTACCAAGATCCGGGGAGCGGAGTCTACGGTGATGGGTATGAAAGAACCTCAGAACGGGGAACAATAGGCGCGGGCGGGTCTTTCGGAAGTTGGTCAAGCAGGCGCCGTTCGCACCGATCCTGATTCCACAATCTCTGGCAGGCTGGCGGTTCCGCTGCTTGTGCCTCAGGGCGCGACTCGGAAATTCTCGGCCACTGCGATATCGTTGCCAGACTGAAGGTACACGCCCACCTCACCGGCACAGGAGCAGGCGACCGGGGGTGATGGATCGTCTATCCAGGAGGGCGAAAGTGTCTGAGAGAGACTCGCCGACTTACCGCAGCATCCCGACCGAAAGGGATTTTCAGTACCTTGTGGAGCAGGGGACAGAATCACGTCGGCGATTTCAAGACTGGATTAGTGCTGGGGCCATCGCGGCGGTAGTCCTGTCCCTTCAGATAGTGCCAAATCCGGGCATCAATCGTTGGGTATTGGGCGCTGGTCTTGTTTTCCTTCTCTCCTCTGTTCTGATTAGTGCTATTGATCGGATGATTGAAATGGAGCTTCTTCTGCAGGGTGCCAAGTACGCACAGCGGCGTGTTGATGGTGAGGATCTACCGCCGCATGAACGCCATGTTCTTGTCCGTAAGATTCGCTACTACGCTTTCCCGCTCCACGTGGCGCTCCTCCTTGTCGGGTTGTCATTGGTGGTTATCGCTGCCTTCACGCAATCAGGCCGGGCAGGATGACTCGCCAGCAGTCATGAAAAAGCCTCTCGGAACCTTAGGCAGGTTCGGAGAGGCGGTGAGTCTTGGTGGAGACGGGGGAGAATCCGTCTCCCACAACTCCAAACTCGCGAACTCATCGTTCCGCATTCACTACAGCCACATTGGGGCGCGTTCGCAGTCGGCTGGGCGGCCTGACCGAGAGCGTTCACGTTGGTCTCCTCGCCCCAGGCCAAGCTCCAGCGCCACAACCGGTCATACCCGTGCCCGATCTGCGGCGGCCATTCCGGTCTGCAACAAGGGCGAGGAATACGCTGCGCCGGCTTCACGCTTGGCATAGCGGCATATTGCACACGCGAGGAGCTGGCCGGCAGGGCAGAACTCGACATAACAACAGAGCCGCCGGCATACAAGCACATCCTCGTCGGAAGGTGTGCTTGTGGTGTTGAGCATGGCTTCGGGCCTTTCTCAACCAGTCCTCGACCAAACGAAGCTCTGGCTCGAAGCGCGGACCTTGGTCTCAACGACCGCCATGTCATCTACACGGCGGCGCTTGAACTCCTGGAATTGCGCCCGGCCAGCAGGGCAGACCTCACTCGGCGGGGTCTAACTGAATCAGACCTCCGCAGCGTCGATTACCGAACTTTGCCCCGGAAGGGCGGCGAGGTGCAGCACTTCATCCAGGAGCTAGTGGACCGCTTCGGCGAGGCGTGGTTGAGGCGTTGTCCCGGGTTCGTGGACAAAAACGGCCGCACCACTTTCCGGACCTTTGGAGACGGGGAAGCCTACGTCGTCCCGTATCGAGACGAGAAGGGCCTGATCACGGGCCTCCAGTACAAGTTTGTTGGCGGGAAATACGAGACAGCGCGTGGCAGCAGTACCGCCGAGATGTACCACATGGCGGGTGCCCTTGAGGTCGGCTGCGACCTCTATGTCACTGAGGGCGGAGTGAAGGCGCAGGTGGCGCACCGGCTGGGCGACGTTGCGGTTATCGGATTGCCAGGCCAGTCGCTCAGTGAGAACCACATCGCCGTTATCCGGCAGTTGAACCCGAAACGGGTCATCGTCGCCCTCGACGAAGAAAGCAACGTGAACACCGACCGGGCCCGCGACAGGTGGCTGCGCTCGCTGTTTCATGCAGGCTTGTCTGTCTACCAGGCCGTATGGGAAGGCACGGATGTGAGTGGCCCGAAGGGCATCGATGACCTGTTCTTTGCAGGTGATCGGCCGCGTATACGGGCGGTGAGTTTTGCCCCAGAGGGGATCGGTGAACGCCGCGCTGTGCGGCCCTCGGAGATTCGAGGCTGGGTTACGCAGGGTATTCCGCTCGCATCGGCGCGACAGGACACGCGAGAAGCCGTCTTCGAGTTCATCGAAGGGCGACGGCGATGAGTCGAGCTTTGTTGATCAAGAGTTCGCCGGGTGCGGGCAAGACTACCGCCGTGGCAGCAGCCGTGCGCGAGAAGCATGTGAGCGCACGAATTCTCACCGGATCATTGCGGCTGGCCCGTGAGCTTGCCATCGATCACGGATATGCCCTTGTGGAAGGACGGCATCCCGGCAACTGTCAGCGTCACGACGTCGTGCAGGCGCTGGGCCAGGCAGGGCATGAGGTCGAGGCCCTGGCGTGTGGCCGAAGCGATAAGCCGCGCTGCCCGTTTCGTCACGACTGTGCTTACTGGCGCCAGTTCGAGCAGGACGGGCCGAGAGTCGGGGCAGCAGAGCAGCTCTTCAACCGCAACTTCCTGGCGGGCGGACGGCTCGCCGTTGTGGACGACGCTGACCTCATGCGGGCCCTGGTCGAGCGAGTGTTCCTGAGTAAGGAAGACCTGGGACGGGCGTACAAACTACTGCGGGGCAAGCGCAGGAGTCGGCAGCGGAGGCTGCTGGTGATCCTAGGCCACGCGATTCTGGACGCGCCCTGCCGAGATGATGGCGGTTCATTGCGTCTTACAGGTGCAAGGGTCTGGGATCAGCTCGCGAGAACGGCGCGGCTTTATGGAGATGACATCGAGGCGCTGGTTGAGGCACTTCCGAAACGGGTGACACTGCCGGAGCCTAAGCCGGATGAACAGGGAGTGGTGCTTCGCGATGCGATTGACGAAGTACCACCCGCGACGCTGCGAGTCCTGTTCTCCGCCCTGCGCTATGAACTGCCGTTGTTCCAGAGCGGTGAGGACTTCAATAGCCGCCTGCGGCTTGGCCCCGACGGAATCGAGGTGTGGTACCTCAAGGACCACGCGAGGAGCAGGGCTCGACAAGCGCTTCTGCCGGAGATGGAGCTGCTGATCCTCGATGCTACGCCTGTACCCAGCCTTGTCGACTACCTGACGCGAGACCACGAGCGGCTTCCGGATATGGAAGTGCGCATCCAGATGCCTGAGAACGCGAAGGTCGTGCAGTACGCGAGCACGAGCAACGGCCACACCGTGCTTAGAGATTCCGAGAAAGCACTTCAAGTCCTGGCCGAGATCACGTCCGAGCGGTTGAAGCTGCCCTTGCCTCCCGAAAGAGAAGGGGCTGTGTGCTTCCGCAGCATGCGCGCAAGCCTGCTTGTAAAAGAGTTTGCCGAAAGTCAGGTGGTGACGTTCGGCAGCGTACGCGGCACAAATGCGCTGGAGGACGTGGAGCGGCTCCATCTCGTGGGCAGGCCGATGCCGCCTGGGGAAGATTTGGTCTATCTGGCTCAGGCATTGCATTGGGGAGAGTCACCGATCAGCGACCGCATGGTGCTCTCGCAACGTGCCTTCGGCGGTCAGAGCTACGAGGTCGACGTTGTGGATTACGCCGACGAGCGAGTGGCCGAACTCCTGCGCGCCGAGCGTGAAGACGAAATGGAGCAGGCCCTACACCGTGCCCGCATCTTCACGTTGGAGCAGCCGGGGCTGGCCATAGGCAATGTCCCACAACCACGGCAACAACTGCGGGTGATCCTGCACACGAGCCACCCAGTGCCCGGATTGCGGGTGGATGAGCTGATCACGACGACGGAGTCAGCTCAGGTTAACGACCAGCGCCACGAGGATGCTGAGCGCCGGATTCGGAGGGCGGTCCTTCGACTGCAGGAGATGTGTGAGCCGGTGACCGTCGTAGCGGTGGCGAAGCTGGCGAAGGCCAGTCGTCGAACGGCAGCCAAGTATCTGGGGACAGGTGATCACACCCTTAAGAAGGATCTCTCTTATAGGGGTGTGATCACGCTTCCTCAGGCCCCTGCCGAATCGACTTCTCCACCGCAACGTGGCGGCAGCCAGGCGGCGACGGCGTGAGCCCTCACTGCGCCGTGGGGGGTGCGGCAAGCCCATGCCCGCCGGTGCCAAGTGCTTCGACTGTGCGTCGAGGGCCACCGAAGAGTGGCGGAGACAGAAGGGAAGGATGCGGCGATGACCACAAGTAATCAACTACCCACCAGGTCGTCGAGGTCCCCATCGACGAACTGCGCCCGGACCCGGCAAACCCGCGGCGCATCTCCGACGCCCAGCTCGAAGCCCTGACGAAGAGCCTGCGCGAGTACGGCTTCGTGCAGCCCGTCCTGGCCCGGCGAGAGGACAAGACCGTCATCGGTGGCCACCAGCGCCTCACCGCAGCCCGGCGCCTCGGCTACAAGACGGTGCCCGTGATCTTCCTGGACATCACCCTGGAGCAGGCCCGCCTCCTCAACCTCTCCCTCAACAGGGTCGGCGGCACTTCGGACAACGAGCTGCTCGGCCGCATGCTCGCCGACCTGGCGCCGGTCGAAGGCCTCGACCTCTCGCTCTCCGGCTTCAGCGACGACGAGCTGAAGAAGCTCCTCAAGGGCGTCGAGGCTCGCGAGAAGCGCGACCGCCTGGAGTCGTTCGACCTCGACGCCGCGCTGGAGGCCGCACGTGCGGCACCACGCGCCCAACGTGGCGAGCTGTGGGCGTTAGGCGACCACCGCCTGCTGGTCGGCGACGCTTGCGACTCGGCGACGTGTCACGCCTCTTCGGCGACGCGAAGGCTGCGATGGCTTTCGCAGACCCGCCCTACAACGTCAGCCTCGGTGATCACGGTGGGCAGCAGCGTGGCCAGCGACGCCGGCGCCTGGAGAACGACTCGCTCTCGCCCGTCGAGTGGGAGTCCTTCGTGCGCCGCTGGTCTCGCAACCTCCTGCAGTACACGGACGGCGCCATCTACATCTGCATGTCCACCAAGGAGTGGCCGCTGGTCTCACGCGTGCTCGCCGAGGAAGGCGGGCACTGGAGCGACACGATCATCTGGGCCAAGGACCGCTTCGTGCTTGGGCGGGCCGACTACCAGCGGCAGTACGAGCCGATCTGGTACGGCTGGCGCGAAGGTGTCCAGCACCACTGGAACGGCGACCGCGACCAGGGCGACGTCTGGAAGGTCGAGCGGCCCTCCGTCCTCCGACGCGCACCCCACCATGAAGCCGCTACCCCTGATCGAGCGCGCCATCGAGAACAGCTCACGGCCCGGCGACCTGATCACGGACATGTTCCTGGGCTCCGGCTCCACCCTCATTGCTTGCGAGCGCACAGGCCGGACGTGTTTCGGCATCGAGATCGACCCCAACTACGCCTCCATCGTCCTCATGCGCTGGGAAGCGTTCACCGGCGAGGTTGCGAAATGTGTTTGATGCTCGTGGTGTCTACACGTTTTCAATTCGCTGAGGCGCGGAAGCGTCCGTGGCTTCTTCGGGAGCCTCGACCCTTAGACTCTCAACGACCTGTATCTTGCCGTCTATCCGAACGAGGTCCAGCTTCCTCTTCCGCCACTCGTCCAGGCTCACGATGTTCGAGTCAAATCGCTTCTTCGTCACGGTTCAACACCTCTCTATACCAGGTTCGGCAGACTCCTGACTTTCATGTAGGGAGCACCAACGTGGCGGCGGACTATTCACTCATCGTGTTATGGGCGGGGTGGGGCAAGGTCGATGCCGTATTTCGACATGACCTCAATCAGACGTGGGACGTCAGGCTCCGACGGTGCAGGCAAGGTTCGTTCTCGAGCCGGTTCACCCATCTCGGCCGCGAAACGCTCGAACTGCGCCGGCAATGTCAGCTGGAGCATCTTCGCCGGCGAGGCACCCGTGACGCTGAACACGTGGGGCACGCCCTTCGGCAGGAAGGCAAACGCGCCGGGCTCCGCGGTCCAGGTAGCGTCCCCGCATGTGATCGACATCTTCCCGCTGATGAGATAGAACGCTTCGTCTTCGTCTCGGTGCACATGAGGCGGCGGAGCGAAACCGGGAGGTGCCACACACTCGATGAGCGTGAAGCCGCCATTCGTCTCCTTGCTCCCAGCTTTAACCGTCATCAGCGTTCCCAGGAACCAGAAAGCCTCGCCCTGGTCCGGGGGAAGCAGAAATCCATCAAACGACACGTATACCTCCATCGACTGGGATCTCTTCGCCAGTCTTTCGCCACCAAATTAGCACCGCGCAAGCCGGGAAACCCAGCGAAAGAATCTCTCACGAGATTGCTTGCTATGCCTCCACTTCTGAGTGATGTATGTGCCTGCCTTTTTGAAAGGAGGGCAGTGAACATCATGGCAATTGAGAATCGCAACCTACCGGTGGGCACGAGGATCTGGGCCAACTACAAGAAGACAGCGTCACCTCTGCACCGTCGAGGCCGGCGAGGAAGAAGGCAGCGTCGTCTACGTCCTCGAAGACGGGTCGAAGCACAAGAGCCCGTCAGCCGCAGGCTCCAAGGTCATGGGCGGCAAAGCGGTCAACGGTTGGCGCTTCTGGACGGTCGAGGGTGACGAGCCTGCACCCGCTCCCGAGGCCGAGAAGCAGCCGAAGAAGAGCCGAGGCAAGAGGAAGCAAAACAAGACGTTCTTCAAAACCCCCAGCCAGGGCGCGGCGCCCGAGGGCAAAACCAGCTACTTCTGCTCGGCCTGCATGAAGGCATTCATGGTCGACGGCACTGACGAGCCGGAGGCCTGCCCCGAGGGCCACCGCAACGACGACCCGGAGCTCAACGCTCCCTCCGGTGTCACCGAGGCCGAGGAGGAGGAGCAAGTCTCAAGAGCCTGAGGCGGTCTCAGGACAAGGAGCACGCCCGCCTGGGCGTGTCTCTCGTAGCGAAAGGATAAGAAGATGACGACTCCCAACCTGGTAGACGCACAGAAGGCTGACGCAATCGAGAGGACGATTTCTCAGCTCCGGGCTGCGAGTGAGCTCCTGCAGCCCTACTACGCCGACCCACGCATCCGCCTTTGCCTGGCCCAGCTCGAGGGGATGGCGATGGGCTGGTTCCACTTGAGCCAGGACGACAACGACTACCTCATAGACCTCCTCGACGACCTGCGCCTGGAGGCCATGGGGACGCCGCTTGAGGACCACTGGCGGGTCACGCGTTGACCGTGGCGGAGGCCGGAGTGGCTGAGCCGCTGCGGACGACGCTCGCTGTAGCCTGAGCTGCGGCGGGCGCTACCGACTACCTGACACCGGAGGATGGCGCCGAGTAACTGTAGCCGGCGCCGGGGAGCACCGCCCCTCGGGGGCGTCTCTCGTAGAAATGGCATGCCGCCCGGGAAGAGGAACCGGGCGGATGCCAAAGGAGGAACGGATGCTATCGAGAAGGGATCTTCAGATCACTCCGCGCCTTGCTTTCGGTAGGTGCAGCGCTCTTTCTCACTGCACCGCTCTACTCCTCCAACTCCGAAGCGGATGCGGCTTTGCGAAGCAGCTGGCGTATTCGACCCGCACTGGAACCATTTCGTTTACATGTAAAGGACTTCGTTACGCCAGAAGTAGAGCAGGCCACTTCGGAATTGCCCCGAACACTATGACTTGATCGTCGCTCCTCAGGACCCCTCCCCCTCCCTAGTTGAAGTAGTGATCAAGTAGTCGGAAGTAGTCGATGGCGAACAGGACCTGCAAGGCAAGAACGGACAAGGGCGATCCCTGTCGCGCTATGCCTATGCGCGAGAGCGACTTCTGCGTGTTCCACGACCCCGAGCACGCAGAAGTCGTCGCGCAGGCCCGCAGCGCCGGTGGCCAGCGGCGCAAGCGCGAGGCCACCCTCGCCATGGCTTACGACTTCCAGGGCCTCACCAGCATCCAGGAGATCCGGCGTCTGGTGGAGGTTGCCGCGTTCGATGCCCTCGGACTCAACAACGACCTCGGCCGCGTCCGGGCCCTGGGCTATCTGGCTCAGGTAGCTACCACGCTCCTCGAGAAGGGCGAGACGGACGAGCGCCTGACTGCTGTCGAAACCGCACTCGGATCCCGCCTGGACAAGAGAGCAGGCCGTTAGAGATGTCGTTGGACTCCCGTCTCGCTCGCCTTGCCCCCGGCTTCACCGCCCAGGAGCGCGCCATCCTCGTCCTCGAAGCCTGGAAGGACGAGCGGCCCGAGGACCCGGCCTGGCGCAACTCCATGCCGCAGGAGCAAACCGCTACCTTCAACCAGTACATCGACCTGATGAACCGCGTGAACAACGTCCTGGGACGGCTGATCAGCCGCCTGCACCAGCAGGCCGAGAAGCTCGAAGTACGCTGGGAGTGCCTCCTCTCACTGGTGGTTTGGCAGGACCATGTCGACGAGATCAGGCAGGCCGTGATCAAGGAAGTGAAGCAGCCGGCCACACGCCGCAAGCTCGACGCCGTGCTTCACTGGACGCCCGAAGTGGACGGTAGCTCCGTTCCACCCATGCCGAGCAGCCTGATCGACTCAATGAAGAGTCTGATGGCCTACGAGCTGATCTCCACGTGGGTGGAGGCCGGCTGCATTGAGATCGTGGTGCAGGACATCGGCGCGGAGTTCAAGGGTGCCGACCCGTTGCGGCCTGTGTTCCGCGAGAAGCTCACCTTTACCAGGGAGAAGCTCCTGGCCATCAAAGAGCGTCTGCTCGCCCTATCGATGGATGTGGAGCTGCGTGATCCCCTCGACGAGGAGCTGCAGGAGATGCGGGACTGGTTTGCGTCCCTGCCGGAGAAGACGTAGCCGCAGTCGCACGATCCGG
>CAVYJE010000008.1:0-743206 GCA_963768705.1 uncultured Chloroflexia bacterium
AGTCACGCCAAGTCCGTTGGTCCCTCGCAGGCAGGGCTCTGCGACAACTGCAACGCCACGACGCTCCTGGAGTCGAACGCGACCCAGGAAGGCGAAGCAATCAGCGTCGGTTACTCGACGGCCGGTCAGTGCAACGACTGTGTTGCCATGGTCGGTGTGATTAGCGATGCCGACAGTGGCACTGGCAACACCGAGCAGACGGCACTGGGTGTCGGTCTGCGAGCTCGCATTCAACGCCGATGGCACGGGTAGCGCCTTCGCCGGAACTCAGATCATCTCCTACTGGGAAGCGGGTGGTGCGGGTTCTGCGTTCTCGGCGAGCGGTACTGCTCAGAACGGCGCCTGGTCGATGGCCGTCAACGACGGCACCGGCAATCCATCGCCTTCGGCAGGTCCACTCTCCGACGGCAGCACTGCCGGTACCGGCTCGATTGCCAGCACGGGCCCCTGCTGGCGTGTCGGTGAACTGGTTGCTTCGTGCAGCAACCCCATCGGCCCGTCCGCGGCCACGTCCACCTCTGTCCGGCCCCGTAACGGTCGGTCTCAGGTAAGTTAGAGTGAGGGGCTGAACATTCAGCCCCTCACTTTTTCTGGCTCGCAGCGTATCGAATCTCAGGGCCAGGATTGCCGGAGCGCGATAGCAGGTGCACATGTCGTCTTCAACAAAGCTACTCGGTCTGATAACCCTATTAGCTCTGCTCACGTCTGGTTGCGGGGTCCTCGGTGGGAGCTCGAGCAGCCCTCCCTCTAGTTAAACCCCCGCCCGAGTGGATCAGGTGGTCATGAGCACCGCCGTGGACGACACCCAACAGGCGAGCGGCACCATCGACAGAGCCTTTCCCGCGACCATGTCACATCTCTTCGCAGTGCTGGCACTCTCCGGCGTCGAACCTGGCGACCGCATCGAAGGCCGCTGGTATCAGCTTTCGGTGGCTGATGCGCCGCCGGAGGGAACTCTGGTGAGTGAGACGACCGTCGACATCACGCAGGACGACGTCACCGCTGAGCGGAAAGCCCGCATCACTCTATCCGTAAGCACGAACTCGGGAACCCTGCCCGAAGGCGACTGGGTCCTGCGCATCAACGTAAATGACGTCTTCGTGCGCACTGCCGGCTTTGTCATTACCCACGCGCTCGACGGTGCCGGTGCACGGCCGGAGACTTATGTCGTGCAGAACGGCGACAGCTTTCGCTCCATCGCCGAGGCCTTCAGAGGCCCAACAGAGACAGTAGAGCAATTCGTACAGCGTCTCGTGACTCTCAACAACATCCAGGCAGGAGCCGCACTCCAGGTGGGGCAGGTGCTGCAAGTCCCACCAGCTCAGTAGTAGTACCACCAGAGGAGCTCCTCCCGGTTACAAGCTCTTTTCGGCACCGGTGTGTATGTGAAATTGATGTTTGTAGCCGAAGGCAGTTGGTACAATCAATTCACCGTAACCTCCCAGGTGCATCCACCCGCGATGCGATGGTCGGGTTACGGGAGTGCAAGGTCACCAAAAGCAGGAGAGCAATGCTCGGTAGTCAATCAAGGCTCCTTCGCAATTTCGCAGTCGCTTCGATCGCGTTGGTTATTTTCGCGGTCCTGGCGCTGTTTCTGGGCGGCCGCGGTGGCAACGAAACACCGACCGAGGCCAAAAACATCAACGCCGGCGCAAAAGTCGCCATCGCCTCTGGATCCTCCAGCACGACCGGACCGACCGGGACTCGCGGCAGTGGGTCCGGCAACGTCGACCTCAGTGGCAACGACGGCGCCGGAGGCCTCAGCGCGGTAGGTGCCGGTAGGGGTACCACAGGCGCCACCGCCATACGGGACAGTACCCCCGTCAGTGTCGCTCAGTCCGTGGACAGTGCCGCCGCTGCCGGCAGTCCCACGACCACGGCCGCGGCCAATACTGGTGCGAGTTCTGCAGTCGCCACGAAGACTCCGGTCGCGGGAGCGGCCGCTACTACCGCGCCTTCCGGCCCCACGAACACCCCGATCCCGGGGGCAACCAGCACACCGATTCCGACGACCGCTGCTGCCGCCACCGCTACGCGTACCTCCGGCGGCAGCGCAGCCACCAGTACGCCCGTCGCAACCTCCGTCCAGCCGACCAACACGTCCGTGCCACCCACCGCCATACCGGCTACCAGTACATCGGTGCCGCCAACCAGTATTCCTCCGACGAACACGTCCGTGCCACCGACAAACACCTCTGTGCCACCAACGAGTACGCCCGTGCCACCCACGCCCGTTCCGACGAACACGCCGAATGTTCCAGCGACCGCTTCAATCAGCCCCTCGTCGATTCACGCCGGTAACAGCGTATCCTGGTCGATCGACCACTTCCCGGCCAATACGTCTGTGACCGTTTCTGCTTTCGGATCCACGATTGCCACGGTGCAAACTGACGGTACTGGTCATGGTCAAGGCTCGTTCAGCGCACCTTCTCAGAGTGAAGTCTGTGGCTGGCTCACTCCGCCACCGCAAGCCGGAACGACCTTCCCAGTCAGCGTTACTGCAAGCGGCGGCGGCAAGCAGGCGAATGCCAGTGCCACCCTCGTCATGCCAAGCTGCAGCTGAACTTTTAGCAATATCAGAGATGGCCCGGTTCCGGGTCTCTCATGATGACTGCCGACTGCGAGGTGACCGGGCGTGCGTTTGCTGATATCGGCCAATGGTAGCCTCGGCGATATCTACCCGGCGTTAGGGCTGGGCCGTGCCGTCATGGAGCGCGGCCACGACGTTCGCATCATAACGACGCAAAACTTCGAGGAGCTCGTGGCCGGCGCAGGGCTCGGCTACATCGAGCTCGCCGATGCCGCAACCTATGAGGTTATGCGGGACTCCTTCGATCAGTTTATGGCCCAGGGAAAGGCTATCTGGTCGCCCAAAGACCCACCTGAGGAGTTCATCACTCTCCCGGAGCGACTCTACGGAAAGATCGAGGAGAACTTCGTCCCCGGCGAGACCATCCTGGCGACCCTCGAGTTCTTCACGTACGGGGCCGGCGCGATCGCCAATGAAAAGCTGGGGATTCCCTACGTGTCTCTCTGGCACAATGTGTTCGAGTTCCGCGCCATCCAGCCCTGGCTGCCTCCCTCATTCAGTCGCGTCGAAAGGGCAATTGCGGCGAGAGTACTGCTCTGTATCCCCCCACTGCCCAAGATCCGAGATGGGCTGGACAGGCTCAGGGGCAAGCTGAATCTGCCTCCGAGGAACTTTGCAGAGGCGATCTTTCATGCCCAGCAGCTAAGCCTCTGCTTATTCCCTCGCTGGTTCACGCCCTGGTATCGAGACAAGATCGCCAATGCCGTCTTCTCTGACTTTCCCCGCCACGAGCGCTTTCTCGACCACGGCCTTTCGCCTGAACTGTCTGCATTTCTTGATCGCGGCGCTCCTCCCGTTGTCTTCAGCACCGCTTCTTGGCGCATGAATAGGGCAGCTTACTTTGAAACCGCGCTCAAGGCCTGCGAGCAACTTGGCGTGAGAGCGATCTTCCAAGGGCTCGACGCAGACCATTTCGCTAAACGGAGCGATCGTGTCTTCGCTGCAGCATCGCTACCCTATACTTCGTTGCTGCCGCGCTCGGCGGCATTTGTACATCATGGGGGCATCGGATCGGTTGCCAGCGGCCTTGCGGCAGGCGTGCCTCAGCTCGTTGTACCGATGGGGAACGATACGCCGTACAACGGCCGCAAGCTGAAGCAATTCGGCGCGGGCATGACTCTGGCCAACAAGCGCTATAGCCGGGAACTTACCACCACGCTGGCCGAGTTATTGTCCTCAGACTCCATCGCCCGGTCGGCGCAAGCGCTCGCCCAGAGGTTTTCGCTGGTGCCAAACCTTGATCCCGCGGTTAACGCTGTCGAAACCCTCTCACTCAGTCCTGTCAGCCAGCGCTAAACCCGTCGAGCCAGCACGCCGTAGTTGAAGCTGCGCCGCGCCTTGGTGACGTCTATTCCGGATCAGTGCCTACGCTCGCGGAACGATCCTAAGCTCATCGAAGAGCGAAGTCACTGCAGCCAAGGCGTTCATCGGCGCCTGAAGAAACGTGGAACGCACGAGCGACCTCGGCTTCATGGGCGTGCCGGCCGAAGCGATGGCTGCCACGGAATTGGTTGCCAGCAGAGGCCCCCACCCAGCAGGGATTTCATGGCGTAATGAGCGGGAAAACAGCACCTGCAGCACGGAAGAACAGGGACACCAGCGACACTTGTGGCATGCTTCTTCGGAGGCGATTGTCTTGCCACGTAGCCTCCGCTGAGCGAATGCAACGATGGCGCGATGACGCTATCGACACGGATGCCAAAGTGCCGAAGCTGCGTGGCCCAATCCTTGAACTCACCGAAAGTCTCGAACTCCCTGGCGTTCACGCGTTCTGCGACCTCCTCCGTAAGGAGGACGGCGTGCCCCGCCGAGTGACTGGGTGCGAGCATGTTTCGACGAGCTCCGAAGTCTTGCAACGTCCGGACAAGGTCGTCTGCCTTCAGGTCGACAGGCCACAAGTCGATGGCCTCGCAGCCCTTCACGCGTGCGTAGGAGCTCGCAGCTCTCCGCGTCGCTTCGTCAACGTGGACGCCAGGTGCGGCCCAGAATGTATGGCTCGAGTCAGCGGTACGGTCCGTCGGTGCCAGCACGGGCAGCGACTGGATACGTGAACGCAATCGCAGGCCGTCGATCAGCTTCCAGGCAGTCAGGCCGAGTAGAAAGGCGGTCGATTTCTTCACAGCGCTACCGGCTTCTGTGCACCAGACAAGGTGTAGTACTGGATGACTCGCCCGGCCGCCAGCCTGTAGACCACGGCCCCGATTGACGCGACCACGTACTCCCTGGTGGTTCCCCTCTTGGCCCGCCACTCTTGCCCGGGAAAGCGCTTGAGGTGGTTGCAAAAGCCACCCCAGCATTCTCTGGTCGCATCAATCACCTCAACGTTTTCGAATCCTGAACGTCTCAGCCTCTCGGCCAGGTCGGACGGGACTCGCATCGAGTTGTCCGGCACTGCCAGGTGACGGCGAGTAAGAATGTCGGAGTGGACGAGGCGGCCGCCGGGCTTGAGCAGACGAAAGGCCTCGTCGAAAAACTGCTGCCGGGTGTTGAAGTGAAATGCCGCTTCCACACAGATGATGTTATCGAAGCTCTCATCCGGAAACGCGAGGATTGCCGCGTCCATGCAAACGAAGCTTGAGCCCGGCGCCAGGAGCTGAGCTGCCTCGAGCTGAGATGGCGAGTAATTCATCGCCACAATGTCTTCGGGTTTGTAGTAGTTCTGGAGCAACTTGGTGGAACCACCGATGCCGCAGGCGACATCCAGAATATTCCCGGTCTTCTCCGGCAACCATTCGAGGAGCTTTTCAACCAGTAAGGCGCTTGCTTCCCCCTGGTTTTGTGTGTCTTCCTTCCAGTAACCGTAGTTATAGAAGTTGCTGTTGTTGTACAGGCGGGCTATCTCCGATTTCGGCATGTCCCGGTCGTACTGCTTAACCCACTTCTGAACGTATCGATTGCCACGGTCAAGTTTCAAGATGCGACTTCACTTTGTGTAACTCTCGGAGCCTGGATGAGTGCCGGTGCGGACGGGAATTCAAAATTGGCATGTTCGGACTCCCATTCGGGATTGAAGCCGTGAAAGACATGACCATAGCTTGCGATGGAATCACCCCAACTCGTTGGATCCTGCAGAGCTCGGAACCGGCGTGCGGCAGTCAACGCAAATGACAGGGCGCCGGGAACTTCGCTCAGCAGACGGGCAAAGGTTTGAATCTGGCCTGGTGCGTCCGTTTCGTTCGCCCTCGGATAGTCGAACTGCTTCATGCTGCGGCCACAGATCATCTCGATGACTTTGATGCGCGCGGGATCGATACCTGTGGGTCCAGGTTCCTGCCGTACGAGTGGGCGCGAAGACTGTCGCAGCCATGGCACGTCCGGCATATCTTCCGGGTCTGGGTTGTGCGCAGAGTGCTCCAGCACCGCATCGCTCCATTCTTCGCCGACGAAATCGAGGACGCGCCTCATCGTCTGTTCCGGTTCGGACTGAAGGTCTTCGAGTCGAACCAACAGTATTCGCTCCTCGAAGCGAGTGATGTTCTTCCGCATGCCCTCAAAGGTAGTGCAGTTGGCCAAATCGGATTTGGAGCCCCAGGGCATCTTCCGCACCGAGGCTACCGTCGAACGGGGATCACGGATTATCACGATGACCCGAGCGTCGGGAAAGTCATCGAATATCTCACCAAGAAACTTGGTGTGCGCCGGCGTCTTTTCCCCGTATCGAGCCTTCCCGAGGCTCTCGGCCTTCAGGCGCATGATCTTCCGAAAACCCTGCTTCAAGTCGCTCCTCGCAAGCGGCTGCGGAAGGCCATCTAGGACATCCTTCGGTGCGATGCGAAGCCATCGAAAGCTGAACGTTTGAAAGTAAAATCGTAGAAACTCATCGCCCGAATATCGTGCAGGACAGAGTGAATTCCAGAGATAAAACCACGGCTCGTGACAGATGTAGATCATCGGGTGCGCGGACAACATTAGACGCAGCAATGTGGTACCGGAACGCCCGTTTCCAGTGACAAAAATGGGAGCATCAACAGTCGGATTGCTCGCCATTACGATCAACCATGCCTCAAGAGGGTCGGCTCATTACTGCCTGCCAGACCCCTGCGAATTTGCTCGATGACGACATCAGGCTTTTCGAGGGGTGAAAAATGAGCCAACTCCCCCCGCTTCGTCTTGAGCAGGACAGAGGTCATGTTTGGCAAAGATTGTTCGAGATACCTATGTGCACGCCGCCAGAGCAAGGAGCCACTATCGTACACCAAGTGAATCGGAACGTTAATCGTCTTCAGTTGGTCGAGCGTGAGCGGCCCAATCTCGATCGCATCTTTCAGGATGCGGGTCTCGGTGTAGAGCTTGAGCATGCGGTCGCTTGTCCACTGTGCGGGCATGTTCTTCAGAGGTCCCCATTGGTTCGGGAGCTTCTGTGCTTCTCGTAGCATGTAGTCGATGTCGAGGCGCCGGTCCTCTGGCACTGGAATGCCCATCTTGGCGAGCGCCGTTGCCATCCAGTCGGCCTTCTCGAACTGCTTGCGAGTCAATGACGGGACCAACGCGGGCACCATCGCTTCGATGAGAATGGCCCGGCGGACGCGCTCCGGATACAGGTAGCAGAAGTACAGGGCAATGTCCGCCCCGAAGCTGTGACCAACAATGTCCGTCGTCTCAATGTCCAGGAAGTCGAGCAGGTTCTTGAGATCCTCTGCCTGATCCGCCGCTGTGTAGCCATTCTCCGTCATGTCTGAATAGCCATGCCCTCGCAGGTCATAGGTGAGGACGTTGTGGTCGGCCCAGAACGAGGGCACGATTCTAAAGTGCCAAGCCGCCAAGTTGCCGCCAATGCCATGAACCATCACTAAGTCAGGGCCTGCGCCGACTTGCTCATAGTGAATGCTTAGGTCATTTGGAAGTTGGGCTTTGGGCATGTGCGCTCAGGCGGCACCGGTCGATTGCTTCGTGTTTGCGACAGTTGGCGAGTTTTCGACTACGAAGTCTGCAAATTCTGAAACCGTCATATCGCGCTGTTCGACAGGTATTTCGCCCATCTGCGTGTACAACAAATCAAAGGGGATAAGACCGTACCTCTTGACGAGGGCATTCGACAGAACAACGAGGTCGAGCGACTTCATAGCCAGATCGCCCAGGAGCCGCGTCTCCGATCCGATGGGCTTGTCGAATTCCCAGTCACCGGAGAGACCCCGAAGGATTTCAACAATGCTACTCACGACGTCCGAGTGGTCGATCATTCGGCGGAACCCTTTGCTTGAAGCTTCGCAGAGTTCTGGGACTCTGCCCGACGCCGCCCGATCACCGCAGATAGGAGATCCTGGAGCGGCTTCCCCGGACCAAGACGCGCAATTGCTAGGCTGCTCGCTTCATCCTGTAGCAACCATACTTCGGGTTGGTACGGGGGGAAGTGTTCCAGGTTCCAGTTGCATGAAATTGGCCTCCATCCGCCTGCTCAAGACTGATGTCCGCAGGTGACACCTCGATCTTCAACCGGCTGGCCAGCAATCCCTGGACGGCTTCCTTGGCGGCATGGCGCCCTGCCAACCATCGCAAGCTACCTTCCTGTATGGCGAAGTCTTCCGAGAGCGAAGCACGTTCGGCGTGGCTCAGAATGCGCGAAGACCAGATTCGGGCAAGGAAGGGGTTTTGCGCGGGAAGTTCCACATCCAGGAGGCGCCACTCGCAATCGATAGCAGCGTCGTCCGTGCCATCATGCAACACCTCGGTGCACAGGTCCTCAAGCTTGCGTGGCAGCGCGACGGGACGAAGCTCCGAAGGCAGGTAGAAGCGCCGGTCTGTCCAACCGGTTGCCCTTATCAGCACACCGGTTGGTTCGACCACCTCGAGGTCAATTCTGATCTGGAAGCTATTGAGATCTCGAATCGCCATGCGACAGGTCAAGACGGCGTCGATTGGCGCGGGCGGTCCGTAAATCTCGATTGCGTCCACCCTGTACGGGAAAACCAGGCACCCGTCCGCCAGGTGCTCCGCGGTCCAGAAACCCAGCAGCTGACCTGCTGCGTCAAGGACAATGGGGTCCGTACGGAATCTGATCTCCTCGTCGCCGGTCCTGAAGGGTGCACTGGATAGGGCAACCAGGTTGGCGGTCTCGCTCGAGTTGCTGGTGCCGCTGAGACGGGTGACCCCCTGCCACGATGGTCCATGAAACATGACGTCCCGATAGAGGTTCTCCGGCTCGAATGTCGACGGCGTACTGCCCTCAGGTTCGGTAATGGCGGGCGAGGGCTGAGGAGGAAACCCCGCTGCCGTGACCACTTTCGCTTCGGCTACCGGGCGGGATGCCACTCCGCGGACGGTAGGCTCGCTGAGATTGTGGACCTCTGCAGAAAACCTCGACGGATCGGATGGATCGCGGGACGCTCTGATTTCGATTGTCTGGGGTCCGGAATCGAAGGCAATCCATCTATTCGCCCGTACGTCTTCCAGCCGAACCACGACACTGCCTGGTGAGAGCTCGCCGACCGCCTGTGCGAGCAACTCCAGGCTCAATGTGAGCGGCATGACAGGCAACGCGAGCAAATCCGGCGACGCCTGCGATACGTCCCGCCCAATCGTGTGATCGCGCAGCCAGACCTCTTGCATCGGGTCGAAGGTCCTTCGTGCGACGAGCTGCTGATGCGGCTGCAGGAAGATGATGGAGCCCAGGAGAGGGTGGTCGCGGGTAGCCTCGACTTCGAGACCACCCGCTTCAGCTAAAGGGTCAGGCGCTGTCACAACCTCCGCGCTCAAGAGGACATCGATGACTTGTTGTAGTGTCCGTTGGACCGTGAGGAGCTCCAGATCGACATCGATAAGGCCCTCGTGCTGTTGACGAAGCGTGCCGAGGATTTCTACCCGCTTGATGGAATCGATGCCCAAGTCGGCCTCGAGGTCGGCGTTTATGTCGATGACTTCGACTGGATAGCCGGTGCGTTCGCTCACGATCTCGCGTAACAGCGAGGCCAGTGTGGCACCATCGAGCCCAGAAGCAGCGGGCTCGTTTGTTGCAGCCATCGCAGAAGTCTCAGCCGGCGCCGGCACGATGGGCTCGAACGCCGGCGGGGCTGGTGGAGCGACGACCGGGGTTGGCGCTGGCGTCTGATGTGCGACGGCAGGCGGATCTGGCAGGTAGGACGGCTGGTCGATTCGCGCCGGCGAGTACTGGGCAGGCGCCGAGTAGTCGATCGGTGGGGAAATAGCAGGAACGTCGCTCTCGACGCCGCCGCCGTAAGACTGCAGGTAGGCGCCCATCACGCGCTCCTGTACCTGGAGAAAGTGATCCATCGTGGACAGGAAGTGATGGGCCACTTCCGCAAGCGTTCCCCCGTTTGCAGCCGGGCCAAGCATCTGTGGCGGCCTCTGTACCACGGGTTGCAGAGGCGTGTGGCCATTGGTCGCCGGGGTTACAGGACCGCTGCCGTTCGTATTGCTGGGCTCGGTATGCATTTCCGCGTTGTGATTGGCCGAGGTTGTCAATGGTTCCTCCGAGTCTGGCGGAAGCTGCCGCTCTGTGGTTCTTGTTTCTGGGCCCGCGGCGAGCAAGGCGAGAGTGTTCGCGTTCGGCGATAGCTCCATGGCAGGAAAGCCGGTCTCCAGAAGCATCGTCGTCCGGGTTGGTCCGGCGCTAGGAATTGTCTCTGCTTCAAAGTCGAGAACCTGGGGGGAGCGGCTCGCAAAGAGATGAGCAATGTTAGCTTCCCAGCCGTGCGCAACAATCTGACCGATGGCGTGATTGAGTTGCGTCAATCCGGTCCGGCTCGGGCTATTGGTGGCCACGGCGCTGATGCGCTTGCCCCGCAGGATATCTTCGACGAAGGCTGTGAGGTTGTTTCGCGGCCCCACCTCCACAAACACACGATAACCATCAGCGTGCATTGCCTCGATCATACGAGTGAACTCGACCGGGCGGGACCACTGCTCCGAGATGAGCGAAATCGTTTCTTCGGGGCCGCCTTCGACGGGCGCAGCGGTGGCACAGGAGTACAGCGGAATGCGAAGTGAAGCCATCTCCATCTTCGACAGGGCCGCGTGCAGACGCTGAGAGTAAGGCAGGAACTGCTGCGTGTGGTAGGGCCGATCGAAGGAGAGCCGCTCGGTGATCACCGCGCTACGACGCGCTGCATCGATCAGGATGTCCGCGTCATCGAGGCTTACGGCGGCTACTGCCTGGTGCGGACAGTTGTCCATGGCTACGACAGCGCTGACGCCCGAGCTAGCGATCAGCCCTTCGACGTCATCTCGTCCAGCGCCGAACGCGACCAGGGCTGCCGGCCCCACGTCGTCGAGCACTTCAGACTCGATCTGGACATCGATCAGGGTGTCGGAAAAGGCGCGAAGCTGTTCGTCTTCATCTCCGGCCGCGCCCGCAGCCACGAAAGCGGCGTATTCACCACTGCTGTGCCCGGCGACGGCATCCGGCTTTAGACCAAGCTCCTTCAAGACTGCCATCAAGGCAGCATCGGCGCTCAGCACGGACACAACAGCGCCGTCCATCTGCCACAACTGTTGGTCCATCCATTGCCGGTCTTCTTCGGAGAAGGTGGGGCGCGGGAAAACGTAGTCGCTGGGGACGAGGCTTCGGCTGCGACCGCGATGGAACCGGTCCGCCCTGTCGAAGGCTTTCCGCGCCTCAGGAAAGTAGAGGCAGAGGTCGGCGAGCATGTTGGTGTACTGGGAGCCCTCGCCCGGGAAGAGGAAGGCGAGCTTGCCATCCCTGGCCAACGGCTTGGCCGAATAGTAGATACCCATGGCTTCGCGGATCTGTTCGCAGGCAGGATCCTGCAGGCGGCCAATGGCGCGCTCCAGCTTCGTCAACAGATCGCCCGTCGAGGTCGCCACGATGGCGAGAGTGACGGCAGCACCCGACTGCGTCTGCATCGCAAGCGTATAGGCCACATCAGCCAATCGCACGCCCGCGCCCTCGGCGGTCCCCTGCTCGACGTACCGGCGCACAGTCTCGGCCTTCGCGACTAGCTCTGGCGGCGTTTCCGCCCTGAAGACACAGAGCTCGCTCTCCCAATCGGGCATGTGCGTCTCTCGAGGTTCTCGCCGGAAGGCACCCTCGTGATGCTCCTCGAGGACGGCATGGGCGTTGATGCCCCCGAAACCGAAGGCACTAACGCCTGCTCGCCTGGGGTGTTCCTTACCGGCGATCCACGGCCGCGTCTCCGTATTAATGTAGAAAGGAGTCTTTTCCAGTTCCAAGCCGGGGTTGGGCTCATCGCAGTGCAGAGTTGGCGGCAGCACCTTGTGATGCAGGGAGAGGGCCGTCTTGATGATGCCTGCGACACCGGCAGCCGGCATCGTATGGCTGATCATGGACTTCACGGAACCCAGAGCGACGCGGGGCAGGTCGCCATCGCGTAGACCAAAGACACGGCAGAGCGCCTCGATCTCGACGACATCGCCCACGGGCGTGCCGGTGCCGTGCGCCTCGATGAGATCGACGGTGGCGGGATCGACCGCTGCCGCACCGTACGCCCGCCGAATGGCGAGCTCCTCGCCCTCAATCCGCGGCGCCATGATGCCGGTCGCGCGGCCGTCGCTGGCGATGCCGACGCCGCGGACGACGGCGTAAATGCGGTCGCCGTCGCGCTCCGCGTCAGACTGTCGCTTAAGGACGACCATACCGATGCCTTCGCCAAGCAAGGTGCCATCAGCGTCCTTGTCGAAGGGGCGAATGCGCTCCGTCCTGGACAAAGCCCCGAGCTGGCAGAAGACTCCCAGCATGGGAATGGCAGTAGAGATCTGAGAGCCGCCCGCTAGCGCGAGGTCGCACTCTCCGTCGAGGAGCTCTCGAATCGCCATCTGGATCGCGACTAGCGAAGAAGCACAGGCAGCGTCCACGGTGTAATTGGGTCCCATGAGGTCGAGTCGATTGGCGATGCGACCGACGATCACGTTCGGCGTCATAGCGGGCGCCACGTCTGGGCCGAAGGGCGGCAATGCTGTCTTGAGTTGGGAGCGAAGGGTGTCCATGTCGCCGTCAGACAGGCTGGGGTGAAGCGATTTGATGAGCCCAAGCGTCTGAGTCACCATGAGTGAATGCTGGATGGCCGTAATGCCGCCCCGGTTCGGCGTCCCGCCACGCCCGAGGATGACAGCCGTGCGGTGGCGCACGGCTTCGTCCATCTCGGCACAGCCGGCGTCGATGAGGGCATCCTGCGCGATTTTCAATGCCAACCACTGATCGGGCTCGCCGCCGACCGACATCGGCGGGATACCGTAACGCAGCGGGTCGAAGGTGGTGAACTCCTCGATGTAGCCGCCCTTCTTGCAGTAGATCCGGTCAGTTTCGCTGGAATTCGGATCGTAATAGAGCTCTGGATCCCAGGCGTGCTCCGGCGGGTCGGAGACCGCGTCGTGCTTGGCGAGAATGTTTCGCCAGTAGGCATCGAGGTTCGGCGCGCCAGGGAAGAGGCAGGCCATGCCGATGATTGCGATACCTTCGCCTTGGGTTCCATGCGTTTCGTTTTCGCGCGGGTCCATCGCGTAGCCTCCCTGGCTAACTAAGCCTTCGGCTTTCGTGGTTAGCGAGCCGGTTTAGCGCGGCACTGCCTGAACCCTCGAAATCCAGCATTGCGCCGATTGCGTCGCCTTTAGCGTTGAAGAAATAGAAGTCTGTGTGGCTGAGAGGCAGTCGCGTTTCCGGACGCACGTGCATTTCGCACACCACAATCTCGCCTGGTGTGGTGGCCTGGGCGGCCTTGAACGGGACATACCGCTGGACACGAGCCGGCAGCAACGTAACATCCCATTGAATGCGGCCCCAGATCAGCTGCAATTGCAACGCCGCGTCGAGGAGGATCGGGTCGATTAGCCAGTCGCCGGCCGCACCAGCGATGCAGTCCTTCGGGTCTGACCGCCGGAGTGTGGCCCGGGCACCTGCCGGCCCCATACTCTCCACAGACTCGATGGCCTGGAACAGGGGACCGTGGAATAGCCAGTCTCTGTACGCATGCTGCAGGGTCACCGGTAGCGCGGTCATGCCTGGCGACTCCAAATCGAGGGTGGGCAGCGCGATCTCAGAGGCACGGCCCGCGAACGTCCCCATCTCGATGACAGCCCGGTAGTGCACTCGCTGGGCAGACTCGATCGAGACGTCGTACAGATTTCTGTGGGCATCCCCATTCGTCGCCTGGCGACGTTTGACGACCACGTTAGTTTCTTGCGACGGGCCGTTGAGCACGATACCGTTGAGTACCCGGACCTCTCGAATGTCGATGACCTCAAGGTGAGGCGCCGCTGACTTTGCTGCCTCGACCATCGTCTCCAGCGCGACAGCAAACGGCTGCACCGCACGGCCTTCCATCACATGATCGCGTAGATACAAGTCGTGGTCGGTCGAAAGTGTCCGTGCGATCCGGATCACGCCGTCGTCTTTCGAAATGCTCGACCTTGACAGCACCGGCAAGGCAGGGGCCGAGATGGCGGCTGCCTCCCGGGACCTCGCGCGATCCCCACTTGGGTCAGGACTGACGTCTGACGGCCGGTCAAGCAGACCCCCGATAACAACTTCGGCCGGCCCTGCGACATCCGAGAGGAGCTCGCGGACAAACAGATCACTGCCGGTTGCAGCGGGGATCAACGCGACGCCTCGTTCAGCGAATTGGCGCTCGACCTCAGGGGAGACCATTCCGGTTGAATCCCATGGCCCCCAGTTCAGCGCAACGACGCGACCAGGCCAGGCATGGTTCAGCGCCTGCGCAATCTTGTTGAGGACTTCGTTTGCGGCTGCATAGTCCACCTGTCCGCGGTTGCCCAGCCGTCCGGTAATCGAGCTGAACATGACGAATGAGCGCAGGGACTCGGTGCGCAGTCGAGACGCGAGGACAACGGCGCCCTTGACCTTGGTCTCGAGCACCCGCCGGAAGGAATCCAGCGATTTGTCCTGCAAGAGCCTGTCTTCAATGAGGCCGGCGCCGTGGACGACGTAGTCGATACGGCCGAAGCGTTCGTAGGTTCGGTCGATCGTGGCAGCGAAAGCATCAGCGTCCTGGATGTCGCAAACCTCGTAGAAAACCAGAGAGCCGGTCGCCTTCAGGGCGTCGAGATTTCGACGGACCTCTCTTTCGCGCATCAGCCGGGAGTAATGCCGTTCAATCTCCGCGGGAGTTGTTTGCACACCGGAAGCACGGAGTTGCTCCAGTATCTGGCGCTTGATTTCTCGCTCATCGGTGAGATTCAACGTGGCGGGTGCTTCTGGCTCCTCAGGTAGCTCGGTTCGGCCTACGAGCACGAAGGTCGCAGGGGCGCAGTTTGCAAGCGCCAGGGCGGATGTGGCCGTGATGCCGCGAGCGCCCCCCGTCACAAGCACCACAGACTCCACCGAAGGGCTCAGGGCAGGAGCCGTGCTGACGGGCGTTTCGACGAGGTCGATTCGTTGGCGCGTACCGTCTGGGCCGTAGCCCACCTCGACAAGCCCATCCGAGGTAAAGATCTCCTTGAAAATATGCTCGCTGACTGATTCCGAATCGCCGGCACTAACGTCGAGGGCCTTCACGCGCACGCCGGTCCACTCCTGTGCGAGGCTCTTGAGAAAGCCAGGGAGCCAGGCTGCCTTGAGACTTTGCGGCGCACTCCCGAACCCAAAATCGCCGCCCATCGTGGTGACACCGAGAATGGCGGCTCCGATGTCGGCGGAGCGTGAGAGATCCTCCCGCACGGTCTTGGCCAACCAGAACAATCGCTCGACCCCTCCGGTGGCTATTTCGTGGGTGGATCCGGCATTCGACCAATCCAGAGGCTGGTTGGACTCATCCAGGCCCGAAAGGTAAAGCAGGGCCGAAGGACGCCCAAAGCGATTCAGAATGACGTCATAGAGACGCTCGACATCGGCTGAGTCGGCATCTGGGGAGAGCGTTAGTCCTTCCTCAGATGCATTGGTCGAGGCAGCAGAAGTCACCAGCACACTCGAGAACCCCTTGGCTCCCAGTTTCGCCTGCAACCGCGATGCCGTCTCGCCGCCATCGATGATCACGACGACGCCGGAAGGGTCGAGGGTGGCGTCGTTTACGGGGCCCGGGATAGACGTGGGCGTTGGCAGAAAACGCCGGATGTAAGGCGCGGGCTTGAACGGTTCGGGGTCAGCCTCAGGTGCCGACGACGGGCGGCCTTCGGAATCAGTTCGAGGAGCCGGCACGGCCGGCGTGGACCCCGTGGGCGCTGGCGGCGAAGACGTTTGCGCCGCGGTGAAGATGCCCGTCATCACCTCTTCCTGGCTGTGCAGGAAGTGCTGCATGACCTGCTGGAAGTGCTGCATCAGGCCGCCATCAAACCGAGTCGAGCCAGCAGGAGGAAGCGAGAAGGTGTTCTCGCCCGCAGTTACCGGAGGCTTGCCGCCGGCGGGCTCCGAGCTCGCGGAGGCAGCTCGCGGCGCCTCTGCCGGCGTTACCTGCAACGCATCGGTCCGGCTGTCGGGAGTGGCAATTCCCTTCTTGTTGCCGACGGATATCTGCAACGGGACCACCGGCTTGCGAGGTTCGCTGCCGATGGGCCTAACGCCGCCGCCGCTGACCATCCAGGTCGTTGCCGAATACGTGGGGCCTTCGAGTTCCAGCCGCGCGATATCGAGGCGGCGAACCGCCCGTCCACGATAGAGCCGAGACGTATCGATGGCGGCACCTTCCGCAGCCATCGATGCGAAGGCATTCAGAAGGGGCCAGAGACCGGGCTTCGACGGGTTATCAAGCGGGACAGCAATATGAGGTCTCTCGCCCAGTATCTGCCCGACTAGGCCGGAAAGGACCTGGCGCGGACCGACTTCGACGAAGACCCGAGCGCCTTCGGCGTACATAGCTTCGATCTCGCGCACAAACTCCACCGGTCGCGAGAGATGCTGCGCGAGCTGTTCCCGGATCGCCTGCGCATCGTCGCTGTGAAGTGTGGCGGTCGTGTTGGAGAACACGCTTAGCTTCGGCGGATCGAACGGGAGCTCGTGCATGCGGGCGGCGAGTCGCTCCTGGGCCGGGCGCACGAGAGGCGAATGGAAGGCGCAGGCAACGGGAAGACGCCGTGCGCTCATTTTATGTTCGGCCGCCCATTCGACGGCGCGTTCGATGGCCGCCGTGGGACCCGAAATCACGGTCTGGCGTGGCGAGTTGAGGTTTGCGAGGTTGACCTCCGGGTTGTTCGAGAGCAGCTCACCCAAAGCGTCGGCTGCGGCGGCGATTGCGGCCATCGCCCCGCTATCCGGACCGGTGCTCTCGGCCATGAATCGGCCACGGGCTTCTGAGACTTGCAGCAGCGCTTCTTCGGAGAGCACACCGGCAGCATGCAGGGCAACGAATTCGCCGTAGCTATGCCCGGCGGTCATATCCGGCTTCAAGCCTATCGAGGCCAGCACCTGCAGCATCGCAAGGCTGGTGACACCAAGCGCCGGCTGGGCGATATCGGTAGCTGTCAGCCGCGCCTGGAGCGCCTTCTCTCGCTCATCGTCGAACCATGGCGGCGGAAAGATGTAGCGACTCAGGCGCTCAGGAAGACCGTTCGCCAGGACCTTGTCTGCCCTGTCGAAGGCTGCCCGGGCCTCTGGGAAGACGACGGCCAGCTCGCGGGCCATGTTCAGGTATTGCGATCCCTGCCCGGGGAAGAGGAAGGCAGTCTTGCCTTCTCCTGCCAGAGGCGCCTCGGCGAAGTGAATGCCCTGCGGTGTGTGGAGGCGGGCGTCGTCGCTTGCGAGCAGACTGGCGGCCTGCTCGAGCTGGCCCTTCAGGCCGTCGAGGGTCTCTGCGACGATGGCGAGTGTCTTCGTGCCCCTTCCGTCGCGGGACTGGAGCATCAGCGAGTAGGCGAGGTCTGCCAGTCGTGGCCTGGCTCCCAGCTCCAGCTTGCCGAGCAAAGCCTGAATTCGCGCCAGGAGGTCGACTTCGGACTCTCCGCGCCACAAGAGCAATTCAGCAGGCCAAGTCTCCTTGCCCGGATCCTCCTGTGGCGCAATGGCGTCTGAATATTCCTCAAGCGCAACGTGGAAGTTAGTGCCACCGAAGCCGAAGGCACTGACGCCTGCCCTGCGGGGCGAGCCGTCCTCGGCATGGACCCACGGGCGGGCTTCGGTGTTGACGTAGAAGGGACTCGCCTCGAAGTTTGCCTTCGGGTTCGGCGTGGTCACTCCCAGGGTCGGCGGCAACACGCGGTGATGGAGGGCCTTGGTGACCTTGACTAATCCGGCCACGCCCGCCGTGGCTTTGGTGTGGCCGATCATGGACTTGACGGAGCCAACGGCGGTGTCTTGCAGGTGCCCGTGAGCTTCACCGAACACGCGGCTCAGAGATTCAATCTCCGATTGATCCCCCGCCACGGTGCCCGTCCCATGCGCTTCGATTAGCTCTACTTCGGATGGCGAGAACCTTGCGTTGGCATAGGCGCGCTGGAATGCCCTGACCTGTCCGTCCGGGAGCGGCGCTGTCAGGCCGCGAGCACGACCATCGCTGGAGCTGCCGACGCCCTTGATCACCGCATAGATGCGGTCGCCATCCCGCTCCGCGTCCTCAAGCCTCTTGAGCACGACGGCGGCGAAACCTTCGCTGATCGCAATGCCATCGGCGTCTGCGTCGAAAGGTCTCGACCTGCCGTTGGGAGATAGCGCCTGGGTTTTGCTGAAGCAGAGGAAACCGAAGGGCGACTGTATGGCGTCGACGCCACCAGCAACAACCACGTCGCTTGTCCGAGCTTCCAGGTCGCGTACCGCCAGGTAGATGGCTGCGAGGGATGAGGCGCACGCGGCATCGACCGTGTAGTTGGCGCCACCGAAGTTGAATCGATTGGCGATCCGTCCTGCCACGACATTCATCAGCAGGCCCGCGAAGGAGTCTTCCGTCCATTCGGGCAGGACGCTTCCAGCTCTTCCGCCAGATCAGCCGCTTGATCGCCAAATAGCATCGGCAAGTTGGCCCGCACGACGTAGCCGTTGGACAGGTCGCCGCCACCGCCGCCGGCGCCGAATACGACCGACGTCGTCTCTCGCGAGAAGGGCCTCTCTGCATAGCCCGCATCCCGCAGCGCGTCACGCACAACGGACAACGCCAGCAACTGAAAAGGCTCGATGGAGGTCATCGTGTTCGGCGGCATGCCGAATTCGAGGGGGTCGAACGGGACCTCGTCGATGAAGCCACCCCACTTCGAATAGACCTTATCCCTGGCGGAGCGATCGGGGTCGAAGTAGTTGCTGGGGTCCCAGCGCTCGGGCGGCACCTCGGTTACGGCATCTACCTTATTGAGGATGTTGGTCCAGAAGCTCTCGAGGTCAGGTGCCCCGGGCAGGATGGTTGCCATGCCGACAATCGCGACCGATGTGGGGGGCGGCGCGTAAGGCTCGCTCTCGGCCATCTCCGGCAGGCTCTGCAGACGTCGGACGGAACCACCGGAGATTTCCTCATGCAATTCCTCAATGCTGCAGACGCGGTCCCGAAGGGCTGCAACCTGCCCGATCATGTACATGCCCTGCAGCCACTGCTCTTCACCGGGCACGGCAATCAATCGCGGCGCATCCGGCTGTGACGCGCGAGCGGGATTACGGTCGACGCCCTTTGCGGCGATGCGCAGACGGCCGATGTTCAGCAATTCGAGCCGTTCCTTCAACTCTTCCTGCGCTGCGTCTTCAAGAATGAGGCGCCTTTTTTCAGCTTCGAAGACGTCGACAAAGGGAGATGGGAGGCATCGCGTTGCATAACCCGCCGTCGCCTCGAGGATCACCGTGTCTTCACAGGCGATCGCAGCATCCTGGAATCCCGACTGAATCGCCCCGGCTTCCACGGCCTCTTGCGTGAAGAGATAAGCAGTGCCCGCAAGCACGCCAACGGCGATGCCCTTCTCGACCAGCGGCGAGGCCATTGCGGAGATCATGGCGGCCGATAGACCGTCGTGCGCACCGCCCGCGAACAGGACGCTGATGTCCTTCGTCCGAGGGTTGCGTTCGACGTACGCCAGAAGCGATTCGATCATCGACTCCCAGAGCACGAAACTCGTCCGCGGGCCGACGTGGCCGCCACATTCACGGCCTTCGAATACGAATCTGCGTGCCCCCTCCGCCGAGGAACAGGTTGAGTAGGCCGGGCGAAGGCACATGCAGATAGGTCGTTATCCCGGCCGCTTCCAACGGCTTTGTGTGATCGGGTCGCCCACCCGCAATCAGGACGAAAGGGGGCTTGCAGGCCAGGATCTGCTCGAGTTGTTCTTTGCGCAGCTCCGGCGGCACGAAGCCCAGGATGCCGACGCCCCAGCTCTTGTCGCCAAGTAGCGCCTTGTCTGCGCCAGCAACGGCGTGACCTCGTCCTCGCGCATGAGAGCGAGAGCGAGAAACGGCAAGCCGCCGCCGCTTGCCACCGCATCGGCGAACTCCGCTCGATCGCTCACGCGTGTCATGGGCCCCTGGACGATCGGATAGCGCGTCGAGTGGGCTTGAGCCAGGAGACTGCCCTCCGCCAGGGGCCGCAGCTCCTTCGCAAGCTGCAAGTGCTGCTTGATGGAGTCTCGAATGCCCGCCACGATACCGCCGACCGTCACGTAGCGCTTTGCCAACGGAGCTGCCGATGCGGCGTCCTGCCCTATTGCCCAGAGCGTGTCCGCACCATGACCGGCTCTTTCGCGCACCGCCTCCATCCACTTCGAGCGCACCTCATCTGGCGTGGCCGAGCTGGATGAAATGCCGGCTTCGAGACGCTGCAACTCATCGATGGCCATTGTGCCCTGGCGTGAGTAGCTGCGGAAGGCCGCTCCTTGAGAAGCTCCGCTGACCTGCGTCTCGCTGCCGTCGAAGTTCTCCAGCCGCGACCTGAACGTCTGGGTCGGAGCCGCCTCCCGAGTGAGAAGGAGCTGCGCATCCAGAACCACGCCTGCTGCGCCGCCGGCGATGCCTGCAGCCGCCGTATGCAACCCGATTCCGCCTTGTAACCAGACCGGAAGTGTCGTCCGCGCCTGCAGATGCTGCATGAGGATGAAAGCTGTCTCCTCACCGATCCAGCCGCCTGACTCGGAACCCTTGGCGATCAGACCATCGAAGCCAGCCTGCTCGGCCGCCGCTGCCTGAGCGACGCTGGTAATGACGGCGTAAGCCCGGGCGCCGGTACTTTGGATGGAGTGCGCGAGTACCGGCCACTTGCTGGCCTCAACGCCATGGAGGGATGTGAGGACGTATTGGAGACCCGGGTGCTTCTCCTTCAGGATCGCATCGAGCAGTGGCTCATCGAGAGCGTCGATCAGCACGCCATAGGCAGCGTGGGCAAGGGACTCCAGACGCCCCAACTCCCTAAACGCAGCCACATGCTCATCGCCAAATTCCAGGTTGAGAATCCCCAGGGCACCTGACCGAGATCCGGCGATAGCGATGGCTGCTTCAACCTCGCCCGCCGGGGAAATAACAATGACGTCCAAATGGTTATTCAAGGATCACACACCTAAATATCGGTCATGGCCTTCACCGGATGAACTGGGCGAAGTGGCGAAAGTGCCTCACGGCGCGACCTTGCTGATCCCACTCTGACATGTTAAGGAGCCTATCAAGAGAGCGCTAGATCGTAACACGGCTGAATCAAGGCAATCGGCATGGTTCACAGGCAATTAATAATCGAACCAGTATGGGGCCGAAATATTGTTATGAAATTGCAGGACTAATCTCACGCAGTAGGACATCTGCGAGTTACTCGCTTAGGGACGTAAGATTTGTTCTCAAGTGGGACGTAAACGTGCTCACAAGAGCATCCGACTCGTCCACACATAGGGCGCCTCGAATAGCCGGGAACCGGATCAAGCGGGGCGAGAGTCCATTGACTCGACGGCGTCATGTTGGATTCGATTCTTCGGATACGGGGCAGATCCGGCCCAAGTGAAACGTCGAAGTTTTTTAACGGGAATGCCAGCCCTTTCCCAATGGCCTTTATGAACGCCTCCTTACGGGTCCATCCGTCAAAGAAGGCTCGTTCTTTTTCATCCGGTGGAATAGAAACATATTCCTCAAGCTCAGCCGGTGAGAAGCAGGTGTCCGCAACCTCATTCATACTGAGGATATCTCGTCTCTTCTCGATATCAATGCCAACCTGACCCGCGAACGTGACTGCAACCAAACACCAATCATGGCTTACTGAGAGATTGAAGTTTAAATCGGCATAAGGAGGCGCCAGTGCAGGCTTACCCATAGCCCCATATTCGAACTCGATATCTTTTGTATTACAAGATCCGATGTAGCTGGCAAGTAAGCGGCGAAGAAATGCGCGACGTGCAATGAATCGTAGGCGGTGCTCTATGAACACGAATCGTTGTGCTCGATCTGCTTCCTCGCCGGAGAGCAGGGCGAGATCGTCATCACCACCGAGGTGGAGCTGCTTGCGCCAGACGTGCACGCCGCCTTTCAGCGGTGGCGGATGTAGGCGCGGCGTCCATGGAGTTGGGGCGACAGGCTCTTCCACAGCGGATCGAATGTAGCACGTCGGTTGGACGACCTGGCTTTACTGTTTGATGTGAGCCCTAAAGAAATCCCAGATAATGTCAGTCGCATCGATGGACTGCGTGGTTTTCCCGAGGGTCAACACCGGAATATCAGCTCCCGGCCACGTATGGCCTCCGCCCTGGATGACGTACAGAATCGTATCGGCTCCCGATGTGCAACTCTCGTAGTAGTCAACTTGCACATCGTCAGCAATTCGACTCTCACGCATCGTGTCGCCGCAGCCATTGTGGTTCGCCCATCGCGCAAGGTTCTCCCGCACCGATAACGGAGCGAGGCTGATGAATCCTCCGTTGAAGGGCACAAGGAGGTCAGCCGTGCCGTGAAAGATAACAACGGGCATTGGGCCTTTTGTGTCACAGAGGTTCGAGTAAGGTGACCCTGCGACCAGGGCAATGGCGGCAAGTTGGTCGTTTAGCGCGCACCCCAGAAGCGCGGAGATTCCCGCTCCATTTGAGATACCCATGGCATAAATGCGCTTGCCGTCGATGCAGTACTCCGAGCGAACCTGGTCCAGCAATGCCCTAACGAAGACAACGTCGTCGGTATACCCCGGCTCGAATGGGCCGCTGATGTACCAACGCCGGGGATCGTTCGTGCCTTCCGGAGACAGGATTAGGTAACCGGATTCTTCAGACTTCTCCTGAAGGCCGGCGTACCTTTCCTGGCTGACCGCACTCGAGTCGAGTCCATGAAAACTGAGTACGAGGGCGGTCGGCACAGCCGGGTTGTAGTTGGCCGGGACGTACATCCGAAAGTCGCGACTGAGGCCGCCCGACTCTATCTGGCCCGTGGAAACACCATGGGTCGGCGTAAGCCCGCATCCGTCCGATTCCTCTGCGGTGCTCCCTGTCGGGGTCTCTATCGGCTCTTGCGAAGGTGAAGGCTGCGCGACTGGTGTTGCGGTCGGCTCATTGTCTGGCGACTGATCGCTGCATGCGACAAAAAGGACGAGGGTCAGGCAAATGAGCAGGAGAAGGCGGTAAGATCGGAGCACTCATCCAATGTAGCGCAGTTACCGCTACTCGGTCCGGGAAGCCATCAAACATGAAAAATGCACTCCTCGTCGCAGTTGTCGTCCTGGGACCCCTCCTGCAATGGGTTCTTCTGCCGCCAGTCACTGTCTCAGCTTCCACGTGCTCAGACTACACAGTCCAGGCATTTGCCCAACTCGTGCTGCAGGCCTATCCGGACGATCCGAGCAACCTTGACGGCCCGGACGACAACGGTGTCGCCTGCGATGATCTACCGTGTCCTTGTAACCTCGAACCGGTCGAACAGGCCATCGGAGATCGGGGCAGCACGAGCCAGGTCACCGTCACGTTGGAAGCGCCCACAGCGACGTTCACGCCTGTGCCCGTATTCACTCCACAGCCGCCCGCGCCAACCGCTACTGAAGCGCATGCAATCTCGTCGCTCATCACTCCGCCGAGTACGGGTGATGCGGGCTTGAGAGCACCCTTGCAAGGTCAGGCACGGCTCAACCCGCCCTAGCGTTTGTTACAGCTTTGAGTCGGCGGCAATGACCGATGCAATTCTTGTTGGATACGTGTCATTGGCTTGCTAGGATACGAGCGGCGGGCCTCAGGCCTACCTCCTTGTCGGATGGCCACTCGCGCGAGCGGCCATCCGTGTGCAGCCGGCAAAACGGTTGTGCCTAAGGCAGATCCCAGCGTTCGACGATAACGCCACCACCACAAGGACTCTCGACCGCGCACGGTCAAAGACAAACAAGTCTTTCCTGCCCCTTGTTTATTAATTCGTTCAAAGACTCGATATTCATCAGAACGGTGCGAAGATGTGCCAATGGGATGGGCGAAAGGAATGATGAGCCGTGGACGGGGTTCCCATGCAAATGCAGCTCAAGGGCGGAGTCGCCAATGACGTGTGGAGCCTGCACGTCAACGGGCACCTCGCGGTCGGACGTCTTGGTCCCAAGAGCGATGCTGACCTCGCGTGGGAGACCGATCTCCTCAAACACCTCGACCATGAAGGTATGACCGTTCCGGCGCCGATCCTGACGCTGGACGGCCAGCAGTTTGCCAACGGCCTGGTGGTGATGACCTACATGGGAGGCGAACCATCGGAGACGGAAGGCGACTGGCGACGCGTCGCGGACACGCTGCGCCAGTTGCATCGATTGACGCAGGGCTGACCGCAGCGTCCAGGCGGGCGAGCGTCGACCGACCTCCTACACGCCGAGACCGGGACCAAGATCGACCTCAACGCGATGCCGACTGAGGGCGTTGCTCGATGCCGAGCCGCGTGGGCGCGGCTCACCGGACGTCCGGTATGCGTCGTCCACGGCAACCCAAACAATCCTGGCAATGTCCGTATAACTGCGAGTCGCGTCGCACTGATCGATTGGGACGAGTCGCACGTCGACATCGCCGATCTCGACCTGGCGCTGCCCCACAATGCTGCCGGGCTCGAGGAGGTCGCGTACGGCATCGCGGCGCAAGCGTCGGCCGCATGGGAAGCCGCTGTCTGCTGGGACGATGAGTACGCAGTTAATCGGCTTGCCGAAGTTCGACCGGTCTGAGCAGCAGTGCCGCGCTTCAGCGCCACGGTATGCGCGACGGATCCAGAGTTAGGAGTCCCCTCCCGGCGCTACGATCAGCTGCCGAGACGGCGACCATCGAAAATTCGAAAAGCAGGCTCACAAAATGCCGGGAAAATCGGATGGGTGCGGGGAAACGTTGGAGCGGGGGACGAGATTCGAACTCGCGACAGCCTGCTTGGAAGGCAGGAGCTCTACCACTGAGCTACCCCCGCCCGCTTCCCGAATCTACGACCCACTATAACTGAACCCGGGGCTTCGTCGCAGCGGGCTTCTTCCGTCCGCGCGACGCCCTGTCTTTGCCACTGCACCACGGCCCAGCCCTCCAATCGCTCTGTATAGTGCTGCCATGGCCGCAATCTGGTGGATGCGGCGCGACCTGCGATTACACGACAACCCGGCCATGGATGATGCGCTCCAACACGGCGACGTCATCCCGTTATTTGTGCTCGACTCTGCCTTGCTGAACGGCCGCTACCATCGCGAGGCTTCCTGGCGACAGGCTTTCCTGTTCTCGGGCCTGCAGGTGCTCGACGCATCGCTGCGTGAACGCGGCAGCCGCCTCATCGTGCGCCATGGCGTGCCGGGCCAGGTCGTGCCGGCCCGGGCCCGGCAGGCTGGCGTCGGGACGCGGCCGTGTACTACAGCCCCTACTCGAACCGTAGGGATCGGGCCGTCGCTGAACACGTAGCACTGCATCTCACCGGTGGGATCGCGGTCCGACTGCCACGGGAAGTCCTCACGAGTGCCGGCGAGCCCTATCGCGTTTTCACGCCGTACAGTCGCGCCTGGCTGAGCGCCCCACCCCATTCGACCGACCTGCTGCCGACACCTGAACGGCTGCCTGCTGTCGCCGAAACGATCATCAGTGAGGCCATCCCGCGAGGCCGAAGTGCCGGAAGGCTTCCCCGCCGGCGAGGCGGAGGCGCTGCGCCGACTGAGCGCCTTCACGGGCGGACCGACCGCACCCATCGATGCTTACGAGGGACGCAGTCGACTGGACGAGAACGGCACTTCGACGCTCTCGCCGTACCTGCGATTCGGAATGCTGTCGCCGCGTTTGGCCGCCGTCACCGCTCTGGAGCATAGAGGCGCCGGCGCCCAATCGTGGCTCAACGAACTGATCTGGCGCGACTTCTGCATCGCCGTCCTGGATCACTTTCCTGATGTCCTCTCCCTGGAGTTCAACCCGGCTCTGCGCAACCTGCGCTGGCGTAACCACCCCGGCGAAATCGAGGCCTGGAAGGCGGGGCGCACCGGCTATCCAGTGATCGATGCCGCGATGAGACAGCTTGGTACCACGGGGTGGATGCATAATCGCGCGCGCATGCTCGTGGCGTCGTTCCTAGTGAAGCACCTGCTTGTCGATTGGCGAATCGGCGAGGCGTGGTTCATGCAGCACCTCGTAGACGGTGACCCGGCGGCGAACAACGGAGGCTGGCAGTGGACGGCCGGCGTCGGCACAGACGCCGCACCCTACTTTCGCGTCTTCAATCCCGTGCTTCAGGCCAAACGCTTCGACCCGGACGGCGCCTTCGTGCGTCGCTGGCTGCCGGAGCTTGCCGCGGTCCCACCGAAGCACCTGCACGAGCCGTGGCGCATGCCGCCATCCGTCCAGGACGAGGCCGGTGTGCACATCGGCCTCGACTACCCGGCGCCGATTGTCGACCTGACGCAGGGACGCCAGCGGGCGCTGACTGCCTACCAGGAGACGCGAGCACGCAATCGAGCAGGCTAGTCCATCAGGGTCGGGAAGAAGACCTGCCACGCAAGCGCGGACTTGGCCGTGAGGCTGAGCAGGATGTAGACCCTCTCGCCGAACAGGTAGTCACGCCAGGGGCCGATGCGACGGTACTGCAGCCACATGTTTACGGCGAACACGTTGAAGAACACGAAGAGCGAGAAGAAGATGCCGTAGACGAAGCCCGGCGGGTCGGAGGAGGAGCCCGGCGTAACGAAGTAGATCCCGATGGCCACCCAGGGCACGGCGCCGGCGATGCAACCGAGCCAGAACGGCAGCAGTCGACCCGAACCCGGCTCCGCGTAGTGCTCCTGCATCAGACCGAAGAAGATCATCGAGGCGTTGACGCCGAAAGGCGCCACCAGCGCCGCGATATCGCCGATGCCCGTGAGCATGGCTATCAGCACGATCATCAGCGACGCGCTCACCGAGTACTCAATCCAGCGGGCGTCGTTGCGGTGCCTCGCCAGGTTGCGCAGGTACCAGCCGTACACGCCGGGCAGGATGAGCGTCAGGTGCGCGAAGGCGGAGATGAACACGAACGCCGCCACGAGGGGCCCAATCGGCGCGTCGAAGAGGTGGTGTAGCACCGGTGGCTCCTCGCCCGGCGGTCCCTGCATGAACGTGGCGTGAACCGGCAGGCTGAAGCCGTTCGAGAGGGCGAGGATCAGGGCGCCCTGGCTCGCATGCAGCACCGCCATGATGCCGTTGTAAAGTCGCAGGTTTGTCGAGGCGTTGGTCTGCATGGTGCTTTCCTTTCGGGGTCGATGGGTGGGTCAGGCGCCTGCTGCGAACTCCAGCTCAGCCGCCTACTTGTGTCGCCCTCACGGCTTCCAGCACCCAGGCGTCGAGCCGTCGGGCGCGGTAGTCGAAGATGCGCTCGAGATCCGGCCGTACGAAGAAGCGCTCGATGAGGTCACCGCCCGGTACCGCGTAGTCAACCATATCGGTGACCAGCGTGCCGCTCCGACAGCGATTCGAACCGGTGCGTGTGGACCCAGAGGCGGTACGGGCCCCGGCGCTGGCGGTCGACGAAACGGAACGGCGGCTGCCAGACCGTGATCTCGGACTGCCAGCGGATCGGTACGCCGTGCAGCCGCAGCTTGTAGTCGATTAGCGTGCCTTCGCGCATCTCGACCGGCGACGGCGCGAGGATCTCGAAGTGGAGCCAGGGCGGGGTCAGCAACTCCAGGTTCCCGGCGTCCGCGAAGAAATCGAAGACTTCATCGAGGCCCAGCGGCACGAACTGCTCACGCGTGAGCCGGTACGTTTTCAACACGCGCCTCCTTGCTCACGAGGTGTCGCAGCGCTTCTTCCAGCTCGGGATGCTGGAACTGGAACCCAGCTCTCGAGCAGGCGCTGCGGCAGCACGCGCTTGCTGAACAGGAGCTCGTCCGAGAACTCGCCCTGGATCAGGCGCAGCGCAAACGCAGGCGCCGGCAGGAACGCGGGACGGTGCAGCGACCTTGCCCAGAACGAGACGCGAACTGCTTCTGACGCATCGGCTGGGGAGCTGTGACGTTGAACACTCCGCTGAGGTCCTGAGTAAGGGCAGTTTCGATGGCGGCAGTCAGATCATCGACGTGCACCCAGGGCCACCACTGCTTGCCGGAGCCCAGAGGGCCGCTGACGCCCATCTTCGCGAGGGGCAGGAGCTTCTGCATGGCGCCACCTTCCGGGCCGAGCACGATGCCGAATCGCAGCCTGGCGACTCGGGATCCGCTCTGGCCGGCGACCTGCGCCTCTTCCTCCCAGCGCATGACGACTTCCTTGAGAAAGCCTTCGCCGGGCTTCGACGACTCCGTCAGGACGTCGTCGCCACGGTCACCGTAGACGCCGACGGCGCTGGCGTTGACGAGGACCTTCGGCGTACCGGCGGCGTTTATCGCATCGACGATGGAGCGAGTGCCCTGGACACGACTGTCCATGATCCGGGCCTTCTTCTCGCGGGTCCAGCGGCCGTTGACGCTCTCGCCCGCGAGATTGACGACCGCGTCGACCTCGCGCATGAGGTCCGCTGATACCGGCCTACCGGGTTCCCACTGGTGGAACTCGATGCCGGGAACGGCCTTCATCGCCCTTTCAGGGTTGCGCGTGAGGCCGAGAACCGTGTGGCCGCTTGCCTGGAGCCGATGCGTGACACGCTGGCCAATGAAGCCGGTGGCGCCTGTGATGAGTACCTTCATGTCGATCTCCTTGAGATGTACGCGAGGACCGGGCACGGGTGGTCGCCCGGCCCTCGCTGCGGCAATCTCGCCTAGCTGCGAACCGCCACGCGGCGGGCCAGCCCAGCAAAGGCGACTAGAGAGACCAGCACTGCGCCGGCGAAGAGGTACACGTCGTTGCTACCTCCGGACGCACCCAGTAGGCCGGCGTCACCGGTGTTCGGCGGCGTCATGACCGTGGTGGCCGGAGCCGCCAGGGGTGCTTCGGCGAAGGGCAGCACGGTCAGGGCCGGGTCGCCCGACAGGAAGCCGGTCGCGACGAAGGTGTAAATCTTGCCGCTCTCCAGCTTTACGCCATCGAGGGCGAGCGCCACATCCTGCGTACCAGCAGGACGCACTTCGAGGTCGTAGGTGCCGGCGTCTACCGGCAGCGGGCCGGCCTCGTCGCCGAACGACAGGTCGCTGACCAGCACGGGACCACCGGCGACCGCGACGTCGACGGCGGGCGCATCGGGACCGGCGTGAACCACTCTAATGTGAGCCTTACCGGCCGCGGGGGCAGCGTTGTTGTCGACGAAGACGGCGGCCTCGATGTCGGCGACCTTGCCGATGGCGACCACGGTGTAGTCAGTGTTCGCCTTCAGGCTAGCGTCGATGGTGAGGACCGCGTCCGTGGTGCCGGCGTCGGCACCGGCCGGGTAGACCTCGAACGAGTAGTCGCCTGCCGGGACCGCCAGGTAGCCGGACGACGCACCGAACGGCACATCGGTGAGCACCTCGGCGCCGTTGGCGTAGACGTCGACGTTGGGTGCGTCGGGTGACGCGTGAATGACACGGACGCGGGCTTCGTCAGCCGCGCCGGCACCCAGTACTAGTGCTCCCGCGAGCGTAAGGCCGGTGATGCTAGCTACGAGCATCTTGAACATGAGCAACCTCCACTACTTTTCTGCTGACCAGCCTTTGCACATCTTCTGCAAAACTTAGTCACGGTTGATGACAGCATTGTGCAAACATACTGCACAACCTGTCAATACCTCTTGCACAACTTTTGCAAAAGAATTATTCTCCGGTCATGAACTACACAGTGAAGGCCGCTGCTCGCGCCACCGGCATCTCCGAGAGCCGCCTGCGTACCTGGGAGCGCCGCTACGGCATCCCTAGCCCAAACCGCGGGCCCTCCGGCCGCCGCCTCTACGACGACGACGACCTGGCGGTGATCCGCCGCATGGCTGCACTGGTCGACGCCGGCGTTTCCGCGCACGAGGCGGCGGAAGCGGCGCTCAGCGGCACCAGCGCCGCTCAGCCACCGGCGAGCGAGGCAGAGCACCCGATAGCCGTCGCCCTTGCGGACGCGGCTGAACACTTCGACGAGGCAGCTCTTCTCGACGCGCTAAGGACAGGCGTCCGTGAGCTGGGCTGGGCTGAGGCGTTCGACCGCGTGATCTTTCCCGGCCTCAAACGTGTCGGCCTTTACTGGGAGACGGCGGTGTTCCCGCCCGCCAACGAGCACTTCGCTTCTGAGCTCCTGAGCTTCGAGATCACCTCGGCGATCCAGGCCGCCGCTCCGGCACCCGTCGAGGCACCGTGCATCGTCATGGCCTGCCCTGAGGAGGAACGTCACGATCTGGGCATTCAGGCCCTCACATTGCTGCTGAAGGCCCAGGGCATTCGTACGATCTACCTGGGCGCCGACGTGCCCGCGCAGGACCTCGTGACCGCTTATGAGGCCACGCACGCCGCCGCCATCTGCCTCGCGGCCACGACGGCGATCGGCCTCGCCTCGCTGGTGCGGGCCTCACGCACGATCGTGGCGACCCACCACCTGCGCCTGTTCATCGGCGGCCCGGCGACCTCGGCGTCAGGCGTCGAAGCGGCCGGCATTCGCCTACCCGCGTCGATGGGCGCGGCGGCCAATCTCATCGCCCGGACCCTGATTTCCGACGCGCCTGCCATCGACGCCGCAACTTAGTCCTGTTTGCTTGACCCACGCACCGCGCTACAGCAATGCTGCGCCTGCAAGTTCATGAGTCGCGGGAGGCGAGATGCGGGTTAACGAGACGAAACGGAAAATCGCGGCGGGCGAGACGGTAATCGGAGTCATCGTGGGCGAGTTCGCCCCGGTGGCGCTCGAGGTCGTCGGGCAGCTCAAGTTCGACTTCGTGATGATCGACTGCGAGCACGGACCGATGACTCTGGGCGAGGTCGAGAACCTCGTGCGCGCCGCCGAGAGCTTCGACATCACCCCGATCGCCCGCGTGCCGAACCACCACCCTTCTACGATCCTGCAGTTCCTCGACCGCGGCGTTCAGGGCGTGATCGTGCCCCACGTCAATTCGGCCGCCGAAGCGGAGGCCGTGGTCAAGGCGGCGCGCTACTGGCCCGAGGGCGAGCGCAGCATCGGCACCACCCGCGCCCACGACTACGCCATCGGCGTCACGCGGGAGCAGTCGACGCGCTTCCTCAACGAGCAGGTCATGGTGCTGCCGATGGTCGAGCACATTGACGCGATCCGGCGGCTGGACGACATCCTCAAGGTACCGGGCATCGACGTCGTGCACTTCGCCCAGAACGACCTCTCACAGAGCATGGGCTTCCCAGACCCGGCGGAGGTGCGCCAGACCATGCTCGGGGCCATTGCCAAGGCGCGGGCGGCGGGCGTGGCAGCCGGGGTGGGCGGCAACAACCCCTCGGACGCGGCGGGCGTCGCGTCCCTGATCAAGGCAGGCGGAAACTTCGTCACCCTGTCGTTGCTGGGCCTGCTACAGGTTGGCGCCGCGACCTTCCGGGAGAAGCTCGCCGAAGCGATGGGGTAAACGATTCGGAATTGGGGCTGGGCCTGGGCTACGTCAGCCCAACCGAAACGAACGTGTCCCACGGTCCTCCGGGCACGCCGACCGGGCAGTCAGTCATCCACGACTTCGTTATCGACGCGGTCGTCGATCGTCTCGTCCATCACAGCATGCTCTTCGCCGGGCCGCATTTCGGTGCCGCAGACACAGATGAACGACTGCACCTTTGGCTTGTCGCTGGCGGTAATCACCTGAACGCGGCGGCCACAGTTGTCGCAGGCCCAGATTCCCGCCACTGGATCGATCTGGGTCTCGCGGACGTACCTGGATTCGTTCATACGGGACCTCCCTGCTGGCCGGAGCGCACCTCCAACTCGGTGATGTCGATCTGCATGACGCGCTCTAGCCTGTCGTTTCAGGCTATCGAGGCATGTCTCAAGCTGTCGTTAACACCGAAGAGTGTGGGTTTCGAAATCCTGACGATCGCAAGTAGGAAGGTCTGTGGACAGTCGACAACGGTGAACGGACCCGGCCCCTAAGGTTGACGACGGATTCGATTGGTGTTGCCGAAGCGCAGCCAGCCCACCTGCTACGGCAATGATGGCAGCAGGTGGCGCACAATACGCACCGTGTAGGCGGGCGCAAGCTCCTCCACGAAGCGAAAGAAGTCAGCCGGCGCATCGCCGTCCGCCGTATCTGAGACGATGCGTACGATGACAAACGGCACGTCGTTGAGGTGACACACCTGGGCGATGGCGCCGCCCTCCATCTCCACGCAAAGCGCATCGGGGAAGTCGGCGATGATCGCGTGCCGCTGCTGGTCCTTGACGAACTGGTCGCCGGTGGCGATGAGGCCCCGATGGACCTGTGCGGTCTGGGTGTCAGCCTCTTCAGAAGCCCCCGGATTCATCCGGGGGTGTCGTGCCATACCCCCGGATGAATCCGGGGGCTTCGAGGTATCGCTATTCGAAGCGCTGAGCTCAACGGCGACCTCGCGGGCGCACGCTTCGGCGGCGGCAACCAGTGGCTCGGGTGCCGAAAGTCGCGCGACCTTGAGGCCGGGGATCTCGAAGCGCGGGATGATCGGCGAAGCGTCCATGTCGTACTGCACGAAGCTCTCGCCGATGACGATATCGCCGACGCGGAGGCCGGCCGCCAGCCCTCCCGCAAGACCACAGACAACGATGCAGCCCACGTGCCATTCGTCGATCAGGCGCTGCACGCCCATCGCCGCCGAGACCTTGCCCATCCCGCACTGGGCTAACACGATACGCCGGCCCGACAGCTCGCCGGTCCAGTACTGGAACCCCGCAGTGCGCCCGGTACTCTCGACCGTCATGGCTTCGACGAGGCCCATCACCTCGGACGGCATGGCCCCGAGGACGCCGATCGTGTTCCTCGCTTCAGACGTGGGGACAGGGCTCGCGCCTGCGCTCTCGGACATAGTCATATCGAGACGTAGACTAGCGTTTCAAATCGTGTGAGGCACTCCTGGCTCCCGAGGGCACCCAGGGCTGTCGCGAACAGCACGATCCTCGTATAAAGAGCGAGGCATCGAGGCGAACCGAGTGCCCGTTCCTGTAGCAACGAAAGGACCCACTTCCCATGGACATCCTTCTGGTCGAAGTCAGCGTCAAGCCAGCGCGCCTGGCCGACTTCCTCGAGTTGATCAAGTACGACGCCGAGCACTCCGAGAACGACGAGCCGGGCTGCCTGCGCTTCGACGTGCTGCAGGACAGCGAGGACTCGCACAAGTTCTACTACTACGAGGTCTACAAGGACGAAGCGGCGCGCATGGCCCACCGCGAGACGCCGCACTTCAAGAAGTACGCGGAGGAGTCGGCTGACATGATGGCGGCGCCGGTAGTGCGACACATGGTGCACAACGCGGTGCCCTCGGACGCAGCCTGGCGGTAGATACCGGCTTTCAGGTCCAGATCGCGACGACGGCCATGATCGAGAAGCCCGAGACGGCCATGCCGTAGCGCTGCCAGCGCCCGCCGTCCTCCATGAACTCCTCCGAGAGGATGTCCATGACGGCGATGTAGAAGAAGGTGCCCGCCGCGAGTGCATCGAACACGGCTTCGAAGCGGACCAGCGTATCGCCGGAGAGCACGGTCGTGAACCAGGTGCCGAGCAAAATGCCGATCGGCGTCGTCGTGTAGAAGATCGAGAGCAGCCTGTTCATGCGCGCTGTATCGACGTGCTCCTCTGAGAAGCTGATCGCGAGCGCCATCGCCGCAGTCGACTTGTGGGCAAGCACGGCGATGAGGATGGCCGCGATGCCCGCCGTCGCCGTTTCGAGGCCGAGGGCGATACCGGTAATCATCGAGTGCACCGAGAGCGTCATCATCAGCAGGTAGGGATAGACGGAGCCCTTGCGCGTCAGGCCCTTCCCGCCGGCCGGCATCACCACCTTGTCCATCAGCAGCACGCCGAGGAACCCGAAGGCACCGACCAGGGCGAACACCGGGTAGCTGTTACCGGATATGAACGTGTCGAAATTGACGATGGAATCTGGAAGCATGTGTAGGAACGCGGCGCCCAGGAAGACGCCGCCCGCGAACGTGTTTGCCAGACTGGCGACGTAGCCGCTGCCGCTCATCGCCGTGATGCGCTTCGCGAACATGCCCCCAGCAACCCCGGAAAGCAGCACAAGGAATGCTGCGAATACCTTGAACTCGACCAACACGAACCTCCCGGGCTACTGTTCAAGCATCGGCACGAAGGCGCAGAAATCGTAACGGCAAAGCCAGGAACCGCGGGCCGTCCGGCCCTGCACAAACGTGATCTTGCGGTAGAGAATAACGCCGTCTCCCAGACCCCGGCAGCCGCGCATGCGACTCCACCGAAATCGGAGCGAGACGGAGGTCCCACATGCAGGACGAACAATACCCCGTACAGTTCTCGGTCGACTACCCGGACCGCCCCCTGGACCGGATGGCGACGGCGTTCCGCATCATCATCGCCATCCCGATCCTCATCCTCCTCGGCACGATCTCAGGCGGCGAAGCGATCCGCTTCGGCAAGGAGGCAAGCAACGGCTCGGCCGCAGCAGGTGGCGGCCTCCTCTTCGCCGCGCCCCTGCTCATGATCGTCTTTCGCCAGAAGTACCCGCGCTGGTGGTTCGATTGGAACCTGCAGCTGTCGCGTTTTGGTGCCCGCGTCGCCGTCTACATGGCCCTCATGGACGACAATTACCCTTCGACGGACGAAGAGCAGTCGGTGCACCTCGACTTCCCGTACCCCGACGTGCCGAACGACCTCAACCGATGGCTGCCGCTGGTGAAGTGGTTCCTCGCCATCCCCCACTACGTCGTCCTGTTCTTTCTCTACATCGCCGCGATCGTGGTCGTGATCATCGCCTGGTTCGCCATCCTGTTCACCGGCACGTATCCGCGCGGCCTGTTCGATTTCGTGGAGGGCGTGATGCGCTGGACCAACCGGGTGGGCGGCTACGCGTTCATCCTGATCACGGACCAATACCCACCATTCAGCCTGCGCTAGTCGCGCCGCAGCTTCGCCTTGAGCTCGTAGAGGCGGGTTAGGGCCTGCAGCGGCGTCAGCGAATCGGGGTCGATCTGGGCCAGCTCGGCCTCGACCTCCGAGGGCGCAGGCGTGTCGAGCAGCGATAGCTGGGGCACCGGCGCAGCCCGTCGCTTCGATGCCCCGTTGCGCGCCGCGTCCTCCAGCGTCTTGAGCACCTCCCGGGCGCGCTCGATGACCGGCGCGGGCATGCCGGCCAGCTCGGCGACGTGGATGCCGTAGCTGCGGTCGGCGCCGCCATCGACGATGCGATGGAGGAAGACGACGCGCCCCTCCTGCTCCGTGACGGCGACGCTCTGGTTGCGCACCCGCGGCAGCGTCGAGGCCAGGGCTGTCATCTCGTGGTAGTGGGTGGCGAACAGGGTCTTGGCGGCGCGCTCCGGCCGCGCGTGCAGGTGCTCGACCACGGCGCGGGCGATCGCGAGGCCGTCGTAGGTGCTGGTGCCGCGGCCGACCTCGTCGAAGAGGATGAGGGAGCGCCGGGTGGCGCCACGCAGGATCGCGGCCGTCTCCAGCATCTCGACCATGAAGGTCGATTCGCCGCGCGCGACGTCGTCCTGGGCGCCGATGCGCGTGAAGATGCGGTCGACGACGCCGATGCGGGCCTGAGCCGGCGGGCACGAAGCTCCCGGCCTGCGCCATCAGCGTGATCAGGGCGACCTGGCGCAGATAGGTCGACTTGCCCGCCATGTTCGGTCCCGTGAGCACGACGATCTGGGCGTCGTCGCAGTCGAGCACGGTGTCGTTGGGCACGAAGCGGCCCTCGCCGAGGCCGCGCTCGACCACGGGATGACGGCCGTCGTGAATCTCCAGGCGCTCGCCGTCGTCGACCTCCGGCCGCACGTAGCCGTGGCGCGCCGCCGACTCCGCCAGCGCCGCGTACGCATCGATCTCGGCGGCGATGCGCGCGACGGCCTGCAGCCCCGACGCGATTGCCCCGAGCTGGGCGCACACCTGCTGGTACAGCGCGCCCTTCCAGCTCGCCGATGGTCTCGCGAGCGCCGAGGATGCGCTCCTCCAGCTCCTTCAGTCGCGGCGTCGAGAAGCGCTCGGCGTTGACCAGCGTCTGCTTGCGCTGAAAGTCCTCCGGGACCAGCGCCAGGTTCGCCTTGCTGACCTCGATGTAGTAGCCGAAGACGCGGTTGTAGGCGACGCGCAGGCTGCGGATGCCGCTGCGCTCACGCTCCTCTGCCTCGAGCTCTGCCAGGGCTTTGCGCGCGTCGCCGGTGAGCACGCGGGCATCGTCCAGCTCCGGCGAGAAGCCCTCGCGGATCACGCCGCCCTCCCCGACTGCGGGCGCCGGGTCGTCCGCGAGCGCGGCCTTGAGCAACACGGCAGCCTCGTCTGCGGCCCGCAATGAACTCGGCTCCGCGAACTGGGAGCCGGCCGTTTCGATCAGGCCCGGGAAGGCCTCGACGCCCCGTCGCAGGGCCGCGAGGTCGCGCGGCATGGCCATGCCCGCCGTGATCCGCCCCACGATGCGCTCGACGTCCGGCAGCTCTCGCAGGCGCTCTCGCACGTCTGCGCGGCGCAGGCCGTCGTCCCGAAACGCCTCGACGCGGTCGAGGCGGGCGTTGATGGCCTCGACGTCCAGCAAGGGCTGCCCGAGCCATCGCGTGAGCAACCGGCTGCCCATCGACGTGCGCGACGTGTCCAGCGTCTCGATCAGGGAGCCGCGCCGCCCAGCATCGCGGGCCCCGGCGAACAGCTCGAGGTGACGGCGGGCGTTGGGGTCGAGCACCATGTAGCGCGCCGGGCTGTAGACCTCCAGGTCGCGCACGTTGGCGAGGGCGGCGCGCTGGTTGTCGCCCAGGTACGTGAGCACCGCCCCGGCCGCCGCGGTCGCCAGCGGCTTCCCGCGCAGGCCGTAGCCCTCCAGCGACGCGACCTTGAAGTGCTCCCGCAGCCGCAGGTCGGCTTCATCCGGCATGAAGCAGCGCGCGTCGACGGCCGTCTTGGGGCCATCGAAGGCGGCGGGCAGGTCGTAGCCGTCCGGCAGCAGCACTTCGGCAGGCGCCAGGCGCGCCAGCTCGACGCTCAGGTCAGCCTCGGAGAGCTCTGTTGTTGCGAACTCGCCTGTCGTTATGTCGATAAATGCCAGGCCGTAGGCATCTCCCCGGGCTGAACCCCGGAGCTTCGCGAGCGCATCTAATCCGACTCGTCCTGAGCGCTGCCTGGCCTGAACCGACGGCCACCGCCGCGAGGTAGTTGTTCGCCGCGGTGCTCAGCAGCTCTTCTTCGACCACGGTGCCGGGCGTGACCACGCGCGTGACGTCGCGCGGCACGATGCCCTTGACCGTCTTCGGGTCCACGAGCTGCTCGCAGATCGCCACCTTGAACCCGCGCCCGACCAGCTTCTTCAGGTGCACCTGCAGCGCGTGGTACGGGAAGCCCGCCAGCGGCACGCGCTCGTCCTTGCCGTGCGGCCTGGAGGTCAGCACGATCTCCAGCTCCTTGGCGATGAGCTTGGCGTCCTCATCGAAGGTCTCGTAGAAGTCGCCGAGGCGAAACAGGACGATCGTGTTCGGGAAGCGTCGTTTGACGTCGAGGTACTGGCGGCGGACGGGGGTGGTCACGCGGCCCCTCCCCAGTAGCCCCGCCCCGGAGGCATACGGGCATGGGGGCATACGGGCATGAGCGCTACGGGGTTATCGGTGGCCGCCACGAGAGCATCGTAACGGGCGATGCCATCGTCTGCCAGCGACCGGCGTGTCTCCCTGGCTCAAACGTCGTACAGCAGTCGTGTGCGGCCCATGCCCGGCTCGAGGGCGAGCTGGATGATGCTCTCGGCCTGCTTCAGGTGCACGAGGTCGTGGTAGGCCCACTGGTGCGCGATGTCCGCGATGCTGATCTCGCCCGCCCATTCGTGGACCCCACTCGGTCGAGTGCCTCCGAGGGCACGGTCCGTAGCCAGGCGATCGCCTCCGCTCTCCGCGCCTCGAACTCGGAGAGGAGCGATTCGATATCGCGCGTGAGGTAACCGCCCTCCACTAGGCGCGCCGGCGCGTCGATGGGCCGGAAGGCTGGACGCTCCTCAGCTACAAGTTGCTGCATGCGGCCGACGATGATCTCTTCCGTATCCAGCACGTGGGCCAGGCAGTGCCTCGCCGACCAGCCACCATCCAACTCGGCATCTCGCACGTCCGCCGGGAGTCCCGTCAGCAGGGTCCTCAAGAGAGCGGGCGTTGAGCCCACGATCGCGTAAACGGTCTCGTCGATTTCGTGGGTCACGAGCGGCGTCTAGCGCTCAGCGGGCTGGACTGAGATCAGCTCCGGGGCGGGGCCTACGTTGGCGACGAAGCGGTCGACGATCTTGACGACGTCCGGCAGCAGCTCGTGGCAGACGAAGCAATCGAGGCAGGCGTCGGTGCGCTCGCCTTCGATGACGCGGATGCAGGCGTGGTTGGCGCGCGCGAGGGCATCGGCGTACTCGGGGCGCGCGGCGGCTTCGCGGTCGGCCTCGTAGGCGATGAGGCCCTTGCAGATGTGAGCGCGGCAGCGGCGCTGGTAGATGTGCTCGTTCACCTCGTCGGCAAACCAGTCGAGCGAATTGGCGATGATCGTGGTCGCGAACTGGCCGTGGAAGCAGTTCGAGAAGCGCAGGGTGGCGGAGAGCAGGCGGATCTTGCCCACGTCGGACTCACGGCCGCCGCCACGCTGGATGCGCCGGATGATCTCGACGGCGCGCTGGGTGCCGCCGTGACAGGTCGTGCAGCGGCCGCAGGACTCGTCCTCCAGGAAGGTCTCGTACTGAGAGCAGAGGTCGACGATGCAGGAGCTCTCGTCCAGGAAGACGAGGCCGCCGCCGCCGAGGGAGCCCATGCCCTTCTCGCGGAAGTTCTCCGGCTCCATGCCCAGGTCGAGCGAGAACGCCGGCATGATGCCGAGCAGCGGGCCGCCGGGCTGCAGCGCCTTGAACTTGTGACCGCCGGGCGAGCCGCCCGCACAAACCTCGAAGGCCTGGCGCACGGTCGTGCCCATCGGCAGCTCGAAGCAGCCCATGCGGGCCACGTCGCCGGAGAGCGTGAACATCATCGTGCCGGGGTTACGCTCGGTGCCGACCTCGGTGTAGGCCGGGACGCCGTGGCGCAGCACCCACGCGGCGGTCTGGTAGCTCTCGACGTTGTTGACGTTGCTGCCCTCGCCCAGGACACCGGACGCCGCCGGGAAGGGCGGGCGGATCTTCGGCATGCCGCGCCCGTCTTCGATCGAGGCGATGAGGCCGGACTCTTCGCCGCAGACGTAGGAGCCGGCGCCGCGCACGACTCGGATATCGAAGGAGAACTCGCTGCCCATGACGTTCGGGCCGAGGATGCCGCGCTCGCGCGCCTGCTCGACGGCCTTGACCATGCGCTCGAAGGCCAGGGGATACTCCTCGCGGATGTAGATGTAGCCCTTCTGAGCGCCCGCCGCGTAGCCGCCGATCGTGATGCCTTCGATCAGGCTGTGGGGGTCGTTCTCCAGGGTCATGCGGTTGACCCAGGCGCCACCGTCGCCCTCGTCGGCGTTGCAGACCATGTTCTTGGGCGATGTCGGCGAGGTGCGCAGGAAGTCCCACTTGCGGCCGACCGGGAAGAACGAGCCGCCGCGGCCGCCGACTTTCGCCGTAACGACCTCGGCGATCACCTCTTCCTGCCCCATGCCGAGGGCTCGCGCCAGGCCGGCGTAGGCGCCGCGCGCGAGGTAGTCGTCGATGTTCTCGGGGTCGCAGACGCCCATGTCGATCATCAGGCGGCGCGACTGCATGGCCCACCAGTCGAAGCTGTCCATGGCGGGCACGCCGCGAGGCTCACCGGCAGCGGCGCCGAGGGTCCAGCGGTTGTTCAGCTCACCTTGGCCGAGCACGGTCTGCACGAACTCGGCGGCGTCTTCGGCCTTGACCTGCTGGAAGTAAACGCGAGTGCCGTCGGGCTTCGTCAGCTCGACGACCGGGTTGGCGAACGACATGCCGTTGCCGCCGACGCGGTCGACGTCGGCGTCGACGCTTGCCGGCGCGTACGGCCTCCTGAAGGGCGACCAGCGTCTCGATGGCGCCGACGGCGATGCTCGACGTGTCGACGCAAACGGCGAGACGAGGACGGTCAGCGGCTTCGAGGCGGCGCTTGTTGGGCGCGGCGTTGGCGACGAGCTGTTCGTGGGTCGGCATCAGAGCGCCTTTCGAGTGCTATTGGGCGCAGCCATGGGGTTTAGCCCGCGGTGTGCAGTCGTGTCAGGGCTGCTCGCCCTCTTTGAGCTTGTCGACGAGGTCCACGGTGTCGGCAGCGCTGAGGGGGCCGACGACCTTGCCGTTGACCCAGACCTGCGGCGCGTTGTCGCAGGTGCCGTTGCACTGGCCAAGGTGCAGGCCCAGCTTGTTGTCCGGCGTGTTCTCGCCGAAGCCGCAGCCGAGCATCTTCTCCAGCACGGTGCGGACGTTGGCGCCGCCCTTGATGTAGCAGGACGGGCCGCTGCACCAGGAGATCAGGGTCTCCGGCGGCGGCGTCTGTCGCAGCTCGGCGAAGTAGGTGATGGCACCGTAGACGCGGGCAGGCGGCAGTCGCAGATGCTTCGCGACGCCCGGGATCGCCTCTTTCGGCACGTAGCCGTAGTGGTGCTGAATGCGGTGCAGGGCTTCGAGGAGGTCGCCTTCGCCGGGCGCGAGTCCTTCGAGGAGGTTCTGCACCTCCAGGACGGCCTCGGTCGGCTGCACGCTGCCCCAGTAGCTCGTCATTCCGAGCCCACTATACGAAGCATGCAGGTTACCGTAAAGGCAGATCAGCCCCCAGGGAAGCCGAGACAACTACTCGCAAATGCGTCGCATGGAGGTTTGCGCCGTCGTCATATCTCGATGATTACTCTGCCGGCGCCTCCCTGCTCGACACGTACATGCGCATCGGCCGTTTCAGACAGGGAAAACCTGGCCCCAACCGGCAAGCCAACCCAACGGTCGGCGGCTGCCTCAGTCAAGGTCAGGGCTGCCTCCCGCTTATTCTCGACAGGAAAGTCGTCGCTTCCAAGGAAGTGGATACGCACGTTCTTGAAGGCCAACGGCCAGAACGGAATCGTCGGTTCGAAAGCATCGCTCGCGTAAACCGAGATGGAACCGCCGGCCGCAAGGACCTTCTCATCAGGCACAATGTTCGCCGCGAAAGCAACCTCCACAATGTGGTCAACACCACGTGGCGCGACACGCAGCACTTGTTCGACAAAATCGCCTTCGGCGACGATCACGCTGTCTGCTCCGGCATGTTGGGCCGTGGCGATGTCGGCCTGCTTCCGAACCGCGGCGATGACTTGTGCGCCGGCCCGTTTGGCTAGCAGCACGGCGATTGAGCCGACCGCTCCCGCACCTCCCTGCACCAGCACGACTTTCCCAACACGGGCCGGCTACATGGACGGCTTGATGGGCGGTTATGCCGGGGATCCCGAGCAGCGCGCCCTGCTCGAACGTAACAGCGTCCGGAAAGGGCGTCACGTATTCCTCGGGGACGTTGCAGTATTCTGCAGCCGTCCCAAACGCCCGGTAGCTCTGGGCGCCAAAGCACCAAATCGCTCACCGACCCAACTCCCGTCGACGCCCTGCCCAACACTATCGACAATTCCCGCGCCATCGCTGTGAGGCACGATGCGTGGAACGGGAGGCCCAGCGCCAAAGCATCCTGACGTTTCTTGACGTCGCCAGGATTCACGCCAGAGGCATGAATCCGGATTGCGATCTCGCCAGGACCCGGTTGAATTCGCTCCAGCTCGCCGTACTGAAGAACTTCGTGCGCGACTCCAGCGCGTTCATACCAGCTCGCGAGCATGGCGTGATCACACAACGCAGACGCGCTCGACGACGCGGTAGAGGACCTCGACAGCCGAGGCGCAGGTTGGCGAGCGAGATGCGCTCGTTGTTGCCGTGCATGCCGCCCTGCTCGTCCGGGGCCAAGGAGCATCGGCACGAAGCCGTAGGCCGGCACGCCGCGGCGGCGGAAGGTGCGGGAGTCGGTGAAGCCGGCCGTGACCCGGGGCAGCACCGCCGCCTCGGGCATGATGTCGTTGCAGACGGACGTTATCGCCGTCGTGCAACTCGGTGTCGGCGGTCGTCGTCGGGCTCTCGCGAGGCGAAGGTGGTCTCGATGTGCACCTTCGTGGTCGTCGATGACCGCGCGCAGCTCCTCGATGAAGCGCTCGTGCTCGTAGCCGGGGACGAGGCGGCAATCGAGCGTGGCGTGGCGGTCGCCGGGATGACGTTGTGCTTCATGCCGGCCTGCAGGCCGGTCGCGCTCATCGTGTTGCGTCAGGAGGGTGCGCAGCGAGCGATAGCGATGGGCGATTGCCGTCGGCCTGCGTCTTGTCCGGGTTGACGTCGATGTAGCCCTCGGCGTGAGCGGCGCGCAGGGCATCCTTGCACAGGGTCGGTCATGACGTAGGGGCGCTGCCAGGCCTGGATGCGCTGCATGGCGCGCACCATGCGGTCGAGGACGTTGTCGTCGTGCGGCGCCGAGCCGTGGCCGGGGCGGCCCGTCGCGCGCAGGGTGAGCCACAGCGGGCTCTTCTCCGCCATCGAGATGCCGAACAGAGGCCGCTCGACGCCGAGGTAGCCCGTCGCGCCGTAGCCGCCCTCGTTGATCACGAAGGCGCCATCGAGCACCTCCGGGTGCTCCTTGTCCAGCCACTCGGCGCCGTAAATCGCTGCCCGCCTCTTCGTCCGCGACGGCGAGGAAGCGTACGGGGCGCCGGAGCCTGGACGCCGCATGCGCTTCAGCGTCAGCACCGTCATCAGCTCCAGCACGCCCATGCCCTTCATGTCGAGGGCGCCGCGGCCCCAGACGTAGCCGTCCTTGCACGAGGCCGTCGAAGGGCGGCACGCTCCACTGGTCCGCCTCAACCGGCACGACGTCGGTGTGGTTGAGGAGGATGAGCGGCTTCTCGTCCGTATCGGAGCCGGCAGGTCGCGCGAAGAGGTTGGCGCGTCCCGGCGCCGAGACGTAGCGCTGCGTGACTCGATGCCCGGCGTCTCAGCACGCCTGCCAGGAAGTCGGCGGCCAGGTCCTCGTTGCCGGGCGGGTTGGAGGTGTCGATGCGGATGTAGCGCTGCAGCAGCTCGGTGGCCTCGGCGGCGACGGCGTCCCAGTCAACGTTGAGCATTGCGGCTCATTGTTGCACAGGTGAAGCGCTTACAGCAGCCCTAATCGACCGGCACAGACCCATCGCCTCCCGATAGGCGCGGTCACCTCCGGCGGTTGGCCGTAGAGGAACAGGAAGCCCGTCGCCGTACGATGCTCTGGCCCGGGCCGAGCCGCAGGCCACCGGTGGCGCCATCGAGGAGCTGTCACGCCCGATGATGGGCAGGGTGACGCAGCGGTTGAGCTCCGGGTCGCGAACGAGCGCCTTGGGCTCGCCGCCGTCCGCGACGACCTTGACGTCCTCCATGAGGCGGCGGCGCATGGCGATGATGCCTCGGTCGCTGTCGCCGAGGTGCTCCTGCGTGCGGTCGGCAACGATGTCCTGGCCCACCCAGGCGACGAAGTCCTGGTTCATCACGTGGCTGGTGATCCAGCGGCCCGTCTCCTGGTCCTTGATCGGCGAGTACCAGTACGGGATGCGCTCCTGCTTGAAGGGCCGCTGCTCTTCCGGCACGGCGTTGAAGAACCAGCCGACGCTCAGCGTGTTCTCGTCATCGATCGGGACGCGCCACTCGAAGTGGTCGCCGGTGAACAGGCAGTTCGGCCACAGACAGGTGCGCCCGACGGTCCACAGCTCGTCCTCATCGGAGCCGCCTTCCATGACGCGCCGGTAGACGAAGCCCTACTCGAACTCGTCGAAGCCGACCTTGAGGTGCGTGGGGATCTTCTTGCCCTCGCGGGCGCCCTTGATCGGGCAACGACCAGTTGGAGTGCAGCCATTCGAAGTGCACCGGGTCGATGCTGTTTTCCTGGCATTGCACCCAGTTGCAGGGGACCGTCGGAGAAGACGATTTGGACGAAGCCGTTCTCCCAGGTGAAGGGCTCCCAGGTGGGGCAGAGTGGCGCCGGGTCGGGGCCCATGTAGGCCCAGATCAGGCCGGCTTTGGCCTCCACCTTGTAGTGCTTGATGCTGATTCGGTCCTTGTAGTTCGCCTCCGGGTGCGCGATCTCCTCGAAGGGCTGTTCGATGCACCGGCCGTCGTGGTCGAACTTCCAGCCGTGGTAGTTGCAGCGCAGGCCACAGTCTTCGACCCAGCCGTAAGAGAGTCGGCGCGACGGTGAGGGCAGTGCCGGTCGACGAACCGTAGGTGCCGCTGCTGTCGCGGTACAGGACGAGGTCTTCGCCCATGAGCCGTACGGGCTTGATCGGGTTGTCTTCGATCTCGGCGACGGCCGCGATGGGCATCCAGTAGTAGCGCAGCAGATCGCCCATCGGCGTGCCCGGCCCTACCTGCATAAGTGTCGTGTTCTCGGTTTCACTCAGCACTCTCAGCCACCTCCAGAGCAACTGTGCCATCGAAATTTGATATTGCCAAGGGAGGGCGGAGGAAGGCCGCTCCCTCGGCCAAGCAAATCTTGAAATCAAAGACGTAGATCATTGGATCGGAAACGTCAATGATCGTCGTGAAACCATAGACTCACTTTGCTAGCTGGCCTGCGATTGACGAAATGGAATGAAATGAAGCCGCCCATCTAACGTTTCTATAAAAGACGGAGCATTTGTTACCAAGAGCATGGAACAGCCACTGGAACTCCCCACCCACCCGGATTTCGCACGCCAAGTTGAGCAGTGCGAAATTGAGGCATGGCTGGATCTCGATCAGTCCATCGAAGGCGCGCGCCAGCTAGAGCTCCAACCCATCGATGGCGCGACGCTGATACTTGACCGCTCCGTCGACTGGCCGCACAGTCGTATCCTCAACCTCGGCGTTTCCAGACCAGCCACCGCAGAGCTCATCCAGCAGACACTGCAGACGACTCAAGACGCCGGGATCGCAACCTTGATGACCGACGTAAGCCCGATTGCGCGGCCGGGAACTATCGCTCGCTTGCTGACCTCGCAGGGCTTTCGCCAGACGGAACGCAACGTAAGCGTCGCCCGGCATACGGCCGGCATGGACGAGCCAGACAGCTACTTTCGCATTCGAGACGCCGTCCCCGCTGACCAGGGGCCCATGATCGACCTTATGCAGGATGCGATGCCGGGCGCGCTAGACTGGTGCACCTTGCTTGCCGGCCAGGTTGCGAAGCCGCGATGGCTGCACTATCTCGCGCTGGAAGAGGGCGCCGTTTGCGGTATATCGGCCCTACACATCCACGGCGACATGGCATGGCTCGCCCCGATCTGGGTGGGAAGTGCGCACCGTAACCGCGGTACGCAGGCGGCGCTCATCGCTCACTCCGTACGCGAGGCCGGCCAAACACGGCGTGCAGTGGGTGATCACCAGCTACCCGGCGTCGACGCCCGGACGCACCCGTAACTTCGAACGACTGGGCTTCTCGATCGTCTACCTGCGTAACCGCTTCGTCTGGCAGAGCGGCGACAACTAGTGACCGTGGGCGTACTGCCCCTCATAGCCCAGCGACGCTAACAGCGCCTCTTCTTTCTCCCGCATCTCTACCTCCTCGTGTTCGCCCAACTCATGATCTAGGCCGATGAGGTGCAGCAGGCCGTGCACGAGCAGGTGCGCAAGCTGGCCCTGCGCCGTGATCACGATGCCTCGCCGCGCCATCTCGGCGACCTGACGCTCGACGAAGGGCACCGAGACGATGACCTCGCCCAGGGTCGGCGCCTCGTCCGGGGAATCGAGGAACGCCTCGCCCTCCTGGGCTGCGAACGAGAGCACGTCGGTCTCCTCGTCTTTGCCCCGGTACATGCGGTTGAGGTCGCGCACGGTCGCATCGTCCGCCAGCACGATCTCGACCTCCACGTCCGGCGCCACGGACTCGGAATCGAGGACCCGTTGGGCAATCTTGCGCAGCTCAGGCGCACGAAGACGGTTTCGCGTACCGGGCAGGAAGGTGATGGCGACGTTGCGGGCCACGAGGAGGTGCTACTGCACGAAGACGGCGGCAGCGTCCTTGGCGGCGTTGAGCAGCGGCGACGGGATCACGCCGACGAAGAGGATGCCCGCCACCGATACCGTCAGTGCCAGCTTGAGCGCGTTCGAGGTCGGCACGGCTTCCTCGGTGGCCGGGTCACGCGTGAACATCATGCCGGCGACTCGCAGGTAGTAGAACGCCGAGACGACGCTGTTGATCACGGCGATGACGACCAGCCAGATCAGGTCCGCCTGCACGGCAGCGTTGAAGATGTAGATCTTGGCCACGAAGCCGGCTGTCGGCGGGATGCCGGTAAGCGATACGAGCGCGAAGGCCAGCGCACCGGCCAGCATCGGCGAGCGCCGGAACAGCCCGGCGTAGTCGGCGATCTCGTCGCTGCCCGTACGGGCCGAAATGGCGATGACGACGATGAAGGCGCCGAGGTTGGTCACGGCGTACGAGCCGAGGAAGAACAGCACGCTGCTGGCGCCCACGTTGAACCCGTCGTCGACCGCGGACACGGCCGCCAGGCCGACCATGACGTAGCCCGCCTGCGCGATCGAGCTGTAACCGAGCAGGCGCTTGACGTTCGTTTGCGGCAGCGCGAGCAGGTTGCCCACGCTCATCGAAATGGCCGCGACGATGGCGAAGATCAGCGACCAGGTATCCGTGATTACGGGGTCCGTGCAGGCCCTCGAAGAAGATGCGCAGGACGACCGCGAAGCCGGCCGCCTTGCTCGCGACGCTGAGGAAGGCGGCGACCGGCGTCGGCGAGCCCGTGTAGACGTCCGGCACCCACATCTGGAACGGCACGACGGCCATCTTGAAGCCGAGGCCCGCCGTCAGCATGACCGACGCCAGCAGCAGGCCGGCGCGCATGCCTTCGCCGTTGTCGGCGATGGCGGTCGCGATGCTGGGCTCGCCCGGAGGCGCCACCAGTCGTGTCGTGCCGGTGAGGCCGAAGAGGTAGGCCATGCCGTAGAGGATGACGGCGGACGAGATCGCGCCCATCAGCAGGTACTTGACGCCCGCCTCGGTCGATTTCTCGTCCCGCTGCATCGCGGCCATGATGTACTGCGAGATGCTCGTCAGCTCCAGCGCCACGAAGATCAGGATGAGGTCGCGGCTCATTGCCAGCAGGGTCATCGCACCCGTCGCGAACAGCACGAGGGCGTAGAACTCGGCCTGATAGGCGCCGAAGCGCTTCACGTAGTCCTGCGAGGCCAGGATCACCGCGGCGGCAACGCCGGCGAAGAGGAACGAAAAGAAGAACGTGAAGTCGTCCAGGACGACGGAGTTATCGAAGGCGAAGCCGGCCTCGTCACGCGAGAGCAGCGAGAGTGCCCAGCCGGCCGCGAGCAGCGGACCGAGGAGGGCGAACGACCATCAGCGCCTTGCCGCGCGCCGCCGGGAACGGCTTGCCACGGGGCAGGAAGTCCCAGAACACCATCAGCGCGGCGACGCCCGCGAGGGCGAGAACGGGGCCGATTCGGTCGAGGTCGTCCAGCATCTCTTACCCTTAACCCAGCGTCCTGCGCACGCCGTTTTCGATAACGTCCACGATGGTCGACGGGTAAATGCCGACCCCGATGATCACACCGACCAGCGACGCCATGCAGACGCGCTCCCACCAGTTCGTCGTATCCGTCAGCTCGGCCCAGCGCTCCTGCGCCGGGCCGAACAGCACGCGCTGCACCGTCCAGAGGATGTAGCCCGCCGAGAGCAGGATGCCGATGACGGCAACGATCGTCGGCACTTCGAAGGCATCGAAGCTGCCCAGGAAGACGAGCAGCTCGGCCACGAAGCCGGACATCGTCGGCAGGCCCAGCGAGGCGAGGCCGGCGAGCACGAACACGGTCGCGGCGATCGGCATGTAGTGCGCCAGGCCGCCGAGGTCCGAGATCTGGCGCGTGTGGGTGCGGTCGTAGACCAGGCCCACCATGACGAAGAGCAGGGCCGTGATCGTGCCGTGGGTGAACATCTGCAGCGACGCGCCGGTCAGGCCGACCTCGCCCAGCGCCGCGACGCCCAGCAGCACGTAGCCCATGTGGCTGACGCTGGAGTACGCGATCAGGCGTTTGAGGTCGCGTCTGGCGCATCGTGATCACGGCGCCGTAGATCACGCTGAACGCCGCGAGCACCGCGAGATAGACGTGGAACTTGTCGAACTGGTCCGGCAGGATGCCGACGAGGATACGGATCAGGCCGTAGCCGCCCATCTTCAGCAGCACGCCCGCGAGGATCACGCTGACGGCCGTCGGCGCGTCCGTGTGGGCGTCGGGCAGCCAGGTATGCAGCGGGAACACGGGCAGCTTGATCGCGAAGGCGGCGAGGATGAGGAAGAACACCGCGTTGAGCGAGATCGCCGCGCTGGTCGACGTCCATCTGGGCCAGCTCCTCCATGTCGAAGGTGCCCGCGGAGAAGCCGAGCACCAGGAAGCCGACGAGCATCAGCGCGCTGCCGGTGAACGTATAGAGCAGGAACTTCATCGCGCAGTACTCTTTGCGCCCGGTGCCCCAGATCGAGATCAGGAGGAACATCGGCACCAGCTCGAGCTCCCAGAACAGGAAGAACAGGATGAGGTCCAGACGCGGCGAAGACGCCCATGACGGCGGTCTCCAGCACCATCAGCCAGGCGTAGTACTCGCGCGGCCGAAGCGTGACGTTCCACGACACCAGGATGGCGACGACGAAGAGGATGCCGGTGAGCAGCATCAGCGTGGCGCTCAGGCCATCGACGCCGACGAAGTACTGCATCGTTGAAGCCGGCATCGGCGCGCATCGATCCAGGTAAAGCGCTCGGTGTACTGCAGGGTGCTCTCGAGCTGGTCGAAGCCCGCGTACATGACGACGGCGATGACCAGGTTGGCTGTGGCGGTGATCGCCGCGATGACCTTCGCGTTGCTCTCCTGGGCACGCGGCAGCAGCCATGCATGCGACGGCGCCGACGATTGGTAGGAAGATGAGCAGCGAAAGCAACAGCAGCTCCTAGAGCGGACTCAACACGAGAACGACGATGGCGGTAAACACGAGACCGCTAAAGCATGGCCCCGTAGGTCTGAAACTGCCCGGTCTGGGCGTAACGCAAAACACCGGCGCCTCTTCGGGTCGCCTGGCCGACGCCGTTCACGACGCCATCGACGACGATGCGGTCGAAAGCCGCGAAGGCGCCGCCGAGCACTTCGTAGAACAGGAAGCCCACGATGACGCGCTCGTACAGGACGTCGGCGTAGTACTTGTTCTCCAGCAGCACGTGGATCGGCCGGAAGAGCCGCGCCAGCGGCCGAAGACGGTACGAGCTTCGCGCCGTAGATCACGTAGGCCAAGGCGATGCCGCCGAGAGCAACCGCCGTCGACGCTACGGCCAGGCCGTAATGGAACGTGCTCTCGTGCACCAGGCCCTCTTCGGGCAGGGCGCCGACCAGCAGGTGCTCCACCTCGTGGTCGAGGCCGAGGAACTTCCAAGGCAGGTTGAAGATGCCGGCGAGGACGGCGGGCACCGCCAGGACCAGCAGCGGGAACGCCATATTGAACGGCGACTCGTGCGGCGTAGAGCCATGGCTTGTGCTCGCTGCGTGCTCGTCGTGGAGGGCCGGCGTCTCGTCGTCTTCCTCCGGGGCGCCGCCGCGGTACTCGCCGAAGAACGTCATGAAGATGACGCGGAACATGTAGAGGGCCGTCAGGCCGGCCGTGACGAGGCCAATCCAGAACAGGTACGGCTCGTTGTCCCAGGCGCTGCCCAGGATCTCGTCCTTGCTCCAGAAGCCGGCCAGCGGGAACACGCCGGACAGGCTGAGGCTGCCGATGAGGAACGTCCCGAACGTGATCGGCATCGACTTGCGCAGGCCGCCCATCAGCCGCATGTCGAACGTGTTGGTCGCGTGGTTCACGGAGCCGGAGCCGAGGAAGAGCAGCGCCTTGAAGAAGGCGTGCGTGAAGAGGTGGAAGATCGCCGCGACGTACCCGCCGGAGCCGAGCGCGAACATCATGTAGCCGAGCTGGCTGATCGTCGAATACGCGAGCACGCGCTTGATGTCGGTCATCACGAGGCCGATCATCGCCGCCGAAATCGCCGTGATGCCGCCGATGGCGCCGACAACAAGCCAGCGCGTCGCTCGACTCGTGGAACACGGGGAACATGCGCGCGACGAGGTAGACGCCGGCCGCGACCATCGTGGCGGAGTGGACCAGGGCGCTGACAGGCGTCGGGCCTTCCATGGCGTCCGGCAGCCAGACCTGGAACGGCAACTGCGCGCACTTGCCCGCGGCGCCGGCGAAGATGCCGAGCGCGAACAGGGTCAGCGTCGTGCCGCCCAGCGTGCCGGCGATCGCGAGCTCCTGGATGCCGCGGATGTCGAACGTGCCGGCCTCGCGGTAGATCAGGATGATCGCCAGCAGGAAGCCGAGGTCGCCGAGGCGGGTGACGAGGAACGCCTTCTTCGCCGCCGCCGCGGCGGCCGGCCGGTCGAACCAGAAGCCGATGAGCAGGTAGGACGAGACGCCGACCATCTCCCAGAACACGTAGACCATGACCAGGCTGTCGACGAGGATCAGGCCCAGCATCGAAGTCGTGAAGAGCGACATGTAGGCGAAGTAGCGCCAGTAGCCCGTATCGCCGTGCATGTAGCCCTGGGAGTAGATCTGCACCAGGAACGAGACCGCCGTGACGACGACGAGCATGATCGCGGCCAGGCCATCGACCTGAAGCGCGACGCTGATCGAGAGGTTGCCGACGCTCAGCCATTCCTTGCTCGAGAAGGCCAGGCGATGGCCGTCAGCCTGCAGGGAGCTATCGAGCACCCAGAGCGCGAGCAAGAAGGCGATGCCGATGCAGGTCGCGGCGACGTGGCCCGCGTACTTCTCCTGGGAGCGCGGCATGAACAGGATCGCGGCAAGCGAGACCAGGGGCAGGAAGAAGATGGCCCAGACGGCCGCCTCGGGAATTTCACCGAACAAGCTAAATCTTCCTCATGATCTCGACGGCGACGTGCGTCTTCGAGTCCGGCACCCAGATATCTCGTGGGTGGTTCATAGAGTGCGTGGTGGTCAGCGGAGGCATGACACGGCAGGCAACGCCTTCGGAGTCATACAGGTTCTTCCAAACGCGCGCAACGTAGCCGTTTTCGACCGTCATCAACTTAGCCCACATGCGCTTTACACCGTTCGTCCTGAGTCTGTCGAAGGAGTTCCATACGAGAGCTCACCACTTCAGGATGTTGAGGCGGTCGACATCGATCGACTGCCTGAGCTTGTAGACCGCAACGGCGAGGGCCAGTGCCACGGCAGCTTCCGCCGCCGCGATCGTAATCACGAACACGCTGAACACCTGGCCATCGATCGGCCGCGGCGATTCGACGAAGCGCGCGAAGCCGACCAGGTTGAGGTTGACGGCGTTGAGCATGAGCTCGATGCCCATGAGCACGCCGACCGCGTTGCGCCGCGAAAGCGCCACGTAGAGACCGATGCTGAACAGCAACGCCCCGACAACGAGGACGTGTTCCAGGCCGATCACCTAGGACTCCTCCCCTTCGCTCGGGCGTACGAGGATGATCGCGCCGATCATCGCCACCATGAGCACCACCGAAGCCACCTCGAACGGCAGTACGAACGGGTCGAGCAGCGCTTCGCCGATGGCCGCCGCCGTCGTGTCGAAGCGGTTGCCGTCGACCGTTGCCCATTCCGTCTTCAGGCCCACGAAGATGATCGTTGCGCCCAGCAGCCCCGCAATCACACTGATCGGCGCACTGTAGGACACCGCCGCGTTATCGCGGCCCGGAACGAGGCGTCAGCAGGATCGCGAACAGCATGAGCACGGCAATCGCACCGGCGTAGATCAGGACCTGCACGACGGCCACGAAGTCGGCCGACAAGGTTATGTAAAGGCCGGCCATGCCGACGAACGAGAGCACGAGGAACAGCACGGCGTGCACGAGGTCGCGCACCATGGCGACCATGAGGGCGCTGATCAGCGTCAGGGCTGCCAGAACATAGAAAGCGACGATGACGGCGGTGTCGTCCACTACGCCTCCCCCACGCCGGGCTCGCGCTGCGTCATTGAAAGGGCGGGCGCCGGTAGCGACGGCACCGAGATGTCGTGCTCCAGGCGGACGCGTCGCGGCAGCCGGTAGAAGTCACGCGTGATCATGCGGAAGAAGAAGCCGAAGAGGGCGATCGCCATCACAGCGTTGATCGCGACGTAAGCGGCCAGCACCCAGTCCGTCAATCTCCAGCTCACGCCACAGCAGCACTTCGATGGCCACGATGGCCATGTTGATCAGCGCCAGCGGGATCAGCATCTTCCAGGCAAACGCCATGAGCTGGTCGATGCGCAGTCGCGGCCAGGTGCCACGCAGCCAGATCAGGCCGAAGTAGAAGAAGTAGATCTTGGCGATGAAGATGATCCACGGCGGAATGTAATCCTCGAGGCCGAACAGCGTATAGCCGCCGAAGAAGAGGCTCGCCATGATGCCCGACACCGCCAGCGAGTTGATCAGCTCGACGGCGTAGAAGAGGCCGAACTTCATGCCCGAGTACTCGGTGTGGAAGCCGGCGACAATCTCGGACTCGGCCTCGGCGATGTCGGCCGGCGTGCGGTTGAGCTCCGCCGTGGCCGCGATGGCGTAGATGAACACCGGGAACGGCAGCAGGAAGCCCAGCCAGATGTGGTGGTCGCTCTGGAAGTCGACGAGCCCCGGAATCGACATCGTGCCGGCGAAGAGCACCGGCGCCAGCAGCGCCATGACCAGCGGGATCTCGTAGCTGATCGACATGGCGATGACGCGCATCGCGCCCAGCAGGGCGTACTTGTTGTTGGAGGACCAGCCGGCCATGAAGATGGCCAGCGAGGTAATAGACGACAGCGCCAGCAGGTAGAGCACGCCGACGTTGAGGTCGGCGTAGACCATGTCCGGCGCCCAGGCGAACACGGCGAAGGTCAGCATCGCCGGGATGAAGACGAGGATCGGCGGCAGGTTGAACAGCTTGCGCGTCGCTCGCCGCGGGCTGCAGCACTTCTTTCTGGATCAGCTTGATCGCGTCGGCGACCGGCTGGAGCAGGCCGAAGGGGCCGACGCGGTTTGGGCCGCGGCGCACCTGGATACGGCCGATGATGCGACGCTCCAGCCAGACGTTGGCCAGCGACGCCGATGCCGACAAAGGTCAGGATGCCGGTCGCGCCGATCACGGCGGTGACGACGTACACCACCTCGCTCGAGGTGTTGTCACGCAGCCAGTTGTAGAGGGCGTGGAAGGGGTCGAAGTCGTACCAGGCGGCCACGAGCGCGGCGAGACCGATCATCGGTCGATCTCCCCCACGTTGATGTCGAGGCTGCCCAGGGTGACGATGGCGTCCGCAAGGGTGAGGCCGACGGTCATCTCCTTGAGCACGCTGAGGTTGATGAGCGAAGGCGAGCGCACGTGCCAGCGGTACGGCGCAGGGCCGCCGTCGCTCGCCAGGTAGAAGCCGAGCTCGCCCTTGGGCGACTCGATGCGGACGTAGGCCTCGCCGGGCTCCGGCCGCAGCGCCAGCGGGATCTGCGTGCTCACCGGGCCGCCCGGCAGCTGCGCCAGCGCCTGCTTGATGATGCTCACGCTCTGGCGCATCTCCTCGAGGCGCACGATGAAGCGGTCGAAGCAGTCGCCGTTGTGGCCCACCGGGATGTCGAAGTCGAAGCGGTCGTAGACACAGTACGGGTCGGCCTTGCGGATGTCCCAGGCGATGCCGGAGCCGCGCAGGATCGGGACCGCTCAGCGAAGCGTTGATCGCGACCTCCGGCAGAGCACGCCGACGTCGCGCGTGCGCGCCAGGAGGATCTCGTTGTCCAGCAGCAGCTCCTCGTACTCGGAGATGCGGTCCGGCATCTCGTCGATCAGCTTGTTGATCGCCGGGTACCACTCGTCCGGCACGTCGAAGGCGACGCCGCCGATGCGCATGTAGTTCGTCGTCAGGCGCGCGCCGCAGGTCATCTCGAACAGGTCGAGGATCTTCTCGCGCTCGCGGAACATGTACATGAGCGGCGTCTGCCAGGCGCCGCAGTCGTTCACGAAGGTGCCGTTCGCCATGCAGTGCGAGGCGATGCGCTGCAGCTCGGCGAAGATCACGCGCAGGTAGGAGGCGCGCTCCGGCACCTCGACGCCGGCGAGCTTCTCGGCCGCCAGACAGTAGCCGAGGTTGCCCGGTCATCGCCGCGAGGTAGTCCATGCGGTCGGTGAAGGGGATGTTCTGCGTGTAGGTGCGCTCTTCGGCCAGCTTCTCCATGCTGCGGTGGAGGTAGCCCAGGACCATGTCGGCGTCGACGATGCGCTCGCCGTCCAGGGTGACCTTGAGGCGGAACACGCCGTGGGTCGAGGGGTGCTGCGGCCCGATGTTGACGACGTAAGGCGGAGTGTGAGACTCGCTCACTTCTGCTCTCCCTCGCCGCTTGGTCTCCTCGGCGGTGCGCTTCGTCCGTCAGCCGGGCGCTGCCGACCGGCCTCGGTCTCACCCTCCGGCGGGTTCAGGGCCGGGCTGAGGACGCGCTGCTCGGGGCGAGCGCGTCTGGGTCGAACCGCCGCCGCCGACGCCGAGCTGACCGCCGGTCTACTGCTGCGCTGCATGCCTGGCCCAGGACGGCTGCATCAGGCGCGGCACCGCAGGGCGCGTGCGGACCGCCGGGCGGCCAGGTTCGGGTAGCCGCGCTGGCCCGGAGGAAACTCGAAGGGGAAGCGCTGCAGGCCGGGCTTGAAGCCGTTCCGGCAGCGCCAGGAAGTCCTTGCGCAGCGGGTGGCCCGGGAAGCCTTCCCAGAGGAAGATGCGCTTGAGGTCGGGGTGACCGCTGAAGGCGATGCCCATGAGGTCGTAGACCTCGCGCTCCTGCAGGTGGCGCCCTGCCAGACGCCGCTCACCGACGGCACGACCGGCGTCCTCGTGCGCCATCGTGCGGGCTTCCAGGACCAGCATGTGGTTCTTGGCCAGCGACGACAGCACGTAGACCACGTCGAAGTGCTCGAGCCAGTCGATGCCGAGTCAGGCTGTTGAGGAACTTGCAGTCGAGCTCCTCGTCGTCGCGCAGGAACAGCGCAACCTCGGCGACCCGTTCGGCCGGGACCGTGACGGAATTCTGGGTGACTCGATGACGGCGCCCGGGAAGGCGGCGTTGATGCGCTCAGCAACGTCAGTGCCAGGGATGGCGGCTGTCGTCATCGCCACTCCAGGCCGCCCTTGCGCCAGTCGTAGAGGTAGCCGAGACCAGGATGCCAGTGAACACTATGGCCGCCGACAAAGCCGACGACCAGATGCTCGCCGTAGGCGACCGCCCAGGCGTAGAGGAAGATCACCTCGACGTCGAAGACGACGAAGACCAGCGCCACAAGGTAGTAGCGGAAGTTGAACTGGACCCAGCTATCGCCCTCGGTCTCGACGCCGCACTCGTAGGTGTCGCATCTTGACGGGGTCGGGCGCTTCCGGGCGGATGTTCAGCTTGCGGAAGAGGAACGAGACCATCAGCGGCAGCGACGGGAACATGACCGCGAAGAGCCAGGAGAATGGCGATGTAGCCGTACTCGTTAAGCACGCGCGTCACCCGGCCTTCTGGCAGCTTGTGAATTACGTCCCTAACGCCGCGACTATAGCACCGGCCACTATAGGGACAAGGCGACCCAGGCCATTCTTAGATTCGATTTGGCCCTCAACACAGGATTTCTCCCAGAGTCTTCCACCGACGCCACGTCAGCGTTTAGCCATCATCAATGCCATCGAGGTAGGTCTGACCCAGCTCCGTGAGCTCGTAGCCGACCGGCAGGCTCAGCGTGAGGCCGAGGTTCTTGAGCTTACGCACGTTCAGCTTGAAGTCAGGCCGGGGCATGTCGACCTGCGGCGCTAGCTCGCGAGACACAACGCCGGGGTTCTCCTCGATCAACCGCAGCGTCTGCAGCGTCCACGGCCCTGTGCGCGACGCCTTGTCGAGACGTGCCAACCGCTTCGAGACCTCATCGAGGCTGTACTGCGGCTTCGGCGGCGCTTCCGACTCGAAGTGGAACTGCACGCGGTACAGGATCGTGTCGGGCGAGACAGCGCGACCCGTGTGACTGCGGGCGTACTCGATGAGGGCGGCGGCGTCCGGCAGGCCGGCCTCGTGCGCATCGGCGTCCGTGATCTCGCCCGCCGGCACCTCGCGCACGTCTTCGACGGCGATGGCGCCGCCGAAGCGGAAGTTCGTGGCGTAGGTCTTGCCCGCCTTGACGTGGGCGTACTTCCACAGCCGCCACGTCACGGTGATCTCGCCGTTCGCGACGCGCTGGTGGTCCTCGGTCGTGAACATCAGGGTCATGCCCACAAGGCTAGAAGTTGCGAGCTACATGCTTCAAGCCGCAAGCAAGAAGGCGGCCAACGGACCTCAGCATCAGGATTCCGTTTCATCCCACCGGCGACCGTCCCGAGGGAAGACGGATCTTCCCTGGCGCCGCCAACAGCGAACTGAATCCTGACAACTGTTAGACTCGACACGCCAGCAAGACGGACGGCCGCCTTCTCGATTCGTCGAGGGGGAGGAAAGTCCGAGCTCCAACGGGCAAGGTGCTGGGTAACACCCAGGCGCGGCGACGCGACGGAAAGTGCCACAGAAACTGTACCGCTGACATCGAACACGGGCATCTCATGCGCCCCTTTAGCGGGGGCTTGGGGGTGTCCCTCATGTTCAATGCCAGTAAGGGTGAAAAGGTGCGGTAAGAGCGCACCGGCGGGCGGGTGACCGTCCGGCCGGGCAAACCCCACCCGGAGCAAGACCATGTAGGAGGGCAATGAGCGCCCGGCTCGCCCTCGGGTTGGTCGCAAGAGGCGTCGGGTAACCGGCGTCCCAGATGGATGGCCGTCGGCCTCCCCTCAAGGGAGGTGCACAGAACTCGGCTTATAGTCTTGGTGGCAAAGGCGGGCGTCTTCCTTCGGGCAGACGCCCGCCTTCTACTTGCTGCTCACTGTTACTGCGTCTGCGGCACCACCGCTAGCCCGCCGAGCAAGGCTGCCTTCGCGATGCCCGCGGCGGTGGCGTCGTTGGCGAAGATCAGGTCGTACTGCAGCGACTCCTCGTCGCGGAGGGCGTAGCCGGCGTCCTGGCCGTCGTACCAGTACCAGTGGTCGCCGCCGTCGCTGACATCCCAGCCCTGCCAGCCGAGCGTGTACCAGAGCGCGACGCCGAAGTCGTCGAAGTCGGCCTTGGTGTCCCAACGCAGGGTGATGTGGACGAGAGCACCCTGCTCGGCCTCACCGGCGTCGCCACGCCGGTACAGGGCGGAACGGCCACCCGCCCAGCCATCGGCCGCTCGAGCGGCATCGCCGGGACTGACGCCGGAGGAGACAAAGTAGGCGTACACGTCGAACTCACCGTAGGCACCGATTTCACCACGATGCCAGCCCTCACCCAGCGTCTTGGTCAGGTCTGTGTCTGGCAACGCAACAGCGACCTCGTGGTCGAGGTACTTCTGAGGGTGCATGACCTGCTCCGTGGTCGTCGGCGGGTCCGTGTACATCGCGTCCACTGCCGCCCAACCGCGCTGCTCCTGCACCGCCTGCACGAAGCGGGCGCACTCGTCGTAGTTGAAGCCGGAGTACTCCAGGATGACGCGGGGGACGTTCGCAAGCGCTTCGGTGAGCCGCGCGATTTCCTCTTCCGAGAGCGTGTAAGCACCTTCCTGCCAGTCGTCACCGTGCTCCGCCTTCATGTACAGCTCGGAAGCGGTGCTGGCATCGCCTTCGGTAACGCAATCGGCCGTGGTGCCGAGCTCGCTGATCTCGTTGTCCTCCGGCGCAGAGTTCTCTCCGAACGCCTCGAGGTCGAACCGCCCGTCCTGGAAGCTGTGCACGTACTCATGGGCGATCGTCGATTCGTCGTCCAGCGAGAACTCCTCGCCTGAAGCGCCATCGATGAGGACCAGTGCGTCGTCGATAAAGTTGTAGAAGCCCACGACCGTGGAGTCGCTCGTCTGGTCCGAGGCCGCAAACAGATCGTCATTGGGCCCAATGAGACGCATCAGGCGCCAGATCTCGTTGTAGAAGTCGAGGTCGGCGCGGTCCTCGTCGCTCAGGGCATCGAGGTCTCCGCCGTTGTAATCCTGCCATTGTTCCCGCGAGATCGACCCTTCCCTGATCGTGTCGACAGGAGGCAGGCCACGCAGCGCCGAAATGTCATCGCGGATGGCGTGAAATTGCTCGGCCTGGGCCGAGGTGAACGGGGTCAGCTCCGGAAGAGGAGGTCCTTCGTAAGGCTCCGGGGTGGCGGATGAGGGGGAGGCGCCCTGGCAGGCTACCGCCGCGAGCAGGCAAAGGCCGGAAGCCAGGAAACCGAGGATTTTGGGTCGCACGAGTCGTGTCCTTTGGACTGCAGAGCCGCAAAACACGACTCATGACTAGTTCTCTAGGGACATACTCGGCTCTGCAGCGCCGGTTCAGTACCGCCTCGCATGAAGATTACCGGCGGTGCAGGACTATTGGGGCGGCAGGTAGACGATGTTGATCGTGCCGTAGCGGCCTACCGAGGACTGCCAGTCGTAGCCGTCGGACGGGTGGTACCAGAAGATGTCGACCCAGGTGTCATCGAGGAGGCCGCGGTCTTTGCAGACGTAGATGCGCTGTGTGGGGTCACCGACGATGTAAAAGGCCGTATCGAGGGGCAGGTTCCAACTACAGGCGGCGGCGCCCTCGTAGACCCACTCACCGTTGAACATGTCGCCGCAGAAGCCCTGGTTGGCGCAGTCGTAGAACGTGACATTGACGTTCTCAATCGGCCCCTTCTGGGTGACCGTGGGCGTACCCAACGGCGCCTGTGGCGGCGGCGGCGAGATCGTGTTGTCCGCCTGCTTGAGAATGTCTGGCACCTTCGCGCCGATCGGCGGGGGCGTCGGCGTCGGGAACGCAGCCGGATCGATCAGGCTCATCACCTCCGGGCGTGATTGGAGCCAGGTCGCGGATGACTGATAGTCAGGCGTCGGCGTCGGCTCCGGCTTTACTTCGAGAGTCGAAGGGATGGCGGTGATGTCGTCCTTGCCCGGTGCCCGCGCCTCAGTCGTGGCGCTAACGGCGAGGAAGGACACGATAATCGCCAGGCCGAGCGTGATGCTGCCCAGACCGGTGCTGAAGAAGAAGTAATGCCTTACGGCGGCATGGCTGCGATGCAAGAGGCCTCGCTTACGGGCAGGGCGATCTCTGTGGCGGTGACGGGTTTGCTCTAACAGGACGGACCTTGCCTTGAATTTGCCAGGACGAAAGGCCAGGTCGCGTAACGGCGCTAGCCTCCTGAGGATTCTCGAAGCTCACCGCCGTTATGGTTAGTAGGGAATACCCCTACTCCCGTCGGGGCAAACCCTTAAGATGCCTCCTATGCAGTGGTGGCAAGCTGTCCCCGATGCCGTCGCGAAAGGCCCCGTGCCCGATGTCGCGGACCTGACGCACGACTCCCGTCATGTGGCGCCGGACACCGCCTTCGCGGCCGTCCCCGGCCTGCGCTTCGACGGCCACGACTTCCTACAGCAGGCGATCGATGCCGGTGTGCCCGCCTGCGTTGTCGAGGCCGCGCGAAAAGCCACGTGGGCTCCGTTCGTGGGACGAGTACCGCTGGTGGTCGTGCCAGACGTACGACAGGCCCTCGGGCACCTCGCGGCGGCCGTGCACGGCAACCCGAGCGCGACCCTGCGCACGGTGGGCGTGACCGGCACCGACGGCAAGACGACGACGTCACACCTCATCGGCCACGTGCTGGAGGTCTGCGGACTAAAGGCGGGCTACCTGAGTAGCGTCGGCTTCGACAGCGGCGAGGGCTTCGAGCTCAACGCCACCCACATGACCACGGTCGAATCGACGGTGATTCAGTCGATGCTGGCGCGGGCGTTACGCAACGGCCGGGAGACCATGGTGGTCGAGGCCTCCTCGGAGGGACTGGTGCAGGGACGACTCAACGGCTGCCTGCCGGACGTCGCCGTATTCACTAACCTGACAAGAGACCACCTGGACTTCCACGGCACGATGGAGTCCTACCGTGAGGCCAAGGGCCGCCTGTTCGAGATGTTGGACCTGCCCTCCGAGAAGCCATTCCCCAAAGTGGCCATCGTCAACGCCGACGACGCGGCGTCGCGATACATGACGACGCGCTCAACCGCCCCCGTAATCACCTACGGCGTCGACGCGGAGGTCGACTACCGAGCGCGCGACGTAATTACAGAGGGCTTCGGCCTGCGGTTCGAGGTTTCGGCACAGGGGAAGACACTGCCCGCTCACGTACCGATGATCGGGCGCTTCAACGCCTACAACGCCCTCGCAGCGGTCGCGACGGCGTGCTCGCAGGGCGTCGTGCTCGATGACGCCATCGATGCGCTAGCGAACTTCCCAGGCGTACCGGGACGCATGGAGCGCATCGATGAGGGCCAGGCGTTTGCGGTGTTCGTCGATATCGCTTCAACGCCTGTCGCGCTGGAGAACGTGCTTGACGCCCTGCGCCCCGCGACCACCGGCAGGCTCTGGGTTGTCTTCGGCGCCGCGGGAGGCCGCGACCCGGCCCGGCGCGACGGCATGGGTCGCGTCGCCGGCAGGCTGGCCGACCGTTGTGTGCTGACGAACGAAGACCCACGCGACGAGGACCCGAGACGCCATCATCGAGACCATCGCCGCGGCGCTTCGGGAGACCGGCCGGCAGGAGGGCGCAGACTTCGTACGTGTGCCGGAGCGCCGGGAAGCGATTCGATACGCCTTCGAGCACGCTGCCGCAGGCGACACGGTGCTCCTGGCCGGCAAAGCGACCGAGACCACGATGGTCTTCGCGTCGGGCGCTGTGCCCTGGGACGAACGCGCCATCGCCCGAGAGCTGCTGCTGTAGCTAGGGCAGGAAGCGCACCGGCTCCACCGGCAGCTCATCGACGTCCTGGACCTCGAGCGTCTTCGAGACCGGAAGCCAGGCCCGGAATGTCGAGTTGGGCGGAAACACCACCGCCAGCCAATCACCCGCTTCGTCACGCCCAACGACCTCGATCGATGCGCCCGCCTGGAGCGTGCCGAGGACCACGTAGTCCTCACTGGGGCCGAGGTGCAGCGTCACGGCCGACGACGTGCGGGGGCCCAACGTGATCCTGAGGGGTGCAGCGTACATGGCGGGGAGGCTGTGGTCGGAGCCGACCGGTGGTCTGTACGGCACCGGCGTTGCGCTCGCTAGTGGCGCGATGACGATCACCGGCCTCGATTCCGGCCTGGCGTTGTAGGCGACGACGGCAGAGGCAGCGATCGCGGCACCGACGCTCGTGACCGTCAGGAGGATAAGACTCCACTTCTTGATAGTGGAGCGCGCGGTCCTTCGTCTGCCTGGCAGGTACGCGATCATCCTTGATCGCACTCATTGTGCGCTTCTCGTATGCCGCGTGTGTTTCGCAGGCTTATCGAAGCGTCACGACTCTGTAACCATGCGGCGGTTGAGAGGCCACGCGCTACGCGGCACAATGGTGGCCAAAGTTGGAGGGGCAGCCATGGAACACTCAGAGAACAGCGAACCGACAAACGACGAACCGACCGATGAGCGCGCACAACGGCAACGGCGTCTCGGCCATCGCGGCCAAGGCGGAGGAAAAGGCGCGTGAGCTGCGCGACACGGCCCGTACCGAGGCCGAGCACCGCGTGCACGATCTGGGCGAGAAGGCCCAACAGCGCATCGACTCCGAACGCGACCGCGTCGCCTCACGCATCGAAGACGCTGCATCGAAGCTACGGGAGCGTGGTGATACGGCCGGTACGATCGGCCACGTAGCGGGCGAGAAGGTCGCGGTGCGCATGGAGCACGCGGCGGGCTACCTGCACGAGCGTCACACGGACGAGATTGCCGGCGACCTAGCAAGTTACGTAAAGCAGCATCCGATCCAGTCGATCGTGGCGGCGGCGATCGCCGGCTACGTGTTCGGTCGCCTCGCGGGCTAGCACTCCGGCGCACCGGCTCGGTTACAATGCGGCGGGGCCGAGGGCAGAACATGCCCAAATGTGTGAAAACACGGACGCAAGGACGTTAGCAGACGCATGACATCCAGTCAGGAACCGCCGCAGCCAGAGCATGACGACGCGCCGGTCGAAGAGCCACAGGAGGAGCCGCTCCTGGAACGGCCTCGACGTCAGGACGGGCGCCCGGAGCGCCCCCGTCGTCAGCGTCAGGAGCCCAACCCCGCCCTCGACCCTCGTCTCGTGCAGCTCGAACGGCGCTCCCGGCGGCCATCACGGACCGGCGATGTCTCGCTGATGGTCATCGGCGTCGTCGCGTTCGTCTTCGGCGTCGCTATGCACTACTGGGTCGCGACCTCGGTGCTCAACAGCGGCGGTGACACAGCGGAGACTTCGAACAACGTCGTGGCGACGGCGACCCCCGTCAGCAGCGGCACCGTAACGACCACCGCAACCGTGTCTCCCCAGGCCACCGCGACACCCCTGCCGGACCGCACGAGCTGTGAGGAGATCCGCGGCACTCAGTACAGGTCTGTTTCGGAGCGCGAATTCTTCCTAGCGAACTGTACGGGCGGACCACCGGCAGCGCAGCCCACTCAGGCGCCGGCGACGCAACCAACCCAGGTGCCAGCGACAACACCTACTCAGTAACCGGTCACGAGAAAGGCGAGGCTCATGGCCTCGCCTTTTCGATTGCGCTCGGAATCGAGGCCGGGCCTCGACTAGTGTTTCTAGGAGCGAGCGCGCTCCAGCAGCTTGCCGGCCTCGGCCTTCAGCTCATCGAGGCGGCCTCGCAGCTCTTTCTGGTGCTCTTCCACCTCGTGTGCCTGCTCTTCGATGCGCTTCTTGGCGTCGCCGCGCATCTTCTTCGCGCGCTCCCGCAGCTCGTGCGTACGCTGTTCGGCGTCGTCCAGGGCGCCTTCAATGCCTTCGCGCAGGCGCTCGAACCGCGTGGGCTTGTGGCGCTTGCGACGTCCCTTCACCGCAAGCAGGAACACAACGACGCCTACGACGGCGAATATCGGTAGCGGGCTTTTCATAGCTGGCTGCTCCTTAGCTGGAGTAAATCTATCTATCTATCTAATCCTACGGCATTGTCGGCATGCGACCGGGTTTCGAGACTGTGACAAAATGGCGCCGCGTTTAGCCGCTGTCTCAAGAATCGCCAGGAGGCATTGTTATGACAACTTACGTTCTAGTCCACGGCGCCTGGTCCGGCGCACACACGTGGCGCAAGGTGCGCCCCATCCTGCGCGCTGCCGGCCACGAGGTGTTCACGCCCAGCCTTACGGGACTGGGTGAGCGCATCCACCTCGTCAGCCCGCAGGTGAACCTCAACACCCACATCCAGGACGTCGTCAACATGATGCGGTTCGAGGACCTGACGGACGTCGTGCTGCTGGGCTACAGCTACGGCGGCATGGTCGTCACGGGCGCCCTCGAGCACATCGCGGACCGCGTACGTCACCTCGTCTACCTCGATGCCTTCGTGCCCAACGACGGCGAATCGCTGTACAGCATCACAAACCAGAGCCCGCCGGAGGACTTCGGCCAGGACTGGCTGGTGCACCCGACGCCCCGTGAGTACGACACGCCGGAAGAAGCCGCGTGGTCCCTGCCGCGCCGCGTGGCCCAGCCGAGGGCCTGCTTCACCGAGACCGTGCGCGTGCGCCAGCCCCTGGAGCACTACGACTTCACCCGCACATACATCAAAGCCCTGCAGCCGCCGCGGTCGCCGGAAGGCAACCAGGGGTTCTGGAACGCCGCCGACCACGCTCGCGAGAGTACGCTCTGGCGCTACGCCGAGGTCGACACGAACCACATGGTCCCCAGCAACAAGCCGGAGGAGCTTTCGGACCTGTTGCTGGAGCTGGCCTGACCCACCGCCTGGACGCCGTCCGGTAAGATCGGGGCATGGACTCGGAAGACCAGGCGGGAAAGGCACGTCAGCGCGGCGGCGAATTCGGTCGTATGGCCGGCAAGCTCGTAAAGAACGCCGGCCCACGCACGAAGCGCTTTATCGACGAGAGCAAGCCCAAAGTCGAAAAGGCGATCCAGGACGCGCGTCCCAAGGTCGAAAAGGCCGTCGAGGACTACCGGCCCAAAGTCGAGCAGGCCGGCCGCGATGCCGTGCGCTACGCCCAGGACCACGAGGACGAGATCAAGGGCCTCGCGCTCAGGGGCGCCCGCATGCGTCTCGGTCCCCTCGGCATGGCCATCGACGCGTTGGGCATCGGTGCCGAGCCCTCGCAGCCTGCCGCCCAACCGAACACGTGCCCGGCCTGCCAGACCATCAACACGGCCAGCGCGAAGTTCTGCAGCGAGTGCGGCAGTCCCCTGGCGGCCACGCCTGACACCGGCGCTCAGCAGTAACGCCCCGACCCAACTCCCAGCATTACGCCCCACCCACGAAATGGAGACGAGCGATGAAGTGCCCCCGCGACAACACGGAGCTGAAGATTGAACATCACCATGGCATCGAGGTCGATCACTGCCCCGAATGCAGCGGCCGCTGGCTGGACCACCACGAGCTCGACTTGCTGGAAGCGACCGTACCTTCGACCGAGGAGGAGCGCGTCGCGACGATCCAGTTCGCGCGCCGAGACTCTGAGCTGAACTGCCCGAAGTGCGGCAAGCAGATGACCGCGTTCAACTACCGCGCCTACAACCTGGAGCTCGATTCCTGCGACGACCAGCACGGCTTCTGGCTCGACGCCGGCGAGGACGGCCGCGTGCGCGACATCATCGAGGAACGCGTGAACGGCCTCGAGCGCGCTGCCGGCGCCGAAGCAGCGTGGGACCGCTTCCTCGACGGCCTCGGCGGCAAGGGCTCCGGCGGCTCGTTGTGGGACCGCCTCTTCGGCCGGCGCTAAAGCGGGCCTAACCGCAAAAGAGACACCGTAGCGCGCTCGACAGCCTCACGGCTCCAGGCGATGGGGATGCCCTCGCCGCGCTGCCACAGCGGGACCTGATCGTCGTAGTGGGGCGAGAACGGGTTACCGGACTGGCCGCCGGGCAGCACGAAGCGCGCCTCGTCCCAGTCGCCCACCGGAATCACCATACGGAGCGATGCCACTACCATCGGCGAGGTGCCACTGGCCTGGGCCACGGTGGTCCCGTCGCCACCCCAGGGGAAGGGACCTCTGTTGAATACCGGCGCCAGGGCTTTGACGCGGCCCAGCGGGTGTTCGCAGGGTCAACGGCCGCAGATCGCCCCAGCGCCACTTCGAGGCATCCGGCCCGAAGCGCCCTCGCAAGGTCTCGACCACATCCGATAGGGCATCGAGCATCTCCGCCTGCCAGCCGCGCTCGAACCAACCCTCCGGCTGCTCGACGATGCGTCGTACGACGCGGCTCATGCGTCCGCCGATGAAGGTCGAGCCCGGCATCAGCGGCGTGAAGCCTCGCCCAAGCGCCCACTCGGCCGACTCCGGCGCTCTCGCCTCGGCGATGCGCCGGGCCATGGCGCGAATGAATCGCTCGAACACCGCCGCGCCCTCTGAATCCGCCGCAACCTGCCCGTCCCAGGCGCGTAGCAGGGTCAGCGCCTGAGTGGCGTTCGAGTCCTCCGGCTCCAGTGCCAGGATTATGTCGCGTAACTCCCGCCACGGCAGGGACTCGACGTCCATCTGCAGCCGCATCGACATCGCAACGTCCCAGTCGTCGCGCGCGGCCAGCACTTCGGTGATCCGGCCCGCGCGGTAGCCATCCAGCCAGTCCGAGCCCAGGTAAGGGCCATCGCCCTCCGCCGCGGGCTGGTTGTTCGCCGTGGCCACGAAGCCTTCGGCAGGATCGAGGGCGAACGGCATATCCGACGCAGGCACCGTCTCGGCGTGCCAGCCCGTGCTGGGGTCTGCGGCGTAGGCCGGAAGGGTGCCGAAGCCGCTCTTGCGCACCGGCACCTCCCCCACGAGTTGCCAGCCGATGCTGCCGGAGGTGTCCGCGTAGACCAGGTTCTGAGCCAACAACGGCCAGTGCTCGAACTGGCGCTGCATGTCGGCAAAGGAGCGAACCTTGTGCAGCTGCGTGAACCCACGCGCCGGTCTCGCGTCCAGCCAGACGGCCCGCAAGGACAGCGCCGGCAGGCCGCCTTCGAGCACCGGGCTGATCACGGGCCCCCGCGGCGTCACGAGCACGTCCTCCGTAACCGGCAAGCGGCCCTTCACTTCAATGACCTCGCGGCGCAGGGTGCAGGCCTCGTAGCCATCGTCCCGGCGCACGCTGCGTCCGTCCGGCGCCACCTCCTCGATGAACAGGTCGGACGTGTCGCTCAGGCCCGCGGTGACGCCCCAGGCTGCCGTGCCGTTGTGCCCGGCCCCGAAGCCAGGCAGCCCGATCATCGAGGCGCCCGCCACGTGCCAGTCCGGCGTCTCCAGGCTCGCGAGGTACCAGTGCGGCGGCAACACACCCTCCAGGTGGGGGTCGTTAGCCAGGATCGGCTTGCCGGAAGCCGTCTTGGCACCGGAGATCGCCCAGGCATTCGAGCCGCCGCCGTGCCCCGCGAAGGCCAGAAACGCTTCGAGGTCCCGCCCGAGGGCATCGACAACAGGACCGGCTTTCGAGGCGGGCGGGGTGACCACGACGTGCTCCTCCGGGTACGGCGTCGGGTCCAGGTCTCGAAGCGCCTGCGGGGCCGTCCGTGAGCAGCACCTTGAGCCGCGTGAGCTCGACGTCCCAGTTGCCGATGAGCAGAAACGAAAGCAGCTTGCCCATCGCCACAACGTCCTCGCCGCGCCACCGGCTGGGGCGGGAGCGCAGCAGGGCGAACTCCGGCGCTGCGGCATGCGCACCGGCGTCGAGCCCAGCGTTGACGCCTCGCACGAACGCTTCGATCTGGGCCCGCACGTCCTCGTCCAGCACAGGAAGCTGGCGGCGGGCGGCCTCGACGAAGCCGATGCGGCGCGAGAGCCTGTCGATGCTCAGCGTCGGCTCCCCGAACAGGGCGGAGAGCGTGCCGCGCAGGGTGCGCAGTCGCAGCTCCAGCTGAAATGCGCGATCCTGGGCCTGCGCAAAGCCAAGTCCAAACCAGGCGTCATCATCGGTCCGGGCCTGGACGTAGGCGACACCGTATCGGTCGCGTTGCAGGCTAATGGGCCCTCGCAGGCCGTGCACGCTGATGCTGCCCTCGACAGTGGGCAGACGGCGCCCGAGGGCGATGCGCAGGACGTGCTTAAGTGGCGTCATCAGAACGGCGTGAGGAAGTGCCAGATCGCATCGATCGCTTCCGTGGTCGTGAAGCCGTCCAGCCACCTCGCCTGATGGAGAGCGTACTCCTGGAACATCTTCAAGGCGACAAGACCGCCCAGCACCGAGAGCAAGGGGCGGTTCCAATGCTCGCCGACTTTGAGCGTGAAGGGCAGTCGCGATTCGAGATGGAACTGGCGGCGGGCGGCGATGAACAGGAACCAGAACTCGAACAGGTTGGGGAAGAACAGCAGCAGTCCGCGCGACTCCACCAACTCGAAAGTCACGAAGCCGGCGAAACGCCACACGTACAGGCCGGACGCCACGTTGCGCTCGATGCCGGGCCAGCGCCACGCGACGACGAGGAAGAGCGCGATGTAGACCTGGTCGAGGTACTTGTCGAAGGTCTGGTAGTCCGTGACGCCGCCGAGATGAATGAGGTTCATCATGAGCAGGTCGCTCTGGTCGACGAGGATGGCGACGATGGCGCCGTAGAACGGCCAGCGCAGCACCGGCAGCGAGCCAACGATGCGCACCGTGGCGATGATTAGCATCTCGGTGGTCATGGCGGTATCGTAGCGGCGGTTGACGCGTCGCAGAGCCAGCGAAGGAGGCAGATATGGCAGGCAAGCCGTTCAGGCAGCAGATCGAGCGCCCGGGAGGCTCCGGTCACAGCATCCCCGGCCTTGCGGACGCCGTGCGTATCGGCGGCTGGATCTACTTCGGCGCCATCCGCGGCAACGACCCCGTGACCCGCACCTACCCGGACGACACGGAACAGCAGGCGCGCAACGCCTTCGCGAACCTCAAGATCCTGCTCGATGCCGCCGGCGCCAGCTTCGACCACGTAGCACGGATCACCCTCTACCTGCACGACCTGGAGTATCGCAACGGCTTCCAGAAGGTCTGGCTCGAAGTCTTCCCGGAAAACCCGCCGGCGCGCTCATCCATGGTCATCGCAGACGCCAACGTGCGCCCCGGCGACGGCTGTCACTTCCTCATCGACGTGATCGCCGTCGACCCGGCCGCCTAGCGCCGATCTCATCGTCTGACGGACATGGACGCGCTCTTCCGCCTGCCCGCCGCAGCGAAGCACGACCGAGCCATCGACACGTGGCTGAGCGAGCGTGACCCGGAGCTAGGTGCCATCGCCCGGGAATGGTTCAATCGCATGCGGGCGTGTGGTCACGACGTTCGCGAGCTGATACACGACGGCTGTCCGGTTGCCTGCGTGGAGGATGCCGCCTTCGCCTACGTCAACGTCTTCAAGGCCCACGTCAACGTCGGCTTTTTCCTCGGCGCGGAGCTGGACGACCCGGCGGGATTACTCGAAGGCAGCGGCCGTCGCATGCGCCACGTCAAAGTCAGGCCGGGCGTCGAACTCGACTTCAGCGCGCTGAGCGATTTGGTGGAGCTGGCCTACGCGGACATGAGGTGGCGGCTCGAAGCGAAGTGAGCCGGCCGCCAACTCGTATCGGGCGACAAGCGAACTGACGGCGAGCCAAACTTGGCTCAGCGGCCCGGTGCATTCTCCAGCGTGTGGTTCTTCGCGCCTTCTTCGAGGGCGGCCTGGATCTTCTCGATCAGCTGCATGGCAGAGTCGGCGCTGATTTCGATGGCGACGCGCTCCATTGCACCGTTAGCCTCGTTGACGAAATCGATGTTGAGGCTGTGGCCCATAGGGGCGTGGTAGGGGTGGTCGTAGTAGACGTTGGCGGTGTCGACGCTGAACCAGCCTTTGGGCCCCTTGGCGCTGCCGAAGAGCTCTGCTTTCTCGGTGATGTAGCTGCACATATCCGTACTCCTGGCCCGCCGCGGCCTCGGCCGTAACCGAAGCACGAGGGCGATTGTCGCAAGTCGCTGCGATTTTACCTCAAGCGCGACATGCTGCGTAGAGACGCGGCGTTAGGCGGCGGCTTCCAGCGTGCGGGGTGCGCTCTCGTCCCAAATCTCGATGCGATTACGGCCGGCCTCTTTGGCGCGATACATGGCGCGGTCCGCCAGAACGATGAGGTCGGCGATGTCGTTACCGTGGTCCGGCATAAGCGCCAGCCCGGCCGAAATCGTCACTGGGCCGACGGGCTCCAATTGGTCGCCGGTGAGCGGTGTCTCCGACACGGACCTGAGCACTCGCTCGGCCAGCGGAACAGCATCGTGCTCCCCGGCGCCACTGAAGATGATCACGAACTCCTCCCCGCCGTAGCGGTAGATGCGGTCCGAGTCTCGGATCGCCTGGCGCATGACGGAGGCGACCTTCTGCAGGGTTACATCGCCGACCTTGTGGCCAAAGTCATCGTTGAGCTGCTTGAAGTGATCGATGTCCACCATGGCGACGACGGCGCTGCGGCCTTCGCGATGCCAGGTGGCGAACTCCGTCATGTCCTCGGTGAGCTGCCGGCGGTTGGGCAGGTTGGTCAGCGGGTCGGACAGGGCTCGGCGCTCCAGCGTTTCCTGCGTATCGGCCGCGATCACGGCTGTCGCCACCTGTGAAGCCATCATCTCCAGCACGCGCTCGTCCTGCTCCTGGAAGGCGTAGGACTCGTGCGACCAGCAAGCGAGGGTGCCGACGACACGAGCGCCGACGATGAGCGGCACGATGATACCCGACGCCATGGGACCTTCCGGATCGTCGGGGTCCGGTGACGGTCCGAGCATCTCCTGCGCATCCGCGTCGATGCGCATGCCACGGCCACGACGAGCGACACGGCCGGTGGGTCCCTCACCTAACGGCACCGGCGCCAGCTGCGGCACGAGACGGCCGCTGGCATTGAGGGTGCCTGCCGAGACGAGCTGGCTGCCCTTGAGCAACCGCAGGGTCACCATGGAAGCCTTCATGACGCGCAGGGTCTCTCGCAAGGTGGCGCTGATCACGTAGCGCATGCTCAGGGTGTCGGTGATCTCGGCGAAGACGTTGTAGAGGGCGTTGAGCTGGTCGTTGCGGTACTGCAGGGTACCGGTGGTGGCTCGCAGCTCGGCCCGCTCCACTTCGCCCGACTGGAAGGCGCGCTGAATCAGCCGGCTCACGTAGATTGTGGCGACAATCATCGTCACGAGCAGGAAGAGCAGCGCGCCGATCATCGTGTAGCGCGCTAGCTTGGTTGCCGACGTGAGCGCCGACTGCGTGTCGTTCAAGCGCCGCGTTGTACGCGTCGCTCGCCTCGCTCAGCCGCGCTCCGAGCGAGATCAGGCCCGAGAACGTATCGCGGAAGCTGGTCGCTGACTTGGTGTCGATGTAGGTGGCCAAAGAGGCGTTCAGCCGGTCCTGCTCTTGAGCAACCGGCGTCAGGTCGACGCTGCCACTCGAGGATGCCAGCAGCCCGTCGATTCGCTGCGATGCGGACTGCACACTGGATTGAAGCTCGAAAGCGTTACCTTCGGTGATGTCGACGGACATGGCCGGCAGTGGGATGAGCGCGAGAGGGTTGTTGATGTTCTCCGACTGCTTGAGGGCGCTGTCGAGCAGGCTGGCCTTCAGGTCCGGCGGCAGCCCATCCAGCTCTTCGCTCTGCAGGAAGGCGTAGGCCGTCACAAACATCACGGTCACGGGGTCCCGCAGCTGGACGCTGATCTGCGATGACATCACAGCAGCATCAGCCTGCTCGGTCGCCAACCGGGACTGCTTGTCGACGCGCGAGGTCGTCAATAGCACGCTGCCGATCGCGATAACCGCCGTCGCCACGACGACGACGAGATACACGCGTAGCATGCTTTGTGGCGACAGCGTTCGAAGGCGATCTCCCACGTGACTCATTGCACAAATATCGGAAGAGTCGCCCAGAACCTGAACGTCTGCGCTAGAACGATCCGGGCCTCCGGAGGAGTTATTGCACGACGCGTACCGGCGACCCGGCGAGGAACGCCTTGATGTCCTCCACCGCATCGCCATACATCGAGCCGTAGCCGTCCGAGGTGACATAGCCGATGTGGGTTGTCAGCAGCGTGTTCTTCAGGCTTCGGTAGGGGTGATCTGCCGGCAACGGCTCTACCGAATACACGTCGATACCGGCACCGGCGATGCGCTCTTCCTGCACAGCGCGAATCAGGGCGCCCTCATCGACGATGGGTCCGCGAGAAGTGTTCACGAGGTATGCGGTGGGCTTCATCATCGCCAGCTCGCGCTCGCCGACGAGGCCGCGAGAGCGGTCGCTGAGCACGAGGTGGACCGTGAGGACGTCTGCCTGCTGGAACAGCTCATCCTTCGTGACGAGGCGTGCGCCCAGCTCATCGCAGCGCTCCTGCGTAAGGTTCTGACTCCAGGCGATGACGTCCATGCCGAACGCCTTGCCGACGCGCGCCACCTGCGATCCGAGGTTGCCGAGGCCAAGACAGGCCAGCGTCTTGCCATGACAGCGATGGGCCCGATCGTCGTCTGCCAGCGTCCTTCGCGGATGTTGCGGTCCTCTTCGGCGATGTGGCGCGTGAGACCGATGATCAGGCCCCACGCCAGCTCCGCCGTCGAGGTCGGGCTGCCGCGCGTGCCGCTGACGGCGATGCTGCGCTCCTTGAGAGCCGCCATGTCGAAGGAGGCGTTGCGGGCGCCGGTGGTCACGAGAAACTTGAGGTTCGGGCAGACGCTCGACGAGGCTGCGCGGGAACGGCGTGCGCTCCCGCATCGCTACGATGATCTCGAACGGCGCCAGGCGCTGCACGAGGGCGTCTTCGTCATCGATGTGGTCCTGGAACGACTGCACCTCGGCGTCCGGGATGCTGCTCCAGTCTCCCTTCGATAGTCCGACGTTCTGATAGTCATCCAGGAGGGCGATCCTGACCATGAGTGTTCTCCTTCAGGCGCCCGTAAGCGCGGCTGCGAAACTGAAAGCGATGGTAGGATAGGCGCGGCCCGGCGCCTGCCGGCAAATCGAACCGTTCCTACTCTGCTGAAGGAGTCTAGTGATGATTTACGAGATACGCATCTACGACGCCATGCCCGGCAAGCTGCCGGCCCTCAATGACCGCTTCGCCAACATCACGCTGGGCTACTTCGAGAAGCACGGCATCAAGTCGGTCGGCTACTGGACGGACGTCGTCGGCGTCAGCGGGCGCCTGACCTACATGCTGGCCTTCGACGACCTGGCGCACCGCGAGCGCGCCTGGGCAACATTCGCGCGCGGACAAGGAGCGCTCGCTGCCTTCGCCGAGACCGAGAAGGACGGCCTGCTCGTCGCCCGCGTCGAGAACCGGATCATGCGCCCGACCGCCTACTCGCCAATGCAGTAGATGACTGCCAAGCCCACCTTCTCCGTCGAAGACGCTCTCGCGCACCTGCGACAGGTGGACGCGCAGCTCGCCGCCGTCATCGACCGCGTCGGTGCTTACGATGCGCCGCACCGCGACGACCCGTACGCCGCGCTCGTGCGTGCCATCCTGTTCCAGCAGCTCGCAGGCGCCGCCGCCACGGCGATTCAGAAGCGCTTCTTCGCCCTGCAGGAGCCGGTCGACGTGCCACCGACGCCGCAGCAGATCCTGGAGCTCACGGATGAGCAGTTTCGAGGCGCCGGCATCTCCCGCCAGAAGATGGGTTACATGCGGGATCTCGCCCTGCATGTGGTAGACGGGCGGCTGGACCTCGCGGAGCTGCCCTCGCTGCCAGACGATGAGGTGATCCAGCGCGTCACGGCGGTCAAGGGCCTGGGGGAATGGTCCGCCCACATGTTCCTCATGTTCCACCTCGGCCGCCCAGACGTCCTGCCGACCGGCGACCTCGGCGTGCGCAACGGCATGCGCATCGCCTACAACCTGGAGGCCGCACCGACGCCGAAGGAAGCACTGGTCATCGGCGAACGTTGGGCGCCGTACCGGTCGGTCGGATCCTGGTATATGTGGCGGGCCGTGGAGCAAACCCAGCCCGTGGCGCCCGACATCTAGGCCCATAAACCCAGACTTAACACGCTCTTGCTTGACCTATTATCGCGGCTCCGAAATGATATCTGAGCGTTTGCGTTCCTCTCTGTAGGGACGCCGCACCCCGCTGACGTCCTCGCCTTCAGGTAGCCGGTCATGACCTCGGTCTGATCCGGCATTGGTTCGAAGGAGCCTTCCGCAAGGACGCGGAACGATGATCGTCGTCGACAGGAAGCGACGCCGCGGGATTGACGAGGGGCCGGAACGGCCGCCTATCGTCCTACCCTGGCGCAAACTCGCAGAGCTACTGCTCACGATCGCCGCTGCTACGGCGGGCGTCCTCACCTGGCCGATCCGCAGGGTCTGGTCGCGGTCGAAGGGCCAGGACGTCGCTCAGCCCTCGGCTGAGGAGCTGTTCAACGCCCGCCTCGCCGAGCTCGACGCTCACAACCGGACGATGGGCTACCTGTTGCAGGCCTCGGTGGCGAAGCTCGATATGCTCGTCCACCCCCAACCCCGCGTCGCCCCGCTCGCCGCGCCGCGATCCACGATCGCTGCGAGCCTGCGGGTGAAGCGGGCGCGCCACACGGGCCCGAGCTCGATCAAGAGCCACCGTGGCGTCATGGGTGCCGCGCTCGTGCTGCTCGTGATCCCGGCGGTCCTCCTCAGCAGCGTCGTACGGCGTCATCCTGGCCTACGAGCATTACACCAGCGGCTACGAGCCGCCCGAGGAGGTGGCGAACCTCGGTGAGCCGATCAGCGGCGCTCGCATCTACGACCGCAACGGCACCCTGCTCTACGAGTTCATCGACAACGAGGACGGCCAGCGCTATCCCGTGAACATCGAGGACATCTCGCCCAACATGCTCGCGGCGACGATCGCCACGGAGGACCAGAGCTTCTACTCCAACCCTGGCGTCAACCCCCGCGGCATTCTGCGCGCCGCCTGGGAGAACATCGGCCCCTTCCTCAAGAACGAGAAGGACGAGGCGCTTGAAGGCTCCGGCGGCAGCTCGATCACGCAGCAGTTGGTGAAGAACATCTTCATCGCGCCGGAGGAACGTTCGACACGCTCCCTGGACCGCAAAGTGACCGAAGCGGCCCTCGCACTGGAGCTGACGCAAAACAACGACAAGGACAAGATCATCGGCTGGTACCTGAACGAGATCAGCTACGGCGGCATCTACTGGGGCGTCGAGGCGGCGGCGCGAGGGCTACTTCGGCGTGTCGGCGTCTGAGCTCACGCTGGCGCAGGCGGCGATGCTGGCCGGCATCCCCCAGTCGCCGGCCGCGTACGACCCGATCAACCGGCCCGAGGCCGCGGCCTGGCCCGGCGCAACGAGGTGCTTGACCTCATCGGCCACGAACACGACGATCCGCATCGGCGAGAACACGTACTACGCGCCCTCACCTGAGATCATCGAGGCGGCAAAGAAGGAGCCTCTGGGCGTCCGGAAACGCGACCTACGAGATCGACGCGCCCCACTTCGTGCTCAACCACATCGCCCCCCAGGTGGAGGCGCTGCTGGGCCACGACGCCCTCTACAAGGACGGCCTCATCGTCACGACGACGCTCGACCTCAACCTGCAGCACGAGACGCAGGACATCCTCGAGCAATGGATCGAGGAGTACGAGGACGTCTCGAACAGCCACAACGGCGCGGTCATGGTCATGGACAACCGCACCGGCGAGGTCCTCGTGCTCATCGGCAGCCGCGACTACTACGACGACGCGATCGACGGCAACGTCGACAACGTGACGGCGCTGAACTCACCGGGCTCGTCGTTCAAGCCGTTCATCTACCTGACGTCCTTCATGAAGCTGGGCTGGACGCCGTCGACGATCATCGCCGACACGCCGGTGACCTACCAGGAATCCGACGGCTCGATCTTCGAGCCTCAGAACCCGGTCAAGGGCAGCTACCTCGGCGACATCCCGATCAAGACCGCACTCGGCAACTCACTGAACGTGCCGCCGTTCAAGACCGTGATGCAGACCGGCGTCGATGCCGTGATCGAAGTTGCACGCAAGGCCGGCTTCACGACCCTCGACGGCCAGTACGGCCCCGCGATCGCCATCGGCGGCGTTGACCTCACGGCGCTTGACCTGACGTATGGCTACAGCGTGCTCGCCAACAACGGCGTCATGGTCGGCGTACCGACGACGGAGACGTACGACGCGGGCGAGCGTGCACTGGACCCCGTGATGATCCTCGAAATCAAGGACCGCGACGGCAAGGTGTTGTGGAGCGCCGATCAGGAGCGCATGCAGCAGCAGGTCGTCCCGGCCGAGGACGCCTTCCTGGTCACGAGCATCCTCTCCGACGGCAAGAACACCTGCGTCACCTTCGGCTGCGACGCCGTGACGATCCCCGGGCACGTCGCGGCAGTGAAGACGGGCACCAGCGAGCCTTTCGACCCCAACGGCCAGGACGCCGGCAAGATCGGCGAGACCTGGGCCTTCGGCTACACGCCGGACTACACCGTGGGCGTCTGGGCCGGCAACTCCAACAATGAGTCGGTCGACCACATCTACAGCACCTCGATCTCGTTCCACGCCATGCGCGACACCCTGCTGGCGACCTACGACGGCGCCAGCTCCGGCACCTTCGCGATGCCCGCCGGCGTCGGAGAGAAGCGCACCTGCATCGGCAGCAAGTGCACGAGCGAGCTGTACGTGAAGAGCGCCAGCCCCGTCGACGACTCGCCCGTGTTCGTGCAGGCCGAGCCCTCCGGCGTGCCCACCGCCGTCCTCGCCGAGGCGCCGGCCACCGAGACGCCCACGGCCATCACGGCGCAGGTCGAGCCGACCTCGACGCCGCCCACCGCGGCGTCCGACACAACCCGCACCGACACGCAGACGGCGCCCACGCAGATACCTCCCACACCAGAGCCCACCGCAACTCAGGCAGCACCGCTCGACGCGGCCTCGCAGCCATTAGTGGTGCTCCTCCAGCCGGCCACGGCGTCCGGTAGCTTCGTGAGCCTCGAAGGCTGGGCGTGGTCGCAGAACATGCAGAGCTATCGCGTCGAGGTCAGCCCCGCGAGCGGCGGCGCCTGGAGCGTCATCGGCCAGTCGAGCATACCCGTGCGCGGCGGCACGCTGGGCGTCTGGCGCACCACAGGCCTCGCGCCCGGCGCCTACAACCTGCGCGTGGTGGTGGAAGACGCCGCCGGGCAGTACGCGTCGTCACCGATTCAGGTGGTGCTGCAGGGGCTAGCGAGAGCCGGGTCATAGCGTCGGCGAACGCGCCGCACGTCTCCTCGTTGCGAGCCATGACCACCGGGAAGGGCGAAGCAATCTCGGTCCTCCATCAGCACGTCGAAGCGCCCGACCGGGATTGCGTCGCCTCGCTCTCGCGAGGGCTCGCAAGGAGGAGCATTGGCTCCCCGCGCGCAAATGCGCGTCACAATGTCAGTAAGTCTGAGGGGTCTGGAGCTGGTTCCGGTTCTGTCCCTAACCGACCGGCTGGGCGGCGGTGAACTTCACCAGCTCGGTGTTCTGGTGGCTGTCGAAGGAGTTGTCGGGCTTGGCGCGTCGCAGGGCCAGCAGGGCGAGGTGCGCGGGCAGGCCGCCTTTGATTAGCGAGGCGACGGCGATGAGGCCGTCGTTGAAGCGCGAGTGGCCGTCCTGGATGAGGACGCGGCCGTTCTCCGCCGTGCGGTCGAGCACCCAGCTCGTGACGATCTGCAGCTCCTCGGCGCTGGGCACGAGGGCACCCTTCAGGCAGAGACGCAGGTAGCGCATGCCGTGCTTGCGTACGTCAGCGCCCAGGTCCTCAGGGTCGCTGCGCAGGTCAACGACGGCGCGCACGCCGCGTCTCGTAGACCTCCGACCAGTCCTCGGCATTGCTCACGCCGCCGATCGCGATATCGGGGCTGAGCCAGTGCAGGCTGATGCCGGGCTGGTGAGGTCGGAGGAAGTGCAGGGCGCGGTCGAGCATCGGGGAGTTCCTTTCCTCCTTGGCCGCCGTCCCTGGCGCACCGGAGAATGCAAACGATTCCTTACGTACGGTTCGAACATAGGAACGTCCGGCCCACGACGCTATTACGCTCGGCTAGCGGAAACGGCGAAGTATAATCGCCAGCGTTGACCTGCCGAATCTCGACCCACCAAGGAGCCCCGCATATGAAGAGTGACGCCGCCCGGCGCATGATGGACGCCGCCCGCGACAAGGCCGCCGAGATCGGCAAGCCTGTCTCCGTAGCCATCGTCGATGCGGGCGCCATGCTGATGGCCCTCGAACGCCTGAACGACGCGCCGTCTGCGACCGTGCTCGTCGCGGAGGGCAAGGCCGTCGCCAGCGCCGTCATGGGCCGCGACTCCGGCCGGCTGGAGGCGATGGCAGAGAGCCTGCCCTCGATCATCAACTCGCTGATGATGCGCTACGACGGCCGCTTCGTGCCGGCCCAGGGTGGCGTCGTGATCCGCCAGGGAGGCGACGTGCTAGGCGCCGTCGGCGTCTCCGGCGCCACGAGCGAAGAGGACGAGTCGATCGCTCGCGCAGGCGCGGAGGCGTACGAGGAGTAGGGTTCACGCAAATCGGGGCGACACCTGCGGACTTCCGGTGATTTGACCATTCGTTAGCGGAGAGAGGCCCCGTAAGGTAGTCTGAGTTCTCATGAACGAATCGCGGACGCTGGTAGAGACCCAGGCGCTGACCAAGCGCTACGGCACCGCCGGTCCTCGCGCTCGATTCGCTTAGCGTGCAGATTCAGCCCGGCGTCACGGGCCTCGTCGGCGCGAACGGCGCCGGCAAGAGCACGCTGATCAAGATCCTCCTCGGCCTGCTCGCCCCGACCTCCGGCTCGGCGACGATGCTGGGCTACGACGTGCTCACCCAGGGGCCGCAGGTGCGCCAGTACGTCGGCTACATGCCGGAGCACGACTGCCTGCCGCCGGACGTCAGCGCCACCGAGTTCGTGGCCCACATGGCGCGGATCAACGGCCTGCCCGGCTCCGCCGCCCGCGAGCGCACGGCCGACATCCTGCGCCACGTCGGCCTGTTCGAGGAGCGCTACCGGCCCATCGGCACCTACTCGACGGGCATGAAGCAGCGCGTGAAGCTGGCTCAGGCCCTGGTGCACGACCCGCGCCTGCTCATGCTCGACGAGCCCACGAACGGCCTCGACCCGGCCGGGCGCGACGAGATGCTCGACCTGATCAGCGCATCGGCCACGAGTTCGGCATCTCGATTCTTATGTCATCTCACCTACTGGGCGAGATCGAGCGGGCCTGCGACAACCTCGTCGTCATCGACGGCGGGCGAGCTCATGCGCTCCGACACGATCGCCAGCTTCACGAGCTCTATGCAGGTGCTCACGGTCGAGGTCGACGTCAGCGCGAGGACGAGCTGGCGGAGCGGCTCACGAAGCACGGCTACACGGTCGGACGAGACGGCCAGCTCTTGCTCATCGGCATGGACGGCGGCACGCCCTACGACGTCGCTGCGCGACGAGGTCGTCGAGATGGGCGTGGGCCTGATCCGGCTCGAGCAGCGGCGCCACCACCTCGAAGACCTGTTCCGCACGGACGAGGCACGGGAAGAGGTGGCCACCGATGGCTGAGTCGTCGCGCGCATCCATGGGCTCAGCCGAGCTTCGAACAGGCAACATCTACGACCTCGGCTATCACGGCTACGACGGCGCGCGCCTGGGGCGCCGCTACGCCTTCCTGGCGCTCTTCACCTACTCGATGCTCTCGATCTGGGGCATCGGGCGATCGTGGCTGGCGAAGCTGTTTCCCTGGGGCCTCGGCGTTGTGGCCATGCTTCCAGCGATCGTGCTGCTCGCAATCGCGGCCCTCGTGCCAGAAGACTTCGAAATCGCCCGGCCGGAGGAGTACTACGGCTTCGTCTCGATCGTCCTGGCCCTGATCTGCGCCGTTGCCGCGCCGGACCTCATCGGGCGCGACCAGCGACACCACACGCTGTCGCTCTACTTCTCGCGCGCCCTCGACCGCTTCGACTACGCCTCTGCCAAGCTGGCAGCGCTGATCCTCTCGCTGTTCCTCGTGCTGTGCATCCCGCAGGTCGTTACTCCAGATGGGCAACGCCGTCGCCACCAGCGACCTCTCCGGTTACCTGCAGGACAACCTGGACGTCATCCCGCCCGTGATCGCCTCGTCCGCGGTGGTCGCCGTGTTCATGGCGTCGTTGACCCTGGCGATATCGATCCACACGGCCCGGCGGGCGTTTGCCACCGGCGCCGTGATCGCCGCGTTCGTCATCCTCACGGCGATGGGCGGCATCTTCGTCAACACGCTCAGCGGTAGCGCGCAGCAGTACTCCTTGCTGATCAGCCCGCTCGGCATGCTGGAAGGCATGGTGTACTGGGTCTTCGGCGTGGCACCGTCAGCCGACAGTGACATCGCCCTGGCCGACCTACCCGGCGGCTACTACCTCGTCGCCATCGTCGTCTATTCAGGCCTGGCGCTGCTCGATCTACTACCGGCGCCTCCTGAGGATGAACGTCTGATGGCTGAAGCACCCGCCCGCAACGCCGCCCCGATCAGCGTGCAGAGCGTCTCGCGCTGGTACGGCAACGTCGTCGCCGTGAACGAGATCACGTTCTCGCTCGAGGCCGGCATCACGGGCCTGCTGGGGCCCAACGGCGCCGGCAAGTCGACGCTGTTGCACATGCTGGCCGGCCTGCTGCAGCCGTCCAGCGGCACCGCCAACGTCCTCGGCGAGCCCGCCTGGCAGAACCCGGACATCTACCGCCACGTCGGCTTCGTGCCGGAGCGCGAGGCGGTGTATCCCTTCCTCAGCGGCCTCGAGTTCGTGCGCATGAGCGCCCGTCTGCACGGCCTCGACGACGTCAACGGCGCCTCGATGCGGGCGATCGAAGCCGTCGAGATGGTGGACGCGAAGGACCGCGCAACCGGCGGCTACTCCAAGGGCATGAAGCAGCGCATCAAGATCGCCGCCGCGATCGTGCACCGAGCCATCGATCCTGCTCCTGGACGAGCCGTTCAACGGCGCCGACCCTCGCCAGCGACTGCGCATGATGGACATGCTGCGCCGACATGGCCGACGACGGCGCCACGATCGTGTTCTCATCGCATATCCTCGAAGAGGTCGAGCGGCTGGCGGAGAACGTGCTGGTCATCGTCTCGGGCCGGCTCGCGGCTTCGGGCGACTTTCATGCCATCCGCCGCCTGATGACGGACCGGCCACACTCGATCATGCTGCGCTCCAGCGACGACCGCCGCCTGGCTGCCTCGCTGATCGGCCAGCCCTCTGTGTTCGGCGTCGAGATCGACGGCGGGCGCGTCATGGTGCGCTGCTCCGACCTCGACTGCCTTCGCGCACGTAGCGCCGAAGGTGGCGCAAGGAGGACGGCGTGAGCATCTTCGAGATGTCGCCCACCGACGAGTCGCTGGAGAGCGTGTTCTCCTACCTGGTGCAACGATGATCGCGTCTTTATTCCAGCTCCAAAGTAGCCATAACCTTCCCGTTGTGGTGGCCGCCGACATCTCGTCCATCTCCCGCTCTATGCGCATGGAGTCCCGCCGAGGCTGGAAAGCCTCGGCTACGGAGGAAGCTACAGATTCCCTGAGGGTGCATGATCACTGCGGGATGAATCCCGCAGCTAGGCCCCACGACACGACGGTGGCGTTCTGATGATCGGTTTCCTGCTTGGGTTGACGCTGCGACAGCAGGTGTTCCGCAAGAGCACCCTCCTGCTCATCGGCCTGGCCCTGCTGCCGGTGCTGGTGGCCCTGCTGTTCCGGCTCACGGACAACCAAGACAACCCGCAGACCTGGACCTCCGAGGTCCTTTACCGAGGCCTCATCGTCACGGCGGTGCTGCCGCTGACGGCGTTGATGTTCGGCACCTCCGTCATCGGCGACGAGATGGAGGACGGTACGGCGATCTATCTGCTGACGAAGCCGATCCCTCGCTGGGAGATTCTCCTGCCCAAGCTCATCGCGCCGTGGCTGCTTACCGCCGCGCTCATCGTTGCGTCCACGGTGGTCTCAGGGTTGCTGGCTATCGACAGCGGTGGCCGCGACGTCGTGTTCGGTGCCGCGATTGCGATGCTGCTGGGCTCGGCGGTATACACGACCCTGTTCGTCATGCTCAGCATCGTCTCGACCCATGCCCTGATCATCGGCCTGGTCTATGTGTTCATCTGGGAGGGCGCCGTCTCAGGCATTTTCGAGGGCGTGCGCTACCTCAGCGTGCGCCATTACACCCTCGGCGTGGCCGACTGGGCCTCAGGCAAGGTGCCGAACACTTTCGATGCCTACGTCGGCGGCGTCACGGCGCTCGTGCTCATGGCTGTCGTCACGGTCGTGGCGGCAATCATGGCAGAGCAGCGCCTGCAGCAGGCCGAGATCCGCGAGCGACCGTAGCTCTCGGCTGACCGTAGTGCCAGGCGCGACGCCAGCAATCGGTGTTTAGACTCAGGTGTCATGAAGCTCGTCTACGTCTACGGGCCACCCGCGGCCGGCAAGTTCACGGTCGCCTCGGAGTTGGCGCGGCTGACTGGGTTCCGCCTGTTCCACAACCACGTGAGCATCGCTGCGATCGAGACCGTGTTCGACTTCGACACGGACACGTTCTGGCGCCTCGTGCATGAGCTGCGTGAGAACGTGCTCACCGCGGCAGCGGAGGAAGGCATCAACGTCATCTTCACCAGCGTCTACGAGCACCCGAAGGACCTACCGCTGGCCAACCGCCGGTTCGACATCGTCGAGGCGGCGGGAGGCGAGGTCTGCCTCGTAAGGCTGACCAGCGAGCCGGCTGTCCTCGAGTCCCGTCTTGCGACGCCAAGTCGCGTGGCGATGGGCAAACTGGCCGACGTCGAGATCTTCCGCGCCAACCAGCGAGAGAAGGGAGACGTCTTCTCTCCGATCCCGGACCGCCCGAGCCTCGCCATTGACACAACTAGCCTCTCGCCTCATGAGGCCGCAATGCGCATAATCAGGCACTACGGCTTGAGGGAAGAGGCAACTACGTGAAGATTGGCCTTCAACTGCATCCGGACCGCGGCGTCGATGCCGTCATGGAGGAAGCGCGTCAGGCCGACGCGCAGGGCTACGACTCCGTCTGGCTCTCCGACCACATCATGAACACGCGCGGCGAGCACAAGGCGGACGGTCCGCTGGACCTGTTCGTCCTCGCCGTCGCCATTGGCGCCGTCACGCAGCGCACACGTCTCGCCTGGGGCACCCTGAACCTGACCCTGCGACCGCCGGCGCTATTCGCCAAAATGCTTACGAGCCTGGACCAGATCACGCACGGCCGCGTCATTGCCACCCTGGGCTCCGGCTGGAATCGCGCCGAGTACGACGCCTACAACCTGCCCTGGATCGAGGACCACGACGAGCGCGCCGAGGCAGGCCGCGAGATCGTCGCGTTCTTCAAGCACCTCTGGACCCACCCGGCGCCGGAGCTGACGACTTGGGAGGGCAAGTACGTCCAGACCAAGGACCTGCCGTTTAACCCGGAGCCCTACCAAAAGCCGTGCATGCCTATATGGGTCGGCGGCGAGTCCGAAGCGACGATGGAGACGGTGCGTCAGTACGCCGATGGCTGGATGATGCTCAGCGCCGGCGGCAATCCCGAGAGGCTTCGAGAGGTCCTCTCACACCCGGAATGGCCTACACGCCCGATGGACCTGGTCAAGGGCGGTCGCATGGTCGTTGCCGAGACCCGCGATGAGGCGATCAAGATCGCCCAAGGTGACTACGAGGTGTTTGCTCGCGCGACGCCCCAGATCGCGCCGCCCACGTTCGAGGCGTTCCTGGACCGCGAGCTCATCGGCACGCCGGACGAGTGCCTCGAGAAGCTGGCAACGTTCGAAGCCATGGGCGTGAACTACGTGCGGCTCAACTTCCCCAGCGCGGAGATGCAAGAGCGCGTGGCACGCCTGGTGCTGCCTCGTCTTGCAGAGGTCGCGGTGGCCCCAGCCTCCTAGACCTGGACGATGCCCAGAGCGCCGAGGGCGTCCGTCAGCAGGGCCACCATCGCGGCGCTGAGCAGCACCCGATAGGGTACGTGCAGCACCGGCCCCCAGAGGCTCATGCGCATGAGCTTGCTGCCGGAGTATCCGGCGCTGCGCAGCAGGTGCTCTGCGGTCGAGACGCCGAACAGGGTCAGCCCGAGCCCGATAGCGCCGATGCGAGCCAGGCGTCGCGCCCGGCAGCAGCCTTGCTTCTCTTCCAGCAGGAAGCCGGAGCAACGGGCGTAGATGAAGGAGTTGACACCGGCCAGCGCCGCCTTGACCAGCGAGAGCGCGGCGTAAGAGGCGAAGCTACTGGCTCGTCGCTTCGGCAGCGACATCTCGCTCAGCATGTTGGGGTAGCCGCGCTCCCGGGCAGTACAGAACACCAGCGTCGCGGCCACGGACCACACGAACATGGCACCGAGTGCGATCCAGATGCTGGCGAAAGCCACGAGTGCGACGTAAGCCAGAGAAGACAGGTGTCCCTGGCCCTCCCAGAAGACAATGAACGCCGCCTTATGCCAGGCGACGTTCGAGAGTCTGCCGAAATGCGGTGTGCGGCTCAGTAGCGCCTCAGGCGGCCTGGCGACGAGGTCGACGTTCACGACACTCTCCTATTCGCTTCGAACATTGCCACCGCCATCCGTGCCTATTAGCGGCCAAAGAGGCCACACGTGAAACCGCTTTACGTAAATAAGCCGTAAAGCTGCATTTAACAGATTGAGAAGCAGATGAGTGACGGAAGGGGCGCCCGAGTCTCGCGCCCCTCCCGCGCCGTGCTAGACCAGTGCTGCAGCGATGCGTTCGGCCTCTTCGGGCGTGAACTTCGCACCACAGCTGCCACAGGCGTAGGACGTTATCTTGTCGTTCTTCCCCATATCTGCGGCACTATCCCAGCGAGGCGCCATCACCCTGTGAGCACACTCGATCGGCAGCTCCGGCAACGCCACTTCGGCGTCCTTCGAACGGGCAAAACGAGACAATAGAGACATAAAGTCGCTCCTTCAGTGGCCTACGAGGTTAGCTGTCGGGTTAGGGCTGAAGAAGTCTGCCCCTTCCGGTTGCCCGGAATGCACCCCAGTTTGGGTGGGTCCCCCGTTCCTCCCCTTTGGAGAGGACTCGGCCGTGTATGTATCTACGTTATGTATCGACGCTTCGACGTGTCAACGCCAAAACCGGCGAAATGGCGCGAGATTAGAACGTTTGATAGCTGACGCTTGCGACAGGCCAAGACCGCTTATATCTGACGCTTACGGCAGGTGAAAGTAGCGTAAAGACCATATGTTAGACTCGTCGCCGAGCTACAAAGCGCAATTCCATCAGGGAGTCACAGTGAAGGTTCACGAGTTTCAGGCCAAGCAATTGATGGCCCGGTATGGCGTGCCGGTGCCAAAGGGAGGCGTCGCGACGACGCCGGACGAGGCGCACAAAATCGCCACGGACCTGGGCGGCGGTTCCGTCGTCAAGGCCCAGATCCACGCCGGGGGCCGTGGTAAGGGTGGCGGCGTCAAGCTCGCTGCCAACCCGGACGAAGCGAAGGCGATGGCGGAGCAGATCCTGGGCATGACCCTGGTCACACACCAGACCGGCCCCGAAGGCCAGCTCGTGCGACGCGTCCTCGTCGAGGAGCAGACCCAGATCGAGCGTGAGCTGTACCTCGCCGTCCTCATCGATTCCTCCACCGGCTGGCCGGTGATCATGGGCTCGAAGGAAGGCGGCATGGAGATCGAAGAGGTCGCCGCCACCAACCCGGGCGCCATTCACCGCGTCGCCATCGACCCGGCAGTCGGTTTCGTCCCCTACGAGGGCCGCGCCCTGGCGTTCGCCCTCGGCCTCGACGGCGACCTGCTGCGACCGGCCGTAGCGCTGATGTCGAACCTGTACAAGTTCTTCGTCGAGAATGACGGCTCGCTGGCCGAGATCAACCCGCTGGTGGTGACGAAGGACAACCGCATCGTCGCCCTCGACGCCAAGGTGAACTTCGACGACAACGCCCTCTTCCGGCACGCCGACATCGTCGAGATGCGCGACAAGGACGAGGAAGACCCGCTGGAGGTACGCGCCCAGGAAGAAGGCATCAGCAACTACGTCAAGCTGGATGGCAACATCGGCTGCGTGGTCAACGGCGCCGGCCTGGCGATGGCCACGATGGACGCGATCAAGCTCGCCGGCGGTGAGCCCGCGAACTTCCTCGACATCGCCACGGCGAACGACCCGCAGCGCGTGGTCAACGCCCTCGGCATCATCGGCTCAGACCCGATCGTGAAGGCGATCCTGATCAACATCTTCGGCGGCATGGCCCGCGTCGACGTCATCGCCGAGGGCATCATCGAGGCTTACAAGCAGGACGCCGTCAAGGTGCCGATCGTGGCGCGCCTGGCCGGCACGAACCTGGAAGAGGGCCTGAAGATGCTCGCCGACTCGCCGGTCAAGGTCGAGCGCGCCGAGGACCTCGGCGAGGCCGCCAGCAAGTCCGTCGCAGCCGCGAAGTAGCCACCGTCCAAAGAAGAGGATTGCAAAGCACATGAGTGTACTGGTCAACAAAGAGACGCGGGTCCTGGTGCAGGGCATCACGGGACGCGAGGGCGGCTTCCAGGCGGAGCGCTGCATCGAATACGGCACCAAGGTCGTCGCGGGCTGCACGCCCGGTCGCGGCGGCGAGACGGCTTACGGCGTGCCCGTGTACAACACGGTCGCCGACGCGGTCGAGAAGTCCGGCCCGATCGACTGCTCCCTGATCTTCGTCCCCGCCCCTGGCGCCGCGGACGCCATCCTCGAAGCAGCCGCCTCGCAGATCAAGGTGATCATCTGCATCACGGAGGGCATCCCCACGGTCGACATGATGAAGGTGAAGCGCGCACTACGTGACGCAGACCTCACCCTCATCGGACCGAACTGCCCCGGCGTGATTACGCCTGAGGAGTGCCGCGTCGGCATCATGCCCGGCAACGTGTTCAAGAAAGGCCGTGTCGGCGTCGTCTCCCGCTCCGGCACCCTGGTCTACGAAGCCGTCGACCAGCTCACGCGACGCGGCATCGGCCAGTCGACCTGCGTCGGCGTCGGCGGCGACCCGATCATCGGCACGACGACGCGTCAGGTGCTGGAGATGTTCAACAACGACCCCGAGACAGACGCCATCGTCATGATCGGCGAGATCGGCGGCACGGCTGAGCAGGAAGCGGCGGCCTACATCAAGGCCAACGTGAAGAAGCCGATCGTCGCGTTCATCGCCGGCAGCACGGCGCCGCCCGGGCGCCGCATGGGCCACGCCGGCGCGATCATCGCCGGCAACACGGGCACCGCGGAATCGAAGAAGGCAGCGCTCGCCGATGCGGGCGCCGTGATCTGCGACTCGCCCGCCGAAGTAGGCGCCACGATGGAGCGCGTGCTCAAGGAACGCGGCCTGAATTAGCCCTTAGGGTGGTGCAATGTGTACGAGGAGCTCGCAGGTGGAACTTGCGAGCTCCTCTTCGCGTTGCCACTGGATGCGCAGCTGGAACTTCTCCGTGCGAACCTCAGCCGTTTGCTGCTGCTTCGCCACGAACCGGATCGAGAATGGGTTCTCGAGGGTGGCTTCCAGGTCTTCGAACTTGGCGAACTCAGAGTCCGGCGCGAATGAGAGCGTCTTGATCTGATAGCCGTCCAGGGCGCCTTCGTCGAAGCTGATCAGCGTCGACGTGCCGGCGTCCATCTCGATCGGCGCGTCACCGCAATCGATCTCGCGCTGACTCGAAACGCCGGGCTGCGTATCGAGCGGCACGGCACCGGAGTCGCCTCCGCCACTCTGCAGCGAATCAGCAATCGCGATACCAAGGTAGATCGCAATCACGGCAGCGATGCCGAGCAGGGCGTAGGTCCACAGGAGCTGCTGCCCACGTGCACGATCCACCCACGAGTGCCCACGGCCACCTGCATCGTCCAGCAGCGGCTCTTCTCGCTGGATGGGCGTGACCGGCGCCGGTGCCGGGCTCGCGCACGAGCAACGGAGCCGTAGCAACAGCGGCCGGCGCGACCTCGAACTCATCCTCGGGCTCTTCGTCGTCGTCTTCTAAATCGACGTCCTCATCTTCGTCGTCGGCGTCCTCGTCGTCGATTTCGTCGTCGTCGTCTTCTTCTTCCTCGTCTTCGGCCTCATCGATGGCCTGGTCCTCGACGTCATTATCCGGCTCCACCCTGGTGTCTTCTGCGCTACCGCCTTCCGAGCCCAGTTCCAGGGCGGCCGCACCTGCGGCAAAGGCCGCAGCAGTCGCAGAGCCCCCAGAAGGCGATGCCTCAGCCTCGGGCGCTGGTTCTGCAGCGACTTCGGCTACGCCGACGGTGAGCTGGTGCAGGACGGCCTGCGGCAGATCGATATCGGCGAGCGAGATGTAGACGTCGGCAGCGGGCGGCATCGAGCCCAGCGTGCGGCGGCAGGCCTCGCAGTCATCCGAGTGCTCGATGATCTGGTGGCGCAGCGCGGGTCGCAGACTGGTGCCCGGCGCACTCTCCACCATCTCATCCAACTCGGGACAGGCGTCGCGTCCGTGCTCGAACAGCAGCATCGCCGCGAACGTCTCTTCGAAGGCGCCGCGTGCACGGCCGATGCTGGCGTAGAGGTTGCTACGGGTCAGCGAGGCGGCCTCAGCGACCTCCTCGGGCGTCAGGCCACGCCGTAGCGTGAGGTCCAGCACACAGTAGTCGCGAGTGGGGAGGCCCCGGGCGGCCTGCCAAGCCCAGTGGGCGATTTCGAGGTCTACACCGGTGGTGCGCTGAAAGAAGCGCTCATCGTCCGTGGAGATGCGTGCCGTGCGGGCCTCGTTGGAGACGACCAGGACCTCCACCAGGCAAAGGCTGTAGAGCCAGGTGCGGAAGTCGATCTGGCTGGGCACCTCTGCTCCGGGCGAGCGCATACGCTGGAAGACAGCGTCCAGGACGGACGCAGCCTGGTGCTCGTCGAGGGTGCCACGAAGGGCGAAATCATAGAGTCCACGAGCATGCCGGCCGGCCAGTTCAACCAGGGCCTGCGTGTTACCTCTAGAAACCGCCTCGAAGAGTTCTCTGTCGGTTTGGCGCGCGGGGTCGTTCATGTATCCGCGCGCAGTGTAGCCGAAACCACAGAAATGGCGCCAACGCCAGACTCAGAAAGGTCTGCTCAGGCCCCTCGAATCTCCGGCAGATCGGTGGGCCACACCTGCTCGTTGCTGTCCCGGCGCACCCATGGACGTGTACGCCCGCGGCGCTCCGTCGCCTTGGACTTCTGTACCGGCAAACTGAGCTGCCCGTTCGCGAGAAGCTCCGTGAGCTCCTGGGGTCGCATCGGCCGGGCGAAGTAGTAGCCCTGACCCTGGTCGCAGCCGGCCTGGAACATGCGTTGGTACTGTTCCTCCGTTTCGATGCCCTCGGCGACGACGACCATGCCCAACGAGTGGGCCAGGTCGACGATGCTTCGGACGATGCGGAACGTGCGCTGGTTGTCGTCATCGCTGCGCACGAACGCCGGGTCGAGCTTCAGCACGTCCATGCGGTTGGTCTGGAGGTAGTTGAGCGATGAGAAGCCAACACCGAAGTCATCGATGGCGACTTTGAAGCCCATCTTTCGCAGCTCCGACAGGTTGGACTGGGTTGTTGCGTCCTCGGAGGTCAGGGTGGACTCCGTAACTTCGAGGTTGAGGCCGTTGACACCGGTCGTCGAGTCTTTAACGAGCAAGCCGAGCGAGTAGATGAAGTCGACGCTCTGGAAGTCGGCGGCAGAGACGTTGATGCTGACGCTCACCCTGTCTCCGAAGAGCTGCTGCCATACGCGGCTCTGCTCGCTGACGTCTTCGACAATCCAGCGCCCTAGCGCGTGACCGATGCCGATCTCGTCTGCCAGGGAAAGAAACGCATCCGGGGTCAGGACGCCTTGCGCGGGATGGTTCCAACGCAGCAGCGCCTCCGCCCCCACGATGTTGCAGCGCTTGAGGTCGACAACGGGCTGGTAGAGCATCTCGAACTGGCCGTGCTTCAGCGCCATGTGCAGCTCTGACTCCATCGAGAGCTTGCTGACAGAGGGCAGGCGGGCACTTGAATCGAACAGGAATGCGCGGCCCTTACCCCGGCCCTTTGCCTGGTACAGCGCCACGTCCGCCATGCTCAAGAGCTCCCCGGGCGGCACTCGCATCGGCCCGGGCAAGGCGATGCCGATGCTCGCGTTCGGCCAGATTTCCTGGCCGTTGACCTCCACCGGGCGGTTGAGTCCGTTGAGGATGTCCTCGGCGATCATCGACGCCTCGTGCGCATCTGCCACGTTGGCGATGACGGCGAACTCGTCACCGCCGAGACGGGAGACGAAGGAGTCGGCCGGCACAGATGCCCGCAGGCGCCACGCGACGACCTTCAGAAGCTCGTCGCCGGCCGGGTGACCGAGCGTGTCGTTAACCAACTTGAAGCGATCGAGGTCGAGAAGGAGCAGGGCCGGCGATAGGCCACGGGGCGGGTGGTCGAATATGTGATTCGCCAACGCCTCGGTGAAGGAGCGGCGGTTGTTGAGGCCGGTGAGCTCGTCCGTATACGCGAGATGAGCGCCGCGGGCCACGCCGCGTCGCAAGGCAGAAGCCGTCAGCAACACCGCCATAACGGCGAAGATGCCTACCTGGGCAATGGGAACGAGGTCAGGCGAGAGAATCCGGTCCAGGCGGGTCGCTGCAAGAAAGGCGACCAGCAGCAGCGCAAGGAGAAGCGCATCGAAGAGCCAGGGACGGGTGTCGGATTTCCGCAAAAGTCGCTCCCGACCAAAAGCCCAACCTCAACCTACGTGAGGTCTGGACCTGCCGGTCGGTTTCGCTACTCGGCTCCACGCAATCCTAGCGACCAGGAATGGGTTGCGTATCATCGCCATCCGGCATAACCAGATCCCATCCCTGGGGTACAGCGAGCATCCTGCTACGTACCCTCAAACGCGTGATCCATGCCGGTGTTACACCTAAGGCTGCCATTTCGAGAAAAATTTCGCTAAGTTGAGAATGGCAGGCGAAAGACAGGAGAGATCCACTGAGGCACCGAGGTCCGGTCTGGCACTTCTACCCTATGCTCGCAGGCTTGGCAATGGCGGTTGGCCTACTCGTCGCGGCCTGCGGGTCCGATACGCCGGCTGCTACGCCAACAGCTATACCGACGGTTGCAGGCACGCGCGCACCGACGCTCGTCATAATTCCGTTGGGCAAACCGGCCCGCAGCGACGACGCCGAGATCACGATCAACGGCATACGCCCCAGCGACAACGAAGGTGATGAGACGCCGCCCGACGGCTTCGAATGGCTGCTGTTCGACGTGAGCGTGCAGAACACCGGCGCCGAGCCCTTTACCCTCTACCTGAGCCTCTCTCACGCCGATGGACGCACGTTCGAGCAGGCGCATCCGCCTACCAGCAGCCCGGAGCTGGATATGCCGATCGCCGGCGGAACGAGCGTGCAGGGCGAGGCTGCCTTCCTCGTTGACAAAGGCACGCTCGGCGGCATCCTGATCTACGGCCCCGGCGAAGCGCGCTGGGCGCTCGAGCTCGGGGCGATCGGCAAGCAGTGAGGCGGCGAAGCGAGTACGAGTGGTGCCCCCGGCGGGACTCGAACCCACGCTCCCGGCTTCGGAGGCCGGTACTCTATCCATCTGAGCTACGGAGGCTTAGGCCCTATTCTAGTCGCCGCCCCGATTTGGTCACAACTCGTTCGCTTGACCCCTACCGCGGCTGGCCGTAACGTCAGGGAAATTGGTTTCGCCTTTCAGCGACGGAACGAACCTTCTTTGAGCAACTCCAAGTCCATCGACCAACTCCTGATCGAGAAGCCTCGCGACTTCGTCTATAACCAGGTCATCCTCACTGCGCAGAACTTTGCGCGCATCGAGGCGGCCAGCGGCATCGCCCTGATGCTCGCCGCCGTCGTCGCCCTGGTCTGGGCCAACACGCCGTGGGAGAAGTCCTACTTCGACCTTCTGCACACGGAGCTCAACGCCGACCTCAGCATCGTTCATCTGGACCTGACGCTGCAGCACTGGGTCAACGACGGCCTGATGACGCTGTTCTTCTTCCTCATGGGGCTCGAGATCAAGCGCGAGATGGTCCACGGCGAGCTCTCCAGCTTCCGCCGCGCCCTCCTGCCTGCGACGGCGGCGCTTGGCGGCATGATCATGCCCGCGCTGATCTATACGGCCTTCAACGCCGGCGGCGAGGGCGGCCACGGCTGGGGCATCCCGGTCGCCACCGACATCGCCTTCGCGGTCGGCGTGCTATCACTCCTGAGCCGCCGGGTGCCATTTAGCGTCAAGATCTTCCTTCTCGCGCTGGCAATTGCGGACGACATCGGCGGCATCGTTGTTATCGCCATCTTCTACACGTCAAACATGAACTTCCTCGCGATGGGCATTGCGGCCCTGATCCTCGGGATCACCTTCGCCTTCAACCGGGCGGGCGTCCGCACGATCAACGTCTACATCGTCCTCGGCGCCATGCTCTGGCTGGCTGTGCACGAGTCCGGCATCCACGCGACCATCGGCGGTGTCGCGCTCGGTCTGATGACACCGGCACGGCACTACTACAACCCGGCGACCTTCGCGAATGCAGCCGAAGACCTGGCCCACCGCTATAAAAGCGCCGCAGAGGCCGGTGTCCAGGGCGTCCAGAGCTCGATCCTGGCCCAAATGGAGGACCTGACGAAGGGCACTGAGGCGCCACTGGAGCGCATCGAGCGTGCGCTTGTCGGGTGGGTGACCTTCTCCATCGTGCCAATTTTTGCCTTCGCGAACGCCGGTGTGCACATCTCCGGTGAGGTGGCTAGCGACGCTATCTCGAGCCCGGTGAGCCACGGCATCACCCTGGGTCTCGTATTCGGCAAACCGATCGGCATCTTCCTGTTCACGTTCCTGGCCGTGAAGCTCGGCATTTGCGACATGCCCCGCGGCGCGACCTGGCCGCAGATCCTTGGCGTCGGCATGCTGGGCGGCATCGGCTTCACGGTTGCCTTGCTGATCACAGACCTCGGCTTCCGCCAGACGCCGCTTTTGGCCGACGAAGCGAAGCTGGGCGTGCTGGTCGCCTCGGGAATCGCAGCCATCATCGGCTTGTCATTCCTCTTCCTCGTGGGCCATCCCTCGAAGCAGGACACGCCAGATTCCAGCGAAGCGGTACCGGCTCCTCCAACGGCACTCGAGTCCACCCACTAGGGGCTTTGGTCTGCGGACGAGCCAGCCTTGACGCCTGCTGGCGGCACACCTTACCTTCAAAGGAACCGGTTTCGCCCATCACCGACGGAACGAATCCATATTGACCAACGCATTCGATAGCTTCCTCATCCAGAAGCCCCGTGACTTTGTTTACAACCAGGTCATCCTGACCGCGCGGTCCTTCGCGCGGGTCGAGGCGGCCAGCGGCTTTGCTCTCATCGTGGCCGCACTGATTGCTTTGATCTGGGCCAATTCACCGTGGTACGAGTCGTACTTCGACCTTCTGCACACGGAACTCACCGCAGATCTCAACATCGTCCACCTGGACCTCTCGCTGCAGCACTGGGTCAACGACGGTCTGATGACCCTGTTCTTCTTCCTCATGGGCCTGGAGATCAAGCGCGAGTTGGTGCATGGCGAGCTTTCCAGCGTTCGGCGTGCGCTGCTCCCGGCAATGGCCGCGCTTGGCGGAATGGTCGTGCCTGCCCTGATCTATGTGAGCTTCAACACGGGCGGTGAAGGCGCTAGCGGCTGGGGCGTCCCTGTAGCTACGGACATTGCCTTCGCGGTTGGCATATTGTCGCTTCTTAGCCACCGCGTCCCCTTCAGTGCCAAAATCTTCTTGCTCGCACTGGCTATCGCGGACGACATTGGCGGCATCATCGTTATTGCCGTCTTTTACACGTCGAACATCAACTTCGTAGCGATGGGCATCGCGCTACTCATCCTCGGCATCGTGTTTGCCTTCAACCGCTCCGGCGTTCGCACAATCAACGTATATGTCGTGCTGGGCGCTCTGATCTGGTTGGCCGTCCACGAGTCGGGCATCCACGCAACCATCGGCGGGGTTGCACTGGGTTTGCTGACGCCGGCGCGCCACTACTACAACCCCGCGACCTTCGCCGACAGCGCTGAGGACCTCGCAGCGCGATATCGAGCGACAGAGGAGGCCGGCGTCGAGGGCGTCCAGGAATCGATCCTCTCCCAGATGGAGGACCTGGTTCAGGGTACCGAGGCTCCCCTGGAGCGCATCGAGCGCTCCCTCGTCGGCTGGGTGAGCTTCTCGATAGTACCGATCTTCGCGTTCGCCAATGCCGGTGTGCACGTCTCGGGCGACGTAGCGAGTGATGCGCTATCGAGTCCCGTGACGCATGGCGTGGCCCTCGGCCTCATTCTGGGCAAGCCCATCGGGATCTTCCTGTTCACGCTGCTGGCCGTGAAGCTAGGCCTATCGGATCTACCTCGGGGAGTTAGCTGGCGTCAGATCCTCGGTGTCGGGATGCTTGCCGGCATCGGATTCACCGTGTCCTTGCTGATTACCGACCTTGGGTTCCGAGATTCCCCACTGTTGGTCGATGAGGCGAAATTAGGGGTCCTCGTCGCATCAGGAGCAGCTGCCGTGCTGGGCCTTGGCTTCCTGTTCGCGGTAAGTCCATCGAAGCCAGACACTCTGATCGCAGGTGAGGCTCAGGCTTCAGGGACCCACTAAACCGAGGCAATTGGACGACAGAGGGTAAAGAGAAGAGCGGCCGGAATATCCGACCGCTCTTCTTACTGGTGTCCGAAGTTGTAGCTAGGCGTCCGCCTCGACGGGCTCTGCCGGTGCGCCGATCGGCACGTCCGGGAAGCGCAGGTGCTTCGTGGACTCCAGCCAGTCGGCGCCCCGCGGCATGATGATGCTCCCGGAGCGCTGGCGGTAGAGGTCCGGCTCATCGACGCCGGGCGGCACAATGCCCTCGTCTTTCAGCGCCTTGACCGCGGCGATCATGCGGCGGCGAGTGCGGATGACCATCGTGTCGGACGTGCCGAGATGTTCATTCGTGCGGTCGTAGATCGGTCCCATGCTCTCGGAGACGGCCTTGTCCTGCTGGCGGACACCGCGAATACCGGTAAAGGACTCGCCCTTCGCCTGGCCTTCGCGGTCGATCTGGTAGTCGTTCCCCTTGTTCTGGTCGAGGCGCCAGCGGCCCAGCCAGTCCGTGGTGTTCGGCAGGTACTCGAAGCCGGTGCGGTTCGGCGGCGACGCGGCGTTCACGGGACGGCCCGTGCCCGCGTTGCGCTCGTCGCCCATGGCGCCACCGCGGCCCACGTTGCTGCCGACCACCTGCCAGCCCCAGTACATCGTGTGATAGTCGTCCAGGGGAACCCATGCCTGGGCGCGGACAACGGTGCCGAGGTTACCCGTTGGAATTAGGGCCCAGAACGGGAACATGAAGTGGGCGATACGCCAGTAGGTGGTGTCGTCCTCCGCCGGACGGTAGGCGCCGTAGGTGGTGCCGTTACCAGAGTCCAGCACTTCGTAGTGCGGCTTGCGGTCCTTGACCATGTAATAGTCATAGCTACCAGGCGTCGAGACTTCCGGTGTCACGGAGCCCAGGTGTAGGAAGCCCAGGTGCGCCGTATCGAGGTCGCCCTCGACGGTCTGCATCCAGTTCGCCTCCATGAGGCAGAGCTGCGGACGCTGGTTCTCGACCATTGTCGCCTCGAGGGTCGGCAGCGGCGGCGGGGCATCCTGTCGGGGGCCCATGTAGGCCCAGACCACGCCGGAGCGCTCAACGATCTGGTAGGCCTTCGTGTGCACCTTGTTCTTGAAGTTGCTCTCGGCGGGCTCAGAGGGCATGTCGACGCAGGCGCCGGTCCCGTCGAACTTCCAGCCGTGATAGACGCATCGCAGGCCCTCCTCCTCGTTGCGCCCGAAGAACATCGAGGCGCCGCGGTGAGGACAAGCATCAGTGATCAGACCGAGGTTGCCCGATGTCATGCGGAAGGCAATGAGGTTCTCGCCCAGCAAGCGAATGCGTACGGGCGGGCAATCGGGCGAAGGCAGCTCGTCGGCCTTCATAGCGGGGATCCAGTACTGGCGCATGAGTTCGCCCATCGGCGTGCCGGGGCCGACTCGGGCAAGGAGCTCGTTATCAGCTTGGCTGAGCATGGTTACCTCCAGAGGTACTAGAAATAGCTTTCATGCCAAATGTGAACCCCTGGACCATTGTCGTCAATGTGCCGAACGGCATGGACGAGGAACATGGAAGCCGACAGCGAACGGCGTGGCCTCACGGCTAACGCCAGATGGTCCGGAGTTCCACCATGGTCTCGGGTACCACCGTGCCGGGCGCAACTGGCACATAGTCTCTAGGGAACGGAACCCGGCGGGCGGTCCAAACCTTGCCGGGTGTCGGCAATCCGAGGAGTGCCGTGTCGTTGTCGCACCAGAAGTTCATCCGCTGACCATTTACCACCGGCGCTGTCCCATAGGGTTGAAAGCCGCACATGCTGCCATCAGCCGTTTGGATCCACCACGCCTGCGCCGCCTGATTGGCTAGCTGAGCCGGCACAGGCGTCAGCGCAAGCGGCAGCTCATCGAGCTCCAGAACGTAGGCATCCGGGAGATTCGGCTCTGGCCTGAGCGGGCAAACCACTTCCAGGGCACCCGGCGGGCCAAAGCAAGGGTCGACTGCGGGAGCGAGAGGAGGTTCGCAGCGCCACACGCCTTCCCGCGTCAAGACGACGGATGCCGACGAGCAAACTCCGCCGGTCTCGCGACGGGTAGGGGTCCCTACAGGCCAGTAAGTGATCACCGTCGTCTCGACCACCGCCTCGGGCGTTACGGAGGCAGTCGACAGCTCCGACCGCGTGTGAAGGTCCACAGCAGCCCCGACGGCCAGCAAGACGAGAACGAGAAGCGCCGCGACGACAATCGCTCCGCCAAGGACTCTGGCGACGGTCGCGAATTCAGTCCGGATGGACGAGCTGTGCAGAAAGAGCCCGAGGCTACCGCGATGCCTGGGCCGACCGGCCCAGGCTGCCGCGTCCTGACGGGTCTCGACACCCAACTTGCTGATGATCTCCGACACGTGAAATCGGGCTGTCGCGAAGCTGACATCGAGTCGCTCTGCGATCTGCTCGTTCGTCAAGCCTTCACGGATCAGGTCAAGGACCTCCCACTCGCGAGGCGTCAGAATGTCATCGTGTCGAGGTCGGCCGCGCTGCACAGATGAACATTAGCGGCAATACTCGTGACTTTGCCTAGCCGAACAACTGTCTCAGCTTCGGCTCACTGCACAGGAAGTCTTCTGAGCGTGGACTGCAATCCTTGACGTGCACGTCAGATCGCGCCCTATAATCTCCGACTCGAAGGCGACCAGACAGATTCGGACGGAGACCTGAGTATGAAATTCGGCATCCAGTACCAGCTAAACGTCGTGCGACCGCTCGACCGGGACGATTGGGGCCCGGACGACGAGCACAAGCGGTTTCAGGAGGCGCTGGAGCAGATCGAGTTCGCCGACAAGCTGGGCTTCGACTACATTTTCGAGACGGAGCACCATTTCCTGGAGGAGTACAGCGCCTCCTCGGCGCCGGAGGTGTTCCTCGCCGCCGCCTCGCAGCGAACGAAGAACGCCCGCCTGATCCACGGCATCGTCCAGATGCCGCCGAAGCAGAACCACCCTGCGCGCGTCGCCGAGCGCATCGCCACGCTGGACCTCGTCTCGAACGGCCGCGTCGAGTTCGGCACGGGCGAGGGTGCTACGTCGACGGAGATCGATGGCTTCGGGACACGGCGCGAGGACAAGAAGGCGGCGTGGGAAGAGGCGACGCGCGAGTGCCTACGCATGATGACGATGACGCCCTACCCCGGCTTCGAGGGCGACTACTTCAGCATGCCGGAGCGCAACATCGTGCCGAAACCACTGCAGAAGCCCCACCCGCCGGTCTGGGTCGCCGCCAGCCGCCTCGAGACGGTCATGGTCGGCGCGCGCTTGGGCATGGGGGCGATGGGCGTCGGCTTCGAGACGCCGGAGGAGGCGCAAGAGCGCGTCTCGCGCTACTACGAGCTGATCCGCAACTGCCGGCCCATCGGCAAGGCGATCAACCCCGCCCTCGCTGCCGGCGGCACGATGATGATGGGTCGCACAAACGAAGAAGCGATGCAGCGGGGCCTCCGCGGCGCCCAGTTCTTCGGCTTCGCCCTCGGCTTCACCAACGGCGAGGTGCACCACGGCCGCGACCACCTGAATCGGGAGTTCGTGCGCCGCTTCGGCCTCGAAGGCAAGGAGAACGTCGTTACGGAGACAGAGCCGGACGACGAGACGCAGCGCACGCTGTTCCGGGCCGGCCGTCGCGGCAACTTCATCGGCTCACCGGAGTTCGTGCGGGAGAACCTTCGCAAGTACGAGGACGCCCACATCGACATCATGAACTTCTACATCCAGGTCCACGAGCGAAGGCATGAGGACATCATGGAGACGTTGGAGATGTTCGCGAAGGAAGTCATGCCGGAGTTCCAGGAGCGCCACCATCTGCACCAGAAGTGGCGCGAGCAGCAGCTCGACGGCGTGAAGCACGAGATTAACAGCTCGATTTAGGGCGAAGAGCAAAAGGCAAATGGCAGTGAGACGGTGCCCTCAGTAGAATCGCCTTCCACCATTTGCCCTAAGCCGTTTGCTATTTGCTGCCGGAGGCGAAAATGCCCAGCCCGTCCGACCTCACCGACCCCACGTTTCGGGACGCAATGCAGAAGGTCGAAGCCTTGCTGGACGACGGCGACTACACCGGCGCCTCCAAGGCCTCGGCGGATGCCTACCTGCTCGTCCTCGACAAGCACCCCGAGCTGGTCCCGGGCGCCGCGACAGGCCCCCACACGCCCCTGAACATGTCGCGCGCCACCGCCTGGCCCCCGACCGGCGGCTTGACCATGCGCATCGAGGACGGAAAGGCGACGCCGGTCTACGCCAAAGAGCGCTTCAGCAGCTCGGAGGCCTTCGGTTACTTCGAGTTCATGATGAACCTGCTCTGGACCCTGGAGCGAGGTGAATAGCGTCCGTCTGACAGACACGAAAGAGGCCGCCTCTCACGAGACGGCCTCTTCACTTCCGCGCGGGTCCGGGTCCAACTAGCCCCAGCGCGGCTGCTCGTCCGGGCTGATGCCCAACGAAAGCTTGCCGACGACCTCGTGCGCAAGCAGGGTGTTCGAAGGATGGATGCGGCCCAGGCGAGCGTCACGGAAGAGCTGCTCCATGCGAGTCCGCTTGAAGATGCCACTGCCGCCGGTCAGATCCAGCGCCGTGTCGACAACCTGCCAGCCCCGGTTCACGGCCTCGTACTTGGCACTGATCAGTTTGACCGCCCAGTCGAGGCCGTAGTCGACGCCGGTCGCCCAGTCATGGCTGACGCGATCGATGTGGGCGTCAATGGCCTCGAGGGCCATGCGCATCTCGGCGACGTGGTGCTGCACCTCCGGGTGATACGCCATTGAGCGGGTCAGGGCCAGCGACTTACGCTTGCCGACAGACTGCACCGTCATGTCAAGGCACGATGGGCGATGCCGGCGTACACGCTGGCGAAGCCGACCAGCGACCAGGCAAAGATGCCGAGGTGGAACAGGCTGGCGCCGCCGAAGCCCGCAGGACAGACCACCGGCGTGAGCTCATCCGGCACGAAGACCTCTCCAGGATCGTGTCGTCGCTCTGGGTGGCGCGCATGCCGAGGACGTCCCAGGTGTGCTCGATGCGATAGCCCTCAGCATCGCGCGGGATGAAGCCGTGCACGACGCGTGGGTTCGCCGGGTCGCTCATGTCCATGCCGTGGATGCCGAGGTAGGTCCAGACGGGCGAGAGGCTGCCGAAGATCTTGTGGCCGGTGAACTCCCAGCCGCCTTCGACGCGGCGCGCTTGCGAGCTCGAGTAGAACAACGGCACGTCGTTCCCGGACTCGCCGTGACCGGCCGCGAAGACGTGACCGGCGGCCGCCTTCTCGAGCACCCAGGCCATGCTGTTGTCGCCAGCGCGGTACATGTCCGCCGCCGTGCCGGTCCAGTAGAGGTGCATGTTCACGGCGATAGCAGTCGCCGGCGCGTAATAGGCGAGCCGCTTTTGCAGCTTCATCGCCTCATCCAGCCTCAGGCCGGGCCCACCGAACTCGGGCGGAATGGCGATATCCAGGTAGCCGGATGCTTTCAGCTCTTCGAAATCCTCGGTGAAGAATCGATTCTCTCGATCGTAGATGGGGGCGCGCTCGTCAAAGCGCTGGAGCATCTCGTCAGTCAGGAGTGCGCTTGCGGGGCGAATAGTGGTGACCATCGGAGTAGTGTCCTTTCGTTGTTTGCGGTTGGATGGATGAATTAGCACGACCGGTCGTTCTTGTCATGCAACAGTACGACCGGTCGTGCTAACTGTCAACAACTATTTCCGCACGATGGACAAAATTACAGGCGCGCCAATTCGACGGGTCTACTGCGTCAGGGCCAATGCGTCCGGCGAGTGTTCGGCGTAGAGCTAGCCCCACCACCGGGAACGGGGCGTTCGGCACGACCGATGCGATGCGCCCGTCCTCGATACGACAGCGACCGCCCGCGAAGTGCACCTCGGAGCATCTGGCGTCTGCCATGACCTGCGTGAGCTCCGGCGATGACATCGTGACGGTCTCGGCCACGCCGCCGTCCGGCTGCACGGCGAATCGCCAGACCGGGGCGGCGTCACTGTCAGGCGGCGGCGTGACCTCGATGATGCTGGCGTTGGTCGCTGGCGCGATTGGCGAGCCCGGGGTGGCGTCTCCGAGGCGGTAATAGAGGCGCTGGTAGTGCGTGCGGCTGTTGTGACCGGGGTCGCACTGCACCGAAACGTTATCGATGGTGAAGGTGCGGGCGAAATTCCACTGGACGATCTGCGCCATCAGGTTGCCGAATCGCTCCCAGTGCGTACCGCAGCGCTTGATCGTGACGTGGGGCACCCAGGCCTCCGGCTCGTAGAAGCCCGGTACGGTGCCGATGGCGTAGGGCGAAATCGCCTGCCAGAGCGCCTCGTGGTATTCGATGAGCTGCTTCGAGCGGTACACGGTGACGAGCGGCCCGGTATCGCCGCCGGAGAACACCTGCAGCCCCGTAGTGCGCACCTCGAAGGGCCGATGCTGTTTCGCGAACGCGGCCAGCGCCCCGGCGAGGCCGTCCCAGTCGTACTCCTCAGCGAGCTGATGCGTGAAGTGCGCGAACGGCGGGTCGTAGATGGCACCCAGCACGGGGTCCTCGCAGGCCAACGCTCTCGCGTCGATCACCTGCTGCCACTCCTCGCCGGGCAACACTGAGCATACAGACTGCATAGTGGCGCACTATGTCTCGCGAACGCAGGGCCTGTCAACTCACCGGAAGCTCAAGCCTGCTGCAGTGGCGCTTCGACCCAGGGCTGGCCGAACTTCTCCCGGTACGTGATCTCGGCGACGGGCAGGCGCTTGCCGCGGCCGTAGCGGCGGGCGGGCCAGCCGACGGGCAGGATGGCGTGCGCCTCCATGTTGTCCGGCAGGCCCAGCAACGGCTTGATCTCGGTCTCACGCAGCTTCCAGCGCGTCGTCAGGACGGAGCCGAGGCCGCTGGCGTGGATCGCGAGCAGCAGGTTCTGCACCACGGGGAAGATCGAGGCGCCGCCGGTGGCCTTGCCCTCCTCCGTCACGCGGCGATGAGCGCCGGCACGTCCTCCCAGGGCGTACGCACCGGAGCGTTGGCGCCGTAGAGCTGCGCCCCAGCTCGTCGAAGATCACGCCGAGCTGTCGCTTCGTCTCGCGGTCACGAATGACGATGAACTTCCAGGGCTGCGTGTTGCCGCCGCTGGGCGCGAAGGTCGCGGCGCGGATGCAGCGCTCCAGCAGCGCATCGTCCACAGGCGCGTCGCTGAACTCGCGCACGGCGCGCTGTCGCAGCATGACGCTCTCGACGGTCTCCCAGTCGGCTCCTGGTTCGTACGGCATGTTATGTCACCTTTCTGGTGTTTGACTCATTAGCGGGACGATTCTGGCAGAACTCAACGCACTAGTCGAACCGCAGTACAGTGCGGGCGACCTCGCCGGCCTCCATGGCGCGGAAGGCCTCGTTGACGTCGCTGAGGGGGCCCTGGCGGCTCACCATCTCGTCCAGCAGCAGCCTGCCCTGGCGGTAGAACTCCAGGTAGCGCGGGATGTCGAAGCGGAAGCGGTTCGAGCCCATGCGCGAGGTCTGGACCTTGCACTCGGGCCGGATCGCCATCCACGGGAACTCGATGTTTGCGTCTGCGGGCAGCCACGCCCACGATGGTCGCCGTGCCCCGGATCGCCAGGCTCTCGACCGCCTGCCGGATCAGCGTCGTGTTGCCCACGGCCTCGAGGGCGTGGTCGACGCCTGCGCCGTTCGTGAGCCCCCGGATCGCGGCGACTGCGTCCTCGTTGCGGGCGTTGACGGTGTGCGTGGCGCCGAACTGCTTCGCCATCTCCAGCTTCGAGTCGAACTGGTCGACGGCGATGATCTGGCAGCGCCCCGGCGATGCGCGCGCCCTGGATAACGGAGAGGCCGACGCCGCCGCAGCCGAACACCGCGACGGTCTGGCCCGCCTGGATGCCGGCCGTCCGCAGCGCGGCGCCGACGCCGGTCAGCACGCCGCAGCCCACCAGCGCGGCGCGGTCGAGCGGGATGTCGGGGTCGATGCGCACGAGCGAGTTCTCGTGCAGGAGCAGGTGCTCCGCGAAGCCGCCGATGCTGTACGCCTGCCCCACCGGCTTGCCGTTCTGGCTCAGCCGCGGCGATTCGCCCTCGCGCTTGTTCTGGAGGCCGGCCTGGCAGAGGTTGGGGTGGCCGGAGAGGCACTGCTCGCAGACGCCGCAGAAGCCCGAGAGGCACCCGACGACGTGATCGCCGGGCTGCACGTAGGTCACTCCGGGCCCGACCGCCTCGACGATGCCGGCGGACTCGTGGCCCAGCACCATCGCCTCCTCCGTTGTGACGCCGCGGCGCGTGATGCCGTGGACGATGTGCAGGTCGCTGTGACAGACGCCCGGCAGCGACAGTGCGCACGAGCACCTCTCGCCCGACCGGCTGGTCGATGTCTACGGTCTCGATCGTCAGTGGGGCGTTGGGCTCGCGGTAAACGGCTGCTTGCATCTGCATCGGGACACCTCCAGAAGGGCTGCGGAAGCCGCGCACGAAAGGCCGTCGCGGCCTAGAATGCCGTGAGTTTAGACCCACGCACGTACGAAAGGGAGACATACGCATGAAGATCCTGGTGGTCACGGGCAGCCTGACGCTGCCGGAGGTGACGGAGGAAGAGCTGGAGCAGATCTACGTCGCGTCCGGTGAGGGCGACATCATCGTCGCGACGTCGGCCGAAGAAGCGAACGAGCACTGGCCAGACGCCGAGGTTGCTCTCGGCACGCTGGACCGCGAGACGTTCCTGCGGGCGAAGAACTTGCGCTGGCTCCACTCCGTCGCGGCCGGCGCCGACATGCTGATGTTCCCCGAGATGATCGCCAGCGACGTCATGCTCACGGGCGAGAAGGGCCTCGTCGGTCCTCACCTCGCCGACCACGCCTTCGCGCTGCTCCTGGCCCTGACGCGGCAGCTCAAGCGCGCCATCCTCGAGGCGCCCGCGAACTGGCCCAGCCGCGCACCCATGCGCAAGGTGATGACGGAGCTGCAGGGCAAGACCATGGGCATCGTCGGCCTCGGCGGCACCGGCCGCGCCATCGCCCACCGCGCGCGGGCGTTCGGCATGGACTGCCTCGCCGTCGACTCGGAGAACGTGGCGCCGTGCATGGACGTGAGCAAGCACTGGCGCATGGACCACTTCCACGAGATGCTCGGCCTGAGCGACGTGGTCGCCATCTGCTGCCCCCTGACGAACGAGACGCGAGGCTTCATCAACGACGCGGTCTTCGCGGCGATGAAGCCGGACGCCCTGCTGGTCAACGTCACGCGCGGTCCGATCGTCGACGGCGACTCGATCGTGCGGGCGCTGGAGTCGGGCCATCTCGGCGGCGCCGGCCTGGACGTGACGCCGATCGAGCCCCTCCCGCAGGACCACAAGCTGTGGACGTTCCCGAACGTGGTGATCACGCCCCACACGGCCGGCGCTTCGCAGTATCCGCGCCCGCCGCAACACCGCGCGCTTCATCGAGAACCTGAGGCACTGGCGCGCCGGTGAGGCGCTGGAAGGCGAGATCGACAAGCAGAAGGGGTTCTGAGGCTGCCCATCCTAGTCGATTTCGAGGCCGGCTTTGCAGCGTTTCCCAAGCAACCTTTGGGCATAAGCGCGCAAGGGCGAATAATGGATCCAGGTCTCCAAGGGCGGCCCGCCTGAATCGGTCTAGCACCCCTCCAGCGCAGGATCCCATGTCGGCCTCTGATTATCGTGAGAGAGCACTCGGGTTTCTCGCTGCAAAACACCAAGGTTCAGGCCTTGCTCGCCGTCGTGGTGCTCGTGGTGGTCGTTGTAGCCACCGTGCTCATCTCCGGAGCGCTCGGGGGCGGCTCCGACGGCAACAGCGCCGTGGCGCCAGGCTCCTTTGGTAACGTGACACAAGCCGGGATCGACAACGCTATCGACGGCCTGTGCGAGGTACAAGTCGATTTTCTGCAGGGTGATATCGCTGCGGCCAGGACGCCCTTCTACGACAAGGCACACCTGTTCCTGCATCAGATGGCGGCCGAGGTGCAGGAAAAAGACGTCACTCAGGCGACAAGTCTGCTGGTCGCCAAGTACAAGGTGGAAAACGTGATCCTGCTGCCTGACAACCCGCCCACGCCGACGAGCGCGGACGGCTCACCAGACGCACTGATCACAGACTTGCTCGTTCAGGTAAAACAATCGGCCGCGGTGCTCGGCTTCACAGCACCAGACTGCGCACAGTGAGGGGTTACATGACGAATCGAAGGCTATCGGACACGGCGACTGACACGGGGCATCGCTTCGGCCGCGGCAAGATGTTCGCCGCACTGGTGGGCGTGCTCTGCCTGACGGTCGCGATCGCCGCATGTGGCGGCGGCGACGACGACGGCGGCACCACCGGCGCTGCGGGCGTCAAGACGGACGGCGACACGCCGACCCTGAACGTCGCCGTCGCCAGCTACGACCTTGCTGCGGGCAAAGACAGCCGCTTCATCGCCGGACTATTGACCCTGGACAACGACTTCGTCAGCTATGGCACGGCCCAGATGCGCTTCACCTACCTCGGCACCGGCCAGGAGACGGACAAGCCCGTGTTCTACAAGGAGGAGACGGCGAACTTCCTCCAGATCCCCGGCGAGGGCCTCGACACGCCGCCCGACGCGCCGGCGACCGGTCCCGCCTCCGCCGGCCGCGGCGTCTATGCGGTCGACCCGATCACCTTCGACAAGGCCGGCTTCTACCAGGTCGACGTCACGATTGAGACGACGGACAAGGGTGAGCTCACCGGCACCTCTGCCTTCGGCGTCAACGGCGCGACCCAGGTGCCCGCCCCCGGCGATGCGGCAATCGCCTCCGACAGCCTTACGGTCGACTCCGATGCGCCACCCGCCGCCATCGACTCCCGGGCCACCTCCGTGGATGACATGCCGGACGCCGCCCTGCACCAGATCAGCATCGCCGACGCGCTGAAGGAAGATAAGCCTCTCGTCGTCGTGTTCTCGACGCCGGTGTTCTGCATCAGCCAGTTCTGCGGCCCGGTGACGGAAATGATTGCCGGCCTCCAGGCGCAGTACGGCAACGATGCCAACTTCATCCACATCGAAATCTGGAAGGACTTCCAGGCTCAGACGATCAACGACACGGCCAAGGAATGGCTGTTCCGCAACAACGACCTCAACGAGCCATGGGTGTTCCTCATCGGCAAAGACGGCACGATTCTCAAGCGATGGGACAACGTCGTGACGGAAGGCGAGGTCGTCCCTGCTCTGAAGGACGCCATCGCGCAGTAAGGCGGCGACTAGACCAGCAGAGGCGCGAGTGCGCCCTCGTGCTCCAGCAGGCGGCGCTTTATGTCGACTCCGTAGGCGTAGCCGGTGAGCGAGCCGTCGGCACCGATGACGCGGTGGCACGGCACGATGAGGCAGAGCGGGTTCGTAGCGTTCGCCCGGCCCGTCGCTCTCGCTGAGCTACTGAGCCGACGGGCCAGCTCGCCGTACGTAGTCGTCGTGCCGTAGCCCAGCGATGCCATTTCGGCCCGATAGCGGCGCTGGAACTCGGTCGCCGGCTCCGCCAAGGGCAGCTCAAACTGCCTGCGCGTGCCCTCGAAGTACTCTTCGAGCTGTCGCCGTGTTTCCGCGGTGCGCTCCGGGTTGAGTTCGACCTCGCCGGGGCCGATGAGGTGTCGCATGTCTGACAACTCACCGAAGGCAGCAGCGACAAGCGTCCCGTCCCCGGCGACAACGATCGTGAATCTACCCAGGGGCGTTTCCAGCGTTTCGTAAGCAGTCATGCGTTCCTCCTCGTTGCGAGCCATCGACCGTCAGGGGAGAGCCGAAGCAATCCCGGTGCTCTCAAGCCTTTCGGGGCTGCGTTTGAATCCGATATGCCATCGGCGTCAGGCCCGTCGCGAGCTTGAAGCGGCGATGGAAGGCCGAGACGCTGCGATAGCCTGACGCGAGGGCGACGCTTAGTACGGAGTCGTTTGTCTCTGAGAGCAGGTGCTTCGCGTGCTCGATGCGGGCGTCATTCAGCACCGCCGCAGGCGTGACGCCGAGGATGCGCCGGAATGTATCAAACAGGTGGGTGGCCCCATAGCCGGAGCGCAGCACCACGGCTTCGACATCGGGGAAACGCGCCGGGTTGGCCCGCAGCTCCGCGACCAGCGCCAACAACTCGTCGCGATCCACGTCCTCACCCGCGGCGAAGTCGTCCGGGTGGCAGCGGCGGCAGGGTCGCAAGCCGGCGTCCCGGGCCTCAGCCGGCGCTCCGAAGAAGCGCACGTTCTCGCGCCGGGGCTTGCGGACGCGGCAGGAGGGACGGCAGTAGATGCCCGTGGTGACCACGCCGAAGTAGAAGCGCCCATCCCAGGCCGCATCGCTGGCAAGGATGCGCGCGTACATTTCGGTCTCGGATATCGACTGAGGGGCTGTCGCTGAGGTCATGGACTTACTGTAACGGTTGCGTTAAGAGTGGTCGTTCTTATTCCTCCGTTAATATTCGCCCCTAGGCATCCCCGTAGACATGCGTACACTGGTATCCATGGACGGATTCCGTCGCACGAAGATCGTTGCGACGATCGGGCCGGCGAGTTCCGATAAGCAAATGCTGCGCAGGCTGGTAGACGCTGGCGTTGACGTCATGCGCCTGAACTTCTCCCACGGCAATCACGAGGAGAAGGCTAGCCTCATCACCTGCATCCGTGAAGTTGAAGCGGAAGCCGGCCGGCCCATCGCCATCCTGCAGGACATTCAGGGCCCCAAGATCCGCGTCGGCACGATCCGGGAGCCGCCACTTCACCTCGAGTCGGGCGACATACTCGAGATTCACGGCGACCGCCGCGAGGGCGAGCCGGGCCACATCTCCACCAACTACCCCAACCTGGTGCACGAGACCGACCCAGGCGAATCGATCTTTCTGGACGATGGCGCCATCGAGCTGCGCGTGATCGCCGAGTACGACTCGACCGTGCAGTGCGAAGTGATCGTGGGCGGTGAGCTCTACCCAGGTAAGGGCGTGAACCTGCCGGGCGCCCGCCTCACGGTCCAGACATTGACCGACAAGGACCGGGAGGACCTTCGATTCGGCATCGAGCACGGCGTGGACTACGTGGCGTTGAGCTTCGTACGCCACCCGCACGATGCACAGGAGACGCGCAAAGTCATGGAGTGCGCCGGACAACCTGTGCCGTTGCTCGCCAAGGTAGAGAAGCGCGAGGCAGTCGAGCGCATGAACTCGATCCTGCGCGCCTTCGACGGCGCAATGGTGGCGCGCGGCGACCTCGGCGTGGAGCTGCGACCGGAGAAGGTGCCGGGCGTTCAGAAGCAGCTCATCGCGCGATCACTGGAGCTCAACCGTCCCGTGATTACCGCCACGCAGATGCTGGAATCGATGACGGAGAACCTGCGCCCCACTCGCGCCGAGGCGTCAGACGTCGCGAACGCGGTGTGGGACGGCACGCACGCCGTCATGCTCAGCGGGGAAACCGCCATCGGCAAGCATCCTGTCGAGGTGGTCCGGGCGATGCATCGCATCGTGGTAGAGGCAGAGCGCCTGATAAAGCCCGGGCTGCATCTGAGCCACGAAACCACGACGGCGAACGCGGCGGTGTGTCAGGCGGCGGTACATCTGGCGGAGCAGGTGAACGCGGACGCGATCGTGGCGTTCGGGCGATCCGGCAAGACAGCAGAGACCCTATCGAGCCTTCAGGCCTCACGCCCCGTCATTGCCCTGTGCGAGAGCGTGAAGCTGGCGCGCCAGCTCTGCCTCTGGCGAGGCGTCATGCCCGTGATGGTGGAGAAGGCACGACCGGGTGAAACGCAGGCGGCTCGCATCGAACGTGAGATGGCGAACCGTACCATCCTGCCGGCGGGGAGCCACGTGGTTTCCGTGGGCTCCGCGCCAGGTAGCCGGACCAGCCAGAGTAATTACATCCGGCTGATCCGGCTCTAAGACATTCCCAACGCTACGCCGTTTCGTCGAGCCGGATAACACCGGTACGGAGCGCTACGACGAGGGCTTCAGTTCGGCTCTGCGTGCCGAGCCTTTCGAACAGGGCGGCAACGTGAAACTTCACGGTGCGCTCCCTGATCCCGAGTGCGAAGGCAATCTGCTTGTTGGAGCGTCCCTGGGCGATGTGGCCGAGGATGTCACGCTGACGCGGCGTCAAGCCTCCATCATCCGGCAGGCTCGGCGTCGGTAAGGACGCGTCGACGAGGGCCGCTCTGCTCTGTTGCGCTGTTGTCATGGCTCCCTTTCTCCACTACCTGTCCCTTGATTGGTAACCGGAACTTCCGGACCCACGCGGGGGTAAAAGAAAAGCCCACCAGTGGGACTACTGGTGGGCTGCTATGTCTGAAAACTGAACGCCTTAGCCGGTTTGGCTCCTCACTAAGGCGGGCATAGCAGCCCATCGATCGACGGTAGCGTGTACCCACGCAGCCGACATTCCGTGCGGCTTACGGGTTTCACATGCTGCCGTGTAAAAGACTGCGCTAAGCATCGAATCCTCCGGGGGAGACCCACGTCGCCCCTGTGTTACCGCGTTAGAATACAGCGTCGTTGACGAATTGGCAAAGCAGGCCTTTGGTACAGGTCGGTCGCAGGGCGGCGGCAAAGGGCAAATGGGCAGGCGCCATCGCGCCGCAAAGAGCACGATCCCGAGCCGAAGTGCCGCGAACGTCCTGCCTCCTCGTTGCGAGCCATCGACCAGAGGGAGAGGCAAAGCCATCCCAGCCTGCGCACGTAAGCCTAATTGAGTACCGGGATTGCTTCGCCCTGGCTGACGACAATGGCTCGCAACGAGGGGTACCTGCACCTCATAGCCAGTCGGGCCTCGTCATCTCCAACCTTGGGTTTGCATGCGACCACAATGGCTCCATAATCTGCGCGACGGCCGGACTCCTGGCCCACGACGTGATTAGCAACTAGAGAAGAGAGCACGTCATGCTGCGAAGCACAGACCGTATCCACACAACCCACACCGGCAGCCTGCCGAGGCCTGCAGATCTCATCGAGATGATCAGGGCGCGCGAGCAGGGCAACCCCGGCGACGAAGCGGCCTTCCAGGCTCGAGTGCGGGAGGCCGTGGCCGAGGTGGTCCGGTTGCAGATGGACGCCGGCGTCGACGTCGTCAGCGACGGCGAGGAGGGCAAGCCGAGTTACGCCACCTACGTCAAGAACCGCCTCAGCGGCTTCGGCGGCACCGCGATGGCGCGACTTCGCATTCAGGGTGAGGCGCGCGACTTTCCGGAGTACACGGAGCGTCGCATGGCAACCACCGCCACTCTGCTCACTCGCCCGACCTGCAACGGCCCCATCGCCTGGACGGACTTCGCGGCAGTCGAGCGCGATGTCGACAACTTCAAAGCGGCCGTTGACGCCGCCAAGCCCGTCGGCGCCTTCATGACCGCCGCTTCACCCGGCGTCGTCTCGTTCTTCCTGGGCAACGAGTACTACAAGACGGACGACGAGTATCTGGACGCCCTCTGCGCCGTGATGAAGGACGAGTACGAGGCGATCACGAACGCCGGCTTCGAGCTTCAGATGGACTGCCCCGACCTGGCGATGAGCCGCCAGAGCCAGTTCGCCGACCTATCGACGTCCGACTTCCGCAAGATCGTCGAGCGCCACGTCGAAGTGGTGAATGAGGCGACAAAGAACATCGACCCGGACATGATGCGATTGCACCTCTGCTGGGGTAACTACGAGGGCCCGCACCACATGGACGTGCCGATGCGCGACATCATCGACATCGTGCTCAAGGGCCGGCCCAGCATCATCTCCTTCGAGGGCGCCAACCCGCGCCACGAGCACGAATGGAACGTCTGGCAGGACGTGAAGCTGCCGGACGGCAAGATGCTCATGCCCGGCGTCATCGACTCCACGACGAACTTCATCGAGCACCCGGAGCTGGTCTCGCAGCGCATCCAGGCCTACGCGCGCCTGGTGGGCAAGGAGAACGTCATCGCCGGCGTCGACTGCGGCTTCGGCACCAACGCTGCCTCGACCAACGTCGACCCCAGAATCGTCTGGGCGAAGCTACGCACCCTGAGCGAGGGCGCTCAGTTGGCTACGAAAGCACTCTGGTAGCACCCGGCGACGTAGTGGTTCGGCGACTTCGGTCTCTACTCGGGGCCGAAGTCGCTGACCCGTAGCGGGAACGGCTTCTCGCTACCGCTGACAGCGCCGGCCAGGAGCGCGATATCCTGCGCCCCAACCGGTACGCGATAAACCAGACTGAAGTCGAGTGTGCCGCCGGGCTTCACGGAGGTCGCGAGGCGGTTCGATGCCTCGATGGCTTTTCCGTCTGCTTGGAGGCGGAAGAAATCGGCGCGTACGGCACACTCGTGGTTGTCGGCCGTGGCGTGGATATCGATACGCAGGAAGCGCTCGCCTGCCTTCGCGCGGCGGCCGCCGTCGATTTCGCCGTTGATCCCTGAAGCATCGATACCCGCGTCGAGGTCGATGACGGCGAGGGTGGGGTCCACCGTGAGGTCGTCGCAGGCATCACCCGTGTTGATCGGCGAGGGCTCGTCGCCCAGTTCTGCCTCGATAGGATAGGCCTGCGCGTCCGGCGGGCCCGCTAGCACAACCGAGGCGGGCACCCGCCCTGACTCCGCGATCACGAGTTGCCCATCGGCGAGCTCGAAGTCGTCCGGGACCTGAAAGCCCGTGATGTAGTGCACGGTTTCGCCGGGGTCCACGACCTTACTCGCGGCCTGGCTCCAGAGCCGCAAACCCTCCACTTCGCCATCGCCTGTGTCGAGGTAAAACACGTCGGACTGCAGCGCCAGCGGGAGCTTCGTCAGCTTGTTTGTCACGTCGAGATACACATACAGAAAGCGCTTATCGCTCTCCTCCGGCTGCCCGCTTCCACCGTAGGTCCGCCACGTCTCGTTGCTCTCGACCACGTCGGTGACCGTATAGAGCATGTCGCCGTAGGACGCGGCGCGTGGCGCTTCGGGCGTCTCGGTAGCGGTCGGCGCCGGCGTGGCCGTCGATGCGGTGGTTGTGTCGCTGTTGCAGTAACCGTGGCCAACGTCTCCGAGGTCGCCTCGACCGGAGCGACAGTTGCCGTGGGCTGCACGCTGCTTTCGACCGTGGCGGCCGGAGGCGAGGGCGCATCGTCGCCACCGTTACACGCTGCGCCCAGGAGCACGGCGGCGCCGATTACCAGACCAGCAACCCAGACGACTCGGGATCTGAGCAATCAACCCTCCACCTCGGCACTGCAACTCGCGAGAGCGCCGGTGCGTCTCAATAATGATCGTCGTCGCGCGGCCCGGGCTTGACCCCTGCTCTTGACCCCAATGTAGAGAAGACAACACAATCCGCCCACGTATTTCGCCGCACGCATTCCTGGAGGAGCATCATGAAGCACAGCACGGACCGCATACTCACCACTCACGTCGGCAGCCTGATCCGGCCGCCCGAGGTGATCGCGATGCTCCAGGACCGCCCCTCCGGTAAGCGCTTCGAGGGCGCCGAGGCCGAGACATTGAAGCGTTCGATCATCGACGTGATGAAGCAGCAGAAGGACGCCGGCATCGACATCCCGGCCGACGGCGAGTTCTCCAAGTCCGGTTTCGCCAACTACATCACGGACCGCCTCACCGGCTTCGGCGAGGTCGAGGGCGCCGTCGGCTCGTTCCTCCTGGGCCGCGACCGAAAGAAGTTCCTCGACGCCTACAACGAGATGGAGGGCGGCGGCCTGGGCGCGGGCTGGAACCGCACTCTGACCCAGATCGCCTGCGTGGGCCCTGTGAGCTTCTGTGGGGCCGACTTCGTGCAGCAGGACATCGACAACCTCAAGGCGGCGATGGCCGAAACGGGCTACGACGAGGTGTTCTACCCGGCGACAGCGCCCGGCACGATCGAGCAGCAGCGCCCCAACCGCTACTACGGCACGGACGAAGAGTACCTGGAAGCAATCGCCAATGCCCTCCACGACGAGTACAAGATGGTCACCGACGCCGGCTTCGTCGTGCAGATCGACGACCCGCGTGGCGTCACGGCGTGGGACTCGATGGACCCGCCGCCGTCACCGGAGGAGTACGCGAAGTTCGCCGAAGTGCGCATCGAGGCGCTGAACCACGCCCTGCGCGACATCCCGGAGGAGCTGGTGCGCTACCACGTGTGCTGGGGCAGCTGGCCCGGCCCCCACACCACCGACATCGAGTTCAAGCACATCGTCAACGTTACCCTGAAGATCAAGGCGCAGGCTTACTCCGTCGAGGCGGCAAACCCGCGCCACGCCCATGAGTACCACGTCTTCGAGGACGTGAAGCTGCCAGACGGCAAAATCGTCATCCCCGGCGTGATCGCCCACACGACGAACGTGGTCGAGCATCCGGAGCTGGTGGCGGAGCGCATCACGAACTACGCGAAGCTGGTGGGGCGGGAGAACGTCATCGCCGGCGCCGATTGCGGCTTCGCGCAGACGTACTCCACGCATCGGGTGCACGCCAGCATCATGTGGGAGAAGTTCCGCATGCTGTCAGAGGGTGCGGCGATCGCCAGCAAGAAGCTCTGGTAGCGGCCTCGGCGGCTATCAGCGATCAGCCATCAGCCGTCAGCCTGGGCAGAATGCGACAAAGACGCTGGGTACGGGGCCTCGTAGGGGCGCACGGCCGTGCGCCCCTACGGCGTTTCGAAACACGCTTGTCCATCCCATCCTCGCTACGGTGGGTGTGCCAACCTGAAGCTGAGGGCTGGGCTGCTCCACGGCCGCTCCGGCGGCGGTGTCAGCATCGCACCGAAGTCGTCCTTGAGCCAGTCGCGGTACAGGTGCTCGCCGCCGGGGCCGAAGTACTCCAGAGTGAAGCCGTGCCCGCATTGAGGAAAGCGAGGGCACCGGCAGCTCAGCGCGTCGAGGTCGCCCGGCTTGACCTGCACGGTGGCGTTGCCCGGCTTGTCGCGGGCGCCCGAGACGATCGCGCCGCCTGCTTCCAGCGCCGCGCGCGACCGAAGCCGCATGTCCGGCGTACCAGAAGCCGATGTGCTGAACGCCTTCGCCGTGCTCGCGGAAGAAGCGGTCTGGAACTGGACGTCCCACCTTTGCCTCGATGCCGATAGACTCCAAGGTCGTGCCGTGCCCGGAGCCGTAGGCCATCGGCTCGTGGCGCCCGCGGCGAAGCGGTCCCAGTAGCTCCAGTCGTCCGATGCCCAGCGACTTCGGCCGTAGCGCTTCATCGCATCGTCTGCAGGTCGCCGCACGACGATGGCAGATGTGGAACTGGACCAGACCGGTCGCGGTCACCGCATCCTCCGGCGTCTCAGGATCGAGGTCATCGAGAGCCTCAGGACGCAGGTCACCATCGCTGATCGGAAACGGCGACGGGCTCGAAGCGGGCGAGCCAGTCCTCGTCCAGCCAGGCCGGCAGGGGTTCGCCGGGGCTGGTGACTTGCAGGGGCACATCCTCGTCGCCACGGTTTTGCACGGCGTATCGGCGCAGGGCGTCTGGCACCTCGAAGTAGATCTCGAGGCGGTTGCCGTCCGGGTCGTTGAAGTAGATGCTGCGCTGGCTGACGTGGTCCGTGCAGTGCGAGATCGGCACCGCGTGCTCGACCAGGGTTGCGTAGGCGTCCTTGAGGTCCTCGTAGCGGGCGACCTCGAAGGCGATGTGGAAGAGGCCGACCTGGCCCGTCTTGGGCTTCTGGGCGTTCTCGGCGTCCGGCGTGGGGAACACGTCGATCGTGTGGAAGTTGTCGCCGAGGGTCATGAACGTGCCGCCGTGGTCCGGGTCCTGCTCGCTGACCTCGAAGCCGAGGACGTCGCGATAGAACGCGCGGGAGCGGTCCTCGTCGGCGCAGCGCAGCGCAACATGACCGATTCGCTTGAGCTTCATGGGAGCCTCCTCAGGATTACTACAAACCCGGCGTAAATTCGAAACGAGACCGATTCGGGTCAGTCCTGCAACGGAAACGCCACGAAAGTAGGGCAGCTATGGGACCAAGATACGACCACATGACGACCGCTACGAGACCAGAACGATGTCCAAACGGGTCGGATATCGGACCAATGTCGCCCAGATCCAGGGTGCTGACGCTGCCCTAGGCGTGGGTCGCGGCAGCCTCTGCGTCGATCGGCGCCGTGCCGGCCCAGTGGCCAACGTCGACGACGATACCCTCCGGGCCCGTGAACTTGATTTCGTAGTGCGCGCTGTCGGCCCGAATCGTCCTGGCCTCCTCGGCACCGATGGAGATAAGGCGCTGCTTGGCCACGTCATCATCCTCAACGGTGAACCCGATGTGGCCGATGCCGTGCGGTGCCTCGCCGTCCCCGGCGGGCGTACCGAGAGGTAGCAGCGTCACGTTGATCACGCCGTCCGAGAGGTCGACGGCTCCCGTAGGCCGGCGCTCGACGATCTCCATCTCGAACCCCTTCATGAAGAAGTCCGCCATCGCCTCGACGTCTTCCACCCTGTACGCGATGTGTCTGATCTTGGCCACGAAGTACCTCCATCACCGGCGAGTCGCTCACCTGCGACTGGGCCGTTCTTGGCCGCCAGCATACGCCTGCCGGGCAGGGCTGTCAGCCGGGCGAGCCGATAGCTGGTAGCTGTTAGCTGTCAGCTCATCAGCAATCAGCAGAGACATCGCTGTTCGCCAACGTGATGGGCCTCACCCTCACCCCAGCCTCTCTCCTTCGACGCGACCTCGGGACTGGCCGGCGTAGGGAGAGGGAGTTCTGCAATCGCATCGAGCTGATTGCTGGAGGCGGATCGCTGAAAGCCGATGGCCGAGTCGGCCAGACGCAGAAACTGACTACTGATAACTAACAACGTTTAAGGCTAGAATCATCTCCGACTCCCGGGCGCTTAACTTAGCAAAGGAACTGCTCATGATCATCGATGTCCACGGCCACTACACGACCGCACCGGCGGAGCTGAAGAACTGGCGCCAGGAGCAGAAAGACGCCAACGCGCCGATCTCGCGCAAGGTCAACATCAGCGACGACGAGATCGTCGACACGCTGGAGAAGAACCAACTCAAGCTGCAGCGAGACCGCGGCACCGACGTCGCCCTGTTCTCGCCCACCGCCGGCGGCATGGAGCACCACGTCGGCGACGCTTCCGTCAGCCTGCAGTGGACCCAGACCGTCAACGACCTGATCAAGCGCGTCTGTGACCTCGTCCCGGACTCGTTCATCCCGGTATGCCAGCTACCGCAGTCGCCCGGCGTCTCACCAGCGAACTGCATCGAGGAGCTGGAGCGCTGCGTCAACCAGCTCGGCTTCGTCGGCTGCAACGTCAACCCGGACCCGAGCGACGGCTACTGGACGGACCCGCCGATGACCGACAAGTGGTGGTACCCGCTCTACGAGAAGATGGTGGAGCTGGACGTCCCCGGCATGCTGCACGTGAGCGGCTCCTGCAACCCCAACTTCCACGGCACCGGCGCCCACTACATCAACGGCGACACGACCTTCTTCATGCAGAACGTGCTCGGCCACCTGTTCGAGGACTTCCCGACGCTGAAGTGGGTGATCCCGCACGGCGGCGGCGCGGTGCCGTACCACTGGGGCCGCTACCGCGGTATCGCGGCGGACCAGGGCCGTCCGGAGCTGGACGAGTACCTGATGGACAACATCTTCTTCGACACCTGTGTGTACCACCAGCGCGGCATCGACCTCCTGGTCGACGTCATCGGCTCGGACAACGTGATCTTTGCCTCCGAGATGATCGGGGCGGTCCGAGGCGTCGACAAGCGCACCGGCCGCTACTACGACGACACGAAGCCGTACGTCGACGCGGCGCCTGGGCTCACGGACGAGGACAAGTACAAGATCTTCGAGGGCAACGCGCGCAAGGTCTACCCGCGCCTCGCGAAGATCCTGGACGCGCGCAAGTAGCGCTCGCCGGGAGCCGGGAAGCCGCGATTCGGGAAGCCGTACTGGTTGGCTGGGGCCAGACGGGAGGCTGAGGGAGCCGCGCTTCGAGGCTCTGTACTGGTAGGCTGGATTCCTCCTGCGTCAGAATGACAAAAGGCGCATAGTCTGCCAATCAGCGCTTGCTCTTTGTCATTGCTGAGCGACTAGCGAAGGATCTGGCTGCACCCGTACAGCGACCCGGCGCGCTCGTACTAGCGTCAGGATCCGGCGGCAATCCGGCGCATCGATAGGGCAAATCCCCCATCGTCTCGGCTGGCGCGGCGGTGGTAATATCACGTCGTGATCGACGAAGAGCTCAAGGCGCCCGAAGCGTTCGCGCTGGCGGTGAGCGCCCGCGCCAGCTACCTCTCCCGCGAGACGATGTACGAATCGCAGCGCCTGCGGCCGTACGCGCAGCTCACGCTGCTGATGGGCATCGAGCTGGAAGACGCGACGCACGTGCTGAAGCACTACGGCTACCGCGGGGCGTATCGATGGGCCGTGAGCTACGGTCAGCCCGAGGGCCTGCCGCGGTAGGCGTCCGGAGCTTGCCGAGTCCGGGCTTCGATCACCAAAACCCGTCATCGACGGACCTCGTAGCCGAGGCGTCCCCGCCTCGGCGTCATCCGCCCAAGAAGGCCTCGAGATCCGTTTCAAGTTCTGGACGAGCAGAGCTGAATTCATAGCTCTTGGCCTCCGCGACGAGGCCTGCGGTTGCCGGATTTTGATGAATGTACTCAATCGTCGACCGCAGTTGGGCCTCGTTGCGAATGACCCTGTCATAGAAGCTCTGCTGCCACAGTGCGCCCTTGCTCCCCATACGTCGATTGATCGTAGTCGCTACGTAGTTCTTGATGCTCTTCATCAACTCCGAAACGGAATGGCTGTCTCTCGGTACCAGTACGAGGTGTACATGATCCGGCATGATCGCGAAAGCCAACACATAAGCTCTGCCAGATGTTCGAGTGAACTCTATGGCTTCGAGAAGGGTCTCTACGTTTTGGGCGTCCGAGAAGACAGGGCGCCGTCCGCGAGTGACCGAAATCGTGTGATAGCAGGCGCCCTCAAACACGAAGCGGCCCAGCTTGGACACGTCAGGATCGAGGGCGATTCGACGCCGAGGCGGGGACGCCTCGGCTACGTTGTGAAGCGTCGTCCCATGGCGGCTCGATCGGAGGGCGATTCGACGCCGAGGCGAGGACGCCTCGGCTACTTCGTTGACGCAGCGAAGTCATCACACCGCCCTGGACCGCTGCCGGTATTGAACTGCTTCTGCTACGTGCGCCGTCGTTAGCGTCTCGTCGCCCGAGAGGTCTGCGATTGTGCGGGCGACCTTGAGGATGCGGTGGAAGGCGCGGGCCGAGAGCGAGAGCTGGTTGGTCGCGAGCTTGAGGAAGGACATGGCGCCCTCGTCCAGCGTGGTCTGGCAGAAGTCGCGTACGTCCGCCGGCGACATCTCGGCGTTGGCCGAGGCGCCCCGGCCTTGCAGGCGCTGCGTCTGGAGCTCGCGCGCGTGGTTGACACGGCCTCGTACACACGCCGAGGTCTCGGCGGGCGTCAGGGACGCCAGCTTCTCGTAGTCAATGCGCGGCACCTCGACGAACAGGTCGATGCGGTCGAGCAGGGGGCCGGAGATGCGGCGCTGGTAGCGGGAGACGGCGCTCTCGGAGCAGGAGCAGGGCTTGATGGGGTCGCCGTAGTTGCCGCAGGGACACGGGTTCATCGCCGCCACGAGCATGAAGTTCGCGGGGTACGTGACGCTGCCGTGCGCTCTCGATATGGTGACGACGTGGTCCTCGAGGGGCTGTCGCAGGACTTCGAGCGTCTGCTGGCCGAACTCGGGGAGCTCGTCAAGGAAGAGGACACCCCGGTGAGATAACGAGATCTCGCCCGGGCGGGGCTGACGTCCTCCTCCGACGAGCCCGGCCTGCGACACCGTGTGATGCGGTGCGCGGAAGGGTCTCTGGTTAATCAGGGGCATGTCGCGCGGCAGGAGACCGCCGACGCTGTAGATGCGGGTGACCATCAGCGCCTCGTCCGGCGCCATCGCGGGCAGGATCGACGGCATGGCGCGGGCCAGTAGCGTCTTGCCGGCGCCCGCTGGGCCTACCATCAGTACGTTATGTCCACCGGCGGCCGCGACTTCCAGGGCGCGCTTCACGTGCTCCTGGCCTCGCACGTCCGCGAAGTCGGTGCCGTCGTAGGTTGAGGCCTCACAGACCGGGATGCCGTCGCCCTTGAACGGCGCGATGGCCTCGTCGCCGGAGAGGTGGCGCACGAGCTGAGTGAACGTCTCGACCGCGTAGACCTCGATGCCTTCGACGAGCGCGGCCTCAGCCGCGTCGCAGGCCGGGACGTAGACCTTGCGCATGCCGCGTTCTCGGGCCAGCGAGACCATGGGCAGCACGCCGTGGGTCGAACGCAGGCGGCCGTCCAGCGACAGCTCGCCGAGGAACAGGGACTCCGATACGTCGGCGATGAGCTGGTCCGTGGCGATGACGACACCGACGGCAATCGGCAGGTCGAAGGCACTGCCTTCCTTCTTCACGTCTGCCGGCGCCAGGCTTATGGTGACGCGCTTGAACGGGAAGACGCAGCCGGAGTTGCGCACGGCCGACCGCACGCGCTCGCGGGCCTCCTGGACCATCGTGTCGGGCAGGCCGACGACGTTGACCGCGGGCATGCCCGGCAGGATGTCGACCTCGACCTCCACGAGCTCGCCCTCGAGACCAACCACCGCCGCCGAATAGACTTTAGCAAGCATGTTCGTATTCTAAGCACGCATGTTCGCTTGTCAACGAGTATTTGGGAAATTCCGCAGAAAAAATGCAAAGGCCCCTCACCGAGCGTTAGCGGACTCGGCGAGGGGCGACAAACAGAGTGAAGCAAGAACGATTCGGCTTACTCCGGCAGGTGGACGAAGAGCGACAGGCGCTCCTCGTCGCCGATGGCCTTGCTGAGGTGGCCTTTGCCCGTCGTGTCCTCGGCCAGCATGATGCTGCCGGGGCCGAAGACGCGCACCTCGCCGTCGCTGGCCGTGATCTCGACGCCGCCCGTGAGGTTGACGATGAACTGGCGTCGAGGCGCCGGGTGGTAATCGAGGTTGTAGGACATGCGGTTGCGGCGGAAGTTGAGGCCGGAGACCGCCATCGTCTCGGAGAGAAGCGAGGCCTCGCCCCAGTCCTTCAGCCCGACCTCGACGTCCTCGAAATGGGAGAGGCCATCGTCGCCGGTGTAGAGACGCACGTAGTTGAAGTTGTCAGCCATAGATATGTCCTCCGGGTGTGTACTGAGAGCGTGCTGGCAGTAATCCTACACGCGAAAGCGGCCACTTCTTCACGAAGTGGCCGCTTCGAGATTCGAACGCGATCGTCCTGAAGCGCCTAGCCCCAGAGCTTCTTGGTGGCGATGTCGGCGCCTTCGCGCAGGGCCCGGAACTTGGCCCAGGCGATCTTGGGGTGAGCGACGCGGTTGCCGAGGCCGCAGTCGGTGCCGGCGAGGACGTTCTCGCGGCCCACGAGCTCGGCGTAGCGAACGATGCGCTGCGCCACGAGCTCCGGGTGCTCGACGAAGTGGCTGTGGTGGCCGACGACACCGGGAACGAGGGTCTTGCCCTCCGGCAGCTTGAAGGTCTCGAACACGGTCCACTCCCACTCGTGGCGCGCATTCGACGCCTCGATGGAGTAGCTGCCCGCCTTGACGGAGAAGATCGTCTCGGCGATGTCCTTGAGCGGGATGTCGTGGACGTGAGGGCCGTGACCGCTGCCCCAGCAGACGTGCAGGCGCACCTGGTCCTCGGGGCAATCGCGCAGGGCGTGGTTCAGGGCCTCGACACGCAGCATGGCGTACTTGTTGTAGTCCGCGACGCTCATCTCCGGGAACATCTGCCAGCCGTCCGGCAGGTCCGGGTCGTCGATCTGGAGCACGAAGCCCGCGTCCGTGATCGCCTTGTACTCGTCGTGCATGGCGTCGGCGATGGCGAAGAGGAACTTCTCCTGGTCGTGGTAGTAGTCGTCGCGCAGCCAGTGCTCGATCGTGCCGGGCGAGTTGGCGGGCAGGAAGGCCTCGAGCGGCTTCTGCTTCTCGACGGCGGCGCGCAGGTTGCGAATGTCTTCCTGCACGGACTCGTGACCCACGTAGGTCAGGGGCTCGACGCAGAAGGTGTAGTTCGTCTGTCCGGTTTGCACGCCGCCGGAGCCGACCGTGCCTTCCGGCAGCGGGGCCGAGGGCTGAATCGGCCGGCCGAAGAAGTCGTGGTTCTGGAAGTACTCCGGGAAGTCCACGAAGTCGCGGGCGGAGATGTTCATCGAGGCCAGGGTCTCGCCGGGCTTGAGCGGGCGCGACGCGAACCCGGCCAGGCGCTCTCGCACGTAGTTGGTGAAGTTCGTCTTGCTCAGCTCGCCGTCGTTGACGGAGTCGATGCCGTTCTCGATCTGCAGACGTACGACCTCGTCGACGCCCTGGCTGAGCTGCTTGGTGAGCTCGGCACTGTCGTAATCGGCGCCTCGAGAGCGGGCCATGATTAGCGGCGTGAGGCCGTCGGGCCGCGGCAGGCTGCCGGCGTGAGTGGTGATGATGCGGTCAGAGCTGTTCAGCATTGGCTGGTCCTTTCAACTGGTGCTCCTCAGGCTCGAAGGCGAGTATACGAGAGGCCTCTGCAAGGAGCGATACAGGACGCAAAGGAGGCCACGATTGCTCGTGGCCTCCTGGGTTTGTCCGAGAGTCCCGGTCTAAACGAACGGCTTCTGGGTCTGGTCGATCCAGGCCTTCAGACCGCTCGGCGTGGTGATGCCAAGCCAGTTGGTACCACCGCGGTAGACGAAGAAGTTACGAATGGCCGGCCAGTACTGACCGAAGATGCCCGCCGTACCGATCTTCTCGTTGTACATCTTGGAGGCTTCGTAGCGCTGGGCTTCCTTGATCAGCTCCTTGCGAGCCTCGTCATCGAACTCGAGCTTGGCCCGAGACGTCAGGTCATCGAGCGTCGAGTCGCCGCCGAAGTAGTAGCCGCCGGCGGAGTTGTAGCGGAAGAACATCGCCGAAACGGCGTCAGGGGACGCGGTGTCCGGGCCCCAGCTCGTACCGGCAAACTGGCCCTTGGAGAAGCGGTAGCGGTCCGAGGTCCACTCCGTGCGGTAATCGATGAGGTTGCGGTTCTGCTTCCAGAGACCGCTGCTCTCGATCATGCCAAGGAAGATCTCGGCGCGCGTGTAGTACACCGCCGGGAAGCCACCAGACGGCGCACCGTAGGTGTTATCGAACTCCAGCGGCGTCGAGACACCCGCGGCGTCCAGCAGCTTCTGAGCCTCATCGAGGTCGAAGATGAAGTTGCTGTGGGAGTCCGGGAAGTCGGACTCAGACTGCGGGTCCAGACGCCAGCCGCTGTACGTCGACGCCTTGAGGGAGGACTCCCAGAACGTGTCCACCGGCAAGCCCTCTTTGGCAAAACGGTCCGTGTTGTACCCAGCCTCGATAAAGGGCTGACGGTCAATCGACTTCATGAAGGCGATGCGCACGCGCTCGTCCTTGAACGGCGAGTCGTCCGCGATGCCGAAGTACAGGCTCTCGTTGAAGCCTGTCGGCGGCCGGGCGATCATGAAGAGGTCCGGGTTGTCCTTCTTGCACGCTGATCTGGTCCGTGGCCGGGACGGGGTACTCCAGGATCTTGCCGGCGGTGAACTGGGCGGTGCCCGTCGCGGGCTCCGTGATCACCGGCTCGTAGATCTCGTCGATGAAGGGCTCGCCGTTGGTCAGCTTGGGGCGCTTGAAGTTCGGGTTCTTCTTCCAGCGATAGCTGACTTCCGAGTTCTCCGACATGTAGTAGGGCCCAGAACCGATGGCCTCGCGCTGCACGTCGATGACGTTCTTGTCTTCGGCTTCCTTCGGCAGGACGTAGAGGCCGCCGAGGACCTCCGTGGCGAGGTTGGCGAACACCGTGATGTCAGGGCGCACCATCTCGATCACGATCGTGTTGCTGTCCGGCGCCGTGACGGAGGAGATCGGTGCGGCCGGGCTGACCTCGTTCGAGAGCTCACCCGCGAGCTGGCCGACTTCCTTCATGCGGTTCCAGGAGAAGATCACGTCTTCGGCGTCGACCATGCGGCCGTTCACCGGGGAGACCGGAGCGAAACCAGCCTCCGGGTAGAGCTTTACCGTCATCGTCATGTTGTCGGGCGAAAGCTCCCACGACTCCGCGAGGTCGCCCTCGATCGAGCCGTCCGAGTTCTCCAGCACGCCGTCTGTCACCCGGAAGAGGGCGCTGTAGCCTCGGCGGGCGACACGGATGTGGCCGCCGGGGAACATCGGGTCCAGGGTGGTGAGCACCAGCGGGTGAGCGCCCGTGTACAGGCCACCGGCAACAGCCGAGGCCGTCTCGTCGACGGGTGTGTGGAGCAGGCCGGACGTGGCGCCAGTGGAGCCGGTGCCACCGGTCGCGCCGGTGCCACCCGTACCGCCAGTGGAGCCGGTGCTCCCGCTGTCGTCGTCGTCATCGCCGCCGCAAGCCGCGAGGAATGCCGCCGATGCGCCGAGTGCTCCGGTCGCGGCGATTGCGCGACGTCGCGTCATGCGACGATGCATAACTTTGTCCCAGTAATTAGCCATAGAACTCCTTGTGTCTCTTGGGTCTGACCGAGGCAACCCCGGACGGCCTTCTGGCCGTAGACCGATCCTGATTGAGCAGCACGGGCGATCCGACGCCCCAAGCGAGGCGCGTTTGGTCGACCCGCTCGAGTGCGGGTTGATGAAATCGTTAGAGAGCCCGCAATGCGTTGAAAGTCGGCGCCCGAATACTGTCCTTTATCTATCAATAACATACGCACTGTTCAAGCTGTGAGATTTGTTTTCTCTATTAGTGTTCACAATCGGGTCATTCATCGTCACAAGGAAAATCTCACGACTTAGCGAAATGGCGGCTCCGTCACAGCGATCTACAGACAGGTACGACGCCCAGTGGGCGCATGCCACTCGCGAACTCCAGGCGTTGGTCTTCATGCGCTTGAACGGACCTTCGGGCACGCAAAGAGAGAGGGCTCCGGTACCCCGAAGCCCTCTCTTGGATGGTGATGCGGTTTCGCTTACGCGAACGGGGCCTTCGTCTGGTCCAGCCACCACGTGTAGTAGCCGAGGTCCTGGGAGATCGACCGGCCGTCGTTCTGGTAGGTGAGGTAGTTCGCGAGACCAGGCCAGGCCATGCGGAAGTCGCTCCAGGTACCGGGGCGCATGACGCCGTACTGTTGACCTGCGAGGTAGCGCTGGAGGTCTTGCAGGATGGCGACACGGGCGTCCGGGTCGGTCTCCACCATTCCCTTCTCGATCAGCGTGTCGACTTCCGGGTCGCCGGACTGGTCGCCGAGGCTGCCGTCGGGGCCGCCGAAGCCAATCGAGCCGGACGTCGGGCCGGACTTCGAGTAGAACCGCCAGATGTAGTAGTCCAGCGGGTCCAACGAAGTCGAAGCGCCCCAGGTGAAGACGATGCCCTCGTGGTTGCCCTGCTGGGTGACGTACTTCGGCAGGTAATCGAGGTTGTAGTCGATTCCCTCCGTCGTGAGCTTGAAGCCCACCTCGTTCGCCATCTCGGTGATCACCTGGACCTGTTCACTGTGGTCGGCGCCGAAGAAACCAATGGTGTTGAAGTACACCTTGGTGGCCGGGACGCCATCCGGCAGCGCTGCCTCCAGAAGCTTCTTAGCCTCTTCGGGGTTGAAGTCGTAGTACTGCGCGTTTTCGCCGAAGGTGCCGGCGTCTCGCGGGTCCAGGGTCACGCCGGGCACGTAGCCCTGCGAGGTGTTGTAGAAGGTGTCGACAGGCAGGCCTTCCTCCTCGAAGCGGCTGACGTTGCCGAAAGCGTCGATCCACGTATCGCGGTCGAGAGCCAGGGAGAAGGCGCGGCGGACGCGGATGTCGAGGAACGGCGATGGCTGGCCGTCGATCGGCAGCCAACCGAAGCGCGCCATCGGCCCGGGGTTAATCGTCGCGTCGAGGTTGCGGTAGAGGTTGATCCGCGACTCTTCCTTCTTCGTCGACACGATGTCCTGGGAAAGGACCTCCGGCTCGATAGCAGGGATGTTGCCAGCCTTGAACTGGGCCAGCCGCGTCGCGTACTCGGGCAGGATCGAGATATCGAGGTTGTCGATGAAGGGCTGCGGCGACTGATGGTAACCCGCGCGCTTCTTGTACTTGAAGCCGATGGAGGGCTGGTACTCCACCAGCTCGAAGCCGCCCGTACCGATCTGCTTAAGGCGCGGGTCGAAGCCTTCGTCCACCTCGCGCGGGAAGATCGTGCCGGCCTCACCCGTGATCATGTTGGCGATGCGCTGCATGATGAACGAGCTGGGGCGGGCCAGCGTGTAGACGACCGTGTACTTGTCCGTCGCTTCGACGTTCATCATCGGCGCGCCGGGGTTCACGGAATTTACGTTGGCGCCCTTGTTGCCACCCTTTTCCACGTAGCGCTTCCACGTGGCGACCACGTCCTCCGAGTCGAAGGCGCGACCGTTCACCGGGTCGATGTTGGCGAACGTGGCGTCCTGGCGCAGCTTGAAGGTGATCGTGAGGCCGTCGGGCGAAATCTCGAATGACTCGGCCAGGTTCGGGTTGACCTCCGTGTACGTACCGGCCTGCTTGTAGCCGGGCTTCGCGCTGACCAGCGAGCTGTACGCGAGGCCGTTGAAGACGTTCAGTGACCCCTGGCCCTGGATACCGCCATCGAGGTGGTTCGGCTCGCTGCTGTTCGAGGTCTGGAGCGTGCCGCCGGCAACGGCCGAATCCGTGGAGTCGACAATCTCGCTCAGGAGGCTGGAGGCGCCGGTGCTGCCGGTCGCGCCCGTGCTGCCCGTTGACCCTCCAGTGGAGCCAGTGCTCCCCGTAGCGCCCGTGCTGCCGCTGTCGTCATCGTCACCACCACAGGCGGCGAGGAAGGCTGCTGCGGCCGTGCCGGACCCAAGTACCGCGAGACCGCGGCGGCGCGTCACCCGACGCGTGAGGACTTTGTCCCAATAGCTCAATTTTTGGCTCCCATTTCTATTACCTACCAGAAGGCACGCCAAATCGCATCGAATGGCGTGCCTTTCGTAGGCAGAAGTATAGGAGCCTATCAGGTCATTAATTGCGCCCTTAAATGCGCAGTTCTTACGATATTCTCAATTGGTGCATTTGATCCCAGGATAGATACGCCCATACCAGGATGGCTCTCTTATGCATGATCCGCGTATGTATAGATGCCCTTTTTCACGTGTTTCTGCGCTAGCTATCGAATCATAGATAACGTCATATATCCCGCGAAACCAGCTCGCTGAAATGCGCATAGACGCCGCCCATGCGGGGCGCGCCCGCCTGCATGACGTTCGCGAAGTGCGGCAGATCTCGCAGGGGCGTACGGCCGCTCATCTCGTCGATGCGCTCGTCCGGGATGCGCTTGTGGTCGAGGCCGGCAGCGCAGCAGGCGTACCAGTTCATGCGGGCCTGCTCCTCGAGCTGCAGCGAGTGCCAGCACGCTCTCGTCCAGACTGGCGCCGACTGTGATCGAGCCGTGGCCCTGGAGGATCATCGCCTTGTTGTCGCCCAGCAGCGACGCGACCTCCTCGCCCTCCTCGTCGGTCTGGATCGTCTTGACGTGCGGGTAGACGGGCAGCGGCTTGCGCACGAGCTGGATGCCCTCCTGGCACATCGGCACCAGGGGCACCTCTAGGACGCTCATGACGACGACGTATCGGGCGTGAACGTGCACGATCGACTGCACGTCCGGGTACATGCGGTAGATGCAGGAGTGCATCTTCACCTCGAAGGGCTGGGTGCCGCCGGACGGGCCTTCGACGAGGTTGCCATCGAGGTCACACACGATCATGTCGGCCGGCCGCATGCGCGAGAGGGCGTCGATGCGGTAGCCGCGACCCTTGATCACGAATCGGTCCGGCGTGCCCGGCACGCGCAGGCTGGCGTGGCCGTTGGTGGCCAGCACGCCGCTCGCCAGCCCGGTCTCGGCCAGCACCCGGTTTGCGGTGGCGACCTGGTGTCGCACGTCCTGAAAGCTCATCTGGTTCCTCCTTGGTGGTTCGATGCGGGAAGTCGTCCGAAGCATCGCACGAAGGGGGAGCTCGTCGCAGCAGGCGCTAGACGGCACGTCACTAGCCGGGGCCTCACCTCGCGTGAGGCAGTTGCTTGCTCAAACAAGTGGCGCCGTTGGGCGCCGGCTTTGGGGCGAGTGCCGACGCTCGGAGCCTTGGTCCTTCGAGGCCGTGGCGTCCTCGCTCCGGCACCTGTCCTTGCGAGGAGGCCGGGTGCGTCCTTGCGCCGAAGACGCAGCCTCCAGAGGGGTGCGAGACGTTCAATGGCCATTCATGCATGGACCGAGGTGACTCACGCAATGTACGCCGAGGTGAGGACATTCGGCTACGTCAATGCGCACGCATGGCGCTCTGCGCTCGTGGCAGGGCGCTCTCGTACTATGCCCGCCGAGGAGAGCGGTGACATCTCTACGTCCGGTCACGACGATGCGCGCCTGCTCTCGTGGCAGGGCGCGCTCGTGACACCCCTCTCAGAGAGGGCATCGTTCTCACGATGCCTTCTTATGTTCAGACGGTGGCCTGCTAGCCCCAGGGGCCGAGGAAGGGCTCGCCCTTGTAGGCGTCCGGCAGGGGCTCCACGGCCGCGGGCCACTGCGATGCGACGGGGCGGCGATCGCTGGCGGCGCGGACCTTGCCGTCCCAGCCGACCTGCTCCATGTAGTAGTAGAGCTGGATGCAGTGGCCGTCGGGGTCGAAGGCGTGGGCGACGTAGTCCATGCCGGGGACGAGTCGAGGCGGGCGGGTTGCGGTCGACGCGCACGCCGTTGGCCTCGAGGAAGTCGCAGGCGTCTCGGAGCTGGCGGTAGTTGGCGACCTGGCAGCCGAAGAAGGCCGAGGTGGTGTGCGTCGCTCATGCCGAGCTTCGCCCGCAGCGACATCGGCGCCAGGGTGACGGCGTGGTGCTCCGTGTTGGCGCGCAGGTGGACGACGCGCTCACCGGCCTCTTGCGTCTCCTCGGAGACCGTGAAGCCCAGCGTGTCGCGGTAGTAGGCCACAGCGCCGTCGAGGTCATCGACGAAGAGGCCGACGGGGCCGATGCGGGTGATCTTGAACGGCCGCGGCAGCATGACGCCCTGCACGTCGTACTTGGCTTCAAGCTCTTCGACGTAGCGGTAGCCCGATTCGAGGTCGATGCCCTCGGCGAGGGCGTCCTGGACTTCCTGGAACTCGTTGATCTGGGGCAGCTCCGGGGCCTCGCGGAAGCCGCGGTCGTACATGGAGCGCGGCTTGCTGTAGCCCTCCCAGCCCACCTGCTCGATGCCGTAGTAGAGCTCGTTGGTGTGGCCGTCGGGGTCGTTGACGTAGGCGTGCCAGTTGGAGCCCGGCATGTCGCGGCCCACGCGCTGCAGCGGCGCACCCTGCTCGCTGAACCACTTCGCCGCGTCGCCGACCTCCTGGAGGCTGCCGACCTGCCAGGTGATCTGGTTGATCGTGACGGGGTTGTTCTCGACGCCGCGCATCATGTCCAGCGCCTGCTTGTTGAACAGGACGAAGGTGTGGTGGTCGGTGTTATGTCGTGTAAAGAAGCCGCCGATCTGGCTCTTGAGCTGTGACTTCTGCTCGTCCGTGAGGCGGTCGATGAAGAAGCCGGCTGCGTCCGAGACCTTGAAGCCGAGCAGATCGATGTAGAAGCGCTTCGCCTCGTCCATGTTGACGAGGTTGAAGCCGAAGTGGCCCAGGCGCCGGATCTTGAACGGCCTATCGAGGAGGATCCCGCCTACGTCGTACTTGGTGTCTGCCGTTGTCGTCATCGCCTTCACCTCGCGAGAACAGTCGTGCCTTCAGGATGATTTATTCCTGCGAATGATTCTATCAATCGATGGGGGGCGCGAATAGCCGTCGCGTCGCGTACGGGACCAATGACTCCCTGGATCGGGCCGAGTGATGCATCCCGTCCGGTCATTGCGAGGAGGACCCCAGCACGACGAAGCAGTCCCGCAGCGTGTTACGGCGCTCCCGTGCACGCGCGTGAGATTGCCGCGTCGGCTATCGCCTCCTCGCAATGACCGAGACTGGCTTCGACCAGGGATTCAGCCTGCGGAAGGGGGCTATTTTTCGCTACGACCTTAGTGCGTGGCGGCGATGGCCTCCGGTGGCTGCTCCGAGGCGATGACCTTCAGGGCTTCGAGCACCCGGTCCACCTCGTCCTCCGTGTTGAAGGCGGCGGTGCTGATGCGGATGGCAGGGGGCGTCGCGACGGCGCGCACGGCGATGCGGTTGCGCTCCCACAGGGCGTCGACGATCTGGCGCGGCTCCCAGCCATCGATGGCGACGGCGGTGAGGCCGCAGGTCGTCTCGGGGTCGGTCGGGCCGGTGAGGGTGCAGCCGGCGATTTCGGCCACGCCGGCGCGCATGCGGTCGCCGAGCGCCTTGTCGTGCGCCTCCACCTCCTCCATGCCGATGTCCATGAGCAGGCCGAGGGCGGTGTGGAAGCCGGCGATGAGGGCCGGGCTCTGGGAGGCGATGCGGAATCGCTGCCACGGGTTCGGGGCGCCCGGGCCGTCGCCCGGCATCGAACGGGCATCGGCCATGGCGTTGGTCGTGAACAGGGGCTCCAGGCTGCGGATGTGCTCTCGCTTGGCGAAGAGGGCGCCGGTGCCGTTCGGACCGCCCACCCACTTCTGCCCCGAGATCGAGTAGAAGTCGACGTCGAGGTCGCGCACGTCGATCTTGAGCTGGCCGCCGGTCTGGGCGCCGTCCAGGGCGACGAGGGCGCCGACTTCGTGCGCGGCGGCGATGATCTCCTTCGCCGGCAGCTTGAGGCCGCAGCTGTACTGGATGTGGCTGATGGCGACGAGCTTCGTCTTTGGCGTAAGGGCCGCCTTGAACGCCGCCAGGGCCTCTGCCTTCGTCGCCGCCGGGTCTACCTCGACGCGCTTCACCGTGACGCCGTAGCGCTCTTCGAGGACGCCACAGGGGGTAGCGAGCGCCGGGTGCTCCAGGCTGCAGCTCACGAACTCGTCACCGGGCCGCCACTGCATGCCGTAGATCACGACATGCAGGCCCTCGGTGGTGCCGTGGGTGATCGTCACCTCGTCGACGTCGGCGTTGTAGTAGGTAGCGACGGCAGCGCGGGCTTCTTCGGTAATGGCACGAGACTGCGCCAGGCCCTCGACGCTGGCAGGGCCAACGCTGGCCTCCTTCTCGAAGACCTCCCGCATGCGCTGCAACACGGGCTCCGCCGAAGGGGCGGTGAAGCCGGTGTTCATGTAGATCACGTCTTTGGTGGCGCGGATCGAATCGCGCAGGGAGCTGAAAGACATCGTGAAGGGTCCTTGCTAGGAAATCGTGCTGGTTGGGGCATTATCACGACGAAGGGCCGCCGGGTGTCAAATATCACCCCGCGCCGGCGTGCCCCGCCCTGGGTTGTCAGTTCTCAGTTGTTAGTTGTCGGTCCTGCATTGAGACAAGTCGAGGAGGAATCGGCAAGACCGATGACTGAGAACTGACAACTGACGACCACCGCTAGAATGCCAGTAACTACATCCTTCCAGGTAGGCGGTCTTGATAAAACATGGAATTCGTCAACTTCTCCGGCTACAGCCACGTCGACGTCGAGTCCAACGACAACACGCCGATGATGGCGCAGCAGGTCTACAAGAACATCGGCGTGCCCTTCCCCGTATCGCACGTGCGCATCTACGAGGGCGAGCCGGAGGGCCGGCTGTGCGCGATTACGGGCTGGACCAGCGCCGATGACGGCCCCGAGACGCTGGCTTACGCGGTGAAGATCGAAGACTCCAGCGAGGGCATCGCCTACCTCGTCTTCGGCGGCGACTGGGGGGTGCGTCTGCGCCCCGCCGAGTCGGATGCGCCCTGGAGCCTCGACGACATGGACCAGTGGGGCGAGACGCACCTCGTGATCGCTGACGAAGTAGACCTGACGCGCGACTGATGCTCTCGACTCGTCTTACCGAGATGTTCGCCCTGCAGTACCCCATCGTCTCGGCGCCGATGGCCGGCCACAGCGGGGGCAGGCTCGCAGCCGCCGTGAGTGAGGCCGGTGGTCTCGGACTGTTCGGCGCGTCACTTATGTCACCTGAGCGGCTCCAGAGCGAGATCGAAATCGCCAGAGCTACCACACAGCGTCCCTTCGGCGTCGGTTTCATCGCCCAGTTCCTGCCGAACGAAGAAGCACAGTTCCAGGCAGCCCTCGAGGCTGACCTTGGCGCCATCGCCTTCTCCTTCGAGGACCCGACGCCGTGGGTCGCCCGCGCACGCGAGGCCGGCATCGCCACAATCTGCCAGGTGCAGTCGCTGGCCGGTGCACGCGAGGCTGTCGATGCTGGCGCGGACGTGCTCGTGGCCCAGGGGCGAGAGGCCGGCGGTCACACGGGCGGCGCTAGCATGCTGCCGTTGCTGGAGGAGATCCTCGATGCCTACCCAGACCACATCGTGCTGGCGGCGGGCGGCATCGCCAGTGGGCGCGCACTGGCCGCGGTGCTCGCAGCCGGTGCGGACGGCGCCTGGATCGGCACCCGCCTGCTGGCAACGCCCGAGGCCGAGATTCCGGACGAGCACAAGCAACTCATCGTCGAAAAGCAGACAGACGACACGGTATTCACCGCCGTCTACGACATCCTCGGCCCCGGCCGCTGGCCCCGCGACATGGAGGCGCGCGTCCTGCGCAACCGCTTCGTGGCGCAGTGGGCCGGACGAGAGCGAGAGTTGGAGGACCGCCTTGCTGAGGTCCGCGCTAGCAACGCCGAGGCGCTCCAGACCGACCCGTGGGAGAACCGCGCCGTCTACATGGGCACCGGCGTGAGCGCCATCCACTCGATCGAGCCGGTGGCCGACGTGATCCGGTCGATCTGCGACGACGCCGAGCAACGCCTGGGGCGATAGCAACACTACCGAGACGCAAAGAGGCCGCCCTCGTATGCGAGGGCGGCCTCTCTTCTACCCCTCCCCCTGGCCCCCTCCCCGCTGGCGGAGAGGGGGAACGTTTGCTAGTTCGGGACGAAGGTCTTGCTGAGCTGGTCGTTGACGGTGACCTTGTACGTCCTGCCTTTATCCAGGCCACTGCCCAGGTTCACGCTCAGGTCGTAGGTGCCGGCGAAGTACTGGCAGTTGCCGGGCTCGGTCACGTAGGTAACCGTGATGTTGATCTTGCTGCCGGAGCGCTCCACTTCAGTTTCAGCCGGCTCGTGGCAGGCGTTCGGCACGACCGCGACGATCTCGGCGTAGTAGCGGGTGCCCGTCTTGACGATGTCGAGGTCATCGATGTCCGCCTCGACCGTCTTGGTGCAGTTCTTTACCTCGAAGCTGGCGTTGGCGCTTCGGGTGTTCGTGTAGTCGTTCCAGGCGTAGACGTTCCAGTAGAAGGTGTCGCCGCAATCGAGGTTGTTGATCTGGATGCTGCTGCCGGTCATCCAGCAGCCGTAGTTTCGCCAGGAGCCGTTGTGGTTCGCGAGGTCGCTGGTGCTGTCCGCGACGTCCACGCAGAACCAGCGGTTGTTCGCGCCCGGCGCCCACGAGAGCACGACGCTGCCCTTCGTGTCGGCCTGCTTGACGCTGAGGTTGGTCGGCGCACCGATCACGCAGCTCGGCGTGTTGGCGACGGCCACCTGGCTGTGACCGCTGCCGCTACCCCAGGCAAACACGCGCCAGTAGACGATGGCGTCGCAGCGCAGGTCGGAGACGTCGAGCGAGGTGCTGCTGGTGCCGCAGCCGTGATTGCGCCAGCTACCCGTTAGGTTCACGAGGTCGGACACCTTGTACGCGGTGTCCACGCAGAAGTGCTGGTTACCCTGCCCGGCTGTCCACTGGAAGCGCGTGGTGCCCTTACCGACCTGGCTGGAGTGCAGCTGCGTCGGCACAGTGAACGGCGGTGCGACAACGCACGCAGCCTTGAAGCTCAGCGTGTCGCTGGCCACGTTACCACCCGTCGAGCCGGTGACGATGCGGACGTAGTAGGTCGTGTCCTGCTTCAGCGAGGTCAGGAACACGAGTGAAGCGTTGACGTCGAGGTTGCCACTCGAGAAGTTGTTAGCGAAGCCGTTATCGGTGGCGCTGAGGTCGATGCGCTGCGCGCCTTTCCCGGACGGCGTCCAGGTCAGCCGGTAGCTCGCAAGGCCATTGCTACACGATTCCGCCGTCACCTTGAGGCCTGCCGCGGCGCCGGCCGGTGCCGCCGAGGCGCTGTGAGCGGCCGGAAAGCTCACGATCAGTCCGGCCGCCAGTACGAAAATGCCGACTACTAAGGAAAGATATTTCATCAATTTTTACCTCCTGTGCTGATAGGACGCACAGCAAGCGGAAAAGGTTCCCGAGCCCGGCATACATTGGCACGAAAAAGAGGGACACGAAGAAGCCGTCCCTCTTTCGAAGGACGGCTTCTTCTCCTAGCAGGTGGGTGCGTCAGTCCTCTGGCGGAGTGAACGTATCGCTCTCGTCATCGTTGACGACGACCGTGTAGGTCTGGCCGTTGGTGAAGTTCGAGCCGAGGTTCACGTGCAACTCGTACTCGCCGTAGATGAACGTGCACGGGCCCGAGGTGACCTGGTTCCAGACCGTGATCTCGATCGTGTGGCCGGATCGGACCACCTGATGAGAGTCCGGGCTGTGACAGCCGTTCGGCAGGGCCGCGACGATGTCGGCCGTGTACGAACTGCCGTCCTTGACGACGTTCACGTCCGTGATCGGAGCTTCCTCCAGGTGAGTCCCGCCCTTGCACGACTCGGTCTGGAAAGACTTGATGTCACTCTTGACGTTGGCGTTGTAGTTCCAGGCGTAGACCAACCAGTAGTAGGTCGTGTCGCAGTCGAGGCCGGGGACCTGGAACTCCGAATCGGTGTTCCAGCAGCCGTGGTTCTCCCAGGAACCCGTGAGGTTCCTCAAGTCGCTGCGGCTGGTGGCGGTGTCGATGCAGTACCAGATGTTGCCCTGACCGGCACGCCAGTCGAACAGGACGTCGCCGTTGTCCAACAGCGTGGTGTCCAGGCTCGTCGGCGCGGTGATCGTGCTCTGGCAGTTCGCCGTTTCGAACACGGCCGCATCGCTCTTGATACTGGAGGCCGGGTTCCAGGCGTAGACCAGCCAGTAGTAGGTCTGGCCGCACTGCAGGTCAGTGACCGTAAGGGCGCTGTTCGTGTTCCAGCAGCCGTGGTTACGCCACGTGAGGCTGAGGTTGTAGAGGTCCGACAGCGTCTTGGCCGTATCGACGCAGTACCACTGGTTGTTGGTGCCCGGGGCCCAGTCGAACTGGACGGTGCCACCGGTGACCGGTGTTGCCCGGAGGTTCGTCGGCGCCGTGATCGGTCCGCTGCCCCCGCCGCTGCAGTTGCTCGCGGTCAGCGAGATGATGTCGGAGCTCAGGGTGGACGAGCTCGTCACCGTGAGCACGCGCGCGTAGTACGTGACGCCACGCTTGAGGTGGGTCAGGTTTACGGCGCTCGTCGTGGTGGCGTAGGCGCCGCCACGGCTGTAGTTTGCGAATCCGGCGTCTACCGCCAGATCGACGTACTGTGAACCGATGCCGGACGGGTTCCAAGTCAGGTTGCCGGACACCGTCCCATCCGAATTACAGACCTGAGATCCAAACGACAGGTTTGTCGCCGCTCCGGCCGGCGCCGCGCTCGCCGGCAGCACGATCGCGAAGGCGATCAGCGCACCAACGATTGAGGCGACAGCCCCGATGAGCGTGCGTTTCCGCATAAATGCTCCTCCTTCTCACTAACAGGCAATGGATACCTATCCAGCGTAAGGAGGGACATCTGCCGTCGACACTCAATCTGCGCTTACGAGTATCTCAACTTCATTACTTTTGGGGTTGGCCCGGCGAGCTAACCGAAGGAGTAGGTGACGCGTGAGCTCGATAGCTCCTGAAGCACCTCGATTGCGTCAGCGACCATAGACTCCAGGACTTCGCGAGCCGGCCGAATCTCGGTCATCATGCCGCCGATCTGGCCGCCGAGGTGCATGTTCAGGTCCTCGCGCCCGGAGGTGCGCACTGCCGCACCGATGCGACCGCTGACGATGCCCTGCGCGCCCATCGGCAGCGCCTTCAGGCCCGCCGACTCCCAGGATTCGACGATGGGGTTGCGCAGGGCACGTGCCGTCTTGCCGGAGTAGAGACGGGTAACGCGCGTGTCTTCTTCTGTCGACGCGAGCAGATGCTGCTTGTGCGCCTCCGTGATGTTCGCCTCGTCCGTGGCGAGGAAGGCCGTGCCCACCCAGACGCCCTGGGCGCCGAGGGCAAACGCGGCCGCGATGCCCCTGCCGTCGCCAACGCCACCGGCGAGCACCACCGGCGTCGGGCTGACGGCATCGACGACCTGAGGCGCCAGCGCGAACGTACCAACACGCCCCGTGTGGCCGCCCGCCTCATGCCCCTGGGCCACGATAACGTCGGCGCCGTCGTTCTTTACCCGGATCGCGTTCTTGACGTTGCCCACGAGGCCGAAGACCGTGATGCCGGCCGCGTGCAGGTCCTTCACGTAGGGACCGGGGCTGCCGAGACCGGCGGCGAACACGGCGGGCCGCTCGCTGATGATCGCTTCGACCTGCTGCTCCGAGGTCCAGCGGTTGGTGAAGCGGGCCGTTTCGGCCTCGCCCGGCTCTTGCAGGCCCATCTGCTCGATGATCGAGTCGGACCACTCCTGGTAGGCCGGGTCGATCTGCGGTCGCTGGCCGTTCGCGGTCGCCCTTGGGCCAATCGGGCCGCCCGCAGGCAGCAGCACGTCGATGCCAAAGGGGCGCTTCGTGAGGCTGCGCACCCTGGCGACGGCCTCATGCAGCTCGTCCTCGTTACGGCCGGCGCCTCCGAGCACGCCAAGCCCGCCCGCCTCCGAAACGGCAGCGACCAGGTCGGGTCCGGCAGCGCCGCCTTCGTTACCGGCACCCATGCCGGCGAGGATGATCGGGTACTCGATGCCGAGTCGTTCACAGAGGGGTGTCTTGAGTACGGGACGCGCCATCACGGTGCTCCTTTGTCGAAGTGTCTCGATCTACTGTACCGGCTGGACGGCGGTTGCTTGCTAGCGGCCCGGGCCCCGCTGCACCGCTACCACCTCAGTACCGGCGTGACCGTTCTCGACAAACCAGCGGTATTCCTCGTCCGTGTAGCCGCAGACTTCCTTGTACACGTACTCGTTGTCCTCGCCCAGGGGCGCGGCGTACTTGCGGATGTCCAGCGGCGTCTCCGAGAAGTGGCTGATCGGCGACTTGAAGTGCGTGTAGGTGCCGGCCACAGGGTGGGTAACGACCTGGAAGTCGTCGCGGGCCTTGAGTTGGGGGTCTTCGAAGATCTCGCCGGGGCGCAGAACGGGGCCCGCGGGCACGCCGGCGGCCTGCAAGGCATGGAACGCCTCGATGTGGTCCTGGGAAGCGCTCCAGGCGGCTATCGCCTCGTCGAGCGCATCCTGGTGCTTGTAGCGGCTGAGGCTATCGGCGAAGCGCTCGTCCTCGATCAGTTCCTCGCGGCCCATGACGCGGCACAGCCCCTCGAACTCCTCGTCCGGGCCGATCGATATGGTGATCCAGTGGTCCTCGCCCGTGCAGGGATAGCAGCCCTGGGGCGCTCGATACGGGTGGCGGTTGCCCATCGTGGTCTGTATGCGGCCGTTCATCGAGTAGTCCATGATGGCCTGCGTCAGCGTGTGCATGACGTTCTCAGCCTGCGACATGTCGATGAACTGACCGCGCCCGGTCTTGCGTCGGTGATGCAGCGCCGACATGATCGCGAAGGCGCTGGTGGCGCCACCGCAGGCGTCGGCCAGGAAGACGCTCGTAACCGTCGTGGCGTCCGTGTCGACGTAGCCGCGCAGCAGCGTGTGGCCGACGACGGCCTCCATGTTGGCTCCGTAGGCGCGGAAGTGGCTGTAAGGCCCCTCGGCGCCAAAGGCCGGCAACGAGGCCATGATCAGCTGCGGGTTGTGCTTCTTCAGGTCTTCGTAGGTGATGTTGAAGCGCTTCACAACGTCGGGGGCGTTGTTCTCGATGAACACGTCGGAGTTGGCAGCGAGGCGATAGAACACCTCCTGCCCCTCAGGGCGCGTGAGGTCGATGGTCACGGACTTCTTGTTGCGGCCATTGCTGTTGAAGTTGGCGCTGATGTTGTAGGGCTTGGCGTCGTCAGCGGACGTTGCCGCCGTTCGCCTTCATCTGCTCGACGGTGGGGTTCTGGCCGCGGGTGATCACGTCCCAGCGCTGAATCGAGTCGACCTTGATCACCTCGGCGCCGAGGTCACCCAGGAGCGCGGCGCCGAAGGGCCCGGCCCAGACGACGGTGAGGTCGATGACGCGGATGCCTTCCAGCGGGAGTTTCGGCATCAGATCGCTCCTTGTGCGCGCAGCTTGACCACGTCGTCCTCGCTGTAGCCGAGACGCTGTGTGAGCACCTCTTGCGTGTGCTCGCCCAGCAGCGGCGCCCGGCCGGCACGCCACGGCGTCTCCGACATCTTGAACTGGGCGCCGGGGTACTTGCAGCGGTCCGGTGTACGGGTGGTCGATTTCGGTGAAGAAGTTGCGGTGCGGCGAGGTGGGCATCGTTGAACACGTCCTCGATCGTGTTGATCGGCGCCGCACATGTAGCCTTCGGCCTGGGAGCGCTCCATGACTTCGCGCTTCGTGTGCTGGACGCACCATTCGATCAGCAGGGCATCGAACATCGCCTTGGCTTCGGCGTTGCCCGTGAAGTTCTCGGGCGCCGTGAAGAACGGGTCGTCGATCAGATCCGGGCGCTCGATCAGGCGGCAGATGCGGTCCCAGTGCGGGGCCAGCGTGAAGAACTGCACGTAGCCGTCCGCGACCGGGTAGACGCCCGCCGGCAGGATGTTGCGCCCGGCGCTGCCGCCACCGGTGCGGGGCGGGCCACTGCCGACGTTGGCCCGCCGGTGTACTGGTACATCATCATGCCCTGCACGGAGCGGTCCTGGTTGCCCACCTGAATCTCGAACAGCGAGAGGTCGACGTGCTGGCCTTCGAGGCCGGCGCCGGCGCCGAAGAAGGCGCCCATCGTCGCCGTGGCCGAGACCATGCCGGCGAAGAAGTGCTCCACTGTCAGGCCGAGCTTGACGGGGGGGCGGTCCGGCATGCCGGTGGCGATCATCGTGCTGCCCATGGCGTAGAGGTTGATCTCGGTGATCTTGTAGTCGCGATAGGGCCCGTCCTGGCCGAAGTTCGAGATCGACGTGTAAACGAGGTTGGGATTGAGCGCATGCAGCGTCTCGTAGTCGAGGCCCAGCGAGGGCATGACGCGCGGCGAGAAGCTCTCGACCAGGATGTCGGCGTCCTTGACGAGGTCGAGGATGATCTGGCGTCCGGCCTCGCTCTTGAGGTTCACCGTGACGGACTTCTTGTTGCTGTTGATGTGCAGGAAGAGGCCGGAGCCTTCGAGGTGCGGCTTGTCGTGCCAGAACGGCGCGATCCAGCGCGCCCTGTCGCCGCCATCCGGGCGCTCGATCTTGACCACGTCGGCGCCGTAGTCGGCGAACAGCTTCGTGGCAGTACGGCCCCGTGATGTAGTGCGTCAGGTCGAGTACCTTGACGCCGTCCAGCGGGCCCTTGGCAGCGGTTGCACCGTTCGTCACGCCAGCACCTCTTCCGTCGTTTCTTGCGGCTACGCGCCGGTCCAGTTTGGTTTGCGGCGCTCAGCAAAGGCCGCGACGCCCTCGCGACTGTCATTGGAGCCGCGCATGGCCTGCATCGCCGGGAACTGCGTGTTGTACGCCTCCTCCAACGACATATCGAGGCCGAGCAGCGCCGCCTGCTTGCTCGCCCGTACCGAGAGCGGCGCCGCGTCCATGAGATCGTCGGCCCAGCGTCGGGCAGCGTCCATGAGATCGCCGGCGGGCACGACCTCATTCACGAGGCCCCAGTGATGTGCCTCCTGCGCCGTCATGTGCTTGCCCGTAAGCAGGTAGCCCATGGCGATTTTCAGGGGCATCTGCCGCGGCAGACGATGCATACCGCCGGCAGCGGCTACGATACCGCGCTTGACTTCCGGCAGTCCCAGCATGGCCGTATCGGCGGCGACGACGATGTCACAGGCCAAAGCGATCTCCAGGCCGCCGCCCAGGGCGTAACCGTTGACGGCGGCGACGATCGGCTTCGTAACCATGCGCTCCCGGGGGTTCGTCAGGCCGCCGAAACCGCCTCGAGGACGCGACTCGTTGCCACCGGCAGCCCGGTCGTGCAGGTCCATGCCGGCACAGAAAGCTCGGTCTCCGGCACCGGTGATTATCAGGACCCAGGCGTCGGCATCGCCCTCGAAGGCGTCGAGCGCCTGGGCGCACTCCCGGTGGGCAGGCGCATGCAGCGCATTCATCACGTCGGGGCGGTTCAGGGTCAGGTAGGCGACGTGGCCGTCCTTCTCGTACCGAATGAACTCGAAAGGGTCCGTCAAGCGATGTCTCCCCGAGAGCGTCTGGCTGGATTCCGGCGCATTATACGTCCGGTACTACCTCACGCAGAAGTAGTTAGCGTATTGATTGTTCTCATACGGACGGTTCCGGCAGATAGGAACGAGGAACCCGAAACAGGGAATAAAGGGGCGCGACATCTTACCCAGAGGGGCCCACGGCATGCTGTGGCGCTACGCAAGAAGGGCCGGGGCGATATGCCCCGGCCCTTGCCTGTTGCTGTGCTGAGAACCGGAACTGGCTTGTTCCGGGTTCCTCGCGGTGGTTAGACCTTGCCGAAGGCAGGCACCACGCGCAGCGGGTTGTTGTGGATCACGTCCATGCGGTCGGCGTCCGTCAGGTAGGCCGCCTCTTCCAGGGTCGGGACCACGTTGTCGCCAGAGCGGCCCGTGCGCGGGTCGACGTGGCGGCCGGAGCCCGGCGCCTCGGTGCCGAACACCATCTGCGAGACACCCTTCTGGGCGAAGGCGGCCTGCAGGAACGTCGGCTCGTAGGCACACGTGTCGAAGAACAGGTTGTTGCTCGTGTCGCGCTGGAAGTTGTGGTTGTCCGTCGGCGCGAACCGGGACAGCGCACCACCGCAGTGACACACGATGACCTTGAGCTCCGGGAAGCGGTCGAACACATCGCTGAAGCCCAGGAGCTGGGTGGCGATGAACTGCTCCACGAGGAAGCCCACCTGGTAGTTCTGGTTGATGATGCTCAGGCGCGGGTCCTGAGTGGTTCGTGCCGTGCACGATGATCGGCAGGCCGTCGCGCTGGCACTTCTCGTACAGGGGGTACCAGTACGGCTTGTCCATGCCCGGCGTGCGGCGCAGACCCTCCGGGTCAGGGCCGACGTACACCGACATGAGGTTCCATTCCTTCTGGCAGCGCTCGATCTCCTCGATGCAGTTCGAGGTGTCAGGGGCGTTGGGGTTCTGGGGCAGCTGGCAGGACGTGAGGAAGCGGTCCGGGAAGTAGGAGACCTGCTTGCCGATGGCGTCGTTGGTCAGGCGGGTCCAGGACTCGAGGATGTCCTGAGGCATCCAGCCCATCATGATGAAGGGGCGGGGCCCGATGATCTGGACGTCGATGTTGCGCTCGTCCATGTACTGGACGTGGTTGGTGAGCACGAGCTGCTTGAAGGCCTCGTCACGCAGCGCCGGCGGTCGCTGAGCGTCCGGCCGCATGAGCACACTCTGTGCCTGGGGGGTGTTGGACGCCATGAGCAGCGTCGCGGCAGCTCGGTAGGCATCCGGAGCAGTCACGTGACCGTGGACGTCGAAGACTTTCTGACCGTTGTACACGTCTAGTCCCTTTCTTGGTGGCCGGGCAGGCCCCTGCTAGATTCCATCTCCGCCGGCTGACACCGGCTTCAATACACAAACGCGGGGTAATTGGCTGACCGGCAAGGCCTTGGCGCTCCCCCTCCCGGAGTCAGCGCGCGTAGTCTAACACCGGTTCAGACGGGCGACTACGAGGGCATACCCGGTTCGCGGAAATAGCGATATTGGTAAAGCGAATTTCCGTCACAGCATGAGGATTCCCGAGAACGAAGCGCGCGTTCTGGATGTGCGGTTACTTTCCCGGCGGAAACACCGCGACGCACTTGCACGAGTTCATCAGCCAGCTCTCGATGAACTCGCAGTAGCTGGGGCGCTGGCCCAGCTCGTGCATGGCGCCGGCGAGCGGGATCCAGTTGAGGAGCTCCTGCTCACCGGAGGTCTCGAGCTGCTCGAGCTTGAGGTCGCGCCAGGCGAGGTAGTTGCCCGACTTGAGCTCGTCGAAGCGCTGCTTGTCAGTGTCGATGTCGGGGAAGATCCAGTTGTTCTTGTCGGTGAGGAAGGCGTGCGACCAGCTCGACGAGCCGATGACGGCGGCCCGCCACGGGCTATCGCGCAGGATCTTCGCGACCGCCACGCCGATGTCGAAGAAGCGCTTCGGCGATGGGGACGGCGGGTCGTACTCGATGTCCTCTTCCGTGAACAGGCGACCGGAGAGGCCCTTACCGCTGACGACGTTGCGTCCGTAGGCGTTGATCTGGAACGGCACGACGGGATAGTCCCAACCGGTGCGGTCGTAGTCCAGGTACATGACCGTGTTGATGAAGGCGTGCCCCAGACCCTCCAGGTGGAGATCCTTGTAGGAGTACGGCACGTCGAAGCCCTCGTTCATGAGCTGCGTGACGAGGTGCTTCGCGACGGCGCGCTGGCCGGGCGTCACGAAGGTCTTGTCGTACGGCTCCTCCCAGACGTTGGGGCGCTGAGGCCGCGGGAAGCTGCGCAGGTGAGGCTGCGTCTCGTACTGCTCCTGAATCGAGATGCAGAAGGGCGGGATGATGTCTTCCTTGAAGTTCTCGTACTGGTCGTCGCCGAAGATCACGACGACGTCCGGCGCGAAGTCATCGAGTGCCTTGCGGGCGACACGCATGCCTTCGACGAACTGGGCGCGGTGCTTGGCGGCGAAGGCGGCACCTTCGTCTTCGGCCCACTCCTCCTGCATCGGCGCCGGCCAGTTCTTCGGGTCCTTGAGGGCCACCGGCACCTTCGGGCTCGTGATCGTCGATTTCACCCGCATCGCCATTTCGGCGTCCGCGTAGATGAAACCCGGGTAGTGGCTGAGGCCGATGCCTAGTACTTCGCCCATTGCTGCCTCCCCATCTCAGGCTCCTCAGGAGCCACGCTGCTCTTGGTGGCCCGATCTTAGCGCCTCACCGGGTCCGTCGCCACGCTCTTCTCCCATGACTCGTCCTGGGCGTTACGAGTCGGACGGAACGCGCACGGCGACAGCACCCGGACGTTCGGGCTTCCCGGGCGCCAGCGGCGCTCTCACCGGCGCCATTTCGCGCTTCGGGGTCGAGCCAACGCGGCGTCGTAGCAAGAACGCCGGCAGGTCCTCGTCGCGCTCGCTCGCCAGACGTTGAGCCAATCGCACGAGCAGGAGGAGCACGGCCCAGGCATACACGGCTCCGACCAGCGGCATGATCACCGCGCCCAACCCCGTCAGCACGTGGCCCGAGATGAGCACACTGACGACCTCTCCCGGCGCATGGAAGGCTGAGAATCCGACGCCGCCGAAACTGAGACCGCCCAGCCCGAGCGAACCGATGGCCCGGCCTGGCGCGAACGGCGTTACGAGCAGCCCGATCGACGCCCAGGTCCAGCCGTCCCAGCGCATCGAGAACAGGTAGGGCAGGAGCAGCAACGTGTAGCCCGCCCAGCTCACCGGCCCCACGAGGATCACACACATGATCCCGAGCGCCATCGTCGTGAGCGCGTCAGGCCGCCAGCGCCGCGCCATGAACAGCACCGTCGCCGCCAGCAAGACCGCCACGACTTGCCCGACAGGCGCCAGGCGGAGCCGCTCACCCACCGAAACCAGCGAGGCGTTCGAAGTCCAGCCATAGCCGTTGAACGACTCCGTGAGGTGGAGCCACTCCCAGTAGATGTGCGGCCCATCGATGACCAGGGGGACCAGGCTGATCAGGCCTGCGGTCGCCACAGCCGCGAGCGCGGGCCTGTAATGCCCTGCTGCGAGCATGACGAGCGGGATGAGGGCGTAGTTGGGCTTGAAGGCGATAACGACGCCGATGAGCACGCCGCCCATCAGCCAGTTGCCCCGGCGCAGCATCAACCAGGCGCCGGTCGTCGCCAGCAGGAGGGGTGCGTAGATCTGGAGGTACCAGAGCATCTGCCACATGCCTGCCATGCCGGCGACCAGCAGGAACAGGAGCCAGTGGCGCTTGTCCGGGTACGCCCGCATGAGCATACCGACCGACGCGGCCACCATGGCGATCGATCCGAAGAGAAAGGCCGTACCCAGCAGGCCGCGGTTCAGCGAGGCCAACGGCTCGAAGAGGTAGATCGAGATCGGCGGGTTGAGATTGAGGGCTTCGGCGCTGATCGGCTTCGGCCTCAGCCACCAGTAGTACTCGTACGGGTCGAGGCCCTTCGCGTAGGCGGCGCCGGAGTGGAGGAAGGAATCCAGATCCTTGAGGCCATGGAGTGCGCTGGCCACCCAGGCGGCGTTAACGGCGACATTGACGATGAGGGCGAGGACAAGCGTGACATAGAGAAATCGCGGCCACCTTTCACTACCGAGGTGCGGTGCAGCCCCGGCGGCCTGAGATGACGGTAGACTTTCGATAACCCAAACCTCCACGTGCCGGCGAGGCCCAGCAAACAGGAGCTAGGCCGCATCGGTTCTCGATGGGTCAGGCAGGACGAAGGGACGTCTGCTAGGCGTCAGCAGATGTGGACGTAAACGAATCCCAGTAGGTGTGACTCACCGGACTCCCCAATTAGGTGTGACCCATAGCTACTAGTCTACGGAAACAGGTATAAAATTTCCGTTAACAACCTGCGAAGCAATGCATCAAGTTGCTACAACCGCCTACTCGCCAGCTCTGCGCAGGGACTGGTCGATCACGTAGATATCGCCGAGGTCCGAGATGTGCCCGCCGTCCTCGAACAGGATCGCGTACTCATCGTCGAGAATGACGCCGTCCCACACCTCTGTCACCGGCAGGGTCTCGCCCCGAAAGAGGCCGACGGCCCAGAACACGAGCAGCTCGCGGTGGGCATCGCTGCCCTGATCGACGATGGCGCTGAGGACGATCGCCAGCCGGGTACAGGAGACGTTGAGCAACGGCGGCGCACGCTCCGGACACCCGAAGGCATACAAGCGCAATCGGCCGTCACCGACGTCGTCCGTAGCATCCGGGTCTACTGAGGCAACGAAGCGCTGGAGGAAGACGCGCAGGCCCTCTTCGTCGACGATGCTGCGCTCCGAGTAGCGACGGGCGATGGGGTAACCCTCGAGGCGGGTGAACTCCGGCACACCTTCGCAGAGCGGGAAGGGCTCGCCCGCCCCCTGCTGCGGTCGGCCGGGGCAGTCGTAGAAGTCAGGCTCGGCGAAGTCGACCACCGCGTCGACGTTGCCGAATTGCAAAGCGCGCTCGATGCTGATGCCGAGGACGCAGCTCGCCTCACCCCAGGGGCAGTCGGAGAGCGACTCTGCCGGCGTGCCTTCGGGCCCCACGAGCGCCTGCTGCCGCTTCGTCTCCCTGCCGCCGACGAGGGCGCCGATGAGCCCGAGCACGATGATCAGCACGAACCCGCCCCCGAAGACTGCGATGCGCTGCTTGTGACTCATGCCCACCCCACGCGAAGTGGCCGCAGTCTAGCGCAGTTTTGAGGAGTTTTCAGTCGTCGGGCGCTGGTGGTTGGTTCTCGGTTCTCAGTTCTCAGTTCTCAGTTCTCAGTTCTCAGTTCTCAGTGATTGTCCGTTGGTCGTTGCAAGCGGAGTGAGCAATCTCACGACGGGCTCCCACGTCATCCGCGTTCGTGCGACCGAGAGCGGCGCAGTTGGAGCCGCGGACGGCGCGGAACGCGTGAAGCAGCGCTCAACGACGTTGCGGGATTGCCGCGCTTCGCTCGCAATGACCAACGGAGGATCGAGTGTCCAAGCGGTGCCAGGAGGTTCAGGGTACGCCCTGGATTTGGGCATTACCGCGCGGTTGGGTCTAACTCCTGACACAACCGTGTCAGCACGGCAGGACTATGATCGGGGCATGAAAGCGACAACCGCGACCGAGACCAAGCGGCTGGAAGACATCCCGAACGTCGGCAAGGCGATCGCGGAGGACCTGCGACAGCTCGGCATCGAGTCGCCGGCGCAGCTTCAGGGTCAGGACGCCTACGCGATGTATGACAGGCTGTGCGCCCAGACGGGCATCCGCCACGACCCTTGCCTGCTCGACACGTTCATCGCCGCCGTGCGCTTTATGGACGGAGGTCCGGCGGTGCCCTGGTGGGCGTTCACGGCGGAACGCAAGCGGGAGATGGCGTCACGACAGACGGTGACCTAGCGTCCCAGAGGCCGAGAACGACGTAGCGCCCCAGCATGCTGGGGCGCTACGGTTTCTGGTGTCCTTCCAACTCTGCGGGTTGAAACCCGCAGCTACGCTGGACCGGCAATATGAGCTGCAGGATTCGATCCTGCAGGGTCGAAACGCCGCTTGCGTTCTTGTGTCGCTCGGCGCTTACGCGCCGACGAAGTTGAGCAGCGCCTGGCGCTTCTCGACACGCACGGCGTGCAGAGCGCGCTCGATTGCCGCCGGTACCTCCGCCGGGTCTTCGACGCGCTCGCCGTAGCCGCCGGCGGCCTCACAGATCATCCCGAAGTCGAGGGCCGGCGAGAGGTCGCTGAAGGGCTTGTGGGCCGTGCGGTCCTGCCAGCCATCCGGGTAGATGCTGCGCGTGGCGTTGGCGACGGCGTTCCAGCGCGAGTTGTTCCAGACGACGTAGAGCACCGGCAGGTTCATCTTGCGCGATACCCAGTGGCCCGCCTCCGGCACGCCGAACATGTAGGAGCCGTCACCGACCGTCGCGATCACGGTGCGCTCCGGCATCGCCAGCTTGGCGCCGAGGCCGGCGCCAACGCCCCAACCCAGCACACCGGCGGTCGAAACGCCGTAGTACTGCTCCGGGCTGTCGAACTCGAACTGAGAGACGTCGAGACCGAGCTCGGAGACGATCGTGGTGTCGGCGTCGCGCTGCTGCTCGAAGCAGTAGGAGACCCACGCCTTGTTCAGGGGGCGCTCTTCCTTGCCGGCGAGGGCGCGGTCGCGAGCGGCCTGGCGCACCTTGTCGTGGTTCGCCGACCACTTCTCGCCCCGGGCCGCGATCCCAGCCGTGTCCAGCGACTCCTTGGCGAGCAGGTCATTGAGGGCTTCGAGGGCGTAGTGCGGCGAGCCCGTGAGGTTGACGTGCACCGGGAAGCTGCGCAGGGGGAAGTTCGTGAACAGCGGGTCGAAGCCGATGCCCACGACGGTGGCGTCTTCGTTGGGTCCGGCGCCGCTGGACGGCATCCAGGGCACGTCCTGCTCGATCACCAGGACCACGTCGGCCTCGCTGAGCGCCGTGCCGGGCATACCGCCCTGATGCAGGCGGTGCGAGACGGGGAAGTTCATGTAAGTACCACCGCTGAACACGGGCATGTTCAGGGTCTCGGCCAGCTTGACGAGGTGCGGCACGGCTTCTGGGTGACGCCCGAGCGCCGCGGTAATCGCGACGGGGTTCTTCGCCTTCGCCAGCAGGGCGGCGACTTCTTTGATCGAATCGGGCGAGGCCATGCCGACGTTCGGCTGCATGCGCGGGCGCTCCGAGTACTGGAAGTTCTCGATCTCCTCGGCCAGGACCTCGCGAGGCAGGCTGAGGTACACCGGTCCTTTGGGCTCTGACTGCGTAATCGCCAGGGCGCGGTCGACGACGCCTTCGAGGTCGACGCCGGAGCGCAGCTCGTAGTCCCACTTCACCCACTCGCGCACCATGCTGCCCTGGTCGCGGGACTCCTGGGCCCAGTGGATGCCACCGTTGCGGGAGCCCTTCATGCCGGACTCCGTCAGCGGCGTACGGCCGGCCGAGAACAGCATCGGCACCTGGTTGCTGCGGGCGTTGATCAGGCCGCCGGTGGCGTTGGCCGTGCCGGGGATGGTGTGGACCATGACGACCTGGGGCTTGCCCTTGACCATGGCGTAGCCGGCGGCCATCGCCATGGCAGTGATCTCGTGCGGCACCGTCACCGGCTTCGGGACAGGCAGCTCCAGCTCCAGGCGCTTTGCGTATGCGTCGACGATGGGGCCGAAGTCGGTCCCGCCGTTGCCGAAGAAGTAGTCAACCCCCCTGGCGGCGAGTAGCTCGATGTACGCCTCTGCTGTGGATTCAGCTTGAGCCTGCTTCATCTCCAACCCCTTTACTGCGGTAAGTTTTGCGAATATGCGGCGCTATTCTATACGAGTTATGGGGTAGGACGCCTAGAGGAAGCGCCCGCGAATAGTAAAAGCTTGATCGAATTGACCTGAGTTCGAGCGCGATCAGGCGGAGCGCACGGGCAAAGGTGACTCGGCGCCGGCGCCCGGCCCCGGGATCAGCCGAACGTCGCTGCGTTCAATCGGCTCGCCACAGGCAGCCGCATACGAGCGACGTGGTCATCACGTTGCCACAGGCACGATGCACCAGTTGCACGGATGGGCCTTGCGGCGACTGCCAACGATCGCCCCACTCGCGCATTGCCGTGATCACGGGCCACAGGTCGCGGCCCTTCTCGGTGAGGCGGTAATCGAAGCGCTCCGGACGCTCCTGATACGGACGCTTCTCCACCACACCGGCTTCGATCAGGCGATTAAGGCGCTCGGTGAGGACGTTGCGGGCGATGCCGAGACGGGACTGGAACTCGTCGAAGCGCGACACACCCATGAACAAATCACGCAACAGGAGGGGCGTCCACCACTCGCCAATGACCTCCAGGGTCTTGGCGACGCTGCAATTCATACCTTCGAAACTGGCTCTTCGCATGACGTCATATTAGCCAGTTGCATGACGAAACTCAATGCCCTATAGTCCGTTGCATTATGAAACTAACCAGCACCCAGACTCCTCCCATCGCAGTCCGCCCTACCCTGACACTCGCGATTGCCAGCCTCGCGGTCCTGGCGACCTTCATGGATACAACGGTGCTGTTTGTGGCATTCCCGGATATCACGCACAGCTTCGCGTCCGTGTCACCGGCGTCGCTGTCCTGGGTGCTCAACGCCTACACGATCACGTTCGCAGCCCTGCTGGTGCCCGCCGGCAAGGCCGCTGACCGTCTCGGCCACAAGCTGGTGTTCCTCAGCGGCTCGGGCCTGTTCACGATGGCGTCGTTGCTTTGCGCCATCTCACCCAACGTCGAGGTGCTGATCGCGGCGCGCATGCTACAAGCGCTTGGTGCAGCGGCGCTGCTGCCATCGTCACTTGCGCTCATCCTCGGCAGCTACCCTCGGGAGAAGATCCCGGCAGCCGTGGCGATATGGGGCGCAACGGGCGCGGCAGCCGGCGCCATCGGTCCCACCCTGGGCGCCCTGCTGGTCGAGGCCTCCGGCTGGCGCCTCGTGTTCCTGATCAACCTGCCGGTCGGTCTGCTAACGGTGTTCGTGGGCATGCGATACCTGGTCGAATCGAAAGACAAGGAGTCGCGCATCCCTAACGTCGTCGGCGTCGTCCTCATCGCAGCGGCGGCCACGTTGATTTCGCTGGGATTCGTGCAGTCCGACGAGTGGGGCTGGGGAGACCGGCGCATGGTCGGCGCCATCGTTGGCGGTATTGCGCTGGTCTTCATTTTCGTCGTACACCAGCGACGGAGCTCCGCGCCCGTCGTCGACCTCGACCTGTTCGCGTCACCCAACTATCGGTGGGCCAATCTTGCGACGGTGGTGTTCGCAATCGCGTTCAGCGCAATGTTCTTCGGCTCGATCCTCTTCCTCACGGAGGTCTGGCACTGGTCGATCCTGAATGCCGGCCTTGGAATCAGTCCGGGACCCCTACTCGTGGCCCTGCTGGCACCCCAGTTCGGGCGTCTCGCGGGCCGAGTCGGCCAGCGACCCCTGATCCTGCTCGGCGGCCTGTGCTTCGCTACGGGCGGTCTCTGGCGGGTCGCCTTCCTCGGCGAAACACCCGACTACCTCGTCGACTACCTGCCTTCGATGCTATTCACGGGCACCGGCGTGGCGCTGTGTCTGCCGCAGCTCGCCAGCACGGTAGCCCAGTCGATTTCGGCGAACCGGCTCGGTGTCGGTGGTGGCGTCAACCAGGCGCTGCGTCAGTTCGGAGGCACCCTCGGCGTCGCCCTGACGATTGCGATTATCGGCTCGCCAACCTCGCTGGCTGACGCTGTCGCCAACTTCGAAAAGATCTGGTGGCTGATCGTGGCCGGCGGCATCTTCACGTCGCTACTGGCGCTTCGCTTGCGTATGGCCGCAAGGCAGGTTGACAGCCAACCGAGCGAAGCCGCCGCGGCTGGTGCCGTCGTCCACTGACGAGCCAGACCCAGACACTCACGCCAGGCTGATGAAGGCCGCTTAAGGCCGGGCGCTAGGCGTCTTCCCCGCCAGCAACGTCCTCGCTGTCCTCGAGGCGCACGTCGCCGGGCCGGCCACCACCGCTCTGGTGCGGGACCGGCGACGAGGCGCTGTCGCTGGCTTCGAGGCGCTGCGGCGGCGTCGCGGCCGCTACGGCCATATGAACGGTGCGCTGTGGGAACGGGATCTCGATGCCCTCAGCATCGAAGGCCCTCTTCAGGCGCAGGCGCAACTCGCCCGTGATGGCCCACTGCTCGATCGGCGCCGTCTCCCCGATGATCTTGATGTCGATCGAAGAGTCACCAAAGTTGTCGACGCGCAGGACGTGGGGCGGATCCGTGATCCTGCTCTTGTAGACCGGGTCCTCCGACAGCTCCTTGCCCACGCGATTGATCACCTGGATGACGTGATCGAGGTTGGAGTCGTAGGCGACGCCGACGTTGAGGTTGACGCGCGAGTAGCTCTTGGTCCAGTTGCTGGTTATGTCGACTTGACCGTGCCCGACCGAGTGCACCACGCCGTCAAGATCGCGCAGGACGGTGCGACGCAAGTTGAGGTCCTGGACGACGCCCGTGAGTCCGCCAACGGTGACGACGTCACCAACGCCATACTGGTTCTCGGCCAGGATGAACATACCGTTGATGATGTCCTTGACCAGCGTCTGCGCTCCGAAGCCAATCGCCAGGCCGAAGAGGCCGATACCAGCGATCAGGGCCGCAGCGTTGATGCCAAACTCCGGCAGGATCGTCACGACGACCACCGCCATGACGACCAACAGCAGCGTGCGGTAGGTGACGCTGGAAAGCGTATCGATGCGTTTTTTGACCTCGATTTCCGGTTCGCCAGCCATCTGCTCGTGGATGGCGATGCGGATAACGGGGTTGATCGCGTGTTCGAGGACGCGGACGAAGATGAACGCGACGAGGACGATCAGGCCGATGCGCGCGGCTGACTCGGCGATGGTGTCCTGGTTGAATGAGATCAGAAAGGTTGGCTCGGGAATAGCAATACCCCCTTCGATAGGTAGTTGAATCAAGTATAGACGGGAGTACCAGCCTCCCCATCATTCGGGAACCAGTCTGCACTGTCTCCAGAATGAGTGCTTGTGTAGAATCGCGGTGGAGGAATCGAAACCATGAATGACGTCGAGTACCAGTCCCTAATCGATCGGGACGTTGCCCACCTGCTGCACCCGCAGTACCTCTCGGGCGACCAGCGCAAGGCCATCATCTTTGAGAAGGGTGAGGGAGCCATCCTGACCGATGTCAGAGGACGCGAGTACATCGACGGACTGTCGTCGCTGTGGAACGTCGCTGTCGGCCACGGCCGCAAGGAGCTCGGCGAGGCTGCCGCAGCCCAGATGGGCAAGCTCGCCTTCGCCAACAGCTACACGGGCTACAGCAACGTACCGGCCATCGAGCTGGCAGAGAAGCTAATCAGCATCAGCTACTCCAACATGGGTTCCGTGTTCTTCGCCAACTCCGGCTCGGAGGCCAATGAGGTCGCGTTCAAGCTGGCGCGGTTCTACTGGTTCCTCAAGGGCAACATGGACAAGGTGAAGATCTTCGCCCGCCGCCAGGCCTACCACGGTGGCACCCTGGCGACGACGGCCGCCACCGGCCTACCGCCGTTCTGGCGCGGCTTCGGGCCCCTGGACCCGACCTTCCTGCGCACGCCCTGCAACCACCCCTTCACCTCCTGCACCGCCGATTGCGCCCTGCAGTTCGAAGAAGCGATCAAGTCCGAGGGCGCCGATACGGTCGCGGCGATCATCGCCGAGCCCGTGCAGGGCGCCGGCGGCGTGATCCCGCCGGGCGACGACTACTTCCCGACGCTTCGGGAGGTCTGCAACCGCCAGAACGTGCTCCTGATCTCCGACGAGGTGATCACGGGCTTCGGGCGCACGGGCCGGTGGTTCGCCCTGCGCCACTGGAACGTGCAGCCTGACATCGTCACGTTCGCCAAGGCCGTGACGAGCGCGTACGTGCCGCTCTCCGGCGCCATCGTCTCCACGCAGATCCGTGAGGCCCTCGTCCAGTCCGAGGCCGACCGGTTCATGCACGGCTTCACGAACTCGGCCCACCCGGCGGCCTGCGCCGTCGCCCTGCGCAACCTGCAGATCTTCGACGACGAGAACCTGGTGGAGAACGCCGCATCGTTGGGCGCACGGCTGCACGCCGGCCTCAACACCCTGATGGAAGAGGACGGCGTCGGCAACGTGCGAGGCAAGGGCTTCATCGCCGGTGTCCAGATCGTTGAGGACAAGGAGAAGATGAAGCCGTTCTCGGTCGAGCTCAACGTCGGCGGCCGGCTCGTGGGCGCCGCGAAGGAGCGAGGCCTGATCTCGCGCAACCTGGCCGACAACTACCTCCTGGCGCCGCCGCTGGTGACGACGCCGGAGCAGGTGGACCAGATCGTCGAGATCCTGCGCGAGTCGATCCGCGATACGGTCGCCTGGGCGAGGCGCAACAAGCCGAGCCTGTAAAGCAACAAGCTCCGGAGATACAGAGAGGGCGCCGAATCGGCGCCCTCTCTGCTTACGTGAGCCAAAGACCATTTAGCATCATCTGGTTGTTCTTCGAATGCCAAGCGGGCGATTCGACCACTGCAGGATGAATCCTGCAGCTACTGACTCAGAGCTAGTCACGCGTACCGGTACACCGCGGCTACACCCGTGGGCTCCGGCGCCGCGTCCGCCTCGACGGCGTAGACGGTGCCGCCGGCCGTGAGCGCGTGCGCCGCGATCGTGTCCAGCAGGTCGTAGTCACCGATGGCGCGCTGGTCATGCATTTCGACCTTATAGGCGTCGGCGTCGACGTGGCCCCAGCACTGCATGCCGAGGGTGACGAAGACCGTATCGATCTTGCCGCTGATCGCCGCGAGTGCCGCTTCGGCCGGGTCGCTGGACGTCTGACCGGTGCCGGCGAGCTCGCGGTAGCGGCCGAGCGCCTTATCGCGCGTCGCGTCCACGCCGGGCCGGACGAGGTCCCAGGCCGCGGTGCGCAGGTCGTCGTCAGAGACGTGGTCGGGGCTGCCGGTGACGCTGGCGTGCACAAGCTCCCCGTAGTTGTTTGCGTCCCGGTAGATCGGCGCCAGGTAATCGACGCAGGCGAGCACCAACGGGTCGCCATGGTCGCGCATGTAAGGGGCCAGTACCCTGTCGACCTCTCGGAAGTAGCGCAGGAGGTCGTCCTTGTGCTGGGGCTCGGAGCCACCGGCGCCATGCGTGACGGCGGTGCCACCACCACTCGCGGCGGAGTAGAAGGAGTGGAACTGGTTTTGCTTGTCGGTATCGTCCGGCCAAAGCACCTCGGCGATCCCCTTCGGCATGCCCTCGAGCTTGACCTCGCCCTGTGAGAGCGGCGTGCAGGCAAGCAGGTGGGTCCGGTTCGAGCTGATGGCGAGCACGTGGAACGATTCACCCGCGGAGAGCAACGGCAGCAGTGGCTTGAGATGGAATCGCGGTTCCACCAGCGCCAGCTCCGGCAGCACCCGCGGCACCCGGAAGCGGTGGACACCCGCCGCGCTTACGAAGACCGCGAGACCCTCCGACTGGTGCTGCCAGAACTCGACGTCGGACTCCAGGGCTTCGATCGGCTCCAGCATGTCGCGGGCGATCGTGCGGCGAATGCCGGCATCGGCCAGACCGTCCTCGGCGACGGCGAGGAGGTTCTTGAGGCGGATGGGGTCTTCTTGAATCTCCGCGCCGAGCCGGTGTGTCGGCATGTACAGGGAGACGTGAGGCCCCTCACCCTCCGCCATCAACGCGATGAGGTCTTGTTTACTCGGGATTTCCATTTGTGCAGTCCCTTCTATGTCCCTCCACCATTGTGCCTACCCAGCAGCGCTGGCACATGTGCCGAAAGCCTCTACGAGGCCGCGGGCAATGGCGGACGGCGGCGGTGCCAGTCGGTCGTCTGCTGGTAGGCGTGGGCGGCTCGCAGCACAACCCCTTCTTCCCAGGATCGGCTCGAAAGCTGCAAGCCGATAGGCAGGCCGGAAGCCGAGAAGCCGCACGGCAACGAGATCACCGGCACACCAAGCGTGTTGAAGGGCGCCGTGTGTCGCGCCAGGATGCGCCCGGGCCCGGCCGGCTCCACGTCCGCGATATTGAGGGCGACAACCGGCGACGTGGGCGTAAGGATGAGGTCGACGTCGCGCATGAGCAGGCCGACGCGGTGCTTGAACTCGATCTGGCGCCAGCGAGCACGGGCGTAGTCGAGGCCGGTGATGCTCATCGCCGACTGCACGCGCTGTCGAGGCAGCTCGCTGAGCTCCTCAGGGCGATCACGCAGGCGCTCTTCGTGATAGGCGCCGGTCTCGGCCGTGAAGGCCTGTTCGTCCTGGTGGTACACGGGGTCCGGGAAGTCGACCTCGCGCACCTCGGCGCCCAGCGACTCGAAGACGGGCAGGGTCGCTCGCACGGCCGCCAGGACCTCGGAGTCGACGACGTCCTCATCGAAGAAGAAGTTGGCCGGCACGCCGATGCGCATGCCGGCCAGCGGCTTCGACGTCGGCGATGCTGGTTCGAGATAGGCCGCGTAGTCCGGCACCGGCACGTCGGCCGTCGTGGGGTCGCGCTCATCGAAGCCGGCGATGGCGTTGAGCATGAGGGCGCAGTCTGCCGCGTCGCGCGCCATCGGCCCGGCGTGGTCGAGCGACCACACCAGCGGCACGACGCCGCGCAGGCTGACGCGGCCGTAGGTGGGCTTGAGGCCGGTGATCCCACATAGGGAGGCGGGCATGCGAATGCTGCCGCGTGTATCGGAGCCCAGGGAGCCGTAGCAGTAGCCCGCCGCCAGGGCGAGGCCGGAGCCGCCGGAGGAGCCGCCCGTGACCTTGGTCTGGTCCCAGGGGTTCTTCGGCGTGGGGAAGAAGTAGTTGACGTTGGTGCCGCCCATGGCCCATTCGTGCAAGTTGAGCTTGCCGAGCATGACGGCGCCCGCCTGCTTCAGTCGCTCGACGGCCCCCGCGTCCTCGTCCGGGATGACCTCCTCACGTAGTTTCGAGCCGGCCGTCGTCGGCACACCCGCTACGTCGTAGAGGTCCTTGATCGCCATCGGGATGCCGTGCAGCGGCCCCAGGCTGCGTCCCGCCGCGATCTCCTCGGTGGCAATGCGGGCTTCCTCGCGCGCCGTCTCGAAGGTCGGCGTCAGGTAGGCGTGGAGGTCGTCATCGAGCGCCTCGGCGCGGGCGATGCAGGCCTCGGCCAGCTCGAGGGGTGAAACTTCCCGAGCGGCCACGAGGTTGGCTGCCTGGCGAATCGAAAGGTAGATGAGGTCTTTAGCGTCCATTTGCGGCTCCTTGCTGGCACCCGCGTGCAGTACCGGTTGCTTGACAGAGGGTCTAAGATTCTCGCCCATGACGGATGTTCTAGACGAGGCCCTGCAGGCGATCGCCCAAACCGCCCCCGATTTCGAGAACGGCAACACCAACCACGCCCCCATGGTGGCCGAGACGCTCTCCGCCATCGGGCGCGATGACCAGATTCTCGCATGGGTCGATGCCTACCGGCGCGACCTGGGCGAACGGCCTTCGGAGCGCCCGCCCCTCGACATCGAATGGCGGGAAGGCGCTGGGGCAGCCGCGTCTGTGGCCGGAGTGGGTGAGCCTGTTCCGTAGGGAGCTGTCGGAGCTTCACTGGAAAGACGTGCTGGAGGCCTGGACGGCGCGGCTGGCGCCTGGGCTCTCTGGCGCTGCTACCCACGGCCTGATCAGGACAGGGCATGCGGTTCGCGCCTTGGGGCAAACAGAGACGGAGCCGAGGCTGAACGAGCTGGCCGACGCGCTCGGCTACTGGGCCGCGACTTACCACGCATTCAGCACGACGACCGCAGATCTCATGCACTTCAGCCTGGAAGACTCGCTCGCTCGCGTGCCGGACCTCGACCCGGACACCTCGGGCAACATCGACCAGGCGCTGCGCCAGCTCGACGACTCGCGAGAGTTCGCACCGGTGATCAACCTGCTCCACACCAGCCCAGATCCGCTCGCCGACCTTTCGGCCCTGACCGAGCGCTTCGCCGCCGTGTACCTGAGCAACGCGCACGACCCGGCCCGCACGTTCGCGGTCGTGCACGCCATCACCGGCCCGTCGGCGCTGCGGCTGCTGGCGCCCCACGTATCGAAGTCGACCCAGGAGCTGCTGCTGCTTTACGCCTGGCAGACGGCCGCCGCGATCTACGGCGTCTGGGGTAGGGATCGCGAGGCGCCGGAAATTTCCGATGAGCCCATCACGCCTGAAGCCCTTACCGAGGCGTCGGTGGCGAACGGGGCCGCGCACGCGATCAAGCTCGTCGAAGCGTGCCTGCGGGAGTACGAGCACAACCCGGCGCCCGTGTACCTCGCGGCGGCGTCGGACGCGGCAGCTAGGCTCACGGGGTAGCGACTCGAAAGGCCTACGCACGTACGGGACGCTGAAAGGTTGCCGCGTCGGCTGACGCCTCCTCGCAACGACAGGCGCAGATGCTACGCGCTTACTCGTCGCGGAGCTGCTTCAGGAGGTCGACGTTCTGCTGGTCCGGGCCCTTGGCTTCGCCGAAGCCGGGGACTTCGAGCAAGAAAGGCACGTCCTCGAAGGCGCGGTGGTGGACGATGCGCCGGAAGCCCTCGATGCCGATGAGGCCCTCGCCGATGTTCTCGTGGCGGTCGCGGCCGGAGCCCAGCGCGACCTTCGAGTCGTTGGCGTGCACCGCGACAAGCTGCTCCAGGCCGACCTCCTCCTCGAACTCGCTCATCGCCAGCTCCAGGCCCTCGGCGGACGAGAAGTCGTAGCCCGCCGCGAAGGAGTGCTGCGTATCGATGCAGACCTTGACGCGCGGGCTGCCAACGCCGCGGATGATGCGCCCGAGGTCGGCCCAGTTGGAGCCGATGTTGCCGCCTGCGCCCGCCGAGTTCTCGAGGATCAGCAGGGCGTCATCGGGCGTCGCTTCGAGCACGTCCGAGCAGGCCTTGCAGATCTGGGCGAACACGGCGTCGAGGCCCTGGCCCTTGTGCGAGCCGAGGTGGAAGATCACGCCCCGGATGCCGAGCTGAGAGCAGCTCGTCAGAGCCGACTTCAGCGAGCCGGTGCCGCGGTTGAGGTTGGCCTCGTCGTCCGTCGCGAGGTTGATCAGGTAGATGCCGTGGACGAAGACGTCCTTGATCTCGCTGGTGTCCGCCCGGTCGCGAAACGCCTGGATCTGCGCCTCGTCGAACTTGCTGGAGCGCCACTGCTGCGGCGGCGTCAGGAACATCTGGGTCGCTTCGGCGCCAATGGCCTCGGCGCGGTCGAAACAGTTCGCCGGCCCGCCGGCAGTGGAAACGTGAGCACCTATCTTCATGAGGGCAGCTTAGTGCGACGAGCGTGAAGCCTCAAGCTGCGAGCGATTGGCGATTGCCGTCAGCTATCAGCGCTTGATCGAGGGACGGAGACACCTCGGCCAATCAGGGCAGGGGCGAGCCCTGCCCCTACGTGGGGCGGTTCTGCGAACGCATGTATGTAGGGGCGCCCCTTGCGGGTGCCCTTCGGCGCCGCGAACGGATAACAAGAAACGGCCGGGAAATTCTCCCGGCCGTTTCTGCTTACAGCTTGAAGCTTGTGGCTTGCAGCGCTTACGTCAGCCCGGCGAGCTGGTAGGACTTGCCTTCCGTCTTGATCGCCGGGGCGATGACGAGCTCGGCCTGCTGGAACTCTCGCAGGTTCTGGGCGCCGCACATGCCCATCGCGGTGCGCAGGGCGCCGATCAGGTTCTCGGTGCCATCGTTGCGGTGCGTCGGGCCGAAGAGCACGCGCTCCAGGGTGCTGTGGACGCCGACCGTGATGCGGGAGCCGCGCGGCAGCTCCGCGTGCGGCGTCGCCATGCCCCAGTGGGAGCCGCGGCCGGGCGCTTCTTCCGTGCCGGCGAACAGCGTGCCGAGCATGACGGCGTCGGCGCCGGCGGCGATGGCCTTGCAGAGGTCGCCGGACTTCTGGATGCCGCCGTCGGTGATGATCGGGACGTAGCGGCCGGTCTCTTGCAGGTAGTCGTCGCGGGCCTGAGCACAGGCGATCGTGGCAGAGACCTGCGGTACGCCGATGCCGAGGACCTCGCGGCTGGTGCAGATGGCGCCCGGGCCAACGCCGACTAGCACGCCATCGACGCCGCACTCCATGAGCTCCTTGGTGGCCGCGTAGCCGACGGTGTTGCCGACGATGACCGGGACGTTGATCTCCTGCATCAGACGTTCAAAACGCAGCCCCTCGAGGCTGCGTGAGACGTGTCGGGCGGTGGTGACGGTCGATGCGACGACGAAGATGTCGCATCCCGCCTCGACAGCGAGGGGCGCGAACTTCTTCGCATTGGCCGGCGTGCATGAGACGGCGACGCGAACGCCCTCCGCCTTCATCTGACGCACACGGTCACCGATCAGGTTGAGCTGGATCGGCTGCTCGTAGGCGTGCTGGAGAAGCTCCGTGACCTTGTTCTTGTCGGCCGCCGCGAACTCGACGAGCAACGGCGCCGGGTCTTCGTAGCGCGTGTGGATGCCTTCCAGGTTCAAAACAGCAAGGCCGCCGAGGCGGCCCACTTTTCCTGCAAAGCTCGGGTCTACCACCGCGTCCAGGGCCGCGGCGAGAACCGGCACATCGAACGTGTGCTCCCTGATGCTGAATGAGACGTCTGTGAGTTCCGGGTTTACCGTGTAGGCACCGGGTACGATAGCTACCTCATCGAACCCGTAGGCGTGGGACATTGCCTTTGCCGTTGCGGGATTTCCGGCGTCTGGTCTGCGACTAACTTCGAGCGTATTCATGATTCAGCCCACCCCCTGCTTATCTAGAAAATATACCGCTCCCCCGAAATCCCGGTCAATGGCACTCGGGACTTTTTTGTTAAACTGCTTGTGCACTAGACCTGAATGAGTATGTATCGACTATACGTCGTAGCCACGCCGATCGGCAACCTGGAGGACGTCAGCCTGCGCGCTCTGCGTGTGCTGTCCGAGGTCGCGCTCGTGGCCGCCGAAGACACCCGCACCGCCAGCGTCTTCCTGCGACACCACGGCCTGCACCCGAAGCTCATCAGCTATACGGACCACAACATGCGGCAGCGCATCCCTCAAATACTGGAACGCCTCGCGGAGGGTGACGTTGCACTCGTGACCGATGCGGGCACGCCGGCGATCAGCGACCCCGGCGTCGACCTCGTCGCAGCGGCGCGGGAGGCCGGTCACGAAGTGCTCACGGTACCCGGTCCCGCGGCGCCCGTAGCCGCGCTGTCCGTTTCCGGCCTCGGTGGTACCGAGTTTCGCTTCGCCGGCTTCCTGCCTCGCGGCGGCCGGCGAGCTGCAGCGCCTGCTCGAAGACGCCGCTACACGCCCCGAAACCCTGGTCGCCTTCGAGGCGCCCACCCGCCTGCGCAAGTCGTTGCAGGCGATCGCCGAAGCACTGCCCGAGCGCCGCATCGCCGTGTGCCGGGAGCTGACGAAGCTGCACGAGGAGACCTTCGTCGGCACGGCGGCCGAGGCGCTGGCCCACTTCACGGAGCCGCGCGGCGAGATCGTCCTGGTCATCGAGGGCGCCGGCGATAGCGGACGCCCGGGGGGACGCGGACGAATCTGCGCTGCGAGAGGAGATCGCCGAGATGCGGCGATTGGGCCTGACACGCGCCCAGGCAACACCGCTGCTATCGAGGCACTACGAGACGCACCGGCGCCGTCTTTACGAGCTGTGGCTGGAAGCCGGGGCCAAGGACGAACCGTAGGCGCTAGTCAGTAATCTGGCCGTTGACGGGAGTCGGGTAGGCATCGATAAACAACGCCACCGGCCCGAACTCAAGGTTGGTCAGCTCTGTGGGCTCCACAACGTACGCCGTCTCCGAGTCATCAAGCGGTAGGACACGATAGGTCAGCGTCGACGTCGCTGCATCGAACGACATATCGGCCAGCTCCATCGGGTAGGTGCGCTCGTCGACGGTCAGGGAGGCGTTCGGCGGGTCCTTTGTTACGTCGTCCGACTGCCAGGTCGTCACGAAGTCTTCGAAGCTCAGCCTGCCGTAGGAGCGCTCCGGCCGGTCCGAGAACCAGGTGATCCCAGGCACGTCGTGGAGGATCAACGTGAAGCTGCCGTCACCGTTGTCGCTGAGGCTGCCGCTTCCCGCCGGCTGGACCAGCTCCGTCTGCGGCTCCGGATCGCCGCCCCACGCCGCATACAGGGCAGCGACGCTCCCGATTACAACAGCAACGGAAAATAGGAACACCTTAACCACGGACAAGGCCTCGTTTCACACGATGCATTACCGGAGATACCACTATGCTCGGCCCGATTCCTCGGTCGGAGCACCCCTAGTTAGCCTCAGGCACGGCGAGTGATCAACTGTCCGGAACCAGCGTCGCCTGCCAGACCGCCAGGAGCCACCGGCCGTCCTGCTCCAGCCAGACGTTCGAGAAGCTCGTGGGCAGGACGAAGATTTCGTCGTTGGGGCGGATGATCTCCTGGCGGCCGCGACCGGTCATGATCGCGCCCCACGGGAACAGCCGCACCGAGACGTCGAAGATCTCCCAGGACCTGTAGCGACGGCGCCCGGAGCGAAACGATTCGAGCCACTCCTCGCGCGTGTCCGTGATCGCCGTCGTGGCGTGCGTGAACGTGTAGCCGGCCTCCAGCATGGGGTCGAGCGCGTCGGCGTCGCCGCGCACGGTGGCGTCGAGCCACTCTTGGGTCACGGCCCTTATGGCGGCCTCGCGGTCTTCATTCGTCATGGAGCACTCCTAGTTTCGCCAGAGCTCTTTCGTCGCAAGCTGAGCACCTTCGGAGAGCGACCGGAGCTTCGCCCATACGAGGTCGGGGTGGATCTTCGGGCCGAACACGCTCTGGGCGAAACCACAGTCCGTCCCAGCGATGACGTTCTCGCGGCCGACGAGGTTGGCGAGCCGCACGATGCGCTGCCTCACCAACTCCGGGTGCTCGATCACGTCGTTCGTGTGACCCACGCAGCCGGGGATCAGGACTTTGCCATCGGGCAGCTTGGTGTCCTTCCAGATCTCCCACTCCCACTCGTGGCGCGGGTTCTGGTCGTAGGAAAGGCCGGCGGCGTTGACCTGCAGGATGAGGTCGACGAACTCCGGCAGCGTCACGTCCTCCGAGTGCGGCCCGCGGCCGCCGCCGTAGCAGAGGTGCAGGCGCACGCGATCCCCGTCCAGCCCCTTCAGCGTCTCGTTGAACACCTCGACGAGGAGCCCGAAGCGCTTGCGAAACGTATCGACGTCCAGGCCGAGGGCGTTGAACTTCATCACCGGCGTGTCGATCTGGAGCACGAAGCCGGCATCAAGGATCGCCTTGTACTCGCCACGAATCGCCTTGGCGCAGTCGCGCAGGAAGTCATCCTGGTTGCTGTAGAACTCGTTCTGGTCCGGCAGATAGCCCATGTTGTCGGGGCCCACCGATGGCATGAAGGCTTCGACGACCTGGGTGCCGGAAAGTGCGTCCTTGAACGTCGCGATCTCCTGGTTGATCGCCTCGGGGCCCTTGTAGGTCACAGGGCCGACGCAGAACGTGCGCACTCGCAGGGCCTCCTGGGCCTCGGGCGAGGGCTGGAACTCGCGCCCTTCGCCGGTGGCGGCAAGGCGGGCTCGCTCGGCCATGTAGCCGTCGAAGAGGCCCTTCTCACGCTCGCGTCCGCCGTAGTTCGCCGCCGTCGAGGCGTTTGCAGGACGGTCTTCCAGGCCTGCCAGGCGCTCCGGCAGAAACGCCGTCCAACCGATACGCCCCTGCTCGCCGTCGCTGATCACATCGATGCCGCACTCGGCCTGCTTCTGGACCATCTCGGCCACGGCGGTCTTGACGCGGGCATCGAAGGCTGACTGGCTGAACGAGGAACGCTTGGCCAGGCGGTCGTCCCAAAGCTGTCGCAGGTCGTTCGGGCGAGGCAGGCTGCCCACCTGCGTCGTGATAATGCGGTCGGTGCTGCGCTTCATCGTTCTCTCCTCAGCTATTCGATGTGGCTATTGGACTTTCGTGCGCGCGCATTATGCATCACCGACCGAGGCGCCGGCATCAAATCAGGGCGGCGTCCGGAGACAGCAAGGCCTCGGCTTGCGCCGAGGCCTTGCTCATTTGCTATGAACGGTCCCCTACTTGCTGAGCGTCCCGAGCAGCTCGTTCAGTGTCTTCGACGGGCGCATCACCGAGGTCGTCTGCTCAGAATCGGGGTGGTAGTAGCCGCCCAGACTGACCGAATGGCCCTGAACAGACAGTAGCTCCTCGGCGATGACGGGCTCGTTCGCCCTCAGCGTCCCGGCGAGCTTGGCAAACGACGCGGCCAAGGGCGCATCGTCCTTCTGAGACGCCAGCTCCTCGGCCCAGAACAACGCGAGATAGAAGTGGCTGCCCCGGTTGTCGATCTCACCAACGCGGCGGCTGGGCGACTTGTTCTCATTCAGGAACGTGGCCGTGGCGCGATCCAGCGTGTCGGCGAGGATCTGGGCCCGAGCGTTGCCGGTCGTGGTCGCCAGGTGCTCGAAGCTGGCGGCGAGGGCGAGGAACTCACCCAGGCTGTCCCAGCGCAGGTGGTTTTCCTTGACGAGCTGCTGCACGTGCTTCGGGGCAGAGCCGCCGGCGCCGGTCTCGAACATGCCACCGCCCGCAATGAGGGGGACGATCGAGAGCATCTTGGCGCTGGTGCCGACCTCCATGATCGGGAAGAGGTCCGTGAGGTAGTCGCGCAGTACGTTGCCGGTGACGGAGATCGTGTCCTCGCCCTTGCGAATGCGTGCGAGCGAGAAGGCGATGGCGTCGTCCGGCGCCATGATGTCGATGTGGAGGCCGGTGGTGTCGTGGTCGGGCAGGTAGGCACGCACCTTGGCGATCAGGTTGGCGTCGTGCGGGCGGGTCTCGTCCAGCCAGAAGATCGCCGGGGCGCCACTAGCGCGGGCGCGCGTGACGGCGAGCTTCACCCAGTCGCGGATCGGGATGTCCTTGGTCTGACAGCCGCGCCAGATGTCGCCGGCGCCGACCGTGTGTTCGATCAGCGTCTTGCCCGAACTGTCGATGACGCGCACGGTGCCGGCCGACGGCATTTCGAAGGTCTTGTCGTGGCTGCCGTACTCCTCCGCGGCCTGCGCCATGAGGCCAACGTTCGGCACCGACCCCATGGTGGCGGGGTCGTAAGCGCCGTTGGCCCGGCAGTCATCGATGACAACCTGGTAGATCGTGGCGTAGCTGCTGTCCGGGATGACGGCGAGGACGTCCTGTTCCTTGCCGTCCGCGCCCCACATGTGACCCGAGGTGCGGATCATCGCGGGCATGGAAGCGTCGACGATGACGTCGCTGGGCACGTGGAGGTTCGTGATGCCGAGGTCGGAGTCGACCATCGCCAGCGGGGGGCCGGATTCAAGCTGATCGCGAATCTCCGCCTCGATACCCAGGCGCTCGTCCGGAGGCAGCGACTGCGCCGCCGAGATCAGGGCGCCGAGGCCGTCGTCGGGGTCACCGCCCGCTTCGGCCAGTGCCTCACCGTAGTCGTTGAAGAGCTTGGGGAAGTAGGCCTTCACCGCCTGGCCGAAGATGATCGGGTCGGAGACCTTCATCATCGTGGCCTTGAGGTGCACGGAGTAGAGAACGCCTTCCGACTTGGCGCGTTCGATCTGCTCAGTGAGGAACTTGCTGAGAGCGGCGGCGCTCATCACGCTGGCGTCGAAGATCTCGCCCGCGATAACCGGTATGGCCTCGCGCAGGACGGTGGTCGTGCCGTTATCAGCGACCAGCTCGACGCGCAGGGTGTCGTCATGATCCATAACGATCGACTTCTCGGTGTGGCGGAAGTCGCCCTCGGTCATGTGCGCCACGTTGGTCTTGGAATCGGGCGTCCAGGCGCCCATCGAGTGGGGGTGGTTGCGGGCGTACTGCTTGACGGAGGCCGGCGCGCGGCGGTCGGAGTTGCCTTCGCGCAGGACGGGGTTCACGGCGCTGCCCTTGACCCTGTCGTAGCGCTTGCGGATCTCCTTTTCCTCGTCGGACTGTGGGTCTTCCGGATAGTCCGGTACGGCGTAGCCCTGGTCGTGCAGCTCGGCGATCGCGGCCTTCATCTGGGGAATCGAGGCGCTGATGTTGGGCAGCTTGATGATGTTGGCCTCGGGCTTGAGGGTCAGGGCGCCCAGCTCCGCCAGGTGGTCGCCGATACGCTGATCCGGGTTGAGGTACTCGGGGAAGCTGGCGATGATCCGGCCCGCCAGCGAGATGTCCCGCGTCTCGACGGCCACGCCGGCAGTCGAGGCGTAAGCCGAGATGATCGGCAGGAACGAGTACGTCGCCATGAGCGGGGCTTCGTCAGTCAGTGTGTAGATGATCTTCGAGTCAGTCACCGAGGCTCCAATCGATATTCACAGGATTCTTGCGCAAGATAGTTTCTGACGTCCAAATGCGTCCACCTGAAGACCTCGACTGCCTGCTGCGGAGGCCGGTGTTGGCGCCAAAGCCCGGGCGGCCAATCGAACCGCCAACGGATGCTCCAGCCAAAGCTTAGTACTTAAGGGAAGTTGTGATCGAGGGCCGTTTGCCGGACAAACGCGAAGGGCATGAAAAAGCCCCTCGAATCTGTCTTGAGCGATTCGAGGGGCTTGCCTGTGATGGTAGCGGTACGGGGATTCGAACCCCGGTTTTAGCCTTGAGAGGGCTACGTCCTGGTCCCCTAGACGATACCGCCAGGTGCTGGCTGGGGAGGGAGGAGTCGAACCCCCACATACGGATCCAGAGACCGCTGTCCTACCATTAGACGACTCCCCAACGTGCCTCCAAATCCTAGCACAGCAAATTCCTGCCGCTCAAACCGACTACAGATCCCGCAGGAGCAGGAACGTGTCGCGAAAGGCGGCACCCATGCCGTTTACCAGACTTTCGTCCGCCGTGACGAGGCGACAACCCTCCCGGATCGCCAGCGCGACGTATAGCGCATCGTAGAAGCTGCGGTTGTAGCGATGCGCGATTTCGAAGGCGCTCTCGGTCAACGACAGCGAAGGCGCCAGTCCCACCACAAGGTTCGTCGAGGCCAGAGCACGGGGAACTACCTCGGCTAGCATCTCGCCCCGGCGAACCTTTTTCAGCAAGACACTCCCAAGCTCGGCGATGAACAGGTCCGGCGCCATCAGGATGATCCCGGATGTCACTAGCGCCCGTGCCTGCGCAGACTCGTCCTCCGCAACGAACCACTTCACGGCAACGGAAACATCGACGACGAGGAGGCCACTATCCAGCTGCCGCGTCATCGGGCGGGATCGTCACGGTCCTCTCGCACCAAGCCGACGCTATCGGAGCGCTGAGGTCCTGCTCGCTCTTTGATGCCATCGGCAACCTTGAGGAACTCATCGATCCGTCGCTGCTGCAGCTCATGGGAGGACATGTCCTCCAAAATCGCCCGCACCTCAGCTTCGAGGGAGCGGCGGTTGCGTTCGGCGCGCTGCTTCAGGCGTTCGACCACTTCGGGGGCTAGGTTGCGCACGAGTATCTGGCTCATGCTAGCAATGATAGCAAAATGCTAGCAGCGCTATTGCAGCGTTTGGGTCGCCTCTCGCAGGCGGACGACGCAGCGCTCCCGGCCCAGCAGCTCCATCGACTCGAACAGCGGCGGTGAGACGGTGCGGCCCGTGATGGCGACGCGCATGAGGCCGAAGAGGTCGCGGCCTTTGACCTCGAGGCGCTCCGTCAGTGCGCGGTAGGCGTCCTCCAGGGGCTTCGTGCTCCAGCCTTCGTGCGACTCGGCCAGCACCAGCGCCTCGGACAGCAGAAGAGCCGCTTTCGCGCGGTCGTCTCTGTATGTCTTGCCGAGCAGCATCTCGACGTCGAGCTCCGGCAGCGGGCCAGGGTAGTAGAAGAACCCCATCATGTTGAGGGCGTCCGGCCCGCGCTTCACGCGCTCCTTGACCAGCGGCACGATGCTCGCCGTGTATTCGACGTCCAGCGGACGCTCGATGTGGTCCGGCAGGCCGCCCTCGTCCTCAGGCCGCTCCAGCCAGCTTGCGAGATAGCGCGCGAGGGCTCAGGTCCGGCATCACGCGCGATGTATTCGGCGTTCATCCACTCAAGCTTCTCGAGGTTGAACACGGCCGGGCTCTTTTGAGCATGCGGTCAAGGGTGAAGTGCTTGACGAAATCCTCCCGGCTGATGATCTCCGTGTGGTCGTCCAGGGACCAGCCGAGCAGGGCCGAGGAAGTTGAACACGGCATCCTGTGGTAGCCCATGTCGCGATACTCCAGGACGGACTGGGCGCCGTGACGCTTCGAGAGCTTGGCGCGGTCCGTGCCCACGAATCAGACGGCGTATGGACGAACACCGGCAACTCGTAACCCAGGGCGTGGAACACCATCACGTGTATCGGCGCCGAGGGGAGCCACTCCTCGCCTCGGATGACGTGCGTAGATCTTCCATCTCGTGGTCGTCGACGACCATTGCGAGGTGGTAGGTGGGATAGCCATCCGACTTCAGGAGCACGGTGTCGTCCAGGCGCACGTTCTCGAACTCGACGTCGCCGCGCAGGTAGTCCGGCACGACGGTGACGCCCTCGTCCGGCGTCATGAAGCGCACGACCGGGTTGCGGTCGCCCGCCTCAGCCTTCGCCTTGGCGCGCCCTTCCTCCGTGCGGCAGAGGCCGTCGTAGCCGGGGGGCTGCTTGAGCTCGCGCTGCCGCGTGCGCATGGCATCGAGGCGCTCCGGCGTGCAGTAGCACTCGAAGGCCTTGCCGTCGTCCAGCAACCGCTTGGCCGCCGCCTGATAGAGGGGCAGTCGCTGCGACTGCACGTAGGGCGCATGGGGGCCGCCGACCTCGGGCCCCTCGTCCCAATCGAGGCCGAGCCAGCGCAGCGAGTCGTAGATCGCCTGGATCGACTCCGGCACGAAGCGGTTCTGGTCGGTGTCCTCGAGTCGCAGGATGAACGTGCCGCCCGGTGTTGCGCGCCAGCAGCCAATCGAAGATCGCCTGGCGGATGGTGCCGATGTGGGGGGTGCCCGTGGGGCTGGGCGCAAGGCGGACGCGAACGGGCTTTGTTTCAGTCATGCTTGCATCTTAGCAAGGGCGTGGGAGATAACTTAATTCATGCAATTGCCTGAACCTGAACCGGCCCCCGATACCGAATCATCGTCGCAAGCCAGGTACGGATGGTCGTTCGCCGAGCGTCCCTTCCGCCACCAGTTCGGGTGGGTTGCGCTCTCGGTCATCCTGCTCTCGTCCACAACCATCCTCAATCACGTCTGGCTGCCGCTGAACACCGCGTTCGTGGCAGGCGCGGTGACCTCACTGCTGTTCAGATTCTGGTTCCCGGAGCGCCGTCGCTTCCGCCGCCTCGCCTTCGAGTCGGTGGTGGTCATGGTCCTGCTCGTGTCTTTCTTCGTCGATAGCCGGGATGGCGTTCAGTGGTTCTGGCTCGTGGTGACTTTTGCGCGGCGATGATGTTCGTGGTTGAGAGAGTCCATCGAACAGAGTCGGTTCGAGATCACCGACGAGGGCATCAAGCTGGCGTCACCGGCAGGTTGGCGACGCAACATTGCACGATTCACCGAACTGTCTGCCGTCGAGGTGCTCGCAAAGCCCAAGGCAGGAGCGCGGATTAACCTGCGTTTGAATCAGCCCCGGCGAGCATTCTGGGGTCTGGTGAAGCAATCGAGCCTGAAGGTGCACATTGCCGAAGCGGACGTCGGACGGTTCGCCGCCGAGGTCTCGAAACGCATCTCGTTTGCTCAGGCCGCCTGAAGGGACGAGAGGGCGTCTGCAAGCTCGAGAGCCAGCGGCGCTTCGAAGCTCAGCTCCTCGCCCGTGATGGGGTGGTGCAGGGTGAGGCGCCAGGCATGCAGGAACTGGCGACTGACCAGCGACGATGCCTTGCCGTACACGGTGTCCCCGACTATCGGGTGGTCCAACGAGGCGAAATGCACCCGGATCTGGTGGGTGCGACCCGTGATCAGTGACGCTTCGACGTAGGTGTAACCGTCCAGATACTGGCGGACCTTGTATTGCGTCTGGGCTTCCCGGCCTCGACCGTCGTGCAGGATCGTCTGGCGCTGGCGATGGTTGGGATCGCGGCCGATCGGCGCGTCGATCAGCGCCTCCGGCGGTTCGAGGCGGCCTTCCAACAGCGCGAGGTAGGTCTTGTGCATGCTGCGCTCGCTGAGCTGGCGTGTGAGGCCTGCGTGCGCCTTCTCGTCCTTCGCGACGACGATGAGACCTGACGTGTCCTTGTCCAGCCGGTGCACGATGCCGGGTCGCTGCACGCCGCCGATGCCAGGCAGGTCCGGGCAGTGGGCCAGCAGCGCGTTGACCAGGGTGTGACCCGAGTGCCCCGGACCCGGGTGCACCGGCATGCCCGCAGGCTTGTCGACCACGATCATGTGCGCGTCCTCGAAGAGAATCGAGAGCGGCATCGACTCCGGTTGGGGCTCAGCGGGCGCCGGCGGGGGTATGTGCACGGCGATTGCCTCGCCGCCCGTCAGCTTTACGCCCGCCTTGGCCGGCACACGACCGTCGATTCGGACCTCGCCCTCGTCGATCAGGCGCCGGGCCTGGGCGCGCGTGAGGTCGCAGAGGCGCGCGACCGCGACGTCCAGGCGCTCACCGGGCTGATCGGCAGTGACGCTGTGCAGAGTGTCAGTCACCGGAGGATTGGGGATGCCCCTCAGGTCCCATGGAGACATCGGAGGCATCGTCCTGCGCCGATTTCAGGTTGTCGCGCTCGCTGAGGAAGAGGAAGGCACCGATGACGAATAGACCGATGACGATCGACGAGTCCGCGACGTTGAACTCGGGGTAGCGAGGGAAGTCGATGAAGTCAGTGACGTGCCCGAATCGCAGGCGGTCGAGCAGGTTGCCCGTCGCACCGCCGAGCTGCAGGCCGAGCGCCAGTCGCAGCAGGCCGTGCTCCAGCGGGGGATACCTGTAGTAAAAAATGATCGCACCGATGGCGATCACGGCGGTGCCGGCGAGAAACACGCCCTGGCCCTGCAGGATGCCGAATGCGGCGCCGGAGTTCGTGACGTGGGTGAACTTGACGAGCCAGCCGTCCGGCCACGATTCGCCAACGGCGAGGTTCGAGCGCACGATCGACTTCGTGATGAGGTCGAAAACGAACACGGCGAGGGCGACGCCGAAGAACGGCAGGTCGCGTCGTGACGCGGCCGGCGAATGAGCTTTTGGCGCTCTGCTGCTGAATACCGAGTTCGCCTGCCGACATCTCGATCGATCTTAACAGAGGCTTACGCACGCCTCCGCGCCGGCTTTGTATGATGTTGCCGATATGAACCTGTTCTCCGGACGCAACAAAGACCGCGAAAAGTACGGCGAGCGCCTGCCCTCAGGCCAAAAGCTCACCGAAGGCTGGCCCGTCCTCCACTACGGCTCCATCCCAAAGGTCGACACGGCCGACTGGAAGCTCGAAATCGGCGGGCTGGTCGAGGAGCCGGTGACCCTCACGTGGGAGGAGTTCCAGGCCCTGCCAAAGACGGAGGCATTCAACGACATCCACTGCGTGACGACCTGGAGCAAGTTCGACAACACATGGGGCGGCGTCGCGGTCAACGAGCTGATGAAGCAGGTCACCCTGAAACCAGAAGCGACCGCGGTGATGCTGCATGCCTACGGCGGCTACACGACGAACCTATTGCTGGACGACTTCCTGCGCCCCGAGAACCTCTTCGCCACCCACCACAACGGCGACGCGTTGACCCGTGAGCACGGCTGGCCGGTGCGCCTGGTGGTGCCTCACCTGTACTTCTGGAAGTCGTGCAAGTGGGTGCGGGGCCTGCAGTTCATGGACAAGAACACGCCCGGCTTCTGGGAGATGTACGGCTACCACCTCCGCGGCGACCCGTTCAAGGAAGAGCGCTACTCCTAGGCCATTGCATGGCGGCAATCGGGCTTCGCCATTTGCTGCGAGAGCATTCCGAATTGACTACGCGGCATCGAGCGCACGAGATCACAGTATCATCCGGGCGTAGCTGCGGGTTTCGACCCGCAGGGGTCGAAGCGCATATCCGCCTATCACCCCCACACCGCGCCTCGAACTTGGCATCGCGCACCAACCACGTAGCGGAGGTGCCCACACCTCCGCGGCCATGCGCACCGGGTCGCCTCTCGGTTCGAATGGCTCCATCGTCGAATGCCGCTGGAAGCCATGCCGGACCGGCTCCGTTGCGCCTGTGGCGTTGACGTCACTGCAGGATGAATCCTGCAGCTTCCCTCAAAGTTTGCTCGAGATGACCATGGGAACCTCGAAATCGCCGAGTCCCATTCGCCACTTCTGCTATATTTCAGCCATCCACGCATCGCCTGGTTGAAGGCTGGATTCGCGATTCGTATGCATAGAACCTCGCCGTCAGACGAGACCCTGGGGTAGCAAGATTCCTTGATAGCCCTGGATGTCGTCATCATTCTCATCCTCATCGGCATCAACGGCCTGCTGGCCATGTCGGAGCTCGCTGTTGTCTCGGCCCGCAGGCTGCGTCTGACGCAGCGTGCAGAGGATGGCGACGCGGGCGCACGCGTCGCACTGGACCTTTCCCAGCACCCCACGCACTTCCTCTCGACCACGCAGATCGGTATCACGCTCGTGGCCATCATCTCCGGTGCGTTCGGCGGCGAGGCGCTCGGCAGTCACATCGCCCCCGCGCTGGAAACCCTGGGACTGAGCGAGAGCGCGGCCCACACCGCGGGCGTGGTCATTGCGATCGCAGCGATTACCTATTTCTCGCTTGTGTTTGGGGAGATCGTGCCGAAGCGTATCGCCATGCACTCGCCGGAGACGGTCGCCGCCCTCGTGGCGCGGCCGATGCGCTGGCTCTCAACCATCAGCGCACCCTTCGTTGTGGTGCTCAGCGCATCGACGGGCCTGGTCCTGCGTCTGATGGGCCTGCAGCGCATCCGGGACGACTCCATGACAGACGAGGAGCTGCGGGTCATGATCGGCATGAGCGCTGAAGCAGGCTCTATGGAGGAGGACGAGGCGGAGCTATTGGACCGCGTGTTTCACTTCGGCGACCGCCATCTGCACGAGGTGATGACACCGCGCAATATGGCGGTCGGCATCGAACGCAATGCGACGGTCGACGAGTTCTACGCCGTCTACCTCACGGCGCCGCACTCGCGCTTTCCCGTCTTCGACCAGAGCCCAGACAAGGTCGTCGGCATCCTCGGCATCAAAGACGTGCTGGCGGCGCTGGCGAGCCACGAAGTCACTGGGGACGCCCCCATCGCACCCCTCATGCGTGATGGCCTTTTCGTGCCGGAATCGAAGCCGATCGATGACCTGTTCCGGGAATTGCAGGCCACCGGCAACCAGATGGCCATCGCAGTCGATGAGTTCGGCGGTACGGCGGGCATCGTCACGCTGGAGCAGCTTCTGGAGGAGATGGTGGGTCAGGTGCGGGACGAGCTGGTAGCCGGCGAACGCGAGATCACGGCCCTGGACGAGCACACGGTGCAGGTGCACGGCGCCCTCAGCATCGAAGAGGCGCGCGAGGAGCTAGGCCTCGACATCCCGGAAGGCCCTTACGACACGATCGCGGGCTACGTGCTCAACCAGCTCGGCCACATCCCAAAGGTCGGCGAGGTGGTTAGCGTCGACGATTACCGCATCACCGTGAGCGAGATGCGCAACGTGAGGATTCAGCTCCTGAGAGTCACCGAGACGGCTGATTCTGGAAGGCCGGCCTAGCTTTGGAATACGGCCTGCTGCTCGTTGTCCTGCTCATCCTCTCAGCGTTCTTCTCGAGCGCCGAGACGGCGTTCCTCAGCCTGCAGCGGATCAAGCTGGAGCACTACGTGCGCGAAGGCCGCCCCGGCGCCGAGGCCGTCGCCGCACTGTTAGCGCAGCCGAGCAAGCTGCTCTCCGCCATCCTCATCGGCAACAACCTCGTCAACACGGGCGCCGCTATCGTCGGTGGCATCATCGCCCAGAAGATCGTTTCGGGCGGCCTGGGTGCGCTGGTCGCGGCCCTGGCGGTGACGGCGCTGCTCGTGATCTTCGGTGAAGTCGGTCCCAAGACGGTCGCGCTCAACCACAACTTCCGCCTGTCGCGTACGTACGCGTTCCCGATGTCGCTCTGGGCGCGGCTCATGCGCCCCGTATCGGCCCTGCTCGACCTGGTGAGCCGCGGCATCGTGAAGATGTTCGGCGGCGAAGAGAACGCCGGCGTCTCGATCAGCGAGGCGGAGCTGCGCATGATGATTGGTATGAGCTCTGAGTCCGGCGAGGTGGAGGAGGCCGAGGCGGAGCTGCTACACCGCGTCTTCACCTTCGGCGACCGCCACGTGCACGAAGTCATGGTGCCGCGCACCGAAGCCGTGATGATCGACCGCCACGCCAGCATCGCCGACTTCTACGCCACCTACCTGCGCTCCCCGCACTCCCGCTTCCCGATCTTCGACGATAGCCCCGACAAGGTCGTCGGCATCCTCGGCATCAAGGACGTGCTCTCCTCGATCTCCAGCGGTGACGTCACGGCCGCCAGCCCAATCGAGCCCCTGATGCGCAGCGGCCTCTTCGTGCCGGAGACAAAGCTAATCGGCGAGCTGTTCCGGGAGATGCAGGCCACCGGCAACCAGATGGCGATTGGCGTGGACGAGTTCGGCGGCACGGCGGGCATCGTCACGCTGGAGCAGCTTCTGGAGGAGATGGTCGGTACCGTCCGGGACGAACTCGCCGACAGCGACGTCGAGATCACCCTGATCGACGAGCACACGACCGAGGTCGACGGCGCCCTCAGCGTCGAAGAAGCTCGCGACGAGCTGGGCATCGATATCCCCGAAGGCCCATACGATACGATCGCGGGGTACGTGCTCAGCCTCCTCGGTCACATCCCGAAAGTGGGCGAGACGGTGACGCTAAGCCATCACCGCATTACGGTGGCGGAGATGCGCAACCTGAAGGTCGAGCTGTTGAGGGTGACGCGAATATGAGGTTCACGCTGGTCCGACACGGCGAAGTCCAGGAGCCGCAACCCGGGCTGTCCGAGATCGGGCACGACGACCCGGCCCTGACCTCCTACGGTCGCCGGCAGGCCGCGGCGCTGGCGAAAGACCTTATGGAGGCACTCGACGCCGGCGAGCCCATCGAAGCGCTTTACACGAGCCCGCTGCGCGCCGCCCGCATCACCGCCGAAGCGCTCTCGGCCGTTCTCGGGGTGGGTGACCCGCGCGTCGCCTCAGAGCTGACGACGCTGACGCCCGAGATCGTGCCGGAAGGCGACACTTCCGCCGCCGAGGCGATTCAAACGCAGGCCTGGGACATGCTGATGAGCCTCAAGGAGCAATTCGAGCAGCGTTCGACGGTCGTCCTTGTTACGCACGAGCTGACGATCCGGGCCCTGGTCTGCAAGGCCCTCGGGATGCCGCTAGAGGACATGCGCCGCTTCGACTTGTCGCCGGCCTCGATGACGACGATCGACTTTCGCCTGCAGCGCGACGGCCGCGAGCGCACGTTGATCGCCGCGCTCAACGACACCTGCCACGTCGACGAAATCTAGCCTCGAATTGGCGAGGGCTTCCTCCGGCGAATGAGCCTGCCCTAGACGAAGATCGTGACGTCCGCGTCGGCGGCGAAGTCGAGGAAGGCTGCGGCGCCGCTGCACTCCAGGCCCTCGATCAGGTCTGCTTCCTTGACCCGCATGACACCGATGGTCGTGGAGCAAGGGATCAGTTCGACGCCGCTCTGGATGCAGATGTCCAGAAGCTCTTGCAGCGTCGGCATGTTCGCCTTCTTCATCCAGCCCTTCATCATCCAGGTCGCCATCGCGGTCATGCCTGGAATGGCACCGATGATGTTCGGCACCGGCACCGGCATCGCCGGGTTGCCGAGAGGCGCCACGGCGAGGTGCTTGTTCTTCTTCGTGTTGATGATGTCGAGGCCGTAGAAGGTGAAGAAAATACCGACCTTCCACCCGAGCGCCGCGGCGGACGACGCCAGAATCAGCGGCGGGTACGCCATGTCCAGCGTGCCCTTGGAGGCAACGATGGCCAGACGGCGGCCCTTCTTCTCCGGCTTGGCCTCGGCCTTGGTCTGCGTAAGCTCCTTGATCTGTCCTTCGAGCAGCTCGGAGAACTTGGCTGCGACGGCCTCGTCGATGCGGGCCTGGATTTCGGGACTGAGTGCTTGCTCCGTGGTCATCGCTAGATCAGCGCCCTTGCGGAAGAAGTACTCGTAGACGCCGCCGGCCTGGGTACCGGAGCTGAGCAGCTCGTGGCCCGTGTTGCGCGCGAAGGCCGGCATGTCGTTCACACTCGCCGGGTCCGTGGCCAAGACGCGAATCACCTCGCCCGCGGCGATTCCATCGATCGCCTGTCGCAGGCGGATGATCGGCATCGGACAGAGGGTGTTCCGGCAATCCAGCTCGTGGTCGGCGGTCGGGTGGGTGGTCATGCCTGCATCTCCTTATGTCGGGGCGTGTCGCGCTGATTGGCGCCTAGCGTAGCATCAGCCCGATGCTCGCTCTAGAGCGTCACTAGTTAGTGGCGGAGACGGGGTTGAGTGCGTGGTGGTGGGCCCGGCAGGATTCGAACCTGCGACCAAGCGGTTATGAGCCGCCCGCTCTGCCGCTGAGCTACAGGCCCGTTGCCTCGAATCGTAGCATAGGCACCGCTGTGATTATGACAAGCATCTAGAGCAGGCGCGGCGTCTCCTCGCCCGGCTCGATCAGGCGACGGATCGTCGTTCTTCACCGAGTTCGCCCGCTGCGAGACGCGGCGCGCCGAGAGGTAGTCATCGCCGATCGGGCGCAGGAGCTTCTGCAGCTTCTCGTAGTCCTGCTCCTGCGGGTCGAGCCACTGGTCGACGACCTCCTCCGGCAGGATCACGGGCATGCGATTGTGCACCGGCGCCATGAGGGCGTTGGGCTCCGTCGTGACGATCGTGAAGGTGCGCTGCCAGTGATCCGGCGTCGCGGCTGCCAGGACTCGTAGAGGCCGGCGAGGTAGAGCAGGCCGCCGTCCTCGCGATGGAACCAGATCGGCCGCCTGGTGGCGCCGGCGCCCTCCCACTCGTAGAAGCCGTCCGCGGGCACGATGCAGCGCCGCTTTTCGAAGGCGTCGCGGAAGGCGTTGGACGAATGCAGCGTCTCGGCGCGAGCGTTGATCTGCTTGGCGGCGCGCTTGGCGTCCTTGGCCCACGACGTTGACGAGGCCCCACTTCGCCGGCAGGATCGCCCGCTCCTCGTAGCGCATGCGCACGATCCAGTGCGGGTCCGTGGGCGCGATGTTCCAGCGAGGCCTGTAGTCGGCATCGTTGATCTCTTCTGGGTTGACGCCCAGCGCCTCCGCCAGCTTCTCGCGCTGTTGCCAGGTCAGGGTGAATCGGCCGCACATGACAGCAATCAGCGTACAGCAGTCAGCAAACAGCTTTCAGCACAGGGTGAGCAGACGAACCTCTCGTGCTGCCGCAAACCGCACTCTCTGCCGAAGCGTCGGCCGCTGATAGCCGAACGCTGAAAGCTGTTTGCCGCGGCGCCGCCGTTAGTCGAAGAACTTCTCGTGCACGATGTCGTCGCGGGAGAAGCCGCGCTCGTTCACCGCGTAGTCCGTGACCTGCTTGATCATGGCGTCGCTGCCACAGAGGTAGATCTTGATGTGGTTCGGGTCGTACGGCACGCCGGTGAGCTTCTCGAAGGGGTGCTCGTCGCCCGCCGCTGCCAGGTCGGCCGCCGTCGGGGCGAGGACTTTGGTGATGCGACCGGTGGGGTAGTGCCAGGGCGTACCGGCATCGCGGCTGAGGAACATGTGGTACTGGAAGGACGGGTACTGGCGGCGGTGCTCCTTGAACTCGTCCTGGTAGGCGAAGTCGGCCGGGTTACGCACGCCGTGCAGGAGGATGCCGTTGCGCACGCGAAGGCGCCCAGGCGTGCTCGCGCAGCACCGGCACGCCCGCGGCAACGCCGGTACCGGTGAAGCCGAAGACGGCGACACGAGAGTCCTTGGTGTCGAAGCGGAAGCGGCCCAGGGTGGCCTGGCCCAGGAGGACGTTGTTGTACTCCGGGTCGACCATGACCTCCTTCTCGACGACGTCTTCGAGGAGCATGGATACGTAAGGGTAGGCTGCGGATCTTCGCCTCGACGTCCGGGTCGTCTGGGTCAAGGTCTTCGAGCTCGTTCACGTTCTCGGTCGTCAGGGCGATGTAGAACTCGAGGAAGTCCTCGTGCGGCGCCGAGACGATGCTGTAAGGCCGGACGGCGATGCGCCCGGTCACGGGGTTGCGCTTGCCGACCATGGCGAAGCTGCCGGGCGTCGTGTACTGGAACCACTCGGGGCGATCGAGGAACAGGCGGTAGTTCCAGGCAGAGCGAATCGTGATCTGGCGCACGGGTACGTCGTGCAGCTGCAGCTTCTGGAACCGGTTGTTGTAGGTGTTATCCAAGAGCTCCCACGGGAAAGTCGCTGATCATGGGGTCGAATCCTACCTGTACCTTTCTGCGGACGCCTCAGAGATTTTCATATTCAACCTCTATAGGTCAGTGGTTGAATTATAGGAGCAGAGACCAGTCAACGGAAGTCGCTCCAGGTTGCCATGTTACGATTGCGCCGGTCGTGAGGCATTGAGCACCGAACACAAACTCGACCTCCCGGTTTTGCCGCCTGTCCAACATATGCTCGCCAAGGCGGCGGACCGCATCCCCACCGGCGACGGCTGGCTCTACGAGCCGAAGTGGGACGGCTTCCGCTGCTTAGTGTTTTTCGACGGCGACGGCATCTACCTGCAGAGCCGCGACCTCAAGCCCCTCGGCCGCTACTTCCCCGAGCTCGAAGCCACCCTGCCCGCAGTGCTGCCCGGCCCCATGGTCCTCGACGGCGAGGTCGTCATCGCGCGCAACGAGGCGCTGGACTTCGAGGCGCTGCAGATGCGCATCCACCCGGCCGCGTCGCGCGTGAAGATGCTCTCGGAGCAGACGCCGGCGTCCTTCGTCGCCTTCGACGTGCTGTACGCCGGCGGACGAAGACCTGCGCGAGATGCCCTTCGGCCGAGCGACGGCAGCTGCTCGAGACCGCCCTCGGCGACCGCCGAAGCCGCCGCTGTTCCTCACGCCCGCCACGGACGACCCGGCCCTGGCGCAGGACTGGTTCGACCGCTTCGAGGGCGCCGGGCTCGACGGCGTCGTCGCCAAGCGCACCGACGAGCCGTACAAGCCGGGCGCGCGGGCGATGCTCAAGATCAAGCACCTGCGCACGGTCGATTGCGTCGTCGGCGGGTTCCGGTGGAATCGGGGCGAAGAAGGCAAGTCGGTCGGCTCGCTGCTGCTGGGGCTGTACGACGACAACGGCGTGTTCCACCACGTCGGCCACACGTCGAGCTTCAAGGCGCAGGAGAAGCGCGAGCTGGTCGAGTTCCTGGCGCCCTATCGCGGCGAGGACGAGGACGACGACGGCTTCGGCAAGGGCCGCACGCCGGGCGCGCCGAGCCGCTGGACGGGCGACCGCGACATGACCTGGGTGCGCCTGCGGCCCGGAGCTGGTCTGCGAGGTGACGTTCGACTACCTGCAGGGCCAACCCGGCCCGGCGCCGCTTCCGCCACGCCGCCACGTTCAAGCGCTGGCGCCACGACAAGCCCCCGACCGAGTGCGGCTTCGACCAGATCGAGACCACGCCGCCGTACGAGCTAGCGCAGATCTTTGGGAGCTAGCTAAGGCTGCGTACTATCGCAGGCGCCGATATCGACCTCGGGATCGGCGGCGGATACCAACACCTCTTTACCACGACGTTCGCCGTTTGGAGGCATGAGCAAACAACCGACGTATGGACCGTTGTCCCTGGCCCCTCCGAGTGGTCCCACTTTTCGGCTAGGGCCCTGGACGGTACAGGTCATGCCCGACCGCAAGGAGCTAACCTCTCCAGGCTTGATGTAAATATCATCGCTGAAGATGGACTTGCTCTCGCAACGAACGAGGGCGACCTCGAAATCAAGGTCGTTCCGAACAGCGATTTTTTCCCAATACGCGGAGTGACATCCACTGACCAGCAGTACAGACAACGCAAGGCTCAAAAGAATGCCTGTCATGCATCTGGACGACATTCCCACGTTCAAATCGACTCGAACAGGAGCGCAGGAAATTACCTGCGCCCGCTGCGAATCCTCGCCAGGTCCTCAGAGGCGATGAGCGCCACGATCACGACACCGACCGCGATGGCGCCGATGAGCACGAGGCTCATAACGGCGCCGATCACCACGAGCCGAACGATTATGGCCACGAAGAGGATGATCAGCGGGCCTCGCAGGTACCAGCGACTGAGTGCTCCACGCAGCGCCAGTCCGAAGAAGCGACCTTCCTCCTGGTACGTCTCGACCGGATCGAGGCCGCTGCGACCTGGCCGGAGGCGGTAACCCGGGTCGCCGGGGCCGAGGCCTTTGAAGGGATCGATGCCGGGATCAGGGGGCTCTGGGCGCGGCTCGCGGCGCTGCCAACGGGCGCTCATGCGGCCCTCGCAGGCTGCGTGGCCGTCCGTGTGTGTAGCTGGTAGGCCAGCCATGCGGCCGACGCGATGCCGATGTAGCTGGCGAGCAGGTCCAGCGGGTCGAGCGTGCGCGTCGGGAAGAACGCCTGTGACGCCTCTTCGAGGGAGATCAGGAGCGCGATCACGGCGGCCGTGGTGGTGGCGATGCGACGCGGATCGCCCGGCATCAGGCGCAAGAGGCCGAGGGTGGTCGGGAAGGTGACGAGGCCGAGGAGCGTGATGTGGCCGACCTTGTCGCCGTAGGGGAAGTCGTAGAGCGAGTAGAGGAACCCGAGGTGGCCGGTGTCGGCGAGGTAGATGATGCCGATCACGAGCAGGGCACAGGCGATTCCAAGACGCAGCATCAGCATAGACAAGCGAACCTCAAGAGCACATCCTCAGTCCGATTTTTCGCAAACGCATGAACATATTGCCAGATACGTCAACTACAACGCCCTGGATTGCCGGGCGCTACAGCCGCCCGTCCTCCGGGTTGAAGCGCGTGTGGCGGCCTCGCAATGAGGGATCCAGGCCGGCCCAGGGGTCGTAGTCCGGGTCCGGGCGCTTCTTCCGGCGGGCGCTCACCTTCCGGTACGTTGCGGAGGTTGATGCGGATGCGAGTCCAGGTTGAGGACATGCCGCGCATCGAGTCGACGAGGATGTCGGAGGGCTTGAGTAGGGCGGCGGCTTCGGGGTGGCGCTGCTTCCAGCGCTCCAGCCCGGCCAGCGCCTCGTCCTTGTGCTGCGCCTTCGACACGACGATCAGGGGATGCTTGGACTGACGCCGTCCCGTGGGCGATTCGACGTGGACGGGGTCGCATCGCCATGGGCACCTGCAGCTTCGGGTTCCTTGCGTGCTCGGGAGGGCTGGACGCGCTTCGGTTCGCCCTTGGCCTTGGGGAACTGGGGCGGCCAGGGAGCATCGCCGAGGCCTTCGCGCTCCTGCTTCTCGACCAGCTCCAGGAGGGCATCGAGCGGGAAGGCGCGGTCGTCGATGCCGGCCATGGGGTCACCGATGCGCTTGAAGCGCTCCGGTACGGTCTCGATCGTGAAGTCGGCGAGCTCGATGCCGGGCAGCTCGTCCCAGGTGATGGGGCAGGAGACCTGGGCGTTCGGCGTCGGGCGCACCGAGTAGGCGGAGGCGACGGTACGGTCCCGGGCGTTCTGGTTGTAGTCGATGAAGACGCCGTGGCGCTCTTCCTTCCACCACTTGGTCGTGGCGAGCTCCGGGGCGCGCGGCTCCACCTCTCGCGCAAGGGCGAGGCCGGCGCGACGCATCTGCTGGAACTCGACCTGGGGCTCGATGCGCACGTAGATGTGGATGCCGCGCGAGCCTGAGGTCTTGGGGTAGCCGGTGTAGCCGAAGTCTTCGAGGGCCTGCTTGAACAGCATGGCGACCTGCTTGACGTGGTCGAAGGTGGCTTCGGGCGTGGGGTCGAGGTCGATGCGCAGCTCGTCGGGGCGATCGACGTCATTGGCGCGCACGGGCCAGGGGTTGAGGTCGATGCAGCCGAGGTTGATCGCCCAGAGCAGGTCGGCGGGCTCGTCGCAGACCACGAGGTCGGCCCAGCGCCCGCTGGGGAAGGTGACGCGGGCGGTATCGATGTAATCCGGGAGGTTCTGGGGGGCGCGCTTCTGGAAGAATGGCTCCTCGGCGGCGCCGTTGACGAAGCGCTTGAGCACCATGGGGCGGCGCATGACGCCTCGCAGGGCGCCCTCGGCGACGGCCTCGTAGTAACGCACGAGGTCGAGCTTGGTGTAGCCCTTCTCCGGGAAGAAGAGCTTGTCCGGGTTGGTGATGGTGACTTCCCGGCCAGCTATCTCGACTGTTGTTGACTTGGAAGGCATTGTGCTTATGTCGCCTCGCAGGCGATTTTAGCATCGAAACAGGACAGATCCGCTCCGTGTGCGCGTCAAATTCGCAGCAGGTCAGTTACAGATAGGAGACGGAATCGCATCGGGTTGGCGACTGGTCCAGGACGAATTGACAACGGATCCGCGACTGATAGAGGCCACCTTGTGGACGGCGTCCGTGACTCGTGGCGGTGGTGGGCGACCGGCCGCTACGCATCGCTCTCGCGCTGCTCCGCCCTTTTAGAACAAGGGGAATCTTGGGGGACACCCCCCAGCGCCCCCCGCGCATGGGCTGCGCCCCTACGAACCCCGCCCGGCATTCCTCTGCCGCCGGCGCTTCTTTTGAGCTGTTCCAGTGGTCCTCACCTCTCATCGTGTGCTCTCGCGAGAAATGTGCAGAAGCAAGGCGACGGTGCGAGGGATGCCCCGCGCCCTTCGACGAGGTTCAGGGCAGGCATGGGCTACGCCCCGCGCTACCCCCGCCTGTAGTAGTAATCCATGGAACCGCCCACCAGATTCGCGGTATCAGCCGCCCCAGACCTTGCGTGCCGTGTCGGCGATGAGCTCCAGCTTTCGCTGCTGCTCATCGATGGTCATGTGGGCGCCGTCGCGGGTGCCGGAGCCCTGGAAGCCGCACTGGGTCGAGAGGGCGAGCTGATCGACGGCGACGTACTTGCTTGCGTTCTCGATGCAGCGGAGCAGGTCGTCCTGCGATTCGAGGCGCGGTTCGAGGCTCGAAACGAGACCGAGCACTGCCACTTTGCCCTTCGGCAGGTACTTCAGGGCTTCCCAGTCGTTGTCCCACTCGAAGAGGAAGCGATCGGCGTGAAGCTGGGGGAAGACGCGTTCGACCAGCCAGTCGTAGTGCCGTGCCTGGCGCTCGGGATCGCTGAGGCGCTTCTCGCGGCGGTGCGAGAGCCCGCGCAGAGGTGGCAGCCGAGCGTGACGCCTTCGGCCTGGGCGGCGTCGTAGCAGGCGTTTTCGGCCTCGATCTGGGCCGCGAGCACCGTTTCGGGGTCCTGCCCCTGGGCGCGCATACGGTCGACGGCAGCCGGGTCACGGAAGTTGGTGAAGGCCTCATCGAGCTGGATGTAGGTGACACCGTCCTGGACGAGCTGCTTCACCTCGCCGGCGATGATGGCGGCCACGTCGGCCCTGAGCTCTTCCTCCGATGCGTAGTTCTGCGTTACGCCGGGGACGAAGCCGGCGCGCGCTACCAGTGATGGCGCCGGCATAGTGACCTTGAAGGGGCCGGGCGAGTGCTGCTTGAGAAACGCCGCATCGAGGGCGAGCAGGCGCTCGCGCTGGCGCAGCTTCCCCGATACCGCCTTGGCGTGGAACTGCACCCTCGTGACGGCCCGTCCGGCAGGGTGACCTCCCGAATCGGGTAGCTGTCGACGAAGCCGTCTACAGCCTCGCTGAGGTTGGTCTGCCAGGCGTCCCGGCGCATCTCGCCGTCGGTGTAAACGTCCACACCGGCGGCACGCTGGAGGTCCAGGGCATCGAGTACTGCCCGGTCCTCGGCGGTCCGAAGCGCTTCAGGCGATGCCTTGCCCGCCTTGAAGGCTTCGCGGGCATCCAGAAGGTACTCCGGACGGGTCAGGCTTCCGATTTGCTCGAAGCGATAGATGTTGGGCATGAGTAACTCCGGAGCTATGGCTCTGGCGAGTGTTCGCATCTCCCGCTTCGCATCGCTCTCGCGCTGCTCCGCTCTGTTTAGAGAAGAACCTGGGGGACACCCCCAGAGCCCCCCGCGCATGGGCTGCGCCCCTACAACCCTGCCGCGGCGTTCCTCTTCGCGGGGAGAGCGCGAAAGACCGGTCCCCTGGCTCTTCGACAGAGCTAGGGCAGGCCTGGCTGCCTGCTACCCTGGCTCACGGCGTTAGCCCCAGACGCGGCGGGCGACCTCTACGACGAGAGCGAGCTTCTGGCGCTGCTCTTCCGGCGTGATCGGGTTGCCCTGGGCGACGGAGGCGAAGCCACACTGGGGGCTGAGGGCGAGGTCATCGAGATCGACGTACTTCGAGGCCTCTTCGATGCGACGCACGATGTCGTCGGCGCTCTCCATGTCGCTGAGCTTCGTCGTGATCAGGCCGAGGACGACGGTCTTGCCCTTGGGCACGAAGCGCAGGGGTTCGAAGCCGCCGGCACGCTCGCTGTCGTACTCGAGGAGGAGGACGTCGTAGTCGAGCTGGGGGAATACCTGCTCGGCGATGGCGTCGTAGCCGCCGGAGGTGTGCCAGCCGCCGCGGCCGCCGTTGCCGCGGCAGAAGTGCATGGCGATGGTCGTGTTGGCCCGGTCGATGCCGGCGACGACGCGGTTGTCGGCTTCGATGTCGTCCTTGAGGTTCTGCTCGACGTTGAAGCCAAGGCTCTTCATCTGGGCAATGCGGTCCGGGTCGATGTAGTCGGGGTAGTGCGGGTTGTCGAGCTGAAGGTACGGGACACCCTCCGCCGCGAGCTGGTGGACTTCCTTGGCGATGATTTCCGTGACGTCATCGAGGACGGCCTTGCGGTTGGCGTAGGCGGGCTCAGAGACGCCGGGCTTGTAGCCGCGACTGGTGATGTAGGACGCGGCGGGAATGGTGACCTTGTAGGGCATGCCGCCGGCGTTGGCTTTGACGAAGGGCGTCTCATGGCCGGTGAGGGGGCGAAGCTGCACGAGCTTGCCGCCGATGACGCCGCCGCCGGGACCACCCGTGCCGGGCGCCACGGGGGCCTGAGGCGCCTGCATCTGCACTTCCTCGCCGGTGCGTGCGTCGTGCCACCTCAGGGAGATCGCCGGGGCGCCGGGGACGAAGCCGCCGACGTTGGCGGAGAAGTCGCCGGACCAGCCGCCGCGCCGGATCTCGCCGTCGCTGAGCACCTCGATGCCGACTTCGCGCTGCATCTGGAGGGCTTCGAGGATCGCTTTGTCCTCGATCTGCTTGACGGCGTCCTCGGTCATCTTGCCCTCGCGCAGGGCAGAGTGAGCATCGAGGACGGCCTGGGGGCGCAGGAGGCTGCCGACGTGGTCGGCGCGGTACTTCTTGGCCATGGGATAGATACCTCCGAAATTACTTAGGGTTCAGTAGCTCGCGGCAGCGTCATCGGTGCGCGCGAGGGCAATAGTACGGCACGCTGGCGGTTGGGACGACCCCTCCCTCAATCCCTCCCCGCTGGCGGAGAGGGACGCCTCGCAATGCAGTGGAAGGATCACACTCGTGCGCTCCCGGCCCGTCATCACCCGATTCTTACAGGATGCGCAGCAGCTTAGGTGTATCCAGACTTGCGAGCTTCTTGGCATGAAATCCGTACGAAACCCCAGCCATGCTCCCGAAGCAAGCTTCCCTCTCCGCCAGCGGGGAGGGATTGAGGGAGGGGTCAGCGGCCCGTGACGCGGCTCAGGATCGCCGTGGCGTCCTCAGGCGCCTCATCGCCGGTCCAGGCGATGTACTGGTCCGGGCGCACGAGGACCAGGCGGGCTTCGTAGGCTTCCCGGCCGCCGTCGTAGCTGTCGAGGACGACCGAGAGGGGCACGTCGAGATCCCTCGCACTGGCCACGAACGGGGCGACGGCGCCCTCGGGCGCTCCGAAGGCGAGGAGGGTGTAGCCGGTACCCAGGGCCTCGAACACGTTGCGGCCGTCCGAGAGCGGCTGCGGGGCAAGGTGGTGGCCGGTCTGGGCGGCGAAGGTGTGCTTGGCGAAGACGCTGCTGACGGCGCCGGGCTTGCCGATGACCACGGGCGAGCCCTCGTAGTGCGGTTCGTTGGTGGGCGTTTCGCTGGAGGTGGCTTCGGCGGCCTTCCAGGCCTTCTCGAACGCCTCGCGGTCCTTCTCCGGGCTGAAGTTCCGGAGGAGGTCGCGGTCCTTCTCGATGTTGCCTTTGATCACGCCCTCTGTGATCTCGATCATGATCGGGCGCCGCTCCGCCTCGTAGGAGGCGAGCAGGTCCGGACCGCCCCAGCCCTGCAGCACGGCGGCGAGCTTCCAGCCCAGGTTCGTCACGTCTTCGAGGCCGGAGTTGAGCCCGAAGCCGCCGTAGGGTGGGTGCGTGTGGGCGGCGTCGCCGGCGATGAATACGCGGCCCTGCCCGTACTGCTCGGCGATGCCGATGCGAAGGTCCCAGAAGCCGATGTGGTCGAACTCGGCCTCGAAGGGGAAGCCGGCGACTTGCTGGAGGAAGCTGTGGAGGTCGAAGTTCTCGACCGTGGCGTCTTCGGGAACGGGGGCGTGGAAGAACCAGCCCTCGCCGACGTCGATGCGGCCGAAGAACTGCCAGTAGCCGTCGAGCTCGGGGTTGAGCACGCGATAGGTCGTGCGTTCCGGGTAGCGCTTGAGGCCCTCGTGCAGCTCCTTCGAGCGGAACACAGCCAGGACCATACGCTTGCCGAAATCCGTGCCGCCCATCTTGATGCCGAGGCCATCGCGGATGATCGAGCGGGCGCCGTCGCAGCCGACGAGGTACTGACCTTCGAGGACCTGTCGCCCGTCGCCGTGGGTCTCGGCGATGGTGACGCGCACGCCGTTCTCGTCCTGCTCGAAGGCCTCGGCGGTCCAGTCGTAGAGCACGTCGACGCTCGGGAGCTGGGCGACGCGGGCGCGCAGGACCTTCTCGGTGATGTACTGGGGCAGGCGCTCGTTGGCGGTGTAGTAGAAGCTGCGCACCTGCTCGCGACCGGGCGGCATGAACCAGTACTCACCCATCAGGGTGCGGTAGGCCGTGATGCCGCCGATGGGGTAACCAGGTGGCAGGAGACGGGCCTCCCGGAGCTCCTTCTCGATGCCCCAGAAGTGGAAGTGCTCCAGGGTGCGCGCCGTGAGGTTCTGGCCCTTCGGGATGTTCTGAAGCTCGACGTGGCGCTCGACGACGGCGCAGGAGACGCCTCGCTGGCCCAATTCGACCGCCAGCGCAACGCCGACGGGCCCACCGCCCACAATGATCACCTGATAGCGCTGCGTGTTGGTCATGCGTCCCTCGTCACGTCGTAAGGGGCGCAGCAGATGCCGCGCCCCTGAGTCCTTACCTTCGGTGCGACTACACGCCTACGAGCGGCGCGAGGTCCTCGTGCTTGACGAAGCCTTTGCGCAGGTCCTTCGTCGCGTCGAACCAGTCGACGGCGCGGGAGAGGACGACGCCGCCGGAGCGCTGGGCGTACAGGTCGGGCTCGTCAACGCCGGGCGGCACGATGCCTTGCTCTCGCAGCGCCTTGGCGACGGCGAGCATGCGGCGGCGGGTGCGGATGATGAGCTGGTCGGTGGTGCCCAAGTGCTCCTGGTGGCGCTGGTAGATCGGGCCCATGCTCCAGGTCACGGCCATGTCCTGCGGGCGGGCGCCGTTGGGGATGCCGGTGAAGCTCTTGCCGGACGACTGCTGCTCACGGTCGATGCCGAAGTCGTTCGCGGGGCTCTGGGTGATGTTCCAGCGGCCGTACCAGCCTGTCGTGTTGGGCAGGAACTCGATGCCGGCGCGCATGGGTCCGGTGGCCGGGACGGGCGCGTTGGCGCCGCGCAGGCCCTCGCGGGCGGGGCGGTCGACCTTCGCCGTCTGGGTCCAGCAGATCGTGTGGTCGTCGTCGACGGGCACGTAGGCCCGCCAGCGCACCTCGATGCCGAGGGTGCCCGTGGGGATCATGGCGTAGAACGGGAACAGCATGTGGGCGATGCGCCAGTAGTACGTGTCCTCTTCGGCCGGCCGGTAGGCGCCGTACGAGGTGCCCCAGGGCGTTTCGAGGACGCTGAACTTGGCGTCGCGGTGGTTGGCGATGTAGTAGCCGGCGGTGCCGGGCTGGATGTCGCGCGGGCGCTCGGAGCCGTAGTGCAGGAAGGCCTGGTGCACCGTGTCCATCTCGCCTTCCCAGCCCTGCATGAAGTTGCACTCCTGGAAGATGGTCTGGATGGTGGACTGGCCCTCGTCGAGCATGTTGGCCTCGAAGTCAGGCAGGGGCGGCGCCTTCTCGCGCGGGCCCATGTAGGCCCAGACGACTCCGCCGCGCTCGATGGTCTGGTAGGCCTTGATGCGTACCTTGCTCTTGAAGTTGCTCTCGGCGGGCTCTGAGGGCATGTCGACGCAGGTGCCGGTGACGTCGAACTTCCAGCCGTGATAGACGCAGCGCAGGCCCTCCTCCTCGTTGCGCCCGAAGAACATCGAGGCGCCGCGGTGGGGGCAGGCGGTGGCGAACAGACCGGTGCGCCCGCCGGTGTCTCGGAACGCGATGAGGTCCTCGCCCAGCAGGCGGATGCGCACGGGCGGGCAGTCGGGCGAGGGCAGCTCGTCCGAGCGCACGGCCGGGATCCAGTACTGGCGCATGAGGTCGCCCATGTGGGTACCGGGGCCGACGCGGCAAAGAATTTCGTTGTCCTGGACACTGAGCATTTCGAGACGCCTCCAGACTTAGTTTCCTGCGGGGAGTATATGCCCTTCGGGCAAGGCGACGACCCCTCCTCTGGCTGCCGCCATCTCCTCCCCGCTGGCGGAGAGGAGATCCGCGCTTCGAGCTGATAGCGGGCGGGCGACAGGAGGCGGGGAATCCTCCGATAGCCGTCCAGCCAGCTCGCCGCTAGCGCAAGGGACGGCCTTTGGCTCGAACAGCAGGAACTCGAGCACGACGACGAGCGCGGCCAGCCGCCGAGCAGTCCCATAACGACGATAGAACCTGGGCGCCGCCAGGCGCTATTCGATCGATTCCAGGACGGGGAGGGATGTAGGGAAGCCCTCACGCCTCCCAGTTGCGTACAGTTGGAAGCCGCCTTTGGACCACGTCACCAAGAACGCGCCCCGATCGTTGTAACGCAGCAAGCCGTCTCCTCCACCGATCCTCACATCGGAGCCCGGGGCGTATCTCGATGTGAGGACCGGCTCAAATGCATCGTAAGGCTGGGTGCCCAACCCCTCGAAGACATGAAGCGCGAGGTCCTGGCCTTCGTTAACCAACTCGATGCCCACGAGAACATAGGCCAGGCCGGACTCCTCAAGCTCGGCGACGGACCTCGCTTCTCCGTAGACTGATACCTCCCTCACACGCCATCCACCATCCAACACCGGTTCTGGGAGATCAAGACACAGCAAATCCTCGGCCTCATCGATCGAATGGACGGTTTCGTCCACCGAGATCAGCCTCTCTGTTAAGGGGACGGCCCTATCGACGAGTCCGGGACAGTTCAGGCCGACCTTAACAGGCACCTCCTGCCGATCAGGCTCGAGGACAAGGGCGACGGCTAGCGCTGCCAGCAGCAGCAAAGCCAGCAGTGTGACTACGAGTGACGCATCCCTCACCCAATCGACTCTAACAGCGTAAAGGTGAGATGCGAACCCTGCAGGTGCTGTTTACTCAAGTGGCCCTGCTGACACGCCAACGGCGCCCAACAACGCCCTACTAAAGCACGGCGAGACGTCTCTCGGCTGGCGGGGGAGGGATTGAGGGAGGGGTCAGACTCGTCGCTGGTACAATCGCTGGTAGATACGAAGGCTCTACAACACCCCGGGCTGAACCCCGGGGCATCGCGACACAGGAACCAACCATGACCAGCGTCCCCAGCAACCCCGGCCTCGACTTTATGCGCGCGCGCTACGGCATCGATACGGCGATGGCGCAGTACTTGCTCGACCGGGCGCTGTCGCACGGTGGCGAGTACGCGGAGCTGTACTTCGAGCACAAGACGGCGAGCAGCATCGCCTTCGAGCAGGAGGCGGTGAAGTCGGCGAACCGCAGCATCTCGCAGGGGCTCGGCGTGCGGGTGCTACTGGGCGAGGCGGTGGGATACGCGTACACGGAGGACCTCAGCCGCGACGCCATGACCCGCGCCGCCGAGACCGCCGCCAAGATCGCATCGCGGGGCGACAAGGCGCCGCCGATCGACGTGGTGCACTTCGAGACGGCGCACTTCTACTCGCCCGAGGCGAACACGCTGGACGTGCCGGCGCTCGACAAGGTCGACCTGCTGCGGCGCGCTGACACGGCCGCGCGCGACTACGACGACTCGATTGCCCGCGTCGACCTGAGCTTCAACGACGAGCTGAAGTACATCGCCATCTACACGAGCGACGGGCGCATGACCGGTGACGTGCAGCCGCTGGTGCGGTTCGGCGTCTCCTGCCTGTCCGAGCGCGGCAGCGACAGGCAGACCTCTCGCTGGGGCGGCGGCGGCCGCATGGGTATGGCCTACTTCGACGCGAACCCGCCTGAGGCGATCGCTCAGGAGGCGGCGCGACAGGCCGTGCTGCTGCAGTCGGCGGTCGAAGCGCCGGCGGGCACCTTCCCGGTCGTGCTGGCGGCGGGCGACTCCGGCATCCTCCTGCACGAGGCGATCGGTCACGGCCTCGAGGCCGACTTCAACCGCAAGAAGACGAGCAACTACTCCGACCGCATCGGCGAGGTCGTTGCGTCGGAGCTGTGCACGATCGTGGATGACGGCACGATCACGGACAGTCGCGGCACGATCAACGTGGACGACGAGGGCAACCTGCCGGGCTACAACGTGCTGATCGAGAACGGCATTCTGCAGTCGTACCTGCAGGACAGGATCAGCGCCAAGGCGATGGGCACACAGGCCTCCGGCAACGGCCGCCGCCAGTCCTTCAAGCACTACCCGATGCCGCGCATGACCAACACGTACATGCTCGGCGGCGAATCGACGCCCGAGGACGTGATCGCGCGCGTCGACAAGGGCATCTACTGCGTCGCGTTTTCGGGCGGGCAGGTGAACATCAGCAACGGCGACTTCGTGTTCAGCGTGACCGAGGGCTACATGATCGAGGACGGCAAGGTGACGGCGCCGATCCGCAACGTCAACCTGATCGGCAACGGCCCCGAGACGCTCACGAAGGTCTCGGCGGTGGGCCACGACTTCAAGCTCAGCGACGGCCGCTGGACCTGCGGCAAGGATGGGCAAAGCGTCCCGGTGGGGGTTGGGATACCGACGACGCTGATTTCGGGGATGACGGTCGGCGGGACGAGCATGGGGTAGGGCTGTGGTGTACCCCGGCCTGGAAGGCCGGGGCATCGGGAGCGGCTAGCGCGGAGGCCGTACTACACCCCGGCCTGGAAGGCCGGGGCATCGAGAGCGGTTAGCGCGGAGCCTGTACGGACCTTCGGCCTGGGAACGGGCGTTTGTACTGCACCCCGGCCTGGAAGGCCGGGGCATCGAGAGGCGGAGAAAGATGCCGCTCTACCACGTCTGGTTTGCTACCAAGCGGCGTAAATGGCTTCTTGAAGGCGACATCCTTGAGGCCGTCCGCGAGGAGATTTCGTCCGCTGCAGAACGCCACGGCATTCGACTGATCGAGCGAGAGGCGGTCGTCGATCATGTCCACCTGCTAATCGAGCTCGAGGATCCGGCAGCCATTCCGAAGACAATGAACTTGATCAAGGGAACAAGTGCGAGGCGAGTCTTCCAGCGATTCCCTGAACTTAAGCTGGATGCGCATACTTCGTCGTTCTGGCAGGCTAGGTATGCCTTCAAGGAGATCCCTTCCGAGCGCGAGCAAATAGTTCGACGCTACATTCGCACGCAATGGGATCGACTTGACGGCTACGCTCGCTAATATCGTCTCGATGCCCCGGCCTTCCAGGCCGGGGTGCTATACAGACAATCGAGGCGTTCGAGTGCATTTCGACACTGCAGGATGAATCCTGCAGCTACGCTGATACGGAGCCAGCCCATGCCCATGTCACCCGAATACGCCCAGCGCCTGGAGCCGATGCTGCCTCGCATCGCCGAGGAGTTCGGTACGCCGTTTCATATCTACGACGAGGCCGGGATTGTCGAGAACGGGCTGCGGCTGAACCGGCTGTTCAAGGACATCCCGGGGTTTCGCGAGTTCTACGCGGTGAAGGCGCTGCCGAACCTGCGCATCCTGGAGCTGGTACGCGAGGAGCTGGGCTTCGGCTTCGACTGCAGCGCTGTCGCCGAATTGCAGATGGCGCGGCAGGTTGGCGCTGGGCCCGAGGACATCATGTTCTCCTCGAACAACACGTCGCCGGCCGAGTACGCGGAGGCGCTGTCGCACGGCGGCTGCATCCTCAACCTGGACGACATCAGCTTCGTCGACAAGGTGCCGGAGATGCCGGAGCTAGTCTGCTTCCGCTACAACCCCGGCAGCGCTCGCAGCGGCAACGAGATCATCGGCAAGCCGGAGGAGGCGAAGTACGGCGTGCGCGACGACCAGATCGTCGAGGCGTACCGGCGGGCGAAGGCGCGCGGCGCCAGTCGCTTCGGGCTGCACACGATGGTGATCTCGAACGAGCGCAACCACGAGTACATGATCGCGACGATCGAGATGCTGTTCGACGTGATCCGGCGCGTGAGCAGCGAGCTGGGCATCCGGTTCGAGTTCATCAACATCGGCGGCGGCATCGGCATCCCCTACCGGCCCGAAGACGACGCCTTCGACCTCGAAGGGCTAGCGTCGAAGGCTACGGCGCTGTTCGAGGCGTTCCAGCGCGAGAACGGCTACGCGCCCCGGCTGCTCATGGAGTGCGGGCGGTTCATCACCGGGCCTTACGGGGTGCTGGCGACCCAGGTGCTCAACGTTATGTCGAAATATCGCGACTACGTCGGCGTGGACGCCTGCATGTCGTCGCTCATGCGCCCGGCGATGTACGACGCCTACCACCACATCACGGCGATCGGGCGCGACGGCCGGGAAAAGCAGGGCGTGTCAGGCCTCGTCGACGTCGTGGGGTCGCTGTGCGAGAACAACGACAAGTTCGCGAAGCAGCGCCCGTTGCCGGCCGTCGAGGATGGCGACTACCTGCTGATCCACGACACGGGCGCCCACGGCCTGGCGATGGGGTTCCAGTACAACGGCCGCCTGCGCCCCAAGGAGCTGCTCCTGCGCCGCGACGGCTCCGTAGAGCTGATCCGGCGCGCCGAGACGATGGAGGACTACCTGCGCACGCAGGTGAACTTCGAGCCTAAGGTGTGGCGGGGGGAGTAGGCCGCCGTGAAGATGGCTTCATCGGGAAGCATACAACACCCCGGGCTGAACCCCGGGGCTACGGACGGACGGCACCCTCGAGACTACGCAAAGGCCCTCTGCCAGATCGCATGAGCCGGAGGTGTCTCGCACTACCGCTCCAATGCCGATCAGGAGACAACGGCGTTCCGTAGCGAATCAGCCTGACTTGTCATTCTGACGCAGGAAGAATCTAGCCCTACAACACGGAACGACGAAGCGCCATCGGCGGGCCTACCGAAACGCCCAGGTATTGGCGAGCAGTGGCACCGTAAAGATGGCTCTGGCAAAGGCGATCCGGAGTTCAGTACTGCATGGCTAGATTCTTCCTGCGTCAGAATGACAACAAGACTCTTTGCACCAACCACTGCCGAGCGTCAATGTATTGCTCACGAGTATTAGCGGTATTGTGCAGTGACCCATGCGCTCGTACTACGTCTACATCCTTACGAACCGCTCAGGCACGCTGTACATCGGCGTGACGAACAACTTGGAGCGTCGGTTGGCCGAGCATCGTTCTGGTACTACGCAGTCCTTTACAGGGCGGTACAAGTTGGACCGCCTTGTTTACGTCGAGGAATCCGGCGACGTTCGGGCTGCAATTGAGCGTGAGAAGCAGCTCAAGGGCTGGACGCGGCGACGGAAGATTGCCCTCATTGCGGAGCTGAACCCGACCTGGCAGGACTTGAGCGCAGATTGGGGCGACGGGGCTGGCGATTCGATGGGCGGTACTGGTGGGCTGGATTCTTCCCTGCGGTCAGAATGACAAGAAGCCGTGAGCCTTGCTTCAATTGCTGGCCGTCACTGGATCGAGTTCGGAGCGATGCGAGTAATCAGCTAGACTCAGAGCAATAACCATCCACGAAACCGGCAGACAGGACGCCTCGAATGAACGAAAACCCTCTTACGCTCGCATCTGACATCGTCGACAAGGCGCGGCGGTTGGGCGCCGATGAGGTCGATGCGTACATCGTGTCGTCCACGGAGTCGTCGGTGCAGGTGCGGCGCGGCGACGTCGAGCGCGTGATCGATGCCGGGTCGCACGCTGTCGGGCTGCGCGTGATCAAGGACAAGCGCACCGCGATCTGCTCGACGGCGGACCTGACGCCTCAGGCGATCGAGGAGCTGGTGCGCGATGCGGTCGAGCTTGCGTCGATCTCGGAGCCGGACGAGTACGCGGGGCTGCCCGACCGCGCCGACCTGGCTTCGGGCAACCTGCCGAGCCTCGGCATGTTCGACGAGGCGATCGAGATTCTGACGACGGAGGAGATGCGCGACTACGCCCTGCGCATGGAGTCGGCGATGTTCGACTCCGACTCGCGCGTGACGAACTCGGACGGCGCGGAGATGGGGATCACGCGCGGGCAGGTCGTGCTGGCGAACAGCCTCGGCTTCTCGGGCAGCTACGTGGGGACGATGGCCGCGCTCTCGATCGAGGCGATCTGCGACGACGCGGACGGCAAGAAGCGCAACGACCACTGGTACAGCGCCGAGCGCGCCCTGCACCGCCTCGAATCGCCGGAGGACGTCGGGCGCAGGGCAGCGCAGCGCGCGACGGCAAAGATCGGCGCGCGCAAGGTGGCGACGACCACGGTGCCGGTAGTCTGGGAAGCGCCGGTGGCGCATGACCTGCTGCGGATCCTCAGCCAGGCCGCCTCGGGCGAGGCGCTGTACCGGCGCTCGACCTTCCTGGCGGAACTCGAAGGCCAGCAGGTGGCATCGAGCCTGCTTAGCCTGACGGACGACCCGATGCTGGACGGCCGCCTCGGCTCGCGACCGTTCGACGGGGAGGGCGTGACTTCGCGCACCCTGCCGCTGTTCGAGGGCGGGCGTGTTCCGCAACTTCCTCTTCGACACGTACAGCGCTCGCCGTCTCGGCCGCCGTACGACCGGCGCGGCTCAGCGTGGCGTCACTTCGGCGCCGGCGCCGGGCAGCAGCAACCTCGTCATGGCCGCGGGCACATCGACGCCCGAGTCGCTCTACGCCGACATCGAGTCAGGGCTGCTGCTGACGGACCTCATGGGCTTCGGGGTCAACATGACTACGGGCGACTTCTCGCGAGGGGCCCAGGGGTTCTGGATTGAGAACGGCAAGCTCGGCCTACCCGGTGACGGAGATCAACCTCTCGGGCAACCTCAAGGACATGCTGGCGAGCATCGACGCGGTGGGCAACGACGTGCTGTGGCGGGGGAGCAGCGCCGCGCCGAGCTTCCGGATGTCGCGGCTGACGGTGTCAGGGCTGTAGGAGACTCGCTCCCACGAGGAAGGGCGGGCTTCGCATCGCTCTCGCGCTGCTTTGCCCGCTAGTTTGGGGAGGAATCATGGGGGGACACCCCCCATTGCCCCCCGCGCATGGGCTTCGCCCCCGCTACCCCTGAGACTGCTCACCAAACACGCAACCGCGCAGCGACCTGAATTGCCTCGCGTACCCGTCGAATGCAGCCGAAGTCCGCAACGGGGCAGTCGGTGGGCAAAAGAAAACGGGGCGAGAGTCCCTCGCCCCGTTGATTCGCGATTGCAGAGTGACCTAGCCCGCGGAGGTCTCCTCGTTGGACTGGGCGATGCGGCGGCGCTCGACGGCCTCGGAGAGCTCTTCGAGGATGGCGGTGCTGTCTTCCCAGGCGATGCAGGCGTCCGTGATGCTCATGCCGTAGACGAGGGGCTCGCCGGGGACGAGGTCCTGCCGGCCGCCCTTGAGGTGGCTTTCGACCATGACGCCGAAGATGCGGGAGTCGCCGCCCGCGACCTGGGCCGCCACGTCGTGACAGACGTCGAGCTGCTTCTGGTGCTGCTTGCTGCTGTTGCTGTGGCTGAAGTCGATCATGATCTTCGCCTGCAGGCCGGCGTCACCGAGCTGCTCGGCAGCGGCTTCGACCGACGCGGCATCGTAGTTGGGGGCTTTGCCGCCACGCAGGATGATGTGGCAGTCCTCGTTGCCCTTGGTCTCGACGATTGCGGAATGACCACCTTTGGTCACTGACAGAAAACTGTGCGGCGCAGCGGCGGCCCTCAGGGCGTCGACGGCGATTTTGACGTTGCCGTCCGTGCCGTTCTTGAAGCCGACGGGGCAGGAGAGGCCGGACGCCAGCTCGCGGTGGATCTGGCTCTCCGTGGTGCGGGCACCGATGGCGCCCCAGGACACGAGGTCGGCGATGTACTGCGGCGTGATCATGTCGAGGTACTCGGTGCCGGCGGGCATGCCTGCGTCGGCGAGCTCGAACAGGAGCTCACGGGCCATACGCAGGCCCTTGTTGATCTGGTAGCTGCCGTCGAGGTCGGGGTCGTTGATCAGGCCCTTCCAGCCGACGGTCGTGCGCGGCTTCTCGAAGTAGACGCGCATGACGATGAGCAGGTTCTGGGCGTACTTCTCGCGCGCTTCGGCGAGCAGGCCGGCGTACTCCTTGGCGGCCTTGACGTCGTGGATCGAGCACGGGCCCATGATGACGACGAGGCGGTCGTCCTGGCCGTGAAGGATGCGGTGGATGTCCCGGCGAGCACTAAAGACGGTCTTCGCGGCGGCCTGGCGTGACGGCAAACTCGCGCACCAGGTGAGCCGGCGGGCTCAACTCTCGGATGGCCTCGATGCGGACGTCATCCGTTTCGTACTGTTCCGTCTCAGTTTCGGGAGCATCGTAAATCTGCATAACAATCCAAGTCTGCTGAATCGGGACGATTATGGCAACACCGTGGGGTGCGCCAGGGCCCGAATGCCGTGCCGTAGCGGGGGCGCCATCGTACCAAACCGGCGAGCGCAGAGTACAGAAGGGCACCTGTAACCCTAGGCCAGGGGGTTATTCCATCTCACTCCACGGAAGCGCGCGAAATCATTGTCGGCGGAGCACACTTCTCCGCCGTGCTCGATAGCCAGAGCGGCGAGGTGTGCGTCATTAGTGATATTCCCAGCGGTTCCAAGCGGCTCGACCAGTCCGCGGAGGATAGCCACGTGTCTTTCAGTGGGTGTGACGATGAGTGCGTTCGGCTGTGCCAACCAGTCCTCGACGAGATCGAAGGCCTCTTCGGGAGTGAGCGGATTCCCGAAGACTTGGGGTCGTGTCGAGAGCCTTATGAAGGCAACCAGAACAAGCCATGCAAACCCGACGGACTCCGTGCCGCCCAAGAGCTGCTCAAGCCAGGGTCGAAGCCGGGCATGGTGGGGCGAAGTTTCATCAACACCGTACAGAAGGAGATTGACGTCCGGCAGCTGCAATGTGGCCTCTTACTCGATCACTTGCGCAGGTCGAGCTTACGGATGATTTCTTCATCTTCGAGCTCACCCGCCAGCTGGAGCGCGTGTGTAAGGTCCACACCAGGACGCAGATGCATCGACTTCGTTGGTAGCTTGTACTTACGGCTGCCGCCCTGTTCAGCCATCAGGCCAGCCCGAACTGTAGCGTTGAGCGCGACCTTGAAGGATACGTCGCGCTTGCGGGCTAATGCCTTGAGGCCTTCCACAACGTCCGGGTCGAGTGTCACTGTGGTTCTCATGCGACGCATCATAGACATCATCCTAAGTGCTGTCAAGATGCCTGGCATTGGTAAACGTCCTGTAAAAGTGCGCGAAACCGCATTGCCCGCGCAAGCGATCCATCGTAAGTTTCCGATGGAATGGTTCAGGACCTGAAGTTTGTCGGGTTGGACTCGGAGCGGCTGGCGGCGATGCTTAAGGCGCTCTCTAACCCTGTGCGTCTCGAGATCGTCCAGGTGCTCTCGGACAGCGGCGACGCGAGCTGTGTCGACTTCACGCGTCACGCCGGCCTGGCGCAATCGACGGTCTCCGAGCACCTGAAGGTGCTCAAGGAGGCCGGGCTGATCAAGCAATGCGGCCCCGGCCCGCGCTCGGGCTACTGCATCGACAAGGAAGGTTTGATTTGGATGAAACAGGCACTCGTGGCGCTATGAGCATCCGAACGATCATCTGGACGAAGCGAGAACCGCCGCTCATGTCGTTGCCCTTGCACCACCGGCTGGCCGCCGAAGTGCTCGGCACGGCCCTGCTGGTGTTCTTCGGCCCCGGCTCCGCGGTCGTCTCAAGCTACCAGAACGGCGCGATCACGCTCGAAGGTATCGCGGCGGCCAACGGCATCATCGTTATGGCGATGATCTACAGCCTCGGCCACATCTCGGGCGCCCATTTCAACCCCGCCGTCACCATCGCGTTCAGCATCTTCCGCCACTTCCAACTGCGAGAGATTCTCCCCTACATCGCCGCCCAGTGCGCCGGCGCCATCCTGGGCGCCTTCGTGCTCTGGGCCCTGTTCGGCAGCGCCATCGATAGCGGCGTCAACGGACCTTCGGGCACGGACATGCAGACCTTCGGCATGGAGGTCGTGCTGACGTTCTGCCTGATGTTCGTGATCACGGCCGTCGCGACCGATGTGCGCGCGGTCGGTTCGGCTGCCGCCATCGCCATTGGGGCCACGGTGTTTTTCGACGTGCTGCTGGGCGGCCCGATTTCGGGAGGCTCGATGAACCCGGCACGCAGCCTGGGCCCGGCGATCGTGGCGGGCAAGCTTTCGGACTACTGGATTTATCTCACTGCACCGGTCATCGGCGCCGCCCTGGGTGCGTTGGCCTACACGAGCGTAAGAGGAGACCACGAGCAATGACCACACGAGTGCTGTTTCTCTGTACGGGCAACTCCGCCCGCAGCGTGATCGCGGAAGCCCTGCTGAAGAAGGGCGGCGGTGAAGACTTCGAGGTGTACAGCGCCGGTACGGACCCGAAGGGGATCAACCCGTACACGATCAAGGTGCTGGAGCAGGAGCACATCGACACGTCCGACTTCCACTCGAAGAACATGAACGAGTTCGTCGGCCAGCAGTTCGACTACGTGATTACGGTGTGCGACCAGGCGGCCGAGCGATGCCCGGTCTTTCCAGGCGACCCGACGCGCATCCACTGGAGCTTCAGCGACCCTGCTGCCGTCGAAGGCGACGACCTTGTGAAGCTCGCGGCGTTCCAGGAGACCTTGCGCGGCATGCGACGCCGCATCGACCCGTTCATCATCGTGGCCAAGAATGCCGCGAAGGAAGCCAGCCGCAACTAAGGGTTCCCAGCCGGCACTGCCTCAGGCGATCATCGGGCGACCAGGCCTGCGCCACTCGTCCTTCGAGACCACAGGACGAACGGAGCAGTGAGACCCGCCGTGAGGCCGGAGGCGCACTGCGGAGGCCGAGCTACCACGAGGGCTCACCTGTACAGCAACGGGCGAGGCTGGAAAGTCTCGCCTACGGTATGGCCCATGGAGTGATGGGGATGGGGCCGGGCTGCATGCGATGCGTCGATTGCGCTAACCTACGGCTATGGCCAAGACAGAATCCTTCGATATCACCACCGGCGTCGACCTGCAGGAGGTCGACAACGCGCTGAACCAGGCGCGCAAGGAGATCACCAACCGCTACGACTTCAAGGGCGTGCTGGTCGAGATCGAGTACGAGCGCGCCGCACCGCGCATCACGCTGCACACCACCGACGACTACAAGCTCGAGGCGATCTGGCAGGTGATGGAGCAGCGCTTCCGCTCTCGCAGCGTGCCGCTGAAGAACCTGGTGCGCGGCAAGGCGGACCAGGCTTCCGGCGGCACCGTGCGCCAGGAGGTGAAGATCACCCAGAGCATCGACGGCGACACGGCGCGCAAGATCTCGAAGTACATCAAGGACGCCGGCTACAAGAAGGTGCAATCGCAGATCCAGGGCGACGCCGTGCGCGTCTCCGCCCCCTCGCGCGACGAACTGCAGTCCGTGATCGGCGACCTCAAGGGCGAGGACTGGGGCATGGAGCTGAACTTCGGGAACTATCGGTAGGGCCGAGTTTTCAGTGATCAGTTCTTAGTTTTAGTTCTTTGTTGCCGATAGAGGCGTGTAGCTGCATGCATTTAGGCTTGCGCGAGCGTTTGTGCACACCTTCCTAGCGCTTAGCGCCTCCTGGCATTTGCCCTCTCCCGCTGGGAGAGGGTCAGGGCGAGGGCTAGCAGCCTCCGACGGCCGGTACAGAACACGAGATGGCCAACGTTGGGCGCTTCGATAGCCCTACACCTGGTCGAAGCGTCCGATCGCAGGCCTGAAGGCCTGCAGCTACATCGTTCGCCTTGGTGCGGGCGGCTGCATATCCTATGGCGGGCGTCAGCGTTCTAACCGGCACCGAGGGGCTAGGTCACGTTGAGGGCACATTGGGAGGAAGGCCGCCGAGGTGTGGACACCCCGGCTACCTTGGTTTGGGTATCCTCTTCGGTTACGTTGGGGCTGCGGGGTTCAGGTCTGCGGCGGGCGCTCGGTCGTGGATTGGAGACTTCGGGACGCTGCTAGCCCTCACCCTATCCCTCTCCCAGCGGGAGAGGGGACACGTCATCCGTCCCTAAGGGTGACGTAGCCTAAACTCATCTCGCAGACCTGACAGTCTGCAGCTACGTCTTTCTGCTGCTACGTTCTTTACCTGCGCGCCGTACGGTTCTACGCCAGGTACTCGCTCTGCAGGGCCTTTGTGCCGGCTTCGTCGAGGGCGATGGCTTGCTCTGCGGGCGTGAGGGCGCGGGCGCGTAGCTCTTCGGGGCTGCCACCGTTGCGCAGGAAGAGGAACGAGTCGTAGAGGGCTTTGAGGGCGACGTAGTAGGGGATGTGGCCCTGCATGACGATGCGCACCTGGTTGGCGAGGAGGTCTGCGTCTGAGGCGGGCAGGGCGTTGACCAGCAGGGGCACGTCGCAGGCGCTCGCGATCGCCTTCACCTCATCGAGGGTCTTCACGCCGGTCGCGAACACGGCGTCGACGCCGGCTTCGGCGCAGATCTTGACGCGCTCCACCAGCTCATCGATACCGCCCGCGGTGAGGCCGGCCGTGCGCCCGACGATGACCAGCGAGGCGTCGGTGCGGGCATCGACGGCGGCGTGGAGCTTGGCCGCGAACTCCTCGTGCGAAATCAGCTCGCCGTCCTTGCCGCCGAAGCGCCGGGGCAGCAGGGTGTCTTCGATGCTCATGGCGCAGACACCGGCGGCTTCGAGGTCCTGCACCGTGCGCCGGACATTCATGGCGTTGCCGTAGCCGTGGTCGGCGTCCGCCATGAGGGGGATGTCGGAGGCGCGCGTGACGCGGCGCACCTGCTCCACGAAGTCGCTCAGGGTCAGCAGGACGATGTCGGGGGCGCCGAGGGCGACCGCCGAGGCCACGGAGCCACCGAGCAGGCCCATCTCGTATCCGGCCTCTCGAGCCAGCCGCGCCGAGGTGGCATCGAAGACGGAGCCGGGGATGGTGATGCGGTCCGCCGCCAGAAGCTCGCGGAGACGGGTACGGCGTTCGGTGAAAGTCGCCAGGGGCATCGGGTACTCCTAATCTGGTGAATAGCCTTTAGTCTGAAGAATAGCCTTCGTAGGACAGGAAGAGGGTGGGCTTGCCGGCTTTCGGCCGGGCCCATTCGGCGATGCGCACGCCGCCGACCCAGACGATACCGCGCTCGCACTCGAAGATCGGGATGCAGTCACGTTCGCCGCGCCGGACGTGGGCATCGACGAGGAAGTCTTGCAGCTTCTTCGTGCCGTGCATACCCAGGGGCTGAAACCGGTCGCCGTCGATGCGGCGCCGCACCGTCACGTGGCCGTTGATCGAGTCGGCGTCGACCTCCGCCCAGATGCCGGCGGGCGGCGGTGCGTGGGTCACGGAGACGGCGAGGCGACCGAGGCGACCGAAGCCTGGCACCGTGAGGCGCGTCGGGGCGTCCGGCAGGCGTCCCGGCGCCTCGGCGGGCTCCGGCTGGATGTGCAGGGTCCGGCGGCGCAATTCCGCCGTGAGGTCGCGGGGCAGGTCGAGACGATCGCCGGTCTTGCCCTCGATGGCCAGGCGTTCGAGGGCGGCGAGATGGCGCTCGTTGAAGTCCTGCAGATCGCCGGCGGCCTTTTCGATGGCGATACGCAGGGCGTGGCGTCGCAGCGAGGACGGTACGGCGACAAGCGCTCGTCGCGCCAGACGCTGGGCGCCATCGCTGGGCTTGCGCAGGGTGGCGCGGGCGTTGGCCTGGATGAAGGCGTAGTCGTCCGAAGCGGAGTCCGCCATGCGCACGAGGGCGTCATCGACGCGGGGGTTGAGGTCTCGCAGCAAGGGCATGAGCTCGTTGCGCACACGGTTCCGCCGGAATCGGGGCGAGGCGTTGCTCTCGTCTTCCATTGGTGTCACGCCGGCGTCGTCGCAGACGCCAACGGTGTCCTTGCGGGCGAGCTTGAGCAGGGGCCTGATCAGCTTGAGGCGCGAGTGCCCGGCGAAGGGCCAGGGCGCAATCGAGGCCATGCCGGCCAGCCCGGCGAGGCCGCTACCGCGCACGAGGTGCATGATGACGGTCTCAGCCTGGTCGGAGGCCGTGTGGCCGGTCGCGACGGCGCGGAAGCGCAGTTCGGCCGCCGTCTGGGCCAGGAAGGCGTATCGCTCCTGGCGCGCCGCCTCTTCGATGGAGAGCTTCTGCTCCTTCGCCACGCTGCGTACGTCGCCCTGGCCCACGGTCACCGGCAGGCCGTACGTGTCAGCCAGCTTGCGCACGAAGCGCTCCTCACGCAGGGCGACGCGGCGGGCGCGCAGGCCGTGGTCGTAGTGGGCGACGTGCAGGGTGAGGTTGAGGCTCTGACTGAGGCGGACGAGGAGGATGAGCAGCGCCGTCGAGTCCGGGCCGCCGGAAACCGCGACGAGGATACGGCCATCGCGGGGCAGCATGGCGCGATCGAGCATGTAGCGACGCACGGTAGCTTGCAGGCGCTTCATTCGCGCCGTGGGGAGGGGTCCCGCCATGCCCGCAGTATAGGATCGGTCGCTAGTAGCCTGCGAAGAGGCGCTGCCACCAGGAGAGGTCCTGGAGCTCATCGTCCGAGGGCGGTGGCGGTTGAGGGGCTTCGACGACGACAAGCTTCTCACCTGGCTTCACGAGGCCGAAAACGCGGCGCGCCATGAACTCCACGTACTCGTCGCTACGCAGGTACTCATGTACCTGCTCCAGTTGATCGAGCTCTGTCTGGAGGGAATCGACCTCAGCCTGAAGCTCTTTCTCCTGATTCACGAGCCGGTACGAGTTCGCGAGGTTGTTTCCCGCGGAGAACGTCAAGTAACCGACTGCGACGAGAATCGCGACGAGAAGTATTCTGCCTGGGGAAAAGATGCGGAGTGCCCGCACTAGTTACTCCGGCCCGCCTAGTTGCCGAGTCTAACATACATAAGATCGTGTGACATGCTCCCGCTAGGCAGAAACAACCAATGAATCCTAGAATCATGACGTGATGAGTAACCAGGTCGAAGCCGGCTCCCGGCGTTGGATGCTCAAGGCCGTGCGAGAGTCCGCGGGCGAGCTGTTTCAGCAGTTCGGCGGGCTGGATGAGGCGAGCCTGCGCTGGCGCCCTCGCGAGGACGAGTGGTGCATGAAGGAGCTCGCCGCCCACGTGCGAGACGCCGAGCTGATGTACCAGCGCCAGATCGAGGCGATCGCCCACCACCGCTCAGGCCTGCTGCCCTACGAGGCCATCGACGTACTGCCGGCCGAGCGACCTTACCGCGAACAGCCCTTGCGTGACTTCCTCTGGGAGTTCGAGGCGGCGCGCGAGGAGACGGTCTGGCTCCTCCACATGCTCGACGAGGATGACTGGTCTCGCTCCGCCGAACATCCCTATCGAGGCGTCGTCAGCCTGTACGACATTGCCCGCGAGCTGCACGAGCACGACCTGGACCACCTCTTCCAGGCCCGGCGCCTGCGGGAGCAGGTCAGGGGACGGTAGCGCCGAGCTGTTGGGGGTTAGCTGTTAGCTGTTAGCTGTTAGCTGTTAGCTGTTAGCTGTTAGCTGTTACGACTGCCCTTGCGACATTGCGGTTGAAGCTGAGGGCGTGCGACTGAGGCGCGTTTGGCGTTCCGACACCGCGGGTTGAAACCCGAAGCTACGCCTGGCCGCAAGCTGCGAAGCTTGAGTCGCAAGTAGCGGGCGCGGAGGGCGTATGACGGGGGCGTTTGGCGTTCCGACACTGCGGGTTGAAACCCGCAGCTACGCCCGAGAGATGGCGCTCGATGCGCAGAGATGATCTCGGGCTGCGGATTTTGCGCTTGGGGCGTAGGGGCAGGGAGCTAGCCCTGCCCCTACGCTGGGGCGCGAGAGCGGGAGCTACCGATTCGCTTGCAGCTCGGGGCTCGACGAGCTTGCGGCTTGCAGCTCAGGGCTATCCGCTGGTGAGGATGTCGGCGATGTTGCCCCAGGTGCTGCGGCGGCCCTTGTAGAGCTCCGTGTAGCCGCATCGGGTGCAGATGAAGGCCGTGAAGCGGTTGCTCTGGAAGTCGAAGACCCGGGAGACCCAGCCTCCGGTCGTCGATATCTGCCTCGTCTCATACTCCATGTTGTGACACTTGGCGCAGGAATAGCTCCGCGTTGCTTCCATTCCATTCTCCTTCTACATCTTCCTTCGGGCGACTCCACTTCCTTCGGGGACTCCACCGGCCCGGCGTAAACATCAAAGATCATCGCTTTGGGACGCTGCGATAACTTTGAAATGATCGGACGGAAGTTTGAGAGCCTGTAGTAACCCTGAATGATCTCCGGCGTACCGACCCTAACGAGGATGCCTAGTCCCTACTCCCGCAGCCACACCGGAGCCGGGGCGCAAGGCAGCTCGATAATCACAGCCACTAGTAACTCAATCGGGTTTCGAACGAAGTGAGGAGCATCACTGTGTCCATCCCGGCCTTCAATTCCGCCTCTCGAGAACTCGCCCTCACACTCCTCCTGCAGACGAGCAACGCTGCTCCGGCTGGGCTACTATCTGAGTACGTGAGAGAGGGCGGTCCGTCCGACGTATTCGTCAAGAGCTCGCCGATTCACGGGCTCGGCGTTTTTGCTCGTCGCACGTTCGCGACGGGCGAGACGATCCTGGTGCGCGAAGAACGCCCGGTAACGCCCGAGCAGCCCCTTGACCCGTCGAGGGATGAGTACGAGCAGCACTGCGACCGGCTGGATGGCGGGCGTGAGGTCTATCTCGGCGCCCCTTCCCGTTACGTCAACCACTCCTGCGAGCCGAACGCGTTCCTGCGGCGCCAGGAGGGCCTCACGTATGTCGTGGCGCTGCGGCCGATTCACCCCAACGAGGAGGTCGTCCGGCATTTCGGCGTCAACCGTTGGGACGGCGAGGCGTGGCCGTGCAACTGCGGCTCCGTGCGATGCGTCGGCACGCTGCCCGGCGACTTCTTCAGCCTGCCTCTGGACGTGCAGATTGAGCTGAGCCCTTTGCTGGCGGCGTGGTTCATCTTCGAACACCGAGACAGCTACCGCGCCTTCATGAACGAGGCCGGGTTGAGCGAAGACGCCCTTAGCTAAACGGCGTGCCGTAGTTCTCGCTGTGCACGACCTCGCCGAAGGGCTTGCGGCGCTTCTTACCCTTGCCCAGCTTGGCTACGGGGTAGCCAAACGGCAGGACGGCAACCAGCTTGAGGTCTGCGGGCAGGTTCAGCTCGGGCGCGACGTCCTCCAGGGTGCCGTCATAGCCCACCCAGTTGGAGCCGATGCCCTCCGACCACGCCGTGAGCACCATCGACTGGATGGCGCGGCCGGCGTCGCCCATGCCATAGGGGGAGTCCTTCTCCACGGCGACGGCGATGGCGACTGGCGCATCGGCCGTGTACGGGCCGGTGCGCGCGAGATCGGCGACGCGCTTCAGCTTCGCCTTGTCCTGAATGACGATGAAGTGCCAGGGCTGGCCGTTGCGGCTGCTGGCGGTGAGATGCGCGGAATCGAGGATGCGCCGGAGGGTGTCCGGCGGGATGGGCTTGTCTTCGTAGGCGCGAACGGCCAGCACGGTACGTACAGATTCAAAAGCGTCCATGGGGTGTGAGGTTGCTTCCTAGGAGCCATCCGTCACATTCGGACGAACGACTCGGCTAAAGGTGCCCTTGCAAATGGCAAAGGGCAAGCGGCAAAGGGCGAATAGCTCGGCTAGACGGGGACGTTCTTGATGCGGCGTCTACGTCATCCGAGATGACCTGGTAGTCCTCGTCGCTGATCTTGTGGAGGTTGCCCTGGAAGGCGAGGCGCCAGTACTCGCCGCGGCGGCGGGTCATCTCCAGGCGGTCGGCGTACTCCTTGACATCGAGCCACTGCTCCTGCGCGAGGATGCGGTCAGGCTCGGTCGGGATGCGCCAGGGGTAGTCTTCGTTGGGCTTCTTCTCCGTCTTGAACACCGGCGTGTGGTCTTCGTATGCCTCGCCGGTGACGGTGACGATGCCGCCGAACTTCATGATGCCGATGAGGTAGAAGATGAGCTTGTCGCCGACCTGCATCGAGGCAGATTCGCGACGACGGCTGCTCTTGAAGCCGAACATGTCGAAGCCGCGGTCGCGGGCGATCTCGAAGTTCTCGGCAGACCCGACGACGATCCAGTAAGCCATAACGATTCCTCCCACGAACCAAAAGCGCCCTTCCGAAGAAGGGCGCCCAGTGTCAGAAGCTGACGAACTCTAGCAGCAGGACTTGGCCTGGCCGGAGCCATCCGCCGTCTGGAAGCTGCTGCCACAGGCGCAGGAGCGCGTGGCGTTAGGGTTGAAGATCGTGAAGCCGGACTTCATGAGGTCTTCCACGTAGTCGACCTCGGCGCCCTCGAGCAGAGGAGCGCTCTCAGCGTCGACCAGGAGGGTGACACCGGAGGCTTCGATGGTGATGTCGTCTTCTTCACGGCTACGGGCGATGGCCATGCCGTACTGGTAGCCGGAGCAGCCGCCGCTGACGACGAAAACGCGCAGGGCGCCGTTCTCGATGCCGCGCTCGGTGAGGATGCTGCGTGCCTTGTCGGCCGCCTTGTCGGTAATCGTAACGATTGCGCTTTCGGTAACCATTTTCGCTCCTTCAGGGGCTGATTAAGCAACAGCCTTGATAAGTATATCGCGGTTTGGGGCCGTTACAAGACCCCTCAGGCGCCCGTCCTGACCAAATATGAGCGCGAATTCACAATCTCGGGGCTTTCGACCCGCTCGACCTCGACGCCGATGAGGCCCGAGAGCACATCGGCCTCGTGCACGCACTCGCCGAGGCCCGAGAGCAGGCGCATGCAGGGACAGCCGGCGCCCTGCACCATGTAGCCCTCGTCGCACGGGGCGAGGTCGAAGTCCACCCCCGCCATCGAGAGCACCTCGACGACCTGCTGGATGCGACGGCTCAGTACCGGCTCGGTGACGCCGCCCTGGCAGCGCGAGACGAGGTGCTCCGCCAGGCGATCGAACACCAGCGCGGCGATCTCCTTGCCGGAGCGGCCCGCCGTATCGGCCGGTGTGAGCTCGAGGATGGCATCAATGACGGCCGCGACGAGGTGCATCTGGTGCCCCGGCACGGACTCCAGACCGGTCTCCGTCAGCGTGAACACGAAGTGGGGCCGGCCCAGCGGCACGCGCTCCGAGCGCATCTCGACCAGGCCGTCGCGCAGCAGGACATCAAGGTGCCGGCGGACGGTGGCAGGCGCCAGCGCCAGGTCGGTCGTTATGTCGTCAACGGTGGCACCGCCCGACCTGCGAAGCAGCTCGATGATGCGCGCGCGAGTGCTTTGCACGGAACGAGCTTACAGCGATCAGGTGTCAGCCGTCAGGTTTCGTTCGGTGAGTCGGTTCTCGGTTCTCGGTTCTCGGTTCTCGGTTCTTATTGTTGGTTCTCGGTTGCTCTTCACCCTCTGCGCCAGCAGGGAGGGATTGAGGGAGGGGTTAGCAGCGCTTCGAAGCGCTGGATTACCCCTCCTCTGGCTGCCGCCATCTCCTCCCCGCCGGCGGAGAGGAGATCCGCGCTTCGAGTCGGCTTCATGCGCATGGACTTGGGACGGCGGCTTGACTCGCTCGTGATGGTGGACCGAGCCGAGCATCCAGTCCGCTGAAAACTGATGACCGAAAACTGATAACCTCGTGCCATGGAGCAGCCACGACGCATCTACTTCGACCACGCTGCGACGACGCCGCTGGACCGGCGCGTGCTCGAAGCGATGCTGCCGGTGTACGAGGGCGTCTGGGGCAATCCGTCCAGCATCTACGCCGAGGGGCGGCAGGCGCGACAGGTGCTCGACGCGGCGCGTCGGGAGGTGGCGCAGGCCCTGAACGCACGCGCAAACGACATCGTGTTCACGTCCGGCGGCAGCGAGTCGGACAACCTGGCGATCCGGGGCGCTGCTTTTGCGTCGCAGCGACGCGGCAAGCACATCATCACCAGCGCCATCGAGCACCACGCCGTGCTGCACACGGTCGAGCAGCTGGAGCGCGAGGGGTTCGAGGCGACCTACCTGCCGGTCGACGGCGAGGGCTTCGTCTCCGTCGATGACCTGGCGCGCGCTCTGAGGCCAGACACGACGGTGGTCTCGATCATGTACGCGAACAACGAGGTCGGCACCGTGGAGCCGATCGCCGAGCTCGTGCAGGCCGTGAAGGCGTTCGACCGCCACATCGTGTTCCACACGGACGCCGTGCAGGCCGCCGGCGCGCTCGACCTGGACGTCGAGGCGCTGGGCGTGGACATGCTGTCGCTGGCGGCGCACAAGTTCTACGGACCGAAGGGCGTCGGCGCGCTGTACGTGCGGCCGCGCACGCCGTTCGTGGGCCAGCTGCTCGGCGGCTCGCAGGAGCGCAACCGGCGCGCCGGCACGGAGGACGTCGCGGGCGCCGTCGGGCTGGCGAAGGCGCTGCAGCTCGGCCATCGAGGAGCGCGAGAGCAACACGACGCACCTGACGGCGCTGCGAGACCGTCTGATCGCCGAGCTGCCGTCGCGCGTGCCGGGCCTGCGCATCACGGGGCCTGTAGCCGCACCCCGGGCTGAACCCCGGGGCAACGCCGACGAAGATGGCGCACCGCGGGCTGAGCCCGGAGAAGTAGGCCATACACCGCGGGCTGAACCCCGCGGCAACTCCAGCGGGGTACTGCGGGATGAATCCCGCAGCTTGATGACGGCGTCTCCGGTCCGCCTGCCGAACAGCTTCTCGTGCTGCCTGGAGGGCGTCGAAGGGGAGTCGGTGCTGATCCAGCTCGACCTTAACGGGATCAGCGCCAGCTCCGGGTCCGCGTGCACGACGGGGTCGCTGGAGCCGTCGCACGTGCTGACGGCGATGGGCGTGCCGGCGGACGTCGCGCGCTCCAGCCTGCGGATCACGCTGGGCCACGAGAACACGATGGCGGAGATCGAGACGCTGCTGGAGAAGCTGCCGAGCGCCGTACAGAAGCTGCGCGCGCTGGCGCCGCAGATTTCGACGTAGCCACCAGTGCTTTGGAGAGCATTCTGCGCTAACCACGTTGGTGCGATGTTGAGGCGTCGACGTGCTTCGACAGGCGTCAGCATCCCGAGGGCCCATAGTCGTTACGACAAATCAATGACGGGACATGCGTGATGCGCTGCTTCCCGTTGTCTCAAGCCGCCTGATGCGCCTAAGATCGGGGCGATATGGCTGAGCAAGACCTTCCCGTGATCCAGCTCTCGACGACCGTCGACCAGGACCTGGAGCAGAACCTGCTTCTGGGCTCGGTCGATAACCTGCTGAACTGGGCCCGCAGCTCATCGCTGTGGCCGGCGATGTTCGGCCTCGCCTGCTGCGCCATCGAGATGATCGCCACGGCGACGTCCCGATACGACCTCGCCCGCTTCGGCGCCGAGGTGTTCCGCGCCTCGCCCCGCCAGGCGGACCTGATGATCGTGGCGGGCACGGTGACCTGGAAGATGGCGCCGGCCGTGCGCCGCGTCTACCTCCAGATGCCGGAGCCGAAGTGGGTGATCGCGTTCGGCGGCTGCGCCACGATGGGCGGCCCCTTCGCCTACGGTTACAGCACGCTGCCCGGCGTGAACCTGATCGTGCCGGTGGACGTGTACGTGCCGGGTTGCCCGCCGCGGCCGGAGTCGCTGCTGACGGGGCTGATGATGCTGCAGGAGAAGATCCGCCACAACAAGGAGTACGGCCTCGTCCGCACGGAGCCGACGGGCGACTTCTCGCAGTTCTTCCCGCCTGAGGACCCGATCCGCCAGGAGCTGGAGTCGCTGTTCCCGCCCTTCACGGGTCCGGTGGGCCACCGCCAGATCGAGTGCGCCTACTGCAATCGCTGGTTCAGCGCCGACCAGATCGGCGAGGAAAGCTGGAACTGCCCGACGCCGCTCAACCAGCGCGGGCCTGACGGTCGCTGCTACTTCCGGTCGTAGTCGCCTAAAGAGCTCTAGCAACTGTCGAAGCAGCGACATCCGCCAACGGCAAGAAATCAGACGCAGCGCATTAGACGGCGACCGCTTCCATCACCCCACTCGGGGCTACTTTCGTAATCTGGAACCGGGCTGGCTCGATGATGGTCCGATACTCTCGTTCAGTGCGCTGCTTGCCTCCCAGAACCACCATCATCTGAAGGTCCAAGGCTGCCAGCGTGAATGGCGGGTTCTCCGGCATGATCGCATCGACGATAAAGAGCCGTGCTCCTTCATGCATGGCTCGACGGCAGTTGTCCAGAATGCGCCGGCAGTGATCGTCGTCCCAGTCGTGCAGAATGTTCGAGAGAACGTAGACATCTCCGCCGGCCGGAACATCGTCGAAGAAGCTCCCGGTTGCCAATGTGCATCGATCATTGAGCTGGGTCGACTCCAGCCTGCTTCTCGCGGCTTCGACGACCTCAGGTAACTCGAATAGGAGGCCTCGCAATCCGGGGTTGAGTTCGAGGATGGCAGCGAGCATCGCACCATCACCGCCGCCAACGTCGACCACGAGACCGGATGGTGGAAATTCGTATGAGCGAACGGCGGCGATCAGGCGAGGAAGCGCCATCTCCGTCATGAAGTCTGTGTTAATGCGCAGTTCGTCCGGATGCCGCGAGAGATACTCGAAGACGGGCGCGCCGTGGGCCAACTCGAAGGCCGTCTTCCCTGTCCTTACGTTTTCCAGGAGACTTCCCCACGCATCCCAAATGAAATGCGACCCATAGAAGATCGCGCCAGCCCGTCCACCTGGTTGCGAGTCACTTCGCAGTAAACGGCCGGTGGCGGTGAGTGCGAACCGACTCTCGCTGTCACAGGACAGCACTCCGCAAGCAACGAGACACCGAAGGACGCGTGCCAGGGACTCGGCGTGTGTCCCTGTGGCCTGCGCCAGCGACGGCGCGTCCATTGCGCCGTCAGCAAGAACATCCGCGAGCCCAAGCGACGCCGCCACGCTCAGAACCTGCGTCCGGATCATGCCGTACATCAGATTCCACATCTCAAGAACTTCGGGCGGAATCCCTGGTCGTCCGTCTGCCTGCTGACTCGTCACGTTCCGGCCTCCCGCAGAGAATGAGTGACGCAGACTATACAGCGAACGGGGTTATGCGGACTTAGGAGGCGATCAGTACTTGCGCCAGACGCGGCCGACGATGTCCTCGGTCTTAACGGGACCTAGGTGGCGGCTGTCGCTGCTCTCGTCGAGGTTGTCGCCGAGGACGTACCACTCATCTCGACCGAGGAAGTCGGGCTGGCCCGTCACCGTCACCTCGGCGCCGGGGCCGGCCGCGATGCGCTTGAGGTCCAGCCGTCCGTCGGCGTCGGGGCGGCGTACGACCACCGCCTCACCGACGCGAGGCGGTCGCAGACGGTAAGAAACGGCCTCGACCAGGAGACGGTCGCCGGGCTCGTACGCGCGCAGCATCGAGCGGCCTTCGACGACGTAACGGCGCACCAGGCGGCCCGAAAGCGCGGCGGCAGCGATGCCTCCGAAGGCAAACAGGGCGATGAGCATGCGCTTCACGATCAGAGGATGGCATCGGCAACGGTCGGGGGCAAGAAAGAGGCGGCAGTTTGCGTTGACAGGGCCGCAAGACGCGCCCTAGTCTGGCCCCGTCTCGCGCACGACCAGAACGTCTCCAAGCCACCAGGCAGCACGAAGGGGTAACCAATGCCAACCATCTTCGACGAGCCACCGGCGGAGATCGCAGCAAGGATCGCTCAGCTCCGCGCCCACCTGGACGACACGCTTCCGGCGAAGTCTGTCGACCGCAACCTCCTGATCGCCACGTGGAACCTGCGTGCGTTCGGCGACCTCACCGAGCAATGGGAGTCGGGCGACAACGACAGCCCGAAGCGCGATTTGGGATCGCTCCTGCTGATCAAGGAGATCGTCTCGCGCTTCGACGTCATCGCGATCCAGGAAGTCAAAGACAACATCAAAGCCCTGCGCCACATGCTCAAGGCCCTGGGCCCCAACTGGGGTTTTCTGCTCACAGACGTGACCCTGGGCAGTGAGGGCAACGGTGAGCGCATGGCTTTCCTCTACGACACGCGGCGCGCCAAGCCGTCCGGCCTCGCCGGCGAGCTGGTGGTACCCGAGGAGTGGCTGACCTCCGAAGCGATCGACCCGACGACAATGACGAAGCAGTTCGCCCGCACGCCCTATGCGGTGAGCTTCCAGGCCGGGTACGACACCTTCATCCTGGTCACGCTGCACGTGATCTACGGCGATGCCAGCGACCGGACGCCGGAGCTCGCCGGCATCGCCCGCTGGCTGGCCGACTGGGCAGGGCGCGAGCAGTCCTGGGGCCACAACCTCATCGCGCTCGGGGACTTCAATATCGACCGCAACGGCGACGCGAACTACCAGGCCTTCACCTCGACAGGCCTGCGCCCGGCGCCGGAGCTGGTCGACCTGCCGCGCACGATCTTCACGAGCGGTCAGGACTCGTTCTACGACCAGATCGCCTGGTTCACAGGTGAATCGAATGCTCCCAGGCTGTCGCTGGAGTACGCAGACCGGGGTGGGCAGGTCGATTTCCCGCAGTTCTTCCCCGACACGCTGACCAAGCTCGCACTGTCCTGGCGCGTGTCTGACCACTACCCGCTGTGGGTGGAGTTCAACTCTCGCCGCGATTAGTCGGGCAGTTCAAGGCAGCAACAGAAGAGGCCGGACACAGTGTCCGGCCTCTTGTCTTCAGATACTGCGGCTTGGCGCCGCGGGCTGGCTACGAGTTGTTGACGTAGACCAGTTGGCCGCCGACGGCCTGGTTGGAGCCGGCCTTGCGGGTCGGGACGCCCTTGGTGTCCCAGAAGATCTCGGCGATGCGGTTGGTGGCGGAGAGGAGGTCGTTTGCCGCGGCCTCGTCGAAGGTCTGCTTGCACTTCGAAGCCAGCTTGGTGGCGTCCCAGAAGATCTGGTGGAGGTCCGGGTACTTCGCCAGGTGCTCGGGCTTGAAGTAGTCGTGCCAGAGAACGTCCAGCTCGTGCTTGACGACCTCTGCATGCTCTTCCTTCACCGTGACGTAGCGGCTGTAGGAGTTCGCGGCAGCCTTGTCGGCGCTCGGGTCGACCTGGCCCATGAGCTGGTTCATGCGCAGGACGGTGAGGGCACCGATCTGGGCCGCGTGCGGGTCGTAGATGCCACACGGGATGTCACAGTGCGCTGAGACGGTCTCAGGCGCGCTGACCCGGTCGAGAAGCCGGAGTAGCTGGCTGGCGTAGCGGTTCATTTCTCCTCCTTCAATGAGTAACCGAAACCGATAGGAAGGGTCCCGCCCGAAATGTGGGCCTGGCAGGATCATACATTAGGTTTCGCGCGTGGGTGAATGCCGTTTACGACTCTGCAAGTCCCACGGGAAGCTCTGCAAGCTCGATTGCCATGAATCGCTCGATCATGGCGTTTATCTGCTCCGGCACCTCGAGCATGCTGAAGTGGCCGGAGCCGTAGGTCTGGGCGTAGCGCAGGTTGGGGATCGTCTGCCTGAGCCACGCCTGGTCCACCGGTAGCCATCCCGCCGAGATCAGGAGGAAGGGCTGCGAGATCGTGCCGAGCGTATCGGCCGTCTGGCCGAGGTTTCCCCGCATCGCCTCGACCATCGTGTGCTGCGGCACCGTGGTCATGCCCTGGGTGATCGCAGCCCGGCGCGCCGGGTCGTCACAGGGCAGGAACATCGAGTCGACCATGGCGGTGGCGGCGCTGAGGTAGTCCGGCCCGGCCATGGCCTCGATGCGAGGGGTGAGCCGCTCGCGGGCGCCCTCCGAGGTGATCAGCCCCGAGTCGACGGCGATTGCGCCCTGGACGAGCTCCGGGTAGCGGGCCGCCAGCGCCGTGACGACGCTGCCGCCCATGCTGTGGCCGACAGCCACAACGCGGTCGATGCCGAGCTCGCGCAGCACGAAGGCCACGTCATCAGCAAACAGGGACATCGGGTATTCCTCGACGGGCTTGTCGCTGTCGCCGTGGCCGCGCAGGTCAACGCTGACGACGCGGTGGGTCTTGCCGAAGTAGTCGAACTGGGGTGCGAAGTGGGTGTAGTTGCAGCACCAGCCGTGCACGAAGACCATCGCCGGACCCGTGCCGGCGTCCTCGTAGTGGAGCTTCACGCCATCGCGCGTGAGATAGGGCATCTGTCACCTCCGGCTGGCATTCTACGGCAGATGGCAGCCGGAACACGCAGGGCATGGAGTCTCGATTAGACTTGCCGCCTCGGAGCGCGGCGCTTCCGGACTCAGGACGCGAGTTTGTGCGAAGCCTCCATCGGGTCGAATATCGCCGATTCGGGATCGGCAAGCATCTCTTCGATCTTGTCTTCCTGCATGGCCTCGGCGAAGTAGAAGCCCTGCCAGAGGTCGCAGCCGATGTCGGTGAGGTGCTGGATCTGCTCTGAGCGCTCAACACCCTCAGCAACCGTTTTGAGGTTCAGGGCGTGGGCCAGGGAGACGATGGCATCAGGCAGTTCCGTGCCTCCAGCCTCGCCGGTGATGGCTTCGACAAACGACTTGTCGATCTTGACGACGTCCACAGGGAACTGGTGCAGGTAGCTCAGGGAGGAGTAGCCCGTACCGAAGTCGTCAATCGCGATACCAACACCGAGAGCGCGGATGGCCTTGAGACGCTCGATTACGGCCTCAGAGTTCTGGGCCAGCACGGTCTCCGTTATCTCCAACGTCAGGGTATTCGGCGGAAGCCCAGATATCTCAAGCGCCTTCGATAGCTCATCAGACAGACTCGAGTGCATGAGCTGCCTGGCAGAGACATTCACCGCCAGGAACAGCAGCGGCACCGAGGGGTAAGCGATCTGCCAGGCGCGCACCTGCTTGCAGGCGGTAGAAAGGACTTGCGCGCCCAGCTCCAGGACGAGCCCAGTCTCTTCGGCGATGGGAATGAAGTCGTTCGGCATGATCAGTCCGCGGGTGGGATGGTGCCATCGCGCCAGCGCCTCGAAACCGACGACCTTGCGAGAGGCAAAATCGAGGATCGGCTGGTACTGCACCGCGAACTGGCCGCCCTTGAGACCCTCGCGCATGTCGGCTTCCAGGTCCAGCCGGGCCAGGACGGCTTCACGCATCGCCACAGAGAACACCTCGCGGCGACCTTTGCCTCGTGCCTTGGCCATGTACATGGCGGTATCGGCATCGCGCAGGATGTCCTCGGCCGTCTCGCCATCGTGCCCGGCGAAGACGATGCCAATGCTGATGCCACCCTTCACGGACCGGCCTTCGAGGTCGACGGGCGATTCGAAGGCGGTAATGATGCGCTCAGCGACGTCAAGCGCATCCGATTCCGTCGTGTCTTCGAGCAGGATCGCGAACTCATCGCCACCGAAGCGCGCAACCGTGTCGTGCGACCGCACCCTGCTGCGAAGACGCTCGGCTGCAATCGCCAGGAACTTGTCGCCCGCCAGATGTCCAAGGCTGTCGTTGATGGTCTTGAAGTCGTCGAGGTCGAGGAACAGGACGGCGTGGATGGCGCCGTCGGCAGCAACTGTCTCGAGGGCGTGATGGAGGCGGTCACGAAACAGCAGGCGGTTCGGCAGGCCGGTCAGGGCGTCGTGTGTCGCCTGGTGGGACAGCTGCTCTTCGTACATCTTGCGTTCTCGAATGTCCAACGCCGTCAGGACGAGTCCTCGGACGTACGGATCGTGGAGCAAGTTCTGGACCACCAGCTCAACCTGCATCCAGTCGCCATTGCGCATACGGAGGCGGCATTCGACGGTCCCGCTGCCGTCAATTTCGGACATCGCCTGACCGATCACGCTGGACACGAGCGACTGGTCGCTCGGATGCACCAGGGTGAGGAACTTCGAGCGCAGGAGGTCTGTAGGCGCGAAGCCAAGCTTCTTCACGGTCACACTCTGGTAGACGAGTACGCCGTCCGCATCGACCACAGAGATGATGCTGGAGGAGTTCTGGATCAGGGAGCGGAAACGGGCCTCGCTGGTCGCGCTGATCTCTCGTTCGGCAATTGCACGCGCCAGATCCCGCTGGGTCTTGTTTCTGCGACGGAAGAACACGGTCAGCAAGAGAATGATCGCCGCGTAGAAGGTGATCGAAATCACGACGCTGAGCATGCTGACCCGGTCCGCCTGGCTCTGGTAGTCATCACCCAGCAAATCCAGCGTCGTCACTGCTTCCGTGAGGCTTGGCGACAATGAGTTCTGGATTGCATACGCCTCCGCAGGCCGCCCCTGCTCGATCAGCGACACCACCTGCTGAGTCGATTCGAGGTAGCCGGAGAGCGCTGCTTTGCCCACAGGCGGCAGTTTGGCTTGGTTTTCAGCGAGATTACCTAGAAGTGGATTAAGCAAGTCCAGGTACTGCTGGAGCCCACCAGGAGTCGAAGGCACATTGAAGTGCTCGGTATCGACAAGCGAGAGCGCCCCCCAGGTCTGAGTGTTCGCCGCCTGCGCCTCCAGGCCCGTATCGCTGATGATGCGAGCCGTACGAAACTTGCTGCTGCTGTAGAGCTGACCGGCCACGATACCCGCACCAGCGGCCAGAGTGGCGATGATGATGAGAGTCAGGCTTGCCCAACGGGTTACTTTCGAGTTCAATTGACCTCTCGCGCATAAGACACATTTATGGCGCCAGGAGTAATATCTATAGCTGTATAGAGGCTCGGCATTTGTAGTTCGTCCCTGAAGGCCAGGTGACCCACCGAACACGCCCGAACTCATGACGCTCAGAGAAGCCCTAAGCAAGGTCGCGTGCTAGAATTTGAGCCGGTTTGCCCGAAATTTCGCTTCTGTTAGAGGTGACTCCTGTCTTCCGTTTCTAAGGCCGTCATTCTGGCTGCCGGATATGGCACGCGCATGCTTCCGGCGACAAAGTCGCAGCCCAAAGAGATGCTGCCCGTTGTCGACCGGCCGGTGATCCACTACGCCGTCGAAGAGCTCGCCCAGTCAGGCATCGAGCAGGTGGTCATCGTCACGTCGTTTTCCAAGCGCGCCGTCGAGGACTACTTCGACCGCTCGCGCGACATCGAGGCCCTCCTGGCAGAGAAGGGCGATCAAGCGCGGCTGGAGCAGGTGCGAGCGATCTCGAGCATGGTCAACGTCGCCTACGTGCGCCAGGCGGAGATGCGCGGCCTCGCGGACGCGGTCAACACGGCTCGCCACCTGGTGGACGACGACCCCTTCATCCTCGTACTGCCGGACGACATCATGCTCAACGCAGGCGGCACGCCGCCCACCAAGCAGCTCATCGACTGCTATGAGCAGTACCACGCCAGCGTCGTCGCCGTCGAAGAGGTGCCTGAAGCAGAGGTGTCCAGCTACGGCATCGTGGCCGGCCAGACGGTGAGCGAGCGCGTGACCAAGCTGGAGCGCATGGTCGAGAAGCCAAGGGTCCACGAGGCGCCCAGCCGCCTCGCCATCGTGGGGCGCTACCTGCTGACGCAGAACATCTGGAGCGCTATCGACCGCGTGCAGCCCGGCTATGCGGGTGAGCTACAGATTACAGACGCCCTCCAGCTCCTCGCCGACGAAGAGGGCATGTACGCCTACCGCTTCGAGGGCAAGCGCTACGATACCGGGCGCCCGCTCAGCCTTCTACGCGCCAACATCGAGATCGGCCTCGCACGGCCAGACATCGGGCCGGAGCTGCGGCGCTATCTGCGCAGCCTCCAGCTCGACGACGACAAGGGGACAAACTAGCCTTGCGTATACTCTCGCTCGGCATCGGCCTGCCAGACGCGGCCATCGACAACTACAACTGGGCCAGCGCCCTCTCCTTCTACGACTACGACGCCATCGTCGTGGAGCCCGCGCAGGGCATCTCGCGCCTGATCGAGGGCATCGTCGAAGGGCGACCAGTACAAGACCTACGACGACATCCCGATCGCGGACGGCCCGACGACGAGCGAAACGGTCGGCCTTGCCGACCTGCTGCGGCGCCGGCGCGACGAGACGGAGCGCCTGCTCGCGAAGGGCGGCGTCGTCGTCGTCTTCGCGCACCCGGACGTGCCGCACGCCTCCGTCTCCGGCTTCACCGGCGCACACCGCTACTACTGGCTGCCGGCGCCCGAGGGCAAGGACTACTCATCGAAGTACCTGAAGGCGGCCGGCGGGCGTCACGTCAACGTCACCGACTGGGAGCATCCTTTCGCGAACTACCTCGACGCCAAGCGCAACGACGTGCTCTACCGCGTCTCCTTCGCCGAGGGGCCTGACGCCTTCGAGAACGCCCGGGTGCTCGCCCGCAGCGACGGCGGCACGCCGATCGCCATCGAGGTGCCCGTCTCGGCGGGGCGCGTGATCTTCTTGCCGGCGCTGCCGCCTCGGATCACGCCGGGAGACCGCTCGGCCTTCGCGAGCAACCTCGTGAGCGCCATCCGCAACACGCTGCTGACGACGGCCGAGGGCTCGGCGCCGGAGTGGGTCGAGGAAGAGACGCTGCCGGGCCTGGAAGAATCGCGACGCCGCATGCAGGACGCCGAGGCCAAACTGGACGAGCTGGAAGCAGAGCTGGACGCCGCCCGAGGCGAGTTCCTGGGCATCGACCGTTTCCGGCGCATCCTCTGGCAGGAAGGCAAATACGGCTTCGAGCTGCCGGTGCGTGACGCGCTGCAGCAGATTGGCTTCCGCCAGTTCTCGACCGTGGACCAGCCGGCGCACTTCGCCTTCGGCTCCGACCCGGCGTACATCGAGGCGGAGTCGAGCATCGACGCCGTCGGTATGGACCCGCACTACCGCCTGCGAGAGCGCCTCGAAGCCAAGATCGCCGACGACGGCCGCGCGCCGCCGCACGGCATCATCATCGTCAACGGCTTCCGCGAGACGGCGCCGGCGGAACGAGAGCAGCAGTACACCAACGCCCTGCGCGTCGCCGCCGAGAGCATGCGCTACTGCATCGTCCAGGCCACCGATCTGTTCGATGCGTTGCGAGAGAAGCTGGAAGGCAAATCGGACGGCAAGGCGTTCTGCCAGCTCATGATGGAGACAGAGGGCGTGCTGACCCTGCCCGAGGCAGTCGGCGCCGCCGCGACGGCGAGCGATGAGGAGAGAGACTGAATGAGCGCTAACAGCAAGGGATGGGCGCTGATCCTCGGCGCGTCGAGCGGCATGGGCGGCGCGACGGCGAAAGAGCTCGCACGCAACGGCTTCGACATCTTCGGCGTGCACATGGACATGCGCTCTACGATGCCCAACGTCGAGGCGATCAAGGCTGAGATCGAATCGAATGGGCGCGAGGCGGTCTTCTTCAACGTCAACGCCGCGGACGACGGCAAGCGCGCCGATGTGATCGCAGGGATTCTGGAAAAGACGAACGAGGACGGGTCCTTCATCCGGGTGCTCATGCACTCGCTGGCCTTCGGTGCCCTGCTCCCGGTGATCGGCGACAACCCGAAGGAGCGCCTGAGCCGGAAGCAGATGGAGATGACGCTGGACGTGATGGGCAACAGCCTGATCTACTGGGCCCAGGACCTCGTCTCGGCCAACTTGCTGCGTCGGGGCAGCCGCATCTTCGCCATGACCAGCTCGGGCTCGACGCGCGTGATCCGCAGCTACGGCGCCGTTTCGGCCGCCAAGGCCGCCCTGGAAACTCACATGCGCCAGCTGGCGTTCGAGCTGGCCCCCATGGGCATCACCGCCAACACGATTCGCGCCGGCGTCACGGACACGCCCGCCTTGCGACGTATCCCGGAAGGCGTCGCGATGCTGGAGCGCGTCAACGAGAGCAATCCCAGCGGCCGCGCCACCACGCCCGAGGACGTCGCGACGACGATCGCGGTGCTCTCGGACGAACGGCTGCAGTGGATGACCGGCAACGTCATCGGTGTCGATGGCGGCGAAGAGATCACGCTGGTCTAGCGATGACACTGCGACTGCCCCAGACCATGGTCGACGAGATGATCCAGCACGCCAAGGACGACATGCCGAACGAGTGCTGCGGCATCATCACGGGCAAGGACGGCACGGCGGCGACCTTCTACCGCACGCGCAACGCCGAGGCCAGCCCGTTTCGCTACAGCATCGACCCGCGCGACATCCTCAAGGTCGAGCGCGAGATGGACGACGCCGGCCTGCAGGTCCTCGTGATCTACCACTCCCACGTGGCCAGCGAGGCCTACCCTTCGCCTACGGACGTGCGTCTTTCGCAGTGGCCGGGCACGGAACCACCGATGGACCTCTACCCCGGCGCCTACTACGTCCTGGTCTCGCTGAAGGACGCCGAGAACCCGTCCGTGCGTGCCTACTCGATTACGGCGGGCGTGGTCGAGGAAGTCGGGATCGAGACGACGTAGGGTCGACGTCCACCGTAGCCGGGGTGTCCACACCTCGGCGGGCTTGTGCACAGAGCCATCTCTACGACCCAGGACCTCGTGCGAGCGACCCGCAATAGCGGAGCGATGCAATCCCGGCCTGCGCTCCCTTGGCCTCAAGACCCACTTCGGGAGCCTGCAACCCCTCACCCTAACCCTCTCCCAAGGGCGAGGGGACCTTCTGTACTGCCTTCGATGGTCTAGGCTGATCTTTTCGCAATGCCGGCGTTGGCCTTAGCAGGCTGCCAATCTCCGTGCGACGGAGAAGGTGCCGACCGTAATCCGCGGCGTGAGGTTTCTATACGCCTGAGGGAATGTCTGCTACCAAGTCATCGCGCACGCTCGCTGACGCCTCGTTGAGAGCGCTCCGCGATTGCGGAGGCGAAGCAATCCCGGTCGTGCCGTTGGGTTTAGAGCGCACTTCGAATCGCTTCGCTGCTACCCCTCACCCTAAGCCTCTCCCAAGGGGCGAGGGGACTTGCGGTACAGCCTTCGGTTGCCTGAGCTGATTCCTCGCAATGCCGGATGAGTCTTCGCGCTTCGGTAGGGCCTCCGGCGTTTCGGCGTCCTTCGAGAGCCTCAGGACGAGCGGTTTTGGGCCAATCGATGCGTGGACCTGCGAGCGCTCCCTGCGACCACGCTGCGTGAAGGTGTGCCTATGCGGCGTGGTCGTTGTCGGGCGGAGTGAGGTTGCTAGGCGGCCTGGAGGCTGGGGGCGCGCGGGGTATGAGTCTCGGGCGTGGGCGTGTCGGAAGCTTTGAGGCGGGCCATGACCTCTGCGAACATCTCTACTACCTCGGCGTCGAAGTGGGTGCCGGAGGCGCGGCGAAGCTCTGCGATGGCGTCTTCGTGGCTGACGGCGGGCTGGTAGACGCGGCCGGAGGTCATGGCGTCGTAAGCGTCGGCGACCGAGACGATGCGGGCGTGAAGGGGGATGTCGTCGCCGGCGAGACCGAGGGGGTAGCCGGTGCCATCGACGCGCTCGTGGTGCAGGTAGATGGCTTCGGCGGCGGGCTCGAGGGCTTTGACGCTGCGGGCGATATCGTAGCCGCGCGTGGCGTGCTCCTTGATCACCTCGAACTCCTCGTCCGTGAGCTTGCTGGGCTTGGTGAGGATGCGGTCCGGCACGCCGATCTTGCCCACGTCGTGCATCTGGGCGCCGAGCGCGAGACGCCTTAGCTCCAGGGTGGGGAGCCCCATCTCTTTGCCGATCATGACGGCGAAGCTGGCGACGCGTCGGACGTGGCCCAGCGTGTAGAGGTCCTTCCACTCGATGGCGTCGACGAGCTCGGCGATGGCCTGAGCGTGGCCGTGATTGAGCTGGGTGACGGCGTCGCGCATGGCCAGGGCGTCGGCGATGACGCGTATGTTGCCGGCGCGGCGCACCTCCATAACCCAGGCGCCGAACAGCACCACAAAGGCAGCGGCGTAAAGGCCATGGTAGAGCCACCAGCTGTAGTACCAGTAGTGGCCGAACGTCATCGAGGCCTGGACTTCGACCAGCAGGACGACGACGCAGACCATGGCCCACTGGCTGGGCTGACGCGCGAAGAGGAAGGCCTGGAGGTAGCGATACGCGGCGAACGCAAGCAGCGACATCGTGAAGACTGTGACGCCGATCTGCACCGGGCGCTGCTTGTAGGGCACCCACGAGAGCCAGTCCGGCGTGGCGATGGCGAGGCCCATGTAAGCGCCGAGGGCCAGCGCCATGAGGCCGAAGATCGGCAGGCTGTAGCGCTTCACGAAGTCGTCGACGGCTTTGGGCAACGTGGCCACGCTGAGGGCGACGAAGATCGCGCCCATCATCACGCTGAGCCAGCTACTGACGCCGATCTCCGCGTAAGCCACCGAGTGGATGTGCCCGGGCGTCATGAGGCCGTGAACAGCGAACACCGAGGCGATGCACATGAAGGCGAGGCCGAGGAAGAGGAGACGTGTCTCTTTCATCGACTGGATGAGGCCGACGACGAAAGCGAACGCCAGCGCAGCCGCAACCGTCACGGCAGAGACGATGTAGAAGTGGAAGTCGTTGGTGCCGAAGGAGTGATCCCACTGCGGCACCGCCAGCAGCACAATCAGTGCCACGACCGGCAGCGCCAGCAGCGGCGCCCAGAAACCCCACCAGCGCAGGCTCAGACCCATGTCAGGCCGTCTCCAAGCGATATCATCAAGTAATTATCGGCAGGACAAATGGCGGCAGAAGATGTTCTTTTGCTACAACCTCAGCGCTTGCCTCACGGCGGCGTTCTCGAGGACGCCGTCACGGGTCATCAGGCCCTTCGCCAGGCTGGCGTCTGCCGCCATCGCCTCGTCGACGCCGAGCCGGGCGATCTCGATGACGTAGGAGATCGTCGCGGCGGTGAGGGCGAGCGTGGAGGTGTGGGGCACGGCGCCGGGCATGTTCGGCACGCAGTAGTGCACGACGCCCTCGTCGACGAACACGGGATCGGTGTGCGAGGTCGGACGTGAGGTCTCGAAGCTGCCGCCCTGGTCGATCGACACGTCGACGACGACGGCGCCGTCTCCGAGCAGGCGCAGCGCCTCTCGCGAGACGAGCTTCGGTGCGGCAGCGCCGCCGGGCACGAGCACGCCGCTGACGACGAGGTCGGCGCCGGTGATGGCGCGCTCGATGTTGCCGGCGGTCGAGGGCAGGGTGACGAGACGGTGGGGCCAGCGATCCTCGAGGCGCCGGAGGTCGGCCAGGCGCTCCGAAACGACCGTGACCTGCGCGCCCGAGCGATGACCGCGACGTCGCAGGCGTTGGTCGAGACGTTGCCGGCACCGAGGATGACGACGCGCGCGGGAGGGGAGCCGGGCAGGCCGGAAAGCAGCTTGCCGCGGCCCGGGCCCGGGTGCTGCAGCCATCGCTGCCCCACCAGCGTCGCCATACGACCGGCGATCTGGCTCATCGGGGTCAGCAGCGGCAGGGAGCCGTCCGGGAGCTGCACGGTCTCGTAGGCAATGCTCGTGGTGCCGGCGTCGAGGAGGGCGCGGGTGGCCTCGGGCGCCGCGGCGAGGTGGAGGTAGGTGAACAGCGTCTGATCGCGGCGCAGGAGGGGGAACTCCGGCGCCAAGGGCTCCTTCACCTTTATGACAAGTTCGGCGGCGCCCCAGACGTCCTGTGCGGTTTCGACGATGGTGGCGCCATGCTGCTCGTAGGTCTCGTCCGGGAAGCCGCTGCCGGCGCCGGCGCCCGCTTCGACCAGCACCTGGTGGCCGAGGCGCACGAGGTCATCGACGCCTTCCGGCGCCAGGCCGACGCGGTACTCCTCGTCCTTGATCTCGCGGACGGTGCCGACGATCACTCAGGCGGGCTCGGCGCCGTCGTGCCAGTGGTCCGACGTGAAGGCCCGCAGGCGCTCGGCGAAGCGTGTGAGCTGGGCCTGCACGAGGCCGTTGATCGAGTCCGGCGGGTAGGCGCCGTCGGGGCCACGCTCGCCGGCCGGCACGGCCCGTCAGCAGCTCCAGCGCCTCGTCCACGGTCGAGACGGAGTAGATCTTGAAGCGCCCTTCCCGCACCGCCTGGACGACGTCCTCGCGCAGCATGAGGTGCTGGACGTTGCTAGCCGGGATGATCACGCCCTGCTCGCCGGTGAGACCGCGCTCGTTGCAGACGTCGAAGAAGCCCTCGATCTTCTGGTTGGCGCCGCCGATCGCCTGGACTTCGCCGCGCTGGTCCATGGAGCCGGTGATCGCCAGCGACTGCTTCAGGGGCACGCCGGAGAGCTTCGAGAGCAGGGCGCAGGTCTCGGCGCAGGTGGCGCTGTCGCCCTCCATCATGCCGTAGCTCTGCTCGAACGAGAGGCGGGCCGACAGGGTCAGGGGCGCCTCGGCGGCGTAGCGGTCGACGAGGAAGCCGGTGAGCGTCAGGACGGCCTTGGAGTGAATCGGGCCGCTCATGTGCGCCTCGCGCTGCAGGTCGACGACGCCCTTCGCGCCCGACGCCGACCGTCGCGGTGATGCGCGACGGCTGGCCGAAGGCCGTGTCGCCGAGGTCGATGACGGAGAGGCCGTTGACCTGACCGACGGCCTCGCCCTCGGTGTCGACCACGATGATCTCTTTCTCGCATCGCCTCGCGGATGTTGCGCTCGATGAGGTTGACGCGCTCGTAGCGGGAGGCGATGGCGTGGCTGATGTGCTCCTCCGTGATCACCGTCGGCGTCCGTCTGACGCGCCCAGTAGGCCGCCTCGCGCACGATGTCCGAGATCGTCGCCAAACAGGATCGAGAGCTTGTTGTGGTCGTCGGCCAGGCGCATGCCCTCCTCGACCACGCGGGCGACGCCGCTGCGGTCGACCGGCGGCAGGCCTTCGCGCTGGGTGACGGCGGCGATCAGGCCCGGCGTAGTCGCGCCTCGTGCTCCGCGTGCGGTCGATGCGCATGTCGAAGTTCGCCTTGACCTTGAAGAGCTCGCGGAAGTCTGGGTCCATGGTGTAGAGCAGTGCGGTAGACGCTCTCACGGGCGATACCGACCATCTTGCCCGTCCACGGGATCGGCTGCGGCCGCATCGACTTGGTCTCGACATAGCCGATGCGGTCGCCCAGCTCCTCGATCGTGATCTCGCCGGTGTGGAGGACGCGCTTCATCTCGGTCCAGGACAGCGGGTAGAGCAGCAGGTCGTCGAAGTCGAAGACCAGGTAGCCGCCGTTGGCCCGGTGCACGGAGCCGGGCGGATCATCGTGAAGTCGCGTGGTGAGGGCGCCGAACACGCTTCCTTCTCGATGCTGCCGAAGAGGTGCTGCGGCGTCGGGTTCGACTCGTAGACCACGGGCGCGCACTCGGCGTCGGTGCAGTCGATGAGCAGGTTGACCTGATAGCGCGCGGAACGGGCAGCGAGGGATCGCGAGCCGGGGCATGTCGGGTTGCGGCGGCGCGGGCAGGAAGATCGTCGATGTTGTCGACCATGTCCTTGCGCACGGCCAGCATGTGCTGGATGACCTCCGGGAAGTCCTGGTAGTCCTCGAAGAAGCGCTGCACCAGCATGTCGACAACGTTCATCGCCACGGTGCGCTGGAGGTCGGCCATGCGCTCGGCGGCCTCCATCTCCTCGCTCTGGCCCTGCTTCGCCAGCGGCTTCAGCTCTTCCATGAGGGCGTCGCGGCTGTCTGGAGGAGCTCGGCGCGCTCCTCGGCCGGCAGGGCCGCGAACGCCTCGTCGTTCATCGGCTGGCCGTCGGCGAGGGGCACGAGGAAGAAGCCCTCGAAGTTGCCCTGGAGCAGGAAGCCGGCCTGCCGCGCGCGCTCCGCGAGGGAGACGAAGAGCTCCTGGCGCTGTCGCTGCACCGAGGCCGATGATCTCGTCACGGCGGCGCACGTAGTCGTCGGAGGCGAAGGTGCGCGGGATGAGCTCGCGCGCCTCGTCGATCATCGCCGCAATCGAGCGGGCGAAGACGCGTGCCTTTGCCCGGCGGCAGACGCAGGGCTACGGGCTTGTAGGCGTCTGTGAAGTTGTTGACGTAGACCCACTCGTCCGGGCTCGGCTTGCCTGCGGCGACGGTCTGCAGGTGCTCCCGGATCGCCGTGCTGCGGCCGGTGCCGGGCTCGCCGGTGACGACGATGTTGAAGCCCTGGCTCTCCATGCCGAGGCCAAACTTGATCGCCTCGATGCGCGCGACTGGCCGATGAGGCCGACGTGCGGCTCGACCTCGGCCGTCGTCGTGAAGGGGAAGCTGCTCGGGTCGCAGTTCGGGCGCAGTTGGTCGATCGGCACTTCCGGCACGCTGGTCTCCTCCGTGTTGCCTCTGATGCCTCAAGACGCCTGGAGGCATGCGCCGGACCGGCCGGACGCCCGCTATTGTATCGACTGATTCAGGGACGCGATGAACGCCTCCGGCTCCTCCAGGCTGATGGCCAGGCGATCGCAGGGGAACTTGATGAACGGCAGGAGTCCGCCGATCTTGAATCGCCGCTTGAAACGGACCTCGACAACGCCCTCGAAGCTGGCAACCAGGCCGACGAGACCGGTGAGATTGCCGCGCCAACCGAGGCCGTAGTACCACGGCCATCGCGTCAGTCCTACCGACTCGATCTCGGCCAACGGGAAGGTCTGGTTGAAGAACCAGCCGAAGCGTGCCCTCAGCAGATCGCCCTCGATCGCCACGTAGCTGTTCGAGTTGCGCGTGAAGCCGACGAGGAACAGGAGCGGCTGCAGCAGCCAGGCCCTCCGGATCAGAAAGCGCTGGCCGGTCCCGGGGCCGGAAGTCATCGCGTGCTTGTAGCTATCGCCAGCGCTAGGCCGAGACCGGCAGCGGCCTGCAGCGCTCCGACGGCCTCGGCGACGGCGGCGAGCTGGGCCAGCTTCGGCGTCAGGGCTGCCGCGACGCCGCGCTGCTCCGGCGGGTTGAGGCGGCCGGGGTGGCCGTAGTCCGTCTGCTCGAACGTCGCCTTGCCCTGGGGCGTCTCGATGGTGACCTTGCGCCACAGCATGGCGTGGGGCGTGCCGTGCAGGGCGTCGTAGGGCGGGTACACCTTCTGCTCACACGTCACGTTGACGACTGTCGACTCGGACCTCTGGCATCTGGCTCCTCCGTTAGGGCTTAGGGCTCTCCGGCTGCGTGACCGGATCGTAGCGGTTCCGGCGGGCATGAAAAAGCCGCCACGCGGTGTGGCGGCTCTCGAGCTTGCTAGCGGCTATCGGTTACTGGCGATTGTTCCAGAAAGGCTGCGCGCCCTTCTCTTCCGTGTAGAGCAGGTAGCCACCGGCAGCCAGCGCCGCGGCAGCGAGGAACCCCAGATAGAAGCCAAATGAGAGGTGGCTGGATTCGTTGAGGAACTTGATGATTACGAGAACCAGGGCGGCGGCACCACCGCCGACGTAAGCCTGGCCCCAGGTGATGCTGCCCAGGTCGGGAAGCTGCATGCCGCCGAACTTCGGGGCCGAGCACTGCGCCCGCCAGCACCACGCCGATGATCACAGCGAGAATCGAGAAGAGGGCTCCCGGCGCCTCCCACCCATTAGCGGCTGAAACTAGTACTCCGAATCCAGCGAAGCTAACGACTGACCTTGTACCAGGGCAAGAACGACGCGATCAGCAGGACGACGCCGCCGCCCGCGATTAGCTTTTCGCCGGTGCTTAGTTCGTTAAGCTTATCCATGAGCGCATCCTCCCAGGGCGATTGCTCGCCGAATGGTCACAGAAATAGCATGTCCCCTCGGGAATTACAACGACTTCGCGCCGGAAACTAGTAAAAAGTACAAACTTCTATACATATTGCGCCAATTCGGGGCCTTTTCGTGGGTGCCACGCGGCTCGCTACATGCTGCTCCTGGTGCCTCGGGTGCGATCTCGCTCGAAGCAAGGCGTTAGCGAGAGCGCAGGAAGACCGGGAAGTCGAGGTCGCCCGGGGAGTGGCCGACCATGGTGAGGGCCTCCGCGGCCTCGGCGCCGTGCTGCTTCGAGTGCGTGTCGATCATGGTGCGGAGCTGCCAGAGCTTCCAGGTGACGTCGACGCCGTCTCGGCCGCGCAGGACGTACTCGCGCTCCGGGTCGTCGTTCGCCGCCATGTACTCGCGCCAGGCCGCTTCGGAGGCGCTCCAGCGCGCCTTGAGGTCGGCGAGCGTCTTGATCGTGTTCTGGTTGGGCGCCGTCTCCCGGTCGATCGGGCGGTCGTGCATGCGCTCGAACCAGACGTGCTCGGCGCCGAGGCAGTGGGCGAGAATGCCGAGGATGTTGCCGTAGGTGAAGCCATTGGGCTTCGTGAGCTCCTCGTCGGTCATGCCATCGGTGGCGGCGAGGAGCTTGTCGCGGCACCAGTACTGGTAGTCGAGCATGGTGCGGAAGTAGTCAGCGTTCAATGTGATTCCTTGCTAGGGCGAGGGCTTCGCCGGTGCTGGACAGACAGTCGCCGCGATGACATCGCCGGCGTGGGTACAATATCGCATGCCCAGAGCCCACCGCTCCGACGCCGCCCAGCCGGGCTTCTTCGCGGAGCCCGCAGCCGCCGCGAGCCCGCTGGACGAGGACCCTTCCGGCGCACCGCTGGCCGCGCGCATGCGACCGCGCAGCCTCGACGATTACGTGGGGCAGGAGCACATCGTCGGGGCCGGGAAGCTGCTGCGACGCCTGCTCGACGCGGGGCAGCTGCCCTCGATCATCCTGTGGGGCCCGCCCGGCGTGGGCAAGACAACCCTGGCCCGGATCATCGCCTCGCAGGCGAGCGCGACGTTCGTGGCGATTTCGGCCGTGAGCGCCGGTGTCGCCGACCTGCGCAAGGTCGTGGCGGAAGCGCGCACTCGCAAGCCCGAGCAGACCGTGCTGTTCATCGACGAGATCCATCGCTTCAACAAGGCGCAGCAGGACGCCGTGCTGCCTGTGGTCGAAGACGGCACCGTGACCCTGATCGGCGCCACGACGGAGAACCCGAGCTTCGAGGTGATCGGTCCGCTGCTGTCGCGCAGCCGGGTATTCGCGCTGCGTTCGCTGGAAGACGCCGACCTCGCCCGCCTGATCCGGCGCGCCCTCGAGGACAACGAGCGCGGCCTCGGCGCACTGAGCGTCGAGATGGACGACGACGCCATCGAAGCGCTTTCGGCCTCGGTGGGCGGCGACGCGCGTATCGCCCTCAACGCGCTGGAAGCGGCCGTGATGTCGGTGGCACCCCTCCCCCCAGCCCCCTCCCCGCCGGCGGAGAGGGGGAGTCGAGAGGATGAGGCCGTGTCGAGGGCTTCAGGCGATTGGCCAGACGGCGAGGCGACTGCGCAATCGACGCGCGAGGACGTTTCGAACGCGAGACCGGGTTCCCCTTCTCCGCCGGCGGGGAGCGGCACAGGGGGACGGGCAGTGCGCCACGTGACGCGGGCCGACGTGGAGGAGGCGCTGCAGCACCGCACCTACCTGTACGACCGCCAGGGTGACGCCCACTACGACACGATCAGCGCCTTCATCAAGTCGCTGCGGGGCTCCGACCCGGACGGGGCGCTGTACTGGCTGGCGCGGATGATCGAGGCGGGCGAGGACCCGCTGTTCATCGTGCGGCGCATGGTGATCCTGGCCTCGGAGGACGTGGGGCTGGCCGACCCGCAGGCGATGGTGGTCGCGTCGGCGTGCCAGCAGGCCGTGCACTTCATCGGCATGCCGGAGGGCTTCTACCCGATGGCGGAGACGGCGTTGTATCTAGCCCTGGCGCCCAAGAGCAACAGCGTCGGCACGAGCTACGGCCGCGCCCTGGCCGACGTCGAAGCGACGCGCAACGATCCGGTGCCGATGCACCTGCGCAACGCCGTCACGGGCCTGATGCGCGGCATGGGCTACGGGCAGGGCTACAAGTACGCGCACGACTACGCGGGCGGCGTCGCGCCGGACCAGACCTACCTGCCGGAGCGCGTGAAGGGGCATCGGTACTACGAGCCCAAGGGCATCGGGTGGGAGAAGGAGCAGCGGGAGGGTACGCCGTAATCCGGTACCGTTACCGCATCCGCGCCAAGATGCGCGCGAGGCCCCGAGGCCAGAGCGCACAAGCACGCCATGCCGAAGAATTACGAGTTCACTTGTCTCCGTATGGCCTGCGCAGGCGCCGCATCATGACCCGCGTTGTTCGCCGCGCCCGGCCTCTGCGATACTTCGGACATGACAATCCCGAGACTGGACCACGTCAGCATCGTTGTCGACGACATGGCGGCCGCTGTGGCTTTTTTCACCGTGCTCGGCATGACGGCCGAAGGCGAGGCGCAGATCGAGGGACCGTGGGTGGACCGCATCAACGGGCTCGAAGGTATCCAGGTCGACATCGTGATGATGCGGACGCCAGATGATCACGGGCGGCTGGAGCTGACGAAGTTTCACAATCCAGGTCTGGTCGAGATCGAACCAGCGATCGCACCGCCGAACGCGTTGGGGCTCCGGAGCATCATGTTTGCGGTCGAAAGCGTCGACGACACGCTCGCTCGCCTGCGCGCCCACGGGGCCGAACTCGTCGGCGAGGTAGCCCAGTACGAGGACCAGTACAGGCTCTGCTACGTGCGAGGCCCTGCGGGCATCATCGTCGCGCTGGCCGAGGAACTCTCTTGAAGCGGCTTAGGGCGCCAGTGAAACCACCTGCGCCCTAGACGCTCCGCCGGCTTCGCTCCGACACTAGGCCGGCTCGATGCGCGTCAGGCCAGCGACACGGTCGAGGCCACGATCGAAGCTGTAGACCTCCGGTGGCGTCTGGTCTAGCGCTGTCGCTGCGAGGAGAGCGTCCGCAAAGCTGATGGCGCCGATAGATGCGAAGAGCTCCAGGGCGTGAGCACAGCGCGCTTTGTGGTCCATCCGGAAGCCTGATATCGCGAGTAGCGAGCGCAGGCGTTCGGCAATCCACTCGCGTGGCAGGTTGTAGTTAGCGCGAGAGCCGAGAACGTACACCACCTCCGCGACTGTCGCTTCCAGGAGTTCGACTTCCTCCTCGCCTGCCTCGATGCGCTGGAACAGGGCTCCAGCGGCAGCCGCCATTTCGGGCTGGTCCTGGGTCAGTACACGAACGATCAAATTTGCATCGAGGAGCCTCACCGGCGGTCTTCGACCTCGCGTCGCATCGACTCAATGACTTCCTGGGCCACGTCGTCGTGGGCGATCTCCTGCATCTCCTCCCACGACATCGGCCTCTTGAGCTTGAGGGGCGGAGGATCCGCGACCATCTCCGCGATGGAGGAGTATCGCGGTTTCTTGAGGACGACGACGCCGTCCTCGACCCGGAAGATGACCTTGCTTCGCTTCGAGATGCCGAGGGCCTTGCGAATCTCGGCCGGGATCGTGACCTGACCGCGCTCCGTGACACTGGCCCAGACTTCGTGTGGCGGTTTGGACACTGCATTACTCCTGGCAGACTGCATTACTTTTGGCTTAGATGCATTGTAGCAGGCGCTGGACAATGCACGGTTACTCTGCCGTGAGGTAGCGCGACACGGCGTAACCCTCTCGGCCGTCCAGGAGGCGCACGCGAGTCCACTCCTGGGCGCCGACCGTCATCGTGTTGTGCAGGTCGTAGACCAGGGTGCCGTCGGCGGCACAGGTTAGCTCCTGGGCCTGCGTGTCGGTGTCGACGCGCACGGGGAGGCAGTTGATGCCGCTGGAGATGCGCAGGAAGGGCCCGGTAACGGCGCTCAGCAGGTTGTTGCGCCCGGTGGGGTGCTCGCCGTCGCCGAAGGGCTCCTGCACCAGGGCGCCCTGTACCGGCGTCAGCACGCCATGCGACACGTCGATGAGGCCGATGGTGCTGCCGAGGAGGTCCTGCTCGCGCGTCATGTTGCCGAAGACGCGGCCGTCATTCAGGGCCACGACAGGGTTGACCAAGTCAGCGGCGCGGAAGCCGGCCAGCTTGCCGTCCGGCCCCATTGTGGTGACATTCCAGCCCTGGACGCCGGCGCCGCCCCACGCGACCACCGTGATCGGACGGCCGTTGTCGGCGGAACCGATCCCGTCGCCGGGTTCGACGATGGCGATGGCGTTACCGGCGGCGTCGAGGAGCTTGCTGCGATCCTCAGTCTGCCAACGCAGCGCACCGGCGAATCGGGAGCCGTAGTCCAGAGTGCTGGCACCCTCCGGCGGCTCGATCGGGTCGCCCTCGAAGTAGGCGTACGTGGTATCGCCGGTGGACGTGACGGTCCTGCAGCACGAGGCCCTGGTCGGCTATCGCGACCGGGAGCGTGATCTCACCGGGCTCAGTGGTCATCAGGAGCTGCCAGGTGATGCCGCCGTCGTGGGAGCGGAAGAACGCCATCTCGGCATCCGGGCTCATGTTGCCGGCGCCCGTGCACTGACCGGCGACGCAGATGCTGACCACGATGTCGGAGAGGTCCGGGCGCAAGGCGTACCCGGTGATGTAGGCGTGCTCGTAGTCGCTGAGGCCGGCGTCGACGAGGCGCTCGGCGTGGGTCTCGCCGTCGTTGCGCCAGACGCGGTAGAGGGCATCGGTGGGGCCGTCGCACTGCGCGCAGCCGGTCGCGATCAGCATCATGACGTCTTCGGGGAAATCGACTGGGGTCGGCGAACGTGAAGTCACCGAAGATGTTGAAGCCCTTGTAGACCAGCTCGGGCGCGGTCGTCGGTTCGGGCGTTGCGCTGCCGGCGGCCGCGGTTGGGCTCGTGCCCGGCGTGGTGGTGACCGAAGCGGTTCCGGTTGCCGATGCGGTGCCGGTCGCCGAGGCCGTGGGCGAGGCCGTCGAGGTCGTTTCCGGCGCGACGGTCGCCGTGGCGATGGCGCCGGTGGCCGACGGAGAGGCGTCGGCGGTGTTTGCATCATCGTCGTCACCGCAAGCCACGAAGGCGAGGGCGACGAGGCTCAGGACAAGAACGGAGAGCATGGTTTGCAATCGAGGGGAGTAAGCAAGAGGTAAGTGCATATGATCCATTGTGCCCCCTGGCCCGGGGATGTCGACCCAACCCCGTCAGACTCCGCCTGCCAGTGCTTGAGAGCGATCGTGGCCCTATACTGTCAGCCGTGGATAAACGTCCCCTCGAAGGCAAAATAGCGCTGGTCACCGGCGGCAGTCGCGGCATCGGTAGAGCGATCGCGGAGAAGCTGGGCGGCCTGGGCGCAGAGCTGATCATCAACTACGTCCGGCGCGAGGCCGATGCCCAGCAAGCCGTCGAAGAGATGGCCGAAAAGGGCATGAAGGCCTGCACCATGAAGGCCAACATGGGCGACCTGGACGATATCCACGCCCTGTTCCAGCAGGTGAACGAGCGCTATGGCGGCCTCGACATCCTGGTCAACAGCGCAGCACGCGGCCTGGAGCGGCCCCGAAACGCCATCGCCTCCCTGCCGAACCACCTGCGCCAGACGTTCGAGACCAACGTGCTCGGACCCTGGTTCGCGGCCAAGGAGGCGATGCCGCTGATGGAGTCTCGCGGCGGCGGCTCGATCATCAACCTGACGAGCCTGGGCGCGCGGCGCTACACGCCCGCCTATGCCGCTGTCGGCGTGACCAAGGGTGCCCTCGATACGCTGACCATGTACCTCGCCGTGGAGCTGGCGCCGAAGCACATCCGGGTGAACGGCGTCTGCCCGAGCTGGGTGGAAGAGACCAGCGGCGTCGCGGCCATGTCGCCGGAGTACGGCGAGAGCCTGCGCAGGAGCATGCCCATCGGCCGCCACGTAACGCCGGTGGACGTCGCGAACCTCGTGGCGTTCCTGTGCAGCCCGGAGTCGGAGATGATCGTGGGCCAGACGATCATCCTCGATGGCGGCATCAGCCTGATCGGCGTGCTCGCGCCCTAGAGTCCAGCGCACCATGGCCCCAAGATTCCGTCCGAACAATGGGTCGTTGCCTGCCAAATCAGGCAACAATTTTTCGCCATCTGATCTAAGACAAAACAGAAAACAAAGGAATCTTGTCTTTGCGAGGATAAGATTGCCATGCTTTTGGGCAGGGACAAGGCAGCTGCCGCCCTGCCGCGGTCAAGCCGATCAACTGCATAAGGAATCAGCCCGAGGAGAACCCCATGTCTGACGTAAAGGTCTACCCCGTACCTGCTGACTTCGCCGCTCAGGCCAGCATCACCGCCGATCAGTACGAGACCCTGTACAAGCGCTCGGTGGACGACCCGGAGGGCTTCTGGTCAGACATGGCGAAGCAGGAACTGACGTGGTTCCAGCCCTGGGAGAAAACACTGGACTGGAGCTTCGGCGAAAACGACCTGCACATCGAGTGGTTCAAGGGCGGCAAGCTGAACGTGTCGGTGAACTGCCTCGACCGTCACCTCGACAGCCGCGGCGACCAGACGGCCATCCTCTGGGAGGCCGATGACCCGAACGAGCCGAGCCGCGCGGTCACTTATAGAGAACTGCACGCGGACGTAAACCGCTTCGCCAACGTGCTGAAGAGCCGTGGGGTGAAGAAGGGCGACCGGGTATCGATTTACATGCCGATGATCCCTGAAGCCGTGGTGGCCATGCTGGCCTGCACCCGCATCGGCGCCGTGCATTCGATCGTCTTCTCCGCCTTCTCGCCCGACGCCCTGGCCTCCCGCATCCTCGACTCCGACTGCGAGTGCCTGATCACGGCGGACCAGGCAGTGCGCGCGGGCCGGAAGCTGCCGCTTAAAGCCGCCGCGGACCAGGCGCTGGAGCGCTGCCCGAAGGTGCACACCAACATCGTCGTCAGGCACGGCGGCGAACCGGTCGAGTGGACCGATGGCCGCGACGTCTGGTTCGACGAGGCCATGGCGGCTGCCGACCCGGTATGCGAACCCGAGCAGATGGACGCCGAGGACCCGATGTTCATCCTCTACACCTCGGGGTCTACCGGTAAGCCCAAGGGCGTGCTGCACACCACCGGCGGCTACCTGCTCGGGGCTGCCGTGACCCACAAGTACGTCTTCGACTACAAGGACGGCGAGATCTACTGGTGCACCGCCGATATCGGTTGGGTCACGGGTCACAGCTACATCGTCTACGGTCCGCTGTGCAACGGCGCCACCAGCCTGATGTTCGAAGGCGTACCGACCTACCCGGACCCCAGCCGCTTCTGGCAGGTGTGCGACAAACACAACGTGAAGATCTTCTACACCGCCCCCACTGCCCTGCGGTCCTTGATGGCGGAAGGCGACGACTTCGTGAAGAAGACCAGCCGATCCAGTCTTCGCGTGCTGGGCTCCGTGGGCGAGCCGATCAATTCCGGAGGCCTGGGAGTGGTACCACGACGTAATCGGCGAAGGCCGCTGCCCCATCGTCGACACGTGGTGGCAGACCGAGACCGGCTCGATTCTGATCACGGCGCTGCCCGGCGCGACGCCGCTCAAGCCGGGCTCCGCCACTCGCCCCTTCTTCGGCGTGCAGCCGGTGCTGCTCGATCAGGAGGGTAATGAGCTTGAGGGCAACCCCGCCGCCGGCAATCTGGCGATCAAGTTCCCCTGGCCATCGATGATGCGCAGCGTGTACGGCGACCATCGCCGGTTCTATGAGACTTACTTTGCCCTGCACCCCGGCTACTACTTCACCGGCGATGGTGCCCGTCGCGATGAAGACGGCTACTACTGGGTCACCGGACGCATCGACGACGTACTGAACGTCTCGGGGCATCGGCTGGGCACTGCCGAGATCGAGTCAGCACTGGACCTGCATCCCAAGGTCGCCGAGGCTGCCGTGGTGGGTTACCCGCACCCAATCACCGGTCAGGGCATCTATGCTTATGTCACCTTGATGGCCGGTGAGGAAGGCAACGATGACACGAAAGCCGAACTGGTAGCACAAGTACGCAAGGATATCGGCCCCATTGCCAGGGTCAACTTAATCCAGTGGGCACCCGGCCTGCCGAAGACCCGCTCCGGCAAGATCATGCGCCGCATCCTGCGCAAGATCGCAGCCAATGAGATCGATGACCTGGGTGACATCTCAACCCTGGCCGATCCGAGCGTGGTGGATCACCTGATCGAGAAGCGGGAAAACCGCTGACTCGGAGCGCTTAAACAAGCTTGGCGCCACTTTGGCAGTAGCGCACGGGGGCAATGACAGGCCGGCGCGGCAAGAGCGAGCATCCTCTTCAGGCGATGACCTGAAGCCGTACTCGTATGCGGACCACCGAAGCGATGATGCCGGGCCGCCGAGCAGGAAGAGTAGCGCGTGACGGCGCCCTCCGAGGCAGTGGCCGCCACGTGACCTCCACGGATGTCGCCAACCTTGTGGCATTCCTGCAACCCAGAGCTGGAGATAATCGTGGACCGGACCATCGTCCTGGATGGCGGCATCAGCCTCATCGGCGTGCTCGCGCCCTAGTACGCCGGCCGTTCAAGGCGAATGCGGGCATCCAGCGCAAACACACCCTGCCCCGACGGCATCGCGATCACGGGGTTGAGGTCGAGCTCGGCGATCTCCGGCACGTCCTCGACCATGTGGGAGACGCGCAGGAGCAGCTCGCGCAGGGCCGGCAGGTCAGCGGGCGGGCTGCCTCGATAGCCGGCGAGCAGGCGCGCGGCCTTCACGGACCCCATGAGCTCATCGGCGTCCACGTCCGTCAGGGGATGCAGGCGAAACGCCACGTCGCCCATGACCTCGGCGACTGTACCGCCCAAGCCGAACGCAATCAGCGGCCCGAACAGCGGGTCGGTCACAACCCCCACCAAGCACTCCACGCCACCGCCGATCATCTCCTGGACCAACACGCCCTCGAACGCATCGCCAAGACCCTGGGCGTGTAGCGCCTGCTGCATGTCGCGATAGGCCTGCGCGGCGTCGTCCGGCGTCAGCACGCCGAGCTTTACGCCGCCAACATCTGACTTATGGAGCACCGTCTTGGAGACGAGCTTGAGCGCCACAGGCGCAGCGATTTGCCGGCCGGCCGCCGCGGCTTCCTCTGGCGAATGGGCGACGATGCTACGGGGCATCGGCAGGCGATAGGCGCCCAGCAGTCTTCGCACCTCGTCTGGCTCCAGCCACGGCGATGCCTCGCGCGCAAGCGCCGTCTGGACGATGGCCTGCGCAGTCTGCGTGTCGACATCGGCAAAGTCGAGCAGGTCCCCGGCGGGACGGCGTAGCCACTCGGCCCGGCGGGAGGCATGCCCGAGTGCCTGCGCCGCCGCTTCGGGAAACCGAAACACGGGCACGCAATCGGCGGGCGCTGGCATCTCAACCGGCCAGTCATGTCCGGCAAAACACGCCAAGATCGGCTTTGTGGCCTGAGGATCACCGGCGAGGACGAGCGCCTGGGCCGCGTCATCGAGACTGTTCGTAGCCAGCGGTATGAACAAGGCGATCACGGCATCGACCGCGGGGTCGGCCAGCATGAGACGCAGCGACTCACGATACGTCTCGGCGGAAGTGGAAGCGCCGATATCCAGCGGATTAGCCGGGTGCATTGACGGCGAAAGCAGGTTGCGCAATCGGCTAAGCGTATCCTCCGATAACGCAGGCAGTTTCAGCCCGTTGGCTTCGCAGGCATCGGCGCACAGGATCGCCAGTCCGCCGGCGTTGGAGACAATGCCAACTCGATTGCCGGCCGGCAGCGGCTGGCGCTCGAACAGCAGCGCCACGTCGAACGACTCCTCGAGCGTATGGCAGTGGGTCACCCCGGCCTGGCGGAACAGCGCCTCGACCGCGATGGTTGACCCAGCCAGCGCCGCCGTGTGCGATTGGGCGGCGCGACGGCCTGCTTCACCGCTGCCGCCTTTCACCGCCACGATGGGCTTTCGCCGGACGACGCGCCGGGCCACTCGGGCGAAACGCTTCGGGTTACCGAAGGATTCGAGGTACAGCACGACGACTTCAGTCTGCGGATCTTCCTCCCAGTACTCCAGGAGGTCGTTGGAGGAGAGGTCCGCCTTGTTGCCCATCGAGACGAAGGCCGAAACGCCCATGCCCGTCTTCAACGCCTGGTCCAGGATGGCGATACCAAGCGCGCCCGATTGCGAGGCGATGGCGACACTGCCAGGCGGAGGCAGGGTGGGCGCAAACGTCGCGTTCATGACGAAGTCTTCGCCGGCCGAAAGGATGCCCAGGCAGTTCGGGCCCACGAGACGCGCGCTGTGTGATCGCACGAGGTGTACTAGCTCCGCTTGCATGCGCTTGCCTTCGTCGCCCGCCTCCGCAAAGCCGGATGAGATCACGACCAGGCCGCGCGCGCCCGAGGCGAGGCTGTCGCGGGCTACCTCGAGCACCGAGTCCGGTGGCACGGCGATCACGGCCAGATCGACAGGCTCCGGGACATCGGTCACCCGGGGATAGGCGCGCACGGAGGCCACGGCGGCGGCTGCACGATTTACGGGATAGACGGCGCCGGGGAAGTTGCCGTTGAGCAGGTTACGGAAGATCGCGTTTCCCGGCGTGCCCGCCCGGCGTGACGCCCCCACCACGGCAATCGAGCGCGGGTGAAAGAGCGGTACCAGGGACGCCTGGGCCGCCACATGACGCCGCTCGTCTGCCCGATCGAGCGTCGCGGCTTCCGCCACCAGAGAGATCTCGTACTCCCACTCCCCTTGATCGAGGCTGCGCGACATCTTGAACCCGAGGTTCTGAAACACCTCCAGCATGCGCTTATTCGACGCCACCACCAGCGCAACGAAACGCTCAATGCCCTCTCGCCGGGCGTCTTCGGCGAGACGCTCGATCAGGACTGTGCCGATGCCGCGCCCCTGCTGAGCGTCCTGCACAGCCAGGGCCACTTCGGCCCGTCGCGGGTCTCGCAGGGTGTAGTAGGAGCCAACGGCCTGGATGCCGCCGCCGGCCTCGGCGACGAGGGCGTGACCGGACGTCGCACGGTCGAGGAGGTTGGCGCTGACGTTGCCGGGCGAGTGGAACCGCAAGGTGCGGCTCTCGTCAGAGACGGCGGCGAAGAACGCGCCCACGGCAGGACGGTCGTCCTCCGCAAACGGGCGCATGAGCACCTGCAGGCCATCGCGTAGCAGGGCGTAGCTCCGTCCGCCCATCGCGATTTCCTCCACGTCAGGAACCTCGATGCACCATGCGAGACGAGAACGTTTTGCCGACTACGAAGCCACTGCGCACGGAAGAGCATTCCCTTCAAGCCGAGACCTGAAGACATACTCGCACAGACCTGAGAAGCCGAGGAGGGCCTTTCGGCCCGACTCGGCGAATTCGGCTTAGCGCGTAACGGCGCCCTCAGAGGCAGACGAGACGAGCTTGGCGTACTTGGCGAAGACGCCGGTCGCGTAGTGCGCCTCCGGCTCGTGCCAGTCGGCGAGGCGGCGCTGCAGCTCCTCGTCGCTGATTTCGAGGCGTAGCTCGCGGGCTTCGACGTCGAAGGTGATGGTGTCGCCCTCGCGCACGGCAGCGATGGGGCCGCCGACCGCGGCTTCGGGGGCGACGTGGCCGGCCATGAGGCCGTGGGTGGCGCCGGAGAAGCGGCCGTCCGTGAGCAGCGCCACGCTATCGCCGAGGCCTTCGCCGACGAGCGCCGCGGTGACGCCGAGCATCTCGCGCATGCCGGGGCCGCCCTTCGGGCCTTCGTAGCGGATGACGACGACGTCGCCCTCGTTGATCTTGTTGGCGGAGACGGCCGCGAAGGCGTCCTCCTCGCGCTCGAACACTCGGGCAGGGCCGCTGTGCAGCATGCGCTCATGGCCGGCGACCTTGAGGACGCAGCCTTCGGGCGCCAGGTTGCCCTTGAGGATGACGAGGCCACCGGTGGCCTTCAATGGGTTGTCTGATGGAATGAACGACCTTCTGACCGGGCGTCTCTTCTGCTGTGGCGACTTCCTCACCGATGGTGCGGCCGGTGACGGTCATCGGCTCTGGGTGGAGCAAGCCAGCCTGGAGCAGGCGGTTGGCCACCAGGCGAACGCCGCCCGCCATGTAGAGGTCGTTGGCGGTGTACTGGCCGGCGGGCTTCAGGTCGCCGATGACTGGCGTAGTACGGCTGATGCGGTCGAAGTCATCGATGCTGAGCTCGACACCAGCCTCGCGGGCGATGGCGATGAGGTGGAGCACGGCGTTGGTGGAGCCACCCGTCGCCAGCGACGGAGGCGATGGCGTTTTCGAGCGAGGCCTTGGTGATGATGTCGCTGGGGCGCAGGTTGCGTCGCAGGAGCTCGACGGCCTGCTGACCGACGGCGAACGCGACGTCGTCCTTCTTGGGGTCGACCGCGGGGACGGAGGCGCTGTCGACGAGGGACATGCCCATCATTTCGACCGCCATGGCCATGGTGTTGGCCGTGTACTGGCCCCCGCAGGCGCCGGCGCCGGGACAGGCCACGTGGGCCAGGCGAGTGAGCTGCTCCTCCGTGATCTTGCCGGCCGCGTGAGCGCCAACGGCTTCGAAGACGTCGAGGACGGTGACGTCCTTGCCTTCGTAGACGCCGGGCATGATCGAACCGCCGTAGAGCTGAATCGAGGGGAGGTTGAGGCGGGCCAGGGCCATGAGCGTGCCGGGCGTGGTCTTGTCGCAGGCGGCGATGGCGACGACGCCATCGAGGGAGTGGCCGCGAACGACGAGCTCGATGGAGTCGGCGATGACCTCGCGGCTAATGAGGGAGGCCTTCATGCCCTCCGTACCCATGGTGATGCCGTCGTTGACGGCGATGGTGTTGAACTCGAGGGGCGTGCCACCGGCGGCGCGGATGCCCTCCTTGACCTTGGCGGAGAGGCGGCGCAGCTGGAAGTTGCAGGGCCCGATTTCGGTCCAGGTGTTGGCGACGCCGATAAGGGGCTTCGAGAGGTCCTCGTCGGTTAGGCCGGTGGCGTAGAGCATCGAGCGGGCGGCGGCGCGGCCCGGCCCGTCTAGCAGGATATGGCTGGGTCCACGAAGGTCGTTCTGGTTGGTCATTGGGCAGCTCCTCGGATTCGCGTCTGGCGGTGGAGAAATCGTAGGAGCAATCGGGCCGTTGGGCAATCGGCCATCGGTCCAGTCGCCGGCTCCGGATTGCCTGGCTCGCTTCGGTGGGGCCGCAGGCGCGCTACGGACGCAGCGAGGCCGGCGCCCGAAGGTGCCGGCCTCTACTTGCGAATCCCTTGTTGGGGTTAGACGTGGTTGGGGTTAGACGCGATCGTGCGTGTGCGTGCGGTCTACCGCGCTAGGACGCTCGACGTAGCTGTCACGTTCGACGATCCGGTCATGCGATCCGAACGGGGCGAAGCTCGCCAGGAAGAGCATCGAGAAGGCCAGACCCACGAGGCCTACCACGAAGAGAATGATGCCGATGCTCTGGATGTCGACGCCCTGCGCCTGGTAGTCAACTGCAAAGGCCAGCACGGCGCCGGCTGCGATGAGCAAGAGACTGAATCCTGTGGACATTTGTAACCTCCTTGGGGCTATCAACCACGGGTCAAAGGTTCGCAAAATCGGCATAGCGTGGGCGTCAAACCGTCTGAGGGCCGCTGTTTCAAAGCCATCAAGGCCTAGAATCGTCGTATGGAAGCGCCGGTGATCATCGCGCACAGGACTTCACCCGCCTATGCGCCGGAGAACAGCCTCGAAGGCATCCGCGTGACGTTCGAGCAGGGCGCCGACGGGGTCGAGATCGACCTGCGCACGAGCCTGGACCTCGGCCTGTTCCTCATGCACGACAACTCGATGCACCGCACTACTGGCTGGCCTCTGCCGATCGAGTTGACGCCGGCGGCCGTCGTGCGCAGGCAACGGTTGAGGGGCGAAGAACAGGGAACCAGGAACAAGGAACAAGGAGCGGCAGAGGGCGCTTCGACACTGCGGGATGAATCCCGCAGCTATGCCATTACGCATCGGGGCGTACCTACTTTGGCGGAGGCGATCGAGGCTGTGCCGGAGGACAAGCTCTTCGCGGTGGACGTGAAGACGCCGTGGTCGATCTTTGGGCTCGTGCGGACGGTGAAGGCGCGCGAGATGCAGTCGCGGACGCTGGTCTGGTGCTCGAGCGCGCTGGTCGTGCGCTACGCGGTGCGCCAGATGCCCGGCGTCGAGGTCGCGTACTACAAGGACTTCGAAGACGGGCCGAATAACATCGAATTCATCGGCCGGGCCGGGCGCATCGGGGCGCAGGCCGTGTCGCTGGACTGGCGCGGCATCAACAGAGACGTCGTGGCGGCGGCGCACTCGCTGGGCTTGAAGGTGTACTCCTGGCACAAGGAGCACCCGCTCACAGCAGAGAAGCTCGCGTCCGGCCTGGACGGGCTGATCACGGACCATCCGGCTCGCAGCCGGGCGGAAATTGCCGCTCTGTAACATGCTCTTCGCCGTGAAGATGGTTGATCGGGTGTGTGGTCTGCCGTTAATATTCTTGACTAAGCCAATCCACTTTATCGACTAGCCACCGAGGGTCATCGTGACGAACGCGAAAACCTACGACCAGGAAACCTTGAAGCGCCTGAGCGCCGAGCTGGAGGGCAAGGAGCCGCAGGAGGTCCTGCGATGGGCCGCCGAGCGAGTTCCAGCCCGGCCTGACGATGGCGTGTAGCTTCGGCGGACCGACGGGCATGGTCCTGCTCGACATGGTGATGCAGATCGACAAGTCGGTCGAGGTGTTCTACCTCGACACGGACTTCCTGTTCCCGGAGACCTACCACCTGCGCGACGTCTGCGAAGAGCGCTACGGCTTCAAGCCCATCGGCTACAAGTCGCTGCTGACGCCGGAGAAGCAGGCGGAGGCAGCACGGCGAGGCGCTGTGGGCGCGCGACCCGGACCTGTGCTGCGACCTGCGCAAGGTGGAGCCGAACTACCGCGCCCTCGATGGCAAGACGGCCTGGATCTCCGGCATGCGCCGCGACCAGTCGAAGACGCGCGCCGACATCGGCGTCGTCGAGTGGGACGCGAAGTTCAACCTCGTGAAGCTGAACCCGCTGGCGGGCTGGGACGAGAAGCAGGTCTGGGCCTACATCGTGAACAACGGCGTGCCCTACAACGAGCTGCACGACCACGGCTTCCCCAGCATCGGCTGCACGCACTGCACGAAGGCCGTGAAGGCCGGCGAGGACCCGCGATCGGGCCGCTGGCAGGGCTTCGACAAAGAGGAATGCGGCATCCAGGAAGGTACCGTCGAAATAGTTCACACCACCACCCCGGGCTGAAGCCCGGGGCAACGCACGTCCGACCGACAACAAATCTGGCAACAGGAGAGAATTAGTGGCAAGCAGAGGTTTCACGGTCTGGTTCACAGGCCTTTCGGGTGCAGGCAAGTCGACGCTGTCGGAGGCGCTGGCGCCGGTGCTGAAGGAGCGCGGACACAACGTCGAGATCCTCGACGGCGACATCGTGCGCACCAACCTGAGCAAGGGCCTGGGCTTCAGCAAGGAAGACCGTGACACGAACATCCTGCGCATCGGCTTCGTGGCGCACCTGCTCAGCCGCAACGGCGTGGCGGTGATCACGGCCGCGATCTCGCCCTACCGCGACATCCGCGACCAGAACCGCGAGCTGATCGGCGACTTCGTCGAGGTGTACGCGAAGTGCTCGCATCGAGGAGCTGACGCGTCGCGACGTGAAGGGCCTCTACGAGAAGGCGCTGCGTGGCGAGATCCAGAACTTCACCGGCGTCTCAGACCCCTACGAGGAGCCGCACAACCCGGAGGTCGTGATCGACTCCGAGCTGGAGACGGTGGAGGAGAGCCTGGACAAGATCGTCAACTACCTGGAGAGCCAGGGGTACATCCCGGCTGTGGGGGCTTCGGCGTAGGTACAGGACCCCGGCATGAATGCCGGGGCATCGTTGTAGCCGTACAGCACCCGGCATGAATGCCGGGGCATCGGGACGGTGGCAGGCTTTCGGGGTGCTGACGCCCCTCTCCCTAACCCTCTCCCCAGAGGGGCGAGGGGACTACTTGTGAGATAGCGCTCCGCTACGGGGCTTTCGATAAGGATGAAACAGACGCATGAGTGATGGACTGATCGAGCCGCACGGCGGGTTGCTGGTAGACCGGGTTGCGACGGGGCAGGAGGCTGCGAATCTGGCGGAGCAGGCGAAGTCGCTGCCCGTCGTGAAGCTGGGCATGCGGCCGCTTTCCGACCTCGAGATGATCGCGGTGGGCGCGTTCAGTCCGCTGACCGGGTTCATGACCAGCGCCGACTACAAGAACGTGGTGCAGAACATGCACCTCGCGAACGGCGCGCCGTGGTCGCTGCCCGTGACGCTCTCGGCCTCGAAGGAGGACGCGAAGGCGTACGAGGGCAAGCAGGTGGCGCTGGCCGACGAGGACGGCAACCTGCTGGCGATCATGGACGTCGCGGAGGCGTTCGAGTACGACAAGCAGGAAGAGGCGCGCCTGGCTACGGCACGGAGGAGGACGCCCACCCCGGCGTCGCGGCCCTCTACGCGCAGGACGAGATGCTGATCGGCGGGCCGATCCGGCTGTTCGAGCGCCAGAAGCACAGCGAGTTCCTGGAGCACCGCCGCGACCCCAAGGAGACGCGCGCCGCCTTCGCCGAGAAGGGCTGGAAGACGATCGTCGGCTTCCAGACGCGCAACCCGGTGCACCGCGCGCACGAGTACATCCAGAAGGTGGCGATGGAGACCGTCGACGGCCTGCTGCTGCACCCGCTGGTCGGCGCGACCAAGGGCGACGACATCCCGGCCGACGTGCGCATGAAGTGCTACGAGGTGCTGCTGAAGGACTACTACCCCGCGGACCGCGTGCTGCTCTCCGTCTTCCCGGCGGCGATGCGCTACGCCGGGCCGCGCGAGGCGATCTTCCACGCCATCGTGCGCAAGAACTACGGCTGCTCGCACTTCATCGTCGGGCGCGACCACGCCGGCGTCGGCTCCTACTACGGCACCTACGACGCGCAGCAGATCTTCGGCGAGTTCGAGGCCGGTGAGCTGGGCATCACGCCGATGTTCTTCGAGCACAGCTTCTTCTGCCGCGCCTGCGAGCGGCATGGGCACGGCGAAGACCTGCCCGCACGGCAACGACGAGCACGTGATCCTCTCCGGCACCAAGGTGCGCGAGATGCTCTCGGCCGGGCGAGATGCCGCCGGTCGAGTTCAGCCGCCCCGAGGTCGCCCAGATCCTGATCGACGCCTACAGGGGCAACTAGGACCTTCCGATGTCGGAATCGACGCCTGAGGTGCACCTGGTCTCGACAAAGTCGACTTTGTTGACCGACGAAGTCGAGATTCAGGGTCGTGCCCTTGCGCTTCAAGACGCCAAAGCTCCTGCTGCACGCAGGGCTGGTCGTGCTCTCGCTGTGGCTGTTCATCGTGGCGCTGCAGTTGATCAAGAGCGGGGCCGTCGGCCTGCGGCCGGTGCTCGACGCCGTGTCCGCCGATGGCATCGCCGGGCACATGGGCTTCGGCTGGTTCGGATCTTATGTCGTGCTGAGCGGGTCGCCCGTCGCCGCCGTGGCGATGAGCCTGTTCGCGGGCGGCGCGACCAGCAACCTCGAGACCTTCGCGATGATCAACGGCACCCGCATGGGCGCCTCGCTGATCGTGCTGGTCGTCGGCTTCGTGTCCTACGTGACGGGCCGACGCAACCCGGACGGGCTCTACATCGGCGTGGTAGCGCTGCTGACGGCAATCACGCTCTGGGGGCCGGCGATGCCGCTTGGCCTCCTGATCCTGGACCGCGGCTGGCTCGACGGCATCGAGATCAGCAGCCCGGGCGCCCTGACGTCCTTCGTTGGCACCGTCTCCGACCCGATCGTGAACCCGCTGGTCGACCTGCTGCCCGACTTCGGGCTGTTCGTGGCGGGCGTGGCGGTGCTCGTCATCGCCTTCACGAGCTTCGACCGGGCGATCCCGAGCCTCGAAACGCCGGGACCACGCTTCGAGCAGCTCTCACGCATCCTGCACCGGCGCCTGGCGATGTTCGCCTTCGGCACACTGGTGACCCTGATCACGCTCTCGGTGTCGCTGTCCGTGACGATCCTGGTGCCGCTGGCGCTCAAGGGCTACGTGCGGCGCGACCGCGTGGTGCCGTACGTCATGGGGGCCAACATCGCGACCTGGATCGATACGCTGTTCGCGGCCCTGCTGCTCGATTCGCCTGCGGCGTTCACGATCGTGCTGACGGAGATGGTGGTGGGCGCCAGCGTGTCGCTGTTCGTGCTGCTGGTGCTGTACGGGCCCTACACACGCTTCATCCTCGCCATCGCGCATCGGGTTAGCAGCAGCCGGCGGCATCTGGCGACCTTCGTGGGGATCCTGTTCCTCATGCCGGTCGTGCTTCTGGTGTTTTGATCCGGGGATGGTACAATTGTTGACGAACTTACTTAACATTAATTCTGACGGCAGAAGTTCCACTGGAAAGGCGCAATCGTGAAGGTATCGATGAAGGGCGACTACGGCGTTCGGGCGCTGGTGGAGCTTGCCCATCGCTATGGCGAGGGGCAGGTGCAGAGCGCCGCGATCGCCAGCGCGCAATCGATACCGGAGCCGTACCTCGACCAGCTGCTGACAACCTTACGGCGCGCCGGGTTCATCCGCAGCGTGCGCGGTCCCCAGGGCGGCCACTCGCTGATCCGCGACCCGCACGACCTGAAGTTGAGCGAGGTGATCTTCGCCCTCGAGGGCTCACTGGCGCCGATCGCCTGCCTGGACGACCCGGAGGGCTGTCGCAAGACGGCGAGCTGCAGCCTGCGACCGGTATGGCAAGAAATCGAAGCTGCTACGATGCGCGTCCTGGACAGCATCACGATCGCCGACCTGGCGGAACGTGAGCGAGCGGGCGCCAGCGCAAGATACGCGATTTAGGGGTGAGCGAAGTGCAGACGAGAACAGAGTCCCGCATCGCCGACGGCGCCCTCGACCTCATCGGCAACACGCCGATCGTGCGCCTTGAGAAGATCAGGCCCGCCGGCAGCGCCGAGATCCTCGGCGAAGTTCGAAGCGTTCAACCCCGGCGGCAGCATCAAGGACCGCATCGCCCTGGCGATGATCGAAGACGCCGAAGAGAAGGGGCTGCTGAAGCCCGGCGGCACGATCGTGGAGCCGACCTCGGCAACACCGGCATCGGGCTGGCGGTCGTCGCGGCGGCGAAGGGCTACAAGCTGATCCTGACGATGCCGGACGACTACAGCGTGGAGCGTCGCAAGCTGGTGCAGCGCTACGGCGCCCAGCTCATCCTGACGCCGGCGATCGAAGGCATGACGGGCGCGGTGTTCGCGGCCGAGGAGCTGGTGGCGAAGAACCCCGACTACTTCATGCCGCAGCAGTTCGATAACCCGGCGAACCCGGAGGTTCACCGGCGCACGACGGCGCAGGAGATCCTGCGAGACACCGATGGCCGCCTCGACGCGTTCGTCGCGGGCGTGGGCACCGGCGGCACGATCACCGGCGTCGGCGAGGTGCTGAAGGAGAAGGTGCCGGGCGTCATCGTCGTCGCCGTGGAGCCGACGCGATCGCCGGTGCTGGCGGGCGGCAAGCCCGGCCTGCACGGCATCCAGGGCATCGGCGCCAGCTTCGTGCCGGGCGTGCTCAACCGTGAGGTCTACGACGAGCTGATTGCCGTCAAGGACGAAGAAGCCATCGACATGGCGAAGCGGATCACGCGCGAGGAGGGGCTGCTGGTCGGCATCTCGTCCGGCGCGAACGTGTTCGCGGCCTTGAAGATCGCGGACGCGATTGGGCGCCGGCAAGCGTGTCGTAACCCTGCTGCCGGATACCGGGGAGAGGTATCTCAGCGTAAACTTCTAGTACGAGCCCGGCCTTGGCGGCCGTAGCTACGACCAGAAGAGATAGTGTGCGAGTATGGAGAGTGCGGGAGGAAATCCCATGATTAGTGTCTACATACCAACGCCGTTCCGAAGCTTCGTCGGCAACCGGACCAACGTCGAAGTGGAAGGCAGCGACGTGGCCGAGGTGCTTGCCGAACCTCGACACGCGGTTCCCGGGCTTCCGCAACCTCTGTTACGACTCCAAGGGCACCATCCCGACGCACATCAACATCTACGTGAACAACACGGAGATCAACGCCCTGGACGGTCAGCAGACGAAGCTCGTCGACCGGCGACCAGGTGGCGGTGATCCCGGCGCTGGCCGGTGGTGCGGATGACGGTGCCGTGGCGGAGGAGGCGAAGCAACCCTCGCAGTACGCGCTGACGCCCGAGCGGGTGACGCGCTACTCGCGGCACATCATCATGCGCCAGGTCGGCAGCCTGGGTCAGCGCAAGATCTTCGACGCAAGGTGCTGATCGTCGGCGCCGGCGGCCTCGGCTCGCCCGTGGCGCTGTACCTCGCGCTGGCGGGCGTCGGCACGCATCGGCCTCGTCGACTTCGACGTGGTCGACCTGTCGAACCTGCAGCGCCAGATCCTGCACCAGAACGACGACGTGGGTAAGCGCAAGGTCGTCTCGGCGCAGCGAGACGCTGAACGCCTACAACCCGGACGTGAAGGTCGATCACGCACGAGGAGCCGCTGCACTCCGAGAACGCGCTGGACATCATCAAGGACTACGACATCATCGTGAACGGCGCGGACAACTTCGCGGCGCGCTACCTGGTGAACGACGCGTGTGTCTTCCTCAAGAAGCCGCTGGTCGACGGCTCGATCCTGCTGTTCGACGGCCAGGCGACCGTGTACCTGCCGGGCAAGGGCTGCTACCGCTGCCTCTACCCGACGCCGCCCCCACCCGGGATGGTGCCCGTCCTGCGCCGAGGCCGGCGTCCTGGGCGCCCTCTGCGGCACCATGGGCTCGATCCAGGCGACAGAGGTGCTCAAGCTGATCCTGGGCATCGGCGAGAGCCTGAACGGGCGCCTGCTGCTCTACGATGCCCTCGCGATGGAGATGCGACAGGTGCGAGGTCCGCCGCGACCCCAACTGCGTGGTCTGCGGCGACAACCCGACGATCACGGAATTAATTGACTACGACGAGTTCTGCGGGACCGCACCCGCCTGGCAGGAGTAAAGAGTGCCCGTAGAGGTCCGCGTGACATCGGTTCTTCAGCGCGTCGTCGGAGCGAAGTCGGTCGAGGCGGAGGGCAGCACGATCGCCGAGGTACTGGAGGGCATCAACGCCAAATATCCAGGCTTCCGGGAGCAAATCACCATGGAGGACGGCTCGCTGCACCGCTTCGTCAACATTTATGTCAATGACGAGGACATCCGGTTCATGCAGCAGCTGGACACGCCGGTGGAAGCAGGCGATGTCGTCTCGATTCTGCCCGCGCTTGCGGGCGGTGCATAAGCGACCCCTCCTCCTGGCCCCCTCCCCGCTGGCGGAGAAGGGGGCCAGGAGAAACATCGGAGGGTCGGCGTTTGAGATCGCAATTAGCAAGATTGCTTCCCGTTAGGGCTGACGTCATCCCTGGCGGCGGGAAGGTCAACAGGAATGGTTACTACCCCTCATCGCGTCATGCTGTATCGAAGCATGCTCGACCTCATCGGCAACACGCCGCTGGTTGAGATGCCGAACCTGAGCCCGTCCCCGACGCGTGCGCTTCTTCGCCAAGCTGGAGGGCCAGAACCCCACCGGCAGCGTCAAGGACCGCATCGCCAAGGCGATGATCGAAGCGGCGGAGCGCGACGGCAAGCTCACGCCCGGCTGCACGATCCTGGAGCCGACGTCCGGGAACACCGGCGTCTCGCTGGCCTTCGTCGCCAAGCTCAAGGGCTACAAGGTCAAGGTCGTAATGCCGGACAACATGAGCCCGGAGCGCACGTCGCTGCTGCGGGCCTACGGCGCTGAGATCGTCTACTCAGAGGGCGTCAAGGGCACCAACGGCTCGATCGTCGTGGCGCAGGAGATGGTCGAGCAGGACCCGAGCCTGGTCATGCTCTACCAGTACGGCAACGATGCCAACCCGGGCGCCCACTACGAGACGCACCGGGCCCGGAGATCCTGCGCGACCTGCCGGAGATCGACGTGTTCGTCGCGGGCCTCGGCACCGGCGGCACGCTGACCGGCACCGGGCGCTACCTCAAGGAGACGCAAGCCCAGCGTGAAGATCGTCGCCGTCGGCGCCGCACCCGGGCGACCGCGTGCAGGGCCTGCGCAGCCTGGACGAGGGCTTCATCCCGCCGGTGCTGGACCAGTCGCTGCTCGACGGCCGCATCGTCGTGGACTCCAAGAACTCGTTCGCGGCCACGAAGGAGCTGCTGGACAAGGAAGGCATCTTCGCGGGCATCTCCGGCGGCGCCGTCCTGCGGGCGGCCCAGCGCGTCGGCGTCTCGCATGGACCGCGCGAACATCGTCCTGCTGCTGGCCGACGGCGGCTGGAAGTACCTCTCGACCGACCTGTGGAACACCGACTACGAGGACCTGGCGGACGACCTGGACGAGAAGACCTGGTGGTAGGCCATTGCTTGGCGGCATAGGGCCGCCGTCTTGCTCGAAGGCCTGAGGCCCTGAACGAAGAGCCCACCGACAGGACACAGAGAGGCCGCAGCAATGCTGCGGCCTCTCTGTGTCTCAGGCATGGAGTCTTGAACTCTGTTCACGATTCGTACGCGCTCGATATATTTACAAAACATCAAGGACTATAGAATCACGCCGGCAAGACCGACCTTTAACTTGTGAAGAAACACCTTTCGCATCGCTCGGCCGCCCGCATCGGCACGGCCGTGATGGCAGCGATCTTGATCGGGATGGTCGCCCTGTTCGCGGGAACCATGTACTGGAGCCAGCGAGCAATCGCAGATGTTGAGTCCTCAATTCGGGTGAGCGACGCGTACAACCAGACTGCGTTGAACGCGGCCCTGGTCAGCGTTCACTTCAACGCCTTCAGGACCTCCGGCGATCCGGAGGAGTTATCCAAGGTTCAATCGGCATTCGAGGAAGTCTTCCAGGATGAAGCCCTCGTGAAAGAGATCGGGACGGACGAAGACCGCGCGTTCCTGGCGGAGATGGATAGTCGTTACGCTCCAGATATCGCCCAGGCCGCGCAGGCTATTCAGGCCGCCGCAACGGGCGATATTACGCAGGGGACAGATGCAGGCACCGAGACCCTGCAGCAGATCACGCAAGCGCTCTCCGATCGTGCTGAAAGCAAGAGAGAGTCTGCTTTGCAGGACCTCGCTTCCTACGAATCGACTGTCAGGAATATCTCAGCGGGCGGCATCGCTGCCCTCCTGCTCGCCATGCCACTCGTCATGGGCGCCTACGTGATGACCCGCGGGTACGAGCGCAAGGAAATCGTGCGGGAAGTGGAGCTGGAGCGCCTGAAGCAGGCCGCGCTGACCGACGGCCTGACCGGACTGGCGAACCATCGCGCCTTCCAGGAGGACCTCAAGCGCGAGGTTGCTCGCGCGGCCCGCTACGAGCGGCCGATCACGATAGCGATGATGGACGTGGACGACTTCAAGGAAGTCAACGACTCGCAGGGCCACGCGCGTGGCGACGTGGTCCTGGCGGAGCTGGCCGGCCTCATGTCGTACGTACGGAGCCACGACCGGGCCTACCGGGTCGGCGGCGACGAGTTCGCTCTGATCATGCCGGAGACGGGGCCCGAGGAGGCGGAAGTGGCCCTGGAGCGGCTGCGTACAACTATCGAGTCCAGTATGCCGGGCACCTCGATCAGCATCGGCTTCTCGAGCACGCTTGACACGTTCTCGCCGGAGACGCTGCGAGACCACGCAGACCTGGCGCTTTACGATGCGAAGCGCCGCGGCAAGAACCAGGTTGCCACCTTCCGTCCGAGCCTGACCCAGGGCGGGGAGGTCACCACAGCAAAGACACAGGCGATCCGGCGTGTGTTGGACAGTGGCCGTGTCGAGATGTGGTACCAGCCGATCTACCACTACGAATCGAAAGACCTCCTGGCTTTCGAAGCCCTGCTACGTCTGCCCTGGGAACCCGAGGTCGATGGGCCACAAGAGGCGTTCCAAATCGCGACGGGGCTGGGGAAAGCACGAGATCTTGACCTGCTCTGCGTTGCACAGGCGCTCGCCACGGCGGACAGTCTGCCGTCCGACGTGAAGCTGTTCATCAACCTGGACCCCGCGACCCTGACAAACTCCCGCTTCTCCGTTCAAGACCTCGCGGAGATCGTGGCAGCATCTCGATTCGACCCATCCCAGATCGTGTTCGAAGTGACGGAGCAGACGGTCGTGCCGGTGACGCTCCTCCAGCACCAGATCGAAGCGATCCGAGCGCTAGGCTTCGGCGTGGCACTGGACGACGTCGGCACCGGTAACGCGGGCCTCGAGCTAATGCGCATGATCAAGTTCGACTACGTGAAGATCGACCGCTCCGTGATCGTCGACGCCAGCATCGGGGGTCAGGGACGCGCTGTGATCCTCGCCATCGTGGCGTTCGCGCGCGAGACCGGCTCTTTCATGATTGCCGAGGGCATCGAAGACGCCTCGCTGCTGAAGGGCATCCACCTGGACGAGCCGGGCCTGCGCGACTTCTGGGTGCGCGGCGTGCAAGGCTTCCTCCTGGGCGAGCCGCGGAGCTCCATGAGCAGCTACCTTCCCGTGTCCGACACTGCCAAATTCAGACCGCGTAGCCTGATCTACCCACCAGTCGCCGCCATCACCAGGCAGGCCTAAACTGCCGAAGTGAACCGCCACCTGCCGCGCGCGATCTTCTTCGACCTCGACGACACGATCATCGACGACAGCTCGAACGTCGAATCCGGCTGGCTCGCAGCTGTCGAGGGAGAGAGCGGCGATTGGGGAGGCCGGACGCCCCGCGAGGTGGTTGCCGTCGTAGACGAGGTGCGGACGTGGTTCTGGTCTGACCCGCAGCGCCATCGCGCCGGCCGGGCCGACCTGCGGGCCACAAGCACCTGGATCCTCACGGAGGCCCTTGGGCGAATCGGCGTCAACGACGAGGCGCTGGCACGACGCATCGCGAACCGGTATCGCGACATCCGGGATAGCGGCCGGAGCCTGCTGCCGGGCGCTATCGAGACGCTGGAGCGCGTGCGTGCACTCGGGATCGCCGCGGCGCTGCTGACCAACGGCGACTCGGCGGGCCAGCGGGCGAAGCTGGTGCAGTTCGACCTGGCACGCCACTTCGACTACATCTGCATCGAGGGCGAGTTCGGGTGCGGCAAGCCGGACGAACGCGTCTACCACGGCGCTCTGCAGGCGCTGGCCTGCGAACCGGCAGCCACCTGGATGATCGGCGACAACCTGGAGTGGGACGTGGCAGCGCCGATGCGGCTGGGAATCAAGGGCATCTGGCACGACCGCTTCAAAACCGGCCTGCCCGAGACCAGCACCGTCCAGCCCGACCGCATCGTCCACAGCCTCGACGAGTTGCTGCCGGGCTAAGCAGCACTCGAGGGCAGGAGCCCGGAGGCCTGCAGAAGTCGCCTCGGTTCACAGCTGGCGGGACCGCCGGCGAGCGTGAGCAGGAGCCCTTCGTCCGGCAGCGGTGTACCGGCGCGCAGACAGCGCACGTACTGCTCGACACCCCAGCACGCGAGGACGCGATGGAGAATCGTGGCGTCACCGGCGCCGGCGTCGTGGCGCGAGAGCTCCGTGCGCAGGCGGTCGAGGGCGTCCCAGGTCATCCAGACCTTCAGCGTGCGCGCCGGGCCATCGTCGTGGGCCAGCGAGAGCTCGCCGCCGACGCGCGTGCCGCTCGATGAAGCCGGGCGAAACGTGACGGCGCCGGGACGATCGAACCGAAGCGCCCCACCTGAACCAGAACCGGGCCTGAAACTGATGAACCCCACGATGACCTCCCTCTCTGCCGGTGCGTTTCGAGGGGTAAATCCGGGTTTTGGGTCCTGAGGTTTCGGGGTTTGTGCGAAATGGTAGCTAAGTAAGTGTTAAGCCGCGGGCTGGGCGTCCTACCTGTCGTGCGCGGTTCGGGGTGCTTGCCCTCCCCCTAACCCTCCCCCAAGGGGCGAGGGGACACTTGTGGTTTGGGCATTTTCGGGGGCACTTAGCGACTCGGGCGTGGCATCAGCGACAGCAGGAGTCTCGGGGGCGAATGGGGAGTTGCGACCCCTCACCCTAACCCTCTCCCAGTGGGAGAGGGGACTTGTGGTTAGGCATTTCGGGGGCACTTAGCGGCTCGGCCCTGGCCTCGGCGACAGCGGGTGTCCGGTGGCGAATGGGGAGTTGCGACCCCTCACCCTAACCCTCTCCCAGCGGGAGAGGGGACTTGTGGTTAGGCATTTCGGGGGCACTTAGCGGCTCGGCCCTGGCCTCGGCGACAGCGGGTGTCCGGTGGCGAATGGAGTGTTGCGACCCCTCACCCTAGCCCTCTCCCAGTGGGAGAGGGGACACGTCGCTACTTGCCTCGAGTGCGCCGCCCGCTCACTTTGGCACGAGCTTGTAGATGGCGCCGCCGGCGAGGTCGAGGGCGTAGAGCTCGCCGGTGTTGTCCTGGGCGAGGGAGCTGACGTTGAGGTTGGTCGTGGCGATGGTGGCTTGCTCGGTCATGATGCCGTCGGTGGCGCGCAGGGCGTAAATGTCGCCGCTGCAGTAGTCGGAGAACACGTAGGCGCCTCGGAGGGCCGGGATGGCGGTGCCGCGGTAGACGAAGCCGCCCGTGACGGAGCAAGCGCCGCCGCTACCGGTGCCGTAGTCGAATACCGGGGGCAGGAGGCCCTCCGTGTCGCAGTTGGAGCCGCCACCGCGGCAATCGAAGCCCTCCGTGATGTTCCAGCCGTAGTCGCCGCCGCGCACGACGAGGTCGACCTCCTCGCGCGTGCTCTGGCCGACGTCGCCGACCCAGAGGTCGCCGGTCTCGCGGTCGAAGGAGAAGCGCCAGGGGTTGCGGAAGCCGTAGGCCCAGATCTCGCCCCGGGCGCCCGAGTTGGTCTACGAAGGGGTTGTCGGCGGGCACTGCGTAGGTGTCGCCACCGCCTGAGACATCGAGGCGCAGGATTGATGCCAGCAGGGTGCCGAGGTTCTGGCCGTTGCCTTCGGGGTCGTTGCCATAGCCGCCGTCGCCGAGCCCGACGTAGAGGTAGCCGTCCGGCCCAAAGGCGATCTGGCCGCCATTATGGTTCGGGTAAGGCTGGTCGACGGTCAGCAGCCGTTGCTCGCTCGAGGCGTCTGCGGTGGCGCCGTCCGGCGAGGCGGTGAAGCGCGCGACGACGGTCTGGCCGCCGCCGGTGTAGTCGACGTAGAAGGCGCGCGAGGTCTCGTAGTCAGGCGCCAGCGCGAAGCCCAGGAGCCCCATCTCGCTGCCGCCGGCGTCGACGCGGTCCGTGAGGTCGAGCCAGAGCGTCGCCTTGCCCGTGCCGGCGTCGATGCGCCGGATGCGACCGGGCTGTTCCGTGACGTACCAGTTGCCCTCGGCGTCCTCGTAAAGGCCGGTCATGCGCTCGAAGCTGAGGTCGCCGAAGACGCGCTCGATGTCGATGTCGGGCAGGCCGGAGGCGGGCGCATCGGTCGCTGACCGCGGCGCCTCAGGAGTGCTGCCGAGAGCCGCCGTCCCTGCTGCCGTCGTCTCTGGGGCGGCTGTGGGCGCCGGCGTGGCCGGTGAGGAGCCGTCAATGGGGTTGTCGTCGTCATTGTCACCGCAGGCGATGGCGAGCGCGGCGATGGCGGCGAGAAGCGACAACAGGACCAAGAGACGCACTGGTCGATGGGGCACGTCCATCGTTCCAAGGTATCAAGCCCGCCCCCCGGCGGCTACAACGCTGCTACAGTCGCGGCATGGCGAACCCGCGGGCGTTCGACTTCGCCGTGCTGGCGATCGGCGTGCTGGCCGTGAGCACGGCGGCGATCCTGATCAGGGAGGCCGAGGCGCCCTCGCTGGTGATCGCGGCGTATCGCCTTGTGCTGGCTTCGGTCCCGATGGTGGCGTTCACGGCCATCAGGGGCGAGAAGCTGCTGCCGCGCACGGGTGAGCGGGTGGCGCTGACGCGTGCTGGCGGGTGTGAGCCTGGCGCTGCACTTCGCCTTCTGGATCGAGTCCGTGAAGCAGACATCCGTGATCACGTCCGTCGTGCTGGTCACGATGGCACCGCTGTTCGTGACGGTGGCATCGGGGCCGCTGCTGGGCGAGCGGCCGGCCAAGGCGGTGTGGTACGGCCTGGCAGTCAGCGCCATCGGCACGCTGATCATGGTGAGCGACGACTTCGGGGCCGGCGGCGACACGCTGCGTGGCGACCTCTACGCGCTCATGGGCGCGGTCTTCGCGACCGTGTTCCTGCTCGCCGGGCGGCGCATGATGGCCACGGAGGGCCGCTGGCTGCCGTACTCCACGGGCACTTACGCTATCGCGGCCGTGCTGCTCGTCGCTTTCGTCGTCGTAGCGGGGGACCCGGTCACCGGCTTCAGCAACGAGACGTATCTGTACCTGGTGCTGCTGGCGCTGGTGCCGCAGATCATCGGGCACACGGCGCTGAACCGGTCGCTGGGGTACCTGCCGGCGTTTGCCGTGGCGCTGGCGGTGCAGGGCGAGCCGGTGGGCTCTACCGTGCTTGCAACGGTGCTGCTGAACGAGGTGCCGACGGCGCTGGAGCTAGCAGGCGGCGCACTCGTGCTCGCCGGTGTCTACGTGGGGTTAAGGCCGTCGCGGCAGCAGGTGGGGGTGTAGTCCTCACCCCCCGGCCCCCTCTCCCTGCGGGGCGAGGGGGAGAATCTGCGTTTCGAAGGGAGTGGGTTGAGGTCCGCGCATGGGACTCCCTGGCAAGCGATTCGGGCATATCGGACGTCCGGGTGTTTCGAGAGCCTCAGGACGAGCGGTTGTTAGGCTGTCATGGCATTTCGGGACGCTGAAGGCCCCTTCTCGGGATGGAAGGGCTGGATGCGCTCAAGGTGGATGCCCAGCTTCACCCACCAGACGCCAAGGCGGGAGAGGCCTCCGGCGGCCAGGGAGGCAAAGGGAGGTCCAAAAACGGTGCGGAAGGCCTGAGGCAGGCAGTGCTCCAGAAACAGCGCCACGAAAACGGGGCGGACGAGAGAGAAGACAGGCTACGAGACCGCCAGGCAACACAGGAGCAAGCGACTGCAGGCGACGCTGAGCGACAGCGGGACGCAGCGCTGGCCAACACCGGTGCGAAACCAGCCTGTGAAGACTGCACAACAGACAGCGATGGGATGGTCTGCGGACTGGAAGGGACGGCACCGGGAGCGACGCGACGACTGCGACTGCGAGCTCTGGTCAGGCCTGCTCGGGCCAGGCAGAGACCACAAGTGCTGGGAGCGGGCCAGGCCTGGACAACCTCGCCGGGTCCCTCTGGCTCCGGCCCCAGTTTCAAGGGTCCCCAGGTGGGGTGTGGCTGTTTCCCTAACCCTCTCCCCATGGGGGCGAGGGGACATCCTTGGTGTGGGGGCGTCGGGGTTCAGGGCTTACAGCTTTCAGGCTTGCACCTCGAAGGCTAGGCGCTTTGGCCTTCGAGGCGGGCGGCCCAGGCATCGTTGGTGCCGAGGTTGGGGGCGCGGACGCTGGAGATCGTGTAGCCGGCGACTTCCTCCCAGCGGAAGTGACCGACCTCGAGGTTGCCGAAGAAGCAGCGCAGGACCTGGCTCGAGGCGTTCTCGCTCGTGCTTTCGAGCTTGACGTAGTTGGCGTCCGGGATCGGCGCCTTTTCGCCGTTCTTCAGGTAGACCACGACCATCGAATCACCCCTCTCGAAGCTGCACGCGTTCGTAGTGATGATCGGCAGGCGGGGTGTAGTCCTCACCCCCCGGCCCCCTCTCCCTGCGGGGCGAGGGGGAGCCTACATCTCGGGTTGCAGATCAGCGCAGGGGATTCCAGAGCAAGCGTTTCGGGGTGTAGTCAGGCATTTGCGCCGTTCGAGAGCCTCAGGACGAGCGGCTAAAGTCACCGGTGGCTTCCGGGAACCCGGAGGCGAAAAGAGAGGAGCCGGTGTTGCTCCGGCTCCTCGTGTACTGCGATGGTTGTGGTTCGAACTGCGGGATGAATTCCGCAGCTCCTTGTGAGCTACGAACGCGGCGGTGCGCTGAGGATCTCGTCGATCATGCCGTATTCCTTCGCCTGCTGCGCGTCCATGTAGAAGTTGCGGTCGAAGTCGCGGCGGATGCGCTCGGGGTCCTGGCCGGTGTTGGTGGCGAGGATGTTGCGCAGGAGGTCGTTGAGGCGAATCGTCTCGCGGGCCTCGATCTCGATGTCGGAGGCCTGGCCCTGGACGCCGCCGAGGGCCTGGTGCATGTGAATCGTGGCGCTGGGCATGGCGTAGCGCTTGCCCTGGGTGCCGGAGCTGAGCAGCACGGTCGCCATGCTGGCGCAGACGCCGACGCAGTAGGTGGCGACGTCGCAGCGGTTGAGGTTCATGGCATCGAGGATGGCGAGGCCGGCGTGGACCTCGCCGCCGGGCGAGTTGATGTACATGGCGATGTCGCGGTCGGGGTCCTCACGCTCCAGATGCAGGAGCTGGGCGATGATGCTGTTCGCCACCTGGTCGAAGATCGGCGTGCCGAGGTAGACGATGCGCTCCTTGAGGAGCATGGAGTAGATGTCGTACGTGCGCTCACCGCGCGGCGTGGTCTCAACGACGGCCGGGACGATGTTTTGGGGGAAGTCCATGGTTCATGGGGTGTGCACTCCTTCTATGCCTCTCTATCAGAACATATCGGGCGGTAGGTCTGCACTCCGCAAAGTCCCCATTCCCCTGCGGGATGAATCCCGCAGCTTCCTCCGCACGATCGGAATCGCAATCAAAAGCACGCCTTCAGGCTAAGATCGTGGCGCTATGGCTGACGATGCTGAGGCCGGGTCTGTTTTCGAGGCGGTCGACGAAGAGATCGATGCGCTTCGGGACGAGTCTCGCTATCGCGGATGGTTCCGGCTGGAGTACGCGATTTTCGCCGGCCTCGGGCTCATGTTCGCGGCCTACGTCCTTGCCTACTTCGTGCTCGGCCTTGACCTCGATGGGCTAAAGAGCTGGGGCTACTTCGGCATCTTCTTCATCGCCATGGCGGGCTCGGCGACGATCGTGCTGCCCACACCGAGCTCCGTGGCGATCTTCGGCGGCGGCATCGTGCTGGACCCCGTACTGGGCATCCCGGCGCCGATCCTGGTCGGCCTGGTGGCGGGATTGGGCGATGCGATAGGCGAGTTCTCCGGCTACGGCCTGGGCTATGCCGGCGCCGACGCGCTGCGGCATCGGGGCATCTACCGGACGTTCGAGGGCTGGATGGAGCGCAACGGCGTGCTGACGATCTTCCTGATGTCGACGTTCCCGAACCCGTTCTTCGACCTCGTGGGCGCGGCAGCGGGCTCGATGCGCATGCCACCGCGCCGCTTCTTCCTGGCGACGCTGGCGGGCAAGATCGTCAAGGACCTCTTCCTGGCGTACGGCGGGACCTTCTCGGCAGGACTGTTGAAGGACTGGCTGTAGCGATGGCAAATGGCACATGGCAAATGGCAAAGAACTACGGGAACGCATGCTGTTCGCCGTCTGCTGTTTGCCTACCGAGGCCGTCTGGGATACGGGCGACACGAGGTCTTCAGTCATGACCGTCGGTGCGATCATCGTGGCGGCGGGGAGCAGCTCTCGTATGGGGGGCGGCGACAAGCTGCTGCTGGAGGTCGGTGGGCGACCGGTGCTGGCGCACTCGGTGGCGGCGTTCGATGCGCATCCGGGCATCGACGCGGTGGTGATCGTGGCGTCTGAGGCGAACATCGAGGCCTTGCGGGCGATTGCGACTGGCTTCGCCAGGGCGAAGGTCGTGCTCGGAGGGATGCGACGGCGCGATTCGGTGCTGTGCGGGCTGGAGGCGCTGGAGGGCTCGAAACCCCTCCCCCCAGCCCCCTCCCCGTCGACGGAGAGGGTGGGCGATATCGTCGTGGTGCACGACGGGGCGCGGCCGCTGGTGACGAGGGCGCTGATCGACGCGGCGATCGAGGGGGCGCGGGAGACCGGCGCCGCGTTGTGCGCCGTGCCGGTCTCGGACACGGTGAAGCGCGGCGACGCGTCGGGGCTGGTACGCAGCACGGTGTCTCGGGAGAACCTCTGGCTGGCGCAGACACCGCAGGCGTTCCGGGCGGACGTGCTGCGGCGGGCGCACGCGGCGCACGACATCGATGCCACGGACGACGCCGCGCTCGTGGAGCTGATCGAGGAGCCGGTGCGCCTGGTCATGGGCAGCCGGGAGAACCTGAAGGTGACGACGCCGGACGACCTGCCGTTGATCGAAGCGCTTATGGCGGCTCGTGGCTATACTGGCCCTTAGCGCGGGATGACGAAGCCGGTCCGTTCGTAACGACGGGCCTGATGCGGATGAGGTCAGGATGCGGGTCGGTCTGGGCTACGACGTTCATCCCTTCGACGACGGCAAGCCACTCGTGCTCGGCGGCGTCAGGTTCGAGGGCGAACGAGGTCTCGCCGGCCACTCCGACGGCGACGCGCTGACCCACGCGATCATCGATGCGCTGCTGGGCGCCGCGGCCCTGGGCGACATCGGCTCCCACTTCCCCAGCACAGACGAAAAGCTCAAGGGCGCCGACAGCATCGAGCTGCTCAAGCGCGTCTGCCGCCTGCTCGCCGCCAAGGGCTGTCGCATCGCCAACGTCGACACGATCGTGGTGGCGGAGCAGCCCCGTATGGCGCCTCGCGTGGGAGAGATGCAGGCTCGCCTCGCCTTCGCCATGGGTCTGGACCTCACGCAGGTCAGCGTCAAAGCCACGACCACGGACGGCCTTGGCGCCATCGGGCGCAGCGAGGGCATCGGCGCGCAGGCCGTGGCGCTGATCGAAGAAGCGTAGGGACCCCTCCCTTAATCCCTCCCCGCCGGCGGAGAGGGACACTTCCCTGTACCGGGTTCGGATGTTGTTGGGCGCCTCTCGGGAGGCCGCATGCCTGTCGCTGCGGCGGCGGGATGCCTGCTACGGGTCTCGCTCGGCGATTCGGCGGCATCATGCTGTCGTTGCGAGGAGGTGGTCGCCGGTTCGGGGCGCAACTGACACCTCACCCCGCCGGCTGCGGCCGGCACCCCTCTCCGATTTCAGAGAGGGGGAGCCTGCTAGGGGTCCACCTCATTCGCGAAGTAGGTGTCTCGCTTGTCGTTGCGAGGAGGCTACAGCCGACGTGGCAATCTTTCGGGCTCTCATGCGCCTAGAGTCTTCGCGAACGTTACTGGAACAGCAGGACATCGAATCAGGCAAGGGTCGAGGTGTTTGCCCTTTGCCCTTTGCCCTTTGCCCCTTTGCCCTTTGCCAGCGAGCATCGCGCGCGGTCCCTTATGTCACTTCGAGGCCGGGGCGCTGTATGTTATATTGCGCTAGTCTTATGAATCCCAGCCGCCTTACCTGTATCTGTCGATAGGGTGTCCGTTCCTCGGGCTGAGGGCGAGCACCCGCGTCAGAGAGCGCGCCAGCCGGGCGCCACGACAGGTCCAGGAGGCCGACAGTGTCCCTTTTCAAGAGCATCCAGCGAGACATCAGAGCAGCGCTAGACCGCGATCCGGCGGCCCATAGCGCCGTCGCCGTCGTCCTCAGCTACCCCGGCTTTCACGCCCGCCAGATGCACCGGCTGGCGCACTGGTTCTTCATGAACGATGTGCCGATATTGCCCGGCGCCACCGCGTTCGCGAGCCGCCTCATTACCGGCATCGAGATCCATCCGGCGGCTCAGATCGGCGAGGGGCTGTTCATCGACCACGGTATGGGCGTCGTGATCGGCGAGACGTCGATCATCGGCGACGACTGCCACCTGGCGCAGGGCGTGACGCTGGGCGGCACGAGCACGCGGCGGGAGAAGCGACACCCCACGCTGGGCAACAACGTCCTCGTGGGCGCCGGAGCCATCGTCATGGGCAACGTCGAGATCGGCGACCACGTGCGTATCGGGGCCGGTTCGGTCGTGCTGACGAACGTGCCGCCGTTCGCGACGGTCGTGGGCAACCCCGGCAAGATCGTCGCGTACTACGAGCCCGGCAACGACACGCGCGTGCGCCTGCCGGACCCGGAGTGGGACCGCATCGAGGAGCTGAGCCAGAAGCTCGACGAGCTGCGAGGCCAGGTCGCGGCGCTGGAGGCTGAACTGGCCGAGCACGGCCAACGGGCGATCGAGAGCGCCCATGTCCTGCCGCCGGGGGCGTCTTAAGGCGTAGCAGTCTCGCAACCAAGCAGGATAGACGTTACGATTTCGCTGCGAAGATTCTCCAGCAACCCCGGAACCTGTGAACCGAGAGCGAATCAGGTTGTCGGGTTTCAAGGTTCTAGGCATTCCGGAGGAATGATTTGCGTCTCCACAACACGTTGACCGCCAGGGTCGAGGAGTTCACGCCACAGGACGACAAGAACGTCCTCATGTACGTCTGTGGCATCACGCCGTACTCCGAGAGCCACATCGGCCACGCGATGTGCTACATCGTCTTCGACGTGCTGCGCCGCTACCTGGAGTACCGCGGCTACAACGTGAAGCACGTGCAGAACTACACAGACATCGACGACAAGCTGATCGCCAGCGCCGAGCGCGAGGGCGTGGCGATGTCGGAGATCGCCGAGCGCTACATCGCCGAGTTCCAGCGCGATTGCGCCATCCTCAACGTGCAGCCGGCCCACATCTACCCACGCGCGACCGAGGAGATCCCGGCGATCATCGAGATGATCGGGGGCCTGATCGAGAAGGGCTTCGCGTACATGGGACCCAAGCGCGAGGGCAACAGCGACGTCTACTTCCGGGTCGAGAAGAAGGACGACTACGGCAAGCTCTCGAAGCGCACGCCTGGAGTCGATGCTCTCCGGCGCTCGCATCGAGCCACTCGAGGGCAAAGAGAACCCGATGGACTTCACGCTGTGGAAGGGCGCCAAGCCCGGCGAACCGGCGTGGGACAGCCCCTGGGGCAAGGGCCGGCCCGGCTGGCACATCGAGTGCTCCGCCATGTCGCTGCACCACCTCGGGGAGCAGATCGACCTGCACGGCGGCGGCCTCGACCTCGCCTTCCCGCACCACGAGAACGAGATCGCCCAGACGGAGGCCTTCACGGGCAAGGTGCCGTTCTCGCAGTTCTGGGTGCACAACGGCTTCGTGCAGATGGGCGAAGAGAAGATGAGCAAGTCGCTCGGCAACGTACTGAGCATGCGCGGCGCCATCGACGCTTACGGCCCCGACGGGCTGCGCCTATTCGTGCTGGGCAGCGGCTATCGCAGCCCCCTGACCTACAGCGAAGAGGCGATGGCGGCCGCGAAGGCCGGCGCCGACCGCCTGACCAACGCCGTAATAGCCTCGAGTACGCCCGGCGGCGAGGTGCTCGACGCCTCGTCATACCGCGAGCAGTTCGTGACGGCGATGGAGGACGACTTCAACACGTCGCAGGGCGTGGCGCTGCTGTTCAGCCTGGCGCGCGAGATCAACCGCGCCTCGACGGCCGGCGGCGACGTCGCGGAGGCCCAGGGCGTGCTTCGAGAGCTCGCGGGCGTGCTCGGGCTGCAGCTGGACATGGCGCCGGGCGCACAGGATACCCTGGCTGCTGCGCCGTTCATCGACATGCTGGTCGAGCTGCGCAAGGAGCTACGGACCGCCAAGCAGTACGAACTCTCCGACCGGGTGCGCAACTGGTTGAGCGAGCAAAACATCATTCTCGAGGACGGCCCGAACGGAACTACCTGGAAAGCACAGTAACCGGCAACTCGACGCCATCCAGCCGCGATGCTTGACGATCGCGCACCGCGCCGTCGTAGGGGCCGTTGCGGTGCTGGCGATGCTGCTGGTCGCGTGCGGCGGTGATTCGCCCGAGGCAACGCCGACCACCACACCGGCGCCCGAAACCACGTCGGCGCCCGTGGCGCTCGGGACGCCACGCCCGACCTCGACGCCGTACACGGCGATCGAGCCGCCGGCTACAGGCCGTATCCGCACGACGTTCAGCGTCTCTTGCGATATCGGGCCTTACGGCGCCGAGATCCACGTGGGCTACGACATCGCCGTCCTGAACACGGACGAGCCGGCGGCCACGCTGACGCGGATCAAGCTCTACGTCGACGGCGTGCTGCGCGAGGACACAGGACGGATCTCGAATAAGGTCTTCCTGCGCCAGTCCACGCTCGAGGGCGTGCCGAGGCGCCTGCATACGATCCAACTCCACATCGAAACGTGGGCGGCGCCGGACCCGAGGGACCTGATCGAGTTCGCCCAGTGCCCCGCGCTGCCGGACAGTCCCGTTGCCTAGGGTGTATCCTAGATTCAAGATGCAAGACGAAGTTTTCAATGAAATCGAAAAGGCCATCGAAAAGGGTGAGCCTCTCGTGATTGCTACTGTCGCCGCCTCTCGCGGTTCGACGCCACGCAAGCCGGGCGCCAAGATGGCGGTTCGCGCGGACGGTACGTTCTGCGGCACCATCGGCGGCGGTTGTGGCGAGGCCGAGGTGTGGCAGGAAGCCATGAACGTGCACGAGAACGGCAAGCCCCAGCTCGTTGTGGTGGACCTGACCGAGTCGCCGGAAGGTGAAGACAAGATCTGCGGCGGCATCATGGAGGTCTTCGTCGAGCGGGTCGTCTAGGACCCATAGCGTAGATCGAGGGCCGCTGGAGCGGCGAGTGGGTAAGTTTGCGTTTCGTTGACGCTCACAGAATCCCGATGCTATCGTCTAGACGTAAATAGGGTGCAGGAGGTGCTCCCGGATGTTGGCAGCAGCTGGACCGTTCGGCCTTGGGCCCGCGGAACTCGCAATTATTCTCGTGATCGTAGTGGTGATGTTTGGCGCCACGCGGCTCAAGGATCTCGGTGGCTCGCTGGGCCAGGGGATCAAGGAGTTTCGTGCCGCTGTGAAGGAAGAGGATGAGGAGACGCCGGCAGCAGCGCCAGCGCCTATGACGACGTCCTCGGAGGCTCCGGCTACTCCCGTAGCTTCGAGCAACGGCGGCGACGTTATCGCCGCTGTGAAGTGCCCGAGCTGCAGCAGCCTGAACGCGCAGGGCGCCAAGTTCTGCAACTCTTGTGGTGCGGGCCTCACAGCTCCGGTGTCACAGAGCTAGCAGCGCAAGCAACAGACTGGAAAGCGGGCCCAGATGGGCCCGCTTTCTTGCGTCCACAGTGGTCTGGATAAATTCAGGAAATCCTAAGGCTCGCTTCAGCGACCGAGCGTACCGTAGCAATTGGGAGCATTCGCTCTCAGGAGGGTTGCGGTGGAACTGGGACCGGCCGAACTAGCTATCGTTCTTATCATCGTCGTCATGATCTTTGGCGCTTCCCGGCTGACGGAGCTCGGAGGCTCACTGGGTCAGGGCATCAAAGAGTTTCGCAACGCCATCAAGGAAGACGAGACCGGCGGTGCAACGGCAGCGCTGTCTGCGAATGAAGGCAGCAGCGAAATCATTGCCGCCGTGAAGTGCCCCGCCTGCAGCGGCCTGAACGCGCAAGGTGCAAGCTTCTGCGACTCGTGCGGCGCGGCCCTGAGCGCTCCGATCCCTCAGAGCTGACTGAAACCTCGGGATAAAGCGGCCGCGGGGTGGCCGAGTACTGCAGATTCGCGCCGAGTTGCGCCGAGTCTGTAGTCTGTACTGACATGCTGAGAGCCGTACTGTTTGACCTCTGGGAGACCTTGATCAACGACAAGCCGGAACGCGCACAGCCGCGCCGGGTCTGGCGTAGCGCCGCCGTGCAGGACGTGCTGCGGCGTCACGGCGCCGAAGCACCATCCGACGCGATCCAGGCGGCCCTCGATGCGTCGAGCGCCGCGCTGACACGGCTACACGACGAGGGCAAGGACCTCGATACGGGCGGCAGAGCTCGATTGTTCATGACCCTACTCGAAGGTCAGACCAATACGAAGACGCCCGATGCAGCCCTGGACGACCTCGAGGACGTGATCACGTCGATGCCCCTCAACGTCGCGCCCATGCTGGCGCCTTTCGCGGTCGAGACCACTTCGGCGATCAAGTCGCGCGGGCTGGCGACGGCGCTGGTGTGCAACGCCGGCTTCACGACGACGCCGCACCTGCTGCCGATGCTGGCGCACTACGGTCTGAGCGCGCACCTGGACGTCATGGTGTTCTCCGATCAAGAGCGCATCGCCAAGCCGGACCCGCGCATCTTCGTGAAGGCCCTGGAAGGTCTCGGCTGTGAGCCGGGCGACTGCGCCTTCGTGGGCGACAACCCGCACACCGATATCGGAGGCGCGCAGGCGGTCGGGCTATTCGCGGTACAGGTCGGCAGCAAGCAGCGCGACGGCGTGACGCCGGACGCCCGCATCGATGACCTGAGCGAGCTGCTGGGGGTGCTGGAGCGGTTGGGGTAGTTCTTAGTTGTCAGTCTTCAGTTGTCAGGTCTTGGCCTGGACGTCAGGGGCCTCGGGCCACAAGATGCCCGGGCAGACCTGAAGGTCTGCAGCTACGTTCGAGATTCATACCCCCTCAGTGGGGTTTATTGCGAATTTCAACTCTCTCGATGGTCCGGTGAATCTGCGTTTGCTTTGACCCGGTGTTACCATGGCAATACCCCCCTAGAGGGGGGTATGAGGCGAACCGGAGGAGCGACAGATGCAGTACACGACACGCCTGGGTGAACGCGAGGGGCTGGCACACGTCAACTACCAGTGTCCCTGCGGCTGCGTCGCCGGGCTGACCTACGATCGGGCGGCGGGCGCGGAGCACCTTGGGCGCTGCTGCTGCGGTCGCCTGCTATGGGTCGGTGGCGATGCCGAAGCGCAGGTCACGGCGGAGCGAGAGCCGGGACGGAGCTACGAAATCGATCGCGGCACCGTGACGCTGCCGTGGGGCGAGGTTGTCGTTGCGGCACTGGCGGTGCCGGTCGCGACGGCGGCTCCGGCCCAGCGGGTGCGCGACGTGGTGTGCAACATGCGCATCGACCCGGTGCGAGGCTGCGGGCAGCAGCCTGTTCGAAGGCACGACGTTCTACTTCTGCGCGCCGATCTGCAAGGAGCGCTTCGATGCCAACCCGCTGCAGTTCGTAGCCCAGGAGGCGTAACCATGACCACCCACGAACACCACCGCGTGCCGGTCGACACGAGCGCGAAACCGGACATTCTCCGTCGCATCGCCTACATCGAGGGACACCTGAACGGTGTAAGGCGCATGATTGAGGAGGATCAGTACTGCGTCGACGTGCTGAAGCAGACTTACGCCGTGCGCCGCGCCATCGAGAAGATGGAGGCGCTGATCCTGGAGAACCACCTGCAGGGCTGCGTGGTCGAGGGCATCAAGGAGGGCCGCGAGGACGCGGTGATCGGCGAGCTCATCGACCTGTACGAGCAGGCAGGCCGTTAGAAAATAACTGGAGGTCAGCGATGACCACAGAAACCCCAAAGAAGCCCCAGAACGAGACCCTGACGATCGGCGTCGGCGGCATGACGTGTGCGTCGTGCGTGTCCCGCGTCGAACGGGCGTTGAAGAAGGTGCCGGGCGTCGGCACCGCGACCGTGAACCTGGCGACCGAAAAGGCGACCGTCTCCTACGACTGCGACCTGGCGCCCGTCGACACCCTGCTGAACGCGATCGAGGCCGCGGGCTACGACGCCCTGCGCGAATCGGTGGTGCTCGACGTTCTCAGCGAGACGTTCGACGCGGAGGCGCTGCGGTCGGCGATGCTGGCCGTGCAGGGCGTGACCGAGGTCGACGTCAGCACGGAGGCGCGACGGGTGAGCGTGAGCTTCCCGGCCGGCGCCGTCGACGCACGGCAGCTGCGCAAGGCCGCCGAAGCCGCCGGCATCGAGGTCAAAGAGCGCGCGCCGGAGACTGACACCAGCAGCGAGGAAGTGTCGCAGCAGGAGCAGCGGCTGCTGATGCGCAAGTGGGTCACGGCTGGCATCGCGGGCATCCTTATGATGGTCGCGGGGTTCGATCCGGTGCTGAACCAGATCACGGACGTGATCAGCGTCCAGGCCCTGCTGGTGACGATGTTCGTGGTGGCGCTGCCGATCCAGGTCTGGGCCGGCTCGCAGTTCTACGCCGCGACGTGGAAGACCGGCAAGCACGGCGGCGCGGACATGAACACGCTGATCGCGCTGGGCACCACGGCGGCGTTCCTGTACAGCACGGTCGCGACGTTCTTCCCGTCGCTGTTCAGCGCGGCGGTCGAGACACACATGCACGCCCTGGGCGACCGGCCGCCGGTGTACTTCGAAACCGCCATGATCATCCTCTCTCTGATCCTGTTCGGGCGATGGCTGGAGGCGCGGGCCAAGGGCAGCACGTCGGCGGCGATCACGCGCCTGATGAGCCTGGGCGCTCGGACTGCCCGGGTTGTGCGCGATGGCCGCGAGGCCGACATCCCGGTCGAAGAGGTGCTGCCGGGTGACGTGGTGGTGGTGCGGCCGGGCGAGAAGGTGCCGGTGGACGGCGTGATCGTCAGCGGTCACTCCGCCATCGACGAATCGATGCTGACGGGCGAGAGCCTGCCGGTCGAGAAGGCCGAGGGCGACCCGGTGTACGGCGCCACGCTGAACCGCATGGGCTCCTTCCATCTGCGGGCGACACGCGTGGGCCGTGAGACCGCGCTGGCGCAGATCATCCGCCTCGTGGAAGAGGCACAGGGCTCGAAGGCGCCGATCCAGCGCCTGGCGGACTACGTGGCTTCGATCTTCGTGCCGGCCGTGATGGTTATCGCCGCCGCCGCATTCGTGGTGTGGCTGCTGGCGGGTCCGTCCGGCGCGATCGTGTACGCCACCCTGGCCGCCGTCGCAGTGCTGGTCATCGCCTGCCCCTGCGCCCTTGGCCTTGCAACGCCGACGGCGATCATGGTCGGCACGGGCCGCGGCGCCGAGATGGGCATCCTGATCCGCAGCGGCGGGGCGCTGGAGACGGCGCACAAGCTGACGACCGTGGTCCTGGACAAGACGGGCACGATTACGGAGGGCCAGCCGGCGGTGACGGACATCGTCACGGCCGGCATCGACGAGCAGACGCTGTTACGGCTGGTCGCGGCGGCGGAGCGAGGCTCCGAGCACGCGCTGGGCGAGGCGATCGTGCGCGAATCGCAGGCCCGGGGGCTGGACCTGCCGGACGTGAGCGACTTCGAGGCGTTCGCGGGCAAGGGCGTGCGGGCAATCGTCGAGAACCACGGCGTCGTCATCGGCACGCAGCCGTTCCTGCGAGAGCACAAGGTCAACCTCGGCACGCTGGCGGAGGGCGGCGCAGCCCTGCAATCACACGCCAAGACCGTCGTGTACGTCGCCGTCGACGGCAAGGCGGCGGGCGTGATCGCCATCGCCGACACGCTGAAGGAGGGCGCGGCGCAGGCGGTCTACGGGCTGAAGGCTCAGGGCATCGAGGTCGTGCTGCTCACGGGCGACAACGAGGCGACAGCGCGAGCTATCGCCGAAGAGGTGGCGATCGACCACGTGATCGCCGAAGTGCTGCCGGACCAGAAGGTCGCGCACGTCAAGGCGCTGCAGGCGCAAGGCAAGGTCGTCGCCATGGTGGGCGACGGGATCAACGACGCACCGGCGCTGGCCCAGGCCGACATCGGCATCGCCATAGGCACCGGCGCCGACGTGGCGATGGAAGCGGCGGACATCACGTTGATGAGCGGCGACCCTCGCGGGGTCTCGACGGCGATTGCCCTGAGCAAGGCGACGATGCGTACGATCCGCCAGAACCTGTTCTGGGCCTTCGCGTACAACGTGGCCCTGATCCCAGTCGCCGCGGGCCTGCTGTACGTGTTCTTTCACGATGGCGGCGTGCCGGGTGGCCTGAACTGGGCCCTGGGCGAGTACGGCTTCCTCAACCCCATGCTGGCCGGCGCCGCGATGGCGATCAGCTCCGTGACGGTGATGACGAACTCGCTGCGGTTGCGCGGGGCGCGGCTTACGCGATAACAGAGAGCAGATAGCAGGCATACGCTATCGAGAACCTGGCTCTGCTATCTGTTTTCTGGAATCTGCTACCCGCCCGTCTGTACTACACTGAGTAGAAGTTGAACAGATCTTTTCGCGTCGCTCGCCTCCTGGGCATCCCTGTGGAAGTCAACGTCTCGTGGATATTCACGATTGTGTTCGTGACGGCGTTCCTGGCCCTCAGCGTCTACCCCGAAATCATCCCGGTCGGCTCGCCGAACCGCGACAAGGAGTGGCTGCACTGGGTCATGGCGCTTTCGAGCGGTCTGATCTTCTTCAGCTCCATCCTGATCCACGAGTTCGCCCACAGCATCATCGCCCTGCGATACGGCATCCCGGTGAAGAGCATCACGCTGTTCATCTTCGGCGGCGTGTCGCAGATCGGCGGTGAGGCGAAGCGGCCACGCCACGAGTTCCTCATGGCGATCGCAGGGCCGCTGACGAGCCTCCTGCTGGCCGGCATCTTCTTCGGCCTCTGGTACGCCATTGGCGAGAACGAGGACGGCCCCGTGAGCATCGTGCTGGAGTGGCTGTTCCTGATGAACCTGATCATCGCAGCGTTCAACATGGCGCCCGGCTTCCCGATGGACGGCGGCCGCGTCCTGCGCTCGCTGATCTGGGGCGTGAGCGGCAACCTGTACCGGGCCACGCGCCTGGCAACGCTGGTAGGCCGCGCGATGGGCTACAGCCTGATGATCGTCGGCGCGCTGGCGTTCATCGGCCTGTTCCAGGACTACGTCAGCCCGTGGAGCGGCCTCTGGTTCGCCCTCCTCGGCCTCTTCCTCGAATCCTCGGCGCGACAGGCCTGGTTCCAGGCGAAGGCGCTGGAACTGCTCTCCAGCTTCACCGCCGAAGACGTGATGAGCGAGGACCTGCCGACGACCGACTCGCAGGTGGCGCTGGCGTATCTGGCCAATCGCACTGACGAGCACTACATCTATCTCGTGGAGAACGATGAGGACCGCGTCGTCGGCGTGCTGACCGAGAAGGAAGTCGCGGGCGTACCGAGTGGACGACCGGCGAACGGCGACGGCGGGCAGGTGATGAGCAGTACCCGGGACGTGCCGGTCGCGGCGTTGAAGGAAGACGGCGCCTCCCTGCTGCAGCGCATGGAGTCGAGCGAGACCTGGATCATGCCGGTGATCTCCGAAGGCAACGTCGTTGGCATCGTGAGCAAGATCACGCTGCTGCGGGTGCTGGCGCGCAACTTCATCCCGCGGGAGCCGGCGACGGCGGGCCAGCAGTAGCCGGTGCCGGCAGCGCGCACCCTCGCATCGGTCTGGGCGGCCAAAGGCACCGCATTCGCGAGCCGGGCGCTCGGTCGGGGCGGCGGTACGGCAGCCAGCGGCCTCGTAGGGGCATGGCTTCAGCCCCACCTCATCGGTGAGCTCGCCTCGCAGCTCGGCCACGGCAGCGTCATCGTCACCGGCACCAACGGCAAGACGACAACCTCTCTGCTGCTGAGCGACACGGCGCGGGCAGCCGGCCTGAAGCCCCTCGCCAACACCTCCGGCTCCAACCTCGTACGCGGCCTGGCTTCGACGCTGGCCCTGGCAACCGGCACAGATGGCCGTGTCCGAGACGCCAAAGAGCGCATCGGCGTCTTCGAGGTGGACGAGGCGACCGTGCCGCTGGTGCTGCGCGACATCCAGCCGCGCGCCATCGTGTTCACCAACCTGTTCCGGGACCAGCTCGACCGCTACGGCGAGGTCGCGGCCGTGGCGGGCCTGTGGCGCGAGATGCTCAAGGCGGCGCCGCCAGACCTGCGCCTCGTGCTCAACGCGGACGACCCGGCCGTGGCCTCGCTGGGCGACGGGCGCGAGAACGTGACCTACTTCGGCGTCGAGGACCGCAAGCTGGACAAGGGCGCGCCCGACCACGCCTCCGACGCCCTGAGCTGCGTCGTGTGCGGCGCCCGCCTGGAGTACAGCGTGGCGTTCTTCGGCCACGTCGGCCACTGGCGCTGCCCGGCCTGCAAGCGCACCCGCCCGAAGCCGGACGTGGCGGCGCGACTCGTCAACCTGAAGGACGGACGCAGCGCCCGCTTCCAGCTCGCCGCCGGAGAGCACAAGGGCATGGTCGAGCTCGGCATCGGCGGCCTCTACAACGTGTACAACGCCCTGGCAGCCACGGCAGGCGCCCTGGCGCTCGGTCTGCCGGTCACGGCCAGCATCGAGGCGACTGAGGGCGTGGCGGCGGCCTTCGGGCGCCAGGAGGCCTTCGAGGTCGACGGGCGGCGCGTCGAGGTGTTCCTGGGCAAGAACCCGGCCGGCCTGAACCAGGTGCTCTCGACCCTGCTGCTGGACGCATCGCGGCACACGGCGCTGTTCGTGCTCAACGACGGCATCGCGGACGGACGCGACATCTCCTGGGTGTGGGACGCCGACTTCGAGATGGCGGCGGGCAAGCTGGACCGCGTGATTACGAGCGGCACGCGCGCGGCCGAGATGGCGCTGCGCCTGAAGTACGCCGAGTGGGACGAGAAGACGATCGAAGTGGACCCGGAGATCGCAAGGGCGCTCGAAAGGGCGATCACGCTGACGCAGCCCGGGGACTGCCTGACGATCGTGCCGACGTACACGGCGATGCTGACGGTGCGGGAGTTGCTGGCGAAGCGCGCCGGCAAGGAGCCGTTTTGGAAGTAACGGACAAACAAGCAGACGAGCAAACGAACAAAGAGGACGCTGGGCGCGTGCTGCGCCTCGGGCACCTGTATCCATCGCTGATGAACATCTACGGCGACCGGGGCAACATCGTGTGCCTGACGCGTCGTTGCCGCCTGCGGGGCATCGAGCTGCAGGTCGAGGCGCTCGAGGTGGGCGATGCGCTGCGACCCGAGGGCTACGACATGCTGTTCATGGGCGGCGCGCAGGACCGAGAGCAATGGCTGGTCGGCGAAGGACCTGCTGGAGACGAAGGGCGCCCTGAAAGACATGGTCGAGGACGGCGTGGTGTTTCTGGGCGTCTGCGGCGGCTACCAGCTCTCGGGGCGGTTCTACCGCGGCCTCGACGGCGTCGAGATGCCGGGCGCCGGTGTGTTCGACCTGTACACGCTGCATCCGGGGCCGGGTGCCAAACGCCTGATCGGCAACCTGACGGCCGAATGGGAGGGCGGCACCCTCGCCGGGTTCGAGAACCACGGCGGGCGCACCTACCTCGGCTCCGGCGCCGAGCCGCTGGCGAAGGTCACGCGCGGCTTCGGCAACGACGGCAGCAGCGGCTACGAGGGCGCCCGCTACAAGAACGCCTTCGGCTGCTACCTGCACGGCCCCCTGCTGCCGAAGAACCCCGCCTTCGCCGACCACTTGATCTCGCTCGCCCTCCAGCGCCGCTACGGCGACGGCGCCCTGGAGCGCATCGACGATGCGCTGGAGGTGATGTCGCACGAGGAGGCGATGCGGGCGCGCTGAAGCGCGAGTCTTCAGTTGTTAGTGGTCAGTCATCAGTTCCTCTCCTCCATGCCTTGCGAAGCTCACTCACTGAGAACTGACGACTGAGACTGACGACTCCCACCATTTGCCCCTGCGCGAAGCACCCCCGTATCCTGAGATCGTCCTTTCGGACTCTGGAGGGTTGTTCTGCGCCTAGCTGCGATGGTCGCAGGCCTGATAGCAATGCTTGCCCTGAGTGTGGCGTGTGGTGGCGACGATGACGCCTTCCCGACTGCCGAAACCGGCAGTGGCGTCGCGGTGCGCGACCGTGGGGCCGACAGCGGTTCCCACGCTGCGATCCCTTGCGCCTGTCCGGCTTCATCTACCCCATCGCGGGGGCGTGTCTGCCGCAGGGCGACCAGCTGATGCCGAACGCGTCCGCGCGAATACCGCCTCGGCGTGCACGAGGGCGTCGACTTCTACAACGTCGACAACTGCACGGCCATCGGCCTCGGCACGCCGGCGCTGGCGGCGAAAGCGGGCAAGATCATCCGCATCGATCACGACTACGTCGACCCGACGCCGGCGGAGATGAACGCGCTCCTCGCCAATCCGGACAACGAAGATGCGCTGGACCAGTTCCGAGGCCGTCAGGTGTGGATCGACCACGGCAGCGGCATCGTTACGCGCTACTGCCACCTCAGCGCCGTCGTGGAGACGTTGCAGGTGGGCGACACGGTGTCGCAGGGCACGGTCGTGGGCTACGTCGGCGAGAGCGGCACGCCGGAATCTATTACCAACCCCGGCACCGAGTACCACCTACACTGGGAGGTACGGGTCGACGGGTCATTCCTCGGCGCGGGCCATGAGCCCGGGCAGGTGCGTTCGGAATATCTCGCCTTGTTCGGCCCGTAGGGAAACATGAGCAGCCAGGAAGACAACGAGATCGAGTCCCGCCCTCAGAGCCGCCGCGAGTGGAACGGCTACCTGCGTAGCCTCGTGCTGCCCCTGGGCCTCGTCGTGATCATCGTGGCCGGGCTGCTCTACGTGCAGTCGAGCCGCAAGAGCAGCCTCGCAGGAAGAGGGCTTCGGCACGTCGCATTGCCGGCCGAACTCAACTCCACCGGCAAGGACCCCAGCGCCACCAACGGCCGCGCGGCACCTGACTTCCGCCTGCGCACGCTGAGCGGCGACCCGCTACGCCTGAGCGACCTGCAGGGGCAGCCCGTGATCGTCAACTTCTGGGCGACGTGGTGCACGACCTGCCGCGAAGAGACGCCCGAGCTGATCTCGCTGTACGCAGAGCACCAGAACAACAGCCTCGAGCTGCTGGGCGTCAACCTGCGAGAGGCCAATAGCCAGGTACAGGGCTTCGTCGATGAGTTCGGCATCTCGTACCCGATGGTGATGGACCGTGACGGGCAGGTCGCGAGCACCTGGCACATCGGCGGGCCGAACAACGGCGTGCCGGCCACCTACTTCATCGACCGCAGCGGCGTCGTGCGGCTGGTGGTCTTCGGCGCCCTGACGCAGGAGAAGATGGACGAAGGTCTGGCCCTGATCCTGCCCGAGGCGACCTAGTGGCAGGCGTCCTTCAAGGCAAAGACCGCTCGATACGCTGGTCCGACTACGACCCGTTTCGCCTGAGCTGGCGCCTCCTCACCTCCGTCCGTTTCGCCCTCGGCCTCATCGGCTTCCTGGCCCTGATCGCCCTGCTGGGCGTGATCATCCCGCAGGTGCCGAATGAGATGCGGGGCAACGTTGCGGCTGAGACGGCGTGGTACGGCCTGCAGAACGACGAGCTCGGCATCCTCTACGGCCCGATCCGGACAGCTGGGCGGCTTCGAGATCTTCCGCACGCCCTACTTCATCGGCGGGCTGGCGATGCTGGTGATGAGCGTCTGCGTCTGCACGGCGAACCGTCTGCCGCCGATCTGGCGCAACGTGTTCGAGCCTCAGACGCGCGTGCCGGAGGAGTACCTCCTGCGCGGCGGCGACGCCACCGTCACCTTCGACGCGCCCGCCACGACATCGACGCTGGAGGCGGAGCTGCGCAAGCGGCGCTATCGCGTGACTACGACCAGCGAGGGCGACGCGACGTACTTCTTCGCCGACCGCTACCCGTGGGCCCAGTTCGCGACCTTCGTCAGCCACCTGGCGCTGATCCTGTTCCTGGCGGGCGGCTTCGTGACCGTGATTACGTCTCGGGAACAGCAGGTGCTGATCGGTGAGGGCGAGACGCCGCCTGCCCGTGTTCGCCGTCGACGACCCCGACCACATGCAGATTTATGTCGAGGACGCCGTGGGCGAGTTCGACGCCTCCGGCTTCCCGCTCGACTTCCACTCCGACCTCGTGGTCTATCGCAACGGCGAGGAGGTCGCGCGCGGCACGTCGACCGTGAACAACCCGCTGACCTACAACGGCTACAAGTTCCACCAGTCGGTCTACTTCCCAGACGGCGCCGCGCTGCAGGTGCAAGGACGTGGCGACCGGGCAACATGGTTTACGACGAAGTGCTGGCACTCGTGACGCGGGCGACGACGCCTCGTGTGGTCATCAGGGACGCCTCGGGCGCCGTTGTGCTGGACGACGTCATCGTGCCGACTGACTTCATCGCCCTGAGCGACACGGACAGCGTCGCGGGGACGCTCGTGACCGTGCCCGGTGGCGCGCACCTTCTGGATCGGTGCACGGCAAAGCGAGTCGGAGACGGGCTGGCAGCTCGTGGTCTACGAGACGACGCAGCAGGACTCTTCGGCCGTGCTCGGCGAGGGCCAGGCGCAGGACTTCGACGGGCTGAACATCCGCTTCGTGGGCACGACCACGGTGCCCTCCGTCGCGATTAGCGGCATGCCGGGCCTCGATGGCGAGGGCGTGGCGGAGCTGTCGGACGGTCCGAACGGACCCGCTGCTCACGGTCGGCACAATCGGCGGGCAGGCGCTGGCGCTCTCGCCGGACCAACCCGTTGTCGTGGACGGACGCGAGTACACCTTCCTGGGCAAGCGCGAGTTCGCCGGCATCACGGTGCGCCGCGACCCCGGCTCGACCTTGATCTGGGTGGCGACGGGCCTGTTTCTTCTCGGTTTGGCCCTGACTTTCTACACGCCCAGAAGAAGGCTCTGGGGTAAGATAGCAGGCGGGTCAGGCGCTCGTTCCGGGGTCTCGGCGGCCAGCGGAAACGCGTGGAGAAGGAAATTCGGGAGGTAGCGGCAAAGGCTAGCCGTTCATAGATGACTGAGCTTCTCAAGATAACGATCGGCATCGACCCCAACGTCTTCAATATCGCCGGCCTCCTGATCACCTGGCACGGCATTTTCACGGCCGTGGGCATCGTGGCGGGCGTCTGGCTGGCCGTGCGCGTGGCGTCCTCGCCGCGCGTCGGCATCGATCCCGACACCGCGTACACCATCGGCATGATCGTCGTCGCCTGCGGCCTCGTGGGCGCGCGGGCGCTGTACGTGGTGGAGAACTACGGCGACAACAGCAACATCGACAGCTTCATCGACATCTTCCGGATGACCGAAGGCGGCATCTCGATCTGGGGCGCCATGCATCGGCGGCGCGCTTGGCGGCTGGGCGTACGGCCTGAAGAAGCAAGCTCCCAGCGCGGCCGGCGCCGACGCCGCGGCGTTCGGCATGCTGATCGGTCTCGCCATCGGCCGCATCGGCGACATCATCAACGGCGAGCACTTCGCCAAGGCGACCGACCTGCCGTGGGCCGTGTACTACAGCAACGTGAACAGCCCCGGCTTCTTCCGCGATCCGTCGCACCCGGCCGTGGCGTACGAGCTGATCGGCGACCTCGTGATCCTGGGCCTCATCGCCCTGCTGTGGAAGCGAGCACCGAAGAGCGGCGTGATCGTTCTGCGCCGCCTTCCTGCTTTACGCAATCATGCGCTTCTTCGTCAGCTTCCTGCGCCTCGACAGCGAGGAGCCGCTGCTCGGCCTGACGACGCCGCAGCTCGTCTCCGTCCTCGTGATCATCGTCGGGACGCCCTTGCTGGTCTTCTTCCTCAAGCGCGAAGACACCGGCCCCTACGTGCCGGCAATGAGCGACGCTCGAAGACGCCAGATCAGCCGGGCCGAGCGCCGTCGCAGGCTGCGCGGGACCTAGCATGACGACGGCGACCCGCCTTCGCCTGCTCTCCCGTCCCGGCTGCCACCTCTGCGAAGAGATGGCGCACGCGACTCCAGGAGCTTGGCCTGCCCTTCGAATCGGTGAACATCGAGGAAGACGAAGCGCTGACGGCGGCGTACCGCGACGTTATCCCCGTGCTCATGCAAGGCGACACAGAGGTTGCCCGGGCGCCCCAATCATCTAGGACGCTGAAACGCGCGCTGCAGCGGTCTGGCGTAGTCTAGACGTATGAAGACGACGTACGAGGTCCGCGTCGAGAACATCCGCTTCGACGCCGCCCACTTCGCGACGTACGGCGGCAACTGCGAACCCCTGCACGGCCACAGCTATGAGGTCGCGGCCGAAGTCGAGGGCAAGCTCGGCGAGGACTCGCTGGTCGTCAACTTCATCGGCCTCAAAGCGATCCTGCGCGACCTGAGCAAGGAGTTGGACCACAAGTTCATGCTCCAGCTCCAGAGCCGCATCCTCCAGATCGAGTCAACGGACACGGCCTGGAAGGTGCGCACGCCGGCCGATATCGGCTACGTGTTGCCCAAGGCGGACGTAATCGCCCTGCCCATCGACAACACGACGGCGGAGCGGCTGGCAGAGTGGTTCAGCGACAGGCTTTCGCAGTGGATGGAGGGCCGAGGTGCATCCAACGTGCAGGCGCTGACCGTAGAGGTTTGGGAGGGACCGGGCCAACGCGGGTCCCACAGGGTGGAGCGCTTGCCGCAAGGATAGTGGTCGTGAATAATGCTCAAGTCACATCACTCATAGGATTAATTGCGAGAGTCCCCTCATGTTTAGCCGTCAAGAACGGAATGTTAAGAGCAAGGAATCTCCCCTAGCCTTCAAGTCGATCCTCGTGCCGGTGAACGGCAGCGAGGCGAGTCTGCCATGGCGGTCGAGTTCGCCTGCACGATCGCGAAGCGCAGCCGCGGCAAGGTCCACGTCGTTCACGTCATCGAGGTCAAGCGCGCGCTGCCGCTGGACGCCGACCTGACGGAAGAGGCGCAGCGGGGCGAGGACATCCTGACTGAAGCTGAAGCGGCTGCCCGGCGCCAGGACTTCGAGGTCGACGGCGACCTGCTGCAGGCCCGCGACGCCGGCCACGCCATCGTGGATGAGGCCGTGGAGCGCAGGCCGACGCCATCGTCATCGGCGTGCCGTTCAGGCGCCCCTTCGGCGAGTTCGAGCTGAGTCAGGGTGGCGGCTCACGTCCTGAAGAACGGCCCACTGCGAAGTCGTCCTGCTGCGGATGCCGGCGGAGTAGGCGTGTACGTCATCATCATGGGCTGTGGCCGCCTGGGCGCTGAGCTGGCCGTCATGCTGGAGCGCGACGGCCACGAGATCGCCATCCTCGACATCGACAAGGTACGCCTTCGACCACCTCGCCCCCAGCTTCAAGGGACGAAAGATCCTCGGCGACGGCACCGACCAGGACACGCTGCGCCGGGCCGGCGCCGAGCGCGCCGACGCCTTCGTGGCCGCGACCCGCGGCGACAACCGCAACGCCCTGGCAGCCCAGATCGCAAGCACGTCTTCCAGATCGAGCGCGTCGGCAGCGTAATCTTCGACCCGATGCGCGAAGAGGTCTATCGCGGCCTGGGCCTGCGCACGATCAACCCCACGAAGCTCGAGGCCGAGCTGCTGCGAGAGCTCGATCGAGCAGGAGGACGAGTAGATGTTCATCATCGTCGCCGGCGCCGGCAAGGTTGGCTATCACCTGGCACGCGCCCTCGTCGCAGACCATGAGGTCCTCGTCATCGAGGAGAACCAGCAGCGCGTCGACTTCATCGCCGAGGAGCTGGGCTCCGACGTGATCATGCAGGGTGACGCCTGCGACGCGGCGACGATGGAGCGCGCCGGCATGTAGCGCGCCGACCTCGTGGTCGCGGTGACCGGCGACGACGAGGACAACCTGACGTTCTGCCAGATCGCCAAGGCGACGCTTCAGCGTGCCCCGCGCCGTGGCACGCATCAACAACCCCCAGAACGAAGCGCTGTTCCGTCAGCTCGGCATCGACAGCACCGTGTCAGCACCGAACCTGATCCTGGGCCACATCGAGCAGGAGCTGCCGTGGCGGGGCCTGATCCCGCTGCTGACGCTGGGCGGCCTCAACCTCGAGATCGTCGAGGTGAGGGTGCCGCGCGAGGCCGGCACGTCGGCAAGCAGGTTAAGCAACTGCTGCTGCCCCAGGGCTCGTTGATCTGCCTGGTCATCGACACGCAGGGCACGCCACGACTGCCCGCGCCGGACATGACGATCCACGCCGACGACATTCTGGTCGCCGTGACCAGCATCGAGGGCGAGGAGGCGCTGCGCAGCCGCCCTGCACCTCAGCCGTCCCCTGATGACGAGCAGGTCTGGCTATCTGGGGCCGCCCGGCACCTTCGGTGAACAGGCGGCGCTCACCTACCTCAAGCAGGCGGGCATGGACCTGCCGAAGACGCCCCTGCCCGGTCACGACCACGTCATCGCGGCGACAGACAGCGATCCGGACGCGTTGGGCGTCGTCGCCATCGAGAACAGCCTGGGCGGCGCCGTGAACGACGTCATGGACGGCATCCTCACCGCGAAGGCGCTCTTCGTCTGCGCCGAGATCGTCGTCTGCCGGTCGAGCACAACCTGATCGCGGCGCCCGGCACGAAGCTCGAAGACGTCAAAGTCGTTATGTCACATCCGCAGGCGCTGGCCCAGTGCCGCGAGTACCTTGCAGTCGAAGCTGCCCAACGCCCGGCTGGACGCGGCGCTTTCGACCGCCGGCGCGGTGGAGGAGGCGTTGCGCACGCCCGGCGCTGCCGCCATCGCGGGCAGCCGCGCGGCGGAGCTTGCACGGCGGGGAGGTCCTCGCATCGTCGATCCAGGACGAGGACAGCAACAAGACTCGCTTCTTCGTGCTGGGCCACGCGGATCGCCGACCCACCGGCGACGACAAGACGTCGATCGCGTTCAACGTGGCGGACCGGCCGGGCTCGCTGGTGAGCGTCATGCGCCATCTTTCAGACCGCGGCCTCAACCTCACACGCATCGAATCGAGGCCGTCCCGGGAGGAGCTCGGCAAATACATCTTCCTCGTCGACTTCCAGGGCCATCGCAGCGAACCAGCCGCCCAGGAAGCGCTCGAAGCCATGAAAGCAGACGGCGCCGTGCTACTGCCGGCGGGTCTGCCGCTGGGTTCTTACCCGCGCTTCCGGGATTGATACGGAAATCGCGACTTTCCGTCGCGCCTGCGATGCTACACTTGAAGGGCTTATGACTCCCGCTTCCGGCGAGTACCCGCCGCGACCTGAAGACGAGGACTTGACCGCCTCCCTGCCGAAGCCGCCACAGCGGATCCGGAGAGATGGCAGTAGCCAGGCAAACCTCTGGTCCGAAGAAGAATCGGACGCGGGGTCAGCGCCCCAGACCAGCATCACGAACGACGCCGACGACGTGTGGTCCCGCGGGCGCGAAGAGACGCCTGAGCCCACCTCTACGCTCTCGACCGACGACGATGACCGACCCCATCGAGCCTGCCACTGGAGGTTGAGCTCGACGAAGAGGACTTCTACGAGCCGGCAGACGCCGGTCCAGCGGTGTGCGTGTCCGTCGCGTGGCCTGGGAGCTGATCCAGACGCTGGTCCTGGCGGTCCTGATCTTCCTGATGGTGCGCGGCGTGGCCCAGAACTTCCGCGTCGAGGGCCCGAGCATGGAGCCCGGCCTGCACAACGGCCAGTACCTGCTGGTGAACAAGGCCGTCTACTTCAAGCTCAACCTGGATACGCTATCGAAGTACATCCCGTTCATCGACGGCGGCAACAACCCGTCGCGGTTCCTGTTCCACGGCCCGCAGCGCGGCGACGTAATCGTCTTCCGCTACCCGCGTGACCCGAGCCGCGACTTCATCAAACGCATCATCGGCGTGCCGGGCGATACGGTATCCGATTGCCGACGGCGTGGTCACCGTCAATGGCATGGCGCTGGACGAGCCGTACATTAACCTCGGCTGCCAACACGACGACTGGACGCCGAAGGTGGTGCCGGAGGACAGCTACTTCGTCATGGGCGACAACCGCCCCAACAGCTCCGACTCACGCAACTGGGGCTTCGTGCCGGAGGAGAACATCATCGGCAAGGCGATGTTCACCTACTGGCCGATGGAGCGACTTCGGCGGCGTCGGCAACCGCAGCATCGACCTGGGCTTCGTAACGATACCGCTGTTCTAGAGGAGACGAGGGTGGACGTCGATTCCCTGCTGCGCTCGACCGGCGCGGTCCTGGAGGGCCACTTCAAGCTGGCCTCCGGCCGTCACTCCGGTATTTATGTCGAGAAGTTCCGGATCATGGAGAACCCGGAAGCGACCTCGACGCTCTGCGAGCATGATCGCCGATCACTTCCGCGACGCCGGCGCCACTGCTAGTCGTCGGTCCGGCGATGGGCGGCGTGATCCTGGCTTACGAGACGGCGCGCCACCTGGGCCTGCGCAGCATCTTCGCGGAGAAGGACAAGGACGGCGTGCACTACTTCGACCGCGGCTTCGCCGTGGAGCCCGGCCAGCCGGTGCTGGTGGTGGACGACGTGCTGACGACGGGCGGCAGCGTGAAGCGCGTGCTCACGGTGCTGGAAGAGGCCGGCGCGAACGTCGTAGGCGTCGGCTTCCTCATCGACCGCACGAACGGCGCGGTGGATTTCGGCGTGCCGTTTTTCGCCTGCCATCGCATGAACGTCGAGAGCTTCGCCCCAGACGAGTGCCCGCTTTGCAAACAAGGCCTCGAGTTGGTCGAGACGTAGCACTCGGCACGAAGGCCTCCAGCACGGATTTACAGCCACATCCGCGATACTCTGGCGGTTACGACTTTCCTGGTCACGCGGGCGTTATAATAGCCGGGTTGGAAAAATTCCTGCCGAGAACACGCCGGAGCGCAGTCGCGAATGACGCATCGTTCGGCCCGACAGGACTTTTGGCCAACGCAGACTTCATGGGCCCTTAGCTCAGCTGGCAGAGCAGCGGACTTTTAATCCGTCGGTCCTCGGTTCGAATCCGAGAGGGCCCACCACAGATTTCGATTCTAGAATCGCGCAAATCTCACCGCGAGACGAGCGCGATTCTTGCTTTGTGACAGCAGTTTTGACAGCAACGTCGATGGACGTGAGTGGACGACCTAGCCAGGTTTGTTGCTGGCTCGGCGCTGGAGCGCCTCGACTGCCTCACTTACCTCTCGCTGCAGATCAAGGCTGAACATGCTGGTACCGGTCCATGGTGAACGCGGACTGACTGTGACCTAGATCTCTATGGCCAGTTAGTGGCGAGGATGTTGCAAGCCGCGCCAGCGGTCATTGCCCCGGCTCCAGTGCCTGCTCATACGGGGCTAAGGCCGATGCGGAGCTTCTCCGGCAGCACTTCGTCTGTTGGGCCTACGAAGACAGTGAAGAGGCCGGAGGAGCGCTTGTAGCGGGCGGCGGGCTTCATGGCCTCGTGGAGGTCGCGCATGTCGTCCCAGTTCCACTCCGTAGCAAGCTGACCGGAACGGCGGAAGGCGTAGTCGAAGGCGTCGGAGGTGCGCGGAAGCCCGCGCTCGTGTACGAGGTTGAGAACGTCGCCAACCATTGTCTGATCTGACTGCCGGATAAGTTGTTCGGCGAAGAGTGCTGGGCCATCCGGGCGCTCCGGGAACCAGTCCGTGAGGTTGCCGAGCCAATCGTGGAGCCTGTCGAGACGATTGGCGCGCAGGAGGATGATCGCAGCGATTGTAGCGCCGAGAGGGGACATGCGCTTGTCCCGGAGGATCGATTCGAGCTCAGTGATGTCGTCGGAATCGGCAGTCTCGGCGGTGCTGTCGACCATAAGGCGGGCCCAGAGCTGCCGGGCCGTGTTCATGGGCGGAAGCTCCTGCGCCTCGGCGAGACCGGCGCGGAAGGTGGCAAAGTGGTTGTCTCTCATGCTGAAGCGAATCTCGTAGCGGGGCGGGACGTGATAGCCGGGTTCGCTGGCGTCGTCAGGCAGAAGCACTGCGAGGCACCGGCGGTCGATTCCGACTTCGGAGAGCTGCAGCCAGACGTCGCCGGCGACCTCAGGTGTCGAGAGAACGACTGTGTAGCTTGTCGTGGCGTCCTCGAACATCACCCGCTCGAGCCGGAGCGCGTTATCCATCCACTGGCCGGTCTTGAGGTTCATGACCCGAGCCTCGTTCCAGGGCACAGTGACGTCCTCGTGCCTGAAGATGTCGTGCAGATCCCCGAAACTCGTCGAGTTGGCAAGGAGGCCGGAGGGCTGATTCAGGGTGGTCTCCAGGACTGCGGGCCATTGAGGTGCGGGAGGTTGGATTGAACCTGGGAGACTAAAGCGGCGACCAAATCGGATGTTGGAGGAGCGCGATGCGGGGGGCTGGGCTAGTGTCGCAACCGTTGGGTCCACGTCTGTTGTGACCGGAAGGCACTTCGGGAGCTGGAGGTCCCCGGGCGCGTTCTGGCCGCGGAGAAGTTGAGGGAGCCGGAGCTTGAGGTGGGTCTCCAGGGGGTGGAAGTGGACGTGCCAGGCCTGATCCATTTGGGTGAGCTTCATGCCCTGTTCCCCGCGAAGGCCCTCCATCAAGGCTTCTCCGAAGAGGCTAAGACCTTCGTGCGGCTGGTAGGCGGAAGTACCGTCCGAGCTGGCGTAGTACAGGGCTTCGTTGCGCTTGTTGTAGGGGGACGTCTGGCGCGGCCACTTGAACAGCTCCCATCCGTTGAGATCGGTCTCGGCGAGCTCTGGGGTGGCGCTACGGCAGGCATCGATAAACAGGAGTAACTCACCCAGCTCGAGACGGTTGAGGGCGCCCCGCGTGTTCTCGGTGGAGATGGCCCAATCGGTGATGCGGCCTGGAGGTGCGAGGTAGTCGCTGGGGAGCAAGAACCTGGTTGCCCGCGACTTCAATGCCGTGCCCGCTGAAGAAGAAAAGGGCACGATGCTCTCCGGGGCTCGCCTGTGACTGCGCCTCTAGCTCCTGCTTCCACAGCGTAAGGGAGTCTTCACATGCCTGCCACGTAGGCGCGAAGGCGTGAGCAGTCATGTCCGGTGTGGCAGCGGCTTCCGAGTCTGTCGGAGAGAGGAGGAGCCAGCACTGAACAAGTGGCGCCTCCGCCATTTCGTATTCGTCGCACAGCCAGTTGAAGAATTCCCATGCGGTGCTGGCGGAGACCTCAAGTTGGCCGAGCCCGTAGGCCTGATCGCTGCCATCCAGGTGGTCATACTTGCTGATGCCGACGACGTAGGCGTGGGTGCCGGGCGTTATGCCGTCCCATGCGGGATCCTTCCAGAAGCCGGGCACGCCTTGAACGGGTTCGAGAATCATCTATACCACCTTATCGCCGCGGCCTGCTTCAGCTCCTCGGCGAAGCGGCGGAAGAAGCTGGGGCGCTTGAGGTAGCCGCCGTGAGCGCCAATCAGCGACATGCCGCTGTTGTAGTCGTCGTCGCTAACGCCGTCGAAGATCGGCTTGGCGGTGAAGCTGATGAAGTCGTTGTAATCCCAGACGTTCCACCAGCGACCGAGGATGGAAGTGTCGGGCAGGGGTACCTGACTATCGGTCTTCTTTGAGTACTTCTCGTTGCTGTTCAAGAAGAGCTTGAGCTCTTCGAAGAGACCGACCTGTGAGGCGGTGGCGCACCAGAAGTCGATGCGGATGTCGTTATTTGCATCGGCTGGAAGGATGGCGCTGACAAGATCGTAGACAATCTGGCCGCCCATGCTATGGGTGAGGACGACGATGGCTTCGCCCTCGCGCTCATCCTGGACCCGGCCTGCCTGCTTGAGCGTATCAATAACAGCCAGCGGTATAGGGCCGGGTTGCTGCGCCGTGCCGCGCTCGTCGAGGTACTCGAAGACGTCGCGGATAAAGTCCGTGGCCATGTTGTTGAGTGGGCCGCGCATCTCGCCGATGGCGCGACTGAGGACGAAGCCGGGCGCACCAACGCCGCGTTCGAAGGCCTCTCCGAGCCGGTCGCGGAACCTCTCGCGGATGGAGTCAAACCAACCGCCGCCTTGGGCAATGAGGTTGCTGCGGGCCTGTCTGTCGTCGGCGATCTGCTGACGGGTGCGCTGCTCCAGCACTTGGACCTCGGCCTGGAGAGTGGAGACCTGATGCAGGGCTTCGCGAGTAGCCGGGTCATGGGCAACTATGTCTGCGGCGATGGCGGCTTCGGTTCTCTGGGCCTCCGTAATAGGTAGGTGATGCACCAGGGTGGCGAGGAGGTCTGATAGCTGGTCATCTGTGAGATCACGGGGACGCGTGGAGGCGGCGACGCCGCCTGCGCCGGCGGCAATCAGGCCCGGTGGAACCGCCGCCGCCAACGGCTGAGTGGGAGGCAGGCCGGCAAGGGATGCAGGTAAGTCGGAGACCACGACGGTGGCCGCGGCCAGCTCGTCTGCATTCAGAGTGGCCCCCATACCGAGGAGTGGCGTGGCCGGCCGGGAAGCGCCTTCCCAGCGGAGCTTGCCGCCATGGTCGCCCCAGAAGGCGCGCATGATGGGCACGCCGTCCGAATCCTGTGGGGCAATGACAGGGCAAATGTAGGTCTTGAGAAAGTCGTCGATGTCCGGCCAGAAGTTCCTGTCCCGGACACCGACACCGTGAACGAGGACGATTGGCATCTTAGGTCCTCACGGCTGACGTGACGCATCGCTCGCTGGCTCTTATGCGGCACTGTCGAGATCAATCGACCAAGACCTTCCGAAACGAAGGTTTCGTGAAAATAGGCCGCGACCTGGTATTTGTCAAGGAAGTCGGATGAGACGTTCGGAGTGTTGGTCCTGTTAGAAGAGGTTGATCGGCCAACCGGGCTCCCTCGGGCGTGGACAGCCCGTTTAAACCATCAGACGTAGACGAGGCGTTTTAGTCGAGGCCCATCCTGTGGTCTCACTACCTGAAAGATAGGGCGGCCTCCGACCCTGCAGGCGCATAAGTGTTTGGCAACATCAATAGAGTTTGTTCTTGACGCTCCTGCCGCCGTGGACTAGCTTTCGACTGCACCGTTGAGTTGTGCGTCGAGTCCGTTACGCGATTCCTCTGTATCATTCCTTCGCTGCCGCAGGTCCACAGGTTCACTAGGTAAGACAGGTGATGAACATGCCGAGGGTAATCATCACTCACGAGGTCGCCGATCTCCAGCGTTGGCTGGAAGGGAAGGCCGAACGAGCAGCGGTCATTGGTTCCATCGGAGGGAACGTCATTGACACAGTAGCTCTTGATGGCAGCAACAAGGTCGCCATCACAGCCGAAGTGAACGACCTCGCAGCTCTCGAGGCCATGCTGGCCTCGCCGCCCGCTGATTTGGCCGCCCTGATGGAGCAACATGGTGTTATCCCGCCCTTCGCTGTCTACGTAGAAAAATAGCCCGGGGCAAGCGGCTGCTTCTCCCAACGCTCGTGAGAACAGCACGGCCTTCGACTGGGTATCCATCGATTGGCTCTCTTGTGTAGCCTTTTGCTTCCCCGCTTCTCCGATGAGGAGGCCGACGCACTCGCGGATAGCTACTTGGAAGTTCGGATGTTGCCTGGTCAGCCGTTTGAAGGAGGTAAACGTGGCGTCTAATCTCGAGGTAATCGAAGCGTTCCACATGGCGATGGAGGAGTACTGGCACACGGGGGACGATGCGCCTCTCGTGGCGATGTTCGACCCCGCCTGCACGTTTAGCATGGCCGGAATGCCCGACACTCTTGAGGGCATGCGGCAGGCGCTGCCGGCGTTCCGCCTCGCGTTCGGCGACATCGCGATCAGCATCGGCGAAACGGTCTCCGAGGGCGACATGATTGGGTACCAGATGTCCTTCACCGGGACGCACTCGGGCGACTTCATGGGCATCCCGCCCACCGGCAAGCGGATCACCATGTCGGAGACCCATATCGAGCGAATACGGGACGGCAAGATCGTTCTGCACAGCGGAAACACGGACATGCTGGGTTTGATGCAGCAGCTTGGCGCATTCCCTGCCCAGCAATAGGCCCCATGTTCTCAGACTGACGCCGCCTACACATGCAAGCGTTTCTCACGGAGTAAAAGTGTGACTTCGGCGTACTGACCTTTGGTCTATTCCATGGCAGTGGCACTATCGACCGATCGTGTTTGTCGAAGGGCAATGCTATTGCGCTTTGATGGACGCTCCGGGTGTCCAGTACCCTACGAGTTCGGAATCAGGCTTGCTCGCACCGCTGCTTAAGGGCTGAATTGAGCGCGTTGTGGCTGGCTTTGGCCGCCGTGCCCATGGCGAGAGCAAAGAGCGGCGAAAGCAATCCACGAATGTCTTCGCTATGCGTCAGCATCACGCCTCCGGATCCTTGGGGATCGATGGCAAAGACGCGATAGCCCGAGAAAAGCCACGGAGCCAGAACGTGGCCCTGCCAGGTTAGAAGCCGTGGGGGTTCCAAGCCAGTCAGTCGAGCTTTGAGGTTCATCGAGGGCCGGCCCGGCATCGAGAGGCGCAGCTCGATTACTGCGCCGCGCTCTTGGCGCCCAGCGATACGGACAATCTGCGGGTTCCATTCGGGATAGCTATCAAAGTCCATAAGGACGCGCCAAACCACCTCAGGTGAAGCCTGAACTGGAAACTCGGAACGGTACAGCGGCATCCGTCTCGCCTCTTTCCTTTCGGGGCAATGAAACTAACCGGCTGGTAGGATACGCCTTTTCGCCATTCTCGAGACGAGGCTAAGGTGGAGGACCATCGCCTCAGCAATTGAGGAACCGCCTCTGGCTTAGAGGCGTCCGACACGATCTCCCCAACGTGGGACCTACGTAGGAGTCTTCGTCTTCGGACTCCGTGACATCACGCGCGAGCACCAGGCCTAGCATGGCCGCAACACGGAGGCCACGCGGAGTGGAGTATGCTCCCGAAATCCAGACTGGAGATAAGACCAGGGAGACTTGACTGTGCGTGTTCACCCGATTTACTCGAAGCCATCGGCGGTTCACATCGAGACTGGGGAAGACAAGCTCGCGGTGATGCAGCAGGCTGTGACGAGTTCCAACTTCTTGAAGAACGTTGAAGAGGCCTTCGAGGCCAGCGGCAAGGAGCGAAACGACTTCCTCATTGCCGTGAAACCGAACATCATGACGGCCTCCGTGCACGAATCGTCGTCGCCTGTCTACACCAATCCGGAGCTTGTTGAGTACCTCTTGGGTCTCCTGCGCGAACGAGGGTTTACTCGCCTCGCCGTCGTGGAGGCGCACAACGTCTATGACTACTCCTATACGGGCCGCAGTGTGCCCGCGGTCGCGGAGGTAGCCGGCTACAGCGGCCTCGGCTACACAATCGAGGACCTCACGGACCAAAAGGAGCCCTACGACTACGGCGGCGTGCTTGGCATGCACTCCGTTGGGCGAACCTGGCGCGATGCCGACTACCGGGTGTCCTTCGCCAAGAACAAGACTCACTGGCAGTGTTTCTACACCGGCTGTCTGAAGAACATCTATGGATGCCTGCCAGAGTGGGACAAGATGAAGCACTACCACGGTAAGAATCGCGAGTTCTACCAGTGCTGCCTTCTCATCCTCGATGCGTTCCCCGTGCACTTCGGCTTCCTCGACGCCTGGGTCAGCGGCGATGGCCTCACAGGTCACGTTCGGGACGCCCACCCCAACCTCACTCACACTATCTTCGCCAGCGAGAACATCTATGCGCTGGACTGGGTAATGGGGCAGAAAATGGGCGTCGACCCGCGGGACAACTACGTGATCCAGGAGGCCATGAAGTACTGGGGAACGGTCGAAGTCACACCCGTCGGGGACATGACCCCCTGGCCGAACTGGCGCAACGTACGGCCACTCATAGTGAAACTCCTCGATATCGGCGAGGAGTTCTACTGGACCAGCTACGTCCTCTCACGCGCTCTGGCCAGCCAGCAGGACCCGAGATTCCGCCCGGTGTCACGCTGGCAGTGGCTCTTTGGAGTCTTCCAGCGCGCATCTCGACTGGTGGAAGGGCTGGCCACGAAGGCCCTTGAGTAGAGCTCGCCTTCCCCTAAGCTAGCCCGCGCGTATCGCGAGGTCCAGCACGACGTTCAGGAGCCAGTGCACCAGGATCACCAGCAGGACGCTACGTGAGACGAGTGCAATTGTGCCGGTGGCGAGACCCCAGGGCACAGTGCCCCAGACTTCCAGCTGCGGTTTGCCGAGGTGCCACGCCGTGTAGGACAGCATCGAGATCAGGATGGCGTAGTAGCCGAAGAGCAGGGCGCGCTCGGCAGCAGAGCGATTCGGTAGGATGTCAGCGTCCTTCAGCTGGAAGATCCCGAATAACAGATAGCCCCGGAAGATGAACTCGATCGCGACGAAGAACGCCAGGTAGCCGGTCTCGTACACCAGAAAGTCGACGTCCGACCCCAGGTCGCCCCGGAACAACGGGTACACGGCGGTCATGTCGGCATTTCCTGCCCCGATGAGGTACGCAGGCAGGCCAAGCACAAACAGCGCAATCGCCGAGATCACTGCGAACTTTCGGCGGCCCGGCGGCGGCAAACCCAGTCCGTAGTCGCTCAGGCGTTGATGGAAGACCAGCTTGATCAGTGCGCACGGGACGCCAACCAGCAGAACCAGCCCAGCGAAGAAACTGATCCATTCCTGGTCCCAGTTCAGACCCGGGAATGATCGAGTCACGCGAAGCCGGGTCGGTGTTCGGCGCCCATCCGCCCCAAACCTGCCCGACCAGGGGTAGTGTGCCCTGGAAACCCCAGACCATGATCAGAAGAAAGGCGCTGCCGAGCACCATAGCCGCCGGATCGTGAAACATGCGGACGAGGGCGTTATAGGCCAGCTTGAAAACCGTAAGGAGTTGCGGCCGATCGAGCTCCTCTGAGGTGAGGCACGACGGGCCGCGGCAACCTGTCCTCGCTTCGCCGGGCAATCTCTATGCTGGGGCGTTCCTCGGATGACGAATCTTTCATCGCACCCACCTACTCACAGGATGCCGTCATGCTAGCATCGCCGGTAAATCGAGGCGCGGGCCGGCGGTGACCTGTTCACGATTCTGCATAGCACAAGCGGACGGTCGGCCATGACGCCGCGCAGCTGGTTAGTCCGACTGTCATGCGGGCACTGACACGCATTTCTGCTCGGCCAATCAGGAGGGCCGGAGATGCCACTTAGCCAAGTCGAAGCGGAAGCCCTGCTCAACAAGCACAACCCTCTTCTCGTAATACTCTCGAGACCTGACAGGAACCATCCTGACCTTGCGCGCCCCTACGAGGCGGCGCACGGCCGAAACCGGGGAGACTACCATCCTCACAAAGTCGATCTCTTCCTGCGGTTCGTTGAGCGATACGAAACGGTACGCCCATTCAAGATTTCGAACGTACTCCAACCGGCCACATGGCCCTGGCCTCGAATCCAAAAGTGGCCGAAGTTCCCGTGGAACTGGTTCACTCAACCACTACCGCCCCCGATTCCGCCCGATGAGCAGGCTAGCTCTACCGAACTGCGCGAACTCGTCGCTGCGACACCGATCGGTGCGTCGGCTCCCTGGGAACTCGACATGGCACCGATCAGGTCGCAGGACCCGGACCAAGCGTGGCAGGTCTACCGAGGTTTGCTGCAGTCGTTAACGGAGGAAGAGACCGCGCCGGTTGTGTACGGACGTTGCACGGAAACGGCGGACAAGGTTCTCCTGCAGTACTGGTACTTCTATCTCTACAACGATTCAGGCAACAAGCACGAAGGCGACTGGGAGATGGTCACCCTCGTCCTTGACGACCATAGAAACCCGGAAAGAGTCGCCTACGCCGGCCACACGGGCGGCGCTCAGCGAGATTGGAAGGCCATGCGCGACCCCAACGGTGCGCCCATCGGCGAACGGCCCTACATCTACGTCGCCCTCGGCTCTCATGCTGCCTACCTGGACCACATGCCGCGAGGCCACAAGTCGGTTTCTGTGGAGTACCAGAAGAACCTTGCCGCCATGGGGCCTCTGATGAACGTCACTGTTCAACTGCTTTCACGAGTACTCTTCTTCGTCGGCGTCAAAGATGTCACGCCCACGTTGTCCAGCGATGGCACCGGCTCACCCCAGGGTGAAGTAGTGGAGCCAGACTCTGGTTGTCCTCCCCGAGAGGAGCGACCTGCTGGACGTGCCGGGTTCGGAGATCAAGGAGGCAGAAGGCAAAGACCTCCGCTCTGACCCGGATTTCTGGTGGATGCATCTGGACTGTCGTTGGGGTTCCAGCCACTCGCGCTTCTTCTCTTCCGTAGGGCCGGAGCCTCCGTGGATGAAGCCGCGTTGGGCCGCTCCTCTGGCGTGGGTCGACAGCCTTCAGAACCTGCCGAATCGCGACCAATAGGGAGCCGGGCTCGTCGTAAGAGTGCGGACGGGTCCACCCCTGGGAGTGACCCCACGATGACGAAATCATCTGTCTAATCCCTCAGGAGGGCCAGAGCTCTTGCGATGCCAGATGAGCGCCTCTAGAGAGGGAGTTCAGCTTTGCCCAGACAATCGGTTGGTAGATGTTTGTTGACCCGGCCGCCGTCCCGAACCCACAGTCCGTCCCGGCGATGACGTTTCGCGCCCAACGATTCGCGCGAAACGGATGATGCGCTCGGCTACCAGCTCTGGGTTTTCGACGAAATTAGTCACCGAATCGATGACGCCTGGAATCAGGAGCTTGCCGTCGGGCACCTTCACGTCTTGCCACACCTTCCATTCGTGCCCGTGGCGCGGGTTGGAGAAGGTAGCAACGGCTATTGGTGTCTAGCCGGGCAGCTGTCTCGCGGCCTGCCCGGCCAGGACAACCTTGATGAGCAGCAGTCGCCTTCTATTGAAACGCCCAGGGCAATTGTCTTCGTAGCGCCTCGGACCTACACGACAGAAGCTATGGCGCCTTCTTGATCTTGTCCCTCGATCGTCAGTGCGCGGCCGAAGATGATGTCGTTCGTTAGCTCCAGGGCATCAACGCCCGGCGCTGCCAGCAGGCCGCCAGAGCGCATGCGGTAGAGCTCTGGCTTGTCCACGCCGGGAGGTGTAATGCCGGAATCACGGTGGGCGCGGATAGCATCTAGCAACTTGCGCCGCGTGCGAATCACCATCGCGTCCGTGGTGCCGAGGTGCTCCTGGGTCCGATCGTATATCGGGCCCATCGTCTCCTGCATGGCGCCGTCCTGGGGGTTAGCGCCGTTCGGTATGCCCGAGTAGATCAGCCCTTTAGCCTGGGCTTCGCGGTCCACCGCGTAATCGTTGCCCATGTTCTGTGCCGGACGGAAGCGGCCCAGCCAATCGCTGGTTTCCGGCAAGAAGCCACGCACATCGCTGGCACCGTACATCTGGTATGACAGGCGCTCATTGGCGACGTTGCGACGTTGGTTAGGCTGCAGGCCTCCGATGCCGGGCTTGTCACTGTCAGGTGTGGGCGCATTGAAGGACCACACCATCACGTGCTGATCATCGATTGGCACCCAGGCGTTGCCCATTGTCTTCCGCCCGATCAGCAACGTCGGGTTCTGCGTGTAGAACGGCATCATGAAGTTCGCGATCCGCCAGTAGTAAGAATCGGCCTCTGCCGGGCGATAGGCGCCGTAGGTTGCTCCGACCTCATGCTCAATGACTTTCATCGCCGCATCGCGGACTTTCACGGCGTAGTAGTCGGGCGTGCGCGGTGCCGTGTCCTCAGGGCGGACGTGGCCGGCGTGGAGGAAGCCGAAGTGGATTGTGTCGATGTCCCCTTCGAGTGCCTGCATGAAGTTGCACTCGCGCATCGACTTCCCCACGCGACACTCCGGATGCAGGTTAGGCAGCAGATCGGGTAGCGGCGGCGGCTCCTCACGGGTTCCCATGTAGGTCCAGATGATGCCGTTTCGCTCCCGCACGGGATACGCCTTGGTACGCACTTTGTTCTTGAAGTTCGATTCCACCGGCTCCGAGGGCATGTCGACGCAGGTACCGTTCACATCGAACTTCCAGCCGTGGTAGACGCAGCGCAAGCCATCCTCTTCGTTTCGTCCAAAGAACATCGAGGCGCCGCGGTGCGGGCAGGCGTTCGCAACAATGCCAACGCTGCCCGAAGTAGATCGAAAGGCGATGAGGTTCTCATCCAGAAGTCGCAGCCGTACGGGCGCGCCGTCGGGGACAGGCAATTCTTCTGGCATCAGCGCTGGTATCCAGTACTCGCGCATCAACTTGCCCATGGGCGTTTCCGGCCCAACACGGCACATCAGTTCGTTCTCTGCGCTACTCAGCATGATTCTGCCCTCCGTCAGGTCGCTTCTATTCGAACGTGGTCACTTCAAGTGCCTGTTGCCTTTGGACTATCAAACTTCAATCTCCGGCATAGAAGCTTCTGAACGAAGAGTACCGCAACCAGGTTCAGGATGTTGGTGGAAATACCAGGGGACACCCGGATTCTGGCGACTGAGCGCTACAATGCCAGACGCGCTTCGGCGGCAGGTATTCCCGCTTAGGTCTTCGGCCCCAGAGCAGGTGACCTGATCTGGCCTAACCTGCGTACCTGCAAGATCACCTCGCGCAGGCGTCTTCCACACCAACCTGCGGCGCTACCTGGCGATAGCCTGGCCTACCGCTCTCAGGCGTGTACGTGTTCCGTCACAGCGCCGCGAAGCTCAGGCGTGACGCTGGCGAGTCGGTCGAGGAGGTATCGCGGTTCCTGGACCACAGCAGCCTGGCGGTGACGACGACCTACCTCGGCAGGCTAGAGGGGCAGGAGGACCGGAGTTGGGAGAGGGTGGCGACAGCAATCGGCTTCTAACTGACAGCAGTTTTGACAGCAACGTGCGTGACCATCGGCGTACGCTGGCGGCCCTCGGTGGACGAATGCGCGCCGATTCCGGTCGTGGGTGGACGACCGAGGACACCAACGGTCAAACGCTAGCGAACTTTTAATCCGTCGGTCCTCGGTTCGAATCCGAGAGGGCCCACCACCGAATCTTAGATGCCGGCATTCTTCCTCAGAGACTTCGATTCGTGATTCGCCCAGGGGACTCGTTCCTGGTGGGGTTTGGGTCACGACGAACCTCCTGGACCAGGAGGCTGAGTTAGGTCGTCTTCTTGCGCCTGGAGTTATTTGTGGCCGGGATGGCCGAGGCCCTCCGGAGGCTGCCCTTACTTAGATCAGGGCAACTCTTCCGGATGGCCTCGGCATCACCTTGCGGCTATCGGCGTATGAACTGCTTGCGCATCAGGATGATGGCGCCGAGCAGGAACAGTGCACCGAGTGCAAACGGGACCCATGCGTTGTCCGAGTGCTTCCGTTGCAGGAGGCCTGCGTCACCCGCGGACGGCGGAAGGACGCCACCCGTATCCACAGGAGCCCTCGGCGGTTGGGCCGACTGCGGGGTTGCCGTCTCGGTTGCGCTCTGGAAGACGGTGATAGTAGCTGTTATTTCGGCCTGGCGAGTTGCAGTGGCCACGGCCGCTTGAGTCGCGGTTGCTGCGGCGACCTGGGTCGCTGTCGCTGCAGCCACCTGGGTGGAGGTCGCCTGGGCGGCCTGCGTCGCCGTCGCTATCGCAGCCTGGGTCGCTGTAGCCGGTGCGGCCTGGGTCGCTGTCGCGATCGCAGCCTGGGTCGCCGTGGCCTGAGCGGCCTGGGTGGCTGTGGCGGCTGCAATCTGAGTCGCCGTCGCCTGTGCCGCCTGGGTGGCCGTAGCGATCTGGGTAGCCGTTGCGGCCGCAGCCTGGGTGGCTGTGGCCTGGGCGGCCTGTGTCGCAGTCGCTACTGCAGCCTGGGTCGCTGTGGCGGCTGCAATCTGGGTTGCCGTCGCGGGCAAAGGCGTGTCCGTGGGGGTGGGCGCCTGGGTAATGTTATTCGTGATGCTAACTGTGCAGGTGACGAAGCTGCCACCGCCGTTCTCCGAGCCGTTGCACTGGTTAACGGTGACAGGGAAAAGGTTGCTCGTGGTGCCTGACGTGGTGCAAATCATCGTCGCTCCACCGCCATTTCCGGAGCCGTTGCACTGCGTCACCTGCGGCGACCCTTGAGCAACCGCTATGCATCCCGACATGTTGGCGCCGCCGCCACCGCCGGAGCCGATGCACTGATTAACGTTCAGAGCAGTCGCAGGAATGGGCACATCGGCGCTGATGTTGTTGACGATGGTTACGTGGCAGATCATGACGCTGCCGCCGACGTTGTCGGAGGCGTTGCACTGGTTGACGGCGTTGACCACATCGCTGGCTGCGATCGAGCCGCCGGTACACGGGTTTAGCGTACAGGTGCGGCTGAAGGTGGCCGTCGAGGTGTTACCGGACGGTGTGATGTTGTTGATGATGCTGACATTGCAAGTAACGGTCAGCGGCGCTCCGCCTGGACCGGCGCCTCGGTTGTTGCACTGATTGAAAGCGATGGTCGTCGCCGACGCAGATTGCGGCTGCGAGGCGATTACAACAATGAAGGCCAGGAAGACCAGCCCGAGCAGCAAGGTTGCACCGAGCATTGCTTTCTTGGGATTGAGACCTCTTGGCGTCTTGGGTATGTCGAAATTCACGACGTTCCTCTTCTCACTTCGAAGGCGATCGCGGATGTTTCATCCATGAGAAAGCGAACGCGAATACGGTTGGCGTCATGTGCTCGTCCTTGAGCGACGCAACCTGTGGACCTGGTGAAGGAGTCACCTCTCTCCAGTATGCCCTCAGGCAGTGGTTCGTCTGTACGGACGCGAACATAGACGAAAAGACCAGTTCGCAGCAGAAAATCCAGATCTGATCCGTCTTGCTCCCTATGCCGATCGTCTACTTACTGGGAGCAGTCATGATCATCATCTGGTACTCCTCCAGGATGCGCGCGAGTATGCATGCCAGGAACAGAAACAGCTTCGTCCCTGACGGGTCCTTCTCCACGTGCTCCCGTACGTTCATCAAGCTGCCGGTGTAGACGCGGACTATGTCCCTGGGGCTGAAGCCGTTGGCAACGCACGCCCGGACAACGGATTCCTGCTGCTCCAATGCCGTCGTCGGGAACTGAGCCCAGCTAGCCCGGATGTACTCCTCGACCATGGCGGTGAGGTCGGAGGAAGCGCCGACCGGCAGGTCGTTAAACTCGGTCTTGGGATAGGTGGAGCCATGCGCGGAATCTAGTGCCTGGATCAGCCAGGAAAGCTTGGCGACTTCGGGCTCAATGATGTCATCGGCGTCGCCAGCACCCGTGCCATCAGTGCCCTTTTTGAGACGGCGCAATGCCTCCGTATTGCGGCTGACGCAGCACGGTCTGGAGCGAGTTCATCACGGCGGAGGTCAGATTATGCTCATCCTTGGCAATATAGTCGCTGGCGCCCAGCTTCATCGCAGCGACGGCGATCGGACTCCTGGCGGGCGCCCGTGATGAGGATTACTTCCGTATCGGGCGAGAGTTCTTTGATGCTTCTTCAGCAGCTCGAGGCCGTTCATCCCGGGCAGGTAGTAATCAACCAGCGCGATATCGTACTTGCGCCGCTCAATGTCCCTGAGGCACTCCTCGGCAGTGCTTGCGACCTTGCGGTTTCGTATGCCGTAGGTCTCTAACGCTCGGCCGATGATGCGTTGGTCGTTGGAGCTATCGTCCACAACGAGGACCCGGGCATCTCTAGGGTTCAGCGGTTTGATAATCATCTCGTTTCCTTTACACAGTCGAGCGTGGATAGCCGCGTGGCACTTGAACACGCATTGCGGTCACTCACCCCTGCAAGTCCGGGTGAGTCTGGAGGAAGAGCTCAATGAGTTGCGGGTCCCATTGGCTACCGGCGCCCGCCAGGAGCTCTGCCCGGATCTCCGTGATATCAAGCGCCGGCCTGTAGGCCCGGTCCGTCCTCATGGCGTCAAAGGCATCGCCAATGCTGACTATGCGGGCGAGAAGAGGGATGTCTTCCCCGGCGAGACCGTCCGGATAGCCGGCGCCGTCCCACCTTTCGTGGTGACTGCGCACCATTGGCATGAGTCCATGAGAGAGGCGCAATGCTCCAACCAGCCGAACCCCCAGCATGGGGTGGGCTCGTACGACCACCCTTTCCTCATCGGTGAGGGAGGCTGGCTTCCCGAGAATCTTGGCCTCGATGCCAAGCTTGCCCACGTCATGGATCAGGGCGCCGAAACGCAGAATCTCCATTTCGTGGGAACTGAGGTTGAGCACCTGGCCCAGGAGCAGCGACGCGTTCATGACGCCTGAGGCACTGACCGTCGGTTCCAGCAACGTCGCCGCGTATCCCAGCCTCTCCAAGAGCAGGCCCTCACGGCAACTTATCTGCGCTGTTCTCTGCGCCTCGGAAACTACGCTATCGATTGCCTCACCCAGAGAGCGCGAGGTCATCCCGTACTTATTGAGACAGTCACTTGCTCCAGCTTGAAGCGCCAGCGTAACGAGGTGATAGTCACTGATACCCGTCACCATGACGGTAGGCGGCAGGATTGTCCGCGAGGCCGCCCTCCACAAGAATTCGACACCGTCCATCTCGGGCATCTGATAGTCAAGGAGCAACAAGTCGAACTGCCGCGTTTCGAGTTCTTCCAGGGCGACACCTACGTCGGTCTCAGCCTGAACTTCGAATTCGGCGTCGGGATACTGCCTGAGTAAGTGTTGGATGATCAGCAGGTCATCTTCGGAGTCATCCACGACGAGTGTTCTTATGGGCTCTCTGGAGAATTCAGTGATCATCGCTTGCTCCCTAAGCCGCTTGCGCCTCTACGGCTGCATCGGCAAGACGAAAAGTCAAGTAGAAGCTTGTCCCCTCACCGAGTTCCGACTCGATTTGAATCGAGCCACCGAGCGATTCAACGGCACGCTTGACGATGGCCAATCCCGCTCCAGTGCCCTCGAATTCCTCCTTGTTATTTACGCGCTGAAAGATGTCGAACACACGCTCCTGGTCAGACTCCGCAATGCCTATACCGTTATCCCGGACATAAATTGTCACCGCGTCTTCATTCCTGTCGGAGATTCCGATGGAGACCTTTGGCTGATCTGAGCGATTGAACTTCAGGCCATTTGAGACAAGATTTTGGAAAATCTGCTCGAGCCTGACCCTCTCACCCATAATCTCGGGCAGGTTGTCACTGACCTCGATAATCGCCTGGCCAGTGCGTACCGGATCACCCATGGTGTTGGTGACGCTCTCCAAAAGCTCCTGCATGTCCTGGGCGGTCAGAGCATCCGGCCTTAGCCCAACTCTGGACAAGGAGAAGACCTTGTCGATCATGAGCTGCAGCCTCTTGGCTGCCGTAATAATTCGGTGCAAATGATCGCGGCACTCTTCGTTCTGGAAAGTACAATCTTCTTCGATGAACTGACTGAATGCGGTAATCGCCCTCAATGGTTCCTTCAAATCGTGCGATACCGTAGAAGTGAAGGCTTCCATATCCGCGGACAACCTGGACAATTCCCGATTGGATTCGTCCAATCCACGGAATAGATCCTGGACTTTCTCCTCGTTCTTTCGGCGCGTTTCGAGGTCTTCCAGTACGATCGAAAAACCCCTCAGTTGGCCGCTCTTTTCATGGATTGACGTGACCATCGCGCCGGCCCAGAACCGCTTGCCATCTTTGCGAACACACCAGCCCTCTTCCTCCTGCAATCCGTCACCGCTGGCGATTCGCAGCAATCGCTCCGGTCTGATCGCATCCGGATCGTCTGTGGAGAAGAAGAACTGGAAATTGTGACCGATGACATCGAGGGGGTCATAGCCGGTGAGTCGAGCAGCGTTGGCATTCCAGCCAATGACATTGCCGCTCCCATCGAGCATGAATGTCGCAAAATCGCGAATGCTCTCCACGACGGTTTGGAGTTCTTTTTCCCTAAAGTTTGAGATCAAGTTATCCATAGCTGTATCCATTCCTGCTCCAATACCGCACGGGCCCATATGACCGGGCCTACATGAATAGAATCGGTCACACACGTGTAATCTACGGTTGTCTAGTTGAAATATTTCTGAAAGATATCTTCAGGAGTTTTTAAGCTGCCACAGATCATCAGACAATCAGATCAGCATCTGCATGAACATCACTGCATCCGGAAATTAGGAGCGAAGTTCTCGCCGTGACTGCGAGGCGCAATTCTAGAGAAATCGTCAATATATTGACGCATTTCTTTCGCGCAGAAAACGCGCAGATAATGACACTTCTGCGCAGCGGCAGCCTTTAAGTCATCGGGCGATAACCAAACATGCCCGTTGACATCTTTACGACAATATAGATAATGTCCATCAATCAGTCTCGTCGTCTGTACGGCACCGTACAGAGTCAAAAGATGTCCAAGACTGATAATTCGCTGGGTAGCGACAATGCGAAGCGTAGAGAACCGGCTCCTGCGGGCCCTTTCCGAAACGGAATACGAAAGGTTGGCAACGGACCTTCAGACCATGCCGCTTCGGATGAATGACCTTCTACACGAGCCGGGCGTGTGGGCATCCTCCGTCTACTTTCCGGCCAAGGGTGTGATTTCCATGCTGACCGTCCTCGCCAGTGGTACGGCAATCGAGGTCGCTACGATTGGCAACGAGGGCATGGCGGACTTGTCGGCGTTCTTCGGTCTTCGTACATCACCCGCAAGGCTTCTTGTCCAGGTTCCAGGCTGGGCCTACTTCATGAACCGTGAGGCGTTCGACGAGCACCTTGCTCGAAGCACGGAGCTGCGGCAGGTGCTCGGCCAGTACTCCATTTCGATGTTCATCGAGGTGTCGCAGACGGCCGCGTGCAACCGGCTTCATGTTGTCGAGCAGCGATGCGCCCGCTGGCTCCTGATGACCCATGATCGCGTGGACGGCGACAAATTCCCGATTACTCAGGAATTCCTGTCTGAAATGCTCGGTGTCCGCCGGGCAACCGTCTCCGTCGCCGCCGAAGGGCTCCAAAGAGCCGACCTCATCCGATATCGGCGGGGCGAAATGGAGATTCTCGATCGTGAGGGTCTGGAAGCCAGGGCCTGCGAATGCTATGCAATCATTCGGGAGCGGTTCGATGCTCTGGGCGGCGGACCCCGCATTCAGGAGTCCGGCAGAAGGCTCCTCTCCTCGGGACGTTATGCCAGCGCCCCTCAGCAAGACGGGGAGCCGAACGGACAAAGATAGCCGCACCTCGATCTTGCGCGTACAGTGGTAACCATGCGGCTAAATTTTGCCTAATCTCATCCTGGATTCTTTACCGTTCCTTGAGGTTGAAGGTCTCAGTCACCTCCTTGAAGTTGTTCCCCTGAGTTTTCGGCAAGTACTCCACGAGTCGGGTGAGACCATGGAGTACGTCTATTTTCCGACAAGCGGCATCGTGTCGATGCTATCGCTGGTCGATGAGACCCACGTCGTCGAAGTGGCCCTGGTTGGTAAAGAGGGTGTGGTCGGGTTACCTGCTTTCTTCGACGAAGAGAAGGCGACGGCGCGATGTCTCGTTCAGGTTGAGGGTGAGGCTCTCAGGCTCTCGACTCAAGCATTCCACGATGCCACGCAGACAGGAATGCCCTTGCGGGCTTCCTTAAACCACTATGCAAACCAGATGTTTTCGGTGGTTGCACGTGCCGCCGGCTGCAATGCGCGTCACTCCGTCCTGCAGCGCTACGCTCGCTGGCTCCTTCTGTATCGGGACCGCCTCGAAGGGGACGAAATCCATATCACGCACGAATTTCTTGCGTGGATGCTGGCCGTCCGCCGTCCCAGCATTACTGATGCGGCACGAAGGTTGCGGGACAGCGGAGTGATTTCTTACCGGCGTGCACAGGTCCGAATATTGGACCGGCAGAGACTCGAATCGATAGCCTGCGAGTGCTGGCGGTACGGCAGTCCAAAACCAGACATTTCCTCCTAGCCACGACTACATCAGACCAACGACGCGCCGTTCATCAGATCGCCAAGAAGACTTTGACGAGTCGCCTGAAGCTATGAGTACGGTTTCGTACAGACAGGCATAACTTTACACGCTTTTCTGGATCGAACAGCGATGCGGATGGGCGGACCACCCGTAGCTTTGCCCGTCGAAGGATGTAACGTTGACCGATGTGACAATGTCTAGGAATCGCTACGCGATTTCTAGTCCCGCTGAAACAGATAGCCCTCCCGATGACGGTGCAATGCCGTATCTCAGGACTCTAATTGAGTCGTCCTCTGCCCTGTGGAATGCGAAACCGGCTGATGCCATTTCCGCATGGCTTGAGACACTGTGTACCAATCTGAATTGGACGCTTGGTGAACTCTGGTCATGGGAAGGAACAAGATTGCACTTGTTTTCTCACTGGCATGACGGCTCGCCGCATCTTGATGATTTCGTCTCTAGAGGTTCGCGCCTGGCTAACCGGCCGGACCGTGGTTTGCCCGGCCGAGTCTTCCATGAGCGAAAGCCTGTGTTCGTCGAGGACCTGAATCGGTCCGCGATTTTCAAGCGGGCGGATATGGCAAGTCAGATTGGCCTCTCGTGTGGTCTGGCAGTGCCGATCCGAAGCGAGGAAATCCCGCCTATGGCGGTCCTTTTGATGGGCCGAAAGCAGCGCTCAGACGTCGAACTTGTCACGATATCCACCCAGGTGGCCTGTAATGAGCTCGGCCTCTATTTGCGCACACTGACCAAGAACGAAGCCGAGAAGGAGTTGGGCGAGGATGGGCCCTACGTCGATCCAGGATTGCCGCGCCAAGGGTGCAAGATCCTGGACGTCGACCGTCAGAAACTCGAGGGACCCACCGGTGCGCTGGCTCTATCAGGTATCGAATGGCAGATCATTTCCTTCCTTAGTCAACACCAGGGCACCATCGTGAATAAGGACGACCTTCTGACACGGTTCTGGGGCGGCATCGATGCCCACAGCCAGGAATCCCTCTACGAGATTATTAGTCGCTTGCGGCGCCATCTGCGAACGGTTGGCCTGGACCCTTCTATGGTCAGAGCCATTCCCAAACGCGGGTACCTGCTGGAACGAGACCAGAGCAGCGACGAATACTAGTCAGCCAGCCGGGCCCGCAGGCGTTCTTGAGACGTCAGCCCCGCCTAGCCCGAACCCCTGACGCGAGAGCCTACCCGCCTCCGCGTTAACGAAAACCCGCTTCCCTATCAGAGCTATCGGCAAGGCGCGCCCGCGCCCACCTCATACCTTGTTGCCCGCGATGAAGTAAGACGCACAGGCAAGGTCTATCCACTCTTTATCGAGTGCGGGTGGGCGACCTTGAAACCGGCTGATGTCGGTAATCAGGTCCACGATATCGCGCGGAGAAACCCCACGAAACGGGCGGGAGTAGTGGCGATAGTAGTTTTCCACGAGGTATTCTGCGGCCTCGTCCGAGAAGGCGATGTCCTTCTTTTCGCAAACCGTCTTGAGGATGCGCTTGAAGGACGCCTCGTCCGGGTCGCCCACCTCGATCTTGTGCCGGATGCGGCGGAAGAAGGCTTCGTCGCCAAGTTGGTCCGGCGGGATGTTCGTGGAAAACACGAGCAAGAGCTCGAACGGCACCTCGATGACCTCGCCGTTAGCGAGCGCGAGGTGGTCGATGCGCTCCTCCATCGGGACGATCCAGCGGTTGAGCAGCTCCTTGGGGCCGATGAGCTGGCGTCCGAAGTCGTCGATGACCAGGACGCCGCAGTTAGCCTGCATCTGCAGAGGGGCAATGTAGAACTTGGCCTGAGGAGAGTAGCGAAGCTCCAGCTCGTTAAGCGTTAGCTCACCACCTGCCATCACAACCGGGCGCGCGGCAGATGGCCCATCTGCGGTCGTGGCGCCGCTCCCGGGCCTCGAAGGAACTAACTGCCCGCAGGTTTCGGCGGTCCTCGACCACAATCGGATCGAGAATGAGCTCATGGACCCGTGAATCATAGAGGCGAATGATCTGGCCATTGACGTCGACCGCGTACGGTATCAGGACGTTGTCGGTCATCATCTTGCCGATGCCCTTGGCGATCGCGCTCTTACCGTTGCCCGGATCGCCGTACAGCAGGAGGGAGCGCCCGGAGTTGACCGCGGGACCGATGAGACCGCGCGTGGTGGGGCTCAGTTGCAGGCCTGACAGCGCATTGTCCACCACGGATGCGGGGATGTTGTCGTCGCCGAGGGCCTGCCGCTTCACGACTTCGACGTATTCGGCGAATGGAACGGGGCATGGCCCCACGTAGGCGTTGCGGTCTAGCGCCTCGGTAACTTTTTCACGGCCATGATCGGTCAGGGAGTAGAGGTACGCCTGCTCACCCGTGCCATCGATGCCGGCGATCTCGATGACCTGTTCCTTCTTGAGGAAGGAAAGCAGCTCCTCGAGGACATTGAAGGGCAGGGCCAAACGATCCACGAGACTGCGAGCACTAGGCTGTCCGGCGAAGTGGATGGCCTTGACGCATAGGTCGACAAGCTCCGTCAGGCCGACGCCTGTCTCCTTGATGCTGTTGGGCTGGTGCTTGAAGAGATGCTCGACTTTGCGTTCTACGAAACCGATGGTCGCAGTCTGTTCGCTCATGATGTAAACCCCGTCAAGATTGGTTGGGTCGCTCCGCGCTGGCTCAATGCCACCGAAAGTCCCCGCTGATCATTCGTGTCATGCCAAGCGTACATACTTGCTAGAGCAGGAATCGATCGCAATCTTGATTCTTCTCCAGTTTTACCGGCACTAATCAGTGTGAAGATTGGTATGAATCCACGACCTTAAAAACTTCTGAAGTCTTTGCCTGAATATACACTTACAAAGCAAATCGAGTGATTCAACCTTCATTGTACAGAGTTACGCCCGATAATATCAGCAAGGCAGTAGCTCTAAAATCCATTGCCTTTAGGATCATTGGTTAGATAACTTTGGAAGTTAACACCCAACTCAGGGGTCTATCGCGGTGCATTTCTATGAAGACTAAGACCTCCTTCCCGCCCGCCGAATGGCCGGCTTCGCAGGTTCCTGTTCAACCGCGACGGAAGCGTGGTGACGCGGCGTCCCAGCGGATGGTGACACCAGACACAGATCGGCGGACCGCATAATCATGCAACGACTGCACATACCGCACAGACTTCACTTCAGCGTCTCCTCAAAAGCGCTTGCCTGGCTGGGTATCGCGGCCATCGTCGGCATCCTGAGCACTGTTGGGGCATTGACGGTCATCAACTATCGCCAGACAAGCGATCGCCTCGAAACGCTATCGCGCGATACGGCAGTGGGCGATGCCTATGGCCGCATGCTCACCAACATCGCCGAGGCCGCCGGGCACTCCCAGGCTTACCAAGCCACTGGCGATACACAGGAGCTGGCTCTGACCCTACAGTCGATTCAGGCTACGTTCGCCGCGGAGGCCGAGATCAAGGCATTGGGCGACGAGGAAGACATCGCCTTAATGACGAGTCTCGAACAGCGCTACGGCGCTCAGGTGGCTCAAGCGCAGCTAGCTGCTTGAAAACCCGTCGCTGCTTGAAAATCAGACCGCCGATCCCTTCGCACTGAGTGAAATCGCTGCAGCGATCGCCGGGCCAACCTCGGCAAAACGTCAGCATTCCGCAGCGATCCTGGACACGCTTCAGGGCGACTTCAAGAGCTCGCACGAGTTTGTTGCTCACCGCATTCGCCATCGCCGTGCCGTTGCTGGTCCTGCTGGGCTACCTGATCATGCGTTACGAGCGCAAGGATGCGGTGAACGCTGTCGAGCTGCGCAGGTTAGGCGCCGCAGCCTTGACAGACTCCTTGACCGGTCTGGGCAACCACCGCGCATTCCAGGATGACTTGAGGCGAGAGCTGGCGCGCGCGGCCAGATCGGAGGAGCCGCTGAGCGTTGCGATCATGGACATCGACGAGTTCAAGATCATCAACGACACCTACGGGCATGGGCGCGGGGACGACGTCCTGGCACAGCTCGGCAAGCTGATGTCCTACCTCAGGGGCGAAGACCGCAGCTATCGCGTCGGTGGCGACGAGTTCGCATTGATCATGCCGAACACGGATGCTCAAGCCGCCTTCGAGGCCCTCAACCGTCTGCGACAAACCATCAGCGATGCAATCGAAGGCGTTACGATCAGCCTCGGCATCAGCAGCAATCTGAGGGGTGAGTTCAGCGCTCCCAGTTTGCAGGAGCACGCCGACGTGGCGCTCTATGAAGCGAAGCATCGAGGCAAGAACCAGGTTGTGAGCTACGACCTGGTCCTGGCTCGAGGGAACGAAGTTACCACCGCCAAGATGAGTGCCCTTCGAGGGGTGCTGGACTCTGGCGTCGTCACGATGCTGTTCCAGCCGATCTTCCGGCCTGACCCCCAACAGCTTCTGGGCTTTGAAGCGTTGATGCGCTTGCCGCAGGCGCCGGAGCTGGAAGGGCCGGAGGAGGCTTTCGATATTGCCCAGCACATGGGCCGCTCGCGAGACCTCGACCTGATTTGCACCAGCTATGCGCTCGATGCTGCTCACGATCTGCCGGTCAATGCATTGATCTTCATCAATCTCGATCCCGCTACCCTGATGCACTCCGAATTCTCAGCCGACGAACTCTTGAGGTTGGTGACCGAGCGCGGCATCGATCCGGCGAAGGTTGTGTTCGAGATCACGGAGAAGACAACCGTACCCCTCGCGCGACTGGCCGGTCAGGTCAGCTCTCTCAAGGATTGCGGGTTTGGCGTGGCACTGGACGACGTTGGCTCAGGCAACTCCGGCCTGGAGATGATGCGCGTGATGAAGTTCGATTATGTGAAGATCGACCGCTCCGTTATTCTCGACGCCATGGACGGCGGCCCAGGACGAGCGATCATCCTGGCTATCGTGGCCTTCGCAAGAGAGTCCAACGCCTTCATGATTGCCGAAGGCATCGAGAATCAGGCCATGTTCGAGAGCATCAAGTTTGACGGCGCAGAGCTAAACAAATTCTGGGTCCAGGGGGTCCAGGGCTTCATGTTCGGCAGGCCCCGCAGCTCGATGAAGAGTCTCGGAGAAAGCACCGACGTCGCAGCCGCCTAGGATTGCCGGCCAACCACCGATGGCCGGTTCAAAGTGCTCCCGGTCCCCACACCGCTAGTCTCGATCACCTCAAGACAAACGCGGACGCCATCCTTGGCGCTGCCCTGCCGGACGAGGCCATGCAACGGCTACGTGCGGTCTTCGGGCCACCGTCGAGGCGTCTGAGTCAGCCTCGCAGGTAGCGATAGGCGCTCACGGCCGCCGTAGCGCCGTCGCCGATCACGGACGCCACTAGCGCCACCGAGCCCTGCCGCACGTCGCCCGCCGCGAACACGCCCGGCATCGAGGTCGCCATGTTGATATCGGTGACAACGTGCCCGCCCCCATCGAGCTCGACCACGCCCTGGAGAAACGCCGTATTCGGTTCGAGGCCCACGTAGGTGAACACGCCCGTGACCGCCTCGTCGCGTACCGTACCCGATGTTATGTCATGTACTTGCAGGGATTCGACCGTGTCCTCCCCGAGGATCTGCTGCACCTCCGTGTTCGCGTACACCTCGATCTGGGCGTGGTCACCGGCACGTTCGAGGAGCAGGTGCTGCGCCGTCAGCTCAGGGCCTCGATTGAACACGAGGATGCGGCCGGCGAATTGCGCGAGCACGGCGGCCTCCTGGATTGCCGAGTCGCCGCCTCCGATCACTGCGACGGTCTTACCGACATGAAACGGCCCGTCGCAGCCGGCGCAGTGCGAGACACCCCGACCCTCGAAGCGCTCCTCGCCGGGAATGCCAAGACGCCGGAAGCTGGAGCCCACCGCGACGATCACCGCTCGGCCTCGGACGTCCTCATCGGCGCAGCGCAAGACGTGGCCCTCGCCGTCGCTCTCCAGTGCCGTGACCGTATCGAAGGCAAACTCACACCCGGCGGCCTCCGCCTGGGCCTGCACGATCGGGCCCAGCTCGTAGCCCGGGACGCCGTCCGGAAAGCCCGGCATGTTATCGATGCGCTCGACGTTGAGCACCTGGCCCGCAGCCCCCATCTGGTCGACGATCACGACCGACAGCCCATGCTGCGCCGCGATCATGCCAGCAGTCAGCCCGGCCAGCCCGCCACCGAGCACCGCGATGTCACATTCCCTCATCCTTGCCTCCATCCGAACGCAGAGCAGGTGCGCGAATCGCGCACCTGCTGGTCTTGTAGCTAGCGAAAGATTGCGCTTCTAGCCCAGTCTATCGCCACTCATCGATCGAGACGGTCTTGGCCCGCCGCGCACCCATCAGGCGCCAGTACGCATTCGACTCGCCGCCCGTGACGACGACCTCGATCTCGTCGGGCTTGAACATGTGCACAAGCTCGTCCGGCGCTGCCTTGAGCCTGGAGGCGTAGGGCTCCTCGCCGGCCGTGGCCCGCGGGTAGACGTAGTTCATGTTGATCTGGTACTCCCAGTACTCACCCGCCGGCATCTGCGCCGTCTCGTAGATGTACTCCAGGAGCTGCTCCTTCTTGACGAAGCCGGCCCGATCGATGAACTGACGTGCGGTCAGCGGGTCGAGGACCAGGCAGGGGTGGCAGCTCGGGTCCATGCCCCGCAGCATGTGGTAGATGTGGTCTCGCCAGTGCTTTTCCGGCAGACCTAACGTAAATGCCGTCGACCAGACATTGCTGAACAGGCTGACGGCGCTGTCGTCCGGCTTGAATCCGTGCTGGACGTGCAGTGGCTCCCACGGGCTACGCTCTTCGTTTTCAGCGAACGTGAGGTTGTTGTAGGAGTAGCCGTTACCCTGCGAGCCCAGGTAGGAAATCCCCGGCTTCGAACCGGCGCCGCAGTTTTGGGAAATCAACCCCCAGGCACGGCCGATAGTCGCATTGGCATGGTTCCATGGCCCCATCGCGCCGATGCCCCAGTTCATCTCGATCTCATGCCGAATCGGTCCGTTTACGACCGCCATGCTCGCAGCCGAGCTCGACGAGGTACCGCGGGCGCTCACGCCGCTCGCCGCGATCGCCAAAATGACGGGGAAGTACTCCGGCTTCGCGCCAGCCATGACGGCGTTGACGGCAGCCTTCTCAACCGTGAACTCCCACATCTCATGCAGGTGATGGCCGAACCGGCCTACGACCTCATCGGGGCTATGACTGGTCGCTGCCAGCATCGCCTCGACGCGCTCTTCCGTCGGCAGAATGATCGGTAGCTTGTCGGTCCAGTCGTTCTTGAGGAAGAGCGCCTGGAGCTCGTCCTCGTTGCCGGGTTCGACCAGACGGGGACGGGAGCGGTCGAAGGTCAGCTCCGCGAAGTCGTCCGGGTCCTGCTCCAGTGAGACCGTCAGGCCTTCGATGATCTCCTGCCATACCGGCCGGTGATTAATCGGGTCTTCGCCCTCGATGTATGCGGTGAGCTCTTCGGGCGTCTTGCCCATGACGGGCTGGGGCACGAACGCATAACGCGCATTGGGCATGCCACGCAGCCGGGTCACGGAACCGACGAGCGTCCTGAACACGTCCGTGTGCAGAGCCATCGTCGGCACGTTGTACTTGTCTTCCAGGGTCATTGCGTGCACGGCGACCGCCGGCGCACAGGTGCTTCAGTGACCCACTCCGATAATCGCGGCGTCACCGTTAGCCTGGATTTCTTCCCAGGTCTTGGGGTCGTCGCGGCTGTAGACGTTGTTCATCTGAACAACGCGCGTCGTCACCGTCGGCAGGCGCTGGCTGAACACCTTCTGGAGCTGCTCCATGAACAGTCCGGAGTCGTCGAAGCGCGGGTCGACGAGGTAGATCGTCTTTCCGTCCAGCCCTTCGAGGCGAGGCGCCATCTTCTTGAGGGCAACTTTGGGGGCGAATCCCAGCGGGTTGAGCACCGAAACTTCTGCTGCCATGTGACGTTCCTCCATCTACGCTCCGACGCTCAGCATCGAGAGCAGTTCCAGGGCCGAACCGACGGCGCCCCAGCGTTCTCGAACAGTATCCTCTTCAAGCATCCCTTACAACATCGATTGCGACGCCGGACAACGCCATCGGCTCAATGCAAGACGCCTGCTAACATGTTGAATACTCATTCGCTCAAACATGGCGCAACTTCTATCAAAGCAGGGGGAGCATCTTGCAGCAGAAGATGAGCGACAACCCGGAGGATGGTCTGGGCGTTCTGGAGCCTGTACTCGAGTACGCCGAAGGACGCCCTTCGATTCATAGCGATGCCGTCGCGACCAACCTCGCCCTCACGCGCACCTTCCTCGCCGTCAAGGATGCACTGACGGACTATCTCAGTCCCCAGGGCCTCGGGCTCACGCGCGCCGAGTACCACTTTCTGGTTCTGCTCTACCTCGCAGAGAGCCATCGACGCGCCCTCAGTGAGATGGCCAAGGAGCTCAGCTTCTCCCAGGGCTACATCACGAAGCTCGTCGACCAGCTCGAGATTGCCGGTCTGGTGGAACGCCAGGCCAGCTCCAGCGACCGCCGGATCACGTACGCGCAGCTCACGGCCCAGGGAGAGACCAAGTGCGACACGATCGCGCCGGCCTTCCTGGACTACATGGACGAAGTGGGCAGTGTCTTCTCGGTCGAGGAGATGCACCAGCTCAGGTTCCTGTTGGCGAAGTACCGGGAGAGCGCCGAGCGCCTGAGGCGTCAAAACGAGGACTAGCTCCATCCCCTCCGATTCACCTTGACATCTCAAGGGCCAGTGCTATCCTGCGCATAATCCTTCACTAGAAAACCTTTTGCGATCTTAAAGGGTGCGTGAGGATGTCGGTGCGGAAGCAACGTAAGGAGTTCTGCGATGGATTACCGGGTCATCTCAGCCGACGACCACATAGACCTGCGCTGGATGCCACAAGACCTCTGGACGGCGCGGCTTCCGGCAGCCCTCCGAGACCGCGGCCCTCAGGTCGTCGAGACCGACGGCCTGCCGAACTGGGTCTGCGACGGCCTGACCTGGGGCCCCTGGGGCGCCTACACGGCCGCGCAGGGCAGCGGCGCCAAGTGGGCGCTGGAGTCCGGCGGCGTGCTCCGCGAGGGCGAGCTGCGCCCGACCACGCCGGACCTCCGCCTCGCCGACATGGACCGCGACGGCGTCGACGCGACGATCATGTACGGCCCCACCGACCCGTTCATCGTCAAGGACATCGAGCTGCGTCGCGAAGTCTATCGCGCCTACAACGACTGGCTACTCGAGTTTCAGTCGGCCCAACCGGACCGGCTGATCGGCGCCGCCCAGCTCCCCCTCGACGACCCGGAGGGGTCTCGCGCCGAGCTGGAGCGCCTGGCCAACAAGGGCTTCCGCCACTTCAACGTCATGGCCGCCCGCGCCGAGCCCGCAATCTACGACGACGCCTGGGACCCGTTCTGGTCTCTCGCTGAGGAGGTCGACATCCCGATCGGGTTCCACCTCGTGGTGGAGGTGCGTCGGGAGCGGCCCAAGGCGGCGCCGGGCGAGGCGACTGAGAACCCGCTGGTCGCCGGCGCCATCCGCACGACGATGAACGCACCCGGCATGCAGCTCATGGACCCGATGGCAGGCCTCGTGCTCACGGGCGCGCTGGACCGCCACCCCAACCTCAAGCTGGTCATGGCCGAAGCCGGCCTGGCCTGGGTACCGCACTTCATCCAGAGCCTCGATTTCTTCTGCAAGCGCATGAAGTCAGGCCGGCCTATCCCGGGCGTCTCACCAGACGTGAAGCTGCCGGAGCTGATGCCGAGCGAATACTTCCGTCGCCAGATTTGGGTCACTTTCCAGGACGACGCCGCCGGCATGATGATGCTCGACTACCTGGACGAAGACCGCGTGATGTGGGCGTCCGACTACCCGCACCCGGCCAGCACATGGCCGAACTCCCAGGCGATCATCGAGGCCCAGACGTCGCACCTGACGCCGGACACGAAGCGCAAGATCCTCGCCCAGAACGCCCGCCAGCTCTACAGCCTCTAGTCTGCTGTTGCTCGCGGGCACGGCATCGAAACAGCACGTTAGCGCAGGTCGATTAGGGGGTACACAATGCTGAGTCAGGAAGACAACCGGATTCTCACTCAAACCGGCCCCGGCACACCCATGGGCAACCTGTTCCGCCGGTACTGGATCCCGGCCCTCGTCCCATCCGAGCTCCCCGAGCCCGACAGTCCGCCGATTCGCTTCCGCATCCTCGGTGAGGACCTCGTCGCCTTCCGGGACACCGAAGGCAGGGTCGGATTCTTCAAGCAGGCCTGTCCGCATCGCGGTGCCTCGATGTTCTTCGGGCGCAACGAAGAAGCGGGCCTGCGCTGCGTTTACCACGGCTGGAAGTTCGACGTGAACGGCGACTGCGTCGACATGCCCTCGGAGCCCGCCGAGAGCAACTTCAAGAGCAAGGTGCGTATCCAGGCCTACGCGTCGGCGGAGTTCGGCGGGCTGGTCTGGATCTACATGGGGCCGAAGGACAAGCAGCCGCCGCTCCCCGAATACGAGTGGACGACGCGCGACTTCCCCAACCTCAAGGTCTACAAGTGGATCCAGGAGACCAATTACACCCAGGGCATCGAGGGTGACCTCGATACGTCGCACCTCAACTTTCTCCACCGCAGCTTTGTGCGCGAAGGCCTTGCGCCTCCCGTGGCGTCAACCTCGACGTCGCGCCCGAATTGCAGGTCAAGGAGACGGACTTCGGCTTCGTCTACGGCGGCAAGCGCAAGACGAAGGACGGTCAGAACTACTGGCGCATCACGGCCCACATCCAGCCCTGGTTCACGGAGATCCCTGGGCCCGGCTGGGAGGGCAGCGGCAACTTCGTCGTGCCTATGGACGACGAGCACTCCTGGTGGTTCACGATCTCGCCGCCGGGCGTTCGGCGCCGCTGCCGGCCAGCCCGACCGTGAGCATGTTGTGCTGATCCCGGGCACCTTCCGCCAGACGCACAACAGCGATAACGACTACATGATCGATCGCGAGATGCAGCGGACGGTGAACTACACCGGCCTGCTGGGCAACCGAATCCAGGATTCGGCCGTCACCGAATCGATGGGCCCGATCTACGACCGCACGAAGGAGCACCTGGGCACGTCAGACCTGGCGATCATCTTCTTCCGCAAGCAGCTCATTCGCATGGCCCTCGACCTCGAGAACGGCATCGAGCACCCCATGCTCAACGACCCGTCGCTTTTCCGGGCCCGCCCCGTCGACATCATGACGGACACCGATGTCATGGCGCCGATCTGGGATGAGGACCGCAGGCAGCACCTGGCAGAAGCTATGCCACCCATCGAGGTCAGCACCAGCTAGCGTCGCGACCGAACACCGGTACGTAGCTGGAAAGAAGCGTGAGACATGGACTACAAGGTCATCTCCATCGACGACCACATCGACCTGCGATGGCTGCCGGAGGACCTCTGGACGGCTCGCCTGCCGGCGCATCTGCGCGATCGCGGGCCGCAGGTCGTGCAAACGGACAGCGGCCCTCACTGGCAGTGCGACGGCGTGTTCTGGGGCCAGTGGGTCCCGTACGGCGCCGGCAACCAGTGGGCCCTCGAACGCGTCCCCGGCATCGGTAATGAGGGCGACCGCCGCCCTTCGACGCCGGATATGCGCATCGAGGACATGGACCGCGACGGCGTCGACGCCAGCATCCTCTACGGCCCAACCGACCCCTTCAACGTCGTCGAGCCCGAGCTGCGCAAGCACGTCTACGAGGCCTACAACGACTGGCTGCTCGAGTTCTGCTCCCACAGCCCGGAGCGCCTGATCGGCGTCGCGGAGCTGTCGCTGCAGGACCCGGTTGCCGCTCGTAACGAGCTGGAGCGCCTCGCGAAGAAGGGCGTGCATCACTTCAACATCCTGGCCGCCCGGGCCGATCCGCCGGTCTACGAGGAAGCCTGGGAACCGTTCTGGGACGCGGCAGAGGAGATCGGCATCCCGATCGGTTTCCACCTCGCGGTGCTCACGGGCCGGATTAACCGGCAGGAGAGCCAGGAGCAACGACCGGCGAATGAGCTGGTCGACTCTGCCAGCCGCTTCGCCCGCGGTCACCCCGGCTTCCAGCTCATCGAGCCCATGACCGGCCTGATCTTCACGGGCGTGCTGGACCGCCACCCCAACCTCAAACTCGTCATGGCGGAATCCGGCCTCGCCTGGATCCCGAACATGATCCAGGCGATGGAGCGCTTCCTGAACCGCGTCCGCCTGGGACACCAGAGCGTCGGCGAAGGCACGAAGCTACCGGAGCTCAGGCCGTACGACTACTTCGAGCGCCAGATCTGGATGACGTTCCAGGACGACTTCTACGGCATCAAGATGCTAAACATCCTGCCGGTGGACAAAGTAATGTGGGGCTCTGACTACCCGCACCCCGCCAGCACCTGGCCCAACTCCCAGGAGATCATCTCGCAGCTCATGGAGGGCATCCCGGAGGACGTGCAGCGCAAGGTGCTCGTGGACAACGCCAGGGCGCTCTACAAGCTCTAGAAGGCGTCCGACGGTAGCCTGGCTTCCCGGCTTAGACTGGCTGTATGAGCGGGCCAATGGACGATCGATTCGACCTGCAGCGCTTCGTCGATGCCCAGGCCGCCAGTGTACGAGCGCGTGCTCGACGAACTGCGGGCGGGCCGGAAGACCTCGCACTGGATGTGGTTCGTGTTCCCGCAGATCGCCGGGCTGGGCTACAGCTCGATGGCGCAGCGATACGCCATCAGCGGCCGCGACGAGGCAGAAGCGTACGCGGAGCACCCCGTGCTCGGCGACCGCCTGCGGGAGTGCACGGCGCTGGTGAACGCGGTGGAAGGCCGGACCGTGCACCAGATCTTTGGCAGCCCGGACGACCTGAAGTTCCGCTCGTCGATGACGCTGTTCAGCCTGTGCGCCGCCGAGCCCCAGGTGTTCCAGGACGCTCTGGACAAGTACTTCGGCGGTGAGCCTGACCCGCAGACTGTCGCCCGTCTCTAAACAGAACGACCGGAAGGCCTGGCTGCACCCACCGCTCGTCACTCGTCGAAACGCCCGAAGGCGCCCTGAGACGTTTCGCTTACGCGCCGCCCGCTGCTTCGGCCTGTAGCTCCATGACCACCGGGTCCGCATCGGTGCCGAGGTAGCGCCAGTCCTCGCCGGGCGCAAGGATCTTCTCGGCGGACCGAATCGACCGGAAGCCCTCCGAAGCGCCCGTCGCGTTGGGCTCGATGCCCTGTTCGAGGTCCTTCGCCGCCTGAATCAGCATCCGCCGCATTCGGATCACGGCCTTGTCGGTCGTGCCCAGGTGCTCGCCGGTGCGGTCGAAGATGTCGCCCATCGACTCCGTCATCGCCATGTCCTGGCTAACGAAGTCCTCGATGCCGGCAAACGTTATGTCGCGCTGCATGTCGCGGTCGATCAGGTAGTCGTTGCCGGCGTGGTGGGTACGGGGAATGATCCCCTGACCGAGGCCGCCGCGGCGGAACGGTGTCTTGTTGAACAGATCCGGGTTGGCGGCACGGGAACGCCGGCGCCGCGATGTGCGCACCGCGAAGTTGTAGCGCCAGAACGTCGTGTCGTCTGACGGCACCATCATGATGCAAAGATCGCCGCCCACCGGCGTCGCCGCGATGTAGGTGGCGTAGGGCAGGATGAAGTCCGTGATGCGCGCGTAGTCGTGGCCGTTCGGGGTCTTGCGGATGCCGGCGTAGCGGAAGCCGTACCAGGTGTCTTCGACCTCGATGCGCGGCGCGCCGTCCAGCCACCATAGCTTCCAGGCCAGGGAGCTCGAGACGTAACCCGGCTTGTCGGTGCCGTCATCCGGGATGTCGCGGGTGGCGTGGTACTGGTGCAGGAAGGAGATGTGGGCGGTATCGATGTTGCCCTCGAGGCCCTGCACCCAGTTGCAGGGCGAGAACACCTTGGAGGCGAACTGCTCATCGGCGGCCAGCGACTCAGTCCCGAGGTCGCGAAAGGCCGGCATCGACTCGCGCGGCCCCATGTAGGTCCAGACGATGCCGCCCGACTCATGCGTGGGGTACGCGGTGATACGCACCTTGGTCTTGAAGTTGCTCTCGGCGGGCTCAGAGGGCATGTCGACGCACTCGCCGGAAACGTCGAACTTCCAGCCGTGGTAGACGCAGCGAAGGCCGGCCTCCTCGTTGCGCCCGAAGAACATGCTCGCGCCCCGATGCGGGCAGGCCTGCGCGAACAGGCCGACCTTGCCCTCAGTGTCCCGGAATGCCACGAGATCCTCACCCAAGAGCCGCGTCCGAATCGGCGGGCAGTCAGCCTCCGGCAGCTCAGAGGACAGCAGCGCCGGCGTCCAGTAGCGGCGCAGCAGGTTGCCCATTGGCGTACCGGGGCCAACACGGGTCAGAATCTCGTTATCATCCGAGGTGAGCATGAAGGGTCCTCCAGGAGCTTGCTTTGTGTGTGGCGTACAGTGAGGGTAATTATATGGTTTCGAAGGTAAAAGATAACAGCCATCTGGCCGTCGAGCGGCCGGTAATCTCGTCTAACTTCACGAGAACTGCTGAAGAAATCGCCGTTCATCGGTATTCCGAGAACTCGAACCGTGGCTGATCGGTTCATCATCGAGGATGGCTGGATCACCGAATCCGACGTCCGAAATTTATCCTTCTGGTACAACCAATATTGCCCCGGCACCAGCGCTCCCACCTTCGAGGCGCATCTGATGGTGCTGCGGGCCTACGTGACCCTGGTCGCCGGGCCTTCCGTGACCGGGGCGCCCGGGCTTAGCCGCGCCAAGTACAACCTCCTGCGCATGCTCTATCAGACCGAAGGCAACCGGCTTCTGATCGGCGACTTCGCTGAGGGCCTGAACGTCAGCCCCACGAACATCAGCAAGCTCGTCGACTCCCTGGTGGCGGACGGGCTGGTACGTCGCGCGGAGCACGAGGTCGACAAGCGCAAGACGTGGGCTGAGATGACGGAAGCGGGCACGCGTCTCATGGAAGCTGCCCTGCCGTCGGTCGGGAGGGCCGTGGAAGAGACCTGGGGCGGCCTCGACGATGACGAGAAGCGCGTGCTGGCACACCTCCTGGCGAAGATGCGCATGCACGCGCTGGCGACCCAGGAAGACAAGACGGCCAGCATGATCCGCCGCATGGCCGCGAGCAACGGCTCCAACGGCCAGCGCTGAATCGATGTCGCGCTATAGGACGGGGCTCGGCGCTACTGCACCTTGACGACGCGCTGCTGGATCAGCGCCTCGATGTCATCGGTGCTGTAGCCGAGCTCGGTAAGTACCTCTCGCGTCTGCTGGCCCAGGGCCGGCGAGGGCGTCCTGGCAGTCGTGTCGCTCTTGCTCATGCGAATCGGCGAGCCGATCTGTTTGATCTTGCCGACAATCGGGTGGTCGAACTCCACCATGAGGTTCTGGGCCTTAACCTGCGGGTCGTCGTACAGCTCCTCGGTCAACCGGACGGCGCCACAGGGCACACCAGCGGCCTCGAACAGCGGCAGCCACTCCTGTGTCGTGCGGGTCGCGAAAGTCTCCGTGATCGCCTGGTTGAGCTGCGACGCCACCTCCGGCCCGAGCAGGGTCGAGTCCCACTCGTTCATCTCCAGGCGAGCATCCGCCACACCGAGGATGCCGGCGGCGGCTCGACGCAGGCGGTTGTTGAGGCAGGCGATGACCATGTAGCCGTTTCGAGTCCTGTAGATGTTGTAGTACGGGTTGGTTGCCACAGAGGGTGCACCGGGCCGGTTGGCGCGGTCGTCCAGCACCTCCTCGAGCCTCTGGCCCTTCACTCGAGCCTCCTCGACGAGATCGAGCAGCTCCTTGCGCGGCTCGGCGTCGAACAGCTCGATCGAGAGCAAGGGGCGGTACTGCATCGCAAGACCGGAGGCGAACAGGCTCGTATCGATCTTCTGGCCTTCGCCCGTCTTCTCGCGGTGATAGAGGGCGCTGACGACGGCGTAGGCCAGGTTCATGCCGGAGAGGTAGTCCGTGATCGCGGCGGCCGTGATGCTGCGAGGCTGATCGCTGCCCTGGCTCTCGAACGCGACGATGCCGGTCATCGCCTGGGAGACGAGGTCGAAACCCACCTTGTCGGAGTACGGCCCCTCCGGCCCAAAGGCGGTGTTCTGGCCGTAGATCAGGCGCGGGTTGAGCTGCGAGAGGGTCTCGTAGTCCACGTTCAGGCGCTTCGCCACGCCCGGCCGGTAGCTCGATAGCACCACGTCAGCTTCGAGGACGGCACGCCGCACGATCTCCTGCCCGGCGTCCGTCTTGAGGTCGATCGAGATGCTGCGCTTGCCGCGGTTGACGCTGATGAAGCCCCGGCTCTCGTCGGCGGCGACCATGTTGGTGAGGCGCCAGAAGTCACCCATCGGCGGCTCGAACTTGGTGACGAGGGCGCCCATGTCCGCCAGCATCTGCCCCCCGTAGGGCCCTGCGACGTACTCCGTGAAGTCGAGCACCTTCACGCCATCAAGCGGTCCTGCCAAACCTCGCTCCTCTCAAGCGCCGTGCAGCCGGCGCACCAGCTCATCGTAGGCCGCGGCGTCCAGGAAGTCGCCCGGCGCCACTGACGATCGTGGCTTCACCTGCACCAGCCATCCATCGCCGTACGGACTCTCGTTAATCAGCTCCGGCGCCACGGTCAGCGCCTCGTTGACCGCGACGACTTCGCCCGACAGCGGGGAGAGCAGCTCGAACGCCACCTTCACCGACTCGATCTCGCACAGCCGCCCGCCCAGCGTCACCGCGGTCCCGAGGGCCGGCAGGTACGCGTCGACGACGTCGCCCAGCTCGTGCTGGCCGTATTCCGTGACGCCGATGCGCACAACCTCACCCTCGACACCCAGCCACTGGTGCTCCGGCGAGTACAGGAGGTCGATCGGGTTCTCGGAATCTGGCGGTGTCACAGCGCGTCTCACACTAGCATCGAGATGGTCGAAGTTGTAGCCGGTAGAGCCCCGGCCTCCCATGCCATACTTCGAGCATGGTCACAGCCCTCAAGCTCCGCGGGCCGTTTACGGGCCCGAGTGGCTACGACCACCACGTGCGGGAGTTCGCGCGCGCCATTGCCAACCAGGGCGTCGCGATCGAGCTGGAGAACATGCCCGAGTGGGGGCCTGTGCAGCTTCCACACAACCTGCGCGACCCCTGGTTCGAATCGCTGTCACAGCCGGTCGACGCCCGCACGACGGTGCACTTCAGCTTCCCGGAGCAGGTTGTCCGGGTCGGCAGGCAGATTAACGTCAACTACACCATGTTCGAGGCCACGCGCATCCCGGCTCGCTGGGTCGCCGCGCATGGCCGGTCCGACCTCATCGCGGTGCCCACGGAGCACTCCCGCCGGGCCTGGATCGACAGTGGCGTGCCGGAATCGAAGCTCCGGCTCAGCCCCCTCGGCGTACGCAGCGACCTTTACCGCCCCGGTGTGCGGCCTCTCGACCTCAGCGACAAGTTCGGGCGCCAGATCAGCACCTACGCCACGCGCTTCCTCAACGTCTCCGAGCTCGACATCCGCAAAAACTTCCAGGGCCTACTCGGTGCCTGGCTACGAGCGACCACGTCCACCGACGACGCCGTGCTGATCTTGAAGGCCGGCTTCTACAACCCCGGGTCGCTAGCCGCTCTCGAATGGGAGCTGGAGCAAGTGCAGGCTCAGACCGGCAAACGCCTGGCCCAGGCAGCCCCGATTCACTTCATCCACGACCTCTACCCTGACGCCGACATGCCGCGACTGTTCGCGGCCGCCACCCACTACGTCAGCCTGTCTTTCGGCGAGGGCTGGGACCTTTCGATGATCGAGGCGGCGGCATCCGGCCTCAGGCTGATCGCGCCGCGGCACAGCGCCTACCTCGCCTATCTGGACGACGACGTGGCCGCCATGGTCTCAGCGGTGGAGGTGCCGGCCGTCACGTTCGACGGCTCGTGGGCCGGGCAGCTATTCGACGGCGCAAGCTGGTGGGTGCCCGACGAGGACGAGGCAGTGCAGCGCATCCGGGATGCGATCGACGGTCGCGATACGCCCAGCGCCTCAGCGCGAGAACGCGTCGCGGGGTTCACCTGGGACAACGCCGCCGCCCGCCTGCTCGAGATCGTCGATGAGGCCGAGGCTATGACCAGCTAGCGACCAGCCGGTCCACGCTCGCCTGCGAGTACCGTGACTCGACCAACTCGAACGCCGCATCGGCGAGGGCGACGCCAAGCGCCGGCTCCTGCGATCAGGCGCAGACATTGGCGGGCAAACGCCTCGGCGCTGTCTCCGACGAGGACGTGCGCCTCCGGCTCCACGTCGATGCCTTCGACGCCGATCGTGGTGCTGACCACGGGCCGGCGGTGCGCGAATGCCTCCAGGACCTTGATGCGTGTGCCGCCACCGCCGCGAATCGGCACGATGACCGCGTCCGCATCGGCGTACTCGATGCTCACGTCCGGCACCGCGCCCACGAGTCGCACCTCGGGAATCCGGGCGAGCGACGCCAGCCCGGGCGGCGTGCCGGTGCCGACGATGCGAATGCGAAACGGGCGCTGCGCCGCCGCTCGGATATGCGGCAGCACTTCAGCGCAGAAGAAGCGCACCGCGTCCTCGTTCGGGTAATAGCCGAGCGTGCCGACGAACAGGAAGGTGAACGGGTGCGAGGTCAGCGGCTCTAGCGCCTGGTCCGGCAGGCGGACCGCGTTCGGTACGACGCGCACCTCGTCGCGCGCGGTGGTCGCGATGCGGCTGGCATCGCCATCGGAGCACACGTACACGCGGTCGAAGCCGGGGATGAGCTTCTTCTCCGCCGCCGCGAAGCGTGCCGCCTGCTGCTGCTCCGAGTCCGCCGCGTCGGCCAGCCCGTTACGGCGCAGAAGGTCGGCGAGCCGCCCGCGGGTCACCGACTCGACGTCGTCGAGGTCAAGGTGAAGGCTCGCGCGACCGTCCACCGATACGCGGCCGGCCAGACCCATCGCCAGTGGCGCCGTGTAGAGCCGGAAGGCGTGGACGACGTCGAAGCGGGCATCACCGAGCACGGCTGCACATGCATCAACCTGGCGCTCGAACAGGCGCACGAGCTCCGGGCGGCTATCGAAGCGCTCTTTTGCGCGATGCAAGAGGCCCGCCTTCGCGGTCCGTGGCGGCACGACGAAGGTCTCAACGCAGTGCCGGTCAATCAGGGCATCGGACGAGGGCGTGCGGCTCCCGAACACCGGCACCACCAGCAGCGAGAGCCGGTAGCCCTGCGCCAGCGCCTCAACGAACATACCGGCGCGCATAGCGAGGCCGTTGCCTGCGGTGTCCGGGAACGTCGGGCTGATGAAGAGAAGGCGAGGCGCTTCGTCCGGCCGGATTGGGCCGGCGCCCGTGCGCTCAGAAGGAGCGATGTCTGATCTCAAGGTTCGGCATGCCCCAGCACTGAACGCCCATGTCGTGCGCGAGGACGCCCAGTCCCTCCGTCTCGATCTCGCCGCGCCCGGCCCGCATGACCTGGTTCTCGAGGCCGTAGAGGAATGGCGGGAAGATCAGGCCGTCGCGGTGCAGGTCGGCGTGGACCAGGAGCATCGTGCCGCCCACGGCGTCGAGCGGCACGAACTCCTGATCGCGCATCGCATCCATGTGGTAGCGGCCCTGCTCGGTCCAGGCGTTGGCATCGTAGGTCGGGCCGCCGGGGTCGCGGACGCAGTGCGGCTGCACGATGTCCTTGCCGGTCGCCAGCAGCGTCTCGATGATGTCCGCCGGATAGTCGAGCAGGTCGACATCCATCCACAGCACCCAGTCTTCGTCGTCCAGGGCGTGCATGAGCAGGTGGTTGCGGCTGCGGGCGAGCACGCCGCGACGCTCGATCTGGATCGACTCCGTGTGCCGGTCCATACCTCTCGGGATGTGGTAGCCGAAGTCGCGCTTCCAGAGTCCGGCGCGCCGGAAGTCCTTCTGCAGCACGGGCAGTTTTTGGGTGAGCAGTCGCAGCGTGTCATCCTGGCTATCGCTCTCCAGGAAGCCCAGCGAGATCAGGTGTCGCGGGTAGGTCAGGCGATAGAGCAGGCCAAGATAGACGAATAGCGAGGGCGTCGCGTCCTTCACCGGCGTCAGGATGAGGACGCGACGCCCGGCCTCGTCGCCACGGGCCTCGCCGGGTTCTCGGTGCTTGAAGCGATCGAGCAGCCCCATCAGCGAACGACTTCAGGTGCGCCGGCATCCTCCGCAGGGGCATCGGAGGCGACGAGGTCATCGTGGATGCGCCGGTACACGTCCAGGGCCCATTCCGGGAACATCTCCTCGGGGCGCTTGGCGTACAGGGGCCGGCGTTCGAGGTAGCTCTCCAGGGTGGCGCCGTCAGCCTGGTGCGTCCACGTGTGGCCGAAGGTGCCCTGGTGCCCGTGATGGCGGAGTCGCCACGTACGTGTCCTTGGCGTCGATGGGTAAGACCGTCGCGCCGGCGCCGATCTGGTCCCGCACAAACCACACGTCTTCATCGGTGGGCAGGGGCCGGAAGGGCCGCCGCCGCCAGTCGTCCTTGGCGAAAAGCAGCGTGGCGCCGGGTGCGTTGTTCTCGATCGACTCGTGGAGCTGCCAGCTCTTCAGCTCGAAGAAGAGGAAGCCAAGGTGAAATACGACCGTGGGGGCGCAGGTCGTGCGCTCCTCTTCGAGCAGCGCGAACATGGAGGTTTCGAGGTAGGTGGGCGCGTACCAGTCGTCGTCGTCCATCTTCATGATCAGACGCCCGTTGCCCGCGTCGACGCCGTGATTGAGCTTGATGCCCAGGGGCATGCCGGGCTTGAGCCGGATCACGCGTACGGAGGCAGATTCGCTCAGGGAAGAGACGTCGGCCGGGAACTCGGCGCCATCGTCGACCACGATGAGCTCACGGTTCGGGTAGCTCTGGTGCTCGAAGCAGGCGAGCGCGATGGGCAGAAGCTGCGGCCGATCTCGCGTCGTCAGGACGACGGAAACCAGCGGCGCATCCTGGGTCATAGGACCTCTGGTTAGCGGTTGGAGGTGAAGCCGTTGAAGAAGAACGGGGTCCGTGTGTGAATCGGACTCGACTGGCGTATGGGAACGCACCGCATCTCGCCGTAGATCTCAGTCCCGTTGAGGGAGACTGTGTAGGTGCTGTTGACGGCGACACATTTCGTGCCGTGCGGACAGCAGATTGCTTCAGGCCCCTTGCCGCAGGGCTCGCCGCCGACGTTCGTGCAGACGACGTTCTTGGCGCAGATCAGAAAGTCTTCGCCTTCGAGACCGTAGCAGGCGTCGAGGATACGCTGACGGCCCCGAGCATCGACGTCACGCGTGAAAATCGTCGAGAACGCGGCGCCCACAACGCCAGCGCCGAAGAACTTCAGGAGTCCGCGGCGGGAGTGCCGCTCCGAGAGGCGCTTGCTGAATTCATCGAATTGGTTTGCCATGGCCTTTTCGGTTCCTCTCCCTTGCAGGGAAACTGATTGCCCCAACTACCTGGATGTCTCCGTTGGTACTGCCTTGCTACCGCTCTTCGCAGCGACAATCAGCAGGTCCATGATCGCCTCCGGCCCGACAGCGACGTCTGCAGCGATCACGCCCCATTCGTCGATGAGAAAGCCTATCGGCGTGGCGAACATACCATATTCCCGGGAAATCTCCCAGTGGCGCTGCAATGCAACCGGGAAGGTCAACTCGTACTCGGCGACCTTCGCGCGGTTGGCCTCGACATCGCCGCGGCTAATCATGACCATCGGCAGGTCGGGCATCTTGCGATGCACGCCTTCCAGAAGCGGTGCCAGCGCGTCGCACGGGCCGCACTGCGGGTCGGAGAATACGACCACCACCGGCTTGCCGCGATAGTCCAGCAGGGAGAGCTCCCCGCCGCCGACCTTCGGCAAACGGAACACCGGCGCCGTCGTGCCCTCCTTCAGGCCGTCTCGCACCAACCGAGTCGTGTCGAGCGTACGCATCGCGCCGCCCGAGGACGTGGCGTCGTGGGCCGTCGACGTAGCGTCGGCGACCGATGCCATCTCACCCGCCAAGATCAGCGTCGCCTGTACGCCGACAGCGACCTTGCTGCCGATGCTGCCGTCGGCCTCAACGAGGTAGCTCATGGGCGTCCCGTCGACTTTGTAGGCCGTCGCGACCTCCATGGCCTTCTGCAGCAGCACGGGCGTCGTGAGGCCGGCTTCGTCGAACACCGCCCGGTTCTCCTCCAGCTCTCCGGTCGTGATCACGACAGGCACCGGCCGTCCCGGCACGACATCGGCGGTCAGGGCCACGAGTGAAGGCAAGAGCTGGTGGCAGAAGCCGCAGTTGGGATCGAAGAACACGAGCAGCACGCGCTGCCCCCGCCACTCGGACAGGTTCCGGGTCACGCCGCTGAGGTCCGGCAGGCTGATCGCGGGCGCCGGCACACCGACCGGCAGCGAGCCCTCGTAGGGCGGGATCGTCATCTGCTCCTCGCCGGGCCAGTTCCCGGAGATAAGCTCCATCTCTTCGAGGCGGGCGAGGATGCGGCCGTTCTGCTGGATGAGCTGGAGGATGAGGAGGAACGCCAGAGCAAGCCCGATCCAGGCGGCGATGAGACCAATCAGCAGTACCAAGTCCACGCGGGCATCCTATCCAGGCTCACTCGCAAGCGTTTCAGCGAGTATAGGAACCCTGATGCCTCCTCAGCAACGACGACGGCTGAATCGTCGCTTGTCGCAGTGGCCTCAAGCCGAAGCTCAGCGCTGGTCAAGCCGGTACGAATAGCGCGAGACCTGGTTCGCGAGGTCGCGCCACCTGCCCACGTGCGATCGGCTCCACGACTGATGGGCCCGAAGCCAGCGCGAGAGCTCTTCCCATTGCTCCGCGCGTTCCCGAGCGAATGTGTCCTCCTGTCCGTCCACGATAGCCAGGCGCCCATCCGAGCCTTCCCTTGCCTTCGCCACGAGCCTACTGAACGTGACGTCCTGGCCATCCGGTCGAGTCAGCTCACCGAAGACGTCCCGGCTTATGTCCGGCATGCCCGTAACGATTGCCAGCAGGAACATCGTCATCTGATCCGGGTCGATACCTCTGGCGATCGCGTCGCTCGTACCGCGGTAGCGTTCCACGGCTTTGATCAGACGGTAGACGTTCACGAACCGCGTCAGCGACCTCGGCGACTTGCCCAGAAGCGGCCGCAGCTCCTGCATGAACTCGAGCGCATCCTCCGAGACCGAGATCTGCATCGTCCGCAGCTCGTAACGTGCTTGTTCGTGGTCGGGAGGCGCGTCGTGACCGTCATTATTGGCGGAGCCCTGCTCGATGCTCTCCCGAACGTCTGTAGCGTTGGCGTTTCCGTTCGGTAGGTCGGCGGGCGGACGCACGACCTGCGTTGTCGCCTCGTCCTGATCGCCGGACCGGTTCCCCGTTTCAGCTCGCGCCGGTGGGGGCGTAGTCAGGCTCGTCAGGAGTTGCTTCTGGGCGTCTGGCGCCATCTCCCGCAGCCAGAACGGGATCTGGAAGATCTTCTCCAGGTAGTCGTCCGGTGTCGCCGAGCCGTTTTCGTCATGCTCTCGCTCATCGCCACGTCCGAGAAGCCCCTCGTAGTAGTTCTCCAGCGATCTGGACAACCAACGGGAGTCCACGCCGACCACGACGATGAACAGGGGGAATGCCAGTAAGAGGTGAACCGCCTGCAAGACTTTGACTACGATGTTCGGCGGGCAGCGGTCCAAGTCGTCTATGTACAGGATGATGCGGTTGAGGTGGCGTTCAGACTCCTGCTGCGCCATCGTCATATCGCTCAGGGAACCTGCTGCGTCGGCAACGCTGCTTTGCTCCGCGCCACCACCGTCCGCGGTATCGCTGGGCTTCCCGGCGCCCGGTACCGCTTCACCATCTTCGAGCGACTTGTTATATGCCTCGATATGACGTGTCAGCTCCTCGAAGTCGTGGCGGATCAGCGATGCGAGGCCGAGGTGCTTGCGGTAATCGTCGGTGTCGTTGCGACTAAGAATGAAGTCCGCCAGCAGGCGAGCCGGACTGAGCTCTTGCAGCGCCTTCTCAAGATCGATGAGATCCTGCCGCAAGTCGCCCTCACGTTTGAGCAGGTCTTGTTGTCGGGCACTCAGGTTGTTGACCTCGCCCTGCTGCGCTAACACCTGCGGGTGGCGCTCAATCTCTTTCTGCAAATCGATATCTATCGCTTCTATGCGTGCCAGTGTCGATTTCGCCGCGGCCGTCCCCGTCCGGACGAAGGCCGCGCCACCGGCGAGAAACCCGGCAGCGCTGACGGCAATCTGGTACACGACGGAGAGATCGAACAACCCCGAAAGCACCAACGCAGCGGGGCCAATCAGCATCGAAGCGATGGCGACGGCAAACCAGACGTAGCCGAAACGACCGCCGAGCGTATTCCAGGTTGCATTACCTTCGGCTGCTACCGAGCGCGCCTCGCTCAGCGCTGAGCTGACCTGAGCGACGCTATCGCCGACCTTGGGCAACCCCATCTGTGTGGCGAGTGCTTCAACCGGCTCTTTCGATTTTTCGTCAAGCCTTACGCCGGACCGGATTACGTCGAGCAGCCCCACCTGGCGTTGCTGCTCCTGCCGTACGCGCTGTAGCTCCTGCTGCGCCACGGCGATGTCGTCTTCCACGTGACGGCGCTCCGTCTCCACCTGACGCAACGCGGCGCCCTTCTGCTTGAGCTGAGCCACGTAGAGGCGGCGCCGCTCCTCGACGTCCTCCTCGCGCTCCTTCTCGTCGATACGCAGGTTGGAGAAGATGTAGTCGGTCAGGCTGGCCCAGAGCTCCGAGTCGACGTAGTGCCAGGCGTTGAACTCGACCTGCACGACGTTGCGATACACGGGTAGCTGGTTCTGAGGCAGCTCAGACTCACGAGCCGCCCGGGTCAGCCGGTCGATCTCCTGACGGAGGGCTCGCATAAAGAAGGTCTTGCCGGATCCCCAGTCGCCGAAAAGCCCCACGGCCAGCGGCGGCCGCAAATCCTTCGACGCCATGAGCAGAGAGAACGCCTTGACATGCGGCGTGATGTCGAGCTGGTCCTTTGCAAGCAGGTTTTCCGCGCGCGAATCGTCGTGGTTGTACTGGGGGAAGGCCTCGCCCTCAGGGACATCTCCATCCTCGACAGAAACGGGTTCAGCTCCAAGAATGTCCTGCCACTCGCGGAAGTCCTCCTTTTCGCTCCAACGCTGCTTGATCCCGTCCAGGAGCGCATTTCCAAGGTCTGCCTCGCTTACCTCCAGCACCTCAAGCGCCCCAGGGGGCAACGGCCGGCGGGTCAAAGCCGCAGCGACAAGATGGTGCGACCAGATTGCTGGAAGCGATGGAGACTTGCTCGGGAATTCAACTCGGGAGGCGATGAGTTGCGCTTGCTCGACGATGCCAGGGGCAGCCTCCATGAGGGCGTCATCCGGCAGCTCCGAGCGACTGCTACCCATGACATACTCCGGGTCGGCGTTTGCCGTGAGCATCATCTTCTGTACGCGTTCCTCAGCAGGCGGAGGGATGGCGCGAAACAGGGCGTAGGTTGCTCCCGTTTGAAGCTCCGTAGGATCGAGCCTCGTGTGGCTGGGGCGGAAGAGTGCAGCCAGGACGACATCGAGCTCAGTTACGGTGTCGTCCTTCCGGCTACGGGCAATCGCAAGCGCTAGTTCCAGAATCTCACGTGCTGCCGGTCTTAATTCTGGCCAGAGTCTCTTCTCGGTGGCTGCTGAAAATGAGGGCGGTTCATTCATCGCCGGTTCTCCTTGTGAAGCTCTAGCTCTCAACTAGCCGACTAACTTCCTCAAGGTGTCCATCGATCTGGCTCGACGTCCGGTTCTGTCGTCCTTGCCCTCCGAATCGCCAGCGCAGACTCGCAATCCCGTAGCCGCAGTTTATTCCGTCTCCGAGCATTTCAAGTCCCTGCTCTTTTCCAGATAAACAATTCCTGTGTTTCAGCGTGCAAACGAACCACTGAATTTCCTCACGTTACAGAACTGCTACAAATGGCAGTCGCTTGCTTGACGATTCATGCCGGACAGGCGAATCTCTGCGTGCGCTACAGGTTGCCAGAAGGTGGGGGGTGGCACCGCTCCGTAGCGCAGGCATCTCTGACGCTTTCTCGCAGGCCACGAGCGAACACCGGGTCACTCGCATCTCCCGCTCTGGTCCCAGGCTCTCCCACCCGGAACGTCGTGGAGTGAGAAGAAATGTACGCCTACACCTTCGCCCTTTTCGGTAGGTTCAACGCCCGCTGCAACGACTCTGAGCTGACTGAGCTGGAGCGTGGCAAGGCGCAGGACGTGCTCTGCTACCTGCTGCTCAACAGGCGCCAGACCCACTACCGTGAAGACCTGGCGGCGCGATTCTGGCCCGAGGCGACCACGGCGCAATCGAGGAAGTACCTGCGTCAGGCGATCTGGCAGATCCAGAAAGCGCTCGATGCGGCCGCCGAGGGCGGCCCCAAGCTCATCCGGGTTCAGCCCAACTGGATCCGCGTCGATCCCGACGTCACGCTCTGGATCGACATCGAGGCCTTCGAGGCGACGTTCGAGCGCGTGAAAGACGTGCCCGCGACCGCGCTGGATCATGACCAGGCAGAGGCCGTCAAGCAGGCGGTCGACCTCTACTCTGGGCCACTGCTCCAGGGCTGGTACCCCGACTGGTGCACGCTGGAGCGCGAGCGCCTCGAGGGCATGTACATGCAGCTCCTGGACAAGCTCATGGACCGCTGCGAGGCGGCCCGCGAGTACGACGAGGGCATCGGCTACGGCGCCCGCGTGCTGCGACGCGAACGCGCCCGCGAGACGACGCATCGACGCCTGATCCGGCTCTTCTACCTCGCCGGCGACCGCACGGCGGCCTTGAACCAGTACCACCGCTGCGCCGTCATCTTGCACGAGGAGCTCGGCGTCCAGCCTTCCGCCGGCACGATGGAGTTGCTGGAGCAGATCCGCGCGGACCGCCTCGACTACATAGTAAGCACACCGGATCTGACGTCGTCGCTGTACCAGACGCTGGATCACCTGCATCAGATCAAGTCCGCCCTCAGCAGTCTCCACGCCGCTGTCGAACACGAGATCACTCAGCTCGAACGCACCACCCGGCCGCGGCACGGCCTGCTCGCCGACGGGACCGACGTGCAAGCTACCCAACTGGACCGGGCCTCCTAGCTCCAGCCTTCTCCACGCTTCGACGCGGGCGAGACGCGCCCGTTAGGCTTTCGTAATGCTCAACGGCGGGAGACGCCAGAAAGACGCAAATTCGGTCTAGCCGGAGACGGTGCGAAGACTCCCCTGCTGACGCGGCGGTCGTACCGTCTCGCCCATGCACTCGCTCAGCCTCGAGACCGGCGCCTAGCGATGGCGAACGTGTTCGCCGTCCACTCCGCCGGGTCGTCCATCGCGACCTACCTGCGCAACGCCTACCCGGAGACGCTGCGAGCCGAGCACCCGTGCTCGTTCCAAGTTATGTCTACTGGCGAACTGGAAAGCCCGGACGTCGAGAGCATCGCGCCCGCGGTTACGCTCATCCTTTACGCTGTCACGCTTAACGAGCACTTCCGCAGCAGCCCCAACATCGGCCGAACGGACGATGCCTCCGTGCCTCTCTCGCTTGACCTGCACTACCTGATGTCGGCCTGGGCAGAGAACGCGCTCACGGAGCACACGATCCTGACGTGGGCCATGCTCGAGCTGCATCAGCATCCCTTCCTACGGGCGCCGGACCTCTCGTCCGAAGCCGCGTGGGACGCCAGTGACATGCTGCACATCCTCCCGGAGGAGCTGCCAACCGACACGATGACCTCGATCTGGGACTCGTTCGGGCCCTCCTACCGTCTCAGCACGGGTTACGTAGTGCGTGTCGTGCGAGTCGACGCCGAGCGCGTGCCGGACGGGCTCCCGGTCGTCGCCACCCGCTACCGCTACGAAGAATTCGACGGGGTGAGAACATGATCGTCGAAACCGTCGATACCCGCGTGCTGGGGGCCTTGCGCTTCGTCGACGCCGTCAGCGAGCAGCCGGTGAGCAACGGTCTCGCGATCACGGCCGGCGCCGGGGTGCTCCTGCGACCCAACGGCCGTGGCTTCTCGGTGATCTGGCAGGCACCCGGCCTCGAAAGCCATACGCGGGCCTTCGAGAAGCCCCCGGAGCAGCCTGCTCTGGGCGCCGTCAGCCTCGATATGCAGGTGGAGGACCGGCTACACCGGTTCCTGCCGCGGCGCTTCAGGCTCCAGTTGCCACGCGACCCGGAGCCGGCCCACTCGAATCAGGCGACGTCTCTGTTTCGGCCCCACGAAGTCGCCCTGTTCCGCTCACCAGCGGCGACAGTGCCTCAAGGCGTGGCCGCTCTTAGAGTGCACGTCTCTGGTGCCGACAACGATGAGCCTCTCGCCGGTGCGCTCCTGCGCGTCTCTCGCGACAGCGACGGCTCCCTCCTGGGGCGAGGTCTCTCGGACAAACGCGGCGAGGCGGTAGTCCTGCTACCGAGCCTGCCATCCGTCATCGTCCAGGGCGACGACGACGGCTCTGTCGTGACCCACGAGGTCGAAGCCACGCTCCGGGTCTTCTATGACCTGGAGGCGCCATCGCCACCGGACCCGAACGCAATCGAGGCCAAGGCGATTCAACCGGATGGTCTGCCGAGCGCTGCGCAGGCGCTGAGCCTGGTCGCCGGCAAGACCTTTGTTGCCCGCGTGCGCATTCAATTAGAGGACGAGTAGGGCACCGGCGCGTCGCGCCAGGCCCAAGGAGGTAACAGCAGTGCCCGAGTATCTAGCACCCGGTGTCTACGTCGAAGAAACGTCCTTTCGCGCCAAGTCGATCGAGGGTGTCAGCACGAGCACGACGGGCTTCGTCGGGCCGACGCGCAAGGGCCCACTGGGCACCACGCCCGAGCTAATCACCAGTGTCGGCGACTTCGAGCGTATCTACGGGAGCCTGGACGACCTAAGCTTCGGTCGCAACTATCTGGCCCACGGCGTCCGCGCCTACTTCAACGAGGGGGGCGCCCGCCTCTACGTCTCCCGCGCCTATCTGGCAAGCGAGGCCAACCAGGGCCGGTCATCACTGGACGTGAACCCCGGCGCCGCCGACGTCGACCGCGTGCGCTTCCTGGCGCGCTTCGCCGGCGCCGTCGGCGATGGGCGTATCGAGGTGAGGGAAACCGCGGCCGCCGCGACCTATCGCACCATGGAGCGCGCCCTGCCGGGTACTCTCCTGCGCGTGGGTGCCGCCGGTGCCGCCCAGCCTGCCCGCCTAACCGGTGGTATGGCGCCGTTCTCGGTCTCGGACGGCGGTGTGCTGGGTCTCGTCATCGGCGACAACGGCAACGAATCCACGCCTGGCATTACCTTCCGTGGCGCCCCGGCCGAGGTCACCGCCTCGGAAGCCCTGCCCGACAACGTCGATCCCGACGCCAACGTCACGACGATCGACGTGACGATCGACGGCAGCGTGCAGCGCATTCAGCTGCCGGACCAGACCATGGCCCGCGAGCAGTTCGTCCTGGCGCTCAACCGCCGAATCCGGGGCGGCTACTTCCGTTTGTCCGACGCCGGCGACGGCGGCGATGCCAACCGGCTCATCATCGGCAGCGACCGCCGTGGCACACGATCCTCGGTTGCAGTACCCCAGAACGCGCAGCTGCGGTTCAACGCCGCGGCGGCCAGAAGCGGCGCCGACGACGCTGCTAACAACAACGTCGGCGACTTGAGCCGGGTCACGCCGGACGAGATAAACGCGCTGTTGGCAGCGGCCAACGTCCCTGCGCGCGCATCACTCAGCCCCGAAGGCCGTCTGGTGCTCGCCACCGCAGCCAGTGGGCACGACAAGACGCTGCGAGTGGACCCCAACGTGGCTGGATCGATGCACGTCGAGCTGGGCTTCGGTCCCGAAACGGCGACCGGTGAGGACGGCGGCGACGTCAAGCTCTACCTCAAGACCGGCAACGTCTGGGTCCACGCCGAGGGTGAACCGCCGCTACCGATCGCGGGCCAGGACCCCAACGCGGCGCCCGAGAACGGCGCGGATTTCCTCACCCTGACGATCCAGGCGAGCGACGCCGACGGCAACACCCTGATCTACGAGGACATGGGCTTCGAGCGTACGCACCCGCGCTGGGTCGGCTTTGTGCTCAAGGACCCGCCCGGCCGGCGCGCAGAGGCGCTGGAGAACCTGTTCGCCATCGAGATCGGCGACGACGTCTCCGGTCTCGACCTGCACGCCGCTTTGTTCAACACGGGGCCGGGGCGCGTGTTCACCCTGAACGGCGGCAGCGACGGGGCCGAGCCCAATGAAGCCGCCTACGAAGCCGCCCTCGCGCAGTTCGAACAGCTCGAAGACATCTCGATCGTGGCGGCGCCCGGCTCTTCCGCGTACGGAGACGCCCAGGCGATCCAGGGCCAGCTCATCGGCCACGCCGAGCGCGTCGGCGCCTACCGCATCGCCGTGCTCGACTCGTTCATCGACGGCAAAGACGACGTCAAGACCGTGCGCAGCCGCATCGACTCCAAGGAAGCGGCGTTGTACCACCCGTGGGTCATCGTCTCCAACCCGCTCGCCCGCCCGGGGCGGGAGAACGAACCCCGCGAGATTGCCCTGCCGCCGTCCGGCTTCGTCTGCGGCGTCTACGCCCGCAACGACATCACTCGCGGCGTGCACAAGGCCCCCGCGAACGAGGTCGTGCGCGGCGCCCTGCGTTTCGAGACCGAGATCAACTTCGCGCAACAGGGCGACCTCAACCCTCGCGGCATCAACTGCCTGCGCTTCTTGCCCGGCCGAGGCTACCGCGTCTGGGGCGCCCGCACGATCAGCTCCGACCCGGAGTGGAAGTACGTCAACGTCACGCGCTACTTCAACTACATCGAGCGCTCGATCGACCAGGGCACGCAGTGGGCCGTGTTCGAACCCAACGGAGAGCGGCTCTGGGCCAACATCCGCGATACCGTCTCCGCCTTCCTCTACAACGAGTGGGTCAACGGCGCCCTCCTCGGCAGCAGCCAGAAGGAAGCGTTCTTCGTGCGTTGCGACCGCAGCACCATGACCCAGAACGACCTCGATAACGGCAGGCTGATCTGCGAGGTCGGCATCGCCGTCCTCAAACCGGCCGAGTTCGTCATCTTCCGCATCGGCCAGAAGACGGCCGATTCGCGCATGTAGGCCAGCCCACTGAACAAGGAGGACTCACGTGTCCGAACGCACTGCTCCATACGGCGCCTTCAACTATCTGGTCAACCTCAACGGCCGCGATGCCACGTCGCCCCTGGGCGGCTTCTCCGACGTGTCCGGCCTGACTACCGAGATCCAGATGGCCGACTACCGCAACGGCAACGACCGGGAGAACCACATCCGTAAGGTCCCCGGCCTCCACACCGTCGGCGACGTCACCTGCAAGCGCGGCATCGTCAACTCCCAGGACCTCTGGGACTGGGTGAACGACACGCGGCTCAACGGCTACTCGGCGAAGCGCGAGGTCGTGATCACGCTGCTCGATGAGGCCGGCACGCCCGTGCAGATCTGGAAGCTTCGCGGCGTCGCGCCCTCGAAGTGGACGGGGCCGACGCTCGCGGCCAAGGGCGGCGGCGACGTTGCCATGGAGGAGCTCGTCCTCTCCGCCGAAGCGCTCGAGTTCGAGTCAGCGGTCTAAGGACTGAGCAAGCGATGTACGGGCTGAAGTTCGAGCAAGAGGCGAGCGTCGTCGCCAGCAATCCCTATCGCATGGACATCGCCTGTTTCGTGGGCTTCGTGTCGCGGCGCCCCGACGCTCGTGTGCCCGCTGAGGTTCGAGCCTGGATCGAGCATCACGTTGGCAGCGAGGCCACCGCCGGCGCCAGCGTCGACGACCTGCTGGACGTGCCCGTCCCCATCGATAGCTGGGAGGTCTTCGACGCCCTCTTCCGATGGGAGTCCCGCGAGCCCGCAAACGACCGTCCGCAGGTATCGACCTATCTCGGTGCGGCCGTGCGCTCCTTTTTCGCCCAGGGCGGGCGCAAGTGCTACGTCGTGCGAGCAGGCGATAGCGCACCGCTGCAACAAGACGCCCCGACCCGAGAGGCGATGCTGCGGAAGCTCATACCAGGGTTCCCCAACTACGAACGCGCCGTCTCTGCCGTGGAGCGCCGCACCTGGTCCGGGGCCGCACACGTCCTCGGCCTGGCGGACGTTGCATTCCTGCATCCTGCCCGATCTCCCCGAGCTCGTCGCGGAGCCACCCCTGCCCATCGAGGTGCCGGTGTTTCCACCACCAGATGAGCAGTTCGTCGAGTGCTCGGACGAGGAATCGCCGCCCGCCGACACGCTCCACAACCACTTCGACGTGCCTCGTTGCAGTGAAGCCGGCTATCAGCGGTGGGCGAGAGCGCTGCACCTGGTCACCGGGATGCTGAGCAATTGGCGTCGCGAGGTGCAGCTCGTTGCCGCCATCCCCGTACCCTTCGAGGGCTCCCGGATCGAAGCGGACCTGCTGGCGCATCTGGCAGACGAAGGCCGAGGGCCCCTCGGCTCGACGCTGGCTTCCTTCTACGGCGTCTCGACCGCCTTCCTGCAGCTCGCTTACCCGTGGCTGCAAACGCCCGGCGCCCGTGCTCTGCCGCGCAGCCTCGAAACGCCAGATGGTGTGCTCGCCGGCATGCTGGCGCGGGGGGCGCTGATGGACGGCGCCTACTACAGCATCGCGGGTACGGCGCCGCAGGGCGTGACCGGCGTGTACCCGATTCTGCGCCGCGACCAGATGCTACGGGAGACCACAGACACGGCACGCGGCCAGGGAGCGACCCACAGCTTCGTGCAACGCGTCTCCACCTTCGCGATCGTCCCGGATGGCGTCTCGCTGATCTCCGACGTTACTACGAGCCTGCAAGAGGCCTACCGCCACGCCGCGACCAACCGCCTCGTGGCCACGATCATCCGCGCCGCCAGGCTGATCGGCGAGGACGCGGTGTTCGAGGCCAACGGCGAGGCGCTCTGGGCCCGTGTCGAGCGCAGCATGACGAACCTGATGCTGGCCTTCCTGCAAGCCGGCGTCCTCACCGGCGCCACCACTCAGGAGGCGTTCCAGGTGCGCTGCGACCGCAGCACGATGACGCAGAACGACCTCGATAACGGGCGCCTCGTCTGCGTCATCGAGTTCAGCGCGGCGCTGTCGATCGAGCGCATCACGGTGGTCCTGTCGATGGAAGAGGGCGGCCGGGTCTCGTTGGTCGGCGGAGGTGTGGCGGCATGACCATGGACGCCTACCCCCTGCACGTCTTCCGGTTCCGGGTCGAATTCTGGCAAGCGCAGCTCGGCAGCGCAGAGCTGGGTTCGCCGGTGCCCCTGTGCGCCGGCGCCTTCTCCGAGTGCAGCGGCCTCGAAGCGACGATGGAGCCCAAGGTGATCGCCGAAGGGGGTCGCAACTACGGCGCCAACCAGCGCTCCGGGCGCGTGACCTTCAGCACGGTGATCCTGCGCCGTGGCATGACCACCTCCCGCGATCTCTGGCGCTGGTTCGAGCTGGTGACGAACCAACACGCCTACGCCTATCGCATGGCCGCCGAGATCCAGATGTTCGGCGAGGACAGGCAGGATCTCTCGGACGTGAACGCCACGCCGTTACTGACGTGGCGTCTGGACCATGCCCTCCCGATCAAGTTCAAGGCCGCCGACCTCAGCGCCACCAACAACGAGGTCGGTATCGAAGAGCTGCATCTGGCCCACGAGGGCCTGACACTGGCCGAGAGGTCATCATGATTGAGTCCGCCCACTTCGAGAGAGCCCAGTTCGTCCTGAAGACGCCGCCGGAGACGACGATCCCGGTGCACTTCAACCCGGAATCGCTGGTCTACACCGTGACGAACACGATGAGCGCGGGCAGTGGCAACCACGCCAAGCAGTACGTGAGCAAGAGCAGCGCCAGCCTCTCGATGACGCTGGTCTTCGACTCGACCGATACGGGGCAGGACGTACGGGAGACCACCGGCAAGCTCGCGCGGCTCATGGAGCCGGTGGTGGGTAACCGGCACAAGGTCCCGGCGATCGTTGCCTTCGAGTGGGGCAGCTACAGCTTCCAGGGCATGGTCGACAACTACCGCGAGACCATCGATTTCTTTTCGCCCGACGGCGTGCCGCTGCGGTCGACTGTCGCCATCGGCCTCAACCAGCAGGACGACGTTTTTGCACCGAACGCGGGCGGCTCGGACGAGCCCCGCAGCTTCCAGACCAATGCGTCCGGCGACAACCTCACGTCCATCGCCACGCAGGGCGGCGACCCGGACAGCACCCGCGACCTCGCTGCGGCAAACGGGGTCGAGAACATCCGCTTTCCCAGCGGTCCGATCACCGTGGACGAGTCGATGGCGCTGCAGCCGCCGGCGGCGTTCGCAACGGCCGCTGCGGGTGGGGGCATCGGAGCAAGCGCCGGTGGGGGCCTGAGCGCAGGCCTCGAGGCCGGTGCCTCCGCGGGCATTTCCGGGGGCGCTTCATTCGGCGCGGGGGCCGGAGCATCCCTGGGTGGCGGGGCAGGTGCTTCGTTCGGCGCAGGCGCATCGCTTAGTGCCGGTGCAGGCGCCTCGTTCGGAGGCGGGGCGAGCTTCGGCGGCAGCGCTTCCGCGGGTGTGTCTGCGAGCGCGGGCGCCTTCGCGGGCCTGCGCGCGCCCGGCGTGCGCACATCGACCGGCCTCAGCGTGAGCAGCTTCCTCGATGCCGCTCCGTCCAGACAACTCGCGACAGACCGCGATGCCAGCTTCGGCGTCGGCGGCAAAGCCCGCATCGAGGGCTCTGCCACCGCCCGAGCCGACGTCGGCGCCAGGGCTCGCCTCACCGCGGGCATTCGATTCGACTAGGAGGACGTGATGCCCATCATCTTTGACGAGGTCGTCGGCAGCGTAGAAGAGCGGGATACCGCGCCGGACCGCCAGTACCAAGGAGAAGAGGCGTCCCGGCAGCCCGAAGAACCCGTGCAGAAGATCGCGCGCAGCCTGCGGCGCATCGAACGGCGCCGCGCGCGCCTCATGGCGGACTGACGCTTATGAACGAACGACCGCTCAGCCAGCTCGGCGTGTACAACGCTCGCCCGACGATCACCGTCAACACGGACAGCTACCCGCTGGTCAGCGAGCTGCTGCTCTCGATGGAGATGACGGAGGCGGAGGGCGGCATGTCCTCGCTCGAACTGCGCCTGAGCAACTTCGCCAGCGGCCCAAACGGCGGCGCCGACTTCGCTTTCGAGGACGGGCGCATCCTCAAGCTCGGCGTGCCGATAAAGGTTGGCGCCGGCAGCAATCGCCAGGAGATCTTCAGCGGAACGATCACTGCCCTGGAGGCGATCTTTCCCGCAGACGGACCGCCGGAGCTCACCGTGCTCGCCGAGGATGCTTTCCAGGCGGCGCGCATGACCCGGCGCACGAAGGTCTATGAGGACATCACGCTGAACCACATCCTGACCGACCTCGCAGGGACAGTCGGGCTCACGGCGAACGTCAACGGCCTCGACGAGAACGTCGGCATCCAGGTACAGCTCAACGAGAGCGATCTCGCCTTCGCCCGGCGGCTGGCGGCCCGCTACGAGGCCGACTTCCAGGCCGTCGGCGGCGAGCTGCAGGCCTCGTCGTTGGGCGACATCCGCCGTGCCGAAGTGGCTCTGGCCCTTCACAGCCAGCTTCAGGAAGCACGTGTCATCGCCGACCTCGCAGACCAGGTAACCCAGGTTACCGTCACGGGCTGGGACCCGCTCCAGGGCAGCGTGATCTCGGGAAACTCGTCCGGGGCGCACCTGGGACCGGGCAGTGGCCGGACGGGTGCGGCGGTCCTCGGGTCGGAGTTGCACGCCCGGCCTCACCACATCAGTCACGCGGTCGCCGAAAACAACACGGACGCCGGCGCCCTGGCAGCCGCGGCGTTCGATGCGCGAGCCCGGCGCTTCGTCTGCCTCGAGGGCACTGCGGAGGGCAACCCCCTGATCCGCGTCGGCACCCATGTGGCGATCACGGGCATGGGCCGCCGCTTCGACAACACCTACTACGTGACGCGGGCGACTCACCTCTACGACCTGCACGCCGGTTATCGCACGCAATTCGAGGCGACCTGCGCCTACTGGAAGGGCTAGGCCATGGAAACGATGCAGCGATTCGAAGCTCCGGAAGCAGGCGCCTTTCGCTCCACCTACCTCGCCGAGGTCGTTTCGGTGCAGGACCCGGCGAACCTTGGCCGTGTGCAGGTCAGGCTTCTCAGCTTCAACGGTGTCGCTGACCAGGATGGCCCGCTCTGGGCGCGCGTGGCCGTCCCCTTCGCCGGTGATGGCTACGGGGCATTCACGCTGCCCGGCAAGGGCGAGGAGGTCCTCGTCTCCTTCATCAACGGCGACCCGCGCATGCCCGTCGTCGTCGGCAGCCTGTGGAACGGCAGCGCCACACCACCTGAGACCCTGCCCGGCGACGACGTGGACCTCTGGACCTTCGTGGGTCGCAGGGGCACGCGCGTTGCCATCGTCGAGAGCCAGCAGGGGGACGCGACGATCGAGATGACCACACCCGGCGGCGTCAGCTGCGTGCTCAAGCAGGGCGCTGGCGGCAGCGTCGAGGTCAAGGCGGCGGGCGCCACCGTGAAGATCGATAGCACCGGCATCAAACTCAGCACACCGGCCAAGGTCACCGTCGAAGCCAGCACGGTCGAAGCTACCGCGGGCCAGGTCACGGTCAACGCGGCGATGTCGCGGTTCAACGGCGTCGTCAGCTGCGATGTCCTCCAGGCCACCACCGTGATTGCGTCGACCTACACACCAGGAGCAGGAAACATATGGTGAGCCACCCGATCGCCCTACGTGGCCTCTTCCCCGTACATGGCGAGGGTCCCAGCATCCTCCAGCGTACGGACAGCGCCTTCATCCCAGGCGTACTGAAGGAGCTCGCGGCTGACGACGAGCTGCAAAGGCTCGGCTCCACCCTCGCCGACCGTCGCGACGAGGACCGCATCCTCAAGCTGCAGCAGCCCGTACAGCGCACCTTCAACGTCACGGTGGTCGAGGGCTTCTGCGACACCTTCGGCCTGCCGCCGATCGCCGCCTCGCAGATCACGGGCCAGGGCGTCGTACTGCGCAGGCAGTCACGGGACGCGAAGGGGAACCTGTGCTACGAAGCGTGGTGCAGCGCCGGGCCGTCGCTTCGAGGCTGGATACCGCTGACCGCCGCTGAAGAAGACGCCGACCCGGACCCAGAGCTGCGTCCGCCTGCACTGAATGGTGGCCATCCTGAGATTAACCGTCGCCTCGCGATGCTGCACGACGTCAGCGAGCCGCTGGCCGAGAGCGTTTCGCCCCTGTTCCCGGCGCCGCCCGAGGTCTGCAAGCAGCTGCATCGCACGGTGCTCTACGGCCTCGTGCCCGTCACCAGCACTGAGATCAGCGAGGTGCCCGAACCGGGCCAGGCGGCCGCGTACTCCAGCCCCGCGACCCGCCAGGCCCTGCAAGCGCACCTTCTCGGCTATTTGCGACACGGCAACTTCCTCCGTCCCGTACCGCAGCCTGGCTCCTTCCTGACCTTCGATCAGGTCGACCGCATCGACCAGCTCTCGGACGGCGCAGAGAAGACCGCCCGCAGCGAGTTCATGCTGTTCTTGCGCCAGGTCGCCATCGAGCTTGACGCCTTCGGCGACGGGCCGCACTCCCGCGCCCTGTTCAAGCAGCTCAATCAGATCACGCTGCGCTTCGACGCCCGCGGCCGCGTCACGGACGGCGCCGGCGACTTCCTGCGCGATGCAACGGCAGCCCTGATCGAGAACGACCCCGATTCGGGCGGGCGCGTGCTCATGCCGCAGGAGTGGCCCAACATCACCGCCGCCCAGGAGTCCGCGATTCTCGACGCCGTGGCGAGCTCGCTGGCGGCGCAGCGGGAGCTGGTCAAGCCCCGCGAGGGGCGGTTCGACGACCCGGCGAGGCGCTACGCCATCCGTGCGTTTATCCGTGTGCAGCGAGAGGAGGACTGCCCGCCGGAGCTGGTCTGGAGCCCTTACTCCGAGCCCTTCACGATCGCGCAGTGGTACGAGTCGGGCGATGCCGCGCCGGTGCAGATCACGCTACCGGACCTGACGGACCGCAAGGCGCTCAAGCAGCTCAAGCCCAACGTGGTCTTCTCCGTCCCGGAGAACCTCCAAACCATCCTCACCCGCAACACGCCAAAGGCGCTTGCCTCGGGTGAAGGCTCTGCGGGTGGGCAAGGCTCCGGCATGGACTGGCTCTGCAGCTTCAGCATCCCGATCATCACGCTCTGCGCCTTCATCGTGCTGAACATCTTCCTGCAGCTCTTCGACATCATTTTCCGGTGGATGATGTTCATCAAGGTCTGCATCCCGATCCCGAGGAGCGATTCCGAATGATCCAGAATCGCGACGCAATCGGCTGGCCGTTGCTGCCCCTGCCGGACGCAGAGGGACAGATGCACTATCCCGCTCTGGACGAGAGCGTCCGGCAGTCGATCCAGGTGATCCTGAGCACGCGGCCGCGGGAGCAGCTCATGCGTCCGGGCTTCGGGGCGGGCTTGCAGCAGTTCTTGCACCAGCCGAACACGCTCACCACGCGACGGCGTATCCAGGAGGTCGTGACCGGCGCCCTTACGCAGTGGGAGCCCCGGATCATCCTCGATAGGGTCGACGTGCTAGACATGCCGGAGCAGCCTGGCTCGATCCGCATTGAGGTCGCCTACCGTTTGAGCCGTAGCGGCGCACCCGCCCAGCTGGGCGTGACCCTGGCGCTGGAGGCCTGACCCAATGCCGATCAGTCCGCCCGCGCTCGATGACCGCAGCTTTGAGGACCTCGTCCAGGAGACGCTGGCCCGCATACCGGCGCACACGGCCGAATGGACCAACCCCCGCGTCGGCGACCCCGGCCGCACCCTCATCGAGCTATTCGCGTGGCTCACAGACACGCTGCTCTACCGCGCCAACCTGATCCCGGAGCGGCAGCGCCTCGCGTTTCTGCGGCTTCTCGGCATGTCGCTACGGCCGGCGATGCCCGCCCGCGGCATCGTCACCCTGGGCTGGGACCAGAAGACGCGACCGATGCCGTCTTCGTGCGGCCCGGCGCCGCTCTGTCCGGCCCCGCCCCCTTCGAGAGCATCAGCCCGATCACGGTCCTGCCGATCACCGCCGATGCCTACTACAAGCGACGCCTCACACCGGACGAAGAAGCCAGCATGCAGCAGGTGGTGGCATCGCTCACCGAGCTCTACGGCATCGATGCCAGGAGCTTCCCACCGGCTCGCGGACGGGCCACGCACGACTCAAGCAGCGTCGCGGCGCGGCCGGCGACCGACTCAGCAGGCAGTGCCATACGTGACCACAGCCTGCTTCGCCGGGGGCAAGCCGGAGCCGGGGGGCTTCGAGCTTTCGGAGCGCACGATCGACACCTCGTTGTGGCTGGCGTTGCTGGCCGATAGCCCAGATAGCCGCGAGGCTGTTCGGGACACCCTCGGCAGCGATGCCGGGGGGCGACCGCCAGCTCCTCAACGTCGGCATCGTGCCCGCCCTCCAGGTACCGGCCCTGTTCGAGGAGATCGGGCCACGCGCCAAGATCCCGCACGTCTGGGAGATGACCTACCTCAACCAGCGCGGCGAGCTCGATTACCTGACGCTGGAGGAGACCGGCGACACGACCGGCGGCCTCACCCACGCCGGCATCGTGCGGCTGCTGCTGCCGGCCCGCGGCTTCATCGGGGCGCCGCCTAACGACGTGAGTCAGGCCCTGCACGCAGGCGTCGGCGACTCGCCGCCGCGCATCGATGCGCCCGAGACAGATGAGCGTCTGGTGGCGTGGCTGCGCCTGCGACCCACGGGCGGCGCCGAACAGATCAACCTGACCTGGATCGGCGTCAACGCCATCGAGATCGATCAGCGCACCACAACACGCAGCCGCGTCATCGGCCAGAGCGACGGCAGCGCCGACCAGACATTCCCGCTGCCGGGCCAGTCAGTCGATGACGAAAGCCTGGTGCTGGAGGTCGAAGAGCCGGGCCGCGGCTACCAGCGCTGGTACGGCATTAGCGAGCTTGCACTGGCAGGCCGTGGCGACGCTGTCTTCGTCCTCGATAGCGAAGCGGGCACGGTGCATTTCGGCGACGGCGTCAGGGGGCGCATCCCGGAGCAGGGACGCCGCGTCCGCGTTGGGCACATGCGCGCCGGCGGTGGCAGCGCCGGCAACCTGCCGCCCGACTCTCTGAAGAAGGTCGAAGGCCTTGACCTGACCGGGCAGCAGCTACCGAAGCTCAAGGTCGCCCAGCCTCTGCCCACGCAGGGCGGCGAGGCGGCCGAGACCCTCGATAGCGCCGAGCGCCGCATCCCGGCCTACTTCCGCCACCGCGACCGCGCCGTGAACGAGGACGACTATCGCCAACTGGCGATCGAGACGCCCGCCGTCCGGCTGGGCCGCGTCGAGATGATGTCGCGGTTCAAGCCACAGCAGCGGCGGTTCAACGTGCCCGGCGTCGTCTCGGTCATGGTGCTGCCGTACAAGTCGGGCCACGCGGCGCCGAACCCGCGCGCCGACCGGCCCATGCTCGAATCGGTGCACGCCCACCTCGACACGCGCCGGCCGCTGGCGACGGAGCTGTACGTCATCGGCTGCGAGTACGTACCCGTCGGCATCGGCGCGTCCGTGACGGTGCGAAGCGGCTTCGCGCGCGAGGAGGTACTGAGCAACGTACGCGAGGCCCTGCGCACCTTCCTCTGGCCCCTGCAGCCCGGCGGCCTCGATCGCCAGGGCTGGCCGCTCGGCGGCGCCGTCCGAGAGCGGGAGCTGGAGGTCGTGATCGCGCAGGTGCCGGGTGTGAGCGGGGTGATCGGCGTCAACCTCTTCCAGGCAGGGGAGTCGGGCTGGCGCCTGCTGCCACGCGCCGGCACCAGCGCCGTGGAGCTGCCACTGGAGGCGTGGCAACTGCCGGAACTGCTCAGCGTCGTCGTCACTGCTGACGAGGACCCGCCCCAGAACCTCGACCGGGCGCCGAACCCCTTCGCCGTCGACAACGCCGTGGCGATACCGGTCGTGCCTGAGGAGTGCAACTGATGGACGCGAACGGATCGCGCTTCTGGATGCTCGCCGATCGGCACCACTGGGCCCTGGGCGACTCGCCGTCGCTGGCCTACGACGACGAGTGCCAGGTCCTGCGTCTCGCCAGCCGCTCTGACCGCCTCGGCGTGCGCACGCTGCCTCCCGTCGACCTGCGCGCTGAGGCCGAAGTTAACCTCGAGCGCGTGCCCCAGACTCGCGATGCCTACGGCTCCTGGGCGTACTGGGACCCGGATCGAAACGCCATCCTGGCGAGTGGCGCTGCTGCCGGAGATGCTGCCATCTACATCCCCCCGGCTGGCCAAGCGCCCACGGACCTGGTTTGCGGCTTCGATGGCGTGCTCTACGTCGCCGTGGGCGGGCGGGTGGTCATGCAAGACCGTCGCGGCCGCTGGCCCGATGCCGAGGTCGCGCAGGACGGCCTCGATGCCTGGCGACTGGCGACCGACCCGCGCGGCGGCATCTGGGTGCTCGACCGTGACGCCGGCAACATCTGGCGTTTGCACGGAAGGCCGCTACAACCCCGCGGCGTCGATCTCGACGATGAGGAGCGCTTCGCGCCCACGCAGCCGAACCCGGACCCGCCGCGATTCACGCCTGTCGACATCCCGGCCTGGCCCGCCGGCGAAAGCGCGGTCGCGATCGCCGGCTCACCTGGCGGCACGCTGGCCGTGATGAGTTGGGACGCCCAGGGCATCGCGCACGTGACGATGCTTCCGCCAGGCCAGGCGCCGAGACGCCTGGAGCTGCTCGGCGTCCGGTTTCCTTACAGCCTCGCCTGGCTCTCCGAGACTCGATTGGCCGTGATGACGCCGGAGCTGCCATCTGCCGCGGCCGCTTACGACGTACCGAGATCGCGGCGACGACGAATCGGAGGTCATCGGCGTCGAGCAGGCGGGAGAGTACTACCCGCTCGTAAGCCACGCCGGCGAACCGTTCATGCACGGCCTCGACCTGCCACCGCACTACCCAGCAGCCGGCGACAAGCGCCATCGCGCCCTGCACGCCCTGTCCCGGCCTCGCTATGCCGTGTCCGGCGAGGCGCACAACAGCGAGGCGCTGTTCTTCGACAGCGGAAGCACTCAGACAATCTGGCACCGTATCTACCTGGAAGCCGTGATCCCGGACCATTGCGGCGTCAAAGTCCACGTTGCGGCGTCTGACCTGCCGCTGGAAGACCCCAACGATCCCGGCGTCGTCTGGCACGAGCACCACTTCGGCGAGACCACGGCCCGTTCTCTGCAGCCGAACACGCCCCGCGGCGCCTGGGCCTCCTACCCGTCCGAGGTGCCCTTCCATGAGGGCCTGCTCTACCGGTCACCGGAGCGAGACAAAGCTGGCCTGTTTACCGCCCTGGTACAGCGCACCGGTCACGCCGTTTCCGAGATCCGGGGCCGTTACCTCCAGGTGCGCATTGAACTCATCGGTGACGGCCGGACCACGCCGGAGGTGGCGGCGCTGCGGGTCTACGGCCCGCGCTTCTCTTATGTCGAGAACTATCTGCCCGAGATCTACAAAGAGGTCATGGCGGGACCCGACGCCGACGCGTTGACGGCGCGCACAACTCAGCACGACTTCCTCGACCGCTTCGTGGCCAACTTCGAGGGCGTGCTTACGCCCCTGGAAGACCGCATCGCCAACGCCCACCTCCTGACCGACCCCGCTTCGGTGCCGTCAGAAGCGATCGAGTGGCTTGGGAGCTGGATCGGCGTCACGTTCGACCCGGCCTATCCCCGCGAGCAGTGGCGACTGCTCCTGCAGCGTACGCCGGAACTGTTCCGCACGCGCGGCACCCTGGATGGCCTCCGTCTCGCCCTAGACCTGGCGACGCGGGGCGCCTGCTCTCGCGGCGAGATCGTCGTGGTGGAGGACTACCGCCTGCGACGCACCTTCGCGACCATCCTCGGCGCCGACCTTGCCGACGAGGAGGACCCCTTGCTCGCAGGCCTGGTACGCAGCGGCAACTCGATCGTCGGTGACACGCTGATCCTGGGCGACGAGACACGCAAGGAGTTTCTCGCCCTGTACGACGTCGACGTCACCCGCGACGCGACCGAGGAGCAGGCGATCGAAGCCTTCCTCGAAAGCCTCGCTTTCCAGGTGACGATCCTGGTGCATCAGGCTTCGCAGGCGCTGGACACCGGCCTGATCGAGCGCATCGTGCAGCTTGAGACGCCGGCGCACGTGCTTTGCCGCGTCGTACGCACCAGCCTGCCGCTGCTCGTGGGCGTGGCGTCCCTGGTCGGCGTCGACACCTTCCTGACGGAGGAGCCGGCACCGGCGCCCGTACGCGTCGGCGAGAGCCAGCTCGGCATTCGCGACTTCGTCCTGCGCCCCGCCAGCCTCGACCCACGCATCGAAGGCGCTACGCCCATCAGCCCGGCGGGCCAGGCGATCCCGCCGATCGCGGAGGCCGGGCCGGACCAGCTCGTGCCCCTCGGCCAGCCCTTCGTACTCGACGGCAGCCAATCGAGCCCCGGCTCGGGCGGCGACCTCGCGCTCTACATCTGGACCCTACTCGACTCGTAACCACCGCAGAGGAGAACGCCATGCCTGAATTCAAGCCCAACGAACCGATCGAGACCGCCGAGTCCGCGATCGTTGTCGAGCAGCCACCGGACCGTCCGCTCGGCGCCGGCAGACACCGGTTCCGCCTAGTGGTGGTCGACGACGCCGGCAACCAGTCCCAGCCCGACGAGATAACCGTCATCGTCATCGATGACCAGGCGCCCACCGCCGTGCTGGAGGGGCCGGGCCGGATCTCCTTCGGCAAGGCCATCGACCTGAGCGGCGTCAAGTCCACGGATGCCGGCGGCGGCAGGATCGTCCGCTACATCTGGACGTTGCTGGACTGACCGGCGATGGCTGTCTTCAAACCCGGAGAACCAGTGGAAACTCGAGAGCCGGCCGTACGCGTCGACCCGGGCCTGCGACCGGGCGTCTACCGGTTCCAGCTCGTGGTGGTGAACCAGCAGGGACGCAGTAGTGTTCCGGACGTGATCACGGTCGTGGTGCAGGCGTAGTGAGGAAGGGGTGACGCCGTGACGGCAGAGCAGATTCAGGACCCGCTGCGGCTCCAGCCCGGCGCCGTCGAGCGCGTGAACTACGCGACCGGCCTGATGCTGGACACAGCAGACTTCCTCGCGGAGCAGACGTATCACCGCTCCCGTCTCGCTCGGGCGCTTTCGTACCTGCACGGCTACGGCACGATCGCCGGGTTGGAGGTGGGTTGGTCCGCCGCGACAGACGATGCCGAGGAGATGATAACGGTCCAGCCCGGCATCGCCCTCGACCGACTCGGGCGCCTGATTGAGGTGCCGAAGGAGTACTGCATCCGCCTCAATCGCTGGTATGAGGGACGTGACCAAGACGAGGAAATCGATGAGCTCGTCCAGGCTCGCAAAGGCCCGCCAGTCGAGGGCGTCGTGATCGATGTCTTCCTCACGTTCGAGACCTGCGACTCCGGCCTCACACCCGCGTTCGCGACCGGCCCTTTCGACGCGCTCGACGCCGTCGTGCCGTCTCGCCTGCGCGATTCGTACCGGCTGGAGCTGGTACCGCGTACAGAACCGGATCCCGGGCTACCGGGGCCACAGTGGCCGGACCTCGCGGCCTTGCCCGACGCAGCGGCGCGCACGGACGCCGCCAAGGCCGCGATCCTGGCTGCGTGGCGCACAGAACCGCTCGCGGCGCTGCAGGAGGACGTGTTCGACAGGGACCCGGCGTCGCTCTTCCTGGCCCGTCTCGTGCTGCCCGCCACCGAAGCGCCCGCGGGCCAGCGACCCCAGCGCACCGGCCAACCCGTCACCGTCGATAACCTCAGCCGCGCCTTTGTCTATTCGGAAGGCGTATTGGCCAGCATTGCAGGGCTCGGTGTCTAACGCCGAGAGCCCAGGGAGGCACGCGCCATGCTAGACAAACTCAAGGGTGCAGCACGAGAGCCTCTGGGCAACATCGTCCCCGCAGAGGTGCAACGCCTGGTGCAGACCGGCGTGCTCATCGCCGACGACCGGCGCCACCGCCCGCACTACTTCGACGGCCGTTTCCTTACGGCCCGAGACCTCACGCGGGAGCAGAACTACTTCCTCACGCGCCTCTCCGACCTCGGCCGCTCGCAGGGCTTTGGCGTCGTCGAAGGGCTGGATGCCGGTATCGGCGCGGGGTCCACCGTCGTGATCGATGCGGGGTACGGCTACACGCCGGCCGGGGAGCTCGTGATGCTCTCGGAGCGCCTGGAGCTACAGGTCGACGATCTTGCCCGCAGCCAGCAGCTCGACGCGGCCTTCGGGTTGCGGCGGCTGCCCAACGCGCCTGCTCGCAACCTCACCGGCCTGTTCGTGATCGCGTTGCGGCCGGTCGAGTTCACCTCCAACCCCATCGCCTCTTACCCGACCAGCATCGATGGCCCTCGCTCCACCGAGGACGGCGACATCGTCGAGGCCACTGTCGTGAGCCTCGTGCCGTACCAACCTCGGGTGCCCGCGCTGGAACCCGCCCGGCTACGTGCCCAGGCCGCGCGTGAGATCTTCCTGGACGGCATATCGCACGCCCTGCCCCAGAACGCCCTGCCGTTAGCCATGGTCGCCCTGGAGCGCGGCATCCCGCGCTGGATAGACGCCTACATGGTGCGCCGCGACGCCGGCTCCGAGCGGGAGGACATTCTCGGCCTCGGCTTCGCGCCGCGGGCACTGCGAGAGGCCCATGTCCGCCACTACGACGATCACCTGCGCGACGTCCTGGCCGAGCGCGACGCCGGGGGTCGGGGACGGCGTTTCGAAGCCGCGGAGCACTTCGCGACGCTTCCTGCCGCCGGCCGCCTGCCTGCCGCCGCCGTGAACACGAGCGACTTCACCCAGATCTTCTTCCCGCCCGAGATCGACGTTGAGCTTTCGGTGGTGCCGGAGGACGAGGTGCCGTTGCTGCTGGAAGAGTCGTTGCTGCTTCCGCCCATCGACCTGTCGTTGGGCGGCGCGGAGCAGGAGTCGACGTCCGTGCTGCTGCTGGTGCCCGTGCCGCGACCCCGCCTGCGTACGCTGATGACCCGCCTGGAGGGCCAGACACGATCGGTCACCACAGCCACGCCCGGGCTCGTGGCCAAGCGCTTGCCCATCGAGTCACTGCGGCGGCTCACGCTGCCTCGCGTGGCTCCTCAAGCTGGGGTGCCCGAAACCGTTTCCGACGCCGCCTGGCGAGAGGCGTTGGGCAGCGTGGAGTTCCTCTGGTACACACGACGCCGCAACCTCGCCTACCGCGCCGAGATTACCGGTGTCAGCGTGCCGATCGTCGGTGACGACGCCGTCGTGGAGGATGCCCTCACCGACCGGCTTCGAGATGCAGAGCTGGTCACGCGATTCAACACCCTACGGAACGCCACAACTTCCGCGGCGCGGGCCGATGTCGTCGGCACGCTGTCGACAATCGGAGCGCTCGACTCGCGCGTCGTGCTGGAAGGCGCCCTCGTCGAGCTCGAAGCGGAGCACGAGGACGACGACGCCCGCCTCACGATTGGCCGCATCCAGCCGATCATCGAGCGCTTCACCGCCGCCGGCACAGGCCTCGGCATCGCCCGCCTCGAGGAAGCCCAGCCGGAGCTCAAGGCTACCGGCATCGCGCGCACGATTGCCCAATCGAAGCGTGTGCCGGAGCTGGACACGCTGGCGCGCAGCATGAGCGAAGAGAACGCCAAGGTCTTCGCCGCCAAGCTGCAAGATGCGGCCAGGGAAAACCCGGAGCGCGTCGCCGCCCTCATCGACGAGGCCTCCAGGGAGTTGCCGCGATGAGGATCCAGCCTCCCGATACGCTCTTGCAGGGCGAGCGCCTCATCGGCATCGAGCCGTCGCTGGCGCCTCAGACCCGAGGCGGCTGGCTTCGGCGCCTCAATCTGTTCACAGGTCGATCGCTGACGGAGCCTGCCCTGACCCAGGAGCAGGCCCTGCGCGAAGGTCACCTGGCGCTGCGAGGCCAGCGTGTGTCTCCCGGCGTTGTGGAAGGGCTCGAGCTGGTGCTGGACGCCGGCGCGCCGGGTACGGCTGCACCTGGAGCCCGGTTACGGTATCGCCGTTTCGGGCGAGGACGTCGCGTTGCCGGCACCCGTGAGCTACACGCTCGATGCGCTGCCTGTATACGCGCCCGCGCGCATCCTCCAGCCCCTCGAAGGTGGCGCCGAGGTCCCGGCGGACGCCGAGGAGACCGCAGGCCTTTCGGCACGTCGCTTCTCACAAATGACGCTGGGCGAAGTGCGCCAGGCGCTCGGCGACACGCCGTCCACGCGCGCCTTCGAGGCGGGCATCCTCGTCGCCCAGCCAACGACGTTCATTCAGCTCGGCGAGACGCTGGAGGTCTGCGACGACGACGAGTCGGCGCGCGCCTACGAGGACGAGCTGCGTGTGGATGCCTGCCGTCTCGTGTTCTACGCCTGGCCCGTCGAGTGGCTGCCGTTGCCTGCCCGTAGCCCCCAGTGGCGCAACCTCCTCGCCTACGCCATCTTCGACCGAGAGCGTTCCCTTCCCCCTGGTGAGGTCCTGCCCTGGAATGAGCTTGGCGTGCCCCTGGCGCTGATTGCGATGGACGACGCCGGCGACCGATGTTCGTGGACCGAGCCTCCGTTGTGCGCGCCGGGGGCAAGCCGCGTGCTCCACACGCCATCCGCGGGACTGGATACGGTGACGGCCTTCCTGGCGCAGGCCCGCATGGAGCAACTCGGCGAGCACCTGGCCGACCCCTCGCTCGCGGGGGCCTCAATCGATGCCATCGCGGGTGCCTTCCGGTTCCTGCCGCCGGCCGGGCTGCTGCCGAAAGACGCCATCGACCTGATGCAGCGCACAAGCGGGTTCCTGCCTGACTCTTACCGCGTCACGGCATTGCCCGCGCCGCTGGAGCAGCTCGACGTCGCCCTGGAAGCCAGCGCCGGCCTCGAGCCGTTCGACACGCTCACACGGGACGACCTGGAGCTGATCGTGCCGGTGCCCCAGGCGTTCTACGAGCCACGGCTCCTGCAATCGGAGAGCGTCGGGCCGGAGTTCCGGACCGCCATCGACCGCTTCGTCCAGCTGCGAGGCAAATGGCGGGTTCGGCGTGAGGACGTGCGCACGAAGGCCAGCGCCATCGAGCGGGCGATCCGGGCCGAAGACCGCGCTTGGCCCGATCCGGACCCCGGCCAGATCGACCCGAAGGAGGAAGCCGGCGACACCCAGATCGACACGGACGACCGACGGCTGGCCGAACCGGAAGCAGCCTTCGGCACGTCGCCTTCCGAGGCTGGACCGACTGTCGACGCCTTTGAGCAGCTGCAGAGGCGCCTGGCCGATTCTCCCGTCCGGCATCTCGCTGCCCAGCCTCTAGCGTCGTTGCCCCAGAACCTCACGCTGCCCGCCACGATCGCGATCAGCCACGAGCAGGGTCAGATCAGCTTCCGAGGCCGCATGACGGAGCCGCAGCGCGATACCCTGACCGCTTTGTCGACGAACGCGGCCTACCGCACGGCCATCACCGGTCTGTTCGAACGCTCCCAACGAGACGACCTTTCGAAGCTTCCGGAGCTTGGCGTCGAGGGCTTCATCGCATACCTCGAAGCCAAGATCAAAAGGTCGGATGACACGCTGGACCTCGGCTTCCTCAACGTGCAGACGGACATCTACCGCGTCCGTCAGCTCGTGCTCGGCAGCGAAGAGGCCACGCGCCTCGCGACCTCGCCCGCGCTGGCCTCGATCGCTCAGGGCGTCAGCGCGTCTGCCACGAGAGAGGACCTCGCCCGCTTCTTCGAAGCGGCCGAGGCCCGGAGCGCCACGCCCGCTCCCACACCCAGCACACCCGCAGCGCCGCCGGCCGCGCCCACCGCACCGACCGGCACCACAGGCACCGGATCGATTCGCGACCTGGCCGTGACCCGCCTCAGCAGCAGCGCCTTCACGCGCGCCGCCAGCCCTCTTCGAGACGTCGTCGAGCAGCCCAGGGAGGACGTCACGCGGACGCCCATCGAGGCAGCGACGCGGGTGCCGGTCTCAGAAGTCGACGTGCGGGGCCAGGCTCAACCCCTGTTCAGGCCTGAGGTGAGCAAAGACGTGATCGCCGGTCAGGCCGCGATCACGGGCGAGACCTACGACTTCCGAAGCGTGACGATCGCCGAGCGCCTCGCCACGCCCGCGGCGCCGGCCGCCAAGAGCCACGCCGTCAGCACGAAGTTCGAGGTCGTAAGCGGCGTCACCGGCCTCGATATCGCCATCGACGATCTGGCGGTGCCTGGCTTCAAGGACACCCAGGGCAACGATGTCCGCGTCGCTCTGGGCGATGTCATTCGTGGCAACCTGGCCGGCGAGCTGCTCTCCGGCGACAAGCACCACGACCCGGACCCGGACGACAGCAGCGAGGCGTCGTTCTTCTCCGCCGGCGTGAGAGCGCTGGAGAACTCGATTTCCACTCTCAGGGTCGTCGAGGGTCGCGTGGAGGAGTACAAGCGGGCACTGGCGCTGTGTCGCACCACGCTCGTGACGCTGAAGGACCTCGCCGCGCAGGCCGACCGCCGCCTCGACGTGCTCGAAGACGACCTCGCAGAGGTCCGGCACGACGTCTCTGTGGCGCAAGCACTGCTCGAAGAGGAACAGAGGCGTGTCGAGACGATCAACGCGCGACGGAAGCGCGTCCTGGCAGAGCACGTCACCTTCCTGGCCTACCGCCGGCCGCGCACCGTCTCGCTGCGCGTTGACATGCCCTCGAAGGCGATCATCCCGGGCGAAGCCGCCGCGCCTGTACCCGCCTGCATCAACGAAGACCTCACGCCGCCCACCGACCTCTCGACCATGCTCGACCTGCTCAAGCAGGCACCGGTCGCCTGGTTCAAATATGCAAGCCTGGCGCTAACCGGCCTGAAGCGGCCGGACGACCTGAAGCTGAGCCTCGCCACGGCCAAGAGCCGCGCCCAGGCCATCCTGGCAACATCGATAGCAGTCGCCCCGAAGCCGACTGCCGGGGTTCAGGCCCTCGCGCTGACTAAGGTCTTCACCGCCCAGGCCGAAGCCATGCAGCCGTTCAAGCTGGCCCGCAGCACGATTGACCTCTCCCGGGTCACAGCGGCGAGCTGGGTCAACACCAACGACCAGGCCAAAGAAGCCCTGAGCCTCGGCGACCTCATTGACAGCTCCAACATCGGCACGGCGCGGCGGGCGACGAAGGAGCTGTACGACATCGGCCAGGTGGCGACGTGCTTCTACCGCGCCATGACAGACGTGCCCGCGGCGCTGCGACTGGAGTGGGCGACCCGCCTCAGCCAATACGATACGCCGGTCAGCCTGCGGGAGCTGACGAGCCTTCCCCGTTGGGGCGAGATCGACCTCGCCGAGCGCCGGGAAGCCCAGGCCCTGGTCGATTGGCTCTACAGCCGCGTCGACACCAACAGGGCCGCCGCCGTCGCGCTGATGGACGACCTCGTGCGCGTCTGCATCCTTCTCGCCAGCCACGCACCGATCAACCAGATCATCACCGGCCGCCTGCCGAAGCCCGTCGCCGTGAGCCCCGGCGTTCGCTTCGACATCACCGTCTTGCCGGAGTACGTGAGCAAGGTACGCATCGGCATGAGCGCTCTCGTCTACACGGAGGCAAACGTCGCCGCGGTCGCTGTCGTACGGGACATCAGCGGCGACCAGGTGTCGGGCGAGGTGCTGCAGACCCATGCACCGACCGTCCAGCTAGCGCAGGGCGCCAGCGTCCACTTCACGGACGAACCGATGGTCGGCACCTACGGCTTCGCGGCGATGGGAGCCAACTTCCGGTGACCGCCGGCCTGCCGGTGAGGCGAAACAGCGTGAGACGACTGCGTCTCAGTGCCGACCGTAGCGAGCTCGTGCCGCGAGGTGCGCTGCTCCTTCAGGACGCCTTCAACATGCTCAGCCTGCCGGAGACGCACTCCCGGCGCATCGTGCTCGTGAAGACGCTGGACGTCGGGCGTTTCGTTACGGACACGAGCTCCGCAAGCCTGTCGCTGAAGCTACAGCGAAGCGTGGTGGAGGCGCTGGCTCCGGTGCACGCCGATAGCCCGGGCGCCCGTGACACAGCGCCGCCGTTTACTTCAACGACAGCGTCGAACCCGTGTTCAGCCTCGCGACCGCTATCCTGCGCCATCGGCCGCTGACGGCCTGGTTCTGGCCCCACGTGGCACCGGTCTGGCCCCTGCCCGCCGCACCTGCGCTCAGCCTGCGGACCCTCCTGATGACGCTGACGACGCTGGAAGGCGCACCGGCCTCGGTACCGGCGTTCGTAGCCCTGCTTGCCCGCCACGTTGCCCTCGAGCCGGTTCTCGATACGCTGAGGCCCGACGACGGCGCCCTTCTTCTTCAGGCGACTACAGGTGGCAAACGGCCTTCGAGTAGCACCTCTGAGACATCGAGTCCCTCGAAGGCTGTCGTTGCAGCAATGAGCATCATCGCCCGCTCGCCGCTGCGTGCCGCACTGCTTCGCCAGGCCGGGCGGTGGCCCGCCGACGACAACCGTCTCGTGTGGTTGGCGGCGGTTGCAGGCGCCGGCGGCTCACCGGCCCGCCTCGCGAACCCCGAAGCGCTGGCCGATGCCGTCCGATTGACGGAGACGCTCACGACCATCCAAAGCGCCGGGCATAAGACCGGGGGAGCCGGCTCATCTGAAAAGGCGACACCTGGCAGCCACGTCGAAATGCCGATGGCGCCGGGAGGGGACCCGAGCCATGCAGGGCCAGGCGTCGCGCAAAGCAACGGAAGCGCTGGACAGCAGGCCTCGAGAGCGTCTGATGCAGGCGCAAAGCCGCCCTTCGCAGGGTCTCCAGCCGATACTGCGTACGTGATGGCGACGCCGCGATTCGCAGAAGCCCCACCGGACTCGCCTGATTCCTCCCAACACTCCCTCGACCCGGACGATGGCGGCTCGCACGAGAGCCCGCCCGAGCTTGTCGCCAGTGATTACGCCGGCCTGTTCTACGCCCTCAACGTGCTCACCCAGCTCGGGTTCGAAGCGTGGTTGACCGCGCACCCCGGCCTTATCCAGCTCGACTTCTGCTTTCGCCTGCTGCGCCGCATCGGAGAGGATACGGGCATGGCGCCGGACGACGTGGCCCTGGCCTGGATGCCAGCGCTGGAAGGTGACGTCGACCTCAAGCTGGCCGAGGAGCTTGAAGCGTCGCTGGCGCACTGGGCCGACGTCTGCGAACGCCACTGTCGCGAGCAGACCGGCCTCTCGCTGGCGGAGCTGGTGCGGCGACGAGGCAGGCTCCTGGTCACGCGCACCCACCTCGACGCCTACTTCAACCTGTCGGACGCCGAAATCCGCATACGACGCGCCGGCTTCGACATTAATCCGGGCTGGTTGCCGTGGTTCGGCAGAGTGGTCTCATTCTGGTACCTGGCGGAAGGGGAATCGCTGTGACCGAGTCGGCCCTTCGTCAGCCTGGTGTTCAGGCGAGGAGGGAGGCCTCACTGGCCACCTTCGCCCTCGCCACCGCAGCGTTGAGCCTCGAGGACCGCGGCGAAGTGGCCGAGAGCCCGGAGGCGCGCTACCTGATCGCCGCGCTCAACCGCATTGGGGCCGATCGCGCCGGGTGGCTATCGGCGCTGGACGCGTATCTGGCATCGCCCCAACCTCGGGATCTCCGTTTGATAGCGCTCGCAGACCGGCTGTCGCTGTCGAAGACGGAGTTGCTAGCGGTCGCCCTCGCTGTCGAAGTCGAGGTCGACGCGATGGCGGGGCGCGTCATGGCCTACCTGCAAGCGCCGATCGGCGGCTCCCGGCCGACCCTCGGTCTGCTCTCGACCCTGCTTGTTGGCCTCGAAGCATCAGACACCAGCGCCTTCGAAGCACTGCTCCGAGGTCCCGCCCTGGGCGGCGGACTGTTAGTGTTCCAGGACGAACGAGCGCCCTTGCCTGAACGAGCCCTCACCGTATTTCCGCCCCTCCTCATGGCGCTTCTGGGCCAGTCCAGCGTCTGGCCTGACGCGGTCGTGGGAACGGGTTCATTGCCGACGGTGCCGCTGCCGCCTGCCGTAAGTCGCGCAGGCCCAGAAACACGCGACCGCCATCGGTGAAGCGCAGGGACGCACGCTGGTCATCCGTACGCCCTCGCCGCTGGAAGGTCGCTGGGTCGCAGAGAGCGTCGCCCGTGCACTCGGGCGCCAACCGCTCTTCCTCCAGACACGGCAGACCTCGGGCCTGGCGCCGTTCCTCCTCATGCAGGACCTCCTGCCCGTGTTCTGCTTCGAGTTGGGGCCGGGCGAACGTGAGACGCTGTCGGCGATCCCTTACTACGAAGGCCCCATGCTCGCGGTGTGCGGCGTCGATGGCGCCGTCGAGTCCGCCACCGGCCCCCCGCTGAGCTGGGTCCTCACCGTCCCTACCGTCAGCGAGCGACGCGACCTCTGGCTGAAGGCCCTGCCCACAGACGCGACGCTCGCCGATGAGCTAGGGCGCCATCATCGTCACGGGGCGGGACGCATCGCCGACCTAGGCAGGCTGGCCCACCACGAGAGCGCACTTCGAGGCAGAGAGGCACCGGCCCAAGCTGACGTGGTCGCCGCGGCCTGGAGTGCCGAAGCCCTGAGCATCGAGTCGTTCGCGGAGCCGATGATGCGCAGCGTGCCTGACGCCGCCCTCGTCCTGCCACCGCATACCCGCGCCGAAATCGACCTCCTGCTCCTGCGCTGCCGCGCCCGTGACGGCCTGGCAGAGGGGCTGGGCGCCTCGATCTCGGCCCGCTACCACCCGGGCGTGCGCGTCCTGCTCACAGGGCCATCGGGCTCCGGCAAGACGCTCGCGGCCGGCTGGCTCGCGACGAAGCTGGGCATTCCCCTCTACCGGGTCGACGTGTCCTCCGTCGTCAGCAAGTACATCGGCGAGACGGAGAAGAACCTGGCCCAGCTGCTATCGAGGGCAGAGCAGGCGGACGTTATCCTCCTGTTCGACGAGGCCGACTCGCTGTTCGGCAAGCGCACGGACGTGAAGGAGGCGAACGACCGCTTCGCCAACAGCCAGACGAACTACCTGCTGCAGCGCATCGAGTCCTTCGACGGCATCACGGTGCTCACGAGCAACAGCCGCGGCCGTTTCGATTCGGCCTTTACCCGCCGCCTCGACGCGATCATCGACTTCGCGATGCCGGGCCCGGACGAGCGGCGCGCCCTCTGGCTCTCCCACCTCGGCGAGGTGCACGAGCTGTCGATGAAGCAGGTGAACCAGCTCGCGGCGACGGCGGATCTGAGCGGCGGCCACATCCGCAACGCCGTCCTCACGGCCGCGGTGTTAGCCGCCGAGCCGCCGCGCCGCATCGCCTTCGCCGACGTACTCGAAGGCGTCGCCATCGAGTACCGCAAGCTCGGCCGCCAGCTGCCGGTGGAGTTGTTGTCGCGTGAACGTCCAGAAGGGATGAACTGATGCAATCCGTGCTCGTCGAAAAGCGTCGCAAGTCGCACGATGCGATGCCGGATCGCCGGACTGACCACCCTGCTTCACATGGGACGGGCAGCGCGGTGGGCGTACCGCTCTACTTTGCGGCGCCTGCTCAGGCGTCCTTGCCGGGTGCCGCGCCCTCGCACACGGGTGCCAGTTCCTCGAAGGGTGATGAGGCTCTATTTCGGTCTGTTCGGGGCACAGCCACATTGATTGAGAGAGCCGCACCCGCGGCCGCAATGCAGCTGAACGCTCGGACCAGAGAGGCAGGCGACGCACAGGAACGTGAAGCAGATGCCATCGCCGACCGCGTGATGGGCATGAGCAGAGACGATGCTCCCGTCTCCGTCGTCAACGCCGCTACATCGGCGCGCCCCAAGGTTCCCACGAAACGCTGGAGTACTGCTCCTGAGGGCGCGTACGCGAGGAGTACGTCGGCAATGTCTGGCGCTGGGAGGCGCTTACCGGCATCGACGCGCCGGTTCTTCGAGACACGCTTCGGCCGTGACCTGGGTCACGTGCGCATCCACGACGATGCGGGCACCAGGGAGACTGCGCGATTGCTGAACGCACGCGCATTTACCGAGGGAAACCACATCGGCTTCGATTCGGGTCAATTTGACCCCGAGAGCACTGGAGGCAGACATCTTCTGGCGCACGAGCTGGCTCACATCTCCCAGCAGACAAACCCTGGGACTATCCAGTGCGAGCGCTGGAATTTCGATGATAGAGCCCGTGAAATCGAGCGCGAACTGCTGGTCCAATTGATCTTCAAAAACACCTGGTCGGACTTCTTGAACGATACCGGTTGGACCCCCGCCCGGAAGAACACATTTCGCAGCAACTTCATCAGTTCCATAGAAAACACCTTCAACAACAGCACTTTCGTGATCACGCCGCCCGCAACGGCTGCCGGCGTTCTGCCTCCAGAGAACATCGCGCAAGGTTACAAGCCGCTGGTCGACATCGAACTCGTCCCTGACGGCGAATGGTCGGTATCGGAAGACTGGGAGGTGGACGTCGAGTCCAATTCGACGGGGGAGTTTCGCACCTCCAGCAGCAGCACAAGCTACGGATCGTTGGATGAGGCGGACAACACAGCCGCGGTCAAAACCGCCTCCGCCCCCGGCGTCACGCAGATCCCGTCTGTGCACGAATTCGGCCACTTTATCGGCCTCGACCATCCAGGCGTGGGACTGGAGGGGGGCTGGTTCAGCGATTCCCGTTTGAGCCCAGGCGCAGACGAGTACAGCCACACAGGCGTCGACGTCAAAGGCCGGACTGTACACGGTCCCACCGACTTGATGGGCGGCGGCATGGGACTGAGGCCGTTCTACTTCGATGCCTGGGCCAGCGCACTGGACGAGCACATTGACGATCTGCGGAAAGAGCAGGCCTGGCAGAAGTTCCAAAGCGACTGGCACATGTTCCAACGAGCGATGGGCGACGACCCGGCCGGCGTGGAATGGTTCATGCGCGGTATGGCTGGCATGTGACCCCCGAACGAATCTGCCGGCGCTCGACCGATGAAATAAGTACATGAAGACAGCTCCCGTAGCCAAACACCACGCGCATAACGACGACATGTCGCCGGCTACGTCGACGCACGTGGAGCCGGAAGCGCCGAGCGCTCCCGGCGTCCCCCTCTACCTGCAGGCCATTGCCCCTGAGCTTGCGGAGGCGGACGGCGGCATTCAGCGGAAGCTCGATGTCGATTCGCCCGGCGTCCCGCCCGAAGGCAACCGCGACGATCACCCCAACCAGGCTCCAGCCTTCTCGGACGGGCGCTCTACCCAGCTGCCGGCGCAGGAGCGGGCGTTCTTCGAGCCTCGACTCGGTCATGACCTGTCGGCTGTGAGAGTGCACACGGACGCCTCCTCGGCCGAGAGCGTTGGCGCCCTTCATGCGACGGCATTCACCCACGGCAGCGACATCTACTTTGGCCGGAATCGATGGCAGCCAGGTACCACGAGCGGCCGCCAGCTCCTTGGGCACGAGCTGACGCACGTCCTGCAACAACGCAGCGGCCTCAAGCCTGCCGGCGGCGTCAGCAAGCACGGCGACGCTCTGGAACGCCACGCGGACGTCGTCGCCGAACAGGTAGTTGCCGGCGGGAGCGCGTCTGGGCTGCTGACTTCCCTTCATCCTTCAGGAAGCACGGCCTCGGCGATCCAGAAGCAGGACCCGCCGGCACCACCGGCGCCGAGCGTGAACGTCAATGAGGTGCCGCTGGAATGGGTGCAAGAGCCCGGTCGCAACGACATTCTCGCTTTCTTCCTGAACGGCCAACTGGTGGCCCTGCCCGCCACGGGCGCCGCTGTCTTTCTCCAACCCCCAACCGGTGCGCATGTGCCAACCGAACCGGTCTTCACGGTGCCGACGGTGGCCAAGGAGGGACTGATCGCGGTCAGCATCGGTGGGCGCACCGGCTTCATGGTGGACGCGGGTGGAAGACAAGCGGTGGTCTTTCCGGGCGCGCTGAGCGCGATCCAACAGGCGCTCGGTGTCGAATCCATCCGCGGCATCGTTTGCACCCACATCCACGCCGACCACGTACGGAGCTTTGTGAACCTCGTTCGCACACTCAATATCCGGCCGGAGAATCTTCACTACCCGGAGGCCTTCGCCGTCAATCCCAGCGCTCCTGGCAGCACATTTGCTCGGGCGATCAGGACGGTGCAGACGGACCCGAGCTTGCGGGCTCTGGGACATGGAACCAACGCGGCCTACTCGGCTATCCCAACGCCCAACGGCGGCGCGATCTTCCATCAGACCCTACGAGAGGGGAACGCCGTCTTCGATCTCTACGGCCTGACGGCGGATTCCAGACCCTGCAAGCCCAGCGCACAAGGGGGAGGCAGCAACCGCGAGCCGATACCGCCTCACTCCTGACCTGCGTCACGCACCAGCCTTCGGGCTTCCGCTGGCTTTATGTGGGCGACCTCCGAGGCGATGACCTGGCGCAGTTCAGACAGGGTATGGGTGAGCAGGCTTACAACGAAATGCTGAAGCGGCGTCAGAGTCATCGTTGGGTTGCAGCACCATCTGGGCTCGATGAAGACCCCCGCGGAGCGCGCCGGCATCGTTGACCTGTTGACGCGGACCTACCTCCAGTCAGGGCCACCCACGATCATCGCGCAGTCGCAGGAGCGGTATGGAGGCCAGCAGTTCCTCAATCGCAGCCTGATCCAGGCGCTCACGGAGCTCGGGAGCGATGTCCACGTGGCGATGGGTCCCGGTGCAGGCGGGCAGGTCGGTACGATCACCGCCACGAACGACGCCCAGGTGTCACGTTCAGGCGGCGGCACGATCGAGAGCCACCTCGGCGCCCAGGAGATGACCACACAATACAACCGTCTCGAGCGGCTGCGGACGGCAGAACAGACCCTCACGCGGTTCGAGAATTTCCTGGAAACCGACGCTTCGCCGTAGCGCCGAAGCCCGCCAGGCACGCGAGTCGCTCGAATCGGCGTTGGGCGAGTACATCAGGCTGACCGTCGAGGCGGTTCCGGGCACCGCTGCTGCCCGCGCTCAACCGTCGCTGCAAAACTCAACCGCTCGCGAGGCGGCGGCCACACGTATCCGCGCCTACCACAATATCGAGAACATCCTGATGCCGGCGTTGCATGAACGATCTGCGGAACTACAGCGCGTCGGCCCCACCTGGAGACCTGGATGCGGGGTACCGGAGGCGCGTCGCACGGGACGTTTCTCCGAAGCCGCAATCAAGCGCTGTGGAGTTCAACCCCACGCAGGCGCAGCGCCTCGTGCGGGAGAGCGGCGTATCCGGGCGCACTCAGCGGCAGACGCTCGCACGGTTGCCGGGCCAACCGATGGCGCTACGTACGCGGCTGGCCGGCGGCGTGTTGCTGGCAATCACCGTCTTCAATGAAGTTGCCCCTCTGATCCAGGCAAGCAATGAGCGCGATTTCTCAGAGAACGTCCTGACGACCCTGAACGACATCATGTGGTGGCAAGCCAAGGGCATCTTCCCGTACATGGAAGGCGTCGATGACCGCTGGTGGCCTCACGACAATGAGTGGACGACGGACCCTGCCCGCATTCAGCAGCTGCTAAATAGTCGCGACCTGGACTACCTCACGCTCACCGGCATCGATGGGCGCTTCTGGGACATGTTCCAGATCTGGGCCACCACGCACCTCAACAACCGCATCGATTGGTACAACTACGTCGAGGGCTCCGAGGCCATCCGCAGGGTCGACAACGATACGTGGGAGTATCGTGCATCGACTGTGCGGGGTACCTGGTACGGGCACGATCTGACCCGGAGTTGGGTCTACAACGCCCGGCTCTCGACGATCATGAAGGCCGCCGAAGACCATATGTATTTCACAACCCAAGCCGAACTGCAGGACGTGGGTGAACATGGCGGTGTTCAGACCACTACATCCGTTTCGGCCGCAGGCTCATATAGTCGCCGGAACTGTGTTCCAAGACCTGCCCCGCCCCATTGCGCGCAAGCGGTTCCGGGGAGGCGTTTCGCGTCCCCTCTACACGCTGCTTGGCCAGCAAAAGAGGAGGGGGTATCAGGACAACGCGGTCTTCTACGTCTTCCCCAACAGCGCATCTCCAGAACCCGAAACACCGAGTGGCTACGTGGTGGTGGGCGGCGCCGACTACGTCACCTACGCCTCGATTCAGTTCACGCGAAACGTACTGACGTCATACGCCACCGACGCATCCGGCAACATCCATGGCTATTACAGCACTCGCGGTGGAACCGAACTGATGCTTGCCGAAGAGGAAGACCTCGAAGATGCACCGTAGGCAGGGGGCTCGGGGATGAAGGAAGACTCTGCAAGACGGGTGCTCGCCAGGGCATCCGCGGCGCCATTCGATGCCTGGAGCTCGCAGCTGGTGGCGGCCGCGGCGGCCATCGCCGGCGAACCGGCGATCGGGCCACCCGGGTTGGCCTTCGTGACGCTCGCGGCGCTGGGCAATAGTGAAGCACTTGAGCAGGTGAGTCATCTGATCCCCTCGGACGAATGCGCTGCGGTGCTTCAGACCGCCGAACCTTTTCTGGGGATCATCGACCCAGTTTGGGCCTGGCGGCTGGAAATCGAACTGCTCGGGGAACCAGAATCGATGCGGTGGCCCGGGCTAGGGCTCAGTCTGGCGGGTCGCATGTCTGAGGCCGCAGCGCGACAGCTCTTCGAACAGAAGCTGGCCACGAACATGCTGTTCGCAGGCGAGTTCGAAGCCCACGCCAACGCCAGAGCTCGGACAATACGCGATGCTCCCCCTCAGGACTCCCAGGTAGATGTCGCTGCAGCCGCCCTTCAGGACCCGGAGCACGCGTTACGACTCGCAACGTCAATGCTGGAGGTCACGATGCCCTGGGAGGTCACCGAGGCGCTCACACTCGTCGCCGCCGCGGCCTTGCGCGCTGGTGTTGGAGAACGCATCAGGGCCCGCGTGCAGGACTCGAGCTTCGCGTCGGAGCAGGCAGCGTGGCTGCAGGCGGCCGTCCTCTCCGGCGCGATGTTGCCCGACGAAGCTGTGGAGCTGGCAAGCGCGCTCGCTCCCGCAATCAGCGAAGGCCTCGAGGCCAATCGGGAGCCATTCGAAGAGATCCCGTTGCTGGTCGCACTCGATCGCCGCCGGCGCCTACACGCAGGCCGTCTCACTGGCGCTGGAATGGCACGTACCGTCCCCAGTTCTCGTCGAGGCGCTCTACGATGCAGAAGCATGTCCGGAAGACCTGGACCTGGGAGAGTTCGCTGCGCTCAAACCTGAGGCATGGGCGGGCGTCTACAAGCACACCATTAGCTGGTTCGCGGCCGACGCGCCTGAGGAGTCCTGAGCCGACGCGATCGTAGTCGCCGCAAATACGGCGTGGCGACCGCTACCGGGTAGCCTCGCCGACATCATCAACTGGCAGCGATAAGGGATCCGGCTCTCGCGAGCGAGCCTTCGCCAAGCCAAGGCGCGACGCAGGGCAACCCGCAACATCAACTTAACTGCCTCCTTGCGATGACGACACAGACCGGAAACAGGCCTGATTCAAGGTAGCCGTGTACTCCTAGGCGCTCGCCAGGGAGCGCAGCGAGACGGAGAACCGCACATGGCTTGGGCACTGCTTCCGGAGAAGGTTCAGCTCACACTCAACACACCAAAGCCGCACCCCTTCACCCTGAAGTCCGACAAGACCGCCCTGGTCATCGTCGACATGCAGAAGTACATCTACGCCCGGCCCGACAGCCGCGCCTACGCCGCGATCGAAGGCAACGTCCGGCTGCTCAAGATGGCCCGTGAGGCCGGCGTGCCGGTGATCCACATCCGCAGCGTCCGCGAACCTCACAGCCTCGAGTTCACCGAGTTCGGCCGAGAGCCCTACATGCTCGAAGGCTCGCCCGAGACCGAGATCATCGACGAGCTGGCGCCGCTGCCGGACGAGCCTGTGATCACGAAGTACACCTTCGACCCCTTCGCCCGCACCGGCCTCAACCAGCTCTTGCTCGACAAGGGCATCTGGCCCACCGACACGACGATCATTGTCACGGGCGTCTCCGCCCTCGTCTCGGCTTACTCCGCCTCGGTGGGGTTCAAGTGCCGCCACTACCTGACGCTTATCCCGATGGACTGCCAGGCCGCCGAGACCGTCGAGGAAGAGGCGCGAGCCTACCTCAAGTACATCAACACCAACACCTACGGTTTCACCCTGAGCACGATGATCGAGTTCTCGCCGGCCGGCATGACGACCCGCGAGCTCGTCGGGGTGCTCTCTTAGGCGCCGCGCATAACGGCAGGCACCCTGACTGCGACTCGGACGCCGCAGCAGACCAGCGATAGATACCAAGGAGAATGCAATGGCTTGGACACCGCTCCCGGAGAAAGTCCAGATCACGGTAGAGACGCCGACGCCGAAGGAGGTCGTCCTCGACCCGGCCAAGACGGCGATCCTCGTGGTGGACATGGAGAACATGTTCTGCAAGAAGGGCAACCAGCGCTCCTTCGACGTGATTCAGGGCAACGTGACCCTGCTGGCCAAGGCACGCGAGGCCGGCGCCAAGGTCATGTATGTGCAGTCGCTGCGTCAGGTCGAGTCGCCGGACCACACGCTGTTCGGGCGACCGCTGCACCTGCTACCGGGCACCTGGGACTCCGAGATCGTCGAGGAAATCGCACCCCTGCCGGGCGACATCGTGATCCCGAAGTGGAGCAATGACGTCTGGTCCTGGCACGGCATCGAGGCCGTCCTGGAGCGCGAAGGCATCATCTCAGGCGAATGGACCGTGCTGGTCACCGGCGTCTCCGCCGCGACCTGCGCCGAAGCCGCGGCCCTGGGCTTCAGCAACCGGCTCTACAAGACCCTGATCCCGCTCGACTGCACGGCAGCCAGCGTGGAGATGGAGGCGCGCATCTACTCGCTCTACATGGAGCCTGAGTACAGCCACCACATGGACTTCACCACCAGCACCATGGTCAGATTCGCCGGCGTCGGCGCCGAGGAAGCTGAGAAGGAACTCGCTCCTACAGTCTGACACCTCCTCCTAGCACTCCCCATCACAGCGAAGGGCCCCTCTTACAAGGAGGGGCCTTTCCGTTTGCACGTTCAGGCGGCAGTCGCTGAGCACGCCACCTGCGTTGGGCCTATAGTCGACACGTCAACCCGGCCAAGCACGAGCAGTCACTAGAAGGCGAGGCGTATCGATGTCATCCGAAGGCACGTTCGTCTATGTTTCGAACGCGGGCAGCAAGGAGATCCTGGCATTCAGCCTCGACCCAGCGACAGGCGGGCTCACCGGCGTTCAGCGTTTCGTCCTGTCAACGGACGGCGCACTGAACCCCCTGGCGACCAGCCCCGACCGGCGCTTTCTCTATGGCGCGCAGCGAGAGGCGCCCCACCTCGTCTCGTCATTCGCCATCGACCAGCTCAGTGGCGAGCTAACGTATCTGGGGCACAGCTCGCTGGTTGGCAGCACGCCCTACATCATCACGGACCGCACCGGCAGGTGGCTGCTCGCGGCCTCGTACCAGAGCAGCCTCGTGAGCGTCAGCCCGATCGGGCCGCACGGCTTCATTCAGCCGCCGCATCAGATCATTCGCACGCCACCCAACGCCCATTCCATCCAAATCGATGCGGCCAACCAGCACGTCCTCGTGCCCTGCCTCGGCGGCGACGTCGTGTTGCGCTGGCAGTTCGATGCGGTCACCGGCAAGCTCGTGCCCGAATCGCAGACCCAGGTCAGGGTCGAGCAGGGCGCGGGGCCCCGACACTTCGTGTTTCATCCCAACAACCGCCGCGTCTACCTGCTGAACGAGCTCAACGCCTCGCTTTACGTCTACGACTACGACGCGGCGACCGGCACCCTGAGCGAGCTTCAGACCACCTCCGCCCTGCCAGACGGATTCGACGGCCCGCCCTTCGGCGACGTTGGCGTGAGCACAAACGGGGGACCGAAGGCCGCCGATATCCACGTCACGCCGGACGGTCGCTACCTGTACGCCTCCGAGCGGACAACCAGCACCATCGCGGCGTTCCGGGTCGACCTGGACTCCGGGCGCCTGGAGCGCATCGACAGCTTTGCGACGGAGGAGACACCTCGCGGGTTCAACATCGACCCGACGGGACGCTACCTCTTCGCCGTCGGTCAGAGCTCGCACCACCTGACGGTGCACGGCATCGACCAGGAGACGGGCCGTCTCACCGACCTTCACCGCTACCCCATGGGCCAGGGCCCGAACTGGGTCGAGGTCGTGCGCCTGCACTGACGGCCTGGAAGCCACGCGGCGCCCCTTCTTGACCGATTCGCATGAACCGAGCCGAGACCGGTGCTAAGGTTTCCTCGCCCGCCCCGGTCCAACACCCAGGCTGGGACACGGCCGGAGGAGATCGAAGCCCTGATACGGTCCGGCGTCGTCAAGGCGCAGACCGTCTAGCGATTGGAGGAAGCTTGAGCAACTCACAGTACGAAGACCTGCTTTACGAGGTCAGCGACCACGTCGCAGTCCTGACCATGAACCGCCCCGACAAGCTCAACGCCCTGAGCCCCGGCCTCACGGCGGGCCTTGCGCAGGCGCTGGGCCAAGCGCAGGCCGACCCGGACGTGCGCGTCGTGGTACTTACGGGCGCCGGGCGCGGCTTCTGCGCCGGCCAGGACCTCTCCGTCCGCAGCCTCGCCGAGGGCCGCGGGTTATCCGAGGACGACGCCAACAGCATCGCCATGCGCCGATACAACATCGGCCCGGTCCAGAGCATCGCCCGCGCCGCCAAGGCGCTCGATAAGCCGTACATTGCCGCGGTGAATGGCCCAACGGCCGGCGTCGGTATGGACCTCGCGAGCATGACCGACGTCCGCTACGCCGCCGAGGACGCCGTGTTTACGACGGCGTTCGCGCGCATGGGCATCGTTGCCGGTGACGGGGGCGCCTTCTACCTGCCACGCATCGTCGGCATGGCGAAGGCCCTGGAGTTGCTCTGGACCAGCCGTCGCTTCGGCGCAGACGAAGCCCTCTCGATGGGTTATGTCACGCGCGTGATCCCCACCGCCGACCTCATGCAGGAGACGCTGGCTTTCGCGCGAGAAGTCGCCGCCTGCGCCCCGGTTGCAGTGCAGTACATCAAGCAGCTCTGCTACCAGTCGCAGAACACCGACCTCGACACGGCCCTGCGCATGGCCCAGTACATGCAGACGATCTGCTCAACCACTGATGACGCGCTGGAAGGCCCGCGTGCCTTCCGGGAGAAGCGCCCCGCAGATTTCAAAGGCAGGTAATCCGCCGCCTGCGATTCGTTCTCGATATTTACCGGCGTGAGCTCGTTGTCACACGCCCAGATCGGAGTCCGAGGCTCCACCCGGCCTCAGCCGTGAGGAGACGCCGCCGCGGCGAGTAACGCTTTCCGGTCGAACGCCAGCAGCTCGCCAATGCGCTCGATGGCGATGTCGGCCGGTGGCGACGAGGCGAGGATGCGCTCGTCGTGGGCGTAGTGCCCTTGCTTCGGAAACACGGTCGTGAGGTTGGCGCCCCAGGTCTGCTTCATGGCGTCGAGGATGTGCAGCTTGTCGTCGACCATGACGTAGCGATGTGCCGGGAAGCGCGCCGCGACATCGGCAAGCATCTGTTCCTTGTGGATGTAGATCAGCACGTTGCCATCGACGGCCTCCCAGAGGCCCGATTGCTCGACCTTCCGGGGTTGAAACACGACGTCGCCGTCGGACAGGACCACCACCGGCCCCCACTGGCGCAGATGGCGGATGACCTCCAGGGCCTGCGGATAGAGTCGCGTGGCGAACGGATAGCTCAGGAGATACAGCGACATGCCCAGGAGGTGAGCGTCTTGCAGGTGCTCGACGCGATAGCGCTGCAGGGCGCCCAGGTAGTCGGCGTAGCCCAGTTCGGTCCGTAGCGCCTCGAAGATCTGCCAGTAGCGCTCCTGGCACTCCTTACCGAACGCCTGCACCAGGTGGGCGCTCAGGTCCCTGTAGACACTGTCGTTGTCCAGCAGCGTGTTGTCGACGTCGAGCAGGAATACGACGTCGTGGGTCTCGCTCTCGTTCACCATCGGTCCCCCGGAGCCTAGGGCCGGAGAACTCACAAACGCATCCCGGCCTTGCCCCGATCATAGGGCAGGCAACACCAGAACGAGCGGCAGAAGAGGCTCGGCAGCACTGCCGAGCCTCTTCTGCGTCGAAGACGTTACGCGACCGTGCCGCGTGGCACGGGGATGCCGGGGATTGCCAGCTGGATGCGGTTGATCGTCGTTGGTCCCGTGAAGAACAGCGTCGTCCAGTCGTCGCCGCCCCAGGCCATGTTGACCGCCCGCGTGAGGATCGTGCCGATGTGCTCACCTTCGGGGCTGATCACCCAGATGCCGCCGGGGCCCGTGCAGTACAGGTTGCCCTCGACGTCGACTTTCATGCCGTCGGGGCCGCCGGGACGGTCGTCGCCCTTGAGGTCGCAGAACAGGCGCTCGCTGCCCAAGTCGAGCATGCCGTTGCCCTCGACGTTGTAGGCGCGGACGTGCTTGCGGAAGCGGTTGCTGTCGTTGATGTAGAGCACGGACTCGTCGGGTGAGAAGCAGAGCCCGTTGGGGTTCGCGAAGTCGCGGACAACCATGTTCGTCTGGCTCAGGTCCTCCGTGACGCGGTACACGCCGGCGATGTCGAGCTCCGGCGTGTGGTCCGGTGGCGTTAGGGGCGGACGTGGCGGCGGGTCGGAGAAGTAGACGCTGCCGTCCGACTTCACCACGACATCGTTCGGTCGATTAAGCTTGAGGCCGCGGTAGTTGTCGGCGATGACGGTCACGCTGCCATCGGCTTCGATGCGGTCGACGCGACGGCTGAAGTGGTGACAGATCACCAGGCGGCCCTGGCGATCGCGCGTCATGCCGTTTGCGTTGGCCGTGCCTTCCTGGTCGACGGAGATGCCCTTGTCTGGCTCCCACTTCATGCGACGGCTGCCGTGAATGTCACTGAACAGCAGGTAGCCGCCCTCGTGAAACCACACCGGGCCCTCGGTCGGACCATTGGAGCCACCGAAACCGCTTCCAAGCTCCTCGTGGTCTTCCTGAGGCCCAACGATTCTCTTCATTGCATCCGACAGATACTCGATTGGCACGCAATACCTCCTAGAAATCGCAACAGAGTTGCATTATATGCAGGAATGACCTACAAAGCGCACATTCGCTTTCAGAGTTCAACTACTCGTCGCCGTCCCAAGTTTCTGACGCCCGAGCTCCGGCCTCTGACATGAAGGGAGATTCCAAATGAAGCGAAGCACGGACAGAATACTCACCACCCACGTCGGTAGCCTGGTGAGGCCACCGGAAATCCTCGAGGCAATCATCGACAAAGTCCATCACAAGCCCATCGACGAGGCCAAGTTCGCCGCGGACGTCAAGCGGGGTGTCAAGGACGTCGTGCGGATGCAGGCCGAGGTCGGCGTCGACGTACCTAGCGATGGCGAATTCTCCAAGCCCAGCTTCGCCGGCTACATCACGGACCGGCTGGCAGGGCTCGAGACCCAGGTAGTGCCGCCGCGGCCGGAAGCAGGCCAGATGAACTACCCGATCCTGAACGAGGAGTTCCCGGGGTTCATGGCGCAGTACAACTCCATGTACCGAACCATGTGGATGCCGCCGGAGATCCCGCGCGAAAGCGTCACCAACCTGCCGCGAGAGCGCACCGTGTTGACGGAGCCCCTCAGATACGTAGGCCAGGCGGCGGTCCAGCAGGACATCGACAACTTCAAGGCCGCCATGGAAGGCCTGAAGTTCGAAGAGGCCTTCATTCCGGCCGCGACACCTTCGCCCCTGGACGCCTCCCAGGCGAAGGAGGTGTACCCCAGCGAGCAGGCCTACATCTACGCGCTGGCAGACGCCTTGCACGAGGAGTACAAGGCGATCGTCGACGCCGGATTCCTCGTGCAGCTGGACCTTGGGCTGCCTGCACGCAACCAGGTGCTGCCCGGCAACGCCGCGACCGAGCTGGGAGGAGCTGCGACGCGTCTCCGAGTCGCACGTCGAGGCGTACAACCACGCGCTGCAGGGCATCCCGCAGGACCGGGTGCGCTACCACCTGTGCTGGGGCAGCATGAACACGCCGCACACCAGCGACATCCCCCTGAAAGAGATCGTCGATCTGATCCTGAAGATCAACGCGCAGGCTTACTCCATCGAGGCCGCAAACCCGCGCCACGAGCACGAGTGGATGGTCTGGAAGGACGTGAAGCTGCCGGAGGGCAAGATCCTCATCCCCGGCATCGTCAGCCACCAGACGAACGTGGTGGAGCACCCGGAGCTCGTGGCCTGGCGGATCAAGAACTACGCCAGCGTCGTCGGTCGCGAGAACGTAATCGCCGGCACCGACTGCGGGTTCTCGCAGGGGTGGAACATGATCCGCGTGCACCCGGAGGTGCAGTGGGCAAAGCTGCGTAGCCTGGCGGAAGGCGCCGCACTCGCCTCGAAGGAGCTTTGGGGCAACTAGCGCTCGTCAGTAATCGTCAGAGAAGAGATAGGGAGGTTGGCATGGGCTCACACTTCAAGGAGCGGTTGTACGAACCGCAATCACGCCTGGTCGGCATGTTCGTCAAATTTCCGACCATGGAGACCATCGAGATCCTCGGTAGCGCCGGCTACGACTTCGTGATCATTGACATGGAGCATGCGCCACTGGGCGTCGAGACCGTGTACAGCATGATCGTCACGGCGGAGCGCTCCGGCATGGGCGCGCTGGTACGCACGCGCGGCCACGACACGGCGACGGCGAACACGTTCCTCGACGCCGGTGCGTCCGGCATCCTGGTACCGCACTGCTCGCCCCTGGACACGGCGAAAGAGCTGATTACCGACATGGTGTTCCCGCCCGCCGGGCATCGAGGTGCCGGTGGTGGCGGCCGGGCCACCCAGTGGAGCCTCGAGGGCCCTGACGAGTACCGCCGTGGCGGTGACGCCGGTGTGATCCGCGTGCCGATGATCGAGGACCCCGAGGCCGTCGACCAGATCGATGAGATTCTCGGCATCACGGGCGTGGACGCGGCCTTCATCGGTCAGGGCGACCTCGGTCAGACGCTCGGCGACCGGCCGAAAGCGCAGGAGTACGTCAGCCGGGCGCTGGAAGCGTGCGTCCGCAAGGGCGTGCCGGCCTGCATCACGGCTTACGGCGATGACATGAAGGCTCGGTTCGATCAGGGCTTCAAGTGGCTCGCCATCGGCAACGACACGGGCTCGTTTACCCGCAGCGTGAAGGACCGCATCGCACTGGCGCGCGATGTTATCGAAGCCGGATCTCGTCCCAAGTAGGAATTAGCTAGCCGTGTATCGGGCCGTCGGACGGCTTTGGCTAGCCGACGACCTGATGCACGGCTTTCGCGTAGCCAAGACTGCCCGAGATCGTCTTACCCAGGTCGAGCAGGTTCGGAACCAGCGTGAGCGCCTTCTCTTCGTCCGAAATGTCGTGGAAGCAGACCGCTGCAGCCGGCAGACCGGTATGGTCGAACACAGGCACTGCGACCGCGAAACGGCCGTTGTCGGCGTACTCACCACGATTCGCCGCGTAGCCCGCTCGCCTGATCCGCTCCAGCTCCTCCTCGAGGTCGGCTCTGGTCGCGAACGTGTTCGACGTGAACCGCTCGAGCGGGCTGTCCAACACCGATTCGATCAGCTCCGGAGGGGAGTGGGCCAGAATCGCCTTACCCGGAGCGCAGGCGTATATCGGTACCACGTAGGAGATCAGGTTCATGAACGGGTAGCCGGCGAGCGGCGTGATGTTCTCCAGATAGATCGCTTCGTGCTCTCGCGCTACAGCGACGTAGACGGAGACGCCAAGCTCCTTGACGGCAGCCGCGACGTGGGGACGGGCGATGTCCAGCACGGTCAGGCGCCGGACTGATTGGGCGCCCCAACTCCAGAATCGAACGTCCAGGAAGTGTCGCTGCGCGTCGTCCCTTTCTAGCAACCCCGCCTCAACCATGGAGGCAAGCAATCGCGAGGCAGTCGACTTGCTGGTGTTCATTGCCTCCGCGAGATCGGTCACCGTGAGACCACGTGGATTCGCGGCGACGAGGTCAAGGGTCTCCACTGTCCGGGAAAGAATGTTGCTCATTTCACAAACATCGTAAGTCCAGTAGCAACCCGGATTCAACTGAGGCGAAATATATCGAGATGTGCATCTATCATTGCTTTCTTGTCTTGACAAAGTTTCATTTATGCAACTATGTTGCGCGAACTGACCAAATCGCGCCAAGAAGAGAAGGAGAGTGCGATGGATAGCAACTACTGGACCAAAACGCTTCGACAGCGAGTAGCGCGCCGGCGGGTAATCATTGGAGGCAGTGCCGCCGCAATGGGGGCGGCCTTCCTTGCGGCGTGTGGCGGGGATGATGACGACGCTTCACCAACCGCGACAAGCAGCGCTGGCTCAACCGGTAGCACCGGCTCGACTGGCGGCTCCACCGGCAGCACAGGCTCGCGGCGCGCGACGGGTGCCTCCACGGGTAGCACCGGATCGACCGGGGCGGATACTTCCGGCCTCCTCACGAAAGCTGCGGACACCACCAGCTCCGCCAAGCCGAGTGGCACCTGGCCGCACTACACGATCCGTGAAGTGCGCACGATGGACCCGCTCAACAACGCATCCGTCGGCAGCGGCATCAACTTCCAGGCGTTGGCCTACAGCCGGCTGTTCCAGTGGAAGCCCGGCATCCTCGAGAACCCGGTCGGCGGCGCCTTCGTCCCCGATGCGGCCGAGTCTTTCGAAGTCGCACCGGATGGTCTGACGATCACGTTCAAGCTGCGCCAGGACATGAAGTTCGACCCGCGGCCGCCGACAAACGGGCGAGCGGTGACGACCGAGGACGTGGAGTTCAGCTGGAACCGCCTCCTGAACAACGGCCTCACCCGATACGACTACGCCAATGAACTGAGTCCGGCCGGCCCGATCAAGACGATCAAGGCCATCGATGACACGACCGTGGTCTGTGAAATGGCCTTCCCCATCGCCAACATGGCATCTCGCTTTGCCTTCCACCGCTTCCTCTCCATTCTTCCCAAGGAAGCAGATAGCGAATTCGATTCTCAGAACGACCAGCGAGGCTCCGGCCCCTGGCGCCTGGAGAAGTGGGAGCCGAGCGTCGGCTACACCTATGTTAAGAACACGGACTGGCACATGCGGCCAGGTCAACCGTTCTTTGACAAGTTGGAGATGCCCCTGATTACGGAGACAGCCCAGCTCCGGGCACAGCTGGCGGCGGGTGCGATCTGGACAGTGAATACCGCCGCGAACGAACTGCCATCCACCGATGTGTTGGCAGCCAAGAACGACACGCCTGAACTTGGTCTCTACGATGATGGCTACCCCTGGGGCGGTCCCAACCACCTCGCTTTCGGTTTCGCTGCGGGTACGCCGTTCTTGGACGAGCGCGTGCGCAGGGCTATGTCGATGGTCATCGACCGCGACCTCTGGATCCAGGCTAACTACAATGTCGACCTCTACGAGTCGGCGGGTCTGCCTATGGAGACGCGCTGGAACAGCCACTACTCGGCCGACGACAAGACCTATTGGCTCGATCCCGAAGGCTCGGACCTGGGTGAGGGCGCCCAATACTTCAAGTTGAACTTGGACGAAGCCAAGAAGCTCATGCAGGCTGCCGGCTACGACAGTCCGCTCAAGATGCCTGGCCAGATGGCCAACAACGGGAACGATCAGATCGCAAGCCTGCACGGCATGCTCCAGGAGAGCGGCCTGTTCGACGTTTCGCTGGTCAGCCTCCAGACCGGCGACTACGCGTCGACCGTGTGGAACGGCATGGGTGACTTCGAAGGCATCGCCATGGCCCAGAACATGGGTGTCCGCGGCGACATCGACCAGTACCTCTCGACGCGCTGGTCGCCCGGCGGCGCCTCCGGCACACAGTCGATGTTCCCCGAGGTGTACCCGTGGTACCAGAAGGCGCAGGACCTGCTCACGGCCCAACGCCAGGAGCTGGACGAAACGAAGCGCCTGGGCATCCTCAAGGACCTCCAGAAGGAGCTCGCCTTGCAGATGCCGACGGTTCCATACCCTGGCGCGGCGAATGGCTTTAGCGTCGCGTGGCCGCGTCTGGCTAACTACGGCGTATTCCGTGCCGTCTACGACTTCGAGTCGATCCAGTGGACGCGCTACTGGGAGGACACGTCGAAGGCATAGGGCGCTCTAAGCTCTTTGCGTGTCGAACGCTAATATCGCGCCCACCAGCCTCGGCTGGTGGGCGCGACTGTCGTTATGGTCTGTGCGTGGACTGGCGACGGACTGGCGCTGTGAGCGGATGCTGTCAACCGAGTCGGTGCAGACGACGTCAACCGGTCGTCGCGCCCTCAGTACCCGGCTTCGCGGGCTTCCGCGTCATCGCCACTTCGCCATCGAACAGAGCCCCTTCCTCAACACTGAGAGCGCCGGTGACGAGCTTGCCTGAGGCTCGGCACTGAGCCTGCAGGTCGACCCGGTACTGGCAGTCCACTTCGCCCTTGAACCGGCCTCCGATGACGACAAAGGCCGCCTGTACTTTGGCCTGAACGTTGGCTTCGGGCACCACGTGCAGGGTGCCCTGGGTCCACACTTCGCCCTTGAACTTGCCTTCGAGGCGAATGCTGTCGGTGACTTCGATGGTGCCGGAAAACTCGGTGTCGCGCGCGAGCACGTTCGGGCAGTCAGCGCTCTCGACGGCGCCCGGGTTTGACCGCCGGCCGCGAAGTGAACGAGGTCGCCCTCGTAGTCTCGCCTCGGTCAGAGGGAGACGTGGAGTAATCAGTCGTCATGGAGCCTCCATATGAACAGCTCCAGAGCGGTTCCCGGGGGCAGCCTAGCCTACGAGGGCAGGCTCGGCTTCAGTTTTCCGGTTCGTTTATCTATCGAGTGCATCGCAATCCAGGCGCTCCCGGCGGAAACCGGACGGTTCATGTCATCGCCGACCACCAGGGGTTAATATCCGGTGGGCCCCGTTGAGGCTCGACTTCGTACAGGGATCGCCGCGTAGAAGGGACAATGACGTGCCGAAAGCAAACATCGACGGACTCGACATCGCATATGAGGTCATGGGCTCGGGCACGCCGATCGTGTGGCTTCAGGGGGCACGCTCGCCCCGTCATCTCATGCGCCCGATCGCGGAGCCGCTCTCGGCGAGTTATCGCTGCCTGATCTACGACCGGCGCAACTGCGGCGAGTCCGACATCCGCATCGCCGGCGACAAGTCGGAGCAGGAGATCTGGGTCGATGAGCTCGCGGGCCTGCTGCGGGAGCTGGACATGGCGCCGGCCTACCTCGGCGGCTGGTCCGCAGGCTGCCGCGTGGCGATCCTGACCGCGATTCGCTATCCCGAGCTCGTCCGAGGCCTGCTCCTGGGCTGGGTCACCGGCGGCCAGGAAGCGGCACAGCGATTGGCGCAGGAGTACTACGGTCAGTTCATTCAAGCGGCAGAGGAAGGTGGCATGGAGGCGGTGACGAGGAAGCCGTTCTTCGCCGACCGCATCAAGGCCAACCCGGGCAACGAGCAGCGCCTGCTCTCCATGGACCCCGCACAGTTCATCGATACGATGCGCGGCTGGGAGCGCTACTTTACCGAAGCGGGTGACCTGCCCGTCATCGGTGCTACGGAGGCCGAACTAGCGGCGGTGCAGACCCCGACGTGCATCGTGGCGGGCGACGACGCCGTGCACCCCACGCACGCCGCCCAGGAGCTGCACCGCATCCTGCCGAACAGCGAATACCACGACCCGCCGATTCCGCACGCCGAGTTCGACGCGTTCCCTTCGTTGGAAGAGCGAGACCGCGTACGGGCAGAACGAACCCTGGACACCTTCCTGGCCTTCCTCGCCAAGAATGAGGCGAAACACGCCTAGCGCCTGAATCCTCTCGTCCAGCGATAGCAACTAGAAGCCGTGGCCTACCAGTCACGGCTTCTTTGTGTCCTGTCTGCCGCTGTAAGAACTGCTGCCTTCGCCGGTCTAACCCAGGACAGGCGAAAGGAGGCCCATTCGATGAACGACTCGTAGCAGGTCCAGCAATCCAACCGTCTTCGATTAGTTAGTTTCGAAAGGAACTCAAAATGGCGCGCGTAGCCGACTATGTGATCATCCGGGACAGCCTGTTTCGTCTCAACACGAAACTCACGCACTCCCAGCCACACGAGACCCAGAACTTCACCTTCAACATGCCCGCGGGCTTTCATCGCGGCAGCCGTTGCATCCTCATGTTCACGATTCAGCCGGGCTCCGGTTCGGCCGAATTCCGCATCTTCCTCAACGGACAGACGACGGAGTTCCACGGCACCTTCAGCGGCGGCGGCTTCTTCTCCATGCACGAGGTGATCAGCGCCAACGTGCTCAATCCGACCGGCAACACGCTGCAGTTCGCGCTCGACAACAGCGTTCCGGACAACCGCGTCATCGACTTCGGCGACGTTGTCCTGCTCTGCCAGGTTGACGCTTAGCGCAAGGCGGAGGAGCCCCGTCTCTGCGACCGGCTCCTCCGCTCACGCCTTGTGTTGAGGCTCAGGCCGCCGTCTTTGTGAGAATCGATTCGACCTGCTGCATCTCTTCGGCAGTGAGACGCCAGTCGCCGGAGCGAGCGTTTTGCTCGATCTGCTCGACGCGTGTGGCACCCGTCATCACGCTGCCCACGACAGGCTGGCTGGCCAACCAGCCGATGGCGAGCTCCAGCAGCGTGTGGCCTCGCTCCTGCGCGAAGGTCTCGAGGCTCTCGAGCAGGTCGTAGTCCACCGACTCGAGGACGCCCGCGTAGAAGTGGATGCCGCTGGTCAGGCGCGTACCCTCCGGCGTCGGCAGGTCGCGGCGGTACTTGCCGGTGAGCAGACCGCTCGCGAGCGGGTAGTAGGGCAGCATGCCGAGGCCCAGGCGCTCGCAGGCCGGCAGCAACTCCGCCTGCACCTCCCGCTCCAGCATGTTGTAGCGGTTCTGGGCGCTGATGAACGACACCGTGTGCTGGAGCTCGCTGGCCATCGCCGCTTCGAAGACCTGGGCGGTGCTGAAGTTGCAGCAGCCTACGTAGCGCACCTTGCCGGAGCGCACCATGTCCTCCAGCGCTCGCATCGTCTCCTCGATCGGCGTACTCGGGTCTGGGAAGTGCAGCTCGTAGAGGTCGACGTAGTCCGTGTCGAGACGCCGCAGGCTGGCTTCGAGGGCGTCCATGAGATAGCGGCGGGAGTTCCCGGACCAGTAGGGACCGTCGCCCATGCGCCCGGAACCCTTCGTCGCGAGCACGACGTTACGGCGATGCGGCTTCAGGGCCTGCCCCAGGCACTCCTCAGACGCGCCCCTCACACCGCCGTAGACATCCGCCGTGTCGAAATAGGTGATGCCCATCTCGATGCATTTGTTGACGATGGCGATCGTGCCGGCCTGATCGACCTGGCGGCCGAGGTTGTTGCAGCCGAGTCCCACCGCCGAGACCTGCAGGCCTGACTTGCCGAGATTTCTGTACTCCATCGAATGTGCTCTTTCTCTTGGTCGCGCGGGCGCGAATCGCTGCTAAACTGCCGCCTATCCTAGCGGTTCAAAGCAGCGAGGAGTCACCACTATGGTCCGCATGTCCGGCAACCAGTACCTCATCGAAGCCCTGAAGTCCTACGACGTTACCCACCTCTTCTACGTGCCCTCCGTCCTCGGCGGCGCCATGGCGCTGGCCGACAAGATGGGCGTCCGGCGCGTGATCACGCACGGCGAGAAGGCCGCAGCGTACATGGCGGACGGCTACGCTCGCGCCTCGCACAAGCCCGGCATCGCCCTCTGCCAGGACATCGGCACCACGAACCTCGCGGCGGGCCTGCGCGACCCCTTCATGGCCAGCTCGCCGGTCATCGCCATTACCGGCGGCCAGGGAGACGAGCCCCGCTATCGACACGCCTACCAGAACGCCGAGGACTTCATCGCCTGGGACGCCGTCACGAAGGCGAACTTCTCCGTCGAGACCGCCGATCGCCTTCCGGACCTGTTGCGCCAGGCGTTTCGCGTCTCGACTTCGGGCGCGCCCGGGCCCGTCCACCTCGAGCTGCGGGGCAACGCGGGCCAGATGCTCGACCAGGAGATCGACGTCGACTCTGTGCAGGAGGCGCGCTTCGCCCGCTACCCGGCCTTCCGGCCGGAACCCGACTCGGGAGACATCAGCCGGGTTGCCGACCTGCTTGCCGAGGCAAAGAAGCCGATTATCGTGGCTGGTGGCGGTGTCGTCGCTTCCGGTGCCGGTACCGAGGTCGTGAAGCTCGCTGAGCGCCTCTCGATCCCGGTCGCCACGTCGCTCAACGCCAAGGCGATTATCCCGGACGAACATCCGTTGGCAGTCGGGGTGCCCGGGAGCTACTCGCGCTGGTGCGCCAACAAGGCGGTCGCGGCGGCCGACCTCGTCTTCTTCATCGGCTCTCGCGCGGGCGGCCAGGTGACCAACGCATGGCAGCTGCCGAAACCGGGTACGCCCGTGATCCAGCTCGACATCGAGATGGACGAGCTGGGCCGCAACTACCCCAACGCCGCGTCGATTCACGGCGACGTACGCGTCTCGGTCCAGAAGCTGCTCGATGCCGTCGAGGCCGAGCCCCAGCGCGCCGACTGGTTGGCCGAGGTGCAAGGGTACGTCCGCGAGTACTGGGACGAGAGCGAGCCGCACCTCCACTCCGACGCGGTGCCGATCCGGCCGGAGCGCATCTGCCAGGAGCTTACCGACTGGCTGCCCGGCGACAGTACGCTGGTCTGCGACACGTTCCACGCCGCGATCTGGACGGCCCAGATGGTGCGCATGAAGGAAGGCCAGCAGTACATCCGCTGCGCAGGCTCACTGGGCTGGGGCCTGCCGGGCACGCTCGGCGTGAAGGCGGCGCTGCCGGACAAGCCCGTCATCGGCTTCGTCGGCGATGCCGGCTTCTACTACCATATGCAGGAGCTGGAGACGGCCGCACGCATCGGCCTCAACGCCGTGATCGTCGTCAACAACAACTACTCCGGCGGCGTCGGCGAGACCTCGCCGTTCCACAAGGACGTGAGCTTTGCCCGCATCGCCGAGGACCTCGGCTGCTTCGGCGTACGTGTCGAGGAGCCTTCAGGGATCAGGCAGGCACTCGACAGGGCCCTGGCGTCCGGCCGCCCGGCGGTGGTCGAGGTGGTCAGCGACACCTCGGTGCGGGCCAAGCGAGCGTGGGCGCCGGCAGAGACGGACCACTAGCGCCGGGCGTCCAGGCCAACGCTAGGGCAGCGTCTCTGCCTCCGAGTAGCGCAGCCAGGCGCTCATCTGCAGGGCCGAGATGCGACAGTGCACCACGACGGGCCGGTCCTTGATCGAGAAGGCCTGCTTGATGCCGGGCGCAACCTCAGACTCGTCGCTAATCGTGATCGCCTCGGCGCCGAAGGCACGCCCCCAGGCCGCGAAGTCCGGGTTGGTCAGCCGCGTGCCCTCCATGAAAGCCCGCTCCGGGTAGCGCATGTAGGAGTGCATACCGATCGTGCCGTACATCGAGTTGTCGGCGACGATCATGATGGGATTGACGCCGTACTGCAGCGCCGTCGCCAGCTCGTTGCCGGTCATCAGGGTGCCGCCGTCTCCCATGAAGGCGATGACCTGGGTGCCCGGGTAGCGCAGGCCGGCAGCGACGGCCATCGGCATGCCGGAGCCCATGGCGCCGACCACGGACGACAGCAGGTGCTGCCCCGGCTTGAAGCCGATGTAGCGATGGATGTAGCTCGAGAAGTTGCCGGCATCGCTGGTGACGGTGGCGTCCGGCGCGAGGTAGCGGTCAATCTCGCAGACGATGTCGGCGAAGTTGATGCCATCCGGGGCGGGCTCCCAGGTCTTCTCCAGCAGGCCGACGTGGATGTCGTGCAGGCCCTTCACCCAGGCGCCACGCTTCTCTTTGCCGGCGGGCGCGCCTCGCTTCAGCAGGCCCCGGACAACCTCCGCAGGGCTCGCCGGGATGCCGAGGTCGGGTCGCCACACACGGCCGACCTCGTTGGCGTCGGGCCAGACGTGGACCAGCGGTATCTGGGGTTGAGGCGCCGCCGGGAAGGTGTAGGACTGGCTCACCGTATCCGTCAGCCGCTCGCCGAGGGCAACGATCAGGTCGGCGCTCTTCATCATCTCGATCTGGGGCTTCGGCACGCGGATGCCCATGTAGCCGCCGTAGTTCGGGTGGCTCGCATCGAAGAGCTCCGGCCGGCGGTGGGTTGGGCTGATCGGCAACTCCCACTCCTCGGCCAGACGCCGCAGGTCTCCAAGCACCGTCTTGTCACGCACCGCATCGCTCAACATCGCCCCACCCGTGAGCACGAGCGGCCGCTCCGCCGCCGACAGCATCTCGGCGAGGCGGTCGAGGTCCTGCTCTCGCGGCGCGGGCACGTAGCGATCTCGCGGCTGGTCAATCGGCACGTCCGTCTGGCGGTCGAAGATGTCCTCCGGCAGCACAACGGCGACCGGGCCGGGCGTGCCGCTCTCGGCGGTGTGGAAGGCGCGCGCGATCGCCTCCGAGGCCTGGTCCGGGTCGATGACCTCGATGACCAGCTTCGTTATGTCGCTTAGCAGCCGGGCGTAGTTCTGCTCCTGCAGCGCCAGCCGGCCGACGTCGCGGCGTTCAACGTGTCCGATGAGCAACACCAGGGGCGTCGCGTCGTGATAGGCGGAGTGCAGCGCCACCATGGCGTTGGAAACGCCGGGGCCACGCGAGACGATGGCGACGCCGGCGCGCCCCGTCAGGTCACCGTCGGCCTGCGCCATGTAGCCGGCGCCCGACTCGTGCCGGCAGACGATGAGCTGCGGCGACCCGCGCTCGATCAGCGAGCTGGTGAGGCCCACGTAGCTCTCGCCGGGGACGCAGAAGATGCGGTCGACGCCATGCGCTTCCAGGCTCTCGGCCAGGACGGTGGCAACGGTCTTGCTCACGATTGATCCTCCTTCGATGCGCTTGAGGCCGCCCTATCCTAGCCGATCGCGCACAGAGACTGGCGGTTGGTGTATCGTTCCGCCGAGCAAAGGAGCGTGGCGATGATCTGGTGCCGGTATGAGACAGAAGAAGGGCCGCGTTACGGTCTTGTCGAAGGAGAGACCGTCTCCGAGATCGAAGGGACGCCGTGGGACGAGCACGCGTTCGTGGCCAAGAAGCGCCCGCTCGCCTCGATCAAGCTGCTGGTGCCGGTGATCCCGTCGAACTTCTACTGCGCCGGCATCAACTACCGCGACCACGTCCGCCGTATGGCCGCCATGCGCAACGTGGAGCCCGTGTTCCCGACTCAGGCCGACATCGGCTATCGCGCCAACAACGCCCTGATCGCCCACGGCGAGGCCATCGTGATCCCGCGCGACGCCTCGGAGCAGGTGCAGTACGAGGGCGAGCTCGTGGCCGTGTTCGGCAAGAAGGTGCGCAACGTCTCTAAAGAAGAAGCGCTGGACTACGTCTTCGGCTGGACGATCGGCAACGACGTGAGCGAGCGCGTCTGGCAGGCCAACGACCGCACGTTCTGGCGCAGCAAGAACACGGACACCTTCAAGCCCATGGGGCCCTGGATCGTCACGGACGCCGACCTCGAGAGCATGCGCACGGTCGTGCGGGTCAACGGCCGCGTCGTCGAGGACTTCAAGACGGCCGACATGATCTTCTCCGCCGCCACCTTCATCTCCGAGGTCTCGAAGTACAACACGATCTATCCCGGCGACATGATGTGGCTGGGCACGGACGGCGTCCCGGAGAACATCAAGCACGGCGACACGGTCGAGGTCGACATCTCGGGCGTCGGCGTGCTCAGCAACCCGGTGGTCCGGGAAGGTCAGTAGTCGCTCGAATAGCCGCACGGGCAGTGTGACGAAGCACAGCAGGCAGGTTTTCAAGCAAGGAGAGAATGGCCGGATGGTCCAGGAGCACGATTGGGCAGATGAAGCAGACGTCGTCGTTGTAGGGTCAGGCGCCACGGGGCTGCCGGCGGCGATCGCCGCGTGTGAGAACGGCGCCTCCGTGCTGCTGCTCGAAGCGAACTTCGACGTTGGCGGCCACGCGGCGATCAGCGGCGGCAACGTGCCCCTCGGCGGTGGCACCAGCGCCCAACAGCGCTCGGGCATCCACGACACGCCCGACATGCTGTTCGACGACCTCACCGACTGGTCGGTCGTGCAGGCCAACGGCTTCCCGGACTACCGCTACAACGACCGTGAGATCATCCGCGCCTTCGCAGACTGGAGCGCCCCGACCTACGAGTGGCTGGTCGAGCACGGCGTGATCTTCATCGACCAGCCCATCGACAACCGAGGCGCTCACGGCACCGGCAACTCGGCGCCCCGGGAGGCCCATCTCGCGGCCATGGACTGGGTGCAGTACCAGACCGGTGTTGCCCAGCCGCCGGACAGAGGCCCAACGACGTCCTCCGGCATCGGCCTTGTCCGCCCCCTGGAAGCGCGGGCACGGCAGCTGGGCGTGCGCATCCTGCTCCAGCACAAGATGACCTCGCTGATCCGGGATGACGCCTCGGGTCGCGTTGTGGGCGTCGTATGCACGCACGACGGCCGCGAGCTGGCGATCCGCGCGCGCAAGGCCGTCATCCTGGGCACCGGCGGTTCGACCAGCAACGTGAACTTCCGTCGCATCTTCGACCCGAGGCTGACGGAGGAGTACAGCACCGCAGGCGAGCCGTTCAGCGCCCAGGACGCCAGCGGTGAGCTCGCGGCCATGGCGATCGGTGCCTCGCTATGGGGGAGCTTCAACCAGACGGCCGAACACGGCATCGCCCTCAGCAAGGCAGGCCAGATCGGCACTTACTACGGCTACGGCCCCCTGATGTGGCATCCCGGCAGCCCCGTCTTCGACCGCGCCCGCGCCACCGGCCTGAAAGTGCAGGACTGGCAGAACGCCATCCTGGTCAACGAGGCCGGCGTCCGCTTCTACGACGAGACCGTCCCGCAGTACATGTCTAACGCCCATGAAGGCGTGCCGGACTACGTTCCGGGCCACTGGCGCAACGCGCGGGACATCGAGTACAACCCGCGCAACTTCATCAACGCCGCCATGGCCGGCACCGGCAAGCCACGCAACGGCGGCGGCCCGATCTGGGCGATCTTCGACTCCCAGGCGGTCGCGCGAGAGGGCTGGATCCCGGAGCCGCCTCATGTCGACCCCGACGGCTACTTCTTCAAGGCCGACACGATCGAGGACCTGGCGCGAAACATCAAGAACAAGTACCAGCGGGAGGCCATCGACCCCGGCACGCTGGCCGAGACCGTGCGGCGCTACAACAGCTTCGTCGACGCCGGCGAAGACCCTGACTTCGAGAAGCCGTCGCCGCAGTACAAGATCGAGACGCCGCCCTTCTACGCTGCCTGGTCGACGCCCGTGGTGCACGACACGCGGACGGGCCTGCGGATCAACGCCCAGTGCCAGGTGGTCGATCTGTCGGGCGAAGTGATCCCGGGGCTCTACTGCGGCGGCGAGTCTGCCGGCGGCTTCGCCCAGCACGGCCTCGCCCGTTGCATCGTCCAGGGCCGCATCGCGGGAATGAACGCCGCACAGGAGGCGGTCTGAGCTCGGGCGGCTGGATCTGCGACCCTGCATCAGGGCGCGGCCAGAGCGGTGTCCCTATCTGACGAAGACGCCCTTACCGGTTGTCTGCGTATCGAACAGCTTGTAGGCCTGCTCGGCCTCGTCGAGGCGGAATCGATTGGTCAGGAGCTTCGATAAGTCCAGCTCGTGGTCGACGATGAACCGCGCGCACTCCGCCTGACCGACGCTGCTGAACGTCCACGAGCCGTGAATCGTTAGCTGCTTGTGGATGATATCGGGGCTCACGTCGAACGTCGCCGTGTTGCCTTCCCCTACGAAACAGGCTCGACCCCAGACGGCCGCACTGCGCACGGCGTTGACCCTGGCTTCCGGGTTGCCCGTGCAGTCCAGGGTCGCCTGTGCACCCTCGCCGTGGGTTAGCTCCCGGATGATCTGAACCGGATCGGCCTCCCTGCTGTTAATCACCTCGTCGGCTCCGAAGGCCGACGCGAGCTTCAGCCGTTCCGGCGCGATATCGACGGCCACGACGCGGGCGCCCATCGCCTTGCCCAGCATCGTGGCGCTCAGGCCAACGGGGCCCTGGCCAAAGACCGCCAGCGTATCCCTGCCGGAAACGTCCAGCCTCCGGAGCGCGTCGAAGGCCGTGCCGGTACCGCAGGAAATTGCCGCCCCTTCTTCAAAGGAGAGGGCTTCCGGCAACGGCACGAGCATAAAGGGCTTCACGAGAATGTAGTCGGCGTGTCCACCGTGGGTGGTTGAGCCGTACACGAGATGGCCGCCGCGGACGCATAGCTGTGCGTAGCCAACGCGACAGTACTTGCAGCGTTCGCACCCGCTGTAGTGGTGCACCATGACCCGTTGGCCAATGGGCGCTTCTTCCTCCGTAACCGAGGCGCCGCGGGCAACAACGACACCGCAGGGCTCGTGGCCGCGGATGATCTCCCGCGTCTGCGAACGCGCCGCTCTGTAGGGTGGCAGATCGCTGCCACACATACCGGACGCTTTGATCTCCACTACGACTTCACGAGCCTCCGGAACGGGGTCCGGAAACTGACGCAGCTCCAGCTCACGCTCTCCCAGAAACACAATCCCCTGCATTGCCAACCTCCGTCATCCGAGATTCAACCCTGTAGGCGTCGCAGGCTACCACGGATCGACAAGCCGGATGTGAATCCCGGCTTTTCTCCGCATGCCGCCGAAAGGGGGCGCGCCAAAATACAGCGGTGCCCGGCCGAGATCGCCGGAACGGGGGGACTGAGTAAGCTGCGCCGACTGAACGAAACGCGGCTTCTGTTTGACAGGGCACCGTAACGAACTCAGAATCTGACTCGCCTCTGAATCAACCTGGCGGCTCTGGATGCCGCCTAGCGCCTCGATGAGGCAAGAAGGGAACAAGACACTGGTTACTGAAGTCAGGATCTACACGATTAATCGCGGCATGATGGACGCCTGGCTCGCGGCGTTCAACGAACACATCATGCCGACGAGCGCCAAGTTCGGCATCACGATCCACGCAGGCTGGGTCAATCGCCCTCAGAACGAGTTCATCTGGGTGCGCTCGTACGAGAACGCCGAGAAGCTCAGCACCTACAACACTTCCCCGGAGCGTGCCGCCTACGCCAACATCACCGGCCCATGCGTCGCAAAGACCGAGGTACGTGAGGTCGAAGCCGTCATCGGGAACGTGCCCGCCGCGAATTAGGGCATCGAGCAACTTAGGACCGTCGCCGCCTCATGGCCGGCCTCAACACGCCTGTAGAAGTTTGGAAGGATCGAGCCATGGCCAACGCGCCTTACATGTACTGGGTCGGCATGAACACGCAGCCCGACACGAGCGAGGCCGACCTGGCCGACTTCAACGACTTCTACAGCAACACCCACGCCAAAGAAGTCCTCGCCAATAACCCCGGGTTCATTCGCGCTACGCGATACGAGCTCGTGGAGCAGGACGCACGAGGCAAGTTCGGGCCACGATGGCTGGTCATGTACGAGATGGACAGCCAGAAGGCGGCCGACCTTTACATCGAACGCAACGACGGGCCGTCGGAGGGGCGCCCCACGTACTCGCCGGGCCCCAGCGCCTGGCAGCAGTACGAGGGCTGGTGGCGTCTCCTCTGGCACCGCCTCGTGCCCGAAACGGGCGAGCTCGGGGCCGGCGGTGCGCCCTACCTCTACATGGTGGGCATGGACGTCCCCGAGGGCACCGACGAGCAGGGCCTGCGCGAGTTCAACGAGTTCTATACGAAGACCCACGTGCCGGAGGTCGTTGCGGTGAGCAAGTTCCTTAGCGGCATCCGCTACGAGCTCCACCGTGAGCTCCGCCACCCCGAGCCTGGTTCGCCGCACTTCCTGGCCGTGTACGAGGCCAATGAGGAATCACTGAAGGCTCGTGCGGCCCGGGCCGCCGATCCAAGCAGCGCCACTCCTCTTTCCTCCGGGCCGCCGGTCTGGGAAGCACACGTCACGGCCTGGCGTTTGATGTACCGCAGGATCGACTCCCGGGAGAGAGCCGGCTAGGAATCGACGCGCCGAGGAGTCCCGTTGCGATAGCAGCGACCGCGAGCGACGATCAAGCGTTGCCGGCCAGCGACGGCCCCCCGGTGTCAGGCAGAGCGGCCGAGGGCCGGCATTCGCCCCGCTTCGACCTGAGCCAGAGGACCTCGATGCCGGCCGAAGCCCCAACGAGCGCCGCCAGCACGCCGAGCGCAGGCAGGTTGGTTCGGGCTGTGTCTTCCAGGAGCACGGCAGCGGCGGCGAGGCAACCGAACACGCCGAGGCCACAGATCAGCCGCGACGCACCGATATCCGATGCTTTGCGCAGGGCTGCGCCGTTTACGGCAGCGAAGATGAGCAGGAAGCTGGCACTCGCGATGCTGGAGATCGCGTTCAGATCGAGCGTGTTCGCCAGGATGAGCGAGCACGCGGCCGTGAGCAGCAGTCCGACCGGCTGATTCCAGACCTTGCGCTCCAGCCCAGGCGGCAGCTCCCCTTCGAGGGCGACCGAGTAGCTCAGCCTCGCTGCGCCGTAGAGGGTGGCGTTGATCGCGGAGAACGTCGCGAGTAACGCAGACGCCGCCACGACGCGGAACCCGGCGTCACCGAGCGTCGGTTTGGCCGCCTCGGCGAGGGCAAAGTCGGCTGCGTCGGCCAGCGTACTCGGCGCGAGCGACCCCACCGTCACCGCCGCGATCAGCACGTAGAGGACGAGGACCAGCCCCACGGAGCCGAAGAACGCGCGCGGCAGGGTCACCGCCGGCTTAACGACGTCCTCCGCGGCATTCGCGATCAGCTCGAAGCCTTCATAAGCCACGAAGATCAGCATCCCGGCCGCAGCCACGGTTGGTATCGCGGGCCACGTACCGGGGTCGAGCCGGTCGCCGGAAACCGAGCCGGCGCCAGCAACACCGACCACGATGAGCAGGACGAGCTTTATCGCCACCACCGCAGTCTCCGTGCGGGCCACGATCGACGCGCTCAGGAGATTCACCACCGTGGGACCGAGAATCGCGGCGCTGATCAGCGCATGCATCACGGCCGGCGAAACGGCATCGGTGCTGATGAACGTGGCGGCGTAGTTGGCGAACGCCACCGCATAGAGCGACAACGTGACGAGGTACGCCATCCAGAGCAGGTTGTTCAGCGTGCCGGTGGCCAGTCCCACGGCGAAGGCGCGATCGAGGAAGACGACGGTGCCGCCTCGGCTGGGATAGGCGACGGAGAGCCGGGCGTAAGAGTACGCCGTCAGCAGCGCCACGACGCCGGCGATACCGAACGCCAGCGGCGCAGCCCCTCTCGCCTGCACCGCGACGACACCCAGCACGGCAAAGATGCCGCCGCCGACCATGCCGCCAACGCCGATGGCAATCGCGCCAAGCAGCCCGACCGATCGCTTCTCCATTAGAGGATTATCAGGCGTCGGGAAGCTTCAGGCACTCAGAGGCGCGAGGTGGCCATCGAACCTCTGGAGCACAGGGCTACATGTCGAGGCCGGCCCCACCCTGCGGAACTTCCTCGAACAAACCCATACGTCCCACTGAGGCGTCGACCCATCGACCGCGCTGGGCTACGAAGCGCTGCTCTGCTCTGCCGGCACACCCGGCTCGACCTTCGGGTGAAGAAGGTCCTGCGTGGCCTGGAGCCAGTCCGCGCTTCGCGGCAGCACGATGCCGCCGGAGCGGAGGCGGTACAGCAAGGGCTCGTGAGCGCCCGGAGGCGGCGCGCCTGTCTCGGCGAAATCGCGCGCGGCCTTGAGCATGCGGCGCCGGGTGCGAATCACCATCGCGTCGGACGTGCCCAGGTGCTCGTGTGTGCGCTGGTAGATGGCGCCCATACTCTCCGTGACCGCCTGGTCCTCCAGGAAAGCGCCGCCGGTCGTGATGCCGGTGTAGCTCCTATCCCGCTGCGCCCCGCGGTCGAGGAGGTAGTCGTTGGACACGTTGGCACGGAGGCGGAACTTGCCGTTCCAGTCCGTCGTATCGGGCAGGTAGTCGAACTCGACGCTCACGGCTCCGCCGGGCCGGGCGACTCGGCGCGTACCGTCGGCCGCCTGACTCGCGGCCGCTGGTGGCGCCATCGTCCAGAACATGGTGTTCTCGTCGTCGATCGGGATCCAAGCGCGAATGAGGACCTGCTGGCCCAGGGTGCCCGTCGGGATCATCGTGTAGAACGGGAACATGTAGTGGGCGATGCGCCAGTAGTAGGAATCGTCCTCGGCCGGACGGTACGCCCCGTATGTCGTGCCGATGTCGGTCTCGACCACGTTGTAGCGGGGCGCCCTGTCCTTCTCCATGTAGTACTGGAAGCTGCCCTCTGCCGGGTTAGCGAGGAGGTTGCGGTGGAGGAAGCCGAAGTGGCTCGTGTCCACGTCGCCCTCCAGCGCCTGCACCCAGTTGCACTCCCGCACGACCTTGCGAATCGGGTACTCAACGCCCGGCCCGGCCTCGAGCAGGTTCGACTCGATCTCGGGCAGCGGCGGCAGGTCGGCTTCCGGGCCCATGTAGGTCCAGACGATGCCATTGCGCTCGATGCAGGGGTATGCCTTCGTCCGCACCTTGTTCTTGAAGTTGCTCTCCGCCGGCTCCGATGGCATGTCAACGCAGGCGCCGGTAACGTCGAACTTCCAGCCGTGATAGACGCAGCGCAGTCCCTCTTCCTCGTTACGCCCGAAGAACATCGAGGCGCCACGATGGGGGCAGGCGTTCTGGATCAGCCCGACGCTGCCGGAAGTGGCACGAAAGGCGATGAGATCTTCACCTAGGAGCCGCACTCGCAACGGCACCGAATCGGGGCCGGGCAACTCCGTCGACATCAGGGCCGGGACCCAGTACTGACGCACGAGGTTGCCCATCGTTGTACCGGGACTTATCCGGCAGAGCGTCTCGTTGTCCTGTGAGCTCAGCATTCTCTTCCTCGATTCGTGGTCTCAGGCGATTGCCGCCATCCAGCGCGATAGGCAAGCCGCCTTCAGTCCGTATCTACCGTACCCATCACCGTCCGGAGCTCGGTCTGTGCTGGCGCGTCATCATGCATGGCTTTGCGCCGCATCAGCGCTCGACCAGTATGCCCCTCTGCTCCTGGTCCTTGGTTGCATCAAGCGCTTCGATGCTCCTGTGCATGATGATCCCGCCGGAACGTCGTTGGTACATGGCGGGCTGATCCACGCCGGGCGGTAGCGTCCCCTGCTCCCGAAACGCCTTCGCGGCAGCGATAGCTCGACGACGCGTGCGGATCACCATGGCGTCCGACGTTCCGAGGTGTTCGTGACTGCGGTTGTAGACCGGGCCCATGCTTTCCGTGACAGCCTGATCCTGCAGGGAGATGCCGTTGATGCCGGTGTAGCTGGCAGTTCTCTGCTCCTCCCGGTCGATCATGTAGTCGTTGCTGCTGTTAGCTTCGAGACGCGCCTTCCCCAGCCAATCCGTGGAGTCCGGCAAGTATTGCGAGGTCATTCGGGCCCCCGCAATACCGGAGCGGCTGGGCGCACCAGCACCGCCCCTCATGGGGCGCTTGGATGACACCCGCCAGGACATGACGTGGTTGTCGTCCAGCGGCACCCAGGCACCGAAGCGGACCTCTTCACCCAGATAGCCTGTCGGGATCATCGTGTAGAAGGGGAACAGGTAGTGCGCGATGCGCCAGTAGTAGGTGTCGGGCTCGGCCGGCCGGTAAGCGCCGTATGAGGTGCCGAACTCCGTATCGACAACGTGGAACTTGGGGCTGCGGTCGCTCACGGCGTAGTAGTCAAAGGTGCCCTTCGGCAAGACCTCCGCGTCGGCGGAGCCGTAGTGCAGGAAGCCGGCGTGCCCCGTATCGATGTCGCCTTCGAGCGCCTGGAACCAGTTGCACTCTCGCAGCGTACGGTTGATGCTCGCTTCCTCCTCAGGGAGCAAGTTCGCGTCCAGCAACGGAAGCTCGGGCGGTGTCTCGCGCGGCCCCATGTAGGCCCAGATCATGCCGTTTCGCTCGGCGGCCGGATATGCCCTCACGCGAACCTTGGACCTGAAGTTGCTCTCGGCGGGCTCGGACGGCATGTCGACGCAGGCGCCGGTCACATCGAACTTCCAGCCGTGATACACGCAACGCAGCCCCTCCTCCTCGTTGCGCCCAAAGAAGAGCGAGGCGCCACGGTGAGGGCAGGCGTCCACGACAATGCCGACAGCGCCGGAGGTCGCACGAAAGGCGATGATGTTCTCGCCTAGCAACCGCAAGCGCACCGGCGGGCAATCCGGGCTCGGAAGGTCGCCAGTGACGAGGGCCGGTAGCCAGTACTGACGCATGAGGTCGCCCATGGGCGTGCCCGGTCCCACCAGACAAAGGGTTTCGTTGTCGGACTTACTTAGCATCGTTCGCGTTCCTCCGCTCGTTGTTCCACGGATGAGTGCCTGTGAGTAGCCACTTTCAATTCTATTGTGGGACCTTCACTCCCCGCATGACGAGGATCACCACCTCTATGTGACGGAGATCACGTGACCGCGCCGCCCGCATTCACCTGCCTGGCGGAGCATCGACGATGTAGTCCACATGAGACGCAAACCGAGGGAAAACTGCACAGCGATAAGCCGCGCCTGCCTGCCGTCGGTAAGTCGGGCGGCGATTGGAGTTCGCTGAGGAGCCTCAGCTCTTGATGCGGCTCCTCAAGCCTGCCTCATCGAGAATCTCGATCGTTCCCTTGCCGGTCCTGATCAGGCCGCTCTCCTCGAATGTGCGGATCCAGCGGCTGGTGCTTTCTCTGCTAGTACCGATCAGGGCGCCAAGCTCCGAATGAGTGATGTTGGTGATCGTCGTGGACGGCGCGATCTGCTCCGCGAGCATCAAGAGCGCCTTCGCCGTCCTTCCCGGCACGTCGAGGAACGCGAGATCGTAAAGGCGGCTCATCGTTGATCGCCACCGGTTCGCGGTGAGCATGAGGAGATAGAGGCACTTGTCGGGATGAAGTTCCAGGAACTTCAGGAAATCCTCGCGCGGCCAAACGAACATCTCTGACGTTTCGATCGATATGGCGTCTGAGAGCCTCGCGTGATCGTCCAGAACGCTGATCAGACCGAAGAAGCTACCGGGCTTTATCCAATTCGTAGTGAATTGGCGTCCCGTCGGCGTTTCGAGACAGACCTTCAAGAGGCCGCTCATCACCAAGTAAAGGCTGCCCGGCGGGTCCTCTTGACGATAGATAGCCTCGCCGCGTTTGTATCGACGCCATCGCAGTGCTTCAGCGACAACCGATAGCTCGGACTCAGAGAGGCCATCGAAGAGCGGCATCGTTTTGAGAAATGCCACCGCCGCGACCGAGCGGTCCGCTGATCGATTCACTGCCGGCCCCCGTGTACTACCGTACGGCTGACATCTTACCCACCCGTCTGCAGCTCAGGAACCAGCCCGCCAGCCTTCGACCACAACAAGAAGGCGCAGCTTTAGCGACCGAGGGCCATGGGTCAGGCTGCCTTCCGTTGCCAGTAGCCGCCGTGTTTGACCTTACGCCGGGCACCTTCCTCCTTCAGGAACCGGCGTCGACGCCGTCCTTGCGCATCAAACCTCACAAGCAGATGAGCATCTTTGATAGAGGCGGTCCGGCACTTCGAGCAGGGTGTGCTCAAGTCGCAGCCTTGAGTGCGAAACGGGCAGGTATTCATAGCATTCTCCTAGCGCGCATGAGACGAGCGTCTTCCGGGCTCAAGCCAGGTTGCTTACTTCGAGATTTTCTTTGACCTCGACGACCCCCGGCACGCGAAGGGCGACCGCTTCCGCGTTCTCAGCGTCGTCGAGACTGGTGACCGTGCCACGCAGTTCAGCAATGCCATGCTCGACGCTGACGTGAATCTCCAGGTAGGTGGTAGCCGCGTCTTCCCTGAGCTCTCGCCGGATGGCCGCCGCAATCGACCCGTCGCTGAGTCTGTCGCCAGTCGTGGACGTTTCGACGTCTGCCGATTCGTCGGCACTGAACTCGAAGCCGCCGAGGATCTCTCCCTCAGGCGTGAGCACCGGATCCGTCGGCGGCACGTAAACATCATCGCCTTCCGAGATGTCTTCATCATCCGTGAATCCACTCGGACCGGCGGCGCCCATGGTGTCGTGATGGATGACCTGGTCGCTGAAGTCGCCTGCCTCGATGCCTTCGCTTTCAGTGGCCGCGCTCGTTTCTCCGGCCGAGCCAGTCGAAATAAGTGCGTCGCCGAAAGCCTCCGGCATGATGTCCACGACTTCCAGGTTGTCGACGATGCGCTTGAGGGGAGCTAGGGAGGATACGATGTCGATGGCTGCCTGGCGTTGCTCCTCCGAGCTGATCATGCCGCTCAGGACAACTTCCGTTGCGGTCTCCTCGACTGCCGCGTAAACGCCGGCCTGCTGCGCAAGCTCATGCTCGAGGTTACGTTCTACTTCTGCCATCAAACACACTCCACAACTAGCTCAACCGCAATCCGGCGATTGACCTCTACGCCCTCTGAAGGATCACCTTCAGCGCGCCAGTCTTCGCGGCGTTGCTGAAGGTCTCGTAGGCTTCCTGAATGTCCGCCAGCTTGAAGTGGTGGCTTATGAGCGCTCGCGGCTCGATCTTGCCCGAGAGCACCATCTTCAACAGGACCGGGACCGTCGACGTGTCCACCAGCCGCGTCGTCAGCGTGATGTTTTGGGACCACAGCCGCTCGATGTGGAGCTCCACGCTGTGTCCATGCACGCCGATGTTCGCCAGATGGCCACCCGGGGCGACAATCTCCTGACAAATGTCGAAGGTGGCGGGAACGCCCACTGCTTCAATCGCCACGTCCACACCCCTGCCACCGGTGAGTTCGAGGAGCTTCTCGACCGCCTTGCCGTCGGTGCTGTTCACCGTCTTTGTCGCGCCCAGCTTTCTGGCGACTTCAAGACGCTTGTCGTCCAGGTCGACCATGATGATCTCCGACGGGGAGTAAAACTGCGCGGTCAGCAGGGCCGCGAGGCCGATAGGCCCCGAGCCAACAATCGCCACCGTGTCACCGGGCTTCACCTGCCCGTTGAGAACGCCGCACTCGTGGCCGGTAGGCAGAATGTCGCTCAGAAGCACCATCGCCTCTTCGTCGACACCCTCCGGAATCTCGTACAAGCTCATGTCGGCGTGCGGGATCCGAACGTACTCAGCTTGAGTGCCATCGATCGTGTTGCCGAGGATCCAGCCGCCTGTCATGCAATGCGAGTACATGGCTCGCTTGCAGTAGTCACACGCGCCGCACGCGGTGATGCAGGAGATGAGGACTCTGTCGCCCACGGTGAATTTCGACACACCCGGCCCGACCTCGATGACCGTGCCGGTACCTTCGTGGCCCAGGATGCGGCCATCGGTGACTGCCGGGACATCGCCCTTGAGGATGTGCAGGTCCGTGCCGCAGATCGTCGTGTTTTGGATTTGGACGATCGCGTCCGTGGACGCCTCGATTTGAGGTCTGGGCTTGTCCTCCCAGGCCGACTGGCCGGGTCCGTGATAGACAAGCGCTTTCATGGTGCTGGTCGTGGTTGCGCTTGAAGACTGTACTTTCGTTACCATCGTGAACCTCTCTCGAAACTCTCTGGCCTATCGGGCCATATCAGGCGTTGCTCAGGCCGTTAACGCCACCTCGAACGCCCCCCATAGCCACTCACCGCCAGAACAACGAGAACCACAACGATTACGAGGAGCAGGTTGCTCGTCAGAACGAAGGCGCCGCCCCCGAAGAGCAGAAGGAGCAAGATGATGAGTAAGATGATGCCCATTGCGAGTTTCGACCTTTCTTCTATTGCTGCAACCCTAGACATCGGACCTATCGGACGCCCAACCGCTACCTGCGTTCTTAGTCTCGCGCCCGAAGACTCAGAGCAATAAGGGCCGAGTGGGCTCAGAATTTCAGAGCCAAACGGACCGCTCAGATTCGATAGTCCCGCTACGCGTGCAGTCCCTTCGCAAAGACCGCCCGGTAGACGAACAGCAGCAGCATGGCGCCGAGTACCGCAAGCACAATCGTGCCGATATCGAAGTTGTTCACGCCGTCGCTAATTCCCAGAGCGATGGCGATAAAGCCACCGACGATTGCGCCAGCAATGCCGAGGAGAACGGTGAGGATTAGCCCACCAGGGTCCCTGCCAGGCATCAGGGCTTTCGCGATGAAACCCGCGACCAGCCCGACGATAATCCACGCAATGATGCTCATGTAATCAATCCTTCTGAAGCTACTTGGCGCGACTTATGCGCTCTTCGAAATCACGACGGGGAGGCGCGGCGAACATTGACTGCACCCTCGCCTCGCACCGTCTGCGGCTCAGGGTTAGGAAGGCTGAACCGCGGGTGTTGGCGCAATCGCGCGCCGGTCTTCCTCGGTGCCTCTGAACTTGATGCCGAGGAAACCACCTAGCACGACCTGACTGGCGCCCAACAGGACGACGATGAGGCCGATGCCCATGACGAGGTCCGCTACCTTGAAGGCGAGATAGGACTCCATCAAGGCGGTGCGAAGCGTCACGGACTGAAGATACGTGTCGCGAAGCGGGTCAGCGCGATCGAGTTCGGCGTAGGTCTTGCCGCCCGTCTGCTCCAGCACGTGCTTCCAGATCACATCTGCCTGCGCCTTCGCCTCTGCTGCACCGGTGACCGGCGTATTCGGCAGGGCAGAATCGGCAGGCGTAACGATTCTTTCCGCGGACAACGCGTCCTTCACGTCATTGTGGGCAGCTCTGCCTTGAGCCATCATGAAGAAGCCCGCGACGACCAGCGCCAGTCCAAACAGGACCGCGCCAAGCCACGCCCAGTGCATGATTGGATTTTTCAACTTATCCTCCATTGCGTAGCGGCTCCGGTGGGCCTGCCAGGCGAGTACTTGGGAACAGAACCAGTATTCAGGCGCCACTGGCCAGCGCTGCTTAGATGATCTTTCCCTCGACTCCGAGGGTCGCGTCGAGACCTGCTCCCAGCGCCAGCCCGACTGCTACGAGGACAAGGCCTGCCTGCATGAGCTTCACCGGCACCGGTAGGCCGAGCATCGGCACGGCGTCCACGGCAAATACGATCGCCGCGATGATGAAACAGAGTTCAGCTAAAGTCATTGAGAGTCTCGCTTCCTGCGCTTGGCGTGCTGTCCATGTGTCCCGCCTCTCTACGCCGAGAGTTAGAGGACGTAAAAAAGGACAAGAATGATGAGGACAAACGTGAGAAAACCACCACCGATGCGCATGCGTTGACTCCTTTCACGAGGTTTGTGGCTCCCGGGAGCTGGCACTCCTGTAGCTCCCGGGAGCCGACGGGGCTTCTAGCTGGTCACGGCGCCTTCGCGGACGTCGTCCGCGATGATGAGCATGTCCTTCGAGCTCGACTTGACCTCGGAGGGGTTCAATTTCATGCTTCGCCCCTCAGCACGGATGCTTGGTTGCATCCTGCTACCAGGGCTTGATGCCGAAGTGGGAGTACGTGCGGGCCATGAAAGCCGGGTCCGCCATGTCTGGCCAGTGGTCCTTATCGAATCCCTCGGCCGTTTCTAGCATTTCGCGGGTCACGTTGAGGGTGAACTGCTTGTTCTTCTCGTCCACCGCAAGCGACGCCAACGGAATCGCGAAGAGCTTGTTGCTGTGCATGAAGCCTGTCCCAAACGAAAGGACCGCGTAAGCGACGCGACCGCTTTCAAGGTCAATCATCAACTCTTCGACCTTTCCCAGGTCTTCTCCGTCGGCGTTCGTGACCTTGTCACCCAAAATGGTGGTCGCTGAAAGCATCGATGTCATTTGTGTCGTCATTTGAGTCCTTACCCTTCTCTTCTGCGCTGCCAAGCCGTCATATGAGGCAAGGCTTCTCTAACGGCCACGACGTGAAAAACCAAATCCACCGAAGAGTGCGCCGAGCACCAAAACGATGATGACAACTGTGAGTAGGTCCATGAATTCCTCCTTCAGGGGATTCTCTTTACTGCCTTAGGCGCCACCGGACCGCTACACATGTAGCTCCCGGGAGCCTTTAGCTGGTCACGGTTTTGACGGCGCCTTCGCGCGCGTCGTCCGCGATGATGAGCATGTCCTTCGAGCTCGACTTGACCTCGGAGGGCTCAATCTCATGCTTCGAGCCGAAGAAGCCTGTCGTCGAGTGGTACGAGGCGACGGTGCCGTCTTCGTTGACGCTCACCTTGTCCACCTTGCCGACGGACTGGCCGGACTCGGTCATGACTTCCATGCCGCTGAGATAGCCGCCGGCCGCGGAGATCTCCTGGCCCTGGACACTGCTCTCGAAAAGCTCGGTCACGCCCTGGCTTTCGACCGTGACCGCGTCGGCGCCGAGCGAACGGATCCGGGTTCGAGGAATCAGCAAGGCCGGTCCTTCAGCTTCAGTGGGGGTAACAACGAGGCCGAACAGGGCGTTCGCGGCCGGATTGAAAAGCACTTCCTTCACCCGGCCGATTTCCTTGGCTGCAGTGTTGGAAACGACAGGCAGATTGACGAGGTCTTTGAGTTCCCGGGTGGTCATAAGGTTTGTTCTCCTAGGCTAAGCGGGCGATGATTTCTGAAAGCGTCTGGCTCTAGACTTTCGTCGGAGGCGTAGGCTCGGCTGCGGGGGCGGCTGCTACAGGTGCGACCGTCGCGGTGCGAGCGGCTCCCCACGGCGCGTAGCCGACAAGCATTGCGATTGAGAGAGCCAGACCGATGCCGCCAACCACGATGAGAATGATCCCGACCGCCTGGATATCGATGCCCGCGGCGGTATAGCTGACTGCGAATGCCAACACGGCGCCTACGGCTATCAGAATTAAGCTAGTTGCAGTTGTCATGTAATGTCCTCCAATGATGAGCGCTGCATAGGCAGCACCCACGGAGCTTGATTAACAAGTTGGGTACCTCATCAATCGGTTCTCCTGACCTAAACGTGCTGATGGCCTGACGAGCGCGGATCGTGTTAGAACTCTTCGCCTACCTGAAAGGTCTGGTCTTGCTCCCAGAGCTTTCCTGAGTCCATTGGTAGGGCGATAGTCGGGATGTCGCCATGGTGAACATGTGCCCAAAGCCGCGCGGGCTTCAGAAGGACTGAAGCGGCAAGGCTGAGGCCACCGATCGCCATCACGACCGCGCCGACAGATTGGATATAGATGGCGTCTGTGTTGTAGCTGGCCACGAAGGCCATGACGGCGCCGGCGATGACAAAGATAGAGCTGGTTGCACTCGTCATTGGGGTTCTCCAACCACTGAGCGCTGACTGGGCAGCGTTTACCCGGCGGGGATAATCTGCAGGTTCGATGGCTTCAAATTGACTCCCTTCGAGCCCTTCCATACATGACTCAGAAATCATTGGTAGGTCCGGTCAGCAATGGGGGTGCCGCTCGTGCTCTGGCCCCGGTCTTGAGCCCGGCGGTCTGCGATGATGCGACGCGCCTCTTCCCGTTTGCAGTCAGGCACCTGCGCCTCAGACACAACACCAGTCGCACGGTCCACCAGCGTGATCCGAAACTCCTGTTTCGTGTCCACCCACTCCGATGGATAGGCGTTCGCAGGCAGTGCATCGACCGCAACGCCATCAAGCGTATAAACGCAAGCCCCAGCACTCGGCTTGACGGACGTTCCGCAGGCCATCGAAGACAGCACTATTCCGGCCATTACTATGGCTACAAACTTCACAATTTCCTCGGTCGAATATGTGCTGACCCAACGGCCAGATCCCAAAGAGCTAATCCGGCTGCCGCGCGTCACTTATCGTGACGCGCGCGGCCTCTCGGCAACTTGTGTCCTTGGGCTTGTCGCAGCCAGACGAGTTTTGGCCGCGCGAATGATAGTGCCTGGTTCGAGGCGAAACTCGTAGCCACATTGCAGGCAGGTTAGCTCGGCATCCATGCCCAGAATGGCGTCTCCATGACAATGGGGACAGGACTTGAACGCAATCACTTCGCACCTCTTCTCGGTGTCTGAATCGTGACTGCGCATCTACGCTGCAATTTCGTTGGGATTGAGGCGGAACGGTCAGCCGATGGACTACCACAGTCAGAATGACATCACGGTTGAAGCACGTCTGTCCGTCAGGCGACATATGGAAAGAGTTTAAGAAATCTTCCGAGAAGCCCCGCTAGGGAAGCATGCGATTCCCAGCCGATGAGGATGCGATATTGCGGGCGAAGTTCTGGGCAAAGCTCGTTAGCTCCATGGGAATAATCCACTTTGTGGAGGAGCCGTTGGCCAGCCGCTTCATCATCTCCAGGTACTGCAAGGACATCGTCTTGTCGTCCACGTTCTGCGCCACCTGGAAGATCCGATCGAGGGCGAGGGCAAAACCTTCGGCGTTGAGGATCGCGGCTTGGCGGGCGCCTTCAGCCTTGAGAATCGAGGCTTGTTTTTCGCCCTCAGCGTTCAGGATCGCCGCCTGCCGAGCGCCCTCAGCGTTGACGACTGCCGCCTCTCGCGTGCCATCAGCTTCGATTACGGTCGCCCGCCGATAACGCTCGGCAGACATCTGGCGGCTCATCGCCTCCTGAATGTCCTTCGGCGGCAGGATCTCCCGGATCTCGACGGCGTTGACTTTGACACCCCAGCGATCGGTCACCTCGTCCATGCGGGCCTGCATGATCGTGTTCATGTGCTCTCGTTTGGACAGGACGTCGTCGAGGGCCATGTCACCGACCACGGCGCGAAGCGTGGTGACGGCCATGCCACGCGCCGCCGTGCGGTAGTTCTGGACCTTGAGGACGCTGGCCTCAGGATCGACCACACGCATGAAAACGAGCATGTCCACGGTCACCGGCGCGTTGTCTTTGGAGATGGCGGTTTGAGGTTCGATATCGAACACTTCTTCACGGAGGTCGACAGTCGTGGTCCCGTGCACGAACGGTATCATCCAGACCAGACCCGGCCCTCGCGGTATGCCATCGAAGCGGCCTAACGTGAAGCGAATGACTCGCTGGTACTCCGGAACGATCTTGAAGATAAATGCCATCTTCCTGCCTCCTGCTCCGGATCCAATCGAAGGCTCCTCGGCAACTTCCAAGCTGAGTCGCCGGCCGGCACTTGTCTGTCCTGACGCCGACATAGGGGAGGCGACCGCCTGTACGCGATAACAAACGCAATGGCGGTTCTGAGCCAGAACGGCGCAGCAGGAGGGATTGGGTCAGTCGAGCGGACTGCCCTCGGTGGCGTGAAGGCCCGAAGAGAGACGTCTGCGCCCCGGTTGGGTCGCTTCGCCGCCGGGCATGCCGTCGAACTGACTGCGCACGATGGCATAGCACTCGCAGGCTGCTGCTTCGAGGCCGCCACGGTCCAGGACGGTCATGCGACCGCGGCTGTACGAGAGCAGGCCGGCCTTCTGGAGAATTCCCGCCGCGACCGAAACGCTGGGCCTTCTGACGCCGAGCATGCTGGCAAGGAAGTCTTGTGTGAGCGGGAAGCTGTCAGAGTCTACGCGGTCATGCGTCATGAGGATCCAGCGGGCACAGCGCTCCTCAACCGGGTGCAATCGATTGCAGGCGGCCGACTGCGACACCTGAATGAACATCGAGACCATGTAGCCGCCGAGGGCCTCGCGGAGCTCGGAATTCTGCTCCACCAGCCTCAGGAAGGCATCCGTTGCCATACACAGAGTGTCGCCGGGCACCTGGCAAAGCAGGCGTGAGCTGGAGATCTTCAAGCCAAGAAACACAGACAGGTCGGCCATGCCTTCATTGCCGATTGTCGCGATTTCGACCAGATCACCGTTCTCTAAGACGGTGAGCATCGAAAGGACCCCGTGGTTGGGGAAGTAGACCGTCTCCAGCATCTGACCCGGTTCGAGCACTACCTTCCCGAGGGGAAAGCGAACCAGCTCAAGGTGGGGCAGCATCTCCTGGTACACCGCAGGGTCCAGGGATCGGAGAATTCGATTCGGGATATCTCTGTTGGAAGTAATGTCGAGGGTCTGCGCCATGATCCGGTTACAGTTTACTACACACTAATGGTCTGTCTCTGGCCGGACAAATGCTTCGTGAAGCACATCTCCAACCTGTTACGCAATAATAGCTCGCCCGCCGCAATGATCAATTGCAAGACTCTATTTCGATTCCTTAGAAATTTCTGAATCGAGCCCTCACGAGCAACTAGTCGAACCCGGGTCTGGCCCAGGCCACCAGCATCGACGACTCTATGAGGTCAGGACCTTCGGCGCTCAGGTCACGGGCTCTGGTTCGTCGCGAAACGTCTTGGCCACCAGGACGTCCGTCGATGAGTGGGCAAGAATCGACGCCGACACAACAATGGCCAGCAGGTGGAAGATGCGCTCGCCGCTCTCAGCGCCACTACTCAAAATGAACAGACCGAAAACGACACTGGCGAAGCCGCGAGGCCCGAACCAGGCGGCCGCCAGCCACTCGCGACGATTCAGGTCGTGGCCGAAAAGCGCGAGGCTCAGGGCGATTGGCCGGACGAGCACCAGCGCGAGGATCGCAAAGAGATAGCCGGTTAGGGGAATATCCGCCAGGAAGTGCGGAGAGATCAGGCTGCCAAAGAGAAGCAACGCCGCCAGCTTCAATACCTCCGACAGCAGCTCTCCCAGCTCCTCGAAGGCCTGCCGGAGATGAGGGGACATATTCGCAAGCACGAGGCCCCCGGTGTAAGCCGCGAGGAAACCATTTGCGTGGGTCAGGGACGTCGCAGCGAAGATGATGATCCCAACCGCGAGGGCAAACAAAGCGTTGTACGGGTGAACCGGCACGAAGGCGGGTAATCGCTCTAGCAGCGATCCAAGACTCGCAATCGCGACGCCGAGAACAACTCCCAACGAGAGCTCTCCCAGCACACTGAGGACGCCGGCTTCTTGATTGTTGACGACGTGAAGGAGCACGACGACGAATGGCAGGGCGAGGCCGTCGTTGAGACCGCTTTCGACGTTCAGGAGATGCCGTATGCGCCGAGGCACCTCTTCTCGCCCCACGATGGCGGCGGCAAAAACCGGATCGGTCGGGCTCAAAGCGGCGCCCAACAGGAGCGATTGCCACCAGGGCAGCCCGGCAACGAGGTGGGCGAGCACAGCGATGCCGAGCAACGTGAGTGGGAGCCCGAACAGCAGCGCCCGGCCCGTCATGCGCCAGGCCTGTCGCAGCTCCTGATAGCTAACGCGCATGCCATCCGTAAACAGCACGCTGAACACCGTAAGCTCCACAAGGAGACGCACGGACTCCTCGCTGGGGTCAAGGCTGATGACGCCGGTCGGCTCACCGGCAATGAAACCGATCACGAGAAAGATCACAGCCGTGGAGAGCACGCTTCTATGCGCGATCCCCGAGAGCAGAACGGCGCCGAGCAGCGTGACTCCGAAGAGCAGCAGGACGGTCAAATCGTTCTCCGATTCAGGGTCGGCCGTGTCGGGACCCGCACACGCGACACACTCAGGCGCTCTTGTAGTTCTGCACCTGCGAGCACTCGCAAAACGGCGTCGGGCAGCTCAAGGGTCATCGGCACTCTGCCCAACTCTATCCCAATCCTCAATCGCGATTGCGGCCCAGCCCGCAAAAGTTCATTACATTCCCAAATCGCGAGCGTCCCAATCGGGATGGCTCTGAGCCTCCGGGCATCCTCGGTGAAACGTGGTTAATCAGAGCCGGGGATGGGACGCCGGAAGGTGATTGCCAGGCCATCGGGAAGGCGTCAGTCGTTCGATGGTCGAAGCAGGTAGTACATGAGCCATGCCGCGACGCCGACAACGAAGAGCGCGACCAAAATCCTCAGATCCAGAAAGGGCGACCCAGAATCGGCCGGTACCGAGAGTGGCTGGCCGGATGGTAGTGCCGATGAAGCCACACTGGGTGCGACTGCGTCCTCTGCAGTGCTCAAATCAGGCACACCTGCAGATACTGCCGAGTGCGACGTGGCCAGGCTGGCTCCTGGCTTCACCAGGCCAAGCGCAACGTTGTCCCGGGAGGTCGCTTGCACGATCTCCTGACTCACAGGCGCGTATCTGGGTACGGTCTCATCAACAGAGTAATCAGCGGTGAGGTTGGAAGGCTGCGTTGCTGCCGTGAACTCGTCCTCAGGACGAGCCGCCCCCAGGTTCGCGGCGGCCGTTACGAGGACCGCGCAGACGCCACACAGGGCGATCATGAGCAGCAGCGTCTTTCGTGGGTCGGGCACTCAAACTGCCTGTCTTACCACGCCAAGATCTTCGAGCTCATGTATCGAGAAGCCACGGAGGCTCTTTTCGACACCTAGTCGCTGAATCCATCTCGGGAGGGCTCCCACAAGGCCATGCACTACATGCTCATCCAGCCGGCCTGCAAGCACCTCCTGTTCCAGCACTTCCAGAGCACGGTCCGTGGTCATCGCAGGCTTGTAGGGTCGTTCTGTCGTCAAAGCGTCATAGATGTCCGAGACGGCAGCGATGCGTGCGAAGACCGAGATGCCGTCATCTGAGAGCCCATACGGGTAACCAGACCCGTCCAGCTTCTCGTGGTGACCACCCACCACGTCAAGCACCTCGTCCGCAAGCTCCACGTGCTTGATGATGCTCAGGCCGATGCGAGGATGATCCTCAATCAGCCTTCTCTCCTCCTCCGTCAACGGTCCTTCCTTGAGCAGGACGTGATCACGGATACCGATCTTGCCGATGTCGTGGAGGTAGCCGCCGACTTCGAGGTACTGCAGCTCACGCCTGGGTAGTTGCAGCTCGCGGCCGATCTCAACCGAGAGCTGACCGACGCGTACGGAGTGGCCGGCGGTATAAGGATCACGCGCATCGATCGCTGAGGTGAGTGCCCGAATCGTCTGGAGATGCTGATTCGCTAATCGCTCCGTCATCACGTTGAAGGACGCCGCCAGCGTGCCCACCTCGTCCTTGCTCTTGACGATTGCGCGCACAGAGAGGTCTCCGTTCGCGACGACACGCGCCGATCGAACAAGTGAGAGCAAGGGTCGCGTAACGCCATGCGCAATAGCGAGGCCGATCGACAGCACGGCGACGGTTGCAACACCAAATACCGCCATCATCACGAGGCGCGTGTTACTGGTGGCACCGGAAATGAAGGAAGACGGTAAGGCAACAGAGAGGTAGCCGATGGTTTCATCCCTTACACGCAATTCTTCATAGAGGATGTCGAAGTCACGTCCGCCCAGGCGCCGCGACTGCCGCAGGCCTGCGATACCCGCTGCGGCGCTCCGAGTTCCGGACTCGGCGATTGCGTCGGCGGCGCTCGAAGCGCCACCCGCTAGCGTGCTGCCCAGCACCTGGCCATCAAGGCCGTAGAAGGTTACGTCTGCCAGCGCCTCATCCTTGATAGCGGGAAGGAGCGTCTGGAGGCTGCTACCCACAACGACGACGCCCTCGAGTCGCCCATCGAGCATGATCGGGCCTGCCGTATAAAAGATGGTTTCGTCTTCGCCAGGAAGGAGCTCCGCGCTCTTGTCGCCGAGGTCGTCGCCACCACTGACAACGCTCTGCACCACGTCTGAAGTCCACAGATCGCTGGCAGGCTCGACGTCCTCGAACGTCAGGTTTGCCTCGTCGCTCAGGTGCAAATCGAGCAAGGGGCGACCAGCGCTATCGAGAACGTGTACGTACTCCCGCCGATCGTTGGCCGCGATTGGCTCGACGAGCGCACGTAGCGCCTCAGTGTCGCGTGCCTCGACACTCTCGCCGACACCCAGGGTGTATGAGATCAGGCGCAATGTCTCGAGGTGTGATTGCTCGCGGCGGACTACTGCATCGGCTGCCACACTGCCTGAGTCCGAGAGTTGGCTGCTGAACCGATGGCTGAGCGAATCTGTGACGACACGCGTGGCAAGAAACGTGCCCGCAACGGCGACCAACATGGTTAGCACCAGGTACGGGGCAACGATCTTCCAACGAATGCGCGTGGGGGTAACGAGGCGCCCCGCGCGTGCGACGAAATTCCTCACGAAGGATGTTCGGCAGCTTGCCGTTCCGCAGAAGGCCATCAAGCGCAGTTATCGCTGGCGTACGGTCTGTCCTTCTCGGCCACGCCCTCGAGGAACGGTCTGCGTGCTGGCTCGGCACGTCATAGGGCGAAGCCTGTTACCGGGCAAGTTCGAAAGGCTTTATCGATACCAGTCGTACTCGATTCATAACCCCAGAATACCTGAAATAACCCTTAATTATCTGAAAGTTTTCCGAAATACATTCCCCACACGACTCAGGCGGATGAACGCCAGTCATAAGCTCTATAACTTATTAAATATACGTCAACGCTCTGTGATTACAATCTGCTCTCATCTGGTATAGAGATCTTGCATTCTCATATCGATTTATGTCTAGCGGTGCCGTAGCGGGTTCCCTGGCCCTTCTTCAGGGTTAGCATGCCAAAGTGTTGCTTCACCATTCACTCCAAGTTGAGAGTGGGCCCGCCGTTTGACGATGAATCGCAGCCGCGGGCAATCTCTCGAAGCCCTCGAGTCCGACGTCTCGAGTGGCTACCCTGCGGTTGCCCTCCAGCGACGCCCCCGCCCTGCTCCGCGCATTCCTGAGACGCCTCAGCCCATCGCGCGCGTGCTCGACATCCAGCAGGTCCCCCTGACCCGCCCTCACGACTCTCGAGTCTCCGTCCTTATATCGAGTGACTCGGGCAGTCCTCTCGCGCTCGGACTGGTCGGTCACTTCATTGGACTGCGGAATTACCTGCCGCCTGCCCACGACGGTTTTCGGGAACAGGTGATCGAGTTCACTGAGAGCGACGTTTACCGGCGGGGCCAACGACGTTGGTTCACCTGCCCCGGTACGTCATCGCCCTGCGGCTCGAAACGCATGAAGCTGTATCTTCCCCCGGGAGAGCGCATCTTCGCTTGCGCCGATTGCCACGCGCTGGCGATTCCTCACGCGCCAGACCGAAGCCCTCGCTGGAAGGACAAGGCCCTCCGCCTGGAGGTCCTGCGCTGGCACGAGCCCCAAGAGCTTCAGTTGAAAGAGGGAGCCTGAAGTTTCCCCCGCGCCGAAGCTTCGCTCGGTGCGCCCTTCAAGCCTTCGTCTAGTTCAGGTTCATGACCGGTTGCAGGATCGGCGGAAGCCGGCGATCGATCCTCACGATACCTCCCATGGGCGCCTGGATTTCCAGCGTGAAGCGCTCGCTTCCATGCAGGCCATCGGTCTCGGAGTCGAGACTGGCCAGATCGATCTTGATGAGCGCCGTTTCCCAGGGATCGAGTAAGGCGTCGCCGTTGCCCCCAACGAACTCGACTGTATACGGAATGTTGGGAACATAAGCCCCATCGTCGAAGTAGGCGATGGTCATGCGCTCTGGGTCATTGTCGGCAAAGGAAACGGGCGAGCCCTCGCCGTAGAACCGCACTGGAATCTCGACTGTAGTGAGCGTCAAGCCGTCCTCGGATCGGGCAACGATTGAGCCTCGGATCTCGATCGTGCCACTGACCCTTGCGATGCTGGTCCCTACCAGGTCCTCCAGGTTGCCGAAGACCTGGTCGCCGGTAGCCACCGTCAAGGTCGATGCAGTCACCGCTGTCGCCATGACCGCAGCCAGGCCGGCAACGATGGTGACGGCGCCCTGCTCCCGGCCGGCGTCCGCGAGCACCCGCCGAAGCAGTCCCTGCGCGCATTTCACAGTCCGAAAGGCTGAGACGAAGCTTCCAAGCATCCTTGCTAGCACCTCCACCAGTAACAACCGGCGGTAGACGTATTCGTAACAACCCTAATGTCGCCTACGTGTCTTACCGAGAACGTATGTGGGGAGACTCTTAGGGGAGTTTCCGGGACAAAGTGGGGGAACAACTTGAGAGCTTTAAGGAGCTTTTGGCGAGATGAAAGAGGCATCACCGGCCTCGAGACGGCCATCATCCTCATCGCCTTCGTCGTTGTCGCAACCGTATTCGCCTTCGTCGTCCTGACGACAGGCGTTTTCAGCGCCGAACGGGGCAAGGAGACCGTCTACGCAGGCCTGCAGAAGGCGCGCGGGACGATGGAGATCCGCGGCGGCGTGGTCGTACGAGCGACGCCACCGAACGTCGACCTTATCGAGTTCGCGGTCGGCACCACGGCTGGCGGCGACCCGATTCCGCTGGACCCAGATGCCGCAGCGTTGCGAACCGTGATTGCCTACCGCGATGACGAGGTGGCAGACCCGGACGTCCCCTACACGACCACAGTCCTGGTGGGAGACGATGACTTGCTGCTGGAGCCCGGCGAGCTCTTCCTGCTCGCGATCAATCCGGCAGATATCGATGGGCCACCGGCGATTATCGAGAACACGCGCTGGACGTTGGAAATTCAAACCCCCGTGGGCGCGACGATTGACGTGACGCGCTCGATGCCGGGCGAGATCGACGCGATCATGCAGCTTCACTAGGTCACGGCGACAAGCGACATGAGAAAGGGCCTCGAAACGAGGCCCTTTTCTGTGCTACATGGCCTGGCGGTTGGGCGCCGGGCGCATGAGACCGGGGAGGCGCCACTGCGATCGCTTCTTCCTCGCTGCAGCCTCGGCATTGGCAAGGTTCTCCGCCGACTGCGCAAGCGGTGGGCCGCCCATGATCCACTCGGGCTCCTTGCCGGGCGCTTCGATAGCGTAGGCGATGACGTCGAGCGGGTCGAAGCTGAGGAGGCGCTCCCCGGCCGCATCGAAGCAAACCAGGAGTCGATTCTCCAGTCGAGCGTCGAAGGCTGAGGTGAGCATTATGGGGCTGCCACTGGCTGTGATTATCGTGACCATATGAGGAAATGATCGACAGGTTCCGAATCTAACCTGCTTGGGGAAGCACCTAATTCAACCCTCAGGGTTGGCCCATATAGAGGCGTGTGGACTGGCGCTACGGCCGCACAGCCTGGCCTGCGTCGACGACAACTTCCAGGGGGTTGCTCTCGACCCGGCTTTGTAGGCCGGGGCTCGATGCCACCATGACCAGCCGTACCGTGAATGACCCTGCCAGCCGAGACCCCGCGTCGAACCAGAGCGTCACAGGGAACGTGACAGACTTCCCGGCGTCGATAGCGCCCAGCTCCCAGACCTGCGTGTCGTCCTCGAAGCGGCTGCGGGCGTTCGTGATGGTGCCGACGCTGACGCCAAACGGCAGACCACCGGCCTCTCCCTGGTTGAAACGCAGGGTCACGTCGTCCAGGTCCTTGCCGCCGTCGTTCTGGACGACGAGCAGGGACCGAACCGGTTCCGTGGGCTCTACTGACGATGCGTCGGCGCCCTCTCGGACCCACTGCACAGACAGGTTCGCCTCGCCATCGGAGGCCCCGCAGGACGCGGAAAGGATTGCGAGCACCATGGCCGCGGCGACGAAAGGCCAGAGCCTCTTGCGCATCAAGTAGTTCACCCCGCAATTGCCAAACGACACACCAGCCAAAGTGTGTCATATGCATTGTCGGGAGATCGTAGCGATTACCGAAGGTCAGGGCGTCGTTGGAAGTGTCGGTCCTCCCGAAAGGGGCGTATCGGCCACGGACTGGAAGAGCCCCGTGACGATGTGCGGGATCACGAGCATGGCGATGCCCGACATCGCCATGGTGCAGGCGAGGAAGACAAATATCTTGAAGCGATGTCCTCCGGCGGCCGCGTACGGCGCGAAGGCATTGGCCACCGTAAGCAGGATGATGATCAACGCTACGAAGATGTGGACGAAGCCCATGTCAGGCGCCGCGAAGCTGATCGCGTCGGAAACCCCGGCTTCCTGCGACGATGGCGCTATCGACGTTCTGCATCTGGATATCGCTGATCTGGCTACCGAAGACGCTGACGACTTCGGTGACGAAGAGCATGATCGCGAGCAGCGCGGCGTGCATGGGCATCACGACAAACATGAAGGTCGACGAAACCAGCGCTCGCGAGCTGCGCAGGAGAGTCACCTTCATGGCGTAGGCGGCCGCGAGGTTGCCGACCGCCGCCGGGTCGCCACCGAGCCTGATGCCTTCCGCGAAGATGCGCATGGAACGGGTTACCACCTCGGAGCCCGTTTCGCCGCAGAGCCGAGCCCAGACGAGGGCGGGTTCGATGTCGTTGTTCAACCGAATGAACAGGCGGTGGACGTGAATCTCCAGGCCGCCCAGGGAACGCCGGTTGAGGCGCGCGAGGCCTTCCGGCACGGTAGTCCCGACCGCGCCCATGACGCTGCCGAGACCTCGCAGGAAGGCGGGAACGGCGACGTCGCGCTGATCGACCTTGCGGTCGTCCCGCCAGGCGAGGAAGCCAAGCGGCGTGATCAAGAGCAGCGCCCAGGATCAGACCGACGCCGAGCCTGGCGAGCATCCAGCCGACCGACGACCGCAGGACCACACAGGGTGATCACGATGACGCCCAGGCGTTCCATCTGTTGCTGCTCGTATGACTTGCGTTTGAGGCGGTGGGTTTTCACCTCGTGGGGCGCCACGGTGAAGATGATCCAGGCGCCCGCGGCGGTGACCATCATCACGATGAAGGCCAGGCCGACGAGGGCGACCACGCCCAGCGGGTAGATCATCATCGAGACCATGGAGATGACGACGATGAGCGTCGTCGACACCATGAGCGCGATGTAGGCGTCCGTCCACTTGCGCAGCGACTCGACGTCGCGTTCGTACTTCTTGCCGTAGAGCTCCAGCTGGACTTCGGTTTCGCGGTCGAGGAAGTCGATTTCGGCCTCACCGGCGCTGAGGCGCGGTCGCGAAGTGGAGCAGCAGGTTCTGCACGCTTTCGATCTGCACCTGCTCGCCGACGACCTCGCAGGCCTGCGAGTAGTCGTAGTTCAGGCGCTGGGCCACACGGTGTACGCGACGGAAGTACTTCGAGGTGCTGTAGTCCAGCTCCGCCGTGCCCTCGAAGAGGCTGTCGCGGGCAATGCCGGACGTCGCGACGGCCGACATGTGCGTCAGCTGCGAGACAGGTCGAAGTCATCCGGTTCGCGGGAGAACAGCGACTTCGGCCCGAAGTCCTCGTCCTGGCGATGCGAGGGCAGCACCGCGTCCTCTAGAGGATGCCTTGCCGCCGAGCCTGGCTAAATGCCTGATAGAGATCAAAGAAGTTCGTCCTGCCGGCTTACAGCAGCCGCTCGAACAAGCGAGCCCTTCGGTCGACCTCTTCGTAAATCGCGCGTTTGTTTTGCGGGATCGATGCCGCGTCCTTGGGGCGATCTTCTGTTCTCGAGCAGATAGCTGTTCATGTGCCGGTCGCCTCGAACGTGTCGTTGTGGGGGATCCAGCGATAGGTCTCGATGAAGGAGAAGGAGTCCGACCCGGAGTCGTAGCCAATGAGCTCGTTGATGCTGAGGATGCGGCGGCCGAGCTTGCCGTTGGGCAGGCGCACGGCGCTGGCGATGCAGACGATGTTGAGGTTGTCGACGTAGGTCTTCGGCACGTTGATCGGGTTACCGGTGAGACGCTGGATCAGCTTCTCCACGGAGGAGGCGTGGAAGGTCGCAGCAACGGCGTGACCGGTCTGCATGGCCTGGAAGGCGATGGCGCCTTCCTCACCACGAATCTCACCGATGATGATGGCGTTCGGGCGCTGACGCAGGGCTGCTTTGAGCAGCGTGAACATCGTCACGCTGGAGTCGTCCGCGGACATCGAGCCGCGGACGACCTCGCGGATCCAGTTCGGGTGCGGCACCTGGAGCTCGGGCGTGTCCTCGATGCTGACGATCTTGGCGTCGGGCTCGATAGAAGCAGGTGAGGGCGTTGAGCAGCGTCGTCTTACCGGAGGCGGTCTCACCGGAGACGAAGAAGTTCATGCCCTCCTGCACCATCAGCGAGAGATACGCGGCCATCTCGGAGCTGATGCCGCCGACTGTCGATGATGTCGAGGATGCTCAGCGGCACCGCGGTGAACTTACGAATCGTGAAGTTGCAGCCGCGTGTCGAGACGTCGCTGCCGTAGACGATGTTGATACGGGAGCCGTCCGGCAGCGTGGCGTCGGAAATCGGGTTGCTGAAGGTGACCGGCTTCTTGATCTTCTCCGAGAGTCGCAGGACGAAGTTGTCCAGCTCCGTCATCTCGTCGAAGCGGATGCTGGCCTTGAGCGCACTTGAAGACCTTGTGCTCGATGAAGAGCTGGCCGACGCCGCTGCAGCTGATGTCCTCGATGTGGGGGTCGTGGATCAGCGGTTCGAGGATGCCGAGGCCGATCTTGTCGCGCACGATGACGTACTTCGAGAGCGTCTGCCTGCTCCGGGGTGCAATGAGATCACGCTTCTCGTCGTTGCCCTTCGCGCGGCCGAAGGGCCCGAAACCCTTGCGCCGCGGTCTCTGCTTTCTTGGGTTTGTCCGAAATGCGACGATGTCGTCGACGGCCTGGAGGAGCACTTCAGTCTTCGGCCTCGTCGTCCTCGGCCGCTTCCAGCTGTCGACGTAGTCGAGCAGGGCCGCTCGACCTGCTTCACGAAGGGCGTCAGGTCCTCCAGCATCGCGGGGTCGATGGAGATGTAGCTGTCGCGGGCATCCTCTTCGTCCGTGATGATGTGAACGAAGATATCCGTGTCCACCTGGTAGATCAGGTTCTTCGTATCGCCTGTCTTTATCTTGCGGTCGAGGTCACGATAGAAGTCCGGCTCCGGCGATTCCGTCCGCCGCCAGCTGGCGCAGGTAGTGGCGCGAGATGGGGCGCTCCGAGCGCCACAATCCGCAGCTCCTGTCTGTCCAGGCTGCTGGGAGGGGCGGCGTTCCCGCGTTCGGGGGTCGAATAGCTTCCGTCGGTCACGCCTTGGCCTTCGTGATCGGGATGATCCGCATGCCGATGTTGGGTTCGACGTCGAAGGACACGATGTTGCCGGTGCTCTTGTTGGCGCCTCGCACCTTCGCGACCTCCAGGACCTTCACGAGCTGGGAGCCGACTTCCTCGACACGCAGGCGCATGTGGGCATCGCAGATCGAGCGCAGGCGGGTCAGGAGCTGCTCGTTGGAGGCGTAGGAGTGCATCGTCAGCATCAGGCTGCGTCCCGAGTCGCAGAGGTCCTTGGTCTGGGAGAAGAAGTCCAGCGTCTCGGACTCGGATGCGTGCGTCACGAAGGCCGTCAAGCGAGTCGACGATCACAAGTCGTACTGCGGCATCTTGTCGATGTGATCCAGCAGGAGCTGGAAGAGCTGGTGCGACTTGCTCCTGCGAGAAGCTGTTGGGCACCGGGAAGACGTTGATCCGGCCCATGAGGAAGAAGTCGTCGATCTCAGGGACAGTGAGCGTCATCTGGCGCAAAAGGCTCGGCGTGGTGTTCTCGGTCGTATACATGGCGATGCGAAGGCCGCTCTGCAGACGATCCCCACATGAACTGCTGCACAAGAACGCTCTTGCCGGCGTCGGACTGGCCCTCGATCAGCGTGAGGGAAGAGGGTGGCAGGCCTCCGCCGATCTTGCCATCGATCTCGATGTTGCCGGTTGTGATGAGCTTGCGCGCGGGACCCTGACTTGTGACCACCCCAACTCCTAACTTGTGAACGGCGCCGAGACCACGACGCCGGCATCGCTGACGATGACCACTCTGTTGACCTGACCGGCCAGCGCAGGTATGGCTAGCCGGACTGTGATTTCTGCTGTCTCGCCCGGGTTCAGGAGGCCGGGCTCAAAGGCATCGTCCTCGATGCTGGCGACGTTCCACGAATCGCTCGTGGCTGCGTCGGAAAAGGGGAGCCACTTGGTGACGCGGCCTGATGCCGACTGATAGGTGACGATGACGTCCATGCGCTGGAACGCCGAGACGCGAGTCTGCCCCCCGTTGAACAACGACAGGCTCAACGTGTCCAGCGACTCGTCCAGCGACGGGTTCACCACATCCAGCTCGCTCTGTGCGCGATAACCGAGCCGGGCTTCCATGTCGCGAAAGCTTTGGCTGAGCTGATCGTGCGATTGCACGTTGGCGTGCGTAAGCACCGCGCTCGCAATCAGCAGGAGGGCACCGATGATCAGGGTCGGAAGTGCATTCTCCATGGCTAGATTGTGAAAAAGCGGGCGTCGGTGACGCCATTCGGGGAAACCAGCTTTAAGTAGTAGGTCTCGCCTGATGTGAGGTTGGCGCTGGAGCTGAGCATGATGTGCAGCGTTGCCGTCGGGTTCCAGGCCGCATCGTTCTCGATGGCGTAGTACCAGCAGGGAGACGCACAGCCTTCCTCACCGAAGGGGACGCCGACGAAGGCATCCGCGGGGCCAAAGAAAACATCGAGACGGGAAATCGGCGCGATCATGACGGCGCCCGTATTTTTTACCCAGGCTTCGACGTTGGGTGCTCCGTCGCTGCCGACGACGTGGACGATTTCGAGGTCCGTCGCGATGCGGCTATCGACGCTATCGGACGTGGCGACGATCGAGGCGTTGGTCCGCGAGATCGCCGGCATCAGTGCATTGATGACGGTAACGATCGCCACGACACCGGCGACCGTGAGCATGACGGTAGCAATGGCCTTTTCCATCGATGTCTCCCGATCTCAGGCTGCTTGGCGCTGCCAACTGCTACTACTCGCTCTGATTGATTCGAGCTGCTTCAGCGAGACGCTAAAGTCGGCCAGGGATGCCTTCACGGGGTGTTCGCGGGCAATCTGCTGGCTCATGTCGATGAGTGCCTGCTTCAGGCCCTCATCGAAGAAGTCCGCATAGCTCGCCATCGTGACGAGCATGACGAACTCGGGGTGGTTGAAGGTCTCCGCAGCCTCCTGGACCCAAACCATCAGGGCTGCCAGATCCAGCGGTCGCTTGCTCGTTTTGAGAACGGGACTGCTTTCATCCGGAGCGACCTGGTCCGATCGAGCGCTAGCCTGAGGCCGGGGTGCCGTGTCTTGTATGACCACGGCCGGCGCGGCAAAGCTTGGCGGAGGAGAGGCCACCGGCATTTCGACAAAGGGTGCCGGGAAGGGTGCCGGCGCCACGTCGTTCTGATCGAAGGGGTTGATGGACCTGGCGGATGGCACCGGACGCTCGGAGTCATCTGAGAGAAAGGGATTTTCGCGAGCCAGAATGGCGACCCGTACTTCCTGCAGGATCGCCTTGATCTCGCCCTTCAACATCCCCACCTCTTCTTCGAGGGCTGTCACTTGGGCCTGTAGCTCCATCTCTTACCGCCTAGAATCCTTTGTGATGAGAGAGGCGGCGGCGGGGTCCGTCCCGCCGCCACCGTGAGTGACTGATTCCGGTTGCTCCTAGTGGAGCTGCATCACCGCGTCGAGCTGGGCCGGCATGGAGCGGGTGATGTCCAGGACGGCGCCAACCGGCGTCTGAATCTCGAGCGTCCACCGCTCGTTGGCGGCCAGCGTACCGATGGTATCGGCGTTCGCTGCGGCGCAGTCGTCTGTGGAGTCGCCGTCGAAGTCCGCACTCTCACCACAGACGGTGATCGTGAACAGCTCACCTGGCTCCAGCAGGCCGTCGCCGTCACCGACGATCTCCGTCGCTGCATAGCTCATGTCGTTGTTCACGACAGAACCGGAGCGATAGGCGATAACGGTGCGGTTGCTCGTCGCCGTCGGGTCCAGCGGGATCGGGTCGCCACCGGCCGTCGTCGAGACCTGGAACTGAATGTCGTTGACCTCGTCGATGGTGCCGTCCGTGTCGGTGTCTGCACCCTGGACGACGATGCCGCCGCGCACTTCCATAGTGCCACGGGCCTTTTCGAGGCCGGCGTAAACGGTTTCCTTACCACGCTCGGCGCTGAAGATACCGGTTGTCAAAACAACGAAGGAGAAGACGGTGGCCACGACCACGAAGGCAATCAGGATGATCGCGGTCTCCAGACCGGTGATCCCTCGCTCGTCTCGGAGCCAACGCTTCAGGTTACTGAAGAGACTCATATCTAACTTCCTCCAATGAAAAATGGTCGCGGGCTTCATACCCGCCTGGTTATCCGTCCGTTGACCTTGCTTCCTGCGGACCTCCCTGTCTTGCGAGCCAGTCCTGTAGCTCGCCTACTCCCGAGGTCAATGCCTCGAGTCACTCCTGATTTATTTCGTTAGTTGTGATGCGGACCCGTATTCGGGCTAACCCCAATTTCCCTCGTTACCGCAATGGACGAAGAATCCAGTGCAATGAAAGAGAACTCTCTCGGTCGAAGTCACATCGGCAGGCACAGCAGCCTCGGGCCGCTTATCAAGGTGGGGTCGGGTGTCGTGATTGCACTCAGCCTGTGCCTTGCACTGGGCGTACGGGTGTCCGCAGAGGAGCCCAGCCCGACGGTGCAGGCCGAGGCGACTAGTACGGCGTCGCCCGAGCCGACGGCTACCGCGACGCCGAGCGCCACGCCGACCGAGAGCCCGACACCCAGTCCCACGCCGACCGAGAGCCCGACGCCAGAGCCAACGGCCACACCGAGTGCCACACCCACGGTGACGAGCACGCCGACGGAGACGCCGACGCCTCTACCGCCGCTCCCTCCCCTGGACCTTCTGAATCTCCTGACGCCAACGGTGACACCCGAGCCAGCGCAAACCGAGGAGCCGACTCCGACTGAGACCGCGACGCCTCAGCCCCCGGCGGCACCCTACGAGCCGGAGCGAGAGCCAGAGCGGGCAGTCGCGGAAACAAACGAGGTGGCGGGCAAGGGTCCGATCCTGCCTGAGACGCCGGTCCCCCCTGCTGCGCGAGGTCGTGGTCGAAGCCACGGCGACTCCGGCGGCTGTCCTGAAGCCGATCAAGACGGCCAATGACATCACGCCTGAGCCGCCGCTAAGCCTTACGCCGGCCGGTATCGCCCAGGGCGGTCCGGGCGGTACCCAGTCAACGCTGCCCCAGGGGACGCTGGTGACGATTGGCGCGCTGCTGCTGGCTGGTGGCGGAAGCTGGGGGGCCTACTACTTCATGAAGCCGCCGTCAGACTAGCGAGATCGCTCAGTCCGAGATTCAGCAACAGCGAAGAAGCCCCGGTGATCCCGGGGCTTCTTCGTGTGTCCTGCCCATGCGCCAGGGGGACGCGCCGATCGCCGCGGATATCACTGCGCCGCGCCGGGAACTTCGGCGTATGCCTATTCGGCTCGATGGAGCACTCCAGGCATCAGACGATCACCGCATCGACTGCCCACTGACGGTGCCACCACCCAACCATCCCAGTCTGGCCTGGCTGGGCGTGATGAAGAGGACCGAGAGTCGGTAAGTACTCGTCCTCCCAGCCCTGGCGATTCCCGGGCAGCGCGTTGGGCTCGGCGCAAGGAGGATGATTCTTCCCTCTCCTCGAAAGGAGAGGGGCAGGGTGAGGGGACGTCACCCCGGGCAGCAGTGCAACGTTATCTCGACGCGGCGGAAACGGCACGACCGTAGGCACCGGGAGGTTCCTACGGTGCGCGACACGGCCATCGGCTCTTTCTTCAGGCTAGGGCAGGACGCTCAGCGGGTTCACGCGTTCGCCGTCTACCAGGGTTTCGAAGTGGAGGTGCACGCCGGTCGAATGGCCGGTGGTGCCGACCGGGCCGAGCGGTTGCCCGGCGCTGACGGTCTCGCCCTCTTTGACGTAGATGCGCGACAGGTGGCCGTAGAGGGTCGTAATGCCATGCGGGCTCTCGATGACCACGTAGAGGCCGTAGGAGCAGCAGGGGTCGCCGCCGGCGAAGCTCACCTCCCCGCTCGTCGCCGCGACCACGTCGCCGGTCGACTGGCCGATGTCGATGCCCAGGGGGTGATCTGGGCCGTAGTGACTGGTGATCGGTCCGTAGGCAGGCCAGACGATGAGGTTGCTGTTGCGCTGCTGGCGAATGCGGTCCTCGCCTTCCGAGAGGTACGACCTGACGCCGGCCGTGATCAGCGGCACCAGCGATTCGGGAGAGACCTCACCGGCCGGCAGACGGAGATCGAGGGCGGCCATGCGTGCGCGGCCGGCGAGCAACGTCGGAGCATCCCAGCGAGCGATCGACCGCGTCTCCGATGGCGTCGTCCGGCTCCTGCGGCAGTTCGCCGATCTGGGCGAGCACCGCGTGGGCGAGCTCGGAGCTCTCATTGGGCGTCGGGCCGCAGAACCAGACGCTCGATCCCGTGGTCGAGGAGTCTAGGATCAGCAGGACGTCGGGTCTGCCGAGTGAGGCGAGCTCCGTCTCGTACACGTCGAGATTACCCGCGCTCTCGAGCCCGGCCTTGAGCTGCGAAACGAGCTGACCGTCCGGGAGGTGGGAAACGATCGCGACCTGGAGCGGGCCGCTGTCCAGGGCAACCTGCTGAACCGGCTTGACGGGTGCGCGCTCGATAGCGGTGCCGCCGCCTACCGGCCGGGCATTCGTCACGGGCAGAGCGTCCAGCGGTACTGCCTGTCGCCGGACCGGAACCGGCGTCGGCGCCTGGCCAGGTGGCTTGTCGGCGGACGCTGCGGATGAGGCCGTGGAGGCCGTCGCCGCAGTGGTGGTCGCGGCAGATGCCTTCTGAGGCCGGATATCGTTCGCCGCGATCAGCTGCTCCTCTGGGAGCGCCTCGAATGCATGAGGGTGTCCTTCGTCCACCTCGGGCTGCGAACCGTAGATCGGTACGACGGAGAGCACGAGGAAGGTGATCCCGAGCGTGACAAGCAACGCAGGGATCAGCAGCGGCCCCCTGCTGGCGCGGGGGCGGTTGCGGCGCCTCATTCTCAGGCTGATCGCCGGCGACCTCTGATGAGCATGCTGATCTGGCGAGCTTCGGCGAGGATCTCCGATGCGCTGACGGGCTCGACAGCGTCTCGAAGCGTCTCCGGCAGTTGCGTCGTTACGGCCGGCTTCTCGAAGAACTTCATGAGGTCATTTGGATCCTCGGAAGCCAGGGGATCCGATTCGGCGGGCGGCAGCTCGTCAGGCAGAAGTTCCTCGGACGGCAACGCTTCCGTTGCCTCCAGCGGGTCGTGCTCGGCCTCGTACCCAGCGGGCTCGGCGACTACCTGAGCAGGCGCCCGGAGAAGCGTGGGTTTGGCTTCGACGCGCTCAGCGAAGAAGTCGATCTGACTCGCGGGTAAGGATGCTTCGTCCTCTTCGTAGAGCTCATCATCCTCCTCCTCGTCTTCCTCGTAGACCGGCGCCAGTATCGGAGCCGGGGCCATGACGCTGAACGGCGACCGGCTCGCAGCGAACTGGTCGAGGTCGTCTTCCTCGTACACCGGCTCGTAGGCACTGGCCGAGGCAGCTCTGGCAGTGCGCCGACGGCGACGGGGCAAGGCGGGAAGAGAGAACTGCGGCAGCGCCAGTCGCGGCAAACGTGGCCGCTGACCGTCTAGCTGCATGAGCAGCAACCGGACGCCGAGGCCGGTCATCACCATGAGGACAAGAAGAAATACCAGCTCCTGCATCTAAGCGCTCCTTCGCACAGTGGCTACGTGTGCTTATCGGTGCGGGCATATCGAGACATGCCAGGTCTGACGGTCAGAACGGGGAAAATAGGGGCGGACACTGATACGTCCAGGGAAGCGCGTCAACGAAGATAACTGTGCTGGCAGGGATGCCGGCGAGACCTCGAAAGGCATCGGCAAACTCGGCCGGAGTTGATGTCAATCGGATATCAAGGAAACGTGGCGCCCGTCAGGGCGCCATGTTCCGTTTCGGCGTCCAGGCTTGCGTCGGCGTCGTTGATCCGCTGCTTCTGATTCGCCAGCAGCACGTTGGACGCGTCGCCTACGTCCCGACACGACTCCATCGTCTGAAGCGCGACCAGGTCGGCCTGATAGGCCCGGCCGCCGATGACCTCGTTCTCGATGTGCTGTAGCTCATGGGCGCGCAGTGCATCGAGGAAGGCGTCCCAACGCGCGCGCATCGCCGGGTCCAGGGCGTTCTCGTTTTGCAGTACAGGCATCGTGATGATCGCCGCGACTTCGACGGTGGCGGCAGCGATACGACAGCCTGCCGGCTCATCGGCGTAGCGCAGACTGAGCTTGAGGTCCCACTGGGTGCTGGCGCTGTATGGCCCGTGGCCCGTCCCGTTGCGGCGCAGGGCAGCCAGGTTGTCGCCCACCTCGGATACGGACACGCCCGGCACGTCGTAGTCTCGCTCCCAGACGTTAATCACGAGGTTGACGTTGTCGACGGGTATCGACTCGTAGCGCACGATCGTCGGCTCACGGAGCACGTAGGGCGGCGTCTTCGCTTGCGCGAGAGAGATACAGGCCGTCGATGCGATCGCGACGAGTATGCCAAGGAGGGCGACGAAGAGCTTCACCCCTGCTTATCGTCAGTTCGACGATTCCAGATAACCGCAGGAGCAAGGGGTACTTCCCAATATCGCTGCGGCGCTGGCTGCCGATAACGCAGAGATGCCATCTGTAATCGCGCTCATCACCGCGGCTCTTGCACTCGCGCTCCTGTCGGAACGGACGATTCTGGCGTGGTCGCATGCCGGCGTCGTGGCGGGCCAAGAGAAGGCCGTTCGCGGGCCGGAAATGCGTTTAATGGCCTGGCAAACCTTGCCGTGGCGGACCGCGTTAGCTCGCGCGGCCGCCCTCAGCATCGGCCTCATCCTGGTCGCTGCCCTCGTCAGATTCGATAGCACCCGTGGAGGCGATTCGGGTGACCGTGATCGCCGGCGCCCTCGTGATCTGCTGCACGACAGACCTGCTGTCGTATCGCGTACCCAATGCCGTGACTTTGCCGGCCATCGCCTTCTGCCTTGGGTGGAGCCTGGCGTTCGGAGAGCCGGCTCCGGGTTCGGCGATTACGGCGGGCGTGGCCGGCGGGGGCTTCCTGCTCACCGCCTCGCTGGTCACGCGCGGGGGTCTCGGGGCGGGCGACGTCAAGCTCGGCGTGCTGGCCGGAGCGGCGTTGGGCATACCGGTCGCGCTCTTCGTGCTCGGCGCGGGGGTTGTCGTGGGCTCGCTGGCGGTGATCGCTCTCAACGTTGGGGGAGTTCTCGAGCGACAGCAGGGGATCCCCTTCGCCCCATTCCTCACCTTGCCCGCGATGGCCGCCCTCCTTCTGCTGTAGCCCGAGCCATCGCCAGCTGTGAGTACGGTGGGTACCGCGCTGGGACCAACTGGTCCCCGGACAACCCTCGCAGGCAGGCACGACGTGGCCAGGACGAGGCAGCCGCCCGCACGGGCGAAGGCGCCCATATGAAGTACTACGAAGCGGATCGGTGTCCGCCGAGCCGGCTGAGCGGTCTAATTCGTCACGCAGTGATCGAGGAACCAGGTGCGCTCTTCGGTGGACCGATAGTCGGTGCCCCGGATCTTGTCGCAGTCGAGGCGGTTGTCGGGATCGGGCGTGGCCGTTGGTGTCGGGCTGGGACTCGGGGATGGTGTCGGCGTGAGCACCACGATCTCGACAGGGTCAGCAGCATCCGCAGTCGCCGTTGCGAGCACGTCCCCCTGGGCGTTGCCGCTTGTGGATGCACCCAGGCCGGTATACACGCTTGCCGCGAGCACAACGATGATGCCTGCAATTGCCAGCCAGCCGGTCGTCATGCCGAGGCCTCCTCCAGCTCTTCTGATGCTTTGACCTCGACGGGCTGAGTAACGCGGTAGAGGACCGCTATGTGGTTCGGTTCGACGCCGTGACCTTCGCCCGGTACGAACACGAGGTCGTCCCGGGAGCAGTACCGGAAGGTCTGCCAGCGCTGAGAGGCGCGACGCCAGCCAGGCAGGGCCTTCTTCACCGCATGACGCCGCAACATGTAGCGCGCAATCGCAGCACCCGGCAGGAGCAGGCCGAACCAGACGATGCCCAGCGTCACCGCCGTATCGAGGGCAGAACCCGGTATCGAGACCTGATCCTGCTGCCTGAGGCCGGCCACGATGGCGAGGTCGAGGGCGAGCAGGAGCCATCCCACAATGAATGCCGTAACGACAACACTGAGCGGCAGCAACTCCGGCCGCGCAGGGCGGCTGAGCAGGCTGCCCAACTCGGTCTCATAGGCTGCAGAAGTACCGTCTTCCAGGATGAAGCGACCGCGGCTGGACCGCGCGATAGCAGACGCCTTCACGACGGAATCGCTGCGTTCGCAACTCGGGCAGGCCATGTCATGGTGACGGCCGTTGCCGTTGAATTTAGCTTCGTCCAGCTGTCTGGGCGGGTAGTACTGTTCGATCATCGCGGCTCCCCTTGCCTCATTGCCTTGTCTGACCACGCCGGCGGGTGCGCGCGGAGATGCAGCCGTTCGGTCAGCGGGCGGCGCAACGAAACCTGCGCCCAGGCGCCCTTAAGGCTCGCGTGGAGGGCACAAATGTCCGAATGTGACGCAGCCTCGTTGGGGCAATTTGCCAGCCCGACGTTGGCGCGACATCGCGTAATGGTTGTGCTCATGAGCACCCTCCCTTTGTGCGGCGCATCTCAAGTTCTATTAACCCGCAAAGCGTGTTAATAGCTCCCATTTCAGGGGGAGCGCCGTGTTACAGCCAGCTAACAAGTCCTGCTGACTGGCGGAACAGCCCGTGTGCCACGAAAGAGAGTCGATCCTGACCGCCATGGGCGCATGGCACCTCCTACTGAATCGTGACCGTAATGGTGTCACTCGCCGACCCAAGCTGCGCATCGTCCACTGTGAGGCGAAGCGTGTAGCTGCCGGGCGGTTGTCCGGCCGTAGACCAGGCGCCGAGCGTACCGGTGACCGCCCTGGTCCCGGTGGCGATCGTGCGCCAACCGCCGCTGGCCCCCTGCACCTCAACGCGGTACGAGGTCACGGACGGTGCAGACACGACACCCTGAATCGCGACAGTGCCCGAAACAGTGCCTCCCTGGGGAGAGGCGATGACGGCGAGAATGCTGCCGTCGCGTGTCGATGTCCGTCGGTTTCCGGGTTATCGCCCGGCTTGCTTGTTGGCGTGGGTGTTTCTTCCGGCTTGTCTTTGCCCGTCTCGATGGTCACACTGGCGCGGGCGCGGGCCAACGGATCGTTCGGGTCCGGCTTGACGATGAGATCCCGTTGACAGCCGACGGCGATGCTGGTGACTGCACAATGCGTCGACTCTTCGACGCCCTTGGGCTGCTCGAACGCGGTTTGCTCCCCGCCGTCGTAGGCGTCGAGCATGACGTCGCGCATGGTCTGGAACGAGATCGTGGTGCTGTAGATGTGGGAAACGGGGGAGTTATCGGAGTTACCGGCCCAGATGCCGACGACGTAGTCCCGGGTGTAGCCGAAAGCCCACGTCTCGCCGATCTTCCCCTCGTCCGGGGTGTCCTTGGCGAACGGCTCGCTGGTGCCGGTCTTGACGGCGACGCTGTAGCCGGGGACCTGGATGCCGCCGCAGCCAAAGGTGATGCAGCGTGACTGCGGGTCGGTGAGGATGCTTGTGATCAGGTAGGCATTGTCTTCGTCGACCACGCGCTTTTCGACCGTGTGCGTCGAGCTCTTGTAGATGTCATCGCCACGGCGGTTCTTGATGCTCAGCACTGAGACCGGGTCGATGCGGTCGGACTCCGGGTCGGTCTGCACACCTCGCATAACGCCGCCGTTGGCCAGCATCGCATAGCCGTACGCGAGGTCGATCGCCTTGAGGTCGACGCCGCCAATGGCGATCGATGGACCGTACTGACCGTCGAGGGTGGAGAAGCCGAAGCGCGTGGCGTCCTCGACGATCTTGTCCACGCCGACCGCGATCGCTGTGCGGAAGGGCGGCACGTTGAGGGAGTTGCCGAGGGCGTCACGGATCGTGATACGGCCGTAGTAACGGTCCACTGGGTTCGTGGGCTCGAACACTGTGCCGTCGTCCTCTTTGAACTGCGTCTTCTCATCGACAATCACCGTACCGGGACTCCAACCGAGCTCGATGAAGGACGTGAGGTAGATAAAAGGCTTGAAGGACGAACCGGGCGAGTTCAGGGCGATGAGATTGTCGTTTTGGCCCTGGATATCCTCGCGGTAATAGTCCCGGCTGCCCAGGTACGTGAGGATCTCGCCTGTCTTGGGGTCGATGACGATCACGGCGCCGTTGCGACTGTTGGATGCGTCTTCGTACTCCGAAACCCACTTTTCCAACACGTCCTGGGCCTCGCGCTGCAGGCTCATGTCGATGGTTGTAGTCACCTTGAGGCCGTCCTGCATCATGGCGTCGCGGCCCACGAGAGCTTCCAACTGGGGCAAGACCTGCGAGAAAACGAACTGTGGGGCATTCAGGGCTATCCCGCCCCTTGTCACCTCTACGTCTTCAGCCTGCGCAGCGTCGATCTGGTTGTCGGTGAACGCCAACGTGGTGCCGTCTCCCACATAGACGGCGCCCTTCTCACGAATCAGCTCTAGTACCTGGTTGCGGCGTTGCCTGGCTGCCTCAGGGTGGGTGAGGGGCTCATAGGCGTTTGGTGACTGGGGAATGCCGGCGAGCAAAGCCGCCTCGGCGAGCGTGAGGTCGCTGGCAGGCTTGCCGAAGTAGCCCTCGCTGGCGGCCTCGACGCCGTAGTAAATGCCGCCGTAGTTGATCTGATTCAGGTACCACGTAAGGATCTGCTCTTTCGAGTACTGGCGCGTGAGCTCGAGGGCAAACACGGCCTCGCGGATCTTGCGGTCGATCGAGCGCTCCGCGCGTTCGTCTGCCGGGATGTAGAGGTTCTTGGCCAGCTGCTGCGAGATTGAGCTGCCGCCGGAGCCCTCAAGGATCTCACCGGAGCCCAGGGGGTTGAAGTTCTCCCAGGCTGCGCGGACCAGGCCTCGCACGTTGAGCCCGGAATTCTCGAAAAAGGTCGAGTCCTCCGTCGCGACGGTCGCCGCGATCATGTTGGGCGAAATCTTGTCAAACTGTACGGGCCGGCGCAGGCCATTTAGCTCGTCAACCAGCTCGTAGAGGAACTCGCCGTTGCGGTCGAAGATCTTGGCGCCGTCGTAGGGCGTGTTAACCGCAAGCTCTTCCGGCTGGACGAAGTCGGCAGCGTAGTCGTCGTAGACGTAGAGTCCGGCGCCGATCAAGATAGCGCCGCCCACGGCGATCAGGATCGCAGCCCCGGCGCCTAGCCAGAGGAGCGTCTTGACCAGACGCCGGCCGGGTGTTGCCTTACGCAGGAAGTTGCGTCTTCGTCCAAACATCAGCCGGCGACTGTGTGAGCCCGCTCGCGAACGAGCTCGAACCGAGACTGTATTGCGCGCAAGGCAGCGTTGAGCAGGCGGGTGTCCCGCCGCGAAGCGAAGCGTCCGAACACGGGCCAGCGGTTTTGCGCACCTGGGCCGGTGAAAGCAGCCACGATGCAGCCACCTTCGGCGGGAATAACCACGAAGTCGGCGTTGAAGCGTTCCAGGTGCAGCATATTGAGGGCACGGCGGGCCTGGGACGGCGTCAATCGCAGCGAGGCGGAGGTGAGCAGGTGCGTGCCGGCAGGTGTGAAGGCGCCCGGAGCGCCGAAGCTCGCCAAGGTATGGCGGCGCTGCTTCGTGGTCAGGGCGTCCCGGCCACTCAGCAGGCCCCCGACCGTCATCGCTATCACGGCGAGGCCAGCCCCACCGAGGAGGTAAGCCATGCCTGCAAGCAGAGTGCGGCGCTCGAAAGTGCCCACCGACTTCTCGACCGATTGGCCGGCATCTGAGAATGGCGAGACCAAGGGCCGGGTGACGTCGATAACGAAAGCCTGGATACCGCTGGAGGCGTCGACGCTGGCCAGCAGGAGCCAGAATCGGGCCATCAGAAGCAACTCGATCGTGGCGACGGCTGCAAAGATGACGCCTACCACAAGCAAGGGCGAAATCGGTGAACTACCGCGTACCTGAGCAGAATTGCTTGCCATGTGCTCGCACCCCTCCACACACCAGAGTAGAGAAGGGCGTGTTCGATAGGCGCCATGCAAACCTGCGTTCAACATTTCGACTTCATATTTCAGGCGCAAGAGAGTGAATGGACCACCAGCAACCTGAAGATCCGCCTCGAGATACATCTTCAAGGCCCTTCGTGTCAGCGTGAACACATGAGGGATTCAACACTGCAATCCGGCATCGGCTCAGTGTGGCGGCGATGGCAGCCTGCCCCATTTCAGCGGCCTGCGCTGTACTCGAGGTCTCCCGGTCCGCCGACTACCAGTGGTCCCGGCCCCGGCAGCGCCAGGAGCTGGGCGAACGCATCGCCTGCATCCATCGGGAGAGCCGCCGGTATTGGAAACGTGTGGCTAACTCGGAGGTTCCTGCTCGTCTGGCGCCGCGCGCGGGCATTGCTACTACGCTTCGTGTCCTTAGTCGCCGATTATGTCTTTAGACGGCTGCGCCTGGGTCCAGGAGGAATCCACGTGGTCTGACCATAAACAAGGCGGCCAACGGGTCCCCGTTCCTTGCACCGGGTCTTGCGGGTGTAAACAGGTGTGAAGGCTCCCGACCTGCCATGCTCACTCCACTCTGTGGTGAGCAGATTCGACCATCGCTAGCCCGCGGCGACAAAAGCTCCTGAAGAACCGCTACATAAAGAGGGGTGCCGTGATCATGCGAATTCTCGCAATATCTCTTCTGTCCATTGCAATGATGCTTGTAACGTCTTTCGCTTCACCGGCCATCGCTGCCGGTACGGGTTCCATCACGATCAAGGTGGACACGATCCCGCATACGAAAGATGCGGTGTTTGTATTCGACAGTCCCTTTGGTCCCTTCGAAATCAAGGGCGATGGGTCTCACACAATCAATGGTGTTGAATCTGGCAACTACGTGATCGAGGAACGCAGTATGAACGAATGGGTACTCCCAAATGTCATCTGTAGTGACGGATCAAACCGGAGCGGCCATTCAGCATTCATCGAGCTAGCTCCAGGGGAGCACGTGACGTGCGAGTTCATCAACGAATCCGTCAAACCAGCCGTGACGGAGACGACCGTGCCTTCGACCCCGCCAAGTCCGGTCGTGGTGACACCGCCGTCGACCGGAGATGCGGGATTGGCCGACACCAACACGGCGAAGTAGTCGTCGGCCGGCACAGGTTCTGTCCAGGCTCGGTGCTGAGGCGCCGCCCCGAAGGGCTAGACCCTTCGGGCTTGCGCTCGATGTGTCGCATGAGGGAACGCCGCCCGGTCCTTATCGATGTGCTCACGGGGCGGGCATCCCGATGGAGCTGAGAACCGGCGCCGACCACCTCGCGCAGTGAACCAGGGAGAGCTGTCCCGGTACCAAGACACCTCATTCTTGAATCTGTTGCTGGCCTCGCGACCAATCTGTGCCGAGGCGTCGTAGTCGAGTCCTCTAGGGTGCCGGTAAGCTAGAACCCCTTGAGGGATGACGCGAAACGCCGGCCTGTGTGTATCAAGCCGGCGTTTCGCATACTCATGGCCCATGGCCGGGGTTTCCAGGACCGCAGCAGACAGATAGCTAGGACGCTCCTTCCTCATCTGCATAAAGACCAAGTGCCTTCATGACCTCCAGATAGGTCTGCATGCGGGCTTCTTCGGACGTCACGTTAAGCAGGACGACGACGCTGATGCCGGCGGTCGGGTCATACAGGGAGAGCGAGGCATAGCCGGGGCCGTCGCCCATGTGTCCAAACACGGGGTTGCCGAACGCTGTGACCCGCATGATGCCGAGTCCGTAATCGAGCCCGTCCTCCCAGGGCGTGAATGTCGTCATCACGGAGGAGTGAGTGGCGTCTGATAGGACGCCGCCGCCGAGAACCGCTGCTTTCGTGAGGGTGGCAACATCCTCGGCGGTCGAAATGAGTCCCCCCGCCGCCCAGGAAACCGAGAGGTCGACGCCTGTGACATCGACGAGCCCGTCGCCATCCGGCAGGTATCCATCTGCTTCCGGCCGGAGGATCCCTTCCTCCCAGGACGCGGTCTGGCTCATCTTGAGGGGCTCGAAAACTCGAGCTCGAAGGACGTCAGCGAGCGGGGAGCCAGTTGCCTTCTCGATGATCAAGCCCAGGAGGACGTAGTTTGTGTTGGAGTAGTCCGCGTCGCCGTCATCCGGACTGCCGGCAGGCGCACCCTCCGCGGCGTGAGCTACAAGCTCATCGGGGCGCCACTGCCTGGTCGTGTCGGCGATCACGGCTTCGGTGAACTCGTCGTCCCAGTAATCGCGAACACCGCCGGTCTGGTTGATCAGGTGGCGAACGGTGAGGCGATCGGCGTTGGGCAGGTCGCTGATCGTGGCAGGGGCGAGCCACTGACTGATCGGATCCCCCAGGCTTAAGGTGCCGTCGTCGACGAGGCTCAACGCCGCCGTAGCGACCGCCATCTTCGAGACGCTGAAGATCGGCATGCGCGTGGTAGGCGTCATCGCTGGACCGCCGAGGGCGGTGACGCCTGCCGCGCCCGACCAGACTTCCCCGTCTTTCGTCTCCACCCTGAGAACGATCCCGGGCACGCCGTCGGCGACCTGGCGGTCGAGAATCGCCTGGAATTGATCGCCGGGCAGGACGTGCGCCGGCTCGGCTGCAGGCGTCTCATCAGGAGAATCGCATGCGCTGATGGTCAGCATAAGGGCGGTCACAACAGATGCTCCACCGAGGAGTAGAACGGACTTGGTAATCGAGGTCTTTCTCATTGGGCTGTCTCTTTCTCGCGTTCGCACTCTGGTCATCCGGCCCGACGTGCGGGGCAAGTGTCTCAAGCGGCGCCGGCGGCTAGGACGGGCAGCGGTCGGAGATTGCCGGCGTGCTTTGGGCCGATGGGCAGGCTCCGTCTAGAGGCGGAGATGGCCTGAAGCCAGGCGCCAGTCACAACCCGCTCCGAGACCCTAGAGCAATGAGAACCGGACCGGAGGATCGAGTTTTTGACGAAGTCTGCTACTCGTCCATCTGCCTGTTGCGGTAGGGCTGTGCTCCCATGCGGGCGGGAAGGTCAGGCGCTATATTTGCAGCGTCGACCTTATCTATTCGCGCAATGGATACAGGCGACTCTGTCTCCGTGGAGGAACGTCGTGCCGGGTCGGGAGCGCAGCAACTGGATAGCCCACGCCGGACTCGCGCTGACCTTCGGTTTGGCCATCGGAATGGTGCTGCTGGCCAAGACCGACGTTAATCCGGCAGCTGCCTTGTGGCCCAGACATGTGCTGACGCGTGGCAAGCAACTATTCGGCGTCCAACGGCGGGGTACTGGCCACAAACGGAACGTCCATCGTGGGTGCCGCCACTTTGACTGCCAGAAAAGACGCAGTGCTTATAGTTTGGCTCGCCCGCCTGACTAGCCTTCAATGACCTCGTAGATCTCGTTAGCAAGGGCGCCATGTGCCTCCTTGTGGACCATGAAGGCAGCTTCCTTGCTCGGCGCCTCGACCAGGCAGAACATGTGCCCGGTCGACGCGTCAAGCCAGTAACGGAGGTACTTGACGCCGTACTTCTCCTGCACCTGCATGTCGCGCTGTTTTGCCTCAGCGACGGTCTCAGGAGTCGCAGCCCGCAGCAAATTGTGGACATCCATGTATAGCGGCATCGTGATCAGACCGGGGGCGCGACCCAGAGGCCCCGGTCGCGTTCGCTGCTCCCGACAGTGGGGTCCTCAGGCATGTTCTGGCTGTGAGCAGTGCCCCAAACGTCGTTTCGAGTGCCGGGCCCCCACACGGGTGGGTTGTAGGCGGCGTCGTCGATGATCATTTCTTGCGGTGCCACATATTCCTGAGTGTTTCCGTTGGGGTCGATGAAGTAGGCGAATGTACTGTCGGCAGGTGTGTGTTTACCCAGACCGGACCGCATTGGCAAACCTTGGCCCAGGACCCTGCCCACCGCTCGCATGTACTCGTCGTAACCCCTCGTCTCGAAGGAGATATGGTGCAAACGCGGTTCGCCCTTCACGATGGCCAGGCTGTGGAAGTCAGGCGTGCATCGCAGAAAGCCGAAGAAATCTCCCAGCCAACCGCTTAGCTTGAAGCCTAGCTTCTCCTGGTAGAAGTCCACGACGGACTTGGGGTCCTCCGAGAAGATCACCACATGACTGAGCTTCTGAGGGATGTCCTCACGAGGCTCCAGCACACGGAAGTCCCGTTCCTCAACGTTGGCGGAGAGCTCGATGACACGACCATCGGGGTCGAAGAAGCGAAAGCCGTAACCGCCTCCAGGCGTCTGCAGCGCGCCGGGTTCGGAAGCAAAGCGGACGCCGCTCTCCGCCAGTTCGCTGGCCATTTCGTCGACCGCTTCGGGATCGCGCATGCCGAACGAAATCAGATCGATGCGCTGATCGTCCGACTTCCGGACTCGGATGATGTACTGCTCGGGCGAACCTTCCGACGCGAAGTAGCTCAGGCCCGACTCGCTGTCAGTCTTCTTGAGACCCCACAAGTTCTCGTAGAAATCAACCTGCTTCTCATAGTCAGGTACAGCGATGGCGACGCTGCGTAGATGTGTAACCGCGGGCTCCCGTGACACCTTTGCCTCCTCGCGCCTATACAAGCGCTCCCATGCAATCCAGCCTGCTGCCGATCTGGTTCGGCACTTGGCTTCCTGAGGCTTGAATTGCCGCCGTTCAGGCAAGGCCTTTCGGCAGCTTCTTCAGTCTCATAACCGTAGCAGCTTCGCTGCATTTTCGTGCAGAACCGCTTGTATCGCCGCTGGACCGAGCTGCGAGTGGTTGATGTAGTCGAAGGTTTCCCGGTAAGCCTCGAAGCTCAGCAGGACCGGGTAGTCGCTGCCCGTCACAAGGTGGTCGGCGCCAAAGGCCCCGGCCGCACAGGACAGCGCCTCCTGCGAGCCGTGTCCCACCGTGTCGTAATAGAACCGCTTGGCGGTTTCGCTGGGCTTCTCCGGCAAATCCGGATGCTGCTGCGGCACCTGGTTGTCGAGGCGGCGCAAGAGCATCGGGATAATGCCGCCGAGGTGCGGCACGATCATCTTGATGTTGGGATAGCGAGCCGGCAGCTTTCGCGCGATGTGCTGCAGGACGATGGCGCTATCCTCCAGCGACGCGCCCACGGAAACCGTGAAGCCGTAGTCCGTGATCATCGGCGAGCAGATGCCGTTCTGGACTGGGTGATAGAAGATCACCGTTCCGCGCCGGTTCATCTCCTCATAAAGAGGCTCGAACTCCTCTTCCGCTGTCGAACGGTCGAAGACGGAACAGTTCATCGCCACACCGGCCATGCCCAGCTCATCGAGGCCTCGTCGCATCTCCTTTAACGACGCGTCGACATGCGGCAACGGTAGCGACACGAAGCCGGCGAAGCGGTCCGGCTGCTTCGCGATGAGCTCCGCGTAGCAGTCATTGAGGACCTTCGCCGCCTCTGCCGCATTCGCTGCGTCAGGCAAGTACGGTCCAGTCATGGGCGAAAGCACCTGGCGGACTACGCCGGCGTCATCCATCATCTCGAGACGTCTTTCCACCTCCGTCAGGTCGTTGTTGCGGGGCGGCGTGCCGCGAGGTGGTCCGGAGGACAGGCTGGCCAGACGCTGGACATACTCTGGTGGCAAGTAGTGCGCGTGAATGTCTGTGATCATCTTCAGGCTCTCGCGGTTTCTGACGCTGCTCGTGGTGTCGGCATCTGGAACACGCCTTCCTTCGCCTTGAACCGGTAGTCGGGGTCTTCCTCTTGCTTCGGACCGATGGTGTTTCTCAGGACGCCGATACCTTCGATCTCCATCTCGACGACGTCTCCGGGCCGCAGGAAGTGGGCCGGCTTGCCGAGGTCGCGGATGGCCTCGCCGATGGAACCGCCTGTCACCGTCCCGCTTCCCAGCACATCACCCGGGACGATCCGGCTGTCCTTGCGAGACGCGCTCGATCATCGCTCCCCAGCTGTGATAGGCAATGCCCGTGTCGTTCGACATCCACTCGACGCCGTTTACCTTGACGTTGCAGCGAGCGTGGAGCCGTCCGTCCCTGACGTCCAGCTCGTCCGGCGTCACCAGTACTGGGCCGAGGGAGGTCGCCGCGTCCTTGCCTTTGGCGGGGCCAAGGCCGACAGCCTGCTCGTCCCGCTGCAAGTCTCTGCAGCTCCAGTCGTTGAAAATCGTGAAGCCGGCTACGTAGTCCAGCCAGTCGGCCTCCCTGACGTTGCTTCCTTCCTTGCTGATTACGATGCCGACCTCGAGCTCGTAGTCCAGGACCTCGGCGGCTGACGGATACGGAATCGTGGCCTCCGGACCGGAAATACGGAGCGGGTTGGAGAAGTAGAAGATCGGCAGCCGGTACCACGCCTCTGCCTGCTGTCGCGTGCCCCCGCCCGTCGCGTGCCCCTCATAGACCATGAAGTCCCGCACAGAAGGCGGCTGGAGCACCGGCGCCAGTAGCTTGACCTGGCTCAGGCTGACACCTTGCGGCGGACTGCCGAGCGCTGCCTTGAGCCGGGCCAGCGGCTCATTGGGGAGCTCCAGGAGCGCTTGCACGTCGCGAAGAGGGGTTGGCGAGTCAAGGAGGGCGGCGGCGTCCAGGACTTGCTCGCCCAAAAGCACGCCGGCCGCGGGTCCAGAGCCCGCGTCATAGGTAACCAGTTTCATCGTCTCGTTTCCTTTCTTAGTGCTGCACTAACTCTGGCGCGCCTGCACGTGCTTGAAGATGTTGCTCACGTTCATGCCGTTGAGGCGTTCGCTTATCGGCGAAGAGACGCTGGCCGATGGGATACGGGTCCAGAGCTCGGGACATCCAGCTCCTGCGCCAGCGCCTCTTCCTCGGTCAGGCCTCGCTTCACGAAGTCCTCCACGGTGCCAAGCCAGTTCTCGATGATCTGTGCCTGCGTCGACAGGTATGCCTTGTCGCAGGTCTCGCCATGGCCGGGCACGATGGCGTCGACATCCATACGCTCCAGCGCGCGCAGCGCGTCCAGCCACTCCCAGGGGTCGGCTTCCTGGATGAACGTCTTGCACTTGAAGAAGATGTTGTCGCCGGTGAAGACCACACCTTCCTCCGGCACGAGGATCGCCGTTTGCGGCGTGGTGTGGCCCGGGCAGATGCGTGATCTGGAACGTGTGGTTACCAACGTGCAGCGTCAGATCTTTGTCGAAGGTCGTCGTCGGCGGGTTCGGCGGATAGTCCGGGTGGTTGAGCAGCCATACGCTATCCGGGTCGGTCTCCTTCATGCGCTGCGCCCGCTCTTCGGAGAGCATCTGCGGGATCTGCGTCTTCGTAGCGCGCCTTGAGGCCTTCCTGCGCCACGACTTCGACGCCGGGGAAGTAGGCATTGCCGCTGATGTGGTCGCCGTGCGGCTCCGTGTTGATCAGGTAGCGGATCGGGCCGTGTTCCTGCATGGTCTCGCGCCAGCGCAGCGCGTCGATCGGCTCCTGCGGCGTGTCGATCATGACGACGCCGTCGTCGGTAGCGACGAAACTGGGGTTGCAGCCCCAGAAGTAGACCTCGGTGTAAGCATTCTTGCCTACTCGCCGCATGATGATCCTCCTACTTGCTCCAGAGCTTCCTCGTGGCGAGCTCCGCCCCCTGGACCATCGCATTTGAACTTCTCCCACATCGGTTCTGAGTGCACACGCGGCATGAAGGCCGCGAAGGTGCCAAAGCCGCAGTCCGGCGCAGCAATGACGTTCTCCCGGCCGACGATGTTGGCGTAACGGATGATGCGTTGGGCGACCAGCTCCGGCGGCTCGATGAACAGACTGACCGAGTCGATCACGCCGGGGATGAGGATCTTGCCTTCGGGGAGTTTGACGTCCTCCCAGATTTCGTACTCGTGCTCGTGTCGCGGGTTGGCGGCCTCGATACTGTAGGCCTGCGCCTTGACCTGCAGCACCAGGTCAACGATGTCCTTCAGGGGCACGTCGCGATGGTGCGTGCCATACGTGTTGCCCCAGCAGACGTGGAACCGGATGCGGTCCTCCGGGATGTTCTGGAGGGCATGGTTTAGCGCCTCGACACGCAGCGCCAGGTGCTTCCTGTAGTCCTCGAACGGCACCTGCCACAGCTGGCGGTTGCGCATCATCGGTACGTCCGGCGCATCAATCTGGAGCAGGTAGCCGGCGTTGACGATCGCCTCGTACTCATCCTTCATGGCGTCCGCCAGCGCGTACAGGTAGGCGCTTTCGGACTGGTATTAGCTGCTCCGGATCATGAAGAGGATCTGGCCGACGGCGACCGAAGGCATGAACGCCTCTTCATACTCAGTCCCTGCAGCGCCTGCTTGAGGTTGGCGAGATCGGTATTGAGCGTCTTCGCGGTCCGTCCAGCCGATGGGCCCGACATTTCGCGGCAGCGCGCCAATCGTGGCCGCCAAGCGGTGAGCGACCGGCGGTTGGGGAAGCAGTCGACGCGTGCCGCTGACCACGTGCCCAGTCCGGGCCCGCCGATGGGCAGCGCCGCCGAAGCGACGAGCGACATCTCGGCGAACTCCGGGAAGTCGTCCGGCGGTCCTGGCCAAGGCTCGGTTTCTGCCGCTTCGAAGCCGGACAGCCGATTCATCATGTAGTTGGTGAAGCTGCCCTTGCTGATCTCGCCATCCGCAACGATGTCGATGCCGACCTCGACCTGCTTCTTGACGACCGCCTTGATCTCTTCCTTGACCCGCGAGCCAGGAGGTCTTGTCGTAGGGCTGGCCGGCATCCTTGGCCAGGAGCATCTCGCGGATGTCCGGAGGACGCGGCAGGCTGCCTACGTGAGTAGTGAGGATGCGGTCTGTGCTTCTCTTCATCTGATTAGCCTCTCTCGTCTGGTCTCTGGTTCGGCGGTTACGTTTGCCTGAGCTCTGCGAGCCGCTGAGGCGCCATTACCAGCGGGTGGCGGCCCAGGCCTGCCGCCGGCGCATGTCCCGCATGCCCTCAACGTCAATCGGCGGCATGTCCACACTCAAGCGTCCAGGACGCCATTCGCAGCTCGTTTCCGCGGTCGAACCACCGCTGTACACGGTTGCGCCACAGCGCCAGGCCGCCACTGGCGTGCAGCTCGAACGCCGATTCGCGGCCGTCGAGGCCGGAAGCGATGTGGTCCCAGATCAAGTTGAGCAAGGCGGCGCGCTGCTCGGCGGTGAACGCGCCTCCGCCAAAGGATCTTGTCCAGGTATTCCGCCATCTCGGGGTCGCCGGAAGTCCAGGTCTGTCGGCGTGATCACCAGCGAGGAACCGGGCAGGTCGCGCAGAATTTCGGCCATGCGCTGGCGTACGCTCAGGGTGTAGATGGTGGCGGAAGCTACGTGCAGCGGGTTCGGATAGAGGTAGCCGGCCGCCGAGGTCTTCGGGTCCAGGCTCGCTGCGGTCAGGCAGGTCCGGATCGTCTGGGCGTGGATCATGAGGTCGACGAGTCGCGAAACCACCGCCGGGTTCTCGCTCTGGCCCATCACCTCGGCGCCTGCCAGGGCCAGGCCCAACGTGAAGTCGGCGCGTGCGAGGTACGAAGTCTGGTGGTGCCACGTAAGCCAGCAGAAGATTCGGTCTCTCTCCTTGGCGTCGTCCAGCGACGGCTGGCTCGAACCGGTACGCGAAGACCTTCTCCCACGGGATCAGGACGTTCTCCAGCCAGAGGTGCGCGTCCAGCTCGTCATACCGGCTTGAGAGCGGCGACATGAACTGCGTCTCGTAGCGCGCGGCGGGGCGGCGCGCTACAACTCGGGCGCCGGGGCTGTTCACCGCGACGGCAAACATCGCCCGTTGGTTGACGTCAGGCCGCTGCAGACCGACGTAGACATCGTGGGCAAATGGCGTGCTCGTATGCATGCCGGTGCGCCCGGAGACGACGATGCCCGCGTCTGTCTCCTTGACGATGCGCAAAGCCGACTGGTCATCCGGCGCACGAAAGCGATCGCCGAGGACGGATGCGCCCCCGGTAAGCGTGAGGAAGAGTCCTTCTTCCTCCAGCTTGTTCCGGTAAACGCGTGCGACGTCGGGCCGGCCTCCGTTCCCTTCTCCAATGATCTCGACCGAGTCCAGGACGCCAAGCGCAATCAGCGCGCCGTAAGCCGGAGTGTGGGTCACGTTACCCGCGCCGACGAAGGCCTGAGCGTAAATCGACTTGTTCATCGCGACGAGGTCGTCAGAGGACGCAGGAATCATCAGTCCGGCTGGCTTGCGAACGCCCGCGCCGGAGTCGATGAGCAGCTTGTCTGCCCACTCCGGGTCGCTGTGCCGGTCGTACCAACAGGCGTACTCGTCGACGAGCCCCGCCGTGGCCGGATGGACCGTCAAGTCCGCTATGTCGCCCTCGCCGAAGATCCAGACCTTACGACCGTCTTGAAGACTGCGCTTGTACTCGTCACCCGTCAGCAAGACTGCTGCCTCGTCGAAATCACATTGCTCTCCAATCCTGACCCCGAAATCTGAGCGACTCCCTAGCCGCCTTCGGCCGCAGCCGCCTGCATCGCTTTCACCACTGGAATCGCGGTGCCCTCGTTGAGCATCCAGTTGCAGAGGGTGTGCGTGCGCCAACCTGCAGCTTCGAATGGCTCACTCGCGGCGACGGCCTCGGCGGCCTCGCGCGAAGGGGCGATGATGAAGTACATCCCGCTGGCGTCGATCAGTCTCTCACCGGCGGGCGTGCTGTCCCGAAACTTCTGCAATGTGGACGCGCGACCGAAGTCGTCCAGGGGCCCCGCGGCGAGGAGGGTACCGTTGTCCTCGAGCTCGAGTTGGAACTGGAGGTGCCGGCGCATGAGCTCGCGGCCCTCATCGGACTCGGTGTTGTATTTCGCTGTTGGCCTCATGAAGATGGCGTAGAGCTGCAGCCGGGCCATCCTCGGCATGATCTCGGCCATTGTCATTTCCTGCTTCACGACTCCTCCTTCACTACGTGGCGAGAACCGAGGTTTGTCGCTGCCTCAGGTGGTTGTCTGGGCGAGGCAGGCTTCCGAGAACGGGTCCCGGGCTTCATGCGTTAGCCCATGACCCGGTTCGGTTCAGGGAGAAGGAGGTGCGGGCGAGGGAGCTGTACCCGCACCTCCCGGAGGTCATCACACCGGTGGCGCTACCCAGAGTCCCGGGTCAGCCTGTCGCATGCGCGTCGGCGGCAGGTCTCCCGCCTGAGCTGATCGTGCCGGCGGCGCGCTGGGAGCCGCGGCGGGACGGCCCGGCATTTGCGCCGTGCCCCACATGTCTATCGGTGGGTGCTCTCGTGGCGTCCACGCGCTCTCGTCGACGATCTGCTCGACCTCAGCGGTGTACTCGGAGACGTTCCCCTGCGGGATCGAAGAAGTAGTAGAAGGTGTTGTCGCCCGCGGAGTGGCGCCCGGGCCCCATCATGACCCGGGCACGTCCATCCTTCATCACTCGTCCGGACCCGCGCATCATGTCGTCGATGCTTGGCACCTCGAACGCCACGTGATTGAGGCCGGCCACCTCGCCGTCTGCTATTGCCAGGCTGTGGTGATTGGCGTTGCAGCGGTAGAAGCCCATGAACGGAATCCAGTCGGACAACTTGAATCCCAGCTTCTCAGCGTAGAAGGCTTCCACTTCCTTACGATTCGGCGAATTCAGCACGACGTGGTTGAGACCAACCGGGATGCCCTCCCGTTGCTCGACCTCACGGGGGGTTCGCTGCTCCACGTCCGCCGACACTTCGACTACTCTTCCGTCCGGATCGAAGAACCGGAAACCATATCCGGCGCCGGGAGTCTGCATCTTGTCCGGCTCCGAGACGAACCGTGTGCCGCTGGCGGCAAGCTCCGCAGCCAGCGCATCGACATCCTCAGCGGACTCGGCGCCGAATGCGACTAGGTCGAGCCGCTTTTCGTCCGCTTTTCGGATCCTGTAGATGAATTGCTCGGACGAGCCCTCTGCTGCCAGGAAGGCAACGTCCTTGTCGCCGTCGACGCGCTTCAGGCCCCAGATGTGCTCGTAGAAGTCGGTGAGTTCATCGAATTCAGGCACTGCGACGTCCACGTGCCGCAAGCTGCTCACTTTTGCCATGAGAAATACCTCCTAATGAGATAACCATCGTCCGACTGCCGCGGACTAAGCAATGGGCAATTCCGCCGGCCCGCAGGCAACTTCTCCTGGTGTAGCTAGAGACCGCACCGCTGTCGTGGATAGGAGTATAGGCAGCGCCGATCCATCTACAAAATCGATTGTTGTCATGCCTCATATGCCCAGAAGGAATGCTAGAAGCGCAGTCATCCTGCCAAATTACACGGCCCGCCAGCCCTTCCCGGGGCCCGGTCGCAGCGTCGGCCACCGTTGCTCCTCCCTACTCGCCCGACGGAATGTCGAGCCGGCGATTGCCCGGCTCCCACTACCCGATCGCATAGATCGCTTATATGAAGCCGAGCATCGCGTGTCCAGGCTGGAGCCCACAGGGCGCCTCACGGGCTCAGAGGCGACCATGCTCTACCAGAATGCATCCCATACAGATAATCGATTTTGCAAATTGAAGGATCGTTAATACACTTCCGCCAAAACTAGGCAAAGGCGGAGGTGTATAGGATGGCAGGCAACTACTGGAGCCGCACACTTGCACGCAGGGTGACACGTCGCCGGGCACTGGCGGCGACTGGGGGAGCTGCTGCAGCTTCGGCCTTTCTTGTCGCCTGCGGTGGAGACGATGACACGACATCGACCGGATCGACCGGAGGCTCAACGGGATCAAGCTCTACGGGAGCCACCGGTTCAACCGCGGCAACTGGTTCCACCGGCAGTACCGGTGCAACGGGAGCCACCGGCGCAACTGGGGCTACGGGGGCAACAGGCGCAACGGGGCCAACTCAGTCCGGCCTGATCACGCCACCTGTCGACGAAACGAAGAACGCCATCAAGGGTGGTGTGTACAAGACTCGAAACACTTTCGAGCCCAGCACACTCGACCCGCATCTATTTCCCAACAACTTCCACGTTTACGAGACGTACAGCAACCTGTGGCGCATCAAAGACGGCATCATCGACTACTCCAACGGGGAAGTCATCGGTGATCTTGTCGATTCATGGGAGGTATCGCCGGACAAGCTGACGATCACCGCGAAGCTCAACCCAAACGCGCACTTCGCGCCCGTATCGCCCGTCGACGGAAGGGCGGTAGACGCCCAGGACGTAGCGGCCAGCTGGGAACGTCACTCCACAATCAGTAACCAGAGCGCTGACTTCTCCAATGCGGCCAATCCGGCGGCGCCCATCCTCTCAATCGAGGCAGCCGACAATACGACCGTGGTTATCAAGCTCGCGGCGCCCAATGCGGTTGTTACCGCCCGACTGGCGCGCGCGACGCCGGGCTCCATGTACATCGTGCCGAAGGAAGCGCTGGATCCGGCCGTGCTGGACCTGGCCAAGACCTCCATCGGTAGCGGCCCTTACTACCTCGACGAGTACACACCGTCCGTGAAGATGAAGTTCCGCCGCAATCCCGACTTCGGACAGGACGACGTATTTCCTTTCATGGACGAGCTGGAGTACCCAACTGTCCAGGAGTACGCGACTTTCCTGGCGCAGTTCAAAGCCGGCAACATCTATGACGGTACCGGCATCCTGGCCGAGGACATCCTCGCCACGAAGAAGGATGTCGAAGAGATGGAGCTCATGACCACCTACTTCAGCACGATCTTGAATCGTGTTGGATTTGGCACCGATCCAGGTCCCTTCACCGATGAGCGAGTGCGCCAGGCCTACGTGTTGACGTGGGACCGCGACCTTTTCCTGACCACGGTCTTCAACGCCGACAAGTTCGCTCAGAGCGGCCTCGACGTAACGCTCGCGAACGAGAGCGGCCTCCAGTCCAATACATACAAAGACTGGCTGATCGACCCGCTGAGCAGCGACTTCGGACCAAATTCGAAGTACTTCAGCATGGACGTAGCAGAGGCAAAGAAGCTCCTGGGGGCGGCCGGGTTCCCTGATGGCGTGAGCGACTACGACCTGTACACCGCGGCGCCCGCGGCCGGTTTGCCCTCCATTTACACAGCGTTCCTCGAAGCAGTTGTTGGCCTTACACAGGATAGTGGGCTCTTCAACCCCAACCGCGTCATCGTCCAGAACTTCTTCTCTGAGTTCATCCCGAAGTACCACAACCAGGCGCGTGGCTCTTTCGCCGGGGTCAGTATTTCGCTCTCGAACCTCGCCGAGGATCCGGCCAACTACCTGTTCAGCTACTACAACACGAATGGCAGCCTGAGGATGGGCACTGACTCCATGCTGGACGACTTGACCGCGAAGGCAATCACTGAATTCGACAACGAGAAGCGCCTGGAAATCGTGCACGACATCCAGCGCTACGAGGGCGGTAAGAACTACTATCCCCGTCTTGGAGGCGGGACTGGTTTCTCCCTCGCGTGGCCCGTCGTGCGGAACCGTGAAGTCTATCGCGGCGGTACAGGACGTTCCGGCACCAACAACCCATCGACCCTCTGGCTCGACCCCAAGAAGGCGCCGCTGGCCTAGGAGCATTCGACAAAACGGAAAGGGCCGCGCATGAAACTGGTCACGTTCGAAATGAACACACCATTCGGGGTCGTCAGGCGCATCGGTGCCGTGATGGGGACCGATCTGAACGACGACAGCCGGATCGTCGACCTCAACCTCGGCTACCGCCAGGTGCTGGCGAACGCCGGTGAGCCAAGGGCAAGTCAGATCGCTGATGCCGCTCTGCCGCCCGACATGCTCGAATTTCTCGAGGGTGGGCAGCCGGCGATGGACCGTGCCCGTCAGACGTTGGACTTCGTGACCAGTACCGGAAATGGCAGTAGGGAAACGCAGGGCATCTTCAACCGGCGCGACGTAAAGCTGCTGTCTCCGGTGCCGCGTCCACGCACGCTGCGCGACTTCTCCGAGTATGAGGAGCACATGTCCACTCGTACCGGGGCGCAGCACAAGCAGCCGGGCTTCTACCACTTTGCCTGTTGCTACAAGGGCAACCCCGACATGGTCTTCGGGCCAGACGATCCGCTTATCTGGCCGGACTACACCGAGAAGTTCGACCCGGAGCTTGAGCTGGCCTGCGTGGTCGGCAAGCGCGGCAAGAACCTGACGCCGGAGGAGGCCGAGCAATACATCGCCGGCTACCTGATCTTCTGTGATGGCTCCGCGCGCGATACGCAGGGCAAAGAGTACCTGGGCCCGTACAAGGCCAAGGACTTCGGTACGAACCTGGGGCCTTGTCTAGTGACGCCGGACGAGGTCGGCGACGAGCTGAACCTTCGCTGTTCACTCAAGGTCAACGGTGAGACCTGGTACGAAGGCAACACCGGCTGGCGGCGCAACTATTCCATGCCTCAACTGCTTGCCTACGCCTCCGACTCGGAGGAGATCAACCCTGGCGACGTCATCTCGGCCGGGACCATCGGCATAAGTTGCAGTGTCGACTCCGGAAGGTGGCCGCAGCCGGGCGACGTGATCGAACAGTGGATCGAGAACGTTGGCACGATGTCCATGCGCTGCGAACGGGTGGCACGAGAGGTCTCCTACGTACGGGACGGCCTGCCGGGTCTACTGCCTTTGCCGCCGGGCGCTGAGGACTTCCCGCAGCGCCTGAAGGACGGGACGGCGGAACTGCGGCGGTGACGGTTCGACAAGCACCGCCGTGGGGTACGGGTCTCCAGGAGGTTGGGCCAGGCGTCTACGCGTACCTGCAGCATGACGGCGGTTGGGGTATCTCCAACGCCGGCTTCCTGGCTGGTGACGATGGCTTGCTGGTCATCGATTCGACAATGGTTGCCTCGATGGCCGAGTCGTTCATCAAGGAGATCCGGCGGGTCTCCGACAAGCCGTATCGCCATCTAATCAACACGCACAGCCACCCCGATCACGTCGGTGGCAACCGCCTGTTCACCGGTGCCGAGATCATCAGCCATCGCATCTGCCGAGAGGAGCTACTGCGCACAGCTGAGCGCACCACTGTCGAAAGCCCGCCTCCGGCCATGGCTTCAATACCGCGAACACCCGGTATCGAGCGCATGTTCGATTTGATGGCCCACGACTCCGGACGGCAAGTCCCGCTGCCTTCGGTGACCTTCGAATCCAACCTGACGCTGCACTACGGCGAGGTGGAGGTTCAGCTGCTCTACCACGGCCCGGCACACACGTTCGGGGATACACTCGTGTACTTCCCACAGATGAAGGTCCTGTTTGCGGGAGACGTTGCCTTCTTCTACGCGATGCCACTCGCTGCCTCCGGCAAAATCGGCAGCTGGTTGAAAGTCATCGACCGGGTCAAAGATATGGATATCGACCTCATCGTGCCCGGCCATGGTCCAGTCGGCGGCAAGCAGGAGCTCGAGGACGAACGCGAGTACTTCGAGTTCGTGATGGAGCAAGCCCGCGATTGCTTCGAGCGCGGCGTACCCGCAAGAGCGGGCAATCGAGGAAATCGATCCTGGTCCCTACGGTGAGTGGCCAGAATCGGAGCGTATGGCGGCGAACATTCTCGTCGCCTATCGAGAGCTGCGCGGAGAGATCTGAAGCTCCCGGTTCACCCGCGCTAAGGGAGATTTGTGAGCACGGTATTCGACAGTCCCGCCGCTGCCTTTTATGACGTCGCCGACGGCGCCACGATCATGTTCGTAGCGTGATGGACCTTTGAGCCTGCCCCGTGGCCGAAAATTCTTCCCGGAAGGACAGTGACTTGGGAGACGTAGTTGTAGTCAGCGGTGCGAGGACAGCCATCGGCCGGTTTCAGGGAGCGCTTTCGGATACGCCGGCATCGGACCTCGCCGCCACGGTGATCCGGGCCGCGGTTGAGCGTGCCGGAGTGCAACCGTCCGCGGTAGACCAGGTTGTGCTGGGCTGCGTGGGCCAGGTCATGGAGGACGCCTACATCGCCCGGCATGCTGCCGTTAAGGCCGGCCTGCCCGTAGAAGTGCCGGCTTACACGGTCAACCGCATCTGTGGCTCAGGCCTGGAAGCGATCAACACGGGCGCCCGCTGGATCGAGTGCGGGGACGCAGACATCGTGGTTGCCGGCGGCGCGGAGAACATGACGCGACTGCCCCACTACCTGCGCAACGGTCGAACGGGTCACCGGCTCGGCGACGGCACCCTGGAAGACGGCATCCTTCACGTGCTGAGTGACCCATTCAATCGCTACCACATGGGCATCACGGCCGAAAACCTCGCGACTGAGTTCGAGGTCACGCGCGAGGTCCAGGACGAGTATGCGCTGCGCAGCCAGGAGCGTGCCGCGGCTGCGATCGCCGCCGGCCACTTCGACGCCGAAATCGTCCCGATCGAGGTCAAACGCGGCAGAGAGACGATTACTTTCAGTCAGGACGAGCACCCCCGCTCTACTACTGCCGAGGCGCTCGCCAAACTTTCACCTGCATTTAAGGAAGAAGGTGTGGTTACAGCCGGCAACTCCAGCGGCATCAACGATGGCGCGGCCGCGGTTGTACTCATGACGGCAGAAAAGGCGGCCGAGCTGGGACTGAAGCCCAGGATGAGGCTCGTGGCGCGCGCGGAAGCCGGTGTGCGGCCGGAGATCATGGGATCTGGCCCGATCCCCGCGGTGCAGAAGGCGCTCCAGAAAGCCGGGCTAACAGCGGACGACATCGACGTCATCGAGTTGAACGAGGCCTTCGGCTCGGTGGCCGCCGCCTGCGTCGTAACGCTGGGCCTGGACCCGGAGAAGGTGAACCCGAACGGCGGGGCGATTGCGCTGGGCCACCCTGTCGGCGCGACGGGCGCCATCCTCGCGGTAAAGCTGATGTACGAGCTCGAGCGCACCAAAGGGCGGTACGGGCTCGTCTCCCTGTGCATCGGTGGCGGTCAAGGAATCGCGACGATCTTCGAACGCCTGGACTAGCCGGTACGTAGGGCAGAACCCGTACCGACGCCCAGGCGAGGAGCCTGTGGAGCTCGGTCCGGGTTCCTAAGCCGGGTGCGAAAACCGAGACGCCCGCGCCGCGCTCGATGAGCTGGAGGCAGACTGTTATCCGAACGGATTCTCCGGCGGCAACCCGAAGGCCCAGCGCGCGAAAGCTATACTTCGCGGGTCCCAATTGCCGGCGTGAGTGGAGATGGCGTGAATGTCACGCCCCGCGCGGTGCACAGGGTTGTTGACGTCGATCGCATGGGCGCCGAGGGCCGGCAACAGCCTGTCGACCGCCTGGACGCAGAGCTTGGTGGCATAGCCGAGGTCCCGCTCCCACCTGGCGAGCTGTTCGGGCGTCATCTCACGCTCCGCTCGGCCCGCCTCCGCGACCTCCGCCATATCCGACCTCATGAGGGCGAGAGCGGCGTCCACCTCTGCGGAGGATTCGGCGAATCGCACCTGGCGCCCCACGGTCGCGCGCCCTGGCCGCGCACTCACCTGGCTCCTGAACTCTTCCACGGCACCACGCGCTACGCCCAGCGCTGGAGTCGACACATTGATAAAGAAGAAGGGTGCGAACGGGATGCGATAGATGTAGGAGTCGTGCAAATGCGCCCCTGGCCGGGCACCCATCGCGGACGCCTGCTCCTCCGATACGAATGCATCCTTCACCTGCACGTCCTTGCTGCCGGTGCCAGCCAGGCCCATTGGATGCCAGGAGTCATGGTCGATCTCGAAGTCCTTCTTGTTCACGAGGCACCACGGGGCGCGCCCCTGCTCTCCCTCCAGCGGGCCGGAGAGCAGGATCCATTCGGCGAAGTCGCAACCGCTGGAGAACTGCCATTTGCCGTTAAGCACGTAGCCACCCTCGACGCGCTTTATCTGGCCGGTCGAGGGCGAAACTGCTGTGGTGACAAGGGTGTCCGGCCCCGTACTCCAGACGGCTTCCTGAGTGGCCTCCGGCATCGTGCCCAGAATCCAGGCGTGGACGGCGACCACAGACCAGACCCACGCGCTCGATCCACACGCCCGGCCGATCTGGTTGCAGAGCTCAACTTGAGTCAAGCCATAGTCCAGCTCGTACCCGCCATAGCGCTTCGGCACGAAGACGCGAAAGAAGCCCGCCTCCTTGAACTCGTCGATCGTTTCTTGAGGCACATGCCCCTCTGCTTCGGTCCTTGTTGCGCGCTCGCGCAATGCCGGCAGCATGTCCTCCGCCCGGGCGGCCAGTTCATGGATGGTCGGTATCATCTGCGTCCCCCTCCTGACTCAATGGCCTGGAGTGTAGTGAGGACAAAGGTATTTGAAAAATCGATTGTCAACATGCAGTGCATGCTTCTTGCGCATGTCAACCGTGCGCGCAAGGAGATTCGGCTTGGCTACTTTCTGCGGCGCAGAAACTGCTTACGCAGTTGGCACCGCGTGGGCAAGCGCGTATCGCCTGGACTTTCGCTAGGGCTCGAGGCTTCTTTGGCTAGCCGAACGGGCTCCGAGGCGGAAGACCGAGAGCCGCCCGACCGTACCCCTCGGCTAGCGAGTCCCAGTAGAGCGCGACCTGATGCGAGCCGGCGTGGACGTCCCGGTGAAGCCGCTGCAGGGCCTGAGAATCGTAGAGGGCGTGGCCGCCGCCGGCCTCGAAGAGGCGGTTTGCGGCCTGCAGGCAGAGCCGGGCGACGTAACCGTAGTTGCGGCCGATCGTGGCCATTGCCAACTCGTCTGGGAGCTCACCGCGCGCGGCTGCATCGAGGACCTCGCGCGGCGTCGCCTTCACGATCAAGCGAGCCGCATCGATTTCGGCCGACGACTCGGCGATTCGAAGCTGGATCGCTACCGAGTCTGCGGTGCGCCCGGGTCCCGTCTTGCCTTTGAGGCGCTCGATGAACTCGTCCAGCATGCCCTGTGCCATTCCAACGAGCGGGGAACAGAGGGTGAAGGGTAGAAGGGTCATGGCCGGCAGCCTGTAGCTTGCCCGCCCGTGCAAAGCGTAGCCGGGGCTCTCGAACCCCGGGAGCATGAGGGAGGCCACGCGGTGAGCCGGCACGAAAGCGTCCTTGATTTCGATGTCCTTGCTGCCGGTACCCCGAAGGCCTGACACGAACCACGTGTCCAGGATCTCGTAATCGGAACGGGGCACCAGCGCCATGGCGGGACCCGTGGGGCCCATGGCGCCAAGCATTGCCCAACTGCCGCCGTCGCTGCCGCTGGAGAAGTCCCAGTGGCCGCTGAGCCGGAATCCGCCGTCGGCGGGCTGAAGCTGCCCCAGCGGGGCGAAGGCGCTGGAACTCAGCACCTCCGGACCGGCCGCGAAGTACTCGTCCTGGGCCTCCACTGGCCAGTGGCCGATCATCCAGGTGTGGCTGGACCAAACGGAGTAGCACCACGCCGTTGAGCCACATACACGCCCAATCTCGGTCGCAACCTCGAAGTAGAAGTCCATGTCGACGTCGCTGCCGCCGTAACGGTGCGGGTTCATCGCCTGGACGAGTCCTGAGGCCTTGAGCTCGTCAATTGTTGCCTGCGGTATTTGCCGGAGCTGTTCGGTCTCATGCGCTCGGCTTCGGATTGAGGGCAAGAGATCCCTGGCCCGCTGCAGCAGTTCGTTTCGACTGACTGTCTTCTGCTCGATAGCCATAGGGCTCGTGTTTCCTTTCAACGTGTGGCCTTCGGTAAGCAAAGCCAGAAGCAAGAAGGATGTAGACGGGGTGGAGTATAGTGAGCCCCTTATCATCTACAAAATCGATTGTTGTCATGGCTAACATGCAATGGCAGCATGCAGGAAGGGTGGCTCTGATGAACCTGGCTCAGCTAGACCTCAATCTGTTGGTCGCACTTGAAGCGATCCTGACCGAACGGCACTTAACGCGCGCAGGTGACCGCCTGGGCCTGAGTCAGCCGACAATGAGCCACACGCTTGCCCGGGTGCGGACCATGTTTAACGATGAGTTGCTAGTGCGGGTCGGGCGCGAGTACTACCTCACCCCCTTGTCAGAAGAACTCCTCGAGCCCCTGCGGGACATTCTCAAGAACATCGAGCTCACAATCGAACGCAGACCCGCTTTTGACCCCCAGTCAGACGAGCGCCAGTTCATCATTTCGGCATCTGACTATGCGACCTATCTGGTTGTGCAACCCGCGATCGAGATCATCGAGCGGGAGGCTCCGGGCGTTTCAATCCAGGTCAGACCGCTCAGTAGGCCAGGGATGGACCAGGAGCAATTGATGGCCGGCCAGACGGATTTGGTCATCTGGCCGAAAGCCTTGGGCCCTGACATGCCGAATGAGGTGCTGTTCACCGATCAGTGGGTCGCTGTTGCCTGGTCAGGGCACCCGGACGTGGCAGAAGCGATCTCGATGGAGGAGTATCTCCAGCAGCCGCATGTCGTCTACGGCACAGACCCGCAAGAAATATTGGGCCTGGCCGACCGGGCTATATACACCGTGCATCCTGAGGCGCGGATCGCAGTTTCTACCCAGAGCTTCTTCTTGATGCCCTTCCTGATTGGGCATAGCCGCCTGATTGGACTCATTCACGAAAGACTCGCCCGGCGCCTGGCTACGATGGCCGACATCAAGATTTTGAAGCCGTTGTTCGAAACTCCGGTCACCGAAGAGGCGATTTACTGGCATCCCAGGATGACCTCCGACCCTGGACATCGCTGGTTGCGAGAAGTGCTGATACGTAGCGCCAGTGCGATGGCTTAGAACCACTCCGGTAAGCCTTCGATGCATGCCCAACGGCCGACGAAGACGACGAGGACGCGGGACGGACACTCTCTCAGTGCGCACCCAACCATGCTCCCGGAGCATGGCATGCATCACTGGAATCCATTTCACAAATCTAGACCTGCTTCCTATACTTCCGCCACGAGCGGCAAGGCTCGTCTGCCTGCTATTCGTGCCGTTTGAGAGGGGATGCACTATGCCCGGTCCCGCGGTGAGAAGAGTCGTTACCGGACACAATGAGGCGGGCAACGCCATCATCCAGACGGACGAGGTGGCTCAGGGAGAGCGCTTCACCCTGATTTGGACAACCGAGAACTTCCCTGTCGAAAACACCGACCCTACGGATGGCGGTCAGAGGGAGGTCGGCATCACGCTGGCCGGGGGTACCGTCTTCAGGGTCGGTGAAATCGGGCCGGGTGCCCGGTCGCCGATGCATCGCACGAACTCGGTAGACTACGGCATCGTCCTGGAAGGCGAACTGGATATGGAGCTTGACGGCGGTGAGATAGCACATCTCAAGGCCGGTGACGTGGTCGTCCAGCGCGGCACTAACCATGCCTGGATCAACAATGGGGCCCAGCCGTGCAGGATGGCCTGGATTTTGATCGATGCGCATCCGGTGAAAATTGGTGATCGCGTTCTCGAACCAACGATGTAGCTGAAGACGAGGAGACTGAAGTGAAGATTGCCGTATTTGGCCCTGACCATCGCGTAGGCATCATCCAGGAAGAGAACGTCATAGACGCCGAGCTTGCGTACGCCAAGCTGGCCCGCGAGCATCAGAATCATCCCGTGCCCTATGCGGTCGCCGCGGCGACGACGCCCGCCTCGCTCGAACACTTCATCGGCTTGGGAGACAAAGCCCTCGAAGGTGCTCGTGAGGCTGTCGAGTATCTCACCCGGCAAGCTGGGGATCAGCTCGGGCCACGTGGAGAGCAGATCGTCTACGCAGTCAGTGCCACGAGGCTGCACGCCCCGCTTGCGCATCGAGGCGTCAAGCTCTGCATGGCCGGCGCCAACTACGCGGACCACCTGCTCGACATGATGCGTGCCCAGGACCCGAGCGTGACGATGGAGCAGGTGAAGGAGCGCTCACGCGAGCGTGGTATCGGAGGCTTCTGGAAGCACCCGAGCTTCGTTGTGGACCCGGAAGACGAGATCACCTACCCGACCAAAACGAAGTACCTGGACTACGAAGGCGAGGTCACCATCGTCCTCGGCAAAGCGATCAGAGATGCAAAGCAGTCCGACCTGGAGGATTGCATCTGGGGCTACACGCTGCAGAACGACTGGAGCGCTCGTGACGCGCGCGACAACGCCGTCGGCACCCTCTCATTCGCCGGCATGAAGAACTGGGACGGCTCCTCCTCCATCGGCCCTTGCATTGTTGTGGATGAAATCAAGGACCCCCAGGACGTCTCCTTCCAGACCCATGTCAACGGTGAGCTCCGCCAGAACGGAAACACCCGCGACATGACGTTCACCTTCGCCGAATACCTGGAGTACATAACCCGAGACAGCACGTTCAAGCCCGGCGACATGATTGCTGCCGGCACATGCAAGGGGACCGCGATGGACTCCACGCCTCGCGTCGAGGGCGGCGGCTTCGCCGACGACAAGCTGTTCCTCAAGGTTGGCGACGTGGTCGAAGTGTCTTCGCCGGCGATCGGCTTGCTTCGCAATCGGATCGTCGCGAAGTAGAACTGACGGCGGCATCCTGGGCCGGAACAGTAACAGGCCTTGATCGGGCTGGCGGCGCCCCGCCCAGCGTGTTGCCCGGCCTTCGATTTGCTTTCTTGTCGCTATAGAGCTGCCAGAGTCAGCAGGCGCGAGAGGAGCTTGACCTTCTCGTCAGGACGGAGCTCGTACCCACGCTGCGAACAGAACAGCTTATCTTCGTAGTCGAAGAGCAAATCGCCCTGGCTGCAACGCGAGCGGGACTTGTGGAACATCACTTTCTCCTTGACCAGGCTCTCCCCTTAGACAGGGAGTCCTGGGTCTGCTTGAGCTCCGATCAGAAGGCCGGGTCAGCCTGAATCGTTGCAGCCGCACGCAGGCTCAAAGCAGCGATCGTCAGCGACGGGTTCGAGCATCCGACCGCAAGGTATACACCGCCTCCGACCTTAGACGGAGCCAAGCTCCGACCCAGGTGGCTGAAAAGAATCACCCAACGGGTCGATTAATGGCGCCTCCAGTAGGGCACAGACTTGCCACAACGTCTGAACCCGGAGGGAGGAACGATGAAAGCCGTGAAACTAACGAATGAAGAAGGCATGTACGGGAGCGAGCCAAGGTCTTCGAGGACCGATACTGCTTACCGACGACGATGGCTGACCCTTGGTGTGATGAGCCTCAGCCTGTTCATCATCGTCATCGACAACACCATTCTCAACGTCGGTCTGCCGACATTGGCCCGTGAGCTTAACGCGACCTCCAGCGACTTGCAGTGGATCGTCGACGCCTACATTCTCGTATTTGCCGGCCTGTTGCTGACTGGTGGCAGCCTGGGTGACCGATTCGGCAGGCGACTTGCTCTGGTCGGTGGCCTGGCATTGTTCGGCCTCGGCTCGGTGGCGGCTGCACTCTGCACGGACGCTCCGCAACTGATCGGCGCTCGAGCATTCATGGGACTTGGTAGCGCGCTCATCATGCCCGCGACACTCTCCATCATTACGAATGTCTTCGACGAAGACGAGCGTGCCAAGGCGATCGGTGCGTGGAGCTCGGTTGCAGGGCTTGGGATCGTCGCCGGTCCTACGCTGGGTGGCTGGCTGCTGGAGCACGCCTCCTGGCACTACCTGTTCCTCGTCAACGTACCTGTCGTGGTCCTGGCTGTGCTGGTGAATCCATTCTTGGTGCCTGAGTCTCGTGATGATCAACCGCCGCGGCTCGACGCTATGGGCTCTCTGCTGTCGATCGCGGGACTTGCGGCGCTGCTCTATGCGATCATCGAAGCCCCTGCTCAAGGCTGGCTCTCTGATGAGACGATCGTTCTCTTTGCGGCCGCCGCTGCAGTACTCGGCATGTTTGTCGCGTGGGAATTGCACACCGATCACCCGATGCTTGACGTGCATCTTTTCGAGAACCCACGCTTCTCCGCGGCTAGCCTCGCGATCACGCTCGTCTACTTCTCCTTGATGGGCACCATGTTTTACCTGACCCAGCACCTCCAGCTGGTTATGGGATACAGCACATTCGATGCAGGCATACGTCTCCTGCCCGTAGCCCTTGCGGTGGGATTTGCATCGCCAATAGCGGGACTCGCCGTACGCAAGCTGGGCACAAAGGGAGTCGTTGTCGGCGGACTGGCCTTGGTCGCCATCGGGCTGGCGCTGTTCGCAGCGACCGTGAACGCGAACACGAGCTACGCAACGCTTACCACAACCATGGTGCTGGCCGCCGTTGGCATGGGCCTGGCGATGACTCCTGCGACGGATTCCATCATGGGTTCGCTGCCTCGCAGCAAAGCAGGCGTTGGTTCGGCCGTCAATGACACGACGCGTGAAGTTGGCGGTGCGCTCGGCGTAGCGATACTCGGCAGCCTCCTCTCTTCGACCTATGCGTCCCAAATCAGCGATAACGTATCGAATCTGCCGGCAGGCTTGCACGCCCGGGCTACGGACTCCATCGGCGGTGCTTTCAGCGTGGCGGCCACGCTCGATGCCGGGAGCGCCGGCCCATTGATGGAAGCGGCACGACACGCGTACGCCTCCGGCGAGAGCTTCGGCATCGCCGTTGGGTCTGTGTGTGCGTTGGCTGGAGCTTTGATTGCGCTCTTCTTCCTGCCATCTCGTGCAGGCGAACAATCAACGGCGTCGGAAATCGAAGTTAGTTTCGAGCCTGTAACAGTTCCTGCCGGGACGGAGCCCGCTCGCGTTCGATCCCAATAGCGGGGAGGATAAGGAATGACGAGTGACCGAAGATCTCACTCGTCATTCCTTCCTTCCACGAAGCTTTGCAACTTAGACCCAAGAAGGCACCCGGGCGACACGATCGCCCGTTTGTGCGTTGCGTGCGAGCAGTGAGTCTAGGCCGGAGGGTGACGGTTCCTCCAGTCCGTGGCCTGTTCGAAGGCATGTCCAACTCGACAGAGCAGTGGTTCAGCGGGGTGCTTGCCAAGAAACTGCAAGCTGAGCGGCATGCCTTCGCTGTTCAGGTCGCACGGTAGGGAGAGCGTTGGTGCTCCGTTGGGTGACGCTTTAGGCCTTCCGGGACCTTGCGGTTGGCACGGTAAGGGCGAGCAATCTCTCGATATCCCTCTCCTCCTCCAGCGCGCGCAAGGTCTCGAGCAAGATATCGGTTTGTGTTGGCGACAACCCTGCGTTGCCTTCAGCGAGGGGCCGGATCTTACGCTCTTGGTCGGCATGCGACATTGGGCGCATGTAGTGACCGAGATGATGTTCCCCGCGCGTCGTCAGCGTCTCGCCGGACGTGAGCCGAGCATGCAACACGTCGAGCGGCACGTCCGGCCAGGCGGCAACGGACTCATCACCAACGCTGACCTTGATCCTGTCCATGACCGCCAGGACTTCAGGACTTTTGTCGTATTCCTCGTCATAATGTCGCAACTCGATGTTGCCCTCATTGTTGTGGATGAAATCAGAGATCCCCAGGACGTCTCCTTCCAGACCCATGTCAACGGTGAGCTCCGCCAGAACGGAAACACCCGCGACATGACGTTCACCTTCGCCGAATACCTGGAGTACATAACCCGAGACAGCACGTTCAAGCCCGGCGACATGATTGCTGCCGGCACATGCAAAGGCACCGCCATGGACTCCACGCCTCGCATCGAGGGCGGCGGCTTCGCCGACGACAAGCTGTTCCTCAAGGTTGGCGACATGGTCGAAGTGTCTTCGCCGGCAATCGGCTTGCTTCGCAATCGGATCGTCGCAAAGTCCTAGCGTCTACATGCTGAAAGCAACGGGCCGCGCGTTGCCGGCGACTGCCACCGGACAAGGCACGGCCCCGAACCCCTTCTCAGTGCAGGAGACTTCGAATCCGTCGTGATGGGCTCTCTCCCGGGAGAGCCCATCACCCGAAATGCTGCGCCAGGCCGTTAGCAGTGTGGGTAATTCGGGGGCGCCGCCTCGTCCTCAGCGCCGCGCTCGCGCTGATGGAACTCGAGACTCCCCAGCCGATGCTCGACCCGGCCACGGCATCGCCGGCACTGTCCTTACCGAGCTGGACGTGGCTTTGTGTACCCGTCATCCCGGCGCCGGCTGTATCTGCCTCGGGCCGTACGCTCGTCTACGGCTGACTGAAGGGCCCGGTAAGCTGGACGCAGTCCCAGTCGTGTTGATGATTGTGGTGTGGTCAGTGCCATCATTGCTGTTGTTTATGAACAGGCAGAGATAGCCTTGGGCCGGCAAAGCGAATCCAGAATCAGGCGCAATCGTCGTAGAAGCGTTGAGTGTGCCGTTAGTCGTCAGTTCCACGCTCGCGCGAATCACCGAGCTACCGCTTCCCCCGGGTCCGCTTGCGCAACTGGTGGAGTTGATCCAGAGGGTGGCTGTCGGACTTTGAGCATCCACAGACCCTGTTAGATACAGCGTCCAGTTGCCCGTAGAGGTAACAGTGACAGCACTGGTTGAACTCCACGTCGCCGACCGCGAACCATCGTGGTCGAGTATTCGAATGACGCCACCAGAGGTACTCGTCGTCAGCGTATCGGTTGAGGGTGGGCGACTCCGCAGTCGACTTCAGGTTGAGGGTGTTGCTAACCACTACATGCTCATTGACGAAGGTACACGTGGTCGTCAGGCCCTTCGTCACCGTCACCGACACCGAACGCGTCGACACGGACCCGTCGCTACCACATTGAGCACTGTCGAAGTCCCAGCTACTGCCCGGGGCGTTCTCGGAGATCGTGTAAGTGCCGGTCGGGATGCCCGTGCAGGTTACGGAGCCGTCGTAGTTCGGCGCGCCACCGACCGTGATCGAGCTGGATGGACAGGTACCACCTGCGCCGGTCAGTGCCGTAAGGTCGAAACCAAACGTACCAGCGGCGTCCGCGTCCTTCGTAATCGTCACCGACCCGGTGTCGCGCGTGTTGGTCAGGGTACACGTGACGAGCTGGTTGGCCAGCACCGTAACGTTGCCGCCGGAGTCACATGAGCCGCTGAAGGCGCCCGTGTAGCCGATGGGGCCGCCAGTCTCACTCACCACGTACGAACCTATCGTCAGGACGTACTCCGTGCCGGAGGAGGAGCCAGCGGCGGGGCTATTCGAGACCTCATTGGCGCCCTGCTTGACGTGGAGCTGCCAGTTGCCCGGAAGGGCCGAGCCGCCGGAAACGGTTTTGATCACCTTCAATGTGCCGGTTTGTGCCGTGTTCGTCAGGGTGCACGTTACGGTCTGACCGGCTGCGACGGTCACGTTTCCGCCGGTGTCGCAGCTATCGCTGAACGTACCCGTGTAGCCGCTGGGGCCGCCAGTCTCCGACACCACATACGACCCAACAGGCAGCGTGTATTCAGTCCCGATGGAAGTACCCGCGGCAGCCGTCACCACGTCTGAGCCGTTCTGCATGACGTGCAGCAGCCAGTCACTCGGGCTGGCATTGCCACCGGAGACGTTCTTGACGACCTTCAGGGTGCCCGTCTTCAGTGTGTTCGTTACCGTGCAGCTCCTTGTGTCGCCCCCGGCCAGCGAGATCAGGCCGTTGCCGTTGACATCCGGAGAGCAATCGCCGGTCCAGGCGGCGGTGTAGTTGGAGAGAGCGGCCTCGGCCAGGGTGCAGGTGGTGCCCGCGCGCGGGATGTCATTGATCGACACGCCTGCGGGCGAGCCGGGTGCGGGCGCGGCAGGCGAGGAATCTGCCGAGGCGCCGCCATCGCAGCTGATGCCCACGCTTACGGCTGACTGGTTAGCGTCGCTGTACACCTTCTCGATCGTCAGGTCCGCGATCCAGTAACCGGCCGAAACGGACGTCGTGCCCGTGGCGCTGTCAGACAGCGCTGCGAATGTGCCAAGGTGCATCGCGGCGCCGACCATCACGGCGAAGTGCCAACCAGCAGCGCGGAGAAAAGGGCGATCCGCCTCACGAGGGCGCCCCCGATTCGTTCTGCTTACTGCGGTAATAGGTCGAGATCTCGCGCCCAACCGACAACAGCTCTGTCAGGATCAGTAGCCCCGCCGGGATACCCACAAAGAGGTAGTAGGTACGGCGATCCTGAAGCTTTTCAACTACCCGGCCGAGATATGGCACGTGGTATCGGACAACACCGACCACGCGGTCGGCAACAATAGGCTCCGAGTCCGGCGTGTCGTTGGCATCACCCTTCGTCACGAAGGAGACCCCGTTCGAGTCTGTGTTCACCTCGACGACGCGGTGACTGATGTAGGCGTTGAGACCCTCCACCCGGAAGGTGATGATGTCGCCGGGCTCGATAGCGTCAACCGAGTCACCCGCGTCCAATGGCTGCATGAACGCCAGGCCCCCCACCGGCAGCGTCGGCTCCATACTGCCTGAGAGCACGACCATGCCCGTCCAGCCCATCGCTTTCGGCACGATGATGGCGGCCGAGATCAGGATGACCAGCACAGCCACGATCGAGACACCGGCCCAGGACGCGACCGTCCAGGCGCGTCGCAGCCAGCGCCCGCCGCCACCACCTCGTCCGGAGTCATCGCCCGCCTCGACGGCTTGGGCCTGGATCAATTCTTCTTGTGGCGCCTCGACCTCAGCAGTTGGCTCACCGACCACGATGGCGGCAACCTCAACGGGCTGGTCTTCGGAAACGGGCGCCCGAGTCTCCAGCCACGCGGCCTCGATGGCTATGGCTTCATCGAGCATCTCTTCGTTGCTCAAGACTGGCTCTGCCGGCTCAGGTTGCGCGGCCGTAACCCTCCCCGCGAGCCAGGCCGCCTCAATCGCCATGGCTTCTTCTACCATCTCCGAGTGACTCAGGGCTGCGTCATCCAGGCCCGCCGAAACCTCCGCGTCCGGTGTCTGTCCTGTCGCGGCGCGTGACTGCGCGGCGTAGAACAAGTTCGCGAGCTCTTCCACGTCAGGTTGGTTCTGCGGAGTCTGGCTCATCGCTTCCCCTCCTTCCGTCGAAGGAAGAGAGCGAACAGGAGCGTTACGCCGCCGAGTCCGCCCAGCGCCCAGAACAGCGGACCGTAGACCACCGTGTTGGCCGGAGGCGTCCAGCCCTGACCGGTCACAGGCAAGCGGGACGGCAGCACACCGATAATCTGGCCAGTCACCGGGTCGATCCGCAGCCCGCCGACCTCGGAGAACAAGCCTGCGTCGCCGCCGAAGTTCGTACCAACCGTGAGGCCGGCAACGCCCGCCGTGGGCGAGGGCGACGCAGACGCGCTCGGGCTAGGGGAGGGGGACGGCGTCACGGAGGCGGTTGGGCTGGCCGACGGCGACGCTGTCGCGGAGGAAGTTGGACTGGCTGTGGTGGTCGCAGTGCCGGTGGAGGTGGGCTGGGGTGTGGCGGTGGCGGTGGGCACAGGTGTGTCCGTAGGGACCGCCGTGTCTGTCGGCATCGGGGTGGCCGTTGGGTCCACTACCGGTAGGCCGGTCTGGATGCTGACGGCTATCGTCGCCTGTTTGCCCTGGCAGGCGTTCGGCATGGCCAGGTCGAGTGTGAAGGTGATATCGAAACTCTCGGTGTTGCCGGGGTCGATCAGGCTCACCGGCCCCGCGTAGGTCGCGTTCTCAAAGGTGACCTGGATGTTCTGACCGCCGGTGCCCGGGTTGGCCGGATCGTCTCCGGTGCAGGTGTAGAGCGGGCCGCTCACCTGCGCGGTCGGCGGCGAAATCTCCGCCGTCTCGTCGCCGACGTTCTGAACAAAGACGGTTGCGTGGCAGGAGTCGCCCGGCGCCAGAACGGCCGGGCAAGCAACCGCGCCCATCATGAAATTGAAGCTGTTGCCCGCGAAAACGATGTCCAGGGCTGCCGCCTGAACCGAGTGAATGCGCGTGGGATTGATTGAGCGGTTGATGCCCACCAGCCCCACGAAGCTGACGACGAAAAGGAGGAGAGAGACACGCAACATAGAACCTGCAAGTTTCACGTACTCTCTACCTCCTTTCCGAGCAAGGTCAGCTAAACCGTGCGTCCGCGCCGGTTAGTCGTGCGGCGTGCTGGACTGCTGTGCGTCGACCGTAACCGTCACTGTCGTCGTCGCCCCCTGACAGTCGTTGTCGTCAGCGAGGGTCACGCGAAGCGTGACGTCGTGGCTGTCTCCTGGGTTGTGATCACCGTCGGGCGCGTCACCAGCCTCCAGCGTCGCTTTGTCCAGGATCTCTTCGCTGTAACAGTCCGTGCCGCTCTCGTCATCCGAGACGTCGAAACTCCAGTCAGCTGAGAGATTGCCAGTCGGGTTTTCCAGTGTGAAGACAACGTCGCAGTACTCACCCCCTGCGAGGCCGCCAGTCGGGCCGGGGTTACAATCATTGCTTTCATTCAGCGTGTTAAGTGCGACTTCATCGCTAGCATCAGACTGCATCACGATATCGACCGTGCCGGCAGCACTTATGTCGGCGGTGCCGGTCGTCTGATCGGTGAAGACGGCGAAAGTGCTGGCGCCCATGACCAGGGCGAGCACCGCGCCGATTACCACAAAGCTGGTGAGAATACTTCTACGCACCAATAGCCTCCTTGCTATTCGTCTAGGATTACCTAGACCTAATCGTCTATAAAATTGGTAAGACTAAAAGATCGTGTTCGCTCTATATTGTCAGCCCCTAACGACACATCTCGTAGACTACTGAAGTATCATTCCTGTGTCAGGAACAGTACTCGTGACATTATGTTGCACAAGAGCACTCTACGATAGCCATCTATGTAACAAGCACGTAAACAGAAGCCTGTGCTCACTACATCGTTTGGAGATAAGATCTGTAACAGGTTCACTGACAAAAGGTTAAGGATTACGGTACCACCCTCGGCAGGATGACGTGACTTGCAAGGCACGGAGGGCGGCTCCCCTAACGAGGTCAGCTCCCTGACACCAGGGACGGCCGGTGAATTGCTCGAAGGCGTTGGCACGGATCGCCAAAGCAGGAGGCTACGACGCCTGTGTCACCAGTCCAGCATCCTTCGCATGGAAGCCCGCAGGCTGGCGCCGCCCAATCGCGCAGGCGTGCGGTTCAACGTGCGCCGGCTCGCGCTACTTCTCCTGTTCGGAGTCGTCACGCTCGTAGGCACTGCCGTCGTGCACCAGGTCGCAATGGCCCAAACCGCCGGCCCCGTGAACCTGGACGAGGACGGTTCCGGTGACGTCTCGGTCGGCGACACCCTTGTCTACGAGATCACGGCAACCAACAGCGGCAGCGTCACGCTCACCAACGTTGTCATCTCCGACGTGCTCTCCGGACAAAGCACCACTTGCGCCACACTCGGAGCGGGCGAGACGTGCGTGCTGACCGCCTCCTACGTTGTGCGGCCGTCCGATATCGCCGCGGGCCAGATCTCGACCACCGCAACCGCCAACAGCAACGAGACCGGTCCCGTGCCGCTGCCGGCGCCCGCAACGCTGTTCGTCCCCGTGCCTGCCCTCTCTGTCGACGCGCCCAAGCTCGCAGACTCGAACGGGGGCATCTTCAAGGCAGGCGACACCGTGACGCTGGTGGTCACGGCGACGAACACCGGAAACGCAAACCTCACCAACGTGGTCGTCAAGGACGAACGCAGCACACCGGCGGCCGACAGCGCTCCTTGCGATCTCCTGCCGCCGGGAGGCATCTGCGCGTTCACGGGCACCTATGTGGTCACCGCGGCCGACATCACGGCAGCGAAAATCGAGGACAAGGCAACGGCCGACAGCAACCAGACGGAGTCAGTCGAGCAATCAGGGAGCATCGACGTCCTCGCGCCGGGCTTGACGATCACGCGTTCAGGCACCCTCGACCTTGGTGCGGACGGCCTCGCCACTCCCGGCGACGCGATGACACTGACCTACCGCGTCGAGAACACGGGCAACGTCGCTTTGATCAACGTTACGGTGCAGGATCCCCAAGCTGACGTGAACTGTGCCGTTGGTACGCTGGCTCCCGGCGCGGTCGACGCCACAACGTGCAGTGGAACCTACCTGCTGACGCAGGCTGACATCGATGACGGCGCCATTGGCGGTCTAGCGGAGGCTCAAGGTCTCGCCGCGAGCCAGGTCGTGACCGCATCGAGCCCCCCAGATTCGGCAGCCCTCAGTCTTCCCCAGGAGCCCGCCCTCACAGTCGAGCGCGTGCTGTCCGCCAACGCCGACGAGGACGGTTCTGACGATGTGTCGTTCGGAGACTCCCTGACGTTCGAGGTCAGGGCCTTCAACAGCGGCAATGTTATGTTGACTAATGTCGTAGTGGGCGATCGCCTCACTGGCGACGAGACCAGCTGTGCGAGCCTCGCGCCTGTGAGCGCATGCGTTCTTACGACGCGCTACGAGGTTACCCGGGCCAATGCGGACTCCGGAAGCATCCCCAACCTCGCGTACGCCTCGAGCGATCAGACGGGCGATGTCAGCGCGCTCACCTCCGAGGTCGAAGGCGTTCGCATCTACGTCCCCACAAACTTCCTCATCGAAACGCCTGGCTGGTCGGGAGTCTCTACGGATATAAGCGTCGTGGGGACGAACCTGACACTCGCACTCATCGCCCTGATCACGCTCCTGGTCGCCACGACGGTGTTCAACTCAACGCTGGAAGAAAACGCGGCCGACGTCGATGCCCTGGTCAAGCGCGTGTCAGGCTCGTCTCAGGTCGCTCCCGTTCTCGCGGCGCTGGGGTGGATGTCGGCCGACGAGGCTGGCGGGGAGAGCCGTCTGCTCCGGATCGCCAAACCCGCCGTCATCGTGATCGTTACAGCCCTCATTTACGCGCTCCTGGATCCCTCCTTCGGCTTCAACGATGAGACATTGGTCGTCGTCGCTGCATTGATCGCCGGTATCGCAATGTCGACCTTCCTCTACGAAGGCGGCCAGGTGCTCTGGGCAACGCGAAACTATGACACCGGTGCCGCCATGCGGCTGTATCCGCTCGCAATCCTTATCGCACTGGCATGTGTGGGTCTCACGCGCATTACCAGCCTGCATCCCGGCATCATCTTCGGCTTTGTCACCGCGGCAGCCATCTTCCCCCGCGGAGAGATGTCGAAGCGTGCCAATGGTCTGATCATCGCCGTCCCGCTGATTGCCCTCATGCTGGTGAGCCTTGCAGCGTTTCTGCTCATCGACCCAATGCATCACCTCAGCACCACCCACAGCAGCGTCCTTGCAACGCTTCCGGAGACAGTCGCGGTTGCTCTCTTCGTCGGCGGTGCCGAAAGTGCGCTACTGATCCTGATCCCAGTCACCTTCAACGACGGCGAGAAGATCTGGGAATGGAGCAAGCTAATCTGGTTCGCCCTGGCGCTTCCTGCTGCTTTCGCCTTCATCCACGTGATCGTCAACGACGAAGACTACGGCGAGCTCGTAAGTGACACGAACACGGTGGCGCTGGTTGGCATTTGCCTTGCCGTACTGGTTATCTCAATGGTGACGTGGCTCTACTTCAAGATGCGCGAATCGCGATGAGCGATGACTTGGACAACGCGTACAACGTCTTGGCCTGACGAAATCTTGAGGCGTGGTCAATCCTCCTAGGTAACGGCCGTAGCGATCTGGGCGCCGGCAAGGCGTAGCCAAAAGATCTGCTGCGACTTCTCCGATCAGATGCATCTCCGATCGGTCAGTCGTCTACAAGCTGAACAGCCATCAGCGTCTTTGTTCAACGCTATCCCATATCGCTCGCGTCGGATGTGTGCACGTGGTCGCGCCCCGGCTCGGCCACGTGCACACATCTCGGATCTATATGACGTTCCTCAAGCCCGGCCGCACGACTAGCATCCACTCGCAGCGAAGTGACCATAGCTCGATGCCCGTGACTCCCGAAGTAGCTCATGAACCCGGAAGATGCTTATACGATGCTCAGAGTAAACGGCACGCCTTTACTCACCACTGAAGGAACATCGGCATCCATGTTCAACGGACGCCAAATCGCAGGCGTCCCAATTTGAGCTTGCTGTCGCACTGCGAAGCTGAAGTAGACCTTCTGCCCCTAGGTCACCGGGTGACGCGGCCCTGTCCTTCATCTCTTCTTCATCCCGAGAGCTTTTCATACAGGAGAAGTGACTCACCGTGAAGTCCGAACTCTTGCCCGCAGTCTTCTTGCGCATCGAAGGCCCTTCGATCTCGTTCTGGACATAGGCTTCTTCGTCTGGCTGACCTATTTCTTGCTTAGCGGCTCAGTGATTCCCCCGGGCTTGGTGCGATGACGAGCACGGTCCAGACCAGATGGAGTCCGACAGCTATCACTCTGGGCTCGGGAATCTGGCTGCCTGCTCGCGTCTACGACATATGACTGTGGCCTCGATCGCCATCGCCTTCCATGTGACCACGTCGGAGGTGCAGTGGTGAGACTCGAGGAGAGACTCAGCGGTCCTGCCGGCATCGACACTCGCTCGGCGCAGGAGGACGCGGCCTGCCTCCCAGATACCTAGTCGATTCCTTTGAGGGAGCATCGCTATGAACGACACCATTCAGGACTGGATCAACGGTCTCGCTGGTCACGTCTCGATCCTGGACATATCAATGGAGTTCCTGGCTCGCGACACGATCTTTCTCGTGCCTCTCCTGCTGGTCGCACTATGGTTCTGGCCTGCCGGCTCTGACCGTGCCCTGAACCAGCGCCTCGCGGCTACCGCATTCTTCTCCGTCTTCCTCGCATTGGGCTTCGCTGCAATTCTGGGAAACATCCATCACGAGGCGAGACCGTTCGTTTCAGATCTCTCGACGAAGCTGCTGATACACCACAAAGCCGACAACGCCTTTCCCAGCGACCATGCGGCCGTCGCCTTCGCGGTCAGCGGCGCCATCCTTGGCTGGCGGCGCCTGATCGGCCTTGTATGCCTGGGTCTGGCTTCACTCATCGCCTTGGCCCGCATCTACGTTGGCGTTCATTGGCCTTCAGACGTCACCGCTGCTGCCGCAGCAGGCTTGCTGGCCGGCATTACGTTGGCTCAGCTTCTGCCGCTACTCGAAGCACCGCAGCGCTGGTTCGGCCGAATCTTGCCGGCTTTCCTGATCTCGACGCCTGAGCCCCGTGCTCCCTAGCTTTCAGTCAGGATCTTGGCCACGCCTTCACCTCATCTTCATGCGAGCGAGCGATCATCGATGGTGGAACCGGTGGGAGGGGTGGAGTGAGTGCAATTGCAGTGCTGAATTGGGGAGGCGAAAGGCATCGCCGTCAGTACGGCCTGCTGGTCGTGTCCAATATGCTCACGGCACTGGCAAGCGGAATGCAACAACTTCTGCAAGGGTGGCTTGCCGTCGCCTGGGGGCACAGCCTGCTCTTCCTCGCCGTGTTTGCGGTCGCGAGAGTCCTACCGAAGATTGCCCTCACCATTCCGGCCGGCATCATCTGCGACAGGGTACCGAGGCTTGGCGTGCTGGTGACCTGCCGGATCACCAACGTCTTCGCGTCTCTCCTGCCGCTCCTCGGCTTCGTATTGCCGATTCCGTTAGCCTGGCTCATGGCCGGTATCGCGCTTGGCGGCGCGTTGCACGCGTTCGACATGCCGGCCGGCCGTGCCGTGCTGGGCGACGTAACTGAGTCGTCCGATCTGCCCTCGGTCGTCTCTCTCAATCACGGCGGTTCTCACCTGGCCGCGTTGATCGGACCGCCCTTCGCTTTCTTCCTGGGGGTTCCCGGCCTGGTCGTGGCGGCTCTCCTCTTCCTCACCGCTGCGGTCCTGACCACCGGCTTGCGAGGGAGCACTCCCGATGCCGCGGCCATGACGGCGGTACCCTCCGCGGTATCGTCCAACATCGGCGAGTTCGCCGCCTTCATGCAGAACACGCCAACCGTGACGGCCCTGGTCGTCCTCGGTGCTATGCCGGGTCTGCTCGACAAAGGCATCGCACTGGCACTGCCGTCCCTGTCTCAAGGAAATGTGACTGGCGTTGCCCTGATGGCGCCGGAGATCGGTGCGATCATCGCAGCGCTCGCGCTATCAGCCCTGTCCGTGCGCCTGAGTCTCAGCGCAATCTTCCTGGCGATACTGCTCTACGGTCTGCTGGTGGGCCTTGCTCTGGGCTTCTCCTATGAACCCCAGGTGCTTCTACTCGGCCTGTTCTCAGCCGGAGTAGCGAAGCTGGCGTTCAATACGGGCAGCCAGACCCGTTTGCAAGAGACGGTGCCAATCGAGCTGCGGGGTAGAGTATTTTCATTCTGAGGTATTCGTGACCATAGACACCGTGCGCGCCCGGACCACTGCCGACCCGACCTCAGCCGATGCAGGCGTAACGCGTCACCTGGGCTGGCGCCCTCTGATCCGCGAGTTCCTCTTCGTTGCCCTCGGTTACCTGGTCTACTCGCAGGTCCGTGGACTCGCTGGTGGCCGAACTCAAGATGCGTTCACGAATGCGCACCATATCGTCAGCATTGAAGAGAAGCTGGGCCTGTTCAAGGAGCTAGCCGTCCAGTCCTTCGTCCTTGGCCGAGGCGACCTCATCAATGCCTTCGACATCGTCTACTTCTACGGGTTCTTCCCGTTGATTCTGGTCACGGCAATCTGGCTGTACACGAAACGCCCCGCCGTCTACTCTCTAGCGCGAAACGCTTTCCTCCTCTCGGGAGGAATCGCGGTCTGCTTCTTCCTCACACTGCCGACGGCGCCGCCGCGACTCACGTCGATGGGCTTTGTCGATACGCTGGGACGGGACTTGACGGTGAGCTATTCGAGCCTTCCCGGCGTGAACCACTACGCGGCGCTACCGAGTATGCACGTCGGCTGGAGCTTCCTGGCCGCGGTCGCGCTCTACCTGGGCCTGGAAGATTCGAGACTAAGGTGGCTGGCCCCGCTCTTACCCATGGTCATGTTTATGTCAACAGTGGCCACCGGCAACCATTATTTCCTCGACGGCGCATTGGGGATTGTGGTCGCCGGGTTCTCGCTGATTCTTGCGATGATGATCAGAAGGCTGCAAGTCCCCCCAACGAGCCTTCAGCAGGAAGACGGCGTGGGGACTCTCTCACTCCCACGTCAGGCCGGGGACCTATAAGCGGGAGCAGGTTGGGCCGTGTCGCGGTTCAATGTCCGCTCGTAGGCCTCCTCGTAGTAACTCAGTAGGCGTCTAGTGACCTGGGCCCAGTCGAAGTTGGAGGCATGCTCCTGTCCTGATGCACCCAGGCGCTGGCCCAGGGCACGGTCCGTGAGCACCAGTTCGAGAGCTTCAGCGAGAGCCGAGGCATCCTTTGGCGGCACTGCCATGCCGGTGACACCGTGCTGCACCAGGTCGCTGAAGCCGGCGATATTACTACTCACAACCGGCGTCCCGGATGCCATCGCTTCCAGGACCGTAATGCCAAAGCTCTCGTTGCAGGTAGAAGGCTGACACACGACGCTTGCTCGGCGATAGTAATCCGGCAGTTCGGCTGCGGGCACGAAGCCCTCAAACGAAACGTCGTCCAGCCGCAGGTCGGCGGCCAGCTTCTCGTACTTGGCGCGCCCCTCACCATCTCCGACGATCACAAGGTTGGCGCCGGGTACTCGACGCTTTAGGTCGCCGTAGGCCCTTAGCAGGAATTGAACGCCCTTGCGTTCTTCGAGGCGGCCGACAAACACAATGGTTTGCCGATCGGTCTCGCGGGCCTTCGAAGGGGCATCGGCGAATCTTGCGAAGTCAATGCCATTGGGGATCGTCGTGTATTGGCCGGGGAAGTATCGGGCTACGGTGTGCTTCGCCGTTTCAGACACCGCAATCCGGCCGTCCAGAAGCCTCCCCCAGCGAGCGAGGAGGGGCTGAAACAAGGCATATGGCAGGTGCGGTCCATTCCGAGTGGCGTGAAAGGTGCCGATCCGGACTGCATCGACCCCCTGAAGGAACGATGCGCCGATAAACCCCAGGAGCGGCTCATGCACGTGCACAACATCGAACTCCTGATCCTGGATGAAGTCTCGCACCATGCGAGTGATCATCGGGTTGAGGTTGATGAAGGCGTTGTCGCCAGGGGTTGGGAACCGAAACGTCCCGCCCACGTAGTGCGTGTAATTGTTCGGCGGTATCTTGCTCCTCGCAGGTCCGACCACAGTCACGAAATGCCCCACCTGCCTGAGCTGGCGGGCCAGATCTGTGACGTGGCTGGTCACTCCTCCTGCCACGCTGAGATCATAGGTACTTACAAGAAGGATTCGCATGGTCTTTGGGGTGCATTGGGGACCGTTTCTGTTCGCATGGGTCCAGCCTAGACACCCGAAATGAATTGACGATGAAGAGACGACGAGACCGAGTTATGGGCCCTGGATCCTAATGCCGAGCCGTGTCTGTGAGCGGTAACTGGACCTCAAAACGCGAGCCAATTTCGGGCTCGCTCGTGACACCGATCGAACCGCCGTGGACCTGGACTATCCACTGGCAGATGGCGAGACCAAGACCCGCACCTCCATCGGAACGGCCCCGCTCCCTCTCCACGCGGTAGAAGCGATCGAAGAGGAAAGGGAGGTGCTCTTGCGCGATTCCGGTGCCAGTGTCGGAGACGAACAGGAGGACATGATCGCCCTCGGCCTGCCAGCCGACGTCGATATTGCCGCCTGCGGAAGTGTGCTTAAGCGCGTTGTCAAAGAGGTTTAGCAGAAGCTGGAGGAGCAGGTCTTCATCAGCATTCAGTGTGATCGCGGGACCGGTGGCGAGATTCAGGTTGACCCCGGCAGCTTCCGCGGTTGGCCGCACTTGCTCCACCGCACTGTAGACAAGACCGCCCAGGTCGATTCGTTCCTTGGTGATGCTCACCTCATTCGCATCGGTGCGAGCCATGGTAAGCAGCCCACCCACCAGACGGATCATGTGGTCTACCTCGTTGTTCGCGGTAACCAACACCTGTCGGTAGGCAGTAGCATCACGCTGGCGATTGAGAGCGACGTCAAGTTGGCCTTTGAGCACGGTGAGAGGAGTCCTCAATTCATGCGAGGCATCGGCCGTGAATCGGCGTTGTCGCGCAAACGCATCTGCCAGCCGGGCGAGCATTGCGTCGAAGGTTCGAGCAAGCCGTCCGACCTCGTCATCCGGGAGCGTGAGGTTGAGGTGCTCGTCCAGGTTCTCGGCCGAGATTCGCTGCGCTTGCCGTGTCAGGCGATCGATCGGCGACAGGGCCCGAGAGGCGAGAAAGAGTCCGCCCGCGGTGGCGCCGATTAACGTCACCGGGTACGCGATGCCTGTTACATAAAGAAGGATGCCTAGCGTATCCAAGACGTCGTCTCGTGATTGACCCACCTCGAGTGCACCAACAATCGCACCGTCCCGCCGAATGGGGACCATGTGAACCCGCAAGGCGGGCTCCTCAATCGTCTGGAAGATCGATCTGCCAGCAAGCGCTGCATCCAGGGTTACTGAATCCACCGGCAGTGTGCCGACCTTGCTACTGGTGTCGAAGACTACGTTGCCAGCCTGGTCGAAGGTTCGCGCGTAAGTTTCACGGTCGCTCGCGTCATCGCCGGGCAACAGCCCGGTGAGGGTGGGGCGGCCGTCTGGAACCGCAACCACGTTTAGAAGGACGCCAGCGCGTGACCGCAGTGAGTCGTCGAGATTGTCGTTGAGGTCCTTGCTGAGGAAGAAGTAGATCCCGGCGCTAAAGACGGCAAGGATGACAGCCAGGACGGCGACGAACCAGAGTACGATGCGTACCCGGATCGAAGGATGAAAGCTCATCCGCTGTTGTCGCCAGCCGAGGTGAGACAGTATCCCGAGCCTCGAATGGTTTGGACTAGCTTGGTTGGGAACGGATCGTCGATCTTTCGACGAAGGTTGCGCACGTGCACATCGATAAGATTCGTGACATTGTCGAAGTCGTAGCTCCAGACGTGCTCGGCAATCATCTCGCGGGTCAGTACGCGTCCGGGGTGACGCATGAAATATTCGAGCAGTGCGTATTCCTTCGCAGTGAGCTCGATCGCTTCACCGGCGCGCGAAACTTTGCGGCGCAGTGTATCGAGGATCAGATCGTCAGTCTTCAGTGTGGAGCCAAGAAGCTGAGGCTCCCGCCGGCTCAGCGCACGCATTCGAGCTAGCAACTCCGCGAATGCGAATGGCTTTACCAGATAATCGTCCGCGCCACTGTCCAGACCGAGAACCCGGTCCTCTACGGCGTCGCGCGCCGTCAACATGAGAACCGGCGTCTTGATGCCCTCCGCTCGAAGTGTTCGACATACCGAAATTCCATCGAGTACAGGCAGGAGGACATCGAGCACGATGAGGTCGAACTCCACCGTGCGTGCCCATTCGAGCGCCTCGTCGCCTGCGAAGGCGACATCGACGGCATAGCCTTCTTCAACCAGGCCTCGACTAATGAAGTCGGCAATCTTATGTTCGTCTTCGACCAAGAGAACATGCATACAGCAGCCTCCAGAAGGCACCAACGTATTCCGGCTTCGGTCGATCCCCGACAACCGGTCTCCTCTATGAGACACAACGTGCATTAAGGCTAGATTAATCTCGGGCGTTCGGCTTGAGTATTTCATCGCACGGCGGAGCTATGAGTTTGACCGGCGGATGGACCCATACGAACAGGAACCCCGGCAGTGTCAACGCACGATTTGAGCTGGGACGCGGCGCCCAAACATGCTAGCTGGATATCGGGCGGCCCCAATGCTCCATCGGGGAGCCTGACAGTCGTTCATCTAGGTGTGATCCGCCTACAATTGAACGGAGTGAACTGGAGCGCACCGGCCTCGCCATCCACTGGCTCGACCAGTCTCGGTCGGGGCGTCGGCCACCGCAGCGCCGATTCCCATTGAGTTTGCGCGTGATTTGTCAGGACCGCGAACTCGCCGAGGTGAAGACGAAACTCCAACCGACGTGCATGCACGGCAGTGCAGAGGTTGTAGTTCATGCTTGGCGTGCACAAAGAGCTTAGCGTACCGCTGGCGTGAGAGGCCGCGGCGCCACCATCAAACCCTGTGCAAGCCGCATAGAGATTGGAACGGCGTGGTGGTGAATGATCCCTAGGCCAGTGCAAAACTGAGTGCAAACGGGATACCTTTACTCACCACTGGACAAACATCGGCATGATGACGTGGACGTAGTTGTCATCGCCGACGGTGCGGAAGACGCCCTGGCTGGAGGGGCCCGTGGTCTCCATGGCTAGCTGGCCGCTGTCGAGGGCCTGGAGCACGTCCTGCAAGTACTTGCCGTTGAAGGCGATCTTGACGCCTTCGCCTTCGACCGCCGCGTCGATCTCGCCCTCGTTGTCGCCGACTTCCTCGGCACGGGCGGAGATGACGATCTTGCCGACCGTCACGCCCTCTCCCGGCGTCACGACGAGGCGGACGATGCCGGAGCCGTCGCGGGCGAACACGGAGGCCGTCTTGGTCTCGCGCAGGAACTCGGAGATCTCGGCCGTAGCCCGGCTGCTGTAGCTGCCTGGGATGAGCTGGTTGAAGTTCGGGAACGTGCCCTGGATCAACTGGGCCACCATCTCGGCGTTCTGCAGCCTGAACAGGACCTGCGACTTCGCCGCGTTGGTTCGCAACATTATGTCGCCTTCCTCGTCGGCCAGCAGGCGGCTGAGCTCGTTGAGCGCGCGCGACGGGATCACGATCTCGGTCTGCTCCACTGGAGCGTCGAGCGGCAGCTTGTAGACCGAGAGCCGGAAGCCGTCCGAGGCCGCCAGCGTGAGCATGCTGTCCTCGAACTTCGTGTCGACGCCGGTGAGCACAGGACGAGAGTCGTCTGTGGCCGCGGCGAACACGGTCTGGGCGATCGCCTGGCGCAGGGCCTTCGCGTCGATCTTGACGTCGATGCCCTCCTGCACGATCGGCGCCGGCGGGAAGTCGTCGGCGTCCAGGCCACCGATGCTCGCCTCGTTACGGGCGCACTCGACGCGCACCTGGCGGGAGCGCGGCGCCACCGTGAGGGAGATGCGATCGTTGGGCAGCGTGTTCACAAAGTCGGACAGCAGTCGGGCCGGCACCGTGATAGCGCCCTCTTCTTCGATTGTCGCGTCGATCCAGCAGCTCATGGTGATCTCGAGGTTGGTCGCCGAGAGCTTGAGGCGGCCTTCATCGTTCGTGATCAGCACGTTCGCCGTGATCGGCAAAGGGCTGCGAGCGGCGACGGCGCGGCCGACGATGCTGAGACCGCGCGAGAGGGCTTCCTGAGTACAGGTGACTTTCATTACATGCTCACCCACATTAGCAATTAGTACGTGTTGTGCGAAGTATATCCGTTTGCCCCTGAGGGGAACAAGGTATTGGCGCTTCTGTACAGACAGATGACGCGTTTTCAATGACTGCGGGTTAGTGGCGCAGCGTGGGGCTCGCCCTAGCTCAGGCTCCCGAGAGCCGCGTCCGCAGCGGCAATCGTCGCTTCGAGGTCCGCGTCCGTGTGCGCGTCCGAGACGAACGTGGCCTCGAACTGCGACGGTGGGAAGTAGACGCCGCCCTCCAGCAATGTGTGGAAGAAGGCCGCGTGGCGCTTCGTGTCGGCAGTTCGTGCGCTGGCGTAGTCGGTGACCTCGTTGCCGGTGAAGAAGACCGTGAACATGGATCCGACGCGGTTGACGCGCACGGGCACGCCCCGTTCCGCCGCGGCGCTCTCGATGCCCTCGACCAGCTTCGTTGTTTTGGCGTCGAGGCTCTCGAAGAAGCCCGGTCGCGATAGCTCCTTGAGCGTCGCGAGCCCGGCGGCCATCGCCAGCGGGTTGCCGGAGAGCGTGCCGGCCTGGTACACGGGACCGAGCGGCGCCACCATCTGCATGACATCGCGACGACCGCCGTAGGCGCCGACCGGCATGCCGCCGCCCACGACCTTGCCGAGGCACGTGAGATCCGGCGTCACACCGCAGGCCGCCTGATAGCCGCCCATGCCGACCCGAAAGCCCGTGATCACTTCGTCGAAGATCAGAAGGCTGCCGTTCGCATCGCATAGGGCACGCAGCTTCTCGAGGAAGCCCTCCGCCGGCGGTACGACGCCCATGTTCGCCGCCACGGGCTCGATAATCACCGCTGCGATGTCGCCGCCGTGGCGCTGGAACACGGCTTCGATGCCGGGTATGTCGTTGTAGGGGGCCACCAGCGTTTCGGCGGCGTAGGAGGCGGGCACGCCGGCGCTGTCCGGCAAGGAGAGCGTGGCGACGCCGGAGCCAGCCTGCACGAGCAGCCCATCGGCGTGACCGTGATAGCAGCCGTCGAACTTGACCACCTTGGAGCGGCCCGTAAAAGCACGCGCGACCCGCAGGGCCGACATCGTTGCCTCGGTGCCGGAGCTGACGAAGCGCACCATCTCGATCGAAGGCACCGATTCGCAGACCAGGCGTGCCAGCTCGCCCTCGGCCTCCGTCGTGGCGCCGTAGGTCAGGCCCTTTGCTGCCGCCTGCGACACCGCTTCCACGACGGCCGGATGGGCGTGCCCGAGGATCAGTGGCCCCCACGAGCCGCAGTAGTCGATGTACTGGTTACCGTCGACATCCGTGATGTGCGAGCCAGCACCGGAGGCGACGACGACCGGGTCGCCGCCGACGCCGCGGAAGCTGCGCACGGGGCTGTTCACGCCGCCGGGGAGATAGGCCTGCGCGGCCTCGAACACGGCTTTCGAGCGGGCACGGTTCAAGGGCATGCGGGAAGGCTCCTTCTCTTGGCTACAGGCCCAGCACGTCGATCAGACCGTCGAGCGTGGGGATTTCGTAGTCGGGCTCCAGCAGGTCACGTCCGCTGACGCTCCACTCCGTCGTACGTTTGCGGTTCACCCACGCGGCCTTCATGCCGGCGTTCTTGGCCCCCGTCACGTCCGCCAGGCGGCTATCCCCAACGTAGAGGATGTTCTCCGGCGCCAGACCCATGCGCTCGCTGAGCTGACGGAAGATCGCCACGTGGGGCTTGTAGGCCTGCGCCGTCTCCGACGAGACCATCAGAGGGAATACGAGGCCGTTGCGGTTCAGCGGTGCGTGGAGGAAGTCGTCGTCGGCGTTGGAGAGCATCGCCACGGGCATCCGGCGCCCGATGTGCTCGACGACCCGTCGCGACTCCGGGAAGGCCGGCGCCAGGCACAGCAGCTCGCGCAGTCGCTCATGGCTCGCCGCCGCATCGCCTATGACGCCAAGCTCCTCGAAGCACAGCTCGAAGTGCTCGGTCCACTCCTCGCGGTAGGTGCGAAACGGCCCCACGGGCCCGTCGAGCGCACGGTTGCGCCCCGCTGAGGGTGCGTGGTGATCCGGGTGCTCAGGGATGTTCTCGGCCTCGCTCAGGGCCGCCGGCGAGTTGACCAGCGCGGCGCCGTCGGGACTGCTCGATCGCGTCTGGGGCGCATCCGGGTTGACGATGAGGCGGCGCCAGACCTCCATCCATTTGTCGTAGAAGGTCTTGCCGTCAATGGCGATGCCCTGCTCGGCGCAGATCAGCCCGTACGCCTCCGCAAAGGCCTCGTCGCCAAAGTCGATCAGGGTGCCGAAGCAGTCGAACGCAACCGCCTCGATGTCAGTCGCCACGTGCCTAGCTTAGCGCGCCGGATTGGGAACAAGGAACCTCGAGCAGGGATCCGGAGTGGGTTGGTGAGCCGAGGATCTCGCATAGCGGTTGAGAGTGAGAGAACGTCAGTCTTGTTCTTGGATCCCTGTTCCCGGTTCCCCGGCTTCGTCCAGCCCGAACAGCTCCCGCAGCGCTTCAACGTGGCGCTGGCTGCCGTGCTCACGCAGGCGGGTCACCGGCTCGTGCAGCAGTCGCTTCACCAGCGCCTCGCTCATCGCCTCGACGCGCTTGCGGTCGGCCTCGCTCAGGTTGCCCAGGCGCGCGAGCGTGCGCTCCACCTCGGCCTGCCGGGTCGCCTCGGCGCGCTTGCGCAGGCTGGCGATCGTGGGCTCGACGCGCTGGCCCGAGAGCCAGGTCTGAAACCGCGCCACCTCCAGGCTCACGATGGCCTCGACGGCGCCGACCTCACGCCGCCGCGCCTCCATGTTGGCCTCCGCGGCGGCCTGCAGGTCATCGATGTCGTAGAGGTGCACGCCGGGCACGTCCCGCGCCCGCCGAGTCGATGTCGCGCGGCACCGCGATGTCGACGGCGAGCAGCGGGCGCTCTTCGCGGCCCTGCATGGCGCGACGGATGTCATCGGCCGAGATGATCGCCGAGGGCGCCGCGGTGGCCGTGATGAGCACGTCGGCCTCGGCAAGGGCGCTCTGCAGTTCGCCATAGGGGATCGAGATGCCGTTGAGCTCGCGCGCGATCTCGTCCGCCAGGCCGGAGCGTCGCGTCGTCACCAGCAGGCGGCCGACGCCGTTCTGCACCAGTGCTCCGGCCGCCCGCCGGCCCACATCGCCGGCGCCCACGACGAACACCGTCTTGCCTCGCAGGTCCCCGACCAGACGCCGGCTCAGGCTCACGGCCAGGGCGGCCACCGAGCCGCCGTAGGCGCTGATGTCGGTCTCGCTGCGCGCGCGGCGGCCGACGCGCAGGGCTGTGTGGAACAGGCGCGCCAGCACGGCGTTGCCGCTGCCGGCCGCCGTCGACGCCGAGAACGCATCGCGCACTTGGCCCAGGATCTCGGACTCGCCGATCACCAGCGACTCGATACCGGAGGCGACGCGAAACAGGTGCGTGACGGCCTCGGCGCCTTCGAGGTGATAGAAAGAGACGCCTTCGGGCGACGGCTCGCCACGGGCAGTCGCCATGACGGCGGGGCCATCGAGGGAACTGTCCCCGTCCGAGACGAGATAGAGCTCGCTGCGATTGCAGGTCGAGAGGATCGCGGCGCCCATGTTGGCGGGAATACGCTGCAGCGCTTCCACGAGGGCATCGCCACTGAACGCGAACAGCTCGCGCAGCTCTACAGGCGTCTCATGGTGGCTGACGCCCGTGACCGAGATGCGCACTAGCCCCGGCCCTGCCTCCGCCAGCGCTCCCGCGCTATCGCGTCACGCCGGTCCCGGTCGCTGATGTCGGAGTCGTCCAGGTCCTCGAACGGCTCGGGCGAAGCGACATCATCGAATTCTGCGTGGCTAGACCGCATCAGATCACGAGGCCGCCGGTTGCCAAACACCTCGAAGCGATAGAGGGAGTTCAGGCGCAGAAGCTGGTCCTGCCCATCCATGAACCCCTTACGCCGTCTACGTGGTTTTTCGATGCTTGCCATAGCGTCCTATCACTATGTTCGGTCTGTTTATCGGGTTTCTGCCCCGGCTGCTACCGGCAGCGCTTCATAAGCGGAGGCGATGCCCAGAAGCACCTGGTCACCCAGGGCGTGCACCTGCCCGTATGCCGCCAGCGCTTCGTCCAGGGGCATACCCTCACGGACTGCGGTCTGGCGCGTCGTCTCGTCCATGGTCTTGCGGAAGCCGATGTAGGCGTTTACGGCGTTCGGCAGCGGCAGACCGGCATCGATAAGGATGCGGCCGTACTGCTCGCCGACGTCCATCGCCTCTTCGAGCAGACCGCTGCGCCGGGTGCGCTTGTCGAGGTACTCCCCAGCCATCTCGACAAGCCGTCGGCCCAGGTCGCGCAGGAGGTCACGGTTGCCGTCCGAAAGGCTCGTGTACCAGCCGTACTCCTGCTGACGCGCCCGCTGCAGCTGGCGGCGGATCTTGGCGACGGCGATGCGCTCGATCTCCTCGGCGCCATGGGTGCGGCTTTCGCCCGCCACCATGCTCTCGAGGTCGGGTAGTGAGAAACGGCGGTGACCGCCGGGCGTACGGTAAACGCGCAGGCGACCCGTGTCGGCCCAGCGCCGCAGGGTGGACTCGTCTACACCGAGAATGTCGCAGGCCCGGCGCAGGCTGACCCATCGGGTCGAGTTGCTACGTACGTGAGTTTCAACGACCTCTGCCATAGGTAGTATCCGACTTTCCAGTAGCGCACTGACAAGCTCAGTGCAGCAAAAAGTATTGTACCCCTAACGTAAAGGGAAGGGTAGCTGTACTAGCGATCAATTTGGGACGACAGCCCAGTGCTCCTCTCGTAGAGTTCATCGCGCCGCCGGACAGTGCCATCGAAGGCCGTCCGGCCCGTCTGCAGGCTGCGGGTACCGTACTTGCCGCGCACCTTGTCGAACGCGGCGCTGAGCGACTCGGACTGCACTTCACGCGAGGGCTCCAGGCTGAGTTGCACGGCATCGTCCACCAGATTCGAGGTGCCGACACCGATGAGACGCACCGGCCGCCGCTCGGCCTGTCGCAGCCGGTTCAGCATGCCGTTCGCCGCATCGAAGATCGCCTCGTCGCTGTTCACGGGCCGCTGTAGCGTCACGCTGCGATTGACGGTCGTGAAGTCTTCGTAGCGCAGCTTGAGGCTCACGGTGCGCGCGCGGCGTGCCTGCCCGCGAAGCTGGGAGCCGACGCTCTCGCTGAACGCCCGAAGGACCGCGCGCAGGTGCGCCGGGTCGGCCACATCCGCCGCGAACGTGCCCTCCCGGCTGATCGACTTCGCCGTGTGCTCTCCGCCGACCTTCGATGGGTCGATGCCCTGCGCCCGCGCCTTGATTATGGCGCCGTGCGGCCCGAACATCGCCTCCAGCGTCGACTCGGCAACCGCGGCGAGTTGCCCAAGGGTCACGAGCCCCAACGAGGCCAGGCGTTTCTCCGTGCTCGGCCCCAGCATGGGCAACGCCCGCAGCGGCATCGGCGCCAGGAATGCGGCCTCGCCCCCTTCGGGCACCAGACAGACGCCGTCCGGCTTCGCGGCGTCCGAGGCGACCTTCGCCACCAGCCGGCTGCTCGCGATACCGACCGAGGCCGCGATCCTCAGCTCGGCGCGGATGCGAGCCCGGATCGTGGCGGCCGCCTGCTCCGGCGTGCCGATCATCGCCTCACAACCCGTTATGTCGAGATACGCCTCGTCCAGGCCACCCGACTCCACCAGGGGCGTGTAGTCGGCCAGAATGGCGTGAAATGCCTTCGAGACGCGCTGGTATTCCCGAAAGTCGCCCCGCAGGTAGATGGCGTCTCGGGGCAGCAGACGCTTCGCGGTGCGCAGCGGCATCGCCGAGTGCACACCGAACACTCGCGCTTCATACGAGGCGGTCGAGACGACGCCGCGGCCGTTGGGGTCGCCGCCCACGACAACGGCTTTGCCGACGAGCGAGGGATCACGCGCCTGCTCCACCGCAACGAAGAAGGCATCGAGATCGACGTGAAGGATATGCCGCGCCACCGTGGGATCATTGGTAGCACGAGTGTTCTATGACGTCAAGTGCGCGACTTTGCAACGCAAACGAAAGTGGTGGATAGTGCCCCAGCACATCCTGCTCAGTTATAATCGGCACCGATGAACCGGATCCGTTACCTCGGTGTCGTGTCAGTGGGGCTAATCGTGCTCTTGCTCACGTTCGGCACCATTCATGCGGAGGATCCAACCCCTTCAGCCACACCGAATCCCTTCTGCGAGGCCGCCAGCCTGCCGGGTGGCGACACGTACGTGATTGGTGCAGTCGAGGTCACGCTTCCCGCGGGCACCTATAACCTGATCTCTCCGCCAACGGATCCAGAGCCAGCTTTTCCTCATGTCGTCCTCTGTCATAAAGAGAGCGGCGGCATCCTCAACCTGAACATCGCCAACTGCGAGGAGAACAGTCGCGACGCAGCGACCGAGGAGGCGGAGAGCGTCCTCGATGCCATCGTCGCGTCCTGTCACCTGACGCCTACACCAACGCCTGCGCCGCTACCGGTCCTCTGCCCGGACGGTGATCCAGTCGCGGGTGGAGGGCAAGTCACGATCGACGACTCGATTCAGGTTACGTTACCAGCGGGAGATTTCTTCGTTCAGGTGGCGAACGACGCAGCAGGAATCTGCAACCGTACAGAACGCTACATGCTCGCATTACGCCTATCCGACTGCGGCCGGCCTGACATAGAGCCACCGCTGGCACCGGCCCACGAGGTCATGGCCCAGATCGTCAATTCATGCGTCCTTCTGCATCCCGTGACGCCCGTACCTACGCCACCAATCCCACCCAGCACGGGAGTGATCACACCGCCCAGTACCGGAAGTGCCGGCCTCAAAGCGGACTGTGAACCGACGACTGTGAACCAAAAACTGGACTAGTGCTGGAACCGGCGCTTGGCCGCGTCCTCGGGCGAATGGCCGTTCTTGGCCGGCTTGGCGGGGAGCTGCTTGCCGGCGTTCTCGATCTCGTCGGGCGTGATCGAGGCGAGGATGTCTTCGGCGCTCTCGCCGGAGTGCAGGCGCTTGGAGACAGCGATACTGGCAAGGACGATGAGGGCGGACGATACTACGGCCGCCGTACCGATGAACTTCTGGTAGCGCTTCGAGAGGTCCGGGAACTTGGCAACGACCCTGTGCGCCAGCTGGAGCGCCGTCATTGCACTGGGATCGGGCGCCTCACCCTGGCCGTTCTGCCAATGCGCCGCATCCTCGGTGTCTTCGTCTTCGGTGGCTTCCTGCTCTTCCGCTTTGGTCTTCTTCGTGGTCTCTGACTCCAACACGCCGCCCCTCCGAACGCTGCGATCTTAGCACAGGGTGTCTTGCCTCCCGGCTGTCGCTGCCGTTACGCACTGGTTAAGACTCTAGCTTTCGAAGTATTTGCGCAGGACTTCGAAGGGAGCGCTGTCTTCCTTCAGTTCTCCGTAATTGCCGCGATTTACCCATCGAAAGCTCGCATGCTCATGACTCAGCTCGACTTCACCCGAAACGTATTGACAGCGATAACCCACCAGGTACACCGTACCGTTCCGGCCCAACCAGGTGGCGAAGGGAACGCCAATCTGCACTTCAAGGGCCGTCTCCTCGCGAACCTCACGCTTCAAGGCCTCGACGATATCGGACTCACCCTCATTAATTCGGCCACCAGGGAAATCGAGCCACCCGTTTGGGAAGAAGACCAGCAGTACGTCGCCGTCGCGATCGATCAGCGCTTTCTGACCGACCTCGAACAGCTTGTGCGGGACCGGAGGGGCTGGCAGCTCGGCCATATCACTCAGACAAACGACGACGCAGGTTGGCCATCGTCACGGCGGCAGTGGCGCACTCGTAACCCTTGTTGGTGGTGCCCTCGCCGGCGCGGGCCAACGCCTGCTCCAGGCTGTTCACCGTCACGACACCGAAGATCGCCGGCACGCCGGTACGCGCGCCCACCTCTTCGAGACCGATGGCGGTGGCGTGGTTGATGTACTCGTTGTGGTCGGTCTCGCCCTTGATCACGCAGCCCAGGCAGATCACGGCGTCGTAGCGCCCAGTCTCGGCGAAGCGCTGGGCGACGAACGGCAGCTCGAAGCTGCCAGGCACCCACGCGACGGTTACGCGCGCCTCGTGCACACCGTACTCGGCGAGGCCCTCCTGGGCGCCCGCCAGCAGGCGTTCCGTGATCAGCGTGTTGAAACGCGAGACGGCGATGGCCACCGTCAGCCGTGTGCCATCGAGGTCTTCATCGAAGGTACGGGGCACGGCTAGCACATGGGGTCGTCGTCGAAGCGGTGGCCGAGCTTTTCCCGCTTGACCTCCAGGTAACGAGCGTTGAACTCGTTAGGCTCGACGATGATCGGGATGCGCTCCACCAGCGTGAGGCCGAAGCCGTCCAGGCCGGCGCGCTTCTTCGGGTTGTTGGTCAGCAGCCGGATCTTCTCCAGGCCAAGGTCGGCCAGGATCTGCATGCCGATACCGTAATCGCGGCGGTCCGCCTCGAAGCCGAGCGCCAGGTTGGCCTCGACCGTGTCCATGCCGCCGTCCTGCAGGGAGTAGGCGCGCAGCTTGTTGTGGAAGCCGATGCCGCGTCCCTCCTGTCGCATGTAGACGATGACGCCGCGGCCCTCTTCGCCGATGAGCTGCATGGCCTTCTCGAGCTGCTCGCCGCAATCGCAGCGCATGCTCTGGAACACATCGCCGGTGACGCACTGGCTGTGCACGCGTACCAGGGTCGGCTCGCCGTCGGAGATGTCGCCCATGACCAGGGCCACGTGCTCGTCCGGGTCGACAATGCTGCGGTAGGCGATCGCCTTCCAGGTGCCGTACAGGGTCGGGATCACGGTCTCAGTCACGCGCTCGACCAGCTTCTCGTGCTGCTGCCGGTAGGCGATGAGCTGCTCGACCGAGATGATCTTGAGGTGGTGGCGAGCCGCGAAGCGCTTGAGGTCGGGCAGACGCATCATCGTGCCGTCGCTGCGCATGATCTCGCACAGGACGCCCGCCGGATACAGGCCCGCGAGCTTCGCCAGGTCCACGGTCGCTTCGGTCTGACCGGCGCGCACAAGGACGCCACCGTCACGAGCCCGCAGCGGGAACAGGTGCCCCGGCATGACGAGGTCGCGCTTGCTGGACTCGGGGTCGATCAGGACCTCGACGGTCTTGGCGCGGTCCGCAGCGGAAATGCCCGTCGTCACGCCGTTGCGCGCCTCGACCGATACGGTGAACGGCGTGCCGAACAGCGAACCGTTGTCGGCCGGGTTCACCATCATCGGGATGCCCAGGTCTTCGATGCGCTCGGCGGTCATGGGGATGCAGATCAGGCCGCGGCCGTACTTGGCCATGAAGTTGATCGCGTCGGGCGTACAGAACTCGGCGGCGATGACGAGGTCGCCTTCGTTTTCCCGGCCCTCGTCGTCGACGATGACGACGAATTTGCCCGCCCGGAAGTCCTCGATTGCTTCTTCTACCGTCGCCATAACGTTATCGCGACGCTTGGAGGTCGGCGCGGGCTGCTGTTCCTCCACCTTTTCGTCTGCTGCCGAAGTCATGTGCCAATTGCCTCTCTGCCTTGTCCTCGCCGGCCTCGGGACCAGCCCTCCGAGAACCTCAGGACAAGCGGGGATCCTCTCCGCCCAGATACCGTTCGTCCAACAATTGCTCCACGTAGCGGGCGATGATATCTGACTCCAAGTTTACCCTATCGTTAGGGTTCAGGTTGAGGAGGTTCGTGTGCTCCTGCGTGAACGGGATCAGGCCCACGGCGAACCCGGTTTCGTCTTTGTCGATCACGGTCAGGGACGCGCCGTTTATCGCAATCGGGCCCTTGATGATCATGTAGCGCATGATCTCCGGCGGCGCGTTGAACCACGCGACGATCGAAAGCTCCTGCTGCTCCGTCGAGCGCAAGGTACCGGTGTGCTCGATCACGCCCCGTACGAGGTGCCCGCCGACGCGCCCGGCCAGCGTCAGTGCGCGCTCAAGGTTCACCGGGTCGCCGACCTTGAGGTCGCCGAGATTGGTGCGGTTGTAGGTCTCCTCGATGACGTTGGTGTGGAAGCCGTCTTCGTCGAAATAGACGGCGGTCAGGTCGCAGCCATTGACAGCAATCGAGTCGCCCAGGTTGGTGCCCCAGGTGACCTTCTTGGCGTTGATCACCAGCTTGCCCGGCTTAATCTCGCGGACCGTCCCCACCTCTTCAACGATGCCTGTGAACACGCGCCCCGCTCCTCACCTATGTCTAGTGTCGCCGAGTCTAGCGGGCGAGCCCCGTGTTGGGCAATGTGCCATAGGGACAGTAAGCCTAAGCCGCTCTCGTCAGTGCACGCCTGAGAAATGCCCGTATCCGCTCATGCGCCAGTGCTTTTGTGACGAACGTCAAGCCTGCATCGTGATACCCGATGAGCCAGATCTTGTAGTTCCTCAGCGCCCGCAGGCCCTGAAACAGATCGATGAACCAGGCATCAGCTACAGGCTGCCCCGCCAGGCGCTCGTACGCCGCACCGATTTCGTCGCTGACCTCGAAGCCGTTGACCAGGAGAGCATCGATGCGGCACTGCGAAACGTCGAGCCGTGGGTCACCCAGCTTTGCATTCGCCCAGTCGATCACGCCGACGAGCCGGCCGCGCGACCACACTGTATTGCCCGGCCAGAAGTCCTCATGAATCAGGCATGTCTCAGGCCACGCGATCTCGCCGAAACCGGCCTCGAGTACGGCCAGGGCATCGCGGGCAACATCGTCGTTGAGGGCCAGAACCTCGTCCCGGCCCTCGAGCAACTCTGCTGCGATCTCCTCTCGGCCAAATCGAGGCAGCCATGAGAGGTCAAAGCCGCGAGGTGTCACACGATGGATTGCGTGCATCGCCCGAGCCAGGTCTTCCGCCCACCCCTCCACGTTTCGTGGCTGGTATACGGAACGCCCAGGCAGATACGAAAGCAGCATCGCCGGCCTGCCCAGGTACTCACCACCCGCATCCAGAAACAGCGGTCGAGGCGATGGCACGCCGGTCGTCTGCGCCAGCTCGATGGTGCGGAACTCCCGCTGTGCCCGTTCCGGCGTCAGGGATTCTCGGCCCGGCAAATACACCCTGAGTACCAGGTTCTGGCGTCGACCATCAGCAAGCTCCACGTGGAGCACCTGAGTCGTAGCCCCAAGGCCACCACGCAACCGCGTCGCGCGCACAATACGTGCGCCCGGTGAGTATGCGTCGACGAGGCTTGCGCGATTGGCGGCGTCGATCGGGTACCGGATCAGCCCGTGCTCCGCGGCCTGCGACAAGTTTCGTTAGCCCAGGATGTCTTCGACGGAAAGGGAAACGGAGGGTAGGGCGTCAGGCGTGAGCTTGTCACCCCTTCGGACGATGGCGTTCAACAGGTAACCTGCTTCGGTTGGCTGCCTGTGAATCTCGACTGACGAATTCGTAAGATTGACTATCCAGAGTTCAGGTATCCCGGCCTCTGCATAAAGCGGCGCCTTTATCCTCTGGTCTCGCAAGACCGTCGAGTCAGCAATCTCAATCAGCAACAGCACTTCTTCCGGTACGGGGTGAGAGTCAGTGTAGTAGTCGGCGCGCGGTCGCAAGACGGCAAGATCCGGCTGGGGTGCAGATGTCGCACTCAGTCTGATGGGGTTCTGAAACGCCAGGACCGCTTCAGTATCAATGACTGGCTTGAAGACCTTCACGAGTCGATTGAGAACGCCTGCGTGGTGACTACCAATCGGAGGCATTTCGACGATCTCTCCTTCGAGCAGTTCCACGCGGTCTTCGCTGCCGAAAACGCCCGCCTCCACCATCCGGAAGTATTCGTCCGTCGTGAATAGTCTGCGCGGTAGCTCCACAGTCATAGCAATATTCTAGCGGACGCGCTCTAGCCTTGCGCTGGCTCCGGCCACACCGGATAGCCCGTGAACGAGGATGTCGTCGCCCAGGCGCTCGACCGTGACGTCACGGAAGCGCACCGCCTCGCGCATGTAGGCGGCGCCGATGCCATCGACGGCCGACGGCGCCTTGATTGGAGCCGACGATCATGCGGCGCGATGACGCAGGTGACCTTGTCGACGAGGCGCTGGTCGAACAGGGAGCCGTGCAGGACGCCGCCGCCCTCGCAGAGCAGGAGCACGACGCCGCGTCGCCCCAGCTCGTCGAGGAGGCTGAGCAGCGGCACGCGGTCGTCAGATCCGGCCGGCAGCACGAGCACCTCCGCGCCTGCATCCTCCATCGAGCGCCGCCATTGCTCAGATGACTGCTGCGTCGTGGCGATCAGCGTCTTCGAGGCGCCCTGCAGGACCTTCGCCGTCGTCGGCACGCGGCCGGTGCTGTCGACGACGACGCGCAGGGGCTGGCGCTCCGATAGCTCTCCGCCGGGCCGAGCCGTGAGCTGCGGGTCATCGATCACGACCGTCGAGGAGCCTACGAGCATCGCGTCGAGCTTGGGCCGGTTTTCGTGTGCCCACTTCAGGGTCTCGGGGCCGCTCACCCAGCGCGAGTCGCCCGTAGTGGCGCCGATGCGCCCGTCCAGCGTGGCAGCGTATTTGACGACGACGAAGGGCAGAGCCGGTGCGCCGGTGCTTGATGTACGCCTCCAGCAGCCTGCGATGCCTCCTCGGCGCCATCACCGACATCGACCTCGATGCCCGCCCCTTCGAGCGCCGCCTTGCCTGCCCCCGACACCTTCTCGTCCGGGTCCTCGATGGCGAAGACGACCTTCGAGACGCCCGCGGCGATCAGGGCGTCGACGCAGGGCGGCGTGCGGCCCTGGTGGCTGCATGGCTCGAGCGTGCAATAGACGGTCGAGCCTCGGGCGTTCGCTCCCGCCTCGGAGAGGGCGACCACCTCCGCGTGCGGGCCGCCTGGCGGTCGCGTGTAGCCTTCGCCGACGACGATGCCGTCCTTGACGATGACGGCGCCGACGGCCGGGTTGGGGCTGGTGGTGCCGAAGGCGATGCGCGCGAGCTCGAGCGCGCGCTGCATGTGGGGCGTGGGCGCGCTCACTTGCCGGGGCGCCGCCTCTCGTGCGGCTTGCCCGGCGGCATCTGGCGGTAGTTCATGAAGTAGCGGCTGGACTGCGGCCCTTCCTGATCCTGGTACTTGGAGCCCTCAGAACCGTAGGGCTTCTCTGCCGGCGTGGTCAGACGCACGAACGATATTTGCGACACCGGCATGTCGTAGTACAGCGTGATCGGCAGGTTGGAGATGTTGCGCAGCTCCAGAGTCAGGCGGCCTTTGAAGCCCGGGTCCACAAAGCCCGCCGTCGAGTGCACGATGAGCCCCAGACGCCCGAGCGAGCTCTTGCCATCGAGGCGCCCGACGAGGTCGTCCGGCACCTCGACCCGCTCCCGCGTGACCGCGAGCACGAACTCGTCCGGGTGGAGGATGAACGGCACGACGTCATCGATGGTCACCAGCTCAGTCAGGCTCTCCATCTCCTGCTTCACGTCGATGTAGGGCAGGCGGTAGTTACGGAAGACGCGGAACTCCCGCCCCAGGCGCAGGTCGACACTGGCCGGCTGCAGGAAGCGCTCCTCCCACGGTTCGATGACCAGGTGGCCGGACTCGATCTCTTCACGGATGCTCTTGTCGCTGAGGACGGACGTGACGCTGCTCCCCTGCACGACCTGCCGGGCGTGCCCTGAATTGCTGCGATCTTATCCGCGAGTCCTCATGCGGGCAACGAAAGAGGGGCGACTCGCGTCGCCCCTCTTCTGGTTAGCCGTGATCCGGCGCAGCTACTGCTTCAGCGCGTACTGCAGGTTGACGGTGATGTTCACCTCGACCTGGCCGGGCTCGATCGGCGTTGTGGCCGGCACCTGTGCTGCGGAATCGAGGGTTCGCGCCGCCACGCGCGTAGGGGACGTAACCGCCGCTCTCGTTGAGCGACAGCAGGTCGCCTAGCTGGACACCGGCGGCGTCGGCAAGCTGCTCAGCCTGGGCCTTCGCCTGGTCAACAGCCATCTTGCGCGCCTGCTCTTGCAGGTCCGTCGGGTCGTCGACGGTGAACGAGACACCCTGGACCACGGCATCGTTGCCTCCGGCCTTAGATGCGTCGTCGATAACCTGACCGGTCGTGTCGAGGTCACGCACCTTGGCGGTCACCACGTTGCTCACGACGTAGCCGATGATCTTGCCGTTGGGCTGGACCTTATCGCTGTAGTCGTACTGCGGGTAGACGGAGAACTGGACGGTCTGGATGTCTTCGTCCTTGACGCCATTGGCCTTCAGCGAGTCGATGACGCCCTGCTGGGCGGCAGCAGCGTCATTGCGCGCCTCTTCGACGGTGTCGCGCTGGACGTTGACGCCGACGTTGATCACGGCGACATCCGGCTCTCCATAGACAGTACCGGTGCCCGTCGCCGTAACGCCCGCGGCGCCCTGGTTTGAGGTCTGTACTATCGTGTCGCCGCCTTTGCAGGCTACAGCGAACGCGGCTAAAAGCCCCACGGCCGGCAGTAGTACCAAGTGTCTGAGTTTCATTTTTTAGCTTCCTTCTCTGGATAAACGGGGCCATAGATAGACGTAGAAACCAGAGGCAAGGACGGCGGCGCCGGCAAGAATCTCCAGCAGTCGCAGCGTCGAGACGCCCCCACCGCTTTCGCTGTCGCCCTCAGGCGCCTCAAACGCCTGAGGCGCGATCGGTGACTCCTCCGGCGCATGCGCGGCCGCCGCGATTTCCGGCCCACCCTCGCCGGGCGTCGGCTCCTCCGCGGCACTCATCGCGACCGGCGGCAGGCCTTCTTCGGGCTCGACTGCGCCTCCCATGCCGACGCCAGGTGCCGCGGGAGTCGCTTCCGCTGCCGTCGCCGACTGCGAGTCGTCGGCGCCCTTGCCGGCTGTCGTGCCAGCGCCGTCTGCCGCCGAGTTGGCGGTTTCGGGCGCCACCGGCGCCGAAGCAATCGAGCCCGCGGCACCGGACGCCGCAGCGTCGCCAGTGACCATCTCTCGTGCCGTTGCCGCCGTCAGCGCAGTGCTGCTCTCGTCCGACGAAGTGGACGAGAAGTGCCCGAGGTCGACGACCAGCAACGCCACGAAGACCGACAGGGCCACAGCCGGTGCCAGCGCGAGGTTGAATCGCCTCGATGGCCGGGCTACTTCCCGAACCGGCGCACGCGCATACTCGGCCCCGAGTACGAACGAGCGCGGTGGCGCCTGGGTTGGTAGCGCAGACAGCAATGCTCGTGTCTCGCGCAGCTCTTCCAGCAACGCGGCACACGAGTCGCACGTGGAGAGGTGACGCTCGACAGTCTCGGCATGTCGAGCGTCCAGCTCACCGTCTAGATAGGCGGAGAGCTGTTCCTCATCGTGCTCATTGCGTCTGAACCACCCCATGCTTGCCTCTCTACGGTTCAGGACGATATCTGCCCGGCAAAAGTTCCGGTTCGCGCTGCATCAACTCGCGCATCTTCAGGCGCGCGCGGGCGATGCGTGATTTCACGGTACCAAGCGACGTCTTCATCACTGTAGCGATTTCGTTGTAGTCGAGCCCCTCAACGTCGCACAGGACGATGGCGGTGCGCTGGTCCTCGGGAAGCTGTAGCAGCGCCTCCTGCAGACGGCCACGCAGCTCGGAGGTCAGGGCGCTGTCATCCGGTGAAGGGTCGTCGTCCGGCGGCTCCGGCACGCCCGCTTCCAGGACGCTATCGAGAGATGACGAGGGCCTGCGCCCGCGCCGGCGCAGCTCGTCGCGGCACAGGTTGGCGGCGATGCGCAGCAGCCAGGGCCGGAACGTCTCGCCCCGAAATGTCTCGATATTGCGCCAGGCGGAGACGAAGGCGTCCTGCGTCGTGTCTTCCGCAAGCTGTGTCTGGCCGAGCATGCGATAGCAGAGGTTGTAGACCAGCGTCTGATGCTCGACGACCAGCTCGTTGAAGGCGTTGAGATCGCCGGCTTTGGCGCGGGTCGCGCGATCGTCGGGACTGGTCACGGTTCCGATTCAATGCGTTGCGCTGGGCTATGTCAACCTGCCATTCAGCGCCTTTTCGTTTGCGACGATTGCCGATATGCTGCCGGAAAGGAGAGTCCCGCCCTGTCCGCCTCCTTCCTCGCCGACCTCGCTGCCAGCCGCAAACGCGACCCCCTCGCGCCGGCGACGGTCATCGTGCCCTCGCACGTGGCGGGCATCCAGTTGCGACGCCGCCTCGCCGCCGAACACGGGGCCCTTTGCAGGCGTGCGCTTCGAAACGCTGCCGCGCCTGGCAGAGCTCCTCGGTGCGGGTGATCTGGCGCAGGCAGGCAAGTCGCCCCTCGCCCGGCCGATCGGCGACTACCTGGCCTCGCAGGTCGCCCTCGAAGCTCGCGCCGACCTCTCGGAGGTCCGCCGCCTGCCCGGCTTCGCCCGCGTGCTGCGTCAGACCTTCCGGCGCCTGCGCCGCGGCGGCTACGAGCAGCCCCAGGGCGTGCCGGTGCAGCTTGGCACGGGCTTGCTCGGCGAAGTCGTCCGCCTCTATGCCATCTATCGGGGCCACACGAGCCCCTTCTACGACGACGAAGACCTGCAGGACGCCGCCGCCGCCAGCGTCGACCACCGGCGTGACGAGGTCGCGGGCGAGCTGGGCGAGGTCTACGTCCTGCCGCCGGGCGCGCTTTCCGCCGCTTCGGAGCGCCTCCTGACGGCGATTCGCCGTGCCGTGGGCCGAGGCCACTACCACGTCATCGCCGACGAGCCCGCGCCGACCGCGGAGTCGCGCTTCGTCCTGGCCCCGGACCCCGCCTCGGAGGTGCGCGAGGTTGCGCGCGAGGTCATCGATGCCCTGAGCGGCGGCCTCGGGCTGCATGAGGTCGGCGTGTTCCACGGCGCCGATCCCGGCGTACCGGGCGCTGCTCCAGCAGGCCTTCGAAGGCGCTGGCATCCCGGTCAATGCCCTGCCAGGCGTGGCCCTGAGCGAGACGGCGGCCGGCCGCGGCGTGCTCATGCTGGCCGAGCTGCCGCTTGCAGAATTACTCCCGCACCCACGTCATCGACTGGCTCAGCCTGGCGCCGATGCAGGCGAAGCTCCCCATCGCCAACGGCGAGGTGCTCACGTTGCCGGCCCCGTGGCGCCGTCTCGCTCGCGAGGCCGGCATCACCCAGGGCGCCGCGACGCTGGCAGTCCGGCCTCGACGCCCTGGTTAGCGACCTCGATGAGCGCATGGCACAGGTCGAATTCGACGACGACGGCACCCGTCGCGCCCGCTACGAGGAGCAGCGCGAGCGCGCCACCGGCCTCCGGTCGCTCGTCGACGGACTCGTGGCGCGCCTGGAGCCCCTGCGTGAGCCCCAGCCCGCCTCTACGTTCATCGATGCCTTCAAGGCCATCGTCGAGGCGTACATGGACGCGAAGTCACCCGCCTTCGAGGCAGTCCTGGCCCAGATCGAGCAGCTCGGCACGATCGACAAGGTGGGCGGGCGCTTCAGCCTCGAGAGCTTCACGGGCGCACTGCGCGCCAACCTCGACGCAGCTTTCCACCGCGAGGGTGCCCTCGGCGACGGCGTCTTCATCTCGGACTACCGGGTGGCCGCGGGGCTCAGCTTCAAGCACACGATCCTCTGCGGCGCCTACGAAGGCGTGTTCCCTGCCGGTGCGCCCGCGGAGCCCCTGGTGCAGGACCACATCTGGCAGGACCTGCGCCAGAGCCACCCCATGATCGAAGACGCGGCATTGCGCCTCGAACGCGCCCAGGCTCAGGCCCAACGCGCGATCGCCTCGGCGACGCAGCGGGTGACGTGGACGGCGCCTCTACAGGCCGCGAGCGCAGGGCGAGAGCACTACCCGGCGCAGGTCATGGTCGCCGCGGCCCGCGACCTCGACGCCACGATCGGCAGCGCCACGGAGCTGCGACGCGCCTCGGCACGACCCTGGCTGCGCAAGCCCGCATCGCCCACCGCCGCCCTGCTCACCGGCACGCCTGTCGACCTCACGGAGCTCCGGGTGCGCGTCAGCGTCGCCACCCGCCGCGACGGCCTCACGCTGGCACCGGAGCACCCGTTGACGGCTTCGCAGCGCCTGCTGGCGGCCCGGCGCGGCGATCGCTTCGGGCCGTACGACGGCAACCTGGCGGAGCTGGCCGGCGATGGCCTGATCCCGCGCGGCAGCGTCTCGCCCACGTCGCTGGAGTCGTACGCCCTGTGCGGCTTCCGCTACTTCCTCGGCCACGTCCTGCGCCTGCGACCGCCGGAGGAGCCTGAGGACCGCGAGACCATGGACGCCGCCGAGCGCGGCAGCGTCGTGCACGCCGTGCTGCAGGAGTTCTTCCAGCGCCGCACCCTAACGCCCTATGAGCTCTGGGAGGATGAAGATCACGCTGCGCTTCTGGAGATTCTCGAAACGCACATGGACGCGGCGCGCGACCGCGGCAAGACCGGCCTCGACATCTATGCCGAGCACGAGCGCCGCCGTCTGCGCGCCGACCTCTCGTCCTTCCTCGACCAGGACAACCTCTTCCGGGCCGAGACCGGCGCCGTCCCCACGGGCTTCGAGCTCAGCCTGCCGCCCGACCCGGACGCAACCGTGCCGATGCGCGGCTACGTCGACCGCATCGACACCACGCCCGACGGCAGCGCGGCGTGGATCATCGACTACAAGACGGGAAGCACGCGGGCATACGAGAACATGAAGCCCGATGACCCGCTCGCCGGCGGTACGAAGCTGCAGCTCCCCGCCTACCTCGCCGCCGCGGCCGATGCCGAGACCGTGACGCCGCTGTACTGGTTCATCAGCAGCGCCGGGAAGTTCACCCGCATCCCCTTCGAGGCCAACGAGGAGAACATGGCGCGCTATCGCCGCACTCTGGACGCCATCGTCGCCGGCATCCAGGTCGGCGCCTTCCCCGCCGTATCGGGCGAGGAGAACACGCTTCTACGGCGGCTGGGACAACTGCCGCTACTGCGACTTCAACCGCCTGTGCAGCCGCCGCCGGGACGACGAGCTCTGGACCAAGCGCGAAGACCCCGCGCTGCGCCCGTGGTCCGGCGTCGGCGAGGCCGCCCGGAGGTCGCAGTGACGACCTCGCATCACCTCGAAGCCGACAACGAGGCTCGGACGCGGATCCGAGAGCACCTGGACCGGACGTTGTTCGTCGAGGCCAGCGCCGGCACGGGCAAGACAGCGGCCCTGGTCGATCGCTTCCTCGCCCTCGTGCTCGATGGCCGCAGCGTCGAACGCATCGTCGCGATCACGTTCACGGACAAGGCCGCCGCGGAGCTGCGGGACCGCGTGCGCCAGGGCCTCGAAGCGCGCCTCAAGCAAGACTGCACCGAAGAACGAACGCACCCTGATCGAGAAGGCCCTGCACGACCTCGACCGCGCTCAGATCTCGACTATCCACGCCTTCTGCCAGGCCCTCCTGCGTTCCTTCGCCGTGCGCGCCGGCATCGACCCCGCCTTCGAGATCGAGGACGTGGTCGCGGCAGAGCGGCGCTTCGAGGAGCACTGGCGCGCCTACCTCGATGGCCTCGGCGGCAACCCGCAGGCCGTGGCAGCGGTCGGGCGCCTGCTCGACCTCGGGCTCACGACCTACAACCTGCAGGACCTCGCGAAGAACCTCTGGAACCGCACCGAGCTGGCATACCGCCTGCAGGAGGAGCCCCTCACGGCGCCCCCGGCTGAGTGGCCCGACCTCGGTATGCTGCGAGAAGACCTCGCGTCCATCGACATGACCCACGTGCCGCCGACCGACGGCCTGCGCCAGCGCATCCTCGCGACCATCGGCCAAATCGGCGAGGTCCGGGCCGCCGGAGCCGAGCGCGACGCCTATCTCGCCAGCATCGCCTCCACTCTCAACCCCCGCGTGGGCACTACCGGCAACCAGACCAACTGGCGCGGCAGCGGCGACCTCAAGGAAGCGCGCGAGACCACTCGCGAGACGATCCAGACCCTGCTCGACACGCTCGAAGGCCTGCGCGCCGACGGCCCTCGCAGACGCCCTGCCCCTCGTCGTCGAGTTCGTGACGCGCGAGGCCCGACTGCGCCGCGAAGAGGGGCGCCTGATTTTCGACGACCTCATCCTCGGCGTGCGTGACGTCCTGCGCACACAGCCCGACGCGCGCTATGAGCTGCGTCAGCGTTACGACACCATCCTCATCGACGAGTTCCAGGACACCGACCCGCTGCAGGCCGAGATTGCCCTGGCGTTCGCAGCGGAGAGCGACGCCTCGCAGCCGGACTCGGGCCGGCTCTTCCTCGTCGGCGACCCCAAGCAATCGATTTACCGCTTCCGCCGCGCCGACATGGCGATCTACGCCGCCACCAAGGACGGCATCGAGGCGTCCGGCGGCGAGACCATCGACCTTGCGCTGAACCGGCGCTCGCAGCCAGGCGTGCTCGAATGGGTCAACGCCGTATTCGAGCACGTCATCGGTCCCGGCCTCGTCCTGGAAGTCCAGCCGCCGTACAAGCCCCTCTACCCGCACCGTGACGATGCGCTCGAGGGCCCCACGGTCGCCTGGTTCGGCCACATGGTTTCCGAGGCGACCGCCACCCAGGTGCGGCTGCTGGAAGCGCAGCACATCGCCGCCCATTGCCGCAGCGTCGTCGAGCGCGGCTGGACGGTTGCCGAGCGTGACGGCACGGTGCGACCGGCAAAATACGGCGACATCGCCGTGCTGCTACCGGCGCGCACGATCCTGCAGCCGCTGGAGCGCGCGCTGGCGTCCGAAGGCATCCCCTACCGCGTCGAGGGAGGCAGCCTGGTTTACGCCACCCAGGAGGTGCGGGACCTGCTCAACTGCCTCACCGCCATCGACGACCCCAGCGACGACGTCGCGGTGGTCGCCGCGCTACGCAGCCCGGCATACGCCTGCTCCGACGTCGAGATCGCCCGACACAAGCTGGGTGGCGGCAGCTTCAACTACCTCTCGCCCGCCCTCGACGCTATCGAAGGCCTGGTGGCCGATGGCCTGCGCAGTCTGCGAGCGTGGCACCTGCGGCGAGCCGGACTCTCGCTGGCGGCACTGGTGGAGCGCTTCGTGGCGGACCGCCGCATCGTCGAGATCGGGCTACTGGATAGCGGCAACCGAAACGCCTTCCGGCGGGCGCGCTTCCTCGTCGAGCAGGCGCGCCAGTTCGAGTCCGCCGGGCCCGAGAGCCTGCGTTCCTTCCTCGAGTGGCTGGAGCGCCGCGCCGGCGACGCCATCCTCGACTCCGAAGGCGCCAGCCTTGACGACGACGAGGACGCCGTGCGCGTGCTCACGGTACATGCCGCCAAGGGCCTCGAATTCCCCATCGTGTTTCTGGCCGGCCTCGGCGCGCCGCCGGTGAACACGACGCCCGTCTTCGGTCACGACCGCAACGACGGCCGTATCGCGGTGACGATTGGCGCCGTGACGCGGAGCGCACAGTTCAAGCTCGGGCCCGTCGATGCCGTCAACGCCCACGAGAAGGCGCATGCAGACGCCGAGCGCGCCCGCCTGCTCTACGTCGCCGCCACCCGCGCCCGAGACCATCTCGTCGTCTCGCTGTTCCACCAGGAGCGCACGCGCGAGTGCGCCGCCATCCGCCTTATCCAGGCCGGCGCCCAGGACCACGCCGAGCCGATGCCACCCAGCGCGATCTCGCAGCCGCGGCACGCGCAGCCTTTCGAGGGATCTGCAGACGGACCTCGAAGGCTGGGACGAGACCACGTTCGAGGCCAATCGAGGCGCCCTCGTCGCCGGTGCCCGCACGCAGCGCTACACCAGCGCAACGGCCCTGGGACGCGATGACGAGGACGAAGGAAGCGCAAGTGGACGACACGGAGCCATGGTCACGCGGACGCGCCGGCACCCACCTGGGCCGCGCCGTACACGCCGCCCTGCAGACGCTGGCCTGGGATGCCGCAGATGAGGCCATCGAAGCCATCGCGCGCGCCCAGACCGTCGCCGAGGCCGTGCCCCACCTGGCAGACGAGGCGGCCCAACTCATCCGAGTCGCCCTGCAGTCGGAGCCGGCCCAGCGAGCCCGGAACGCCAAGCGGGCGCTACGAGAGGTCCCCTTCGCCCTGCCCTACGACAACACGATCCTCGAGGGTTACGCGGACCTGATCGTCGAATCTGAGGACGGCAGCATCGAGATCGTCGACTGGAAGACGGACCACGTGCCCGCCGACGCCGTCGAAGACCGCCTGCGCGACTACGAGCTGCAGGCCGGCGTCTACGTCCTCGGCATCGAAGCCGCCACCGGCCGCCCCGTCTCGCGCGTCACCTACGTCTTCGTCTCAGCCAACCGCAGCGCGTCACCCGGCGAGCCATCGGCGCTGAAGGCGGCGGCGCTGGCGCGGTTAGCAAGTCCCCCTAACCCAGCCTGAGCTCCGGGAAATACGTGCCGTAGTAACTGCGGTCCCGAGTGAGGAGCCGGTCAGCGTGCACTGAGCATGGGCGCCAATGAGGAAGTCGGCAAGGACATGCTGACGTGGGCTCGAAGCCCACGCCCGCAGTTCGGGCACGAGTCACTGTATGTGAAGTGCCGCACGCGAGGCCGGACACTGCAACTCGCTGACGCTTTCGGCTGTAGCTGAAGCCCACCCCACGCCGGCGACGAACAGCGCTGTCTGGTAGATCGTACGAGCTTGATGCCGACGATCGCTCCAGGAACTGCTCCATCAGGTCGTGATGCGTTTCGAAGTAGGCCGCCGAGTTCAGCCACAACGTCGCCTCCGACACAATGAGAGCGCCTTCATCGATCTCGCGGCTCTCAGCGATCGCCAAGCGGGAATCCAGATTATGAAGCCTGCCGGATATGAGGATAGTCCAGTAGCACGTTGGTGTCGACTGCGGTAGATCATCGTCCCCGCATTTCCTCGATCAGCTCGTCCGTAGCTGCGCCCCGCAAGTGCTCAAGGAAGCCGGTCCACTCCTCGAATGGCGAGCCGGATCGATCACCTTCACAACCTTGAAGCCCTGCTGCGTCTCGACAAACTCGATTTCGTCTCCGGGCTCTAATCCCAGGCGATCACGAACGGCCTTAGGCACAGTGATCTGGCACTTGCTCGTGAGTTTGGTCTTGGCTGGCTCAGTCATGTAAGAAGAATACTCCTTACATGATAGTAAGGAATGCCATCCTTACATCGCAATCGCCGGGGCGCAGGCGTTGATCACGGCGCGACCGGCATCGATGCCCGGCTTCGACGCCACGATGCGGACGAGGGCGATATCGAGGCCTTCAGCGAGCTTCCGGAAGTGTGCTGCTGCGCCCTCAGGCTTGCCGAAGTAGCCCACCGCGAGACAGATCTCCCGCGGGAAAGCGTCGATTTGCTCCTCGATGGGCGCCTTGGCGCGACGCAGATCGTCGACGCGCCGCAGGTCGTCCGCGTAGCCCATGCGCTCAAAGTGGGCGCGATAGCTGCGCGGCGGTGCGTCGAGCTGGCCGAGCGCGTAGCCCATCATCGCCCGCGTGTAGGCCCGTCGCGCGGCCTCCTCGTCCTCGTCGACGCAGACGCGGATGTACTCGCAGATCTTCACGTCGGCAGGGTCGCGGCCTGCCTTCTCGGCGCCCTCGGCCACAAGCTTGCGGCTCTCGGCGACCTGCTCCGGCGAGCACCAGTTCAGGCACAGGCCATCGGCGCACTCCCCACCGAGCTGCAACATTTTCGGCCCCAACGCGGCCAGGTAGACCGGCGTTTCGGGCGGCGGGTTGATGCCGAGCTTTGCGCCGTGCAGCTCGATCGAAGGACCGCTGTAGTCGACGGTTTCGCCACGCAGCAGCGTCCTGATCACGGTCAGGTAGTCCCGCATCAGCCCCAGGGTGGAGGTACCCCGCAGGTTCCAGTTGCGCCGGTAGTTCGGCACGTCGGCCTGGCCGCTGCCGATGCCGAGGATGAACTTGCCGCCCGACATCTTGCCCAGCGTACCGGCGCTCATCGCGAAGCCCATGGGCGTCCGCATCGCCACGGGCGCGACGCCGATACCGGTGCCGATGCCGCCATCGACGACCTCGCGCGTGGCGTTCCAGCGCAGGGAGCAGGTCTGGAAGGCGTCCTCGCCCGAGCCCTCCGGCGTCCAGATCTGCTTGTAACCGAGCTGCGCCGCCTCACGCGAAAGCTGCTGCTGCTCCTCGTAGTTCAGACCCACCGTGGGGTCGAGACCGATACCGATTTCCACCTGAAACTCCTGCGATCCAGGGCGCGCTCACACGGCGCACCGCTACGACCGCACTATAGCTCAGGCCCTACCACCAGGCTGTGACGTGCGCCGCAAATAGCTCGATCTGGCTGTTCGAGTCCTCTGCGAACACCTCGAAGTTGCCCGCCGCATCGAGGACGACGTTCGGCGTGTGGTCGTAGCCGTCGACAAACTCGGGCTTCTGCGACCAGCCGAAGCGGCCCGCCTGCGTGCCGTTGTTTCCGTGCAGGACGATGCCGTAGCCGCTCTTCGGCAGCCACTCGATGGCGATGCGCCGCGCCTCTGCCGGCACGCCGAACTGCTGTCGCACGTTAATACGGGCGCGACCGCCGCCCGGAATCAGGAGGCCGTTGAGCCCCCAGGCGTCGTGCTGGTGATAAACCTCGGCGTGGAGAGCCGGCGGTACCGGTGGCGGCGGTGGAGGAGGCGTTGTCGCCGTTGGCGCCGGGGCCGGTGAAGTCGCTGCCACCGCGGGAGCCGGTGCCGGTGCACCCGTCAGGTCCGCGAACAGGCGATCGCGCGGCCAGCCGCTACCAGGGCAATTCGCGCGGTTCACGCCGTCGAACATGTGGTGGCCCGCCAGTGAGTCGATGCCGAAACGCATGACGTCCATGCCGCGCGAGTTGCACTCTTCGATGCACCAGCGCTTCACCCGCAAGTCGGCGTCATACATCGCTTCCGGCCAGACCATGTTGACCTCGGTCTCGTCCTCGTGCTCCGTGCTGATCAGGTAGGCGTTGGGGTTACCACCGCCCGCCTGCTGATAGGACGGCCACGTTACGGTAGGACCGAGACGCCCCTGGGCGAACGCCGTGTCGAAGATGTTCACGAGCTGGACGATCTCGCCCGTCTTGCTGATGGCGAAGTGGGCGCTGACGCCGGCGTCGTTCCAGAAGTCGGGGCGCTTGAGCGTGCCCATGAACCCGGCCGCGGTGTGATCGCAGAAGCCGACGCGGTCGAGGTGCCCGGGAGAGAATCGCGTCACGCCGGGGATGAAAGTTGCGAAAGGACAAATACCAACTGCCACTTGAGTACTCCTTCAGTCGCTCAGGCCTTGCGGGGCGCACAGAGCTTAATCACAGCGCGGGCAATCTACAACGAGGGTGTCCTGCCGACTTATCTCGCCGCGAGCCAACCGCTCGCGAAGATAATCGACGCAACCACGATCGCCCTGAACGCCCAGACCTCTGACACCCGATTGGCACGCAGGTACAGCCCGCAGGCGCACACCGACAACGCCAGGTACGCGCCCAATACGACCGCGAAAGTACGCTCGTAGTCGAGCCAGACCAGGCTGAGCAGCGTCAGCAAGACCGGCACCGTCAGGCAGGCCATCACCAGCAGAATCGACTTCGAACGGCCCAGACGCACCACGAGCGTCATCCGCCCCTGCGCCTCATCCGCAGCCAGGTCCGGCAGCACGTTCGCCAGGTGCACGGCCACCGGCAGCGTCAGGCCGATGGGAAACAGAGCCAAGAGATCGCTGCTGAACGCGTCGAGCGCGGTCCAGACGTAGAGCGGCAGCACGGTGAACGCCAGGAGGAACGGCACGGCGCCAAATCGCGACGCCTTGATGCCCAGGTTGTAACCGAGACCACACAGTGTGCCGATCGCCAGGAGTAGCAGCGGCAGCGGCCCTAGCATGGCGCCCGCGATCGCCGACACGATAAGCACCAACGCGATCGCCGGTGGCATGAGACGAGCGTCAACGAGACCGGAAGGCAGCGGCTTCGCGGGCTGGTGCAGGGCGTCGACATGGCGGTCCAGGTAGTCGTTGCTCCAGCCGATCGCGAGCTGCGAAAACAGCATGCCGGTCAGGAGGAGCAACAGCCGTCGCGTATCGGGCGCGCCGGCCGTGGTGGCGAAGGCGATCAGCGCCGTCAGAAGCAACACCATCGCCAGCGGGAACGGATGTGCCGCGCCGAGCCAGCCTCGCAGCGTGCTCAAGTCAGTGCGTCAGTAGGGAGGCGCCTCGCGCGAGTCGGGTTCGTAGGCGTCGTACTCATATTCATCCCACTCACCCCACTCGTCCTGCTCTCGAGGGCCCACCAGACTGTTGTAGGCGTATAGCCCGCCGAGGCCGATCGCCGTCGCCGCGATGCTGTTGCGCAGGCCGATCCAGACGCCATCGCGCGCCACCTGGGCGAGCTCTTCGTCCAGCGCGCCACTGACCGAGGAGCTCAGCAGTGACACGACCAGCCAGGCGACAACCGCCAGCACGGCCGCAATGGCGCTGCCGACCGTGAGCCCCGGCAACGGCGACTGCCGGACCCAGAAATGCCCGACACAAAGCGCCAGCAGCGCCAGGCCCGTGATCACGAGGCCGATGCGCCAGAAGCCATGCGCGCTGCTGTCGAGCATGTCGACGGCCCAGCGCAGCGGCTCCGTAATAGCGAGGTGGCTTTCGCCCTGCTCGTCCTGGATAGCGCCGTAGCCGTCCTCGTAGAGGCGGTGGCCCATCGCTTCGGTGATCGTCGCCTTTAGCACGGGCTCCGGCGCCTGGAGTGCCGTGTTGGCCGGGATCGCCACCTCAATGGGCAGGTCGGTGAGCGCGAGCGGCTGGTTGGGGCGATCGCGCGCCAGCAGCTCGACGTCGTCCCGGTGCGCCGGCAGCCACCGGTCGAGCTCCATCAGGGCCGCACCGAGACGTCCGAGCAGGCGCACCGACGAGGTCTCGCTCGTGATCTGGTAGGCCGAAAGGCAGACCAGGGTCAGGATCGTGAGGAAGGCGACGAGGACGTTGGAAGTGTTGCTTCGCACGGTTACAGCTGCACGACCTTGATCCGGGCCAACCGGTCATGGATGCCGCGCCGCTGTGGGTCGATGGCGATGAAGATCAGGCTGACCAGCGGCGTCACGAGGCAAAGGAACACCACGGCCAGCGAGAGCACAAAAAGAAGCCCGCTGCCGGCGATGGTGATGCCGAGCGCGGCGAACAGCCCCCAGGGCAGGGCAAGCAAGGGGTGGAAGAGTAGTGGATGCAGCGCAAGCCAGTACAGAAGCACCCTGCCAGGCTCCGGCCGAGCACCAGTTTCGTCGACGATCCTGAGACCGATGATGTACTGGCCCACGGTATGCCCGCGCAGGGAGACGAGACCTACGTTGAAGGCGAGCCAGGCCGGGAACGTCGCGAGCAGAAGGACGACAAAGCCCCACTCCTCGCCGTCCGTGATGTTCTCCCGGCCCGTGTCACTGCCCAGGAAGATCACGAGAAAGGCTGCGGCGCCGAACGCCATGCAGAAGCCGAACAGCAGGACGGAGTCAACCGCGTAGGCGAGGCAGCGCTGGCCTAGGCCGGCATGCTCTTCCTCCGGGACGTGAAGTGCGCCAACATCAGCGTTCACGGCGAAACTGGAACCTGCGACCCTCTCCGCCATCGCAGCCATCTTAGCATTGCCTCCGGTGCTTCCTTGCCGCGATGGCGAGGCCGCCGTACCGTGAATGTGTGGCGGTGGTGGGGACACGGCAACCAGGACGCTTGGCGACGCGCAGGAGGGCTGCCGGAGTTCTCGCCGCGCTGCTCGTGAGTCGCCTCGCTGATCGGCGCCTACGCCGTCGAAGCGGTGTCAGACCTGCGCCCCAGCCCGGACCACTACAACCTCGCCGCCTGGGAGGTGCGCAACTTCCCCGGCCGCTGGCTCTACCTCGCCGGCAACCTGTTTCGCGGCACCCCCTCCGAATCGGAGCAGGACGTGACGCTGCGCCGATTCTTCGAGATAAACGCCCGCATCGACGACCTGAGCAATGAGAACAGCGACGCCCTATCGCGCGGTCAAGTCGTCGACCCGGCCGTCGTGTCCGAGCTCGACGCTCTGCGCCGGGAGCGCGATGGTATCGAGAACGAGGTCGAAGCCACAATCGAGTCGCGGCTGACCACGGTGATCGAGGAGCAAGGGCTGACGCGCCACCTGATCTGGAACGTCGTCTGGCCGCCGGTCGATACCGAGTTCACGTCGTCGCCGCGCGCCTTCGCCCGCTCGCCGCGAGACCACATCGAGCTGCTGGGCGCGACGCTGCTCAAGGAAGACCTCACGCTCGCCCAAGTCGAAGCGATTGAGAACAGGGTGTCGGAGGAGGAGGACGTGTCCGCCCTCTCCTTCGGGACTTCCGGCGTCGGCGCCTACCCAACCATCGTGGACTACCCGACGGACTACGGACGCGCCCTCGAAGTGATTGCCCACGAGTGGATGCACAACTACCTGGCGTTCCGCCCCCTGGGCTTCAACTACTTCAAGAACAACGACCTCCGCACGATCAACGAGACCGTCGCAAACATCGTCGGCCAGGAGCTGGCCCGGCAGGTAATGGAGCGCTGGCCCCTCGAAGACGCTAAGCCGGCGGCATCGGCCGCTACAACGACGCCCGAGCAAGAGCAACCGCGCATCGACCTGCGCGCGGAGCTACGCAAGCTGCGCGGCGAGGTCGACGACCTGCTGGCGCAGGGCAAGATCGATGAGGCGGAGGCGCTGATGGAGCAACGGCGGGAGGAGCTGGCCGACGAAGGCTACTTCATCCGCAAGATCAACCAGGCTTACTTCGCCTACTTGAACCTCTACGCGGGCGGGACCGGCAGCCCCGTCTCCACCGACCCCATCGGTCCCAAGATCGACGACATTCGTGAGCGCTCGGCGTCTCTGAAGCAATTCGTCGACGTCATCGGCAACGTCACGAGCGTGGCGGGCCTGGACGCGGCCCTGCAGTCGTTGCAGCAGCCCTAGGGCTAGTTGTCCACCGAGACGATCACGGTCGATACGTACGCCTTGCCGTCCTTGTCCGTGACCACCAGCCTGATCGTGTAGCCACCCGGTGGCAGAGCGGTGGTGTCCCAGACTCCGAGGACGCCGAGTTTGCGCTCCAGCGGTACCGTGATGATGTTCGTCCACTCTGATGGGTTCGGCCCGAAGCCGTACTCCAGCGTGTACTGGTCGAAGTTCTCAACCGAAGCGCTGCCCAGGATCTGCGCCGAACCGCTGACCGTGCGCCCGTTGGAGGGCGAGAGGATGGCCGCGCCCGCATCGACGGAGCCGGCGCTGCCCGTGCTGCCGGTGCCACCCGTGGGGCCGGTATTGTCGCTCTCCTCCGTTGGGGCAATCTCGACGCCTAGCGCCTTGGCCCACTGCAAGATGCTGTCGCGCTCCTGCTTCTGCTCGTCCGTGAGGTTTTCTTCCTTCGTCTTGTCCAGCCAATCCGGCGGCAGGACGAGCATGACCTTCTCTTCCACGTACTGGCTCGGCGTTTTCGACGTGGCGAGCTTGCCGTTGCGCTTGTCCAGTTTCACCTTCTGCCACCAGGTGTCCGTCTGCGTTGGGATGTCGCCCTGGACGAAGAGGTCGGTCGATCGCAGGCCGCAGAGCGAGGTCGGCAGGAGGCCGGACGGCTCGCAGATCTCGGCCTGCACCACATCGTCCGGCTGCGCGAAGCCCGTCGTCTCGATGCCTTCATGGGCCATCGTGAACACATCGCTCATGGCGTAGAAGGCCAGCGAGGCGCTGCTGATGTTCACGAGGCAGCTGTTGTCGGCGTTGCCGGCCCAGACGCCGACAACAAGGTCCGGCGAGTAGCCGAAGGCCCACGTCTCGCCGATCTTGCCGCCACACACCGGGTCGTCCGCCGAGTAGGGCTCGCTGGTGCCCGTCTTCACCGCTACGGTGTAGCCGGGGATGTTGAGGCCGCAGCCGAAGGTGCGACAGCGCGCGCTCGAGTCCGTCAGGATCGACCAGATCAGATAGGCATAGCCGGGGTCGACAACCTGGATCTCGCGCTTCTTGTCGGCGATATCCCAACGCACGGTGCCCAGGTTGTCGACGATCTTGAGGATCGAGACCGGGTCCGCCTGCCGCTCATCGGAGTCGTGCGCCGTGATGGGCTCCTGGCCGTGCATTGTGCCGGCGGCGGCCAGCGTCGAGTAGCCGTACATCATCTCGGCCAGCGTCACGTCGACACCACCGGTGGCGATGGCGGGACCGTAGCCGCCGTAGCCCGAGCAGCCATCGAGCCTGAAGGTGTCCACGAAGCCCACCTTGCGCGCCTCGTCGACGACGCCCTGCGAGCCCACAGCCGCCGCCGCCTTGTTCGCCGGGATGTTCAGCGAGTTGCCCAGGGCGTTGCGAATCGTGATCGGCCCTGCGTAGTCGTGCAGCGGGTTGCTCGGCGTGAACTCGTTTCCGTTGGCGTCCGTGTACTTCACGGGCGCATCCAGGATCATCGTGCCGGGTCCCCAGCCGAGCTGCTCGAACGTCGCGAGGTAAGCGAAGGGCTTGAACGAAGACCCCGGCGAGTTGCAGGCGATGGCGTTGTTGTTGCGCCCGTCGATCTCGTCGTTGTAGTAGTCGCGGCTGCCGACCATGACCAGGATCTCCCCCGTCTTGGGGTCCATGACCATCATGGCGCCGTTGTGCGTGTTCGATGACTCCTCGTACTCGTCGATCTGGTCTCGCAGCTCAACTTCGACCCGCTTCTGCAGGTCGAGGTCCAGCGTCGTCGTCACGACGAGGCCCTGGGTGAACAGCGCCTCGCAGCCCTCACCGGGGCGGCCGAGCAGGAGGTCGCGCGTACCGGCCTGCACCTCGAGCTGCATCTGCAGGCGTGAGGGGCAGTCCAGCATCTCCCGGAGCTGAGGCTCGACGTAGCTCAGCACCCAGTGCGGCGCTTCGATATCGAACTGCGTTTCCTGGATGTGGATTGGCTCGGCCTTGGCCGCGCTCGACTTCGGCCTCAGTGACCGAGAAGAACTTGTCTTCGCCGATCTGGATCGGACTCTGGCGCAGCATGAGGTCCAGCACCTCGTTGCGCCGCTCAACCGACGTGTCGGGATGCGTGACCGGGTCGTACGCGGCCGGCGACTGCGGGATGCCGGCCATCAGCGCAGCCTCCGCCAGCGTCAGCTCAGATGCCGGCTTGCCGAAGTAGCCCTGGGCGGCCGCCTCGACGCCGTTGAACACGCCGCCGTAGCTGATCTGGTTGACGTACCACTCGAGAATCCGTGTCTTCTCGTAGCGCTTTGTTAGCTCCAGGGCGTAAACCGTCTCCTTGAGCTTGCGGTCGATCGAGCGCTCCTGGCGTTCGGTTGCCGGGATGTAGACGTTCTTCACGAGCTGCTGCGTAATCGAGCTGCCGCCGGAGCCTTCGAACAGTTGGCCCGAATCTCCGAAGGGACTGTTCTCCCAGCGCTGCGCGCGCAAGCCCCTGGATGTTGACGCCCGGGTTGGTGAAGAAGCTGTCGTCCTCGGTCGAAATCGTCGCGGCCAGGAACGCCGGCGCGATGTCTTCGATCGGCATCGGGCGGCGCAGGCCGGACTTGTCATCGACGTACTCGTAGAGCAGCTTGCCGTTGCGGTCCAGGATTGTGGCGCCGTAGGAGGGCTGGTTGATCGCCAGCTCGTCCGGCGCCACCAGGTCGTCGGCGTACTTGTTGTAGGTATCGAGAGCGTAGACGCCGGCCCCGGCAGCCCCCATGGCGCCGATGGCGAAAAGCCCGATGATCAGCATCGCCCAGACCGGGAAGCCGCCCCGCTGAGTTTCGGTACCACCGCGCCCACCACCGTAGTAGCCGTGCTGGCCGGTGCGGCGTCGCAGGGCACGGCGTCGCCGCGCGTAGCCCTCGTAACCCTCATATCTGCTATTCGATGCCATTTGCCGTTAGAGGCGCTCCAGGACGAGAAGATGTGAGAGACCCATGCGCTTGAGCCAATTGTGCTCCAGCGTATAGGTGACCTTGCGCAGCGCCTTGCCAAGCGCCGGCTTGCGCGCCAGCACGTTATCGAAGCCCGGGAAGATTACGGTCCAGTCAACCCAGCGTGCGGGCAGCCCCGCGGTGATCGATTCGAGTTGGGCGCGCGTGTAGGCGCGGGCGTGCGGTACGAGCTTGTTGCGCAGCGGCGTCCGGCAGATAGTTCACTAGCGGGATGTTGCCGAAGACGTACTTCTTGCCGAGGTAGACGCCGTGCGTCTCGAAGGGGTAGTAGCGGTTCGGCGCGAAGATCACGACGCGGCCGCCCGGCTTCGTGACCCGCAGGGCCTCCCGAATCGTGTCCCGGTCGTTGCCTACGTGCTCGATCACCTCGTTGAGCAAGCACGCCATCGAAAACGCCGTCCGCGAACGGCAACGACTCGCTCAGGCTGACGGCGAGGCCCTTGAGGCCCGCTTCGGCGCCCTCGATCACGCGTGGCGTATCGATGTCGATGCCGTAGGCGTCGGGTGTGAAGTCGAGGAAGCGGCGCACGTAAGCGCCCAGCCCGCACCCGATGTCGAGGACGCGCGCGCCTTCCAGCGGAACGTAATGCCGGATCATCTCCAGCCGCCGTTCCTGCCCAAATCGCCAGACGTAACTCGGGTTACCGAGGACGACCTGATCGAGGTTCGAGGCCGTCGCGGTGACGTTCGTCAAGCCCTTCTCCCATTCCCCGCCTCAGCCATGGTAGCAGACGGCGCGGCCGGGAAAGGCCCCTTTGACCACCGCGCGAATGTTTACAAGCAGGCCCTTGAGGCCCTTCATGTCATCCTGACGCAGGAAGGAGCTGCCGGACTAGCGACATCGCCACGGCCTATCGAAGCGTCCTCGAATCGGAGCGCCGTGCTGGCTAGCTAGATCCTTCGGCTGTCGCCTCAGGATGACGACTCGACGGGCACCAGGCTCGCAACGGCCAGTCAATGCCGCACAGCGTGACTAGGCTGAACGCGACGAGCCATCTAGAATCACCCTATGGCACTTACCCGCGAAGAAGTACTGCACGTCGCGCGCCTGGCGCGTATCGGTCTTACGGACGCTGACGTCGAGAAGTTCCAGCAGCAGCTCTCCTCGATCATGGAGCACTTCGACGTGCTGAACCGTGTCGACACCACCGGCGTCGAGCCCACGACCCACACGCTGCCCCTGATGGGCGTCATGGCGCACAGACGAGCCCCGCGAGTCGCTGACGCCGGAGCAGGTGCTGGCGAACGCGCCCCTGGAGCACGAAGGGTACCTGCGCGTGCGCGCGGTGCTGGACGAGTAGTCATGCCAGACCTCTACAACCTGACGATCACTGAGGCCCGAAGCCTCCTGGACAAGCCGCGAAATCTCCTCGCAGGAGCTCACGCGCGCCGTCCTCGACCGCATCGCCGCCATCGACGGCCGGGTGCGCGCCTACGTCACCGTGACGGACGAACTCGCCCTGCAGGCTGCCGAAGCGGCCGACAAGCGCATCGCGGCCGGCGACGTGGCGCCGCTCACCGGCATCCCGGTCTGCATCAAAGACGTCCTTGCACACGCAAGGGCGTGCGCACCACCTGCTCCTCGAAGCATGCTGGAGAACTTCGTGCCGCCCTACGACGCGCACGTCGTCGAGCGGCTCGCAGGCCGCCGGCACGGTCATGGTCGGCAAGACCAACATGGACGAGTTCGCCATGGGCTCCTCGAACGAGAACTCGGCCTTCTTCCCGACGCACAACCCCTGGGACCTCGACCGCGTGCCCGGCGGCTCCTCCGGCGGCTCCGCCGCAGCGACCGCCGCGGGCGAGTGCCTGTTCGCCCTCGGCTCCGACACCGGCGGCTCGATCCGCCAGCCGGCGGCGCTCTGCGGCGTCGTCGGCGTCAAGCCGACCTACGGCCGCGTCAGCCGCTACGGCCTCGTCGCCTTCGCCAGCTCGCTCGACCAGATCGGCCCGTTCACGCGCAGCGTCGAAGACGCCGCACTCGTGCTCAACGCCATCGCCGGCCAGGACGTCCGCGACTCCACCTCGGCGCCGCTCGAGGTGCCCGACTTCACTGCCGGCCTGACGGGCGACCTCACGGGCCTGCGCACTCGGCGTGCCGCAAGGAGTATCTCTCGGACGACCTCGACCCGCAGGCGCGCGACAGCCTTCATGCCGCCGTCGACGTAGTCAAGGGCCTCGGCGCCGAGGTCGACTTCGACCTCTCGCTGCCGAGCACGGACGCCGCCCTCGCCGTCTACTACCTGATCGCGCCGTCCGAGGCCTCGGCCAACCTGGCGCGCTACGACGGCGTCAAGTACGGCTACTCCTACCAGGACGGCGACTCGATGTGGGAGAACATGGAGACGACGCGCCGAGAACGGCTTCGGCGACGAGGTCAAGCGCCGCATCATGATCGGCACCTACGCCCTCTCCGCCGGCTACTACGATGCCTACTACCTCAAGGCGCAGAAGGTGCGCACCCTGATCCGCCGCGAGTTCGACGAAGCCTTCAAGCGCTACGACGCGATCATTGCGCCGGTGACGCCGACGCCGGCCTTCAAGATCGGCGAGAAGGTCGACGACCCGGTGCCGATGTACCTGAACGACGTGTTCACGCTGCCGGTAAACATCGCCGGCCTGCCGGGCATGTCGGTGCCGGCCGGCTTCGCCGAGATGGAGGGCAAGCAGCTGCCGCTCGGCCTGCAGGTGATCGCCAAGCCCTTCGACGAAGCCACCGTGCTGCGCGTCGCCCACGCCTACGAGCAGGCGACCGACTGGCACAACCAGCACCCGCAGCTTTGATAGCCGCTTTCACGCGTCTATCGATCGCAGGGCGTTGTATCTATGGTTCACAAGCAAACCTTGACATATACTTCCCCCATGCTCGAAGCCGTAGGTCAGCGAGACGGGGATCTTTATCCTCCAGACTCGACCTCGTCTCCGCCTCGGGTATCCGGCGCTTTTTTGAGCTCATCGCCACCACGGACGGCGTAATCTCGCTCGGCGTTGGCGAGCCCGACTTTCCCACCCCGAACCACATCGGTCAGGCCGCCATCCGCTCGATCGAAGACGGGCAAGACCGCCTACACCTCGAACTCTGGCCTGCTAGGAACTGCGCGAGCAGATCTCGAACCACCTCGAGCGCCTCTACGGCGTCGCGCTACGACCCCCAGAACGAGATCATCGTGACCACCGGTGTCAGCGAGGGCCTCAACCTCGCCACCCAGGCCCTCCTGGACGACGGCGACGAGGTGCTGTCGACCGACCCCTCTTACGTCGCCTACATGCCCACCGTCGTCTTCGCCGGCGGGCGCTTCGTCACCGTGCCCGCCGCGCGCCGACAACGGCTTCAAGCTGCGAGGCCGAGACGCTGGAGCAATACATCACGCCCGCCAGCAAGGCCCTGCTTGCTCGGCTACCCGGCGAACCCCACCGGCGCCGTCATGGACCGCGAATCCCTGCAGGCCGTCGCCGACGTGGTCGAGCGCAACGACCTCTTCGTGATCTCCGACGAGATATACGACCGCCTGGTCTACGGCGTCGAGCACGTCTCGCTTCCCGTCGCTGCCCCGGCATGAAGGAGCGCACGATCCTGCTCGGCGGCTTCTCAAAGGCGTACGCGATGACCGGCTGGCGTCTGGGCTGCGTCTGCGCACCGCAGCAGATCACGGACGCGATGATGCGCGTGCACCAGTACATCATGATGTCGGCGCCCACCGCCGCGCAGTACGCCGCCCTCGAAGCCCTGCGAGTCCGGCGAAGAAGACGTGCAGGGCATGCTCGGCGAGTACGCCCGGCGTCGCGAGCTCGTCATCAAGGCCTGCCGCGACATGGGCCTCGACATGGTCGAGCCCCGCGGCGCCTTCTACGCCTTCCCTTCGATCAAGAGCACCGGCCTGGACGACGAGGAGTTCGCCGGCCGCCTGCTGCTCGAAGAGAAGGTCGCGGTCGTGCCCGGTCAGGCCTTCGGTCCGGGCGGCGACGGCCACATCCGTATCTGCTACGCCCAGAAGTACGAGCTGCTGGAAGAAGCGCTGCACCGCATGGCGCGCTTCGTGCACCACTACCGCACCGCCTCGAAGTAACGCACCAGGCCTCGTCACCACGCGGACCGACCTCAGCACGGATATCCCCGAACAGTCCATGCGCACGCGCGCGTTCGCAGCCGCAGCTTCGAAGTCCTGTGCTGGTGGGCTGGATGCTTCCTGACGTCAGCATGACAAGGGAGCACACGCTGCCTACGAATCGCTGCTAGTCGACATCGCGCAAACCGCACCTGGTCATTGCGAGGCCCGACGTGAGGAGGGCCGCAGCAATCTCCCGGCGTGCGATCACGTCCCAGTCGCGCGGCTCGCTCAGCGTCTACCAGCGTGTTTTGGCAACGGAAATGCCCTATTTCATGGTTCTTTCATAGGATTTGCAAACGTTCTTCAGGTCGGGCTCGGAAACTTGAGGTGAAGGGAACGGCCCATCCACCGAGAACAATCTCAGTCCTTGGGGCGCTGCCAAGCTCACGGAATAGAGGAGGTCTTAACCGTGGCAGAGTCTCTGAACCATTCAGTCCCCTTACAGGGAGCAAAGCCAATCGGCCCTACGAGCAGTGCCGGCCCGCCGAAGGTCCCACTGCCCGCGAAGTGGCTCACCGGCATCGTCCTGCTCAGCGCCGCGATTGGCGCCGGTACGGGCGCTGGCGCTGTCGCCCTGCTCGACAACGGTGATAGCGCCCAGACGGCGACGCACATCAGCGGCGGCAGAAATATCGGCCTCGGCGCCCAGTGCCTCCGGAGTCATCTCGGTCGCCGACCTGTACACACAGCTGCGGCCATCCATCGTGAAGGTCACCGTCACGTCATCGACCACAAATGGCGGTGGCACGGGCTCGGGCATCATCCTCGACACTGAGGGCCACATCGCCACCAACTACCACGTCGTCGCGAACTCTGACCAGTACGACGTGACCATGGCAGACGGCACCGTTGTCTCCGCTACCGTGGTCGGCACCGACCCGGGCGATGACCTGGCGATCATCCAGATCCCGGCGACCGGCCTCACCCTGACGCCCGCCAAGCTCGCGGACTCGGCGACGACCCGCGTCGGCGACAGCGTCGTCGCCATCGGCAACCCGCTCGACCTCGAAGCGACGCTGACCGAAGGTGTCGTGAGCGGCCTCGGGCGCGTACTCAGCGACGGTAACGGCCGTCCTCTGCGCGAGCTGATCCAGACGGACACCGCGATTAACCCCGGCAACTCCGGCGGCGGCCTGTTCAACCTCAATGGTGAGCTTGTTGGCATCACGAACGCGTTGGAGAACCCGTCCGGTCAGGACTCCTTCTCCGGCATCGGCTACGCCATCCCGGTGAGCACCCTGCAGACGTACCTGCCCGACATGCTGGCCGGCAAGACGATCAGCCACGCCAGGCTCGGCGTCTCGCTCGTCACCCTCACGCCGTCTGTGGCGCGCGACCTCAACATCAACGATCGATAGTGGCGTCATGGTCGGCGCTGTAGAGCCGGGTAGCGCGGCTGCTCAAGCCGGACTACGAGGCGCCACCCAGAGCCAGGCCGGTGACGTCATCGTCGCCATCGACGGCACGGCGGTCAGCACGTACGACGACATCGCCAGCTACCTCGACACCGTGAACCCCGGCGACACGATCAAGCTGACGGTCATGCGCGCCGGCCAGCAGATGGACGTCTCGATCACGCTCGACGCCTGGACCACCTCATAGCACCTGCGCCTCAGCGTGGGACCTGAGTTCAACACAACAACGCGGCGTTTCGGACGCCGCGTTGTTGTGTCTTGTGAGCGGTAACTTGAGGGCTATTGCGCGTCAGGGTAACGCAGGAACTCCGAGACGACCCAGCCGGCACGCCCATCGACCTGCCACCACTGGTAGCCATCGGCGTCGACAGGCCCTGTGGCCAGCGTGATCGTCGTGCCGTCCGGTATGCAGTCGACGGCCGCCTGGTCCAACGCGGGGCCTTCACGCACGTTCAGGCAATCGCCGCTGACAACAACGACCTCGGCGCCTGCCACGATGGGCCAGGGAGTGCCGGGCACCGCCGCGGCTTCCGCGGTAATCTCAGGCGCCGATATGACGGCGAATGAGCCGCCGTTCTGTTGCACGAAGATCCAGTAGGTCGGCTCCTGCAGGGGCTTGCCCAGCACGTACGCCTGGACATCACCGCGATCGCCGCGGGACTGAGAGCATAGCGCGTTGGCGTTGTTCACCGGCGCGCTCGTCGGCCCAGGCGTGGCACCGGCGCCCCCTGCGGCCGTAGCCGTCGGACTCACCGCCGGCTGCTGGTTCACCGCGGCGATAGAGCAGTCACCGGCGTAAGAAGCGTTGAGCGTCTTGCGCACGTACTCACCGATGGCCAGCTCCGCGGGGTTGGCCCCCGGCGCTGTCGGCGTCGGCACGGCCGTCGGCGAAACCTGGGCCACGGGCGTCGGTTCGGCGTCGCTGCTATCGAGCAGGCCTAAGCCGAATACGGCGCCGGCGATGATCGCGCCGGCGACAACGAGAGCGCCAAGCGGCACCAAAAAGCGAGAGAATGAGCGAGGGCGATCCTCTGGTTCGTACATGCGGGGGACCTCAGACGCTGGATCTGGCGTTGGCGTCTATCGCTTTATCGTAACGTAAACAGCCCCGCGTTCGTAACATAAGCCGTTAGTCCTGCAACTCCCGAAGCTGTCGCATCACCCGTTCGACCAGGTCGAACTGGTCGATGCGAGGGATCATCAGGCCGCACAACCGCAGCTCGGCCACCAGGGTCGAAAGCATCGTAGCCTGCACCGGCGGCGTGTCTTCCTGGACATCGCGCACGGACGCCGCGATGTCGTAAGCCACGTAGTCCAGCGCGTCGTCCAGAATCGTTATGTTGACTTGGTCGACGAGGACGCCTTCGACACCGAGGAGGCGACAGGCTTCCTCGCTGCGGGAAAGCAGCATCAGTTGGGTAACCGTCTTCTCGACCAGCTGGCGAGTACCGGACGCACCCTTGATATCAGTTTGATCTCGCGTGTTCATACCCTATTGCCCTGCCGTATTGCCATCGCCGTTCGATGACGGCGGTGGCGCTGCCGCTGCCGTCATGTTGCGGGCGAAGTTTGAGACGAAGCTCGTGAGCTCCATCGGTACCACCCACTTCGACGACGGGCTTTCCCCTAATGTGCGCATCATGTCCAGGTACTGCAGCGCCATCGTCTTCTCGTCCACGCGGCTCGCCGACTGGAAGATACGGTCGAGCGCAATCGAGAAGCCCTCGGCGTTGAGGATGGCGGCCTGACGGTCGCCTTCTGCGTTGAGGATCGCGGACTGACGCTCGCCTTCTGCGTTGAGGATCGCGGCGTCGCGGTTACCGTTGGCGATCGTCACGGCCGCTTCCCGAGCACCTTCGGCCTCTGTAACCGTGGCGCGACGGAAGCGCTCGGCGGACATCTGGCGGCTCATGGCCTCCTGGATGTCGCGCGGCGGCAGGATCTCGCGGATCTCGACGGCGTTGACCTTGACGCCCCAGCGGTCCGTTACCTCGTCCATGCGGGCCTGCATGATCGCGTTCATCTGCTCGCGCTTGGACAGCACGTCGTCGAGGTTCATGTCACCGACAACGGCACGCAGGGTCGTAATCGCCATGCCACGGGCCGCGAGGCGATAGCTCTGCACCCGCAGTACGGACATCTCCGGGTCGACGACGCGCAGGAAGACGAGCATGTCGACTGTTACCGGGGCGTTGTCTTTGGTGATGCAGGTCTGCGGCTCCACGTCGAAGACCTCTTCGCGCAGGTCAACCGTGATCGAGCCGTGGACGAATGGGATGATCCAAACCCAGCCAGGTCCTCGAGGCGAGCCATCATAGCGTCCGAGAGTGAAGCGCACGACGCGCTGATACTCAGGGACGATCTTGAAGATAAAGGCCATCGGCGAACCTCCGGAGTCTTTGCTAACCCGCTGAAGCGATTGTCGCACGGGAAGTAGGCCTGTCAACTTGAGCTAGAGGGACCCGGGCGTGCATCGCGCCTCGCCCAGCCCACGTCGGTAATTGAGAGGCCCGAGCACCCGGAAGGGCGTTCGCAATCCCACGAATTGCCGGCCAGGGCTGATCCGCTCGCGTTCACGGATGAGTCGCTAATGGCTCCGCACCGCGCACGATCCAGCGCGAGATCAAACTGGGTACGCGCTTCGTGGGATTGCTTCGTCGGCGGTCGCCTCCTCGCAATGACCTGGGTCACATGCGTCCATATGCAGGACGCCGCAACGACGGCGGGTTCCCGTAGCAAGTGGCGAAGCCCGATCGCCGAGACGCAGTCTCACATCTTGTCGGGCGCGGACATCCCCATGAGGCCCAGCGCCGTCGCCAGCGCCAGCTTCGCCGAGGCGATGAGGCGCAGGCGGGCGCTCGATAGGGCCGGCTCGGCGTCGTCCAGCACGCGGCACTTCTCGTAGAAGTCGTGGAACGCCGTCGCCAGCTCGAGCGCGTAGTGCGGCAGGTGGTGCGGCTCGTGGTTGGCCGCGATGGCCTCGACCAGCTCCGGCAGCAGCAGCATCTTGCGAATCAGCGTCAGCTCCGCCGGGTGCAGCAGCAGGCTCACGTCGCCGTCCTCGTAGCTCATGCCGCGCTCGGCCGCCTGGGTCAGCACGCCGGTGCTGCGGGCGTGGGCGTACTGCACGTAGTACACCGGGTTCTCGCTGCTCTGGCGCTTCGCCAGCTCGATGTCGAACTCCATCTGCGAGTCCGCCGAGCGCTGCAGGAAGAAGTAGCGGCAGGCGTCGCCACCCACCTCGTCGACCACGTCGCGCAGGGTGATGATCTCGCCCGCGCGCTTGGAGAACCGCACCGTGTCGCCGCCGCGCTTCAGCGCCACGAGCTGCCCGATGATGATCTCGATGCGCTCCTTCGCGACGCCCATCGCCTCGACCGCCGTGATCACGCGCGAGACGTGGCCCTGGTGGTCGGCGCCCCAGATGTCGATGACGTGGTCGAAGCCGCGGTTGAAGAACTTGTCGTAGTGGTAGGCGATGTCCGAGGCGAAGTAGGTCGGCCGGCCGTCGCTGCGGATCAGGACGTTGTCCTTGTTCTCGCCCAGGCTGGCGCTGGCGAACCAGACCGCGCCCTTCCTTCTCGACCACCTCGTTCTGGTCGCGCAGCAGCTTCATCGCCGTCTCATATGTGCTCGGGCTACCTTGGAACAGCGTGCGCTCCGAGAACCAGACGTCGTAGTCGATGCCCAGGGCCTCCAGGTCGCCCCGGATGCGCGCAACCATCTTCTCGATGGCGATGCGTTGCCAGCTCCTCCGGCGCCTCTGTGGCTGCGAGGAACTTGTCGCCGTACTCGGTCTTGATCTCTTCGGCGAGCTCGATCACGTAGTCGCCGGGGTAGCCGCCGTCGGGCAGCGCCACGTCTTTGCCGAACGCCTGCTGGTAGCGCGCGAACACCGTGTTGCCGAATACGGTCGACTGCGTACCGGCGTCGTTGATCAGGTACTCCTTCTCGACCTGATAGCCAGCGGCGGCGAGCACGCGCGCCAACGAGTCGCCGATCGAGGCCCAGCGCCCGTTGCCGACGTGCAGCGGCCCCGTCGGGTTGGCGCTGACGAACTCGACCTGCACCTTCTTGCCGCCGCCGACGTCGCTGCTGGCGAACTCGGTCGCCCGCCGAGAGCACGTCGTTGACCTGCGCGCGTCAGCCAGGCGTCGCTCAGGCGCAGGTTGACGAAGCCGGGCGGCGCCACCGTCACCTCGCCGACTGCCGGGTGCGGCCGGCATGTGCTTCGCGAGGATCTCGGCCAGGGCGATGGGGCTTTTGCGGGCGGTGCGCGCCAGACGCAGAGGCAGGCTCGATGCGTAGTCGCCGTGCTCGGGACGCGACGGACGCTCGATAGCCAGGTCTTCCAGGACGACGGGCGGTATGTCTCCCGCTGCCTGCGCCGCTCTTGCCGCGGCCTCCACCAGCTCGGCGATCTCACTGCGAATGCTCATGTTTGGTCCTTGTTCTGAGAGTAAGCCTGCGCCAGCGCCTCGACCCGCTCGTCGAGGCGCTTCCAGATCGACTGGTCGCCGATCACCGGCTTCGATAGCTCCAGGAAGCGTCGCGGCTTTGCCAGCTCAGACGCCTCCATGCCCACGGTTTCCTGCAGCAACGCCGCGGCCATGATCACGGCCGCCGATTCGCCCCAGGCGACACAGCGCGGGAACGCCTCGTCGTACTGCTCGATCGGGTCCTCGATCGACGGGTCCAGCGTGTTGGCCATGATTAGCACCGAGACCTCGTCACCGAAGTCGTGGGCGATGTCGTGCAACGAGTAGGCGGTGTACTTGAGCAGGTTATGCAGCAGGCCAGCGACCTGCACGTCCCGCCCGTAGCCGAGGTCTCGCAGGTACATCGCCAGCTCAACACTGCGCAGCACCACGGGCTCCTGGCTCATGCTGTGCATATCGAACGCGAAGCTCAGCGTGCGCAGCGCCTTGTCCAGGTCGCGGTCGATGCGGCCCTGGTCGAGAGGAGCCGGGAGGAACGGGTTATCTGAGGGCGAAACCATCGCGGTGCTCAAGCCAACCGTCACTAAAAGAAAGAATCCGTCCCCGAAGAGGACGGCAGGCATTGATAGTAGGCATTTCGGCAAGACCGGTCAAACTGGCGAAGTGGTCACGTTGTCAGTTCTCAGGAGTACAGCGCATGAGAGTGCGTGTTCTCCTCGTTTCGAGCAACGAGGGCACTCAATAAGCGTCAGACGGGACATGCCGGACGAGCAGTGCCTAGTGATCGAACGGGAACTCGCGCGCCTGGATCATTGCCGAGACCTCTTTCACCGCGTCGTAGCAGCGCGTGATCAGGACATCGTCGTAGCCGTATTGGTCTCGCGCTTCCTCGAACTCGTCCTCGTCCGCCAGCCAGTACGTAAGTCCGCCGCTGGCCGTGACGCGCGCGATGACGTCGAGCTGCAGGTCGACATAGCCCACCGTGGCGCCATCGAACTGCAGCGGCGTAGCGATGTTGCAGTAATACCCGTACAAGCCATGCCCCGGCAGCTCGAGGCGGATGACATTGAACCAACGGTCCGGCCAGTAGTGGCCATGTGTGTTGTACGGCGATGTGAAGGTCTTGCCGTTGCCGCGACTGATGGCCAAACCTGCACTGGTCTGCGTTATGACAAGTTTGTCGTCCGCGTGAACCAGCGTCGCGGGGTGGATCCAGTGGTCGGCGCCGTCGTAGCGAGTCGCATACACCGTGACGAGCTCGCCCGGCGAGACGTCGCCCCGTCACCCGCCTGATTGCCCGATTGCTCGATTGCCACTCGATACCTACTCTCCACCCGAAAGCTTACGCAGCAGCAGCCCCGTCGCAAACAGCAGCAGCACCCCCACCCCGATAGACCCGTATGGGTTCGAGATGATCGGGAAGTCCTGGGCCGCCTGCTCGACACCGACGATGAACAGCGCGAACCCCACGGCGCCGAGCCCACCGCTCACGAGCTGGCTGGCCCGCAGCCGCCGCACCGGGTCCGTCTCCTCGATGAACCTCAGCAGCTTCTGGGCCGTCTCCTCCGTCATCTGGGTCGCGTGCGCCACCGGGTTCTGTGTGGCCGGCGCCGTGCTCAGCTCCGGCGGCAACGCGAAGGTCCCGTCTGCCCGCGACGGAAACGGCAAGACCTGCACGACGGCGTCCGGGTGCAAGGGCCCGTAGAGGTGGGGAAACAGGGCCTGCGTCCCGTTCACGGTGTGCCCCGGCATCGCCGGGGCTCGTAGCGCAGTGGCGATCGCAGGCGCGCGACCTCGATGCAGAGCAAGACGAGGCCATCCTGCCCGTGATAGAACCGGTTCGCCGTCTCGACCACCTGATCGCGCGTCGAGCAGTGCACGAAGCCCTGCGCCGCGAGGCTTGGTGGGCGATACGAGCCCTCAGCCTGCGCCTCAGCCCAGTCCTCCCGCGACACGATGTGGTAGACGGTGTTTTCAGCCACGTCCCTAGCTTACGTCCCCGATGACGGTGCGCTTCATGCGCTCGACCTCGGCGCGTAGCGGGGCGTGCTCGGCGCCGATGAGGCCGGGGTCCTGTCGCAGCAGGTCCATCGCCTCCTGGCGCGCGGTCTCGATCATCTTGAGGTCGGAGAAGTCCGCCGCCGCGAACTCGGGCAGGCCGGACTGTCGCGTGCCCATGTAGTCGCCGGGGCCGCGCAGCCGCAGGTCGGCCTCGGCCAGCGCGAAGCCATCGTTGTTGTCTTCGAGGAGCTGCAGGCGGTTCTCGGCCGTCGGCGAGGGGTCATCGGAGAGCAGGAGGCAGAAGCTCTGGTCGGCGCCGCGGCCGACCCGGCCACGTAGCTGGTGCATCTGGGCCAGCCCGAAGCGGTCGGCGCCCTCGATCACCATGACGGTGGCGTTGGGGATGTCGATGCCAACCTCGATCACGGTCGTTGCGACGAGGATGTCCATCTCGCCGCGACGGAATGCGCTCAGCACCTCGTCCTTCTCCGCCGAGGACATGCGTCCGTGCAGCAGGCCCAGTCGCAGGTCAGGGAACACCTCATGCGAGAGTCGCTCATATTCCTGCACGGCCGAGCGCGACTGGATGGCCTCCGACTCCTCGATCAGGGGGCAGACGACGAAGGCCTGGCGCCCCTTGTGCACCTGCTCCCGCACGAAGGTGTAGGCCTGCGCCCGGTCTTCCGGCCGCACCCACGACGTCTCGATCGGCTTGCGGCCCGGCGGCATCTCGTCGATCACGGAGACCTCGAGGTCGCCGAAGAAGGTCAGGGCCAGCGTGCGCGGGATCGGCGTCGCCGACATGACCAGGAGGTGCGGCGCGGGCATGCCCGGCGCTCACGGCGCGCTCCTTGAGGGCGGCGCGCTGCATGACGCCGAAGCGGTGCTGCTCGTCCACCACCGCCATTCCAAGGCGATTGAACCGCACGCCCTCCTGGATCAGCGCGTGCGTGCCCACGATGACGTCGACCTGGCCGGATGCGACGCCGTTCGTGATGCGCAGCTTCTCGGCAGGGCGCGTCGAGCCGGTGAGGAGCTGCACGTTGAGACGCCTGCCCGCGACTTCGAGTCTTGCCGAGCAGACCCGACAGCGTCTTGAAGTGCTGCTCCGCCAGGATCTCGGTCGGGGCCATCAGCGCGCCCTGGAACTGGTTCGCCACGGCAATCACGAGCGCCGCGCCGGCGACAGCCGTCTTGCCCGAACCCACGTCGCCTTGCAGCAGCCGCGCCATGGGCCGCGAGCGCTTGAGGTCGCCGGTGATCTCGCCGAGCACGCGCTCCTGCGCGCCGGTCAGCGCGAACGGCAGCGACTCGCGGTACACCTCCAGCACGCCCGCCGAGCCCATCGGCGCCGCGCTGGCGTCCTGCCAGTCCTGGCGGCGCTCCAGCATGGCGAGCTGCACGCAGAACAGCTCCTCGAAGGCGATGCGGCGGCGGGCGGCCTCGTACTCGCTCCATCGAGTCCGGGTAGTGCATCTGGCGCACGGCCTTCGGCAGGTCCGGCAGCTTGTGCCGCTGTCGTATGTCCTTCGGCAGCGGCTCCTTCAGCGCCTCGGCGAAGCGGTCGACCGCCTCCTTGGCGACGCGGCGCAGCACGCGCTGGCTCAGGCCCTGCGTCAGCGGGTAGACCGGCACGAGCCGCCCGGTGTGCGTCAGGTCCTCGTTGGCGCCGACGCGCTCCCACTCCGGGTTCTCCATCGTCTTGTTGCGGTTGAACAGCCCGACCTTGCCCGCCACGACGATCTTGTCGTTCGTGTGGAGCTGGTCGGCCAGGTACGGCTGGTTGAACCAGACGACGCGCATCGTGCCGCTCTCGTCGCCCACGACCGCCTGCGTGCCCGGCCGCCGCCCCAGCCGCACGATCGAGGCGCTCCACACCGTGACGAGCGCGGTCTGGTCCTCCTCCGGCACCAGCTCCGCGATCGGCCGCACGTCGCCGAAGTCGTTATGGCGGTTCGGGAACAGGTACAGCAGGTCGCGCACCGTCTCGAGGCCCAGCTTGGCCAGCTTGCCCTGCGTCGCGCCCTTGACGCCCTTGATCACCGTGACGTCCTGCTCGACGGGGTCTTTCGGCTTGTCGGGCTTCTCGTCGATCCTGACGTGCGATTCCGGCGCCGCCGCCTTGGCTGCCCGTCCTGCGAGCCCTCGAAGCACGAGACGGCGCTCCGTCCACGTCAGAAGGCTTGGCCTTCGCTGACGGGGCTTTCGCTGGGCTTCAGCGCCAGCAGCGTGCGCAGCCAGGCCTCTCGCGCGCCGCTGGTCAGCGACGCGTACGACTTCTTGACCCCGGAACCCTCGATGACGCTCTTGACGTCCTTGTCGGCGCCGGCAGTCGCCAGGAACCGGTCGATGCCGCCGATAACGGCCCGATCATCGCAGCCGCGCTTGAGCTCGAGCTCCAGGACTTTGCGAAAGCGGATGAGGGCTTCGCTCTCGGTGCGAGAGCTTGTGCTGGGGCCACTCCGGGCGGGGGTTCTCCGGTTGGCAAAACGGTTCACGTGCTGGTTAAGCATATGTGTTCGACGCGAGCATCGCAAAGCTGTGCGCATGGGCGCCAGAAGCGCCGCTCCACCCCACAGTAGACGAGCGTCCCCTGCACTTTCATTGCGAGGAGGCGTCAGGCGCCGTGCACCCCACTGGCTTGAACCAACGGTGGGCGCTCTGGTACGCTACGTCGGCTATGGCAACTAAGTGTGAAGTCTGCGGCAAAGGCACCACGTTCGGGCGTAACATTCGTCACCAGCACTCCGGTCGCTGGCAGCGCAAGGCGCCGAAGACGAACCGGACGTTCATGGCCAACGTGCAGGTGAAGTCGCTGACCGTGAATGGCGTTACGAAGCGCTTCCACGTCTGCACGCGCTGCATCCGTACAACTGCCAAGACTCGATAAAGCGCTCAACTCTTAATCGAAACGAAAGCCTGCCATTACGGCAGGCTTGTTCTTCTGCGCCAGAATTGACTCATGAACACCACCTGCGAGCCGCCCCGATGACCCTATGGAGCTACCTCGGCGACAATGGCCCCGAAGCCTGGGGCCGCCTGACGTTGCCGGGCACACACGAACTCGCCTTCCCTGACTGCAATGGTGACCGCCAGTCGCCCATCGATATCCCGCTCGGTGCGCCCGTCAGCCCGGCCCTGGCGCTCGACTACAAACCAACCCACCTTCGCATCACGGACACCTGGCTGCTCAAGCAAGTCGACTGCGACCCCGGCAGCACCCTCACGCTCGATGGCGAGAGATTCGACCTCGTGCAGTTCCACTTCCATGCCCCCGGTGAGCACAAGGTCGACGGCAGCTTCAGCGCCATCGAGGCTCACTTCGTGCATCAGTCGCGTGCAGGGCAACGAGCGGTTGTCGCCGTTCTCATAGACCCAGGTGCGCCCAACGCCGCTTTCGAGCCGGTGCTTGGCGCCATGCACGCAGGCGCAGGGAATCCCGCCACTGCCGAGACCATCGACCCGCGAGACCTTCTACCGCCCGACCTGGCCCACTATGCCTACGAGGGCTCTCTGACCATGCCTCCCTGCACGGAGGGCGTATTGTGGCGAGTCCTGGCGCAGCGCATTACGGCCTCGCCGGAGCAGATCGAGCGCTTCCGTGCCCTGCCCTTCCTCAACGTCGATGGCCGCTTCGCCGGCAACGTACGCCCACTGCAGCCGCTGAACGGCCGCTTCTCCGGGTAGTCGAGCCACCCAACCCGATGTGGCATCTTCGTTCCTGCTCCGAGTAGGATTCGCCGCAAACGAATCATATTCACCAAGGAGGATTGAAATGCCTGCACCCGCTATCCGCCGTGTCGTTACCGGACACAATGCTGAAGGCCTCGCTGTCGTCGCGGTCGATGAGATCGCGCAGGGAAGTGTGGTTACACAGGGATGGATGACCGAGACGCTGCCGTCCAACAACGTCGACGACTTCGAGGCCGGTATGAGCCAGCCCGGCGCTTCGATCCCGGGCGGCAGCGCCTTGCGCCTCGCCGACATGGCGCCGGGCTATCGCTCCGCCATGCACCGCACCAGCACGATCGACTACGTCTTCATCCTCTCCGGCGAGCTCGACATGGAGCTGGACGGCGGCGAGACGGTGCATCTCAAGGGCGGCGACATCGTGGTCCAGCGCGGCACGAACCACCGCTGGGTGAACAACAGCGACTCGATCTGCCGCTTTGCCTCCGTGCTGATCAAGGCAGAGCCGGTCGTCATCGACGGCAAGGTGTTGGAACCGACGATGGTCTAGCTTTCGCGCCTATCAGGCCTTCGCAGCGTCCAGGGCTGCCCGGAGCGAGCGGATGTTGTCGCCGATGGGCGAGCTGGTCGTTGAAGACAAAGCTCCCGGCGACCAGCACGTCGGCACCGGCTAGCACGCACTGCGGTCCCGTTGTCAGGTTGACGCCGCCATCGACCTCGATGTTCACGTTGAGGCCGCGACGGTCGATCTCACCCCGAAGCTGCTTCACCTTGTCGAGTGCGGACGGGATGAACTTCTGGCCGCCCCAGCCGGGGTTCACTGCCATCACCATCACCTGATCGAGGTCGCCCAACACGGCATCGAGGGCGCTCACGGGCGTGCCGGGGTTGAGACACACGCCAGCTCTGGCGCCGAGGCCTCGTATGTCCTGCAGCGTCTTGTGGATGTGCCGCGACGCTTCGATATGCACGTTGAGGATGTCGCCGCCCGCGTCCCGAAACGCCGAAAGCTGGTCTTCGGGCTGCTCAATCATGAGGTGGATATCGAGCGTCACGTTCACGGCCTTGCGGATCGCCGACACGACCATGGGCCCGAACGTGATCACCGGCACGAACTTGCCGTCCATCACGTCGAGGTGCAGGTACTCAGCGCCACCTTCGACCGCCTGCTGCACCTGGTCGGCGAGCTGCCCCATGTCAGCGGTGAGGATGCACGGGGCGATGATTACGGACATGGGAGTGCACCGTCTTCTTGCCGTACTGATAGCGACACTGCGGGTTGAAACCCGCAGCTACGTTGGTCATTGAGCGTCGCCCGACCGACCTTCTCAGGCGTAGCCGAGGCTTTCCAGCCTCGGCGGCGTGGGGTGGATGAGGCCACCTCATGCGCATGACGCCGAGGCAGGGAAGCCTCGGCTACGGGAGTGGAAGGAGTGGTGGCAAAGCTGCAGGGTTCATCCTGCAGTGTCGTGCCACCCTCAGCCACTGCCCATCCCGTAAGACTCCCCCAACCTTCGACAGGCGCAAGACAAGCGGTACCGGCAGTCGATTGCCTTCCGGCGTGCACTACTCTTCCTCGTGTCTTCGCAGGACCAGGCGGGCGCGCCGGATCGACTGGGCGACGCGACGCGGCGCCGTACCGCCGGGCACGTCGCGAGAACGCACGGAACTCCAGACGCTGATCTGCGTGATGTCTTCATCGAACAGGTCGGAGAACATGCGGTACTCCTTGAGCGTGAGCTGCCGCAGGTCCTTCTTCTGAGCCTCGCAGTACGTGACGATGCGACCGACCGTGTGGTGGGCCTCGCGAAACGGGAGGCCTCGCTGGGTCAGGTAGTCGGCAACGTCGGTCGCCAGCAGGAACCCCCCGGCGGCGATTCGAGACCGTGTCGAGCGGAAATGAAGCTGTGACACGAGGTCTGCGAGGATGTTCATGGTGCTGTTCAGCGTGTCGTGGGCGGCGAACAGGGGCTCTTTGTCCTCCTGCAGGTCGCGATTGTAGGCAAGCGGCAGGCCCTTCAGGGTCGTCAGCAGAGACATCAGAGCGCCATACACCTTGCCGGTGCGGCCGCGCGCCAGCTCCAGCACGTCCGGGTTCTTCTTCTGGGGCATGATGCTGGAACCTGTCGCGAAGCTGTCCGGCAGGTCGATGAAGCCGAACTCAGTCGTGGACCACAGGATCACGTCCTCGGCGAGACGGGAGATGTGCATCATGGCCATTGCGCAGGTGGATACGTACTCGACCACGAAGTCGCGGTCGGACACAGCGTCGATGCTGTTGGCCGAGATCGCCGTGAAGTCGAGCTCTCGCGCCACCATCTCGCGGTCGAGCGGGTACGGCACGCCGGCGAGCGCGCCACTGCCGAGCGGCAGCACGTCGGTGCGGGCGAAACAATCGGCGAGGCGCCCGAAGTCGCGCTCGAACATCTCGAAGTAGGCCAGCAGGTGGTGCGCGACCAGCACGGGTTGGGCTCGCTGCAGGTGCGTGTAGCCCGGCAGTACAACGCGGCGGTTCTCGTGAGCCAGCTCCACCAGGGCGATCTGGAGGTCGTGGACTGACGCCATCGTGTCCACGATCGCGTCCTTGAGCCAGAGGCGCAGGTCCGTGACCACCTGGTCGTTGCGGGAGCGCGCCGTGTGCAGACGCCCTGCCGCGGCGCCCACGATCTGGGTGAGACGCGTCTCGACGTTCATGTGGACGTCTTCGAGGCGCTCGTCCATCTGGAACTTGCCCTGCTCGATCTCCTCACGGATCTGCAGCAGGCCCGCGAGGATCTCCTCCGCGTCACCGGCCGGGATAATCCCCTGGTGGGCGAGCATGCGGGCATGCGCTATCGAGGCGCGCACATCTTCAAGCGCAATGCGCTGGTCCACGGCGAGCGACGTCGTGTAGGCGTCTACGATCGGGCTGGTGTTCTCGAGGAAGCGCCCGGCCCAGGGCTTGCGGTCTCCGGTCACGGCCTCATAGTACCGAGGCGGTGAGATGGGCGCTATACGTACGAGCGTCCGGGGCCCCTGCTATCGACGCGCCGATGCTCCCTGAGTCGCCTCGTACACGTCATCGGCCGGGCAGAGTTGGGCTGCTGGGCCGCGGCGAATGCGAGGCGGTCGACACGCTCGTTCTCGACGTGGCCGGCGTGGCCTTTGACCCAGTGGAAGCGCACCTTGTGCTTATCGAGGGCATCGAGCAGGCGGCCCCAGAGGTCGGCGTTCAGCGCCGGCTGCTTGTCGCGCTTGCGCCAGCCGTTCGCCTTCCACGAGCGCGCCCAGCCCTTCTCGATGCCGTTCACGACATACGTCGAGTCCGAGTACAGGTCGATGTCGCAGGGCTCCTTCAGAGTGTCGAGCGCCACGATCGTCGCCAGCAGCTCCATGCGGTTGTTCGTCGTCAACCGGAAGCCTGCCGATAGCTCCTTCTCGTTGCCGTTGTACGCAAGGATCGCCCCGTACCCGCCCGGGCCGGGATTACCGAGGCACGCGCCATCGGTGTAGACGTTGACCTGCTTCAAAGGATGTTCCAGTTTCGATTGCTCACGTTTGCCATGATAACCGCACGTGCAGTGGGGTACCTCCTGTAATAACAGCTTCCCTTCAGGTGTTATAGTCAACGACAACTAGCAGCAGAGAGGTGTCAACAGGCTGTCCCACAAGTAACCAAGCGCCAGGTCCTTCACGCTTGCCAATTTCTCGAGAGAAAGGCACGAAGGATGACGAGGTAGGAGCTGTTCGAAACACTCGGCGGGGAGCTCCTCGGCAGCACAGTCGTAACGAGGCGGACAAAACGCGGTCGAAAGGCCACGACAAACCCACCCCGATGTGCAGGACTCAGTGCGTCCAGCGCCGGTCCTTCGTATCACCTGACAGCCAACCCATCGCCTCCTGCTTAGTGAACCGGTTGTCGTGCCCGGGCTGAATGCCCCTGCACTGACCGGCAAGGAGGCTGTATGTGCGGAATCGTTGGTTATGTCGGGAAGGCCGAAGCAGCATCGATCATCCTCGACGGTCTGGCCCAGCTCGAATACCGCGGCTATGACAGCGCCGGCATCGCCGTCCTCGGCGACGACGGTTCGCTCACAGTCAAGAAGGACGTCGGCAAGCTGGCGATCCTGCGCGGCAGCCTCAACGGCAGCACGCCGCAGGGCACGATCGGCATCGGCCACACGCGCTGGGCCACGCACGGCAAAGCGACGCAGGTCAACGCCCATCCCCACACCGACGTCACCGGCGACGTCGTCGTCATCCACAACGGCATCGTCGAGAACTTCCGCGAGCTGCGCACTGAGCTCACGGCTCTCGGCCACGTCTTCACCTCAGAGACCGACACCGAAGTCATCCCTCACCTCATCGCCCAGGCGATCGCTGAGGGGCTCGACCTCGAAGCGGCGGCCCGTCGCGCCATGCAGCGCATCGAAGGCGCCGCTGCCGTGCTCGCCATGCGCAAGCAGGAGCCCGGCGTGATCATCGCCGCCCGTGTCGCCAACGCCGGCGGCGTCGTCATCGGCCACGGCGACGGCGAGATGTTCGTGGCAAGCGACCTGCCCGCCGTAATCGGCCACACCCCGCACGTCTCCTTCCTCGACGACGGCGAGATGGCCGTCGTCACGCGCGATGGCGCCGTCTTCAGCCGCCTCGACGGCACGATCCTCGACAAGCAGCCCCAGACGCTCGACGCCGGCTCCTACGTCGCCGGCAAAGGCGCCTACGCCGACTTCATGGCGAAGGAGATCGCCGAGCAGCCCGAAGCGGTACTCGACACGATGCGCGGCGCCCTCGAGTTCGACCCGCCCGGCGTCGTACTGCCCGACCTCCATCTCTCCGACGCCGACATCGCCAGCTTCAAGCGCGTCGTTCTTCTCGGCATGGGCACCAGCTTCCACGGCGCCCAGATCGGCCGCGCCTACATCGAGCAGCTCGCCGGCCTTCCGGCGGAAGTCGACAACGCCTCCGAGTACCGCTACCGCGGCGCCGTGCTCGACGCCTCGACTCTCGTCATCACGCTGACCCAGTCCGGTGAGACCGTCGACACGCTCGCGGCGATGCACGAGGCGCACCGCCACGGCGCCAAGGTCATCGCCGTCTGCAACACTCCCGGCTCACAGGCGACTCGCGTCGCTGAAGGTACCGTGTACATGCGCTGCGGCCCCGAGATCGCGGTCGCTTCCACCAAGACCTTCCTCGGCTCGCTGACGGCGCTCTACCTGCTCGCCTGCCACCTCGGCCAGCGCCGCGGCTTCCTCACCGGCGAGAAGCTCGATGCCGCCCTGCAGGACCTCTCGCGCATGCCGCAGCTCGTCGGCGACGCCCTGAAGTCCGAAGAGGCCGCCATCCGCATCGCTCAGCACTTCTGCGACAAGGAGCACTTCCTCTTCCTCGGCCGCGGCCTGCAGTACACCGTCGCCATGGAGGGCGCCCTCAAGCTCAAGGAAGTCAGCTACATCCACGCCGAGGGCTACGCCGCCGGCGAGATGAAGCACGGCCCCATCGCCCTCATCGACGCCAACATGCCCGTCATCGCCATCGCAACGCGGGACCAGCACTACGCGAAGATGTTCAGCAACATCGAAGAGGTGCGGGCGCGCGAAGGCATCGTCCTCGCCATCGCCACCGAAGGCGACACGGCCCTCGAAGGCGTGGCCCACGACGTGATCTACGTGCCGGACGCCCCGGCCCTGCTGCAGCCCCTGCTCACGGCGATCCCGCTGCAGTACATCGCCTACCACATCGCCCTCCTGCGCGGCTGCGACGTGGACCAGCCACGCAACCTCGCGAAGGTCGTGACGGTCGAATAGCTCCCAACGTCGGACCGAAATGCTCTGTTGGGTTTTGAGCAACCTCCGCCGCGACCGGAACCGCCCGATCGAGAGCCGCACGCGAACCGCGCTCGGCAAGGCCCTCTGAGAGATCCGGCTCTTCGCCGAGGTCGCCACAAAGCTTGGCGACCTCAGCTCATTCCCCAACATATGGGCGCAACGAGGAGCTATATAGCGCCTGACGACGCGACGCCCATGGGATGGCACCACCTTCCTACACTCACGGGCAGTACGCCCACGTCGCCCAATCTCGTGGGCTAACCAATAACGCTCTGCTCAAAATATTCTTCAGAAGCTAACGTCAAGATGAACAATAAGAATCTTGACTGAATCGTTGATCACTGGGGCGTAACGTTTATACTCTTGAACTTGTTAATCATTAACGTTGGCTGCGCATGCGTTCTGCGGGGTAGCCAGCGAAACCCCGCTGGTTAGACCGAAGGAGGCATGGAAGGGCGCCATAGTGTCGCGCCCTGCATAAATCTGCGCGTATGTCACACGGAAAGGATTCTGATGATTAGCTCACGAAAGCTACTCGGCTCCACATTGCTGGCCCTAACCGGTCTGCTACTAGCAAGTGTCGCGCTCGCCAGCAGTTCAGTTGTCTACGATTCGCTCCCAAGCGTGTCGCCCCCTACTAACTACCCCAGCCAGCCCTTCCAGGCTCAGCAGACGAACGAGTTCGGAGACTACATCCACCTCGGCGGAACATCCCGAATTCTCGACAGCGTGACCGTCACAATGAGTGATTGGGCCCTCTACTCTGACTACACTGGTGACGTCCGTTACTCGGCAGATAGTACGCATTGGTCCCATCCGATCACCCTGAACGTGTACAGCGGACACCTCGACGGAGACGGCGTACCAGACGAGTTGTTAGCATCCGTCACACAAAACATCGAGGTGCCGTGGCGCCCGGAGCCAGACGGCTGTGACGCGACCGGTTGGACTGATTCAGAAGGCAACTGCAATCATGGTCTCGCTTTCAACGCGACATTCGACCTTAGCAGCGCAGGCGCGGTGTTGCCCGACGACATCATCGTAAGTATCGCGTTCAACACTCAGTCGTACGGGTCAGAGCCCATAGGAACGACTGGTCCCTACAACTCGCTAAACGTAGCGGTTCCGGAGAGCCAACCGGTAGCGATTGGTAGTGACAATGACACTGATGGTGCATTCTGGAATACGGAGACTGCTGGTCGGTACGCTGACGGTGGTGCCGCAGGTGTCGGCATCTTGCGGGCGGACACTGGCTGGACTCCCTATGGGACAGTTGCTCTGCAGGTCACGGCGAGCGATCCACTGGTTGGCCCGCCTACCTCGAAGAACGACTGCAAGAACGGCGGCTGGGCGGCGTTCAACACGCCTACGGCACACCTTCAAGAACCAGGGCGACTGCATCCAGTACGTCAACACTGGCAAGTAGCCCCGAATTCACACTGACACCCCAGGAGGCCGGGCTTAGCGCCCGGCCTCTACGCGTCTCGTGGTAGCCTTGCCCCAATGCGACTCGGCATTGTCTCCGATATTCACTGCAACGCCGCCGCCCTCGAGCTCGCCGTCGCGCGCATGGGCGACGTCGACGAGCTGCTGTGTGCCGGCGACGCCTTCTACGAGTACCGCTTCAGTAACGAGGTCATCGGCCTGCTGCAGTCCTACGGCGCCCGCTACGTCCTCGGCAACCACGAGAACGTGCTGCTGGACCCGCGAGGCGTGCGTGCCCGCGAAGCCGCGACCGTCGAACAGGGCAAGGTCGCCTGGGTCGCGGAGCAGCCCCTGAGCATCGAGGTGGACGTTGGCGGCGGCAAGAAGCTGGTCATGACCCACGCCAGCCCCCTGGAGCCATTCACCCAGTACGTCTTCCCGAAGTCACCCGAGCTGGCGCGCCTCTCGCAGATCGAGGCCGACTACGTGATCCTCGGCCACACGCACACGCAGATGGTCGAGCGCGTCGGTCGCGCCCTCGTGATCAACCCAGGCTCCACCGGCGAGGCCCGCGACCACTCGAACGGCCGCCGCCTCTCCTACGCCGTCCTCGATACAGAGACCGATGAGGTCCTCATCGACAACTTCCTGGTCGGCGACGCCCCGGTCCCGGAGTTTGGCCCCGCGAACAAGTAGCGGGAAGACGGGCAGACGGACGATAGCGCCTCTGTCCGCCCCCTCTAGCCGTCATGTCATGCTGAGCCCGGCGAAGCATCCACAGGCCGTCAGTGTCCGACGAAGCGGCGTATCACACGTCACCACCCCGAAATCGCGGGACGATGACACCGTTAGAACTCGGGAACCTGCGGATGCTTCGGCGGTGCCTCTGCATGACATGACTGAAGCTGCGCCAGCACGCGGAGTGGCCGGTACAGCAAAACCCGACGGGGGACGAGGTGTGAACGGTGAGAGAAGAGCGCTGTGGCGGAGGCCGTTAGAGGAGGAGAACCGTTACCTCGCTCTGTTGAACCAGGACTGCGGACAGCGCAAGTGGAGCCGGCGGGGCAAAAGGTTGACTCCAATTATGCTGCTGGTCAACAGAACGCGACCTTGATCCGCCACAGCGAGGCAATAATAGCACAACAAGTCAAGCACTTATACAATTCCATATTACAAACGCTCGCGAAATTTCGGCGCCCCCAATGGGCCCTTATACTGCTGACAAGCCATGCAAGTCCTCAGCGTATCCCAGGCCCTCTCCTACCTCCGCGAGCTCCTCGAGACGGACTTCCTGCTCGCCGACGTCTGGATCTCCGGCGAGGTCTCCGGGCCTCGCACGCAACCCTCAGGTCACACGTATTTCACGCTTAAGGACGCAGCCGGCCAGCTTCGAGGCGTGCTTTTCCGGGGCACTAACCCTCGCCAGAACCGCATCTTTGTCCAACACCTGGAGCACGGCGCCCAGGTCATCGTCCACGGGCGTCTGTCCATCTACGAGGCGCGTGGTGAGCTGCAAATCATCGTCGACTTCGTGCAGCCGGAGGGCGTCGGCCTGCGCCAGGCCCAGTTCGAACGCCTGAAGCTTCAGCTTGAAGAAGAGGGCCTGTTCGCGGCCGACCGCAAGCGCCCCCTACCACAGTTCCCCAGACGCATCGGTGTCGTCACCTCGCCCGCCGGCGCCGTCTTCCACGACATCTGCAACGTTCTCACCCGTCGCTGGCCCATGGCCGAGGTCGTGCTGGCGCCAACGCCCGTGCAGGGCCCGGACGCGCAATACGGCGTCGTTGGCGCCATCGAGACCCTGAACCTCGAAGGCGACATCGACGTGATCATCGTCGCCCGCGGTGGCGGCTCCATCGAAGAGCTCTGGACCTTCAATGAGGAAGTCGTGGCGCGAGCCGTCTTCGGCTCGCTCATACCGGTTGTCTCCGCCGTCGGCCACGAGACCGACTTCACGATCTGCGACTACGTCGCCGACCTGCGCGCTCCGACGCCCTCCGCCGCCGCCGAGCTGGTCGTGCCGGACTCGCAGCAGTTCCGTGCCCGGCTCCAGAGCGTCGCTGCGTACGGCGTCAACGTCCTCCAGCAGCGCCTCGACCGCCAGCGCGGCGGTGTCGAGGTTGCCCTAGCGCGGGCGCAGCGCTCGACCGTGGACGTCGACCGCCTGCGACAGCGCATCGACGACATGGCGCGACGCACCCTGCGCGCGGTGGAGAGCGTCGACCGGCAGCGCAAGGACCACCTGCGACGCTCCATCGCCCAGCTCGACGCCCTCAATCCCCAGGCCACCCTCGACCGCGGTTACGCCGTGGTGCACAAGGGCGGTCACGTCGTCAGCAGCATCTCCGCCGTCGGCGCCGGCGATGGCCTCGTGATCAAGGTGGCAGACGGCGGCTTCCCGGCCCGCGTGGACGCCCCGGGCCAGCGTCGTCCCCGCTCCAAGGCCGCCGTCAAGCGCAACGGTTCCGGTAACGGCTCCAACGGCAGCGGCGGCGTCCAGCCGGTGCTGTTTCCCTAGCTCTCACCTGCGTAAGCGAAGGTTTTCCAACCTCGCCTGCATTCGTTCAAAGGCCTGCCACGCGCATGACACCGAGGCAGGAAAGCCTCGGCTACGGCTGGTGCTTCTCGAGGTTCTCGGCGAGCGCCGTCAGAAACGCCTCGACGCCGTCGACGCCCGGCAGCTGGACATCCGTCGTCTCGATCACGGCAGCGGGCGTTTCCGTGTCCACAACACCGATCGCGAGGCCCGGTAGTCCCTGCGTGCGCCGATGCCTGATCTCGCGGAAGATCGTGGTGTCTGCAATGTCGTCGCCGACGAAGAGGGAACCCCGGATGCTCTCATCGCGCATGAGCAGTGTGTACGCCGTCCCTTTGTCCGGCAGGGCCATGGGCGCGACTTCGACCACGAGCTTGCCCTCGAGCAGCTTGGCACTCGAAGCCGTCGCGATCGGCTCCAGCAGCGCGAGCAGGCGCAACCGCATCGCTACCTGGTCCGGGCTGTTGCGGTAGTGCAGCGCGAAGCTCACGTCCTTCGTCTCCAGCGTCACGCCGGGCAGTCGCCCCAAGTACGGCTCAACCTTCGCCTTAGCCTCGTCGATGGCCTCTGAGGCTTCTTCCAGCAGGTTCGCCTCGCTGAGGGCGTAGCTGCCGACGTAGGTCAGGCACTCGACGCCGACCATGCGCCGCGCGACGTCGCTCTCGCGCCCCGTGACTACGGCCGCCAGGTCGACACACGGCACGATGCGTCTCAGCGCAGACCGCACGACCTCGCTCACACGCGCGTCCTCCGGTCTGGACACGATGCGGCTCAGGGTGCCGTCGACGTCTGTCACCAGCGCGCACGGTCGCTCTGCCAGTACCGCCAACGCGCGCTCAACCACTTCTTCGACGCTGTTCATCGCCCTCAGGGTGCCGTGAAAGCCGCCCTGAGTCCAGCAACGTACGCAATCGACGCCCGTTCTCGGGCATGGCGGGATTTCCACCCAACCGTCTCGCTCTAACGACGCGAAGTTGTCTATACTCGCCTCGATGCCAACGCTGCAGATCGTCTCCGGTCAGCCCGGCTCCGGTAAGAGCACCGTCGTCGTTGCCCTCGCACAGGGCTTCGTGCGCGACGGGCATCGAGTGCGCATCGAGCGCGCTGGTACCGGTCCCGCAGCCCTCGCGGACGCCGAGACGTTCTCCGAATACCTCTTCGTGACATCGAGCGGCCAGCCCATCGCCCAGGCCCCGATCGCCGCTACCGGCGAGGTCGTCCTCGTTGAAATGGACGCCGCTTCGACGCCCGCAGCCGGTCTCCCGGCCCTCATCGCCGTCCGAGGCGTACCCACCGATGCCGACAAGGCCCTGGCGACCTCGCTCGGCGATCGCCTCGTCGGCACGATCGCCATCGCGGTCGACCCCGAAGCGATCGAGGCCGTGGCGCGTGACCTCACGAACGGCGGCCTTCGCCCCCTCGCGCTCATCCCGGAAGACGTGACGCTCGGGGCGCCCAGCGTCTCCGAGATCGGCGAGGCCCTCGGGGCGACCGTCCTGTACGCCGCCGAGAACGGAGAACGAGGTCGTCGAGGACGTGCTCATCGGCCCCGTCTACGCAGACCCGGCCCGGCCGCTCTTCCGCCGCTACGCCCACAAGGCGATCCTGGCGCCCTTCAACAAGACCGACCTCCACCTCTCCGCCATCGAGACCGAGGCGGCCTGTCTGGTGATCACCGGCGGCAAGGACCCCAGCCCCTACATCATCGACCGCGCCCACCACGGCAACACGACGCTGTTGCTATCTGCGAAGGACACGCCCGCCACCGTCGCCTCCCTGAGCAAGGTCTGGTCCACGAGCCGCTTCCGAGGCGAGGCAAAGGCGAACGCAGCCTTCACGCTCCTGGAACCTCGCCTGGACTTCGCGGGCGTGCTCAAGAAGCTCGAAGGCTAGGCGAGTCGTTGGTTCTCAGTCCTCGGTCTTCGGTTCTTAGTTCCTGAATCTCGCTGCGACTATCCCGGGCCAATATGCGCCCGCCACGTGCACTTTTTGTCATTCTGAGCGACAGCGAAGAATCCAGCCACACCAACTCCACGCAGCCGACAACGACGCAGCAGCCCGGCAATTTCACAGCGGCCTTGCTGAGCGCCTAGACCCTTCCTACGTCAGGGTGACAACCGCAGAGCACTGACAACAGACGGCCATGGTCAGACCGAAGCGCGACGAACAGTAATCGCCGGCTGCCAATGCGCGCCACGCCGCTGAAACTAAGAACTAAAGACTAAGAACTGAGGACTACCGACTAAGAGTCGATCTGCTGCGATGCGGGCGCTGGGCGGCGCGGCAGTGTATCGCCGTTCGTGGCCACGGCGGCCGGTTCGGCTTGCGCCTGTCGACGCGGCTGGGCAGCACGACGCGGCGGCTGCATGCGCTGTCCGGACTGCGGCGGCGGCATCGGCTGCTGGCGAGTCGGCTGGCGTTCCGTGGCGCAATACGGGCACGTGGCCCAGCTCGTGCGCACGAGGCGGCTGCAGGTTCGGCAGGGTTCTCGCAGTACCACACGGCAGTGCGGGCACACGTTGAAGTCGTCATCGATGGGGCGCTTGCAGCTCTGGCAGGACGAAGCCGTGAGCTGCAGCTCGTGCAGGATCGCCTCGGCTTCCAGGGAGCGCTCGTAGGCGTCCGCGAGGGTGGTCTGGGGCCGGATCACGAGATAGACCACGAGGCCCGGCACGTTGAACACGGCCACCAGGACGACCGCAACGAGCTGCGACACCTGGTCTCCAGTGCGGTTTCGCACGTCTCGATACACCCATACGACGGCGCTGAGCCAGAGTACGAGGGCATAAGAGATAAGGATGATTGCACCGAGGCGGAGCGCAGATTCGAGGCTGCCGCCTGGCCAGCTAATGAGGAGATCGGTCATCTATACCATCCGTGGTCGATGCGGTTAGTGCAAATAAGTGTAGCACGGGGTCTGAACATAAAGACCTGTCGATAGGCTTACAAACGGCGCGCTGGCGCTAGTGATCGGCCCACGACTGAATCTACGTCGGACTGCTACCGGGTGGTTCCTTCCACACCCGCAATTACTACAACGTAGCCGTCGGGGTCTTGTATCCAAATCTCGCGTTGCATCGCGTTGTCATTCACGAATACGTCCTGCACCACCGGCGCGCCGAGGTCTCGCGCGTTCGCCACAACCGCCTCGAAGTCGTCGACACGAAACCACAGCAGCACACCATGTCCCACCGGCGCCGAGTGCGCATCGCGCAGGTTCGGGTGGTCCTCAACGTCCCAGGCGTGAAGCTGCATGAAAAAGTCGCCATCTGGCCCAACCAGGCGCTCGTAGTCCGGCCCGCCGTGCCCGCTCCTGACGCCTAGCAGCGCCTGGTACCACCGGCTGCTCGCCTCGACGTCCCGTACCGCAATCAGTGTTTGGGCCGTGAGCTTCATGGTTGCCTACCTTCAATCTTTCTACCTACAAGGCTGCCTTCGACGCTTCAACTTGCGTATCAGCGTAGGCGAGGCTTTCCAGCCTCGACGTCGAGCATTCGATGACCAGAACGTTGCCTCGCGTGACCCGCGATGAACCCGCGACTACCGGGACCACTCGTCTCGAGCCTGTTGAATAACGTTAAGTCCCCGGGCGGGGTCGATACGCTCCTCAACCCTCTCGTGAATCCAGCGGTCACCTCATGCGCCTGACGCCGAGGCAGGGAAGCATCGGCTACGTCCGCGATTCGGTGTTCGTCACCTTCGCCCGTAGCCGGCCAAGCAGTATCTGCCACCACTCCGCATGCCGCGTCTGGATCGCGCCGAGGGGGAAGCCGTGCCGGGCGGCGTGCTCCTGCGGTACCGAGTCCCAACCAGTGTGCTCGACGGTCACGCGCGTCTCTTCCCCCACGGGTTCGAAGCGCACATGCACTTCCGTGACCATCCCCGGCCCAAAGCTGGCCTGGCGCCACGTGAAGGAGAGCGCATCGGGTGGCTGCCACGTCGTTATCCGCCCGATCTCGAACTCGCTGCCATCCTCGTAAGTCTCGATCAGACGTCCTGACTCACCGGGCTCGAACGAGAGCCTGCCATGCTTGCCTACCGTGAAATCGAACAGCATGTTGGGCTGCCACCAATCGCCGATTTCGTGGACAAACGCCTCGAAGGTGCGCAGGGGCGTCGCCGGGACGCGCAAGGCCACGAGCAGCTTCGATGTCACCTACCCCTCCCCCAACCCCCTCCCCGCCGGCGGAGAGGGAGACTCGGATGCCTGTTCAAGATGCGCTTTGAACGCGGAGAGCTGCTGCGCCCACATCGCCTCGACCTGGTCCAGCCACTGTCGCAACTCATGGATGGCGCCGGGTCGCAGCGAATAGATGCGCACGCGGGCATCGAACTCAGGGTGTTCCTCCTGCACGAGGCCGGACTGGCGCAGCACCCGCAGGTGGCGGCTCATCGCAGGCGGTGTGACGTCCAGCGCCCGCGCAAGGTCGCTGGACCGCCGTGGGCCTTCTCGCAGGAGGTCGATCGTCCTTCGCCGGTACGGGTCCGCGAGCGCCGCCAGCGTACGGTCGATATCGGGGGCGGCGTTGCTCAACTCGGGATCGTCGTCTTCAGGCCGCCGCTGGCCACGTCCCACTCCGCCGGCGTCATCACCTTCACGGTCTGGCCGATGGTCCACATGTGCCCCTCAGGGTCCAGCGCCCTGTAGGTGCGATCACCGTAGAACTGGGTCTCGGGCTCCTGCACGATCGTTGCACCGGCCAACCTCGCCTGCTCGCAGTGGGCGTCGACGTCCGTGTCGATCTGGATGTGGATGTTCTGGGTGTTGGCGCCACCGACCGAGCTGGGTGACTTCACGTTCTCCGCCCACTCGTCGCCGACCATGATGTAGCCGGAGCCGAAATGCATCTCCGAGTGCACGATTTTGCCGCTGTCATCCGTGATGATCATCGATGGCTCGAAGCCGAACGCCTTCTCCAACCACTCGAGCTCGGCTTCGGGGTCCTTGCACGCCAGGGCTGATCCGAGAGTTGGACGCGGTGTCGATTCGCTCATTGCGCCTCCTGTTTAGTAACGAATGACGCAATAATTTCATAATTGCGCAACTATTGTCAAGAAGCGGTGGTTCCTTCGAGCGCCTCACGAGCAGCCGCGACCAGGCGCCTCACGGCATCGTCCGTTGGCTCGGGCAGATCGTCGTAGGGGCACCAGCGCAAGTCGAGCTGCTCCGGGACTGACTACCGGCACGGCTCCGGGCGGCGCAATGACGAGGAACTGGACGTCGAGGTGATATCGGGCGTCCGGTGCGCAGGGCGCCGGATGGCGGTCGAGCGCCAGCGGCGTCTCGGACCACAGGCGTCAGGCCGGCGATGCCGCTCTCCTCCGTCGCCTCCCGCATCGCCGCAGCCTCGAGCGTCCCGTCGCCAGTCCTCGATGTGGCCGCCCATCTGCAGCCATAGCTTTGCCTTCGCGTGCAGACCGAGCAGAACCCGCTCGTTCTCGGGGTCGATCACCAGACCGCTCGCCGTCAGGTGATCGGGGCGGCACTCACGGCGCGTGCCATCGGCATGTGCCGTGAGGAGCTCCAGGTAATCTCGGCGCAGGGTCTGCTGGTAGGCGTCCTGGGACGCATACGCCGTCAGCAGGCTCACCGCGTCGGCGTGATCTTGCATGTGCGGTTAGACGCTCTCGGGCGTGAAGGTGCTCTCGACTGACTGGTGGCCGCCGTTGTCTTCGTAGGGCTCGGTGCGGTGGAGGCCCAGCTTCTCTAGCACCGGCGAATCGGAGATCGAGAACAGGATGGCGTCCTCACTCGATGACGTGTTGTGGTGCTCCCGCAGGGCCCAGGAGGGCATGACGATGACGTCGCCCTTGCCCCACTGGAAGCGCACGCCGTCGATTATCGTCTCGCCCTGCCCGCGCTCGACGTAGTAGACGGCGCTGCCGGTCTCCCGCTTCGCCTGCAGCTTCTCGCCCGCCCGGATTAGCTGGACGTAGCAGGCCATCGTGGGCAGAACCGGGCCGCCCGTCTGCGGATGCGTGTACTCCAGGCGAATGCCTTCGTGCGGGTCGCCGTCGTGGTCCTGCATGGCCATGAGGGCCGCGTAGGCGTTCTCCCAGGAATAGATGAGGAGCGGCGAGGAGAGCGGCTTCTCGTGGACCCACGTGGGCGAGAGGCTGGCGTGGCCGTGCAGCTTTTCGGAGTCGTTATGGGGCTTCGTCAAGGGCACCTGAGGCGTGTCGTAGAGCTGGAAGAAGACCGACTCCAGCGACTTGATCAGCGGCATGTCGAGGCCGTCGAACCAGACGACGCGCTCGTCCGTCTCGTTGCCGTGGTCGTGCCAGGTCCAGCTCGGCGTCAGGATGAGGTCGCCGGGCTTCATGTAGACGCGCTCCCCGTCGACGGCCGTGTAGGCGCCGGTGCCCTCGATGATGAACCGGATCGCCACGGGCGTATGACGGTGCGCGCGGGCGGTCTCGCCGGGCAGCAGCATCTGGATGGCGCCAAGGAGGCTGTTCGTGGTCGCCCACTTGCCTTCGAGGCCGGGGTTGAAGAGCTGGAGGGCGCGCCGCTCGTCGCCGATCGGCACGACTTCGCCGGACTGCTGGATGATCGACTCGAACAGGGACCACTTCCACTGGTAGGCGATCATCTTCGGCTGTGGGTGGGCCGTCATCTCGCTGGCGAGCTCCCACAGGCCGTACATGTGGTTGGCGTGCATGCGCTCGTGGAAGGCTTCGGAGGAGATCTGCGTCTCGGCGTTCATGGCGTGCCTCCTGACGTGATGCCCCGATAATACGCCTCTCAAACAGGACGGAAAGCCGACAGAAACAGGACGAACTTTGGTAGTAAAGAAAGCGCACACGATACTGCAACAGGGCAGGAAGGTGGCGTAAAGTGCCGATCGCACCGGCAAGAACACGACAGAAACGAGACTGAAAGAGTACAGAGGCCGCACGCGCCCGCACCAGAGATTCGCGCGTGAAGGGTTGGTCGTTCTCAGTTTCCAGTCGTCAGTTGTGGTTGCTCGTCAGTCATTAGGTTGAGCTCGGCTGGAAGACTTTTCACCCGTCAGTGACGTGACAGGATGTGATGCGTGATGCTAGCATCTGATGCATGATGAAGCGCACTACCGTATCGGCTGACCCCGATGACCTGGCGACCCTGGAGTACGAGGCAAAGCGCCGGGGCGTGTCCTTGACGCTGGTCCTGCGCGAAGCCGTGGCTGAGTACGCCGCCGAAGTGCGTTCGGCGCACAAGCCGAGCTTCGGCATCGGACGGGGCGGGCCAGACCTCTCGCAGATGTCCGTCGACGATGAAGACGCCCCGTACCGGACTGACCCCGACGACGACGACGAATAAATGGCGCTCGTTCTCGATACAGGTGTCAGCCTCGCACTGCTTAACGCCGAAGACCGATATCACGAAGCCTGCGTGCAGCTTGTGAACACGACGAGGGAAGCCCTCGTCGTACCTGCGGCAACGCTGGCTGAGCTCAACTACTGGGTGCGGAAACGGATGGACGTGCGAGTCTGGCGGACTTTCGCGGCCGACATCGAAGCCGGCGCCTATCTCCTCGAACCGACAACAGAGGCAGATCTGGTCCGCGCCGCTGAAATCGAAGTGCAGTACGAAAGCCTGAAGCTCGGATTCGTCGATGCCGCCGTGATCGCGCTCTGTGAGCGACTTGAGGAACCCAAGGTCGCAACCATCGACCGCCGCAACTTCTCCGTAGTGGTCCCCAGGCACATAGCTGCGCTCGAGTTACTGCCGCACCTCGTGACTGACAACTGACAACTCGGCTAGACTCACGGTCATGCTTGAGACCACCATCGTCGGCAGCCTCCCGAAGCCCTCCTGGCTCTCCGATCCGAACTCACCCCTGCGTGCGCCCTGGCGGCTGCAGGGCGACGAGCTGCACGAGGCGCAGGACGACGCCGTTCGCCTCGCCATCTTGGACCAGGAAGAAGCGGGCCTCGACGTCGTCTGCGACGGCGAGATGCGGCGGCGGCACTACATCTGGGGCTTCCTGGAGGGCCTGACGAACATCGACACGTCGAAGCTGGGGCAGCGCGTGGGCTATCGCGGCGCACGCTACGGCGAATCGGCGCAGGTACCGCGGATCACCGGCGAGGTCACGCACCCGACACCGGTGTTCCTGGAAGCCGTCCGATACGCCCGCGCTCGTACCGATAAGACGCTCAAGGTCACGCTCCCAGGCCCCATGACGGCGTGGGACAGCACGCTCGATGAGCACTACGGTCTGGGCGAGAAGGAGATGGCGCTGCTCTTCGCGGAGATGATCAACGAAGAGGCCCTGGCGCTACAGGCGGCCGGCGCCGACGTGATCCAGTTCGACGAGCCCACGTTCAACATCTATACGGATAAGGTGGAAGAGTGGGGCATCGAGGTGCTGGAGCGGGCGATGCGCGGCGTCACCGTGAAAAAGTGTGTGCACATCTGCTACGGCTACGGCGTCGAAGGCGTGCTGAAGTGGAAGACGCAGAACACGGAGTGGGGCCACTACGGCATCACCCTGCCGTTGCTGGCGCAATCGAGCGTGGACCAGGTCTCAGTCGAGTGCGCCGCGTCGGGCGTCGATCTCGCCGTGCTCGCCGCCCTCTCGGGTAAGGACGTGCTCGTGGGCGTTATCGACGTGGGCACGGAGGACGTGGAAGCGCCTGAGGTGGTCGCGGCGCGCATTCGGGCCGCCATGCCTTACGTCTCGCCAGAGCACCTGTTCCCGTGCACGGACTGCGGCCTGGTGCCGCGTTCCCGCGCCGCGGCGGTGGGCAAGATGCGCGCACTGGCCGCCGGCGCTGCCATCGTGCGCCACGAGCACACCGGCGCGTAAGACCTCAGAAGCACGGCACTCAGCTATGCGTCGATGCCCGTAACGGCAGCCGGGCGGCGCTTCGTGGCCTCGGAACGACGCCGGCAGGCCAACAACGTCACCGACGGCCCGTGCACGATGCGAGATTGCTTCGCTCCGCTCGCAATGACCTCATAGCCAACCTCACCCACCTGCAAGCCGTGTGACACGTGGCGAAGACCTAGCCAGCCATATGCCTCGCGCCGTACCGTCGACATTCCCCCGGGTCATTGCGAAGCCCGACGGCAGAGGAAACCGCCGTGGCAGTCCCAATCGTGCCGAACACTGCTGCATCTTCACCAATCGCAGACGGTCTTTCTTCTTTCGCGACGCGCCGCCCGGACCGCCATAAACGGCCTTCTATTTTCGAAATTCCTCGCCCAGGGTGTTGACGGCCTAATTAATTGATTGTAGTCTTTCTTCATTCAATTAATTATGGAGAGGCCAATGCCCCGCAAGTACTCCATGGAACGTAGAACCGCCAGCATCGAGGAGACGCGAGACCGCATCGTCGAGGCCACGATGGCGCTGCACAACGAGAAGGGCGCCCTGGCCACGAGCATGCAGGACATCGCAGCCCGAGCAGGTGTCTCTCTTGGCACTGTGTACCGCCACTTCCCCTCGGTCGATGACCTGATCCCAGCCTGCGGCGGCCGCACCATGGAGCTGATGCCGCCGCCCACGCCGGAGGTGTTTGCGGACCTCGAAGGCGGCACCCGAATCGAGGCCCTATTCGCCGCCCTCTATGCCCACTACGAGGCTGCCCAGCGGCCCTACGAAGTCGGGCTGGCGGAGGCGCCACATCTGCCCGTGCTCCAAGAATTCATGGAGCGCGGCCAGGCCTACATGCGTTCCCTGTGCATCGAGGCAACGGCGCCGCTGGCACCATCCGAGCAAGGCGTGGGTCTGACCGTCGCGATGGCCGACTTCTACACCTGGCTCGCCTTCAACCACGCCGGCTTCACGAGTGAGGCCGCCGCGGCACTGGCCAGCCAGATCGTCATCAGCCACCTCGACCGCGAGAAGGTGGGTGGCGCATGAGATGAAAGCGCGCACGCAGCGCATTTCGCCCTTCGAATTACCCGGCATGTTAGTTGCGAAAGCAAGGAGAAACGCAAATGGAACCGACAAGGCGCGTCGCCACCGACACCGAAATTCTGCCGTCCTACTTCCCAGTCCCGGGCTTTGGTATCCTGCCCGTTAACGCCTTCCTGATCCGGGCAAAGGAGCCTGTGCTGATCGACACGGGCCTCCACATGGACCACGAGGCGTTCATGAGCCAGCTCGAAAACGCCATCGATCCCGAGGACTTGCGCTGGCTGTGGCTCACGCACCCTGACCCGGACCACATCGGCAGCCTGCAGGCGATCCTGGAGCGCGCGCCCAACCTGAAGGTGGCGACGACGTTTCTCAGCGTCGGCATCCTCAGCCTGTTCGCTCCACTCCCGATGGACCGCCTTTACCTCCTTAACCCCGGCGAGAGCCTGGACGTGGGCGACCGGCAGCTTACGGGCGTGAAGCCGCCGACCTTCGACAACCCAGCGACCATGGGCCTGTTCGACAGCAAATCGCGCGTGCTCTTCAGCTCCGATTGCTTCGGCGCTCTGATGAGCGATCCGGCCGAGAACGCGAACGACATGGCACCCGACGTCTTGCACCAGGGCCAAATCGCCTGGACTACAGTGGACTCGCCGTGGCTGCACAAGGTGGACGAGGGGAAGTTCGCCGCGGAGCTCAACACGATTCGCCAGATGGAACCGGCGATGGTGCTGAGCTCACACCTCCCGCCGGCCCAGTCGATGACGGACACGCTGCTTGACGCACTGGTCGACGCTTCCCGCGCCGAGCCCTTCGTGGGCCCGAACCAGGCTGCGCTCGAAATGATGCTGGCGCAGATGACGGGGGCTGAGCCCTCGACTGTTTAGGCCAAGGTCACGCTCGATAGCAGAAGGGGTCGTCCTTGCCGGACGGCCCCTTCTCTATGCCCTCCCGAAGGCGCCTGCGTCAATTCGAAGTGCGGGTGCCTCACGTGATTGACGGGTGCATGAGGTTCCGTACGCCAACGGCTACTTATTTCATGCCTGCCCTTTTTGGGCGAGGAACGAGCCTTGATGTAGGGAGGCGCTGTCGCTCGAAAGACGGACGACCGGGCGGCAGGCGGCGGGTTACGCCTCGCGCAGGCGGAGCTCCCGGCCGACGTTGAGGTGGATGCGGCCGCGGCCACTGCTGGAGAGCCGGATGAACTCGCAGCGGTCCTCGAGACGGCGTCGAAGGAGGGCCAGGCGGGCTTCGAGGTTGTCCTTGATGTCCGGCAACTCCAGCGTGGCGTCCAGGCGCAGCTCCTTGTTCGTGAAGTCGGTGCGCTTCTCCTGGACGTACTGCTGCAGAAGGCGCCAGAGCACCCGGCCCGCGACGCCCTTGATCAAGTATTCGTTGTCGATGAAGACGCTGTGGTCTTCACCGTAGTAGCGCACCTGCGACGGCGTCTCGGCGGAGGCGGCGACGGCCTCGGGCGGCGGCATTGCGGGCTCTTCGGGCGCATCGCGCAGCAACGTGAGCTGCAGGCCGATCTCGCGCGCCGCTAGGTGAAAAACGAAGTCGTCGACATAGTGGAAGCGGCCTGGCGCCGCGCTCTCAAAGCACAGGAGGCCGAGGAGGTGATCCCGTGCCTCGATCGGCACTATGTGCTGGCTGGCGACGTTCGAGAGCCCAGGCAGTGCAATCGTCTGCTCCATGTCGGCGGGCGGCGCACCGGCGCTCTCGAAGCCGGCTCGGACGGCGCGCGTGTAGTTGAGGTCGTTCTGGACGTTGGCGAGCGAGACGGTGGTGCGGCGCTCGGCAGCGACTCCGAGGATGCCGTCGCCGAAACAGACCTCGGAACCGACGCCCGACTCCTCGTAGCCGTGGCTGGCGACCGTGTAGAGGCGCTCGCCGGTCTCGTCCACGAACATGATGAAGGAGTGATTGTAGCCGAAGCCCTCGTCCAGAACGTGCAAGGAGGCCGTAAGGAGGTCGTCCACGGAGCAGGCCGTCGTGATACGGCGGGAGATGAGGTCGACCTGCGTGAGGTCGATGGGCGGATGGGACGAGGGCACGATGGTACGGTCGGTGAGCACGGGGACGCACTCCAGGACGCGGCAGACGTCGGCAGCGGCGAGACGGAAGACCTTGCTCATGCCCTCCTGGGCCGCGACGGCCTCCAGGCGCGCACTCATGCGCTCGAATGTCGGGCCGTCCGTCTCGGTGCGCTCGAACTCCAGGTCGAGGCGGAACTGACGTCCCGTTTGCGGCTCGACGAGGTCGAGGCAGCCACGCGGGTTGCCCATGAGGTTGGCGATGGTTTTGTTGAAGAACTGGCGGGAGAGGGCGACGTGATCGTCATCGACACGGTGGACAACCGAAATCTCGGTGACGTTGGGCACGCCCTCCGCCGAACAGGTGGCGATAATCGAGGGCACGATGCCCTGGAAACAGTCCTCGATGTCTCGGAGAGGTACCGAGAATGTGCTCACTCCAGGATCTCCTTGCCCGCATTGGGACCGGGTGTCTGATCGAAGAACTCCTCGACCACGAAGCGTAGCTTGACCACCTGAGTCGACCACATGTTGCGCACCAGTTCCGCAAGGAAGCCGATACGCACGGCCGCGTCGGTGAAGGCCGTGCGATGACGTTCGATCCAGGCCCAGTCCTCCGGTCCCGGGTCGCCGATCTCGACACACCGGCCCTTGAGCTGCAGCGCTCTGAACGTGCCGATGTCTACGAAGCACAAGGCGATGCGGCCGTTGTCCTGCAGGTTCGCGACGCAGGCCTGTGAGTTGGGGCGATCGACGAAGACTTCGATAGACCGGCGGTCGGGTGAAACGCGCGGGCCCCATGCACGCAGGCCGTTAGGCACGAGATCGGCGCTTCGGGTACCCAGGGAGACAGCGGCGCCTGACTCAATGAGCGCGCGCTGCTGGTCGTCAATCGACAGCATTTCGAACGCAGTTCCTGATGAAGGTTTCTATGGGTTACTCCCGGTGCCGGCCGCACGATTCCGGCTCCGTCTGGGCACTTAAGAAGTTCTTAGGAAAACTGGAAGGATTGTATCAGAACTCGCTAAGCATGAATTAGGAACGGGGTAGTCCGGCGGCTCCTAATCTTCTAGCAAGCCCGGCGGCAAGGAGCCGGAAACACTAACGAAACACAACCAAAAAGGAGCACTGCAATGACAATGACGATTTCCCGCCCCGAGACTCTCTCAGACATCGACGTGAGCGCCTTCGCCCCGAGAGCGCCGCAGTTCAACCACGCGCCGCTGAAGGTAGCCGACGACACCTACATGATCCGCTCGACCTCTGGCGAGGGCCAGGGCCCCATGTTCGTCTACATCAACTCGCTGGTCGTCCTCGGCCAGGAGCCGGCGATCATCGACACGGGCACCGTCGCCAACCGCAAGCAGTGGCTGGACGACGTGTTCTCCCTGGTCGACCCCAAGGACGTGAAGTGGGTAATGATCTCGCACGACGACCACGACCACGTCGGCAATCTGCCAGAGGTCATGGCCCTCTGCCCGAATGCCACCCTGGTTTCGAGCTGGTTCCAGGTCGAGCGTCTGGCCGGCGACCTCAGCCTGCCGCCGACCCGCATGCAGTGGCGTGAGGACGGCGACAGCATCAAGGCCGGCGACCGCGAGTTCGCCCTGATCCGGCCGCCGGTGTACGACTCTCCGACGACGCGGGGCTTCTACGACAGCAAGACCGGCGTGTACTGGGGCGGCGACTGCTTCGCCTCACCCTCGACGGTCGCGAGCGACGACGTCTCCGTGTATCACCCGGAGGAGTGGCGCCAGGGCTTCAACATGTTCCAGCTCGGCCTCAGCCCCTGGGTCCACATGGCGGATGCGGTGAAGTACAACCAGAGCGTGAAGCGCGTCGCCGACCTCGACCCCAAGGTGCTCGTAGGTGCCCACGCCCCGGCGATCTTCGGTGAGTACGTCACCAGCGCCATCGACATGCTCTACGACCTGCCGCAGGCGGAGATGCCTCAGCTGCCCGGCCAGGAGACGCTGGACATGATCGTGGCCCAGATCCTCGGCGCCAACGCCAGCTAACCGGGACCAACGGAGGGCGACGAGCCGAGGCGTCGCCACCGCGTAAAAGGGGCCTCCCATCGCTGGGAGGCCCCTTCGTAATCACACCGACCGACATGCGTTGTCAGGGAAGGAGAAGTCATGAACCGCCTGCGAAACCTGATTGCCGCCACGATCCTGCTGGCCGCCGCGCCGTTCTGCCTCAGCCTGCCGGCCATCGTCCCCGGCGTCGACGCCCTCGTGCCCTTCCTCGGCGGTGTCGCCTGCCTGTACCTCGGGCTCCAGTTCTACTGTGGCGATCTCGCCGAGGTGTAGGGGCGCGAAAACCCGGCGTGACTTGTTATCGAGGCGAGGGACGCATGGCGTAGGCGCGGTCGACCTCGATGCGCATGCTGCGGATGAAGCGCCCGGCGTCGCGGCCGACCTCCCGGCGTGAATCCGGAACCTCCGTCGCCCGCCCGTAGACGATGGCGATACGCCCGTCCGCGGCCCAGCTCGTAATCGCGATGCGCGGGTCACGTCGCAGGTCCTTCAGGCGAACGCTATCTTCGAAGATCGCCATCTCCAGGTTGCCGTCATCCGTCATCGCCACGTGTACGGGGGCGATGTGCGGGGCACCGTTCGCCCCGGCCGTCGCGACGGCGAACAGGCGCGTCTCGGCCCAGAACGCCCGCAACTCCTCGGCGCTGAGCCGCCGTTCATCGCGGTCGAAGGTGGCTTTGACGGCGGGGCCGGCAGTGGCGAGCGAGCTATCGAGGATGTCTTGTAGCGACAAGTGGGCACTCCTGTTCAACGGGCGTTGCTCGCAGTATGCGAGGCCGCGAGCCGAAGGACAAAGGCACGGGTCAGGCGAGGCTAATGGCGCGGTGACAAAAAGAAAGCTGGCGGACGAGGGTAGTCCGCCAGCCGTAAAGAGCGCGACGCTGGGGCCTAGCGCCGGATGCTCGATGAGTCTTGTCGATTACGACGATAGGTCCTGGCCGTGAACGAGGGCTTAATGGCCGGTAAACAGCCGGTAAATGTATGCGAGGTTTGAGAGCCGGCGGCGGCTCGACGGGGCAATTCATTTCGGCGTAGCCGAGGTGCCCACACCTCGGCGGTTTGCGCCCGATTGCGTCTCTTCAAAACAAGCGCCCATCGTCACGGACGCCGAGCCTCGACGACGTTGAGACGCCATACTCTCGATGACCGCCGAGGTCAGGAGACCCCGGCTACGGCTTGGGGGCTCCGGCACCTCGAATCCCTGTACAACTTCGCATCCTTCGAAAGCCTCAGGACGAACGGTGTTAAACGTTCGGGTGCCTGGCGCGAGTAGCGATCCTAATCCAAGCGCATGGGGCCGAGGAGCTGGTGCTCGTAGAGGCGAGCGTAGTGGCCGCCGAGGGCGACGAGCTCCGAGTGCGTACCCTGCTCTACGACGCGCCCGTTCTCGATCACGAAGACCACGTCGGCCGCCAGTACGGTCGAGAGTCGGTGGGCGATGGCGAGCACGGTGCGGCCCTGGGTGACGCGCTCCAGGGCTTCTTGAATCGCGCGCTCCGTAACGCTGTCGACGCTGGAGGTGGCCTCGTCCAGGATCAGGACGGCCGGGTCCTTGAGCAGCGCTCGCGCGATGGCGACGCGCTGCTTCTCGCCGCCGGAGAGGCGGTAGCCGCGCTCGCCGACCACGGTGTCGTAGCCGTCCGTGAGGCCGGCGATGAAGTCGTGGATGTTGGCGGCGCGGGCGGCGGCTTCGACCTGCTCGTCCGTGGCGTCGGGGCGGGCGTAGCGCAGGTTCTCCCGGATCGAGGTGTGGAACAGGAAGGGGTCCTGGTTCACCATGGCCGTCGCGCCCGCCAGCGACTCCAGGGTGACGTCGCGCACGTCCTGCCCGTCGATCAGCACCTGGCCGGAGTCGACGTCGTAGAAGCGCGGTACGAGGTAGGCGATCGTGGTCTTGCCGGCGCCGGTCGGCCCGACGAAGGCGGCGAAAGCGCCCGGAGGCACCTCAACGCTGACGTCGTGCAGAATCTCTTTGCCGGGGACGTAGGAGAAGTTCACGTCGTGCAGGGAGACGGCGCCGCGGACGTCTCGCAGGGGCGGGGCGCCGGGCTTGTCGGCGATGTCGGGCTCGAGGTCGAGGTAGTCGAAGATGCGCTCGAACAGGGCGAGCGAGCTCAGGACCTGTACGTTGACGTTGAGCAGGGCCGCGGTGGGCCCGAACAGGCGCGGCAGGAAGCCCGCCAGGGCCACGACCGTACCGAGAGAGACCTCATCGTTCATGACGCGATGGCCGCCGTACCAGTAGACGACCGCCGGCGCCAACGCCCCGAACAGGCCCATCGCCATCATGAACCAGCGCCCGACGAGGGCACGGCGGATGTTAAGCCAGCGCACGCGGTCGGCGACCTCGCGGAAGCGGCTGGCCTCGTCTTCCTGGCGCCCGAACGTCTTCATCAGCAGTATGCCGCTGACCGAGAGCGTCTCCTGCATCTGCGAGTTCATCGTGGCCAGCTCTGCCTGGGTCTCGCTCTGGAGGCCGCGCTGGATGTTGCCCACGCGACGGGCCGGCACGACGAAGATCGGGATGAAGATGAGCGAGAACAGGGCCAGGCGCCAGTCCAGCGCCAGCATGAGGACGAGGGTGCTGACCAGCGTGATCAGGTTGCCGACGACCTCGCCGAGGGTGTTGCTGATCACGCCCTGGATCGAGCCGACATCGTTGTTGATGCGCGAGAGGGCATCGCCGGTGCGGTTGGAGGTGAACCAGCGCAGCGACATGGACGAGAGGTGGCGGAACAGGCGGTCGCGCAGCTCGAACATCACGGTCTGGCTGATCGAGTTGCTCAGCCACGACTGGAGCACGCCGTTGAGCGCCCCCACGATGATCACGGCGGCCATGACGGCGATGACGAGGTTGAGCTCGCCGCCGTCCTTGGCCGGGAGCGTGTGGTCGATGATGCGCCGGATCAGCAGCGGCGGCACGAGGCCGACGAGCGACGCCGTCGTGATGGCGCCGAGAAACGCCGTCATCACCCAACGATGCGGCCAGAGCAGACCGGCCGCCCGCTTGAAGGTCGGCCAGGCCGGGCGCTGAGGCTTGGAGCGTTCGGGGTGTCCCCGCCCTCCCATGCGCATGGTCAGGGCCTACCGGGCACAAGACGAGCCAACCACCACGACGGCCGGTTGGCGGTCGGGCGGGAGCCCTGCGTTGGGTGATGTCTTTTTAATGTCATAATGACATCATAATAGTGTCAACCAGGATGTCAAGCGCCTTCCCTTTGCGTCATGCCGGCCTGGGACCGAGAGGCGGAGCGGGCCCGGATGTCACCCGGCAGCCGCGGCCACCTCACTAGACTTGCCAGCTCTTGGGTTCGCTCGCCTCATAGTGGACCGCTAAACGTATCGCAGGCCACAAGCGTACCGGCGTGATAGCCCTTCAGAAACCAGGACTGGCGCTGAGCAGAGGAGCCGTGGGTCCAGGTCTCCGAGTTCACGGCCCCCTGCGTCGAAGCCTGGATGCGGTCGTCGCCGACCGCCGAGGCAGCGCTGAGGGCCTGCGCGATCTCCTCGTCCGTCACCACCTCCAGGAATCCCGTGTCGACGGCGTGGCCGGCCCAGAGGCCCGCGTAGCAGTCGGCCTGGAGCTCGGAGCGCACAGCAGCGCTGTCGGCGCCCTGGCGGTCGTTGCCGATGCGGCCGAGGATGCCGGTAAGGTCCTGGGCGTGGTGACCGTACTCATGCGCGAGCACGTAGGCCTGCGCGAAGGGACCGCCCTCCGCTCCGAAGCGCGTTTCCAGCTCATCGAAGAAGTCGAGGTCGATGTAGACCTGCTTGTCGGGCGGGCAGTAGAACGGCCCGACGCTGGCCGAGGCGGTGCCGCAGCCCGTCTGGGTGACGCCGCTGAACAGGATGGTCGGCGCATCCGTGTAGCGCTCGCCCTCCGAAGCAAACTCGTCCTCCCAGTACGCCTGAATGCTGTTTACGTATCCGACGATGCGGCAGTCCTCCGATGCGTTGGCATCGGCGCCGGTCTGGCAGTTCGTGAGCAGGCTGTCTGAAGTGCTGCTCGATGACGTCGTGTTGGCGATGTCGCCGAGCTGGCTGGGGTCAACGCCCAGCAGCAGGGCGATGACCACCACCACCATACCGAGGCCACCGCCCGCAACGGCCATGCCGCCGCCCTTGCCTCGACGGTCTCGCACCTGAGACGGGTCTAGCTTTGCACCTCGTTTGAACACCGGCAGCCTCCCCTCGAAGTATCAACGGCGGCATGGCTTGCGTAAATCTCGCAGCATACAGAGGCGTTACAGACCTGTGACAGCGGACCGCGCCACGAGTCACGGGCTTCGGAAGAGTGCCGGCGCTCCGGAGTGGTTAGACGTCGCGGCGGGAGAGCGAGATATAGGCGACGAAGTAGAACACCAGCAGCCAGGCAGCAATGACGGCGATCGCCGGCAGCGTATCGAGATGGGTGAGGGAGTCTGTCGCCTCTGAGGTCGAAAGGCTGTTGATCGCGTAGTTCGGGAGGTACCGCAGCACGTTCTCCTGGAGGACGTCCGGCAGGAGTCCGCCGAAGATCGCCGGGATGAAGATCAGGCCGAGAATCGCCGTAATCGTGCTGGCGGTGCTGCGAAGCACGACGGCGGCGGCGGCGCCCAGCAGCGGGAACACCGGCATCGCCAGCCAGACACCGAGCACGGCCCGGGTGGCATCGCTGTCACCGATGGAGGCGGTGGGGATGCCGTTGTAGGTGCCCAGTACAGCCTGACCGGCGAAGAACGACCCGAATGCTACGACGAAGCCCAGGACCAACGTGATGACGAGGATGAGAAAGACCTTAGCAGCGAGCACGGAGAAGCGGCGCGGCGTCGTCGTCAGGGTGAGGCGGATCATGCCGCTCGTGTACTCGGAGGATACGAACATGACGCCGAGAACCACGAGCACAATGAGGGCGAAGATCGACCCGAAGCTTGTGACGTCAGCGGGATTGAAGGTCGCGCGGTCCTGGGGGTTCATCTGGTCCCAGCTGCTGCCGATCGCGACGCAGATCAGGGCTGTCAGGCCGATACCGAGCCCGAGGGTGAGGATCGCTTGGATGTAGGTGGCGCGAATCGACCGCAGCTTCGTCCACTCCGAGGCGAGGATGCTGCCGAAGCCTGGCTGGGAGGCCTTGAGGTTCGTGGGTGGCACCGTTGCTGTCGTCATCGCCCGTCCGCCCCCTTGCTCCCGTCGATAGCGCCGATGGCGTTCAGGCTTTCGCGTAGATCGTCTTCGTGGCCGCCGGCGTGATACTGCACCGATTCGTGGGTCATCTCCATGAAGGCTGCCTCCAGGCGGGCCCGTTGCGGCGAGAGCTCGTGCAGGACAATCTGGTTTGCCGCCGCGATCTCGCCGACACGCGATGCGGGCATGCCGACCACTGATAGCGCCCCGTCGTCCTCTTCCGAGACGTTGGCGCCTTCCTGCCGCATCAGGCGCAGCAGGTCGCCGTTGTTGGGCGAGACGACGCGGACGCGGGAGCTGCCGCTGTGCTGCAGGAAGTCCTGCATGCTCATGTCTGCCAGCAGCTTGCCGCGGCCGATGACGAGGACGTGGTCCGCCGTGTCTTCCATCTCGCTCATGAGGTGGCTGGAGACCAGGATCGTGCGTCCCTCAGACGCCAGGCGCTTGAGCAGGTTGCGGATCCAGACGATGCCCTCGGGATCGAGGCCGTTCACCGGCTCGTCCAGAAGCAGGGTCGAAGGGTCGCCCAGGAGCGCCGTCGCGATTCCGAGGCGCTGCGACATGCCCAGCGAGAACGTCTCGACTCGCCGGCCTGCCACATTCTGCAGTCCGACCGCATCGATGACCTCATCGACGCGGCGCTTCGGTAGACCGCCGGCCTGGGCGATCCACAGGAGGTGGTTGTAGGCGCTTCGTCCTCCCGAAATGCCCTTGGCTTCGAGGAGGGCACCCACGGTCTGAATCGGCGATGGCAGGTTGCTGTAACGCTGGCCATCGATCAGGGCGCGGCCGGAATCCGGTGTATCGAGGCCGAGAATCATGCGCATCGTTGTGGACTTGCCGGCGCCGTTGGGGCCAAGGAATCCGGTGACGAGGCCGGGCTCCACCTTGAACGACAGGTTATCGACGGCAAGAGTAGAGCCGTAGCGTTTGGTGAGGCCGCTTACTTCAATCATTCAGACTCCGGTTTCCAGTGGGCCGCTCGCGCCAGAGGAGAGACAACCTTCCCTCTTCCAGCATGGCCGCATCGCAACGGTGCGTCAACGCTTATCCATTAGCTGGAGCTAATCTGCGGCCCGCCCGAGCAGTCGCGTCTTGGACAGCACCTGGTCGTGCGCATGCAACGCCCCCTCACCCAGGACTACAGGCCTTTTCAGCGCAGTAGTAGCTCGCCCTCTCCCTGGAGGGAGAGGATCGGCGTCTGAGGCAGTTCGGCGTTTCAGACGCTGGGTGAGGGGGCGTTACATGCGCACGATCGAGGCGCTGCGGGCCCTCACCCTAACCCTCTCCCAAGGGGAGAGGGGACGTGCTGTACTGACTTCGCTAGGCTTACTGAAGTCGTAGGTCGTTGGCTAGACGCCGGCGCCCGCCTTCGCCTTCTCGGCGCGTATGCGGGTGCTCTGGTCCAGGTGCTTCTTGCGAATGCGCATCGACTTGGGCGTGACTTCCAGGTACTCGTCGTCGCCCAGCCACTCGATGGCCTGCTCCAGGCTAAGGATGCGCGGCGGCTCCAGGCGTACGGTGTCGTCCGAACCGACGGCGCGCACGTTCGTGAGCTGCTTCGTCTTGCAGACGTTAACCGTCATGTCGTTCTCGCGGACGTTCTCGCCCACGACCATGCCCACGTAAACCTTATCGCCCGGCACGATGAAGAACGTGCAGCGGTCCTGCAGGCGGAACATGCCGTACGCCACCGCGTCGCCAGGGTCCGAGGCGATCAGCGAGCCCTTGGCGCGGCTGGCGATCTCGCCCTTATGGGGCTCGTATCCGTGCAGGGTGTGATGGAGGAGGCCCGTGCCGCGCGTCTGAGTCATGAACTCGCCCCGGAAGCCGATGAGGCCTCGCGAGGGCGCCAGGAACTCCAGGCGCGTGTTGTCGCCGCTCGTCACCATGTTCTTCATCTCGCCCTTGCGACGGCCGATGTTCTCGATCACGGCGCCGACGAACTCCTCCGGCACGTCGATGATCACGTGCTCGATCGGCTCCATGAGGCGGTCGTCGATGCGCTTGAAGATCACCTCGGGGCGGGAGACCTGAAACTCGAAGCCTTCACGACGCATCATCTCGATCAGGATCGAGAGGTGCAGCTCACCGCGGCCGCTGACCCGGAAGACGTCCGGAGAATCGGTCGGCTCGACGCGCAGGGCGACGTTGGAGCGCAGCTCGCGCTGCAGGCGCTCGCCGATGTTGCGCGTGGTGACGTACTTGCCCTCCGTGCCGGCGAAGGGGGAGTTGTTCACGAGGAAGTTCATCGAAATCGTGGGCTCTTCGATGGCGACGAAGGCCATCGGCGAGGCGTCGGCCGCGTCAGCGATGGTCTCGCCGATGTCGACGTCTTCCATGCCGGCGATGGCGATGATGTCGCCTGCGGAGGCGACTTCGACCTCTTCGCGCTTGAGGCCCTCGAAGGAGAAGATCTTGCTCACGCGGGCGTCCTCGATCGTGCCGTCGCGGCGGACGACCTTCATCGGCGCGCCCAACTTGATCGAGCCGCGGCTGATGCGGCCGATACCGAGCCGCCCCAGGTAGTCGTTGTACTCGATCGTGGTAATCAGCATCTGGAACGTGCCGTTCGCGTCGGCGTCCGGCGGCATCACGTTGCTGACGATGGCGTCCAGCAGGGGATCGAGACTGGTACCGGGCTTGTCGAGGTCGGTGGTGGCGATGCCCTGGCGCCCCACCGAGTAGATCGTGGGGAAGTCGAGCTGCTCGTCCGTGGCGCCGAGACTGAGGAACAGCTCGAACACCTCATCGAGGACCTCGTAGGGGCGGGCGTCCTTGCGGTCGATCTTGTTGATCACGACGATGGGCTTGAGGTTGAGGTCCAGCGCCTTCTTGAGCACGAACTTCGTGCCCGGCAGCGGCCCCTCGGCGGCATCGACCAGCAGCAGGATGCCATCGACCATCGTCAGCGTGCGCTCGACCTCGCCACCGAAGTCGGTGTGGCCGGGGGTGTCGACGATGTTGATCTTGTTGCCCTTGTAGTAGATCGACGTGTTCTTGGCGAGGATGGTGATGCCGCGCTCGCGCTCGAGGTCGTTGCTGTCCATGACGCGCTCGGCCACCTGCTGGTTCTGGCGGAAGGTGCCCGTCTGCGACAGCATGTAGTCGACCAGCGTGGTCTTGCCGTGGTCAACGTGCGCGACGATGGCGATGTTGCGGATGTTTTCGATAGCCGTCATACGGTTGGTTGGTCTTTCACATGAATAGCTCCTGGGTCCACCGGACTCGGGAGCTACGAACTTCGGTACCGATATTGGGATTACCAATAGTATAGCAGGCGTTTCATCAAATCGCCTGCACGACTGCTTATGTTTAGCGAACCGTTAACCATCGACGCCGCCAAGGCCGCGCCCTTCTTCGAACAAACGCGAGCGGCAATTGCGGGACAAATCTTCATGCCGGGCGGACAAAGGGTCGAAATGCACAAGCACGGAGGGTTGCGCCTTCCGGATTGCCGTTGCGGACGGAACTGAAGTTGCGTCCCTACATTGGCTCTCGCATTCGCTCGAGAATCTGGCCGAGGACTTCCGAGTGCTTACCCGGCGTGGCGGAAGCCCGCTTCGCGCATGGTCAGGGGCTCCCCGTCCCGCAGCGACACCGCCTCGGTGACGCGGGCGATGTAGACCGTAGAGTCGCCGGCGGGCGTGCTCGATTCGACTTCGCACGCCACGTAACCCAGCGCCTCGTCCAGCACGGGGCAGCCGTTAGCGGCAAGGCGATGCGGCACTTTCGAGAGCTTGTCCGGCGACTCGGTGGAGTGACGGCCGAGGTCGCCTGCCAACTCGCGACGGCCGGTTTCGAGCACGCTGACCGCGAACTTGTGCCCGCGCTCGATGATGCCGTGGGAGCGGCAGCCGTTCTCGACCGAGAGCGCCAGCAGCGGCGGGTCGAACGACACCTGGGTGAGCCAGTTCGCCGTGAACAGGTTGGCGTCGCCGCCGTCGCTCACGCCCACAACGTAGAGGCCGTAGGTGAACAGACGCAGCACCGTGCGCTTGGCGGCCGGGTCGAGGGGCTGAGGCTGCAACGTTACGACTCCTTCAGGCATTCGGTGCGCACTGTGAGTGTTGCGTAATCGTTCCGGCAGACACTGGAAGCAATCTTATGCGAGGAGAATTTCCATGACCGTCAGCGACATGATCCGCAGTCACCCAGTCCCGAGCGTACGCCAGGGTATCGCCGAATGCATCACGGCGTGCTTCAACTGCGCCGAAATCTGCACGATCTGCGCCGATGCCTGCCTGTCCGAGACCGCCGTCGCCAATCTGATCGATTGCATCGTGCTGAACCAGAACTGCGCCACAATCTGCCTGGCCACAGGCACCCTGCTTGGCCGCCAAAGCTCAATCGAGCCCACCGTCACGCGCAAGCAGGTCATCGCCTGCCTGGAGGTGTGTCAGGCCTGCGCCATGGACTGCGAGCGTCACGGCGGGAAGATGGAGCACTGCGCCGTGTGCGCGGCGGTGTGCCGTCGTTGCGAAGAGACCTGCCGGAGCCTGCTGGAGCAGATCTAACGCCTCCCGGGTACGGGCGTTAGCCGAGACACGTCAGCACAAACGTAGCCGAGGCTTTCCAGCCTCGGCGTCATGCGCATCGAACGCTTATCGAACGCTTGGAGTAGAAGACCGCCGAGGCAGGGATGCCTCGGCTACGCCGTTCCGGTGGTGGGCCGACCTGCTACGTGCGGATGACCGGCGTCTCTAGACGGCCAACCGCCTCAGCAGCCAGCGGCCTGAGACCTTCGCTGCCGTGGTCCTTCACGTAATCGATGATCTGGGCCCGCATGCGCGGCACCCAGTACAGCTTCAGGTGGTTGGCGATGCCCGCGACGGCTTCTTCGTGGGGATAGGCCTCGAAGAAGTCGGCGATGCTGTTTGCCTTGTGGAGCATGTTGTGCTCGTCCATGCCTAGGTGGGCCTCCCGGGGCGTCGGGCTGCGCATCGCTGTCGCGCTGCTCCACCCTCTTTTAGAGAGAACTGGTGGGGGACACCCCCCACGGCCCCCCGCGCATGGGCTGCGCCCCCGCTACCCCTGCGTTCGTACGCGGCGCATGTGCGATGCGCATTAGCCGCCTGCCACTTCTGCGATGTGGGTTGTCTGCTCGCGCAGGATTTCGTACTGCTTCTGCCAGTCGGAGGGGGTGTGGGCGCGGCGTACCTGGACGGCCGTGACCTTGTACTCCGGGCAGTCCGTGGCCCAGTCGGCGAACTCGGTCGTGACCACGTTGGCCGCCGACTCGGGGTGATGGAAGGTCGTGTAGACGACACCGGGCTGCATGCGCTCCGAGACCAGGGCCTTGAGCGTCGTCTCGCCGGCGCGGCTGGTGATCGAGACGAGGTCGCCGTCGTCGATGCCGCGGTTCTCGGCGTCCCAGGGGTGAATCTCCAGCAGGTCCTCGTCGTGCCACATCTCGTTGGCGGTGCGGCGGGTCTGGGCGCCGACGTTGTACTGGGTGAGGATGCGGCCGGTGGTGAGAAGCAGCGGGAAGCGGTCGTTGCTGCGCTCTTCCGTGGCCACGAACTCCGTAATCATGAAGAAGCCCTTGCCGCGCACGAAGGCGTCCTTGTGCATGACCGGCGTGCCTTCCGGCGAGTCGTCGTTCACGGGCCACTGCATGGAGCCGAACTTGTCCAGCTTCTCGTAGGTCATGCCGGCGAAGGTCGGCGTCAGGCGGGCGATCTCGTCCATGATCTGCGACGGGTGGTCGTAGTGCATGGCGTAGCCCATGGCGTTGGAGAGCAGCTGGGTGATCTCCCAGTCCGCGTAGCCGTTCTTCGGCTGGATGATCTTGCGCACGCGGCCTGAGGCGGCGCTCGGCGTTGGTGAAGGTGCCGTCCTTCTCCAGGAAGGTCGAGCCCGGCAGGAAGACGTGGGCGTAGCTGGCCGTCTCGTTGAGGAAGAGGTCCTGGACCACGATGCACTCCATCGCGGCGAGGCCGGAGGTAACGTGCTTCGTGTTGGGGTCTGACTGGACGATGTCCTCGCCCTGGATGTACATGCCCTTGAAGTAGCCATCGAGTGGCAGCGTCGAACATGTTGGGGATGCGCAGGCCCGGCTCGCCCTGCAGACCGACCTGCCAGGCCTCCTCGAACACGGAGCGCACGCCGTCGTCGGAGACGTGGCGGTAGCCGGGGAACTCGTGCGGGAAAGCTGCCCATGTCGCAGGAGCCCTGGACGTTGTTCTGACCACGCATCGGGTTGACGCCGGTGCCGCGCTTACCGACGTTGCCGGTCGCCATCGCGATGTTCGCCATGCCGATGACCATCGTCGAGCCCTGGCTGTGCTCTGTGACGCCGAGGCCGTAGTAGATGGCGCCGTTGCCACCGGTGGCGTAGAGCCTCGCTGCGCCGCGAACATCCTCCGCCGGCACGCCGGTCTTCTCTTCGACCGCCTCCGGGGAGTGGCGCTCCTCCGAGATGAACTTGGCCCACGTCTGGAAGGCCTCCCAGTCGCAGCGCTCGCGTACGTACGCCTCGTCCACCAGGCCCTCGGTGACGACGACGTGGGCGATGGCGTTGATAATCGCGACGTTGGTGCCGGGCTTGAGGGGCAGGTGGTAGTCGGCCTGCACGTGCGGCAGCTTCACGAGGTCGATGCGCCGCGGGTCGACGACGATGAGGCGGGCGCCCTCGCGCAGGCGGCGCTTCATGTGGGAAGCGAACACCGGGTGGGCATCCGTGGGGTTGGAGCCGATGACCATGAGCACGTCGGCGTCGTCGACGGAGTCGAAGTCGTTGGTGCCGGCCGAGGTGCCGAAAGTCGACTTGAGGCCGTAGCCGGTCGGCGAGTGGCAGACGCGGGCACAGGTGTCGACGTTGTTGTTGCCGAAGGCCGCGCGCACCAGCTTCTGGACCAGGAAGGTCTCCTCGTTGGTGCAGCGGGAGGACGTGATGCCGCCGATCGAGTCGGGGCCGTACTCGGCCTGGATGCGCTTGAACTCGCTCGCGGTGTAGGCGATGGCCTCTTCCCAGCTGACTTCCTGCCAGGGGTCCGTGATGTTCTTGCGGATCATCGGGTTGAGGATGCGGTCCTTGTGCGAGGTGTAGCCCCACGCGAAGCGACCCTTGACGCAGGCGTGGCCGTGGTTCGCCTTGCCGTCCTTGAACGGCACCATGCGGATGACTTCGTCACCCTGCATCTCGGCCTTGAACGTGCAGCCGACGCCGCAGTAGGCGCAGGTCGTGAGCTCGCTGTACTCCGGCGCGCCCTTCTCGATGACCGACTTCTCGACCAGGCTGTCGGTGGGGCAGGCCTGGACGCAGGCGCCGCAGGACACGCACTCGGACTCCATGAACAGCATGTCGCCGGGGCTGATCTTGGAATCGAAGCCGCGGCCCTTCACGGTGAGGGCGAAGGTGCCCTGCGTCTCCTCGCAGGCGCGCACGCAGCGGGAGCAGACGATGCACTTCGCCGGGTCGAAGGTGAAGTAGGGGTTGGACTCGTCCTTCTCGGCTTCGAGGTGGTTCTTGCCTTCGTAGCCGTAGCGCACCTGGTTCACGCCCAGGGAGCCGGCCATGTCGTGCAGCTCGCACTCGCCGTTGCCGCTGGAGGTGAGGCAGTCGGCCGGGTGGTCGGAGAGATAGAGCTCCATGACGCCGCGTCGCAGCTTCAGGAGCTTGTCGTTGACGGTCGTGACCTTCATGCCCGCCTCGGCCGGCGTCGTGCAGGAGGCCGGTGTGCCGCGCCTGCCCTCGATCTCGACGAGGCACATGCGGCAGGAGCCGAAGGGGTCGAGGCTGTCGGTTGCGCAGAGCTTCGGCACCTCGACGTCGAGGTTCATGGCGGCGCGCATGATCGAAGTGCCGGCGGGCACCGTGACGGACTTGCCGTCGATCTCCAGCGTTACTTGTGCTTCGGACTCAACTCGGGGTGTGCCGTAGTCGGTTTCGTTGATCAGTGTCATGACCGTCTGTCTCCTCAGGTCAGGTTTTAGTGTCAGGCCCCAGCCGAGGCCGGCTTGTCGAAGTCATCCGGGAAGTTTCGTACCGCGCTCATCACCGGGTAGGGCGTCAGGCCCCCCAGGCCGCAGAGCGATGCGTCCAGCATGAGGTCGCACAGGTCGTCCAGGAGCTCGAGGTTCTCCATGCGGTTCTCGCCGGCGATCACCTTGTCGATGACCTCGACGCCGCGCGTGGAGCCAATGCGGCAGGGCGTGCACTTGCCGCAGCTTTCGTGGGCGCAAAACTTCATCGCGTAGCGCGCCTGCTTCGCCAGGTCGACGGTGTCGTCGAACACGACCATGCCGCCGTGGCCCAGCAGGCCCTTCTGCTCCGCCATGGCCTCGAAGTCCAGGGGGGTGTCGAGCAGCGACTCGGGGAAGTAGGCGCCCAAGGGGCCGCCGACCTGCACGGCCTTGAAGGGGCGACCGGAGTAGGTGCCGCCGCCAAAGTCGTAGATCGCCTGGCGCAGGGTGATGCCGAAGGCTTTCTCGACCAGGCCGCCCTGCTTGACGTTGCCGGCGATCTGGAACGGCATCGTGCCCTTCGAGCGGCCCATGCCGTACTCGGCGTAGTGGGCAGCGCCCTTGTCGAGCACGACCGGCACAGTCGCCAGCGAGATCACGTTGTTCACCACGGTCGGCTGGCCGAAGAGGCCCTTGATCGCGGGCAGCGGCGGGCGATAGCGGATGACGCCCTTCTTGCCTTCGAGGCTCTCGAGCAGCGCCGTCTCCTCGCCACAGATGTAGGCGCCGGCGCCCTGCCGCACCTCCATGTCGAAGGCTTTGCCCGAGCCGAGGACGTTCGCGCCGAGGTAGCCGCGGTCGCGCGCGATCTCGACGGCGCGCGTCAGAGTCTCGTAGGCATGGGGGTACTCGGAGCGCAGGTAGACGTAGCCCTGGGTGGCGCCAACCGCCACAGCGGCGATCGTCATGCCTTCGATGAGCGTGAAGGGATCGCCCTCCATGATCATGCGGTCGGCGAAGGTGCCGGAGTCGCCCTCGTCGGCGTTGCAGACGATGTACTTCTGCTGCGGCGGCTCATTGAGGACGGTGCGCCACTTGATGCCCGTCGGGAAGCCGGCGCCACCACGACCGCGCAGGCCGGAGTTGACGACCTCTTCGACGACGTCGGCCGGCTGCATGCCCAGGGCCTTCTGCAGGCCCTTGTAGCCGTCGTGGGCCACGTAGTCGTCCAGGGACAGCGGGTCGATGATGCCGCAGCGCGCGAAGGTGAGGCGCTCCTGGTTCTTGATGTAGGGGATCTCGTCCGTGGGGCCGAGGCTCTCGCCGCCGCCTTCGAGCAGGCCGGCATCGAGCATGGCTGGGATGCTTGCCGCTTCGACGTTGCCGTAGGCGATGCGGCCCTCGGGCGTCTCGACCTCAACCAGGGGCTCCAGCCAGAGGGCGCCACGGCGAGCCGTTGCGCACGATGAGGACGTCGAGGCCGCGTTTGCTCGCCTCGTCGCGCAGGGCATACGCGACGGCGTCGGCGCCCATCGAGAGCGCAGCAGCATCGCGAGGGACGAACACGCGGGTACTCAAGACGACGCCTCCGCCCAGATCTTATGCAAGGCGAGATCGCCTTTCTCCGTGGTTGCGAACCAAAACTGGTCTGCGGCGACTTGTGGCGCCTCCCACCGGATAGCCTCGATGACCTTCTTGGCATCCCTGCGTGACAGGCGAGTCTCTTGCTGAGCGTTGTCCAGCCAACAGACGTAGACTAGCTCCTCTGAGAGCAAGCTCTTCAGAGTTGCCTTCGCCTCTTCGACTGCAGCTTCAGGACTCAGCTCCTTCTGCTGGGAGCGTATCCCCCACGCGGCCTCCCAAAGACCCGACCAGTCCTCCCAGGCCTGTGTGAGTACCTCCTGCCGGGATGCCTGGCTAATCATTGGCGCTCTCCAATACCGCATTGCCAGCGAGCGGAATATGAACTCGGTCTCCAAAGAGGCTATAACGGCGTATGGCCCCTGATGCATCAGATCGCCATCGCCGGGAGTACCCGGCATGATCCTCACCTGATTGCCTTTTCCGTCATGGTATTTGACACCCCCTCCAGTTCTGGACGCTTCTTTCGTCCAGCCTTCGGGGACAACGCGGTGCACGAACACTTCCGGAGTGCAGCCTCGAAGCGACTCGTAATCATCATCTGTGAGTCTCACTCAGTGTTCCGCTCACTCCCCGGCCCTCGCCGCTGCCACGATGGCATCGATGCGCTGGGGCGACACGCGACCGTAGAGGCGACCGTCCAGCATCACCGCCGGCGAGAGGGCGCAGTTGCCCAAGCAGTACACGTCTTCGAGGGTGATGCCGCCGTCCCGGGTCGTCTGGCCCATCGGCGTGCCCAGGGAGGACTCGACGTGCTGGGCCAGGGCGTCGCAGCCCATGGACTGACAGGCCTCGGCGCGGCAGACCTTGAGGACGTGACGGCCGGGTGGCTCGTGGCGATAGTCGCTGTAGAAGTGGGCGACACCGACGACCTCGGCGCGCGAGAGGTTCAGCGCGTCGGCGATCAGCGGGATCGCCGCGTCGTCTATGTAGCCGAACTCCTCCTGGAGCGCGTTGAGGATCGGCAAGGCCGCACCCGGCAGGTCCTTCAGCGCCTCGATGCGCTCTCGCGCCACTTCCGAGTCCCAAGTGCTGGTGGTCACAGGCTCTCCCCTGCTAGCTCTGATTCAGCGTGGCTCACCGCCGGCGACATTGTGCCCGCAAGCACGGTTTCATTTCTTTGTGATGCGTCCACAAGCTTTGCGGACTCGCCTACGGTGCCGAAGACTTGATGAAACTCTCGGAGGGCGAACTCACCGACGGCTTCTCGATAGCGCCGATACTGGTCGACGAGGCGCTTGGCCTGTTCTGTCAGGCGCGACGAGCCGCCGTGACGTCCGCCCACGGTGCGATCGACCAATCGGACGCCCACCGCCGCTTCGAGGTCCCGGAGCTTGCCCCAGGCGACTCGATACGAGAGCCCGAGGGTCGCGGCGCCCTCGGTCAGCGTCCCCTGCCGCGCGATCGCCTCCAGCAGACGCATCTCAGAATCGCCGAAAACGAATCGGTTGTCCTCCAGCACGGCGAGCTTGAGCTGAGGTTCCAGGCTCACGAGCGCACCCTCTCCCCGCCCGTATAGATGTTGAGGCCGTCGGCCTTCACAAACCCGCACAGCGTTATGTTAAATGACTCCGCCAGCTCCACCGCCAGGCTCGACGGCGCGCCGACGGCGGCAACGATGGGGATGCGCGCCACGAGCGCCTTCTGCAGCAGCTCGAAGCTGGCCCGGCCGCTGAGCATGACGATGGAGTCGCTCAGGGGTGTCGTGTCGGCGAGGACGCGCTCGCCCACCAGCTTGTCGAAGGCGTTGTGGCGGCCCACGTCCTCCCGCAGGCTCACGAGCGTACCGTCCGGCGTAAACAGGCCTGCGGCGTGGAGGCCGCCGGTGCGGTCGAACACGGCCTGGGCCTCTCGCAGCTTGGCGGGTAGGGCACAGATCATCTCTGCTAACACGGCGGGACCGTCCGGCAGCACGGCGCAGCCCTGGACTTCGAGGGCGTCGAGGGCCGCCTTGCCGCAGATGCCGCAGCTCGACGTGGTGTAGAAGTTGCGCTCAAGCCTCGACGCGTCGAAGGTCAGACCGGGGCGCAGGGTAACGTTGACGATGTTGAGTCGCTGCTCCTCGTCCTCGTCCGTGCAGTACGAGACGTCGACGAGGTCTTGCTGGCCCGCGATGATGCCCTCGCCGTAGAGAAAACCTGCCGCGAGTTCGAAGTCGTCGCCGGGCGTGCGCATCGTCACCGCAATCGGCTTGCGCACGATGGCGCCGACTTCCTCCCAGAGCAGCCGAATCTCCAGGGGCTCCTCGGCGGCCAGTACGTCGTCGTCGTGCGACCAGGCGCCGGCGCGCAGGCGCCTCACGGCGTGCCTGACGTTGCTACGAATCGATACGGTGGTCATCGGACGAGGCTCCAGACGATCGTTATGACTGAACAAGCATATCGCTGCTCTGTACGGCGCGGCAATCTGGATGCGGCGGTATACAAAACTGAAATGCGGGTAATCCCCTATTTGACGTCGTCGACAGGTATCCCAATCTAATCTTTCGCCACCACACACCGAAGGATTAGAAGATGACTGAAGTACTCCCGCTGGTGCTCATCTTTGCGGCCTGGATACCCATCGCAGCCGGCGTTGCCTGGTTCTTCGAACGAGGCAGGGCCCATGGTCACAGCCGCAGAGTTAACTGAACTCGCGAGGACCACCGACGACGTCGAAGGCTGGGACTTCTCCGACATGCAAATCGAGGAGTCGCCGGCCTGGCGGTTCGAAGACGTCGTCCTGCCCTACTTCGACCCTACGTTTCGCGTCCTAGACCTCGGCACCGGCGGCGGCGAGGTGTTTACGTCGCTCGCCCCGCACTTTCGCGACGGGCTCGGCATCGACCAGAGCGAGGAACGTCTTTGCGCCGCCGTAGACCTCGGCGCCCCCAACCTCTCGTTCGCTCGCATGAGCAACACAGACCTCGCGGTCACGGACACCGCCTTCGACGCAGTGCTCGCGAAGCACGCCGACTACGACCCCGACGCCGTTTTTCGCGTCCTCCGGCCCGGCGGGCATTTCCTCACCCAGCAGATGGGCGACCACGATACGGCCAGCATCTTCGAAGCGTTCGAGTGGGGGAGCTTCGGCGACTACTGGCGGCGGCGCTTCGTCGCTGAGGGCCGTGTGTTTCGCCCCACCGTCGAGACGGGTGAGCGGTTTCAAGCGCTGGGCTGCGAAATCGTGGACTACCGGCAGTTCGACGTGCCGATGTACTTCAAGGACCTCAGATCGCTCGTACTCTTCCTCAAGTCTTCGCCGCTTCCGGAGCCCTTCGACCCGGAGACGCACTGGCCGGCCGTCACCCGCCTGGTGGACGAGCACACGACCGAGCTGGGCATCGAGACAACACACATCGAGAGCTGCTGATCGTCCGCAAGCCCTGAGCCTATTCGAAGGAAATCGATGCTGCGATCCGCACCAGCTCGTCAACTGAGAGCGAGTTGCTGGAAATGCTGTACGACGTGGGACTGCCGGTCAGTGTCGTGCCATCGGGAAGCGTTGCCCGGCCGGCACCCACGTTGCCGAGGTCCCAGTACAGGGTGACGTAGGCCAGACTCGTGGAGTCGCCGCCCGGCAAGCCATTGACCCAGTAGGCGGTGCCGTCGCCAAGCTGCACGGTGCCACGCTGGTCTTCGGGCATGTTGTCGTAGACAGCCAGGTAGGCCGGAAAGCCCTGGACCAGCGCCAGCCGGGCGCCATCCTGGTTTTGGAAGTAGACGCCGATCTGGTCATTATGGGCCATGCGCGGATCGCAGCCGGGGCAGCCTTGCTTGTAGCTCTCGCTCTGGATGAACTCGGTCGTGCCAAGCGGCCGCGTGACCCGAATTGACACCGGCTCGAAGCCTGGCGGGATGTAGGAGGGAAGCGCCGGCACGAACGAAGCAACCGCCGTAGCGTCCTCGATCGTGCTGAAGTCCTGCGACTCCGCTTCGATGCACTGGTAGGTGAACAGCGCGTCGCAAGGATCCGCTGCCTGCCGCGTCACTGCGGTCAGGCTCGGCGACGGATCGTTGTGAACGAGGAGCTGTAAGGCACTGTATCCGCCCCCGCCGAGCGCTAAGAAAGCGACTACAAGCACTCCGGCAGCGAGCTTGTGCCCACCGAGATAGGCGAACACAAACCGAAAGCCCGATACGACGGGTAGCTGCGAGACCATGCTCCACCTCCGGTTTGCTTCGGGGCGCCAGGCGGCCGCTTCTTCCCGGCTCTCGACGCCGAGCTTGCCGAGGATTTCCGAGACGTGGAATCGCGCGCCGTCGAAGCTGATGCCGAGTCGGGCTGCTATCTCTCGGTTCGATAACCGTTGTCGCAGCAGCTCCAGCACCTCCCACTCGCGCGACGTCAGGATGTCGGGTGTCTTTGGCCGGCCTCTCTGTCCCATGCTTCGATGCTAAGCAGAGAATGGGCGAATTACACTACTCAGGCTCTTGCACGCTCGCCTTGACAACCTTGCTCAAGGGCGTAAAAGGGATGTACGCGCTGCTGCTTTCACGCGCGGGGAGGTATCGAGATGCTCAGCCTGGAAGACAACGAAGTTCTCTGTCGTGTAGGCCCCGGGACGCCCGTGGGCGACCTGATGCGCCAGTACTGGATGCCGGCGGTACGCGCCGACGAACTGCCGAGCCCGGACTGCCCACCCGTGCGGATCAAGCTGCTCGGCGAGGAGCTGATCGCGTTCCGCGCGACGTCCGGCGCTGTCGGGATGATCCAGAACGCCTGCCCCCACCGCGGCGCCTCGATGTTCTTCGGGCGCAACGAAGAGGAGGGGCTGCGCTGCGTGTACCACGGCTGGAAGTTCGACGTCACGGGCGCCTGCGTCGACATGCCGTCTGAGCCCGCTGAGAGCAACTTCAAGAACAAGGTGCGCACTAAGGCGTACCCGTGCATCGAGCGCGGCGGCATCATCTGGGCCTACATGGGCCCCCGCGAGGAGCCGCCGGCGCTGCCCGACCTCGAGGCCAACATGCTCGCCGAGGGCGCCTCGATCTACAACATCTGCATCAGCTCGAACTTCATGCAGAACTGGGAGGGCGAGATGGACACCGTCCACGCCGCCTTCCTGCACTCCGGCGCCACCAGCGCGGACGAGGTGAAGCCGGGCAGCATCGCCTACTACCAGGCCAAGAACCGGGCGCCCCGCTTCAGCGTTATCGAGACGGAGGTCGGCACCTCGTACGGGGCTTACCGGCCCGCCGAGGAGGATACGTACTACTGGCGCATCGCCCACATGCTGTTCCCGTTCTACGCGATGATCCCCACCGGCACGCTGGGCCTCGAAGTGTTCTGGCGCGCCTACGTACCGATGGACGACAACCACACGATGATGTGGACGCAGCTAAAGGGCCCGAGCGACAGTCGCATCCAGTGGCATTCCAACGGCACCGGCTGGTACGACCGCTTCAACATCACCCAGAACCCGCAGAACGAGTGGATGCTGGACCGCGAGGAGCAGAAGTCCGGCCGCAGCTTCACGGGCATCCCCGGCGGCGCGCGACCGCAGGACATGGCCGTCACGTACAGCATGGGCGCGATCTACGACCGCTCTCGCGAGCACCTGGGCACCACGGACCAGCTAATCATCCGCACGCGGCGCAAGGTGCTCGCCGTGGCGCGGGCGCTGCAGAAGGACGGAATCATCCCGCCCGGCGTCGACAAGCCCGAGCTGTACCGGCTGCGCTCCGGCGGCGTCGTCCTGCCCCGAAGCGTCGACTGGTGGGAGGGCACATCGGAGCTGCGCAAGGCCTTCGTGGAGCACAAGGACCTCGTGCCGCTGGCCGGCGGCGGGCGCCGATAGCCCGGACAAACAGCGCGTCGACTCGATAACGACTCGACAACGTAGGGCCGTAGCACGCTGCGGCCCTACGGCACGCTCGATGCCACCGTACGCGGTCGGGCGCGCGCCCGACGCCATCCTGAGGCTGCAGCCGGAGGATCTGGCCCGCCGGCACGGGAGCACGAGTCGAGCAGCGCCGCGCAGGTTCGACAGGCTCGGCGTGGTCCGCCAGACCCTTCCTGCGTCAGGGTGACATTCGATACCAGCGACGCGATGGCAGCTGACGCGTCACAGTGGCTCTGTGTCGTAGTGGTTCGACGCGAGCGAAACGGCCGATTAGGCTAAGCTGTCCTTACTCAAGCGACATACCATGCGGCGGCCATCGTGCTGCCCTGAATTTGTGAGCACGGAAAGGCGGCTTCCGACGATGGCGGCAGTCAAGGACTTCATCACCCACCATTACCGGCACTTCAACGCAGCCGTCGTCATCGATGCTGCACAGGCTTATGTCGACCACCTCGAGCAGGGCGGCAAGATGTTTGTCACGGTCGCCGGGGCGATGAGCACGGCGGAGCTGGGGCTCTCGCTGGCCGAGATGATCCGGCAGGACAAGGTGCACGGCATCTGCTGCACCGGGGCCAACCTGGAAGAGGACGTGTTCAACCTCGTCGCCCACTCCAAGTACGTTCGCGTGCCGAACTACCGCAACCTCTCAGACGCCGACGAAATGGACCTGCTTAGCAAGGGCCTGAACCGCGTCACTGACACCTGCATCCCCGAGGAAGAGGCGATGCGCCGGGTCGAGCGCCGCATGGTCGACCTGTGGAAGAAGGCCACGCAGGCTGGCGAGCGCTACTTCCCGTACGAGTACATGTATCAGCTCCTCGAAAGCGGTGTGCTGGAGGAGTTCTACGAGATCGACATCAAGGACTCGTGGCTCATGGCCGCCTGCGAGAAGAAGCTGCCGATCTTCGTGCCCGGCTGGGAAGACTCGACCCTGGGCAACGTCTTTGTGGCCGCTGCCATGCGCGGCGATGCCGAGTACGGCTGCGTGAAGTCGGGCCTGGAGCTCATGGGCGAGCTCGTGAACTGGTACAAGGAGACCACGGCGGATACGTCCCTGGGCTTCTTCCAGATTGCCGGTGGCATTGCAGGCGACTTCCCGATTTGCGTCGTGCCGTTGATCCAGCAGGACCTGCACCAGGACTGCAAGCTCTGGGGCTACTTCTGCCAGATCTCGGACAGCACGACGTCCTACGGCTCCTACAGCGGCGCCGTCCCCAACGAGAAGATCACCTGGGGCAAGCTGGACGTCGACACGCCTCGATTCGTCATCGAGTCAGACGCGACGATCGTCGCGCCGTTGATCTTCGCGTACGTGCTGGACCAGTAAGGGCGTAGGGCGCATTCGCCGTCGCTGACACCACGTCTAGTCTGTAGTGCCCCAGCATGCTGGGGCACTACAGACTAGAGCCCCCGACCATCAATGCCAGCCCTGTTCCGCGTACGTCCACTGCGGGATGAATCCCGCAGCTTCCATATCGTCATCGTCCGACAACTTTCGTAGCAGGCTTCCCCTCTCTGAAATCAGAAGGGGGTGTCGACCCGCAGTCGACGGGGTGAGGTTTGCTGCGCACCGGATGCCCGCGCTGATTTCGAAGTCGCCCGACCGGGGTTGCTTCGCCTCGCTGTCGCGATGGCTCGCAACGAGGAGTTCGGGGCCTTTGCCCGCCCTTTGCCCTTTCAGGAGCGCTAGTAGCTGCGCGGCATGTGCAGGACGTTCTGGCCGATGAAGTTGAGCACCATGTTGTTGCTGATCGGCGCGGTGATGTAGAGGCGAGTTTCGCGGAACTTGCGCTCGACGTCGAAGTCACGGGTGAAGCCGAAGCCGCCGAAGGTGTCGAGGCAGGCGTTGGCGGCCTCCCAGGCGGCCTGGCTGGCGAGGTACTTCGCGGTGTTGGCCTCTTCGCCGCAGGACTTGCCGTTGTCGAAGAGCCACGCCGCCTTGTCGCGCATGAGGGCGGCGGCGCGCACCTGGGCGTGGGCGCGGGCGATGGGGAACTGCACGCCCTGGTTTGTCCCGATGGGCTTGCCGAAGACGACGCGATCGGAGGCGTAGGCCGACGCCTTCTGCACGAACCAGTCGCCGTCGCCCACGGACTGCGAGGCGATGAGGATGCGCTCGGCGTTCCAGCCGTCGATGATGTGCCGGAAGCCCTCGCCCTCTTTGCCGACCAGGTTCTCGGCCGGCACCACGAGGTCGTTGATGAAGAGCTGCGTCGAGTGGTGGTTGATCATCATGTCGAGCGGCTTGATCTCGACCTGGCCCGCCGGCACGGCCTCGCGGAGGTCGACGAGGAAGAGGCTGAGGCCGCGCGTCTTGTCCGTGAGCTCGTCGTAGGGCGTCGTGCGGGCGAGCAGGAGCATGAGGTCGGAGTGCTCGGCGCGGGAGATGAAGACTTTCTGGCCGTTGATCACGTAGTTATCGCCGTCACGGCGGGCGAACGTCTTGATGGCGGTGGTCTCGGAGCCGGCGTCGGGCTCGGTGACGCCGAAGGCCTGAAACCGCAGCTCTCCGCTGGCGACGCCGGGCAGGTACCTCTGCTTCTGCTCGTCGTTGCCGTGTCGCAGGAGGGCGCCCATGACGTACATCTGGGCGTGCGCCGCCGCCGCGTTGCCACCGGAGCGGTTGATCTCCTCCAGCACCACCGCCGCTTCGGAGAGCTTGAGGCCGGAGCCGCCGTACTCGGTCGGGATCAGGCAGGCCAGCCAGCCCGCCTCCGTCAGGGCCTGCACGAACTCCTCGGGGTAGCGGCGATTGGCGTCGGTCTCCCGCCAGTACGCGCCATCGAAGTCGCGACAGAGCTGGCGTACGGCGGTGCGGATCGCTTCTTGTTCGGGCGTGGTGCTGAAGTCCATGGGTATCTCTCCCTAATCGCTGCGTCCGACATTCCGGCTCATCTTCGAAGCTTGACCGACCCTCGCCGGAGTTCGTCTAAGGACGAAGTGATGATTGGGCACAGTTTGCCCTCAGATGCGGATGACGCTCCAGACTTCCGATGCCCTCGGGTTCAGCCGAGGGTACTGTACTGACTCCCATCGTTGTCACGGGCGCTACGGAGTCTGTACAGAACCGCGGGCTGAACCCCGCGGCATCGACTTATTTAGCGTCCAAGCCGTTCTCTAACCAGGCTCGCCACGCCAGCGCGGAGATGCCATATAACTGCTGCTACGTCTTCGCCTGCGGGAACACGTTGTGTACCGGCGCATGCTCGCGCTTCCATACGAGGATCGAGCGCTGCATCTCAACCACGACCTCGCCGCGCTGGTTGAGGCCCCGCGTCTTCACCGTGACGATGCCCTGCTGCGGCCTCGACATCGATTCGCGCACCTCGACGACCTCTGTCTCGGAGTAGAGCGTGTCGCCGGGGTGCACGGGCGTCGGCAGGCGAATGTCGTTCCAGCCCAGGGCGACGCCGTTCTCGCTCACGTCCGCCACGCTCATGCCGGTGACGATCGAAAGCGTGAACAGGCTGTTGACGAGGATGCCCCCGAAGCCGGCTTTATCGGCGTAATCGGTGTTGAAGTGGATCTGGTTCGTGTTGTTGGTCAGGAGCGTGAACTCGGTGTTCTCGGCCTGGGTCACCGTGCGGCCGTAGCGACAGCGGTAGACGTCGCCGACCTTGAAGTCCTCCAGGAATCGTCCTTGCCAGCCTTCGACAATCATGTGCTTCCTCCGCGCGCTTGCTGCGGTGAGTATCCTGTACCTGGCTTGTGATGGGCCAGAGGAGGAATCGACCATGCTGAGCGCCAGAGAGAACGAGCTTCTGACCCGCGTGGGTCCCGGTACGCCCATGGGCGACCTCTACCGCCGCTTCTGGCTGCCCGTACTGGTGGTCGATGAGCTGCCCGAGCCCGACTGCACGCCGGTGCGCTTCCACGCCCTCGGCGAGCGCCTGGTGGCCTTCCGGGACAGCGATGGGCAAGGTCGGCGTGCTCGATGAGCGCTGCCCGCATCGCCTCGCGAGCCTGTTCTGGGGCCGCAACGAAGAAGGCGGCCTGCGCTGCGTCTACCACGGCTGGAAGTTCGACACCGCAGGGCCACTGCCTTGACATCCCGAACACGCAGGAAGGCGAGAGCTACAAGGACAAGGTAACGACGTTCGCCGCCTACCCGGCTGTCGAGCGCGGCGGCCTCGTGTGGATCTACATGGGCCCGAAGCAGTCGATGCCGCCGGTGCCGGACTTCGAGTTCAACGCCGTGCCGGATAGACCAGCGGTACGCCTCGAAGATGTTCATCAAGGGCAACTGGCTGCAGGGCCTGGAAGGCGACATCGATTCCAGCCATGTGAGCTTCCTGCACAGCCGCGTCGACTCCGTGAAGGGCGACCTCGCGAACATGAACCGGGCCAACATCGCCGTGTTCGACGACAAGGCGCCTCGGTGGGAGATCAAGGACACGGACTACGGCGTCATGCTGGCGGCCCAGCGCACCGGCCCGAGCGACACGCTGTACTGGCGCGTGAACCAGTGGCACATGCCGTCGTTCACGCTCATCGCCTCGAAGCCGGGCATGCCGATTCACTTCCAGGTGCGCGTGCCCGCCGACGACGAGAGCCAGATCTACTTCCGCTGCGTCTTCCACCCGGAGCGCGCCCTGACGGACCAGGAGCTAATTGACGCGAAGACCAGCGGCGTCAACTTCCCGGAGGTCCTGCCGGGCTTCATCCCCGCCGAGCGCAGCGACAACAACTACCTGATCGACCGTGAGCTGCAGAAGACGCGCTCTTTCACGGGCATCAAGTCGATCCCGGCGCAGGACTGGGCCGTGCAGGAGGATCAGGGCGGCATCATCGCCGACCGCACGCTGGAGCACCTGGTCAGTGCCGACTTGGCGATCATCTCGATGCGCCAGCGCCTGCTGAAGGCAATCGACGTGCTACAGAGCGGCGCCGAGCCGACCGAGCCCGTCGCGGAGGGTCAGACCCGTGTGCGCCCGGTCGACGTGATCCTGCCGAGCACGGTCAGCGTGTGGGACGGCGCCGCCGAGTACCTCGGCGCGCGCTCGTGGTCGCAGGAGCCGGGCGAGCCGATCCCGGCCGGCTAGGCGTCTTTCCTCACAGAGGCGACCGAAGGCGTATGACGTCGAGGCGGGGACGCCTCGACTACGGGTGTTGCAGCCGCCGAGGCCTTCCGGCCTCGGCGGGCGACCTACGCGATATTGCCCTTTGCCCTACTCCTCGCAGATGGCGAGCACCCCGTCGGTGCCATTGATGTGGATGCGGATGCCGCCGGCCCAAAGCCGCGCGCGCAGCTCATCATCGATGCGCCTGCAGTTCTCAGAGACCCCAATGACATCCGCGTCCGAACCGCCACCAACGACCACGATGCCACGGGCCAGATCCTCGGCGACGAGCGGCGGTGCCGGCGGCGCCGGTCCTAACGCCGCGAGCCCGAAGTCGTTCGTCACGCGTGTATGGCCGATGTTCAGAAGCAGCATGATCATCACCGTCGCGACGACCGATGCGACCAGCGCGGCGGGCCAGAAGTAGGAATGTGAGGCGTTGGCGGCGACCACAGGCGGCTGGACCGGCGGCGGCAGCACCGACGATCGACCTGGCGCTCCTCCCGCTCCGGTTCATCGAACTCGTCCGGGCGCGGGCTCCTCGTCCGGCGTGCGATCAGACGCATCGGACGCTGCCGGCAGATCGAGCGACGAGGCCATGAAGGCGGCTTCGGTGCGGTTGCGGGCGTCGAGCTTGCTCAGGATGCGGCTGACGTGAAACTCGACGGTGCGGCGGGAGAGGTAGAGGCGCTCGGCGATCTCCCGGTTGCTGAGGCCCTGCCCCAGCAGCCGCAGCACCTCAGCCTCTCGCGGCGATAGCTCCGGGCGAGCTCGGCCTCCCGAGGTCCCCTGACCTCCCGTATCCGGCACAGACTGCTCTGGTTCCTCGTTCGTCAAGGCCGACCTCCTGTGTGTAATGGCTCACACGATAGGACGAAGCGAGCCCCACATCGACTGTGGAGCTCGCCAGTTCTTGCCTTACGGGATACCAGATTCGGGCCCACCGGCCCTGCGCACGCCTACGTAGGTATCACGTACGCCACTTCTTTGCCGGCGAAGACACTGCGTGCTTCCTCCGTGGCCTCAACCCAGTTGGCGCCGGGCGGCAGGATGACGGAGGCAGAACGCACGCCGCTGAGCTTCACGTCGTCGACGTTCGCCGGCGGCTTGCCGGTGGCTGCGTGCTCTCGAGCGGCCTTGATCAGCATGCGTCGGGCACGAATCACCATGCCGTCGGTCGTGCCAAGGTGCTCCTTCGAACGGTCGTAGATCGGCTCGATGCCGTCTTCGTTGCACATGAGCTCGGTCATGGCGCGGTCCTGCAGGTTGCCGGCGAAGATGATGCCGCAGAACTGCAGCGTCTGCTCCAGCTCGAAGTCGCGCATGTAGTCGTTACGCTTGTTCGCGACGGTCATGTAGCGTGAGCGCGGGTCGCTCGTCTCCGGCTGGAAGCCGCCGACGATGTCGAAGATATGCGTCGGCGACTCCACGTCCTTCTCCGGCAGGGGGCCGTTGAGGCTACCCATCTGCACGATCTGGAGGGTGTAGTGGTCGTCGATCGGCACCCAGGAGCGCAGCGTGACCCGGTTGGGGGCGCTGGCGGCGATCATCGTGTGGAACGGCATGATGAACTGGGTGATGCGGTGCCACTCGTTGCCGGCGTCGTCCCAGGTGCGCCGAGCCGAGTAGAAGGCACCGTAATCGGTCTCGACGACGTCGAACTTGGGGGCGCGGTCGCGGGTGTAGAAGCCGCGGATGCCGCCCGCCATCGGCTTGTCGGGGTCAAGGCGAGAGTGCAGGTAGTCGATGTGGACGGAGTCAATGTCGCCTTCGAGGTTCTGGAACCAGTTCGCTTCTTCCATCATCAGGCGAGGCTTGCTCACGTGGTCGATGGGCAGGTTGGCGATGTCGAAGGTCGGGAACGGCGGCGGCTCCTCGCGCGGTCCCATGTAGACCCAGATCACATGGTTCACATCGCGCGTCTTGTACGACTTCACGCGCACCTTGTTCTTGAAGTTGCTCTCGGCCGGTTCGGACGGCATGTCGACGCAGGTACCGGTCGTGTCGAACTTCCAGCCGTGGTAGACGCAGCGCAGGCCTTCTTCCTCGTTGCGTCCGAAGAACAGCGACGCGCCACGGTGCGGGCACGCCTCGACCACAAGGCCGACATCGCCCTTGGAGTCCCGGAAGGCGACCAGATTCTCGCCCAGCAAGCGCACGCGCTTCGGCGGGCAGTCCGCCGCCGGCAGCTCGAACGACGGAATCGCCGGGAACCAGTACTGCCGCAGCATCTCGCCCATGGGCGTGCCCGGGCCTACGCGACACAGAACCTCGTTGTCTTCTTTGCTGAGCATGTGCAGCCTCCTGATTGGCGAATCTGCGGCTACTCTAGCCCAAACCGTTCGAAAAGTCTCAAGCCTTAACGAATGTGGTGCATCATCGTGGATCCGGTAGTCGCTGTGCCCACGCGCCCCGGCGGTTGGGCGCACAATGGCGTCTTTTCACCAATACGGCATCCTGTAGGGGCGGTTCGCGAACCGCCCCTACAGGGCCTCGATCCGGACAAGGACGTTTGTGATCACTCGGGGCCTCGTAGGGGCGCACAGCCGTGCGCCCCTACAGCGTTGGTCGACGCGCGCGGTTCCACTATCACGCGTCCAGGCGGTGCGGTGCCTCCAATACGTAGGGCCCCAGCATGCTGGGGCCCTACGTTCGCCTGTAGCTCGAAGCTGTGGCTTGTTGCTTGCTAGCCCCAGACCTTCTTGGCCGTGTCCACGACGAGCTTCAGCTTTGCCATCTGCTCGTCCTGCGTCAGGGAGTTGCCCTGGAAGGTCGAGGCGAAGCCGCACTGCGGGCTCAGCGTGAGGTCGTCGAGATCGACGTACTTCGCCGCCTCGTGGATGCGCGCGATGAGCTCATCCTGCGATTCGAGCTCGGGGAACTTCGTCGTGACCAGGCCGAGGACAACGGTCTTGCCCTTGGGCATGTAGCGCAGGGGGGCGAAGTCACCGGCGCGCTCGGTGTCGTACTCGAGGAGGAAGTTGTCGACGTCGAGGCCGCCGAAGGAAGTCTCGGCCACCCAGTCGTAACCGCCGGCCTTGTGCCAGCCACCACCGCCCGTGTTGCCGCGGCAGTAGTGCATGCCGATGGTGACGTTGGAGCGGTCGAGGCCGGAGATCGAGTAGTTGTCGGCTTCGACGTCGTCCTTCAGCGCCTGCGCCGGGTCGATGCCGATGGCCGTGTACTTGTCGCGAATCTCCTCGGAGACATAGTCCGTGTAGTGGGGGTTGTCGAGCTGGATGTACGGCACGCCTTCCGCGATCAGGGCCTTGACCTCGTCCCGGATCACTTCGGCGACGGCATGCAGGAGGCCGGCGCGGCTACCGAACACCGGGTCGGACGCCTCCGGGCTGTAGGCGCGCGAGGCGACGTAGGACGCGGCCGGCATCGTGATCTTGAAGTCGCCGGGAGCGTGCTGCTTGAGCCACGCAGCGTCGTAGCCGGTGAGCCGGCGTGCAGGCTTGATCGGCGCACCGAGCACACGGCTGGGACCGCCGGGGCCACCGCCCTGGTTCTGAGCCGTCTCCGCAGCGGTGGCGCCAAGCCGGCTGGCGATGGGGTTCGATTGACCCTGCAGCCGAATCGCGGGGGTACCGGGCACGTAGCCCTCCGCCATGGCGTCCACGAACGGACTGGCCCAGCCACCGCGGCGCCATTCGCCGTCGCTGTAGACCTGGATGCCGGAGTCTTTCTCCATCTCGAGGAGCTGCGTGATCTGCTCGTCCTGAATCTTGTGCAGCTCTTCTTCAGAGATCTTGCCTTCACGATGCGCCGTGAACGCGTCCTTAATCGCCGGCGGGCGCAGGAAGCTGCCTACCTGGTCTGCTCGATATTTCTTGGCCATTCTTATCCCCTCAACTGTTTAGGCTTGAATGTTTCGCTGACAAATCATGTTTGCGCCGTCTCGCAGTGTCAACCGGCGTCCGTCTAGCGGCCTACGGCCACCCCCAGACGTCGCAGGAGCAATTCACAAGGGCCAACCCCGCGACTCAAGGCTCGGCGAGCTTCTCGTAGAGCTGAATGAGGACGCCGCCGCTGTCCCGCGGGTGAATGAAGAGCTGCTTCCAGTCGCCGGCAATGCCTTCCCCGAACGGCTCGATGCCGTAGGCGCGGAGGGCGTCTGCTGCCTTTGCGATGTCCTCTACCTCAAACGTCGCGTGATGCATGCCTGGCCCCCGGTCGGCGAGGAAACGGTGGAGGAAGCTCTCGTCGCCAAAGGGCTCGAGGATCTCCCACTGTGTCGGCGAGCCGGGGATATTCATCGCTACCCCTTTGAAGCCGCCATCCGCCGTCTCGAAGCGCTCGGCAACCACCATGCCGAAGAGGTCCTGGTAGAAGCGAACGCGCCCCTCGAGATCGCTATTTACGACCGATACGTGATCGATCCGCTTGATGCCAAGCATGAAGACTCCCTTGCACTGGTTGCTGACAGACGATCGCATCGTGCGACCACCCAAGACGATCCTGCCAAAGAATCTGGGCGTTCGTGTCGATCTGCGCGTCCTCCATTCGACGTGTAGGTAGAGGCCGCCGGACAGTACAGGCGGATTGAGACATCGAAGGAGATAGGCAATGACGAATCGCGAACCCATTAGCGTGAGCAATCTCGATCAGTATGGCAACGAGCCGCTGCCATGGAGCGCCGTCCTCGAGCGGCTAGAGGAGTCGTCCAGTAAGGAAACACTCACTGTTCTCGGGACGGTTACGCCGGAAGGTCGACCTCACGCAGCCCCCGTCGGGGCCATGTGGATCGATGGCGCGTGGTACATGGTGAGCGGTCCCGGTACACGCAAGGCCCGCAACCTTGCGCATAACCCGGCCTGCACGATTACCACCGGGCTTACAGGCCTGGATGTCGTGTTCGAGGGCCAGGCGCAGCGCGTCACCGACGCGATAGAGCTCGAACGAGTCGCCGAGGTCTATCGCGGCGTCGGTTGGCCCGTGACGGTGGAGGGCGATATGTTTACGGCTCCGTACACGGCGCCAAGCGGCGGCCCGCCGCCCTGGAACTTGTACCGCCTGGTGTGTGAGCGGGTGTTCGGCGTCGGCCACGGCGATCCGCTGAACGGCGCGACGAAGTGGACGTTTGCTTGAGGCGGGAAGCGTAGCGGGCGCTCTACTCCGAAGGCACGCGGGCCTGGGCGTGCTGCAGGGACGACGCCTCGGTGCCTTCGAGGGCGTCTGAGAGGCCGGCGGGTCGCGACGCTTCGTGCACGGCCGGGAGCACCTCTTCGCCCATGAGCTTTATCGAGCGCATGAGCAGCTCGTGCGGCATGCCGCCGGTCATCATCCAGCAGCTCGCGAAGGTGGCGCCGGCATCGGCGAGGGCGAGGTACTTCGAGCGCACGCGATCCGGGTCGCCGAAGTAGAGGGCGCTCCAGAACGCCTCGTCGTCCGGCTCGCCGTCGACCGGCACGGCGTTGACGCGGCCGTCCGTGACGTCCTTGCGGTTGAGGGCGCGGCCGGCGCGCTGCTGCCATCGCGGGTACTTCGCGGCGTCTCGCGCTTCGGCCTCGGTGGGCGCGACGTGGCAGAAGGTCTGAGCGCCAATCTCCCACGTGTCCGTGGGGCGCCCGGCGGCGGCGCGCTCTCGCAGCAGCGCCAGGGTCATGTCGCGCACGGCCTGGGTGCCACCGAAGCCACTGACGAGGGGCGAGATGTCGTGCTCGGCGGCCAGTCGCAGCGTCTCCTGGCTGGTGCCGGCGATGAGCCCGATCGGGTGGGGCTTCGTGAACGGCTTGGGCCAGACGACTGTCGGGTGCGGGATGTGGACGAACTCGCCCTCGTAGGTGAAGGAGGTGTCCATGCTCCAAGCCTTGAACATGACGTCCAGGCATTCGCGGAAGCGCTCGCGGGAGTCGTCCAGGGTCACGCCGTAGCGCTCGAACTCGTGGGGCTGATAGCCGCGACCGATGCCGGCGAAGAAGCGGCCGCCCGTGAGGTTGTCGACGACGGCGATCTCCTCCGCGACGCGCAGCGGCTGCCACACCGGCAGCACGAGCACGGCCGTGCCGATGCGAATCGTCTTCGTGCGCTCGGCGATCGCCAGGGCCTGCAGCAGCGGCGCCGGCGACATGCCGTAGTTGGAGAAGTGGTGCTCGGCGATGAAGACGAAATCGAAGCCCAGCGATTCGGCGAGCTGGATCTGCTCGATGCCCTCCTCGAACAGGCGCTTCCAGTCGCCCGTGCTCGGGTTCGGCCACTCGAAGAACAGTCCCAGCTTCATGCGCCGCAGTCTACCGGAAGGAATCGCCTAAAGCATTAAGGGTTGCGGCATTACTCTCCGGGCTGTCGCAATTGCAGGCGTTCCGCGATTGCCTTCAGACCTTCCTCCGTGTCGAAGACACCAAACGCCTGCCCATCGCCCCCAAGCCCGTAAGGAGCGTTGATGGTCACGACTGCGCCCTCTACGCGTACGACGGCCATGAAGCGGTCGAAAGCTCCATCGGGGCAGCCGTTCTCGAATGGGCTCTTGAAGGGCTCGGGCGTCGGGATCGGGGCGCCAGGCGTCACGACAAATGGTGTGGCCAGGACGGGGCCTCCGGGCACTTCATGACCGCGAAGGACAGTCAGCTCTCCTCCAGGCACCGTTGAAGTTGTCTCCTCGGTGCATTTCGACCAGAGGAAGCCGTCCCCTAAGGACGCCTTGAACTCGTCCCAGGTGGCTCCCGGCCAGTAGTCCAGGCGGAATATCCCGTTGCCACCTTCGTAGGTCAGCGTCAGCACATGCCCGGGCGTATTTTTGCCTCGCGGCCCACGGCGGTCGTCAACGTGAGTGAGTACCGCATCGTACTGCCCCGTTCCGGCGATCGTTCTCCCCGGCCAGTACACCGAAACACCGAGCGCCGGGTCGTCCAGCACCTGCAGCCACTGCTCCTCCTGTGGAACGAATCCGATGCCGTCGGGCTGGAAGAAGTCAGGCGGAAGGCTGTCTGGATCGACGCTGCTGATCGTGTAGCCGGTCTCGATGCGGTTCTCCCGGCCCCGCAACTGCACCGTCATCGTCTGGCCGACAGGCAGATAGCTCTCCCGGTCCACGAGCAGGCGCAGGACCCGGCCATCGGCCATGTACGCCGCCAACGAGTACACCTCCACACCCCGGAACTCAGCCGATGCCTCGACCTCCAGGCGCTCCGCATCGCCTTCCATGGGGCCGAGGCCACAGAACAGGTTCTCGATGAGCTCATCAGTCGCCGCACCGAGGCACCGGGGCATATCTTTCGGGTCGAACATCTCTGTGTCTTCGTCCGGATAGTGAACGTAGACGCCATTCTTGGTTCGGAGCACGTCGGTCTCGTCCGGCACGTCGAGGCCGCTGTCGGGCGCCTTCCGCCACACTGCCCGCACCACGTCTGCATCGAGGTCGTACCAGGCTTCCGAGGTCCACAACGCCCCGTTCTCGTCCGGGCTGACGATGGCAGTCTCGCCCGTGACGTAGGGGATACCGTCAAGCCCCGAGAGCGCTGCCTCGACCCGGTCAAGAAACGCCTCGGGTGAATTGGTTTCTCCGCTGTCGTCGCCGCCGGCGGCGAGGACGATGTAGGCCGCTGCTGCGACGAGGATGAGACTCGCAGCGATCGCGATAGTGAGGGTGCGGCTCGAAAGAGCAAAGGTCGTCATAACAACGCCTATCGTATACGCCTTCGTTGCGAATGACAGTAAAAGGACGCTCGCCTAATGCAACGGGCAGAGGCCAACGAGGGCCTTCTTCCAGCCCGCAACGTCCTCGTCGGCGTTGAGGACCTGGGAGTCGGCGAAGCGGGTGCCCTGGACGCTCTCTTGCTGGGCGGCTTCGGCGGCGTAGACCTGGCTGGAGACCGCCCAGGCGCCGACGTAGATGAAGAGAGCGACGAAGACCGGCAGGAACATCGCCGCGACGAAGGCGATGAAGCCCGGGGTTACCCGAAACGGCTCGACGATCTCTTCTTCGTTCGTGTCCCACATGATGCTTCGATTATGCCAGGGCTGGCGAGCCTATGCCGGCTGCGCTTCCATCGCGGGTACTCGGCCGTAGACGCGGCGGCCCGTGAACAGGAACAGGCTCATGAGCATGATCGAGACGAAGATCAGGCCCTGCACGAACAGCAGCGACTGGGCACCGACCTGGTCCGCCAGCGTGCCGTTGAACAGGTTCATCGTCGCCATGACGCCACCTAGGCTGAAGGAGTTGATGCTGGCGACGCGGCCTCGGAACTCGTCCGTGGTGACCGATTGGGTGACGGTCTGGCCCATGGTCATGAAGGCGGCTTCGGCGCCGCCCATGATCGCCGCGGCGCCCGTCGCCACGACCAGCGTCGTCGTCACCGAGAGCAGCACCTGACCAAGGCCGGACATGATGCCCGTGACGACGAGCGCGGTCCCGCGCGCCTTCGTGGTCTGGATGCCGGACACGAAGATGCTGGCGATGAAGGCACCGGCGCCGACGCCCATGATCAGGGTCCCGAAGCCCTCCTCAGACGTACCCAGGCGCTGCACCGCGAACGTCGGGAGCAAGGACTCGAACGCCATCGTCAGGCCACAGTGGAGGAACACGAGGATGAGCGTGAATCGCAGCACCGGCCGGCTGTAGACATAGGTGAGGCCGCCGACGAAGTTCTCGACGAAGCTCTCCTTGCTCACGTGCTCCGGTTCCTTCGGCGTGATGCTGAGGATGCGCGTCAGGCCAATGAGGTAAAAGACGGCGCACAAGGCGAACGCCAGCCCGTACCCGAGCGGCTCGCCCGCCAGCAGCAGCAGCGGCGTGACGAAGCCCGGCCCGATGAGGCGGGAGCCGTGTTGCGTCGATGCGTTGAGCGAGAGGGCGTTGAGCAGCTTGTCCCGCGGCACGAGGCTGGCAGCGAACGCCTGCGACGTCGGCATCTGGGCCGAACGGGCCACGCCGTTCACCACGGCGATGGCGACGATCATCCATATCGCCAAAGCTCCGGTGAGGACCAGCAAGGCTAGCAGGGCGGTTTGGCCCGCGTTGACGGCATAGGTCCAGGAGAGGATCTTGCGACGGTCCATGCGGTCGGCGAGGACGCCGATGATCGGCGGGACGATGAACTGGGGACCGAGGGTCGCAAAGGTGACGAGGCCGACGAGGAAGGACGACTCGGTCTCGTGATAGATGTAGGAGCCACGAGCGACGATGAGGCCCCAGGCGGCGGCCTGTGCGAATGCGTTTGCGGTCCAGAGTGAGCGAAAGTCGCGAAATGCCAGTGCAGCGCCGAAACGCCCCATAAACGCCTTGAGCACGAACCGAGACCTCCTGCGCAATTAGAGACCTGGTGGCCCCCGGCACTCACGATACTTGCGGGACAATTTACACTGCTTGACCTTCACTGTCGCGCCGCCGGAGAAGTGAATCGCCGATGAGGCGCGACGAGCAGCGGGCCGACACGGTGAAGGCGAAGAACGGCCCGAAGTCCAGTGCCGCCGCGATACTCGTGAAGTAGAGGCCCGGAAGGCTCGATTGCAGGGCGCCGTCCAGCACGGGAGACCCGTTGCGCGACTCGACCCGATCGAGCAGCCCCGATGCCGCCAGAAACGGCAATCGGGCGATGTCGACACGGTAGCCCGTGGCGAACAGAACGAAATCGGCGTCTACGCGCGCGCCGCTCTTGAGCTCGACGGCCAGCCCGCCGCCGGCAACTGGGGCTGCTCCGGCGATCTCGTCGTTAGGCCAGAGGTGCACGTTCTCGTTCGCGATTCTGGGCGCCAGCCACGGCTCCAGCTTGAGGCGTCCTTCGGCCCAGAAACGGGCGTTGAGTTCCTTGCGTTCATCATCGGTGAGGCGGCGGTACCAGGTCGGGTCGCTCTCGGTGCGCTGCATCAGCGGGTCGACCCAGGACCAGTCGGAGGCCGTGAAGGTCGGCGTGTCGTGGCGGTACACGACGTCCACCGAGCGCGCACCGGCCTCCGCGAGCAGGGCTGCCGACTCGAAGGCGCTCTGGCGCCCGCCCACGATGAGCACGCGCCGGTCATGAAAGGGCTCGAAGTCGACGACGTCGCAGGTGTGGCCGAAGCTGCCGGCCGGGAGCATCGCCGCAAGCTCGGGCGGGATGCTGGCGTAATCGCGGAAGCCCGTGGCGATGACGACCGCCCGGGCGAGGATGCGGTCTTCGCCGGCAGTTGCCACGAAACGGCCGTCGTCTGCGTCCAGGCGCTCGACCTGGAACGGCGTTACTTCCAGGCGCTTCTGTTGCGTGAACCAGGCGACGTAGTCGAGGTAGCGATCGCGGCTCAGACGGCGAGCGCATCGTCCTCCGACCCGCCCGATGCCTGGACGAAGGCGCTGAGCGTCGCCTCGCCTGCCGCGTCGAGGTGCCAGTCAAGGCCGGAGCGCAGGAGCATGCCGGCGGGCATGTGTTCCCGCCAGAAGCTCATGGAGCGCCCCGCGACGACGCAATCGATGCCTAGATGGCGCAAGTAGGCCGCCAGCGACAGGCCGAAAGGGCCGGCACCGACGATCAGTACCTCTGTCTCACGCTGCATAGACGTTGCTCCCTTCGGCCATCAATCCTTGCTTGCGGCGCCCGATTTACTGCTCACAATGTGATCGCCTTGCGGCTACACGTTAGAATCAGATCGTTCACCCGCTCAAAGACTAGATCGCGAGGCACTTCCTCCTATGGTGGTTACCAACGAATACAAGGTTGTCGGCACACGCCCGATCCGCCCCGATGGCACCGACAAGGTCACCGGACGCGCCATGTACGGCGCCGATGTCCACGTCGCAGGCATGGTCTACGGCCGCGTCAAGCGCAGTCCGCACGCACACGCCCTGATCAAGAGCATCGACACGTCGAAGGCAGAAGCGCTGCCCGGCGTCCTGGCCATCGTTACCCGCGCCGACTTCCCGGAGGCCGGTGAGGGCGTCGGTGAGCTGGCCGAGGGGCCGGTCACGCCGCTGCCTTATCTCCTCGACCGTGTGGTCGCCGGACACAAGGCCCGCTTCAAGGGCCACGCCATCGCTGCCGTCGCCGCGACGGACCCGCACATCGCCGAAGACGCCATCAACCTCATCGAGGTGGAGTACGAGGTGCTTCCGGCGGTCACGGACGTTCGAGAGGCGATGGCGGATTCTGCGCCCATCGTCCAGGAAGAGCTGCGTACGTGGACGGTGACGCCGCTCGACCGGACCAAGGGCGACAAGCCCTCGAACATCGCTGCTCACCGCACGTTTGCCATCGGCGACGTCGAGAAGGGCTTCGCGGAAGCTGACGTGATCATCGAGCGTGAGTTCGAGACCAGCCGTTACCACCAGGGCTACATCGAGCCCCACAACGCGGTGGCCTTCTGGAACCAGGACGGCAACCTCCAGGTCTGGAGCAGCACGCAGGGCTACTTCGGCGTCCGCAACTCGATGGCGGAGCTGCTGCACCTCCCGGTTTCGCAGGTCACGGTCAACATGGTCGAGATCGGTGGCGGTTTCGGCGGCAAGCTGCAGGTCTACCTGGAGCCCTTCGCCGCGCTGCTTTCCAAGAAGACCGGCAAGGCCGTGAAGATGTGGATGAGCCGCGACGAGGTCTTCGAGGTCACCGGCCCGACCTCCGGCTCCTACAGCCGCGCCAAGATCGGCGCCAAGCGTGACGGCACGATTACCGCCATGCAGGGTTACCTGGCCTATGAGGGCGGCGCTTACCCCGGCGCCCCGGTCTTCCAGGGCATGAACGGCATGTTCTCCCCGTACGACTGCCCGAACCAGCTTGTCGACGGCTACGACGTGGTTGTGAACCTCTCGAAGACCGCCGCCTACCGCGCGCCCGGCACGCCGGCCTCGATGTACCCCGCTGAAGCGACGATCAACGCGCTCGCCGAGGAGTTGGGCATGGACCCCATGGACCTTCGCCTCAAGAACGCATCCAAGCAGGGAACCCAGCGCACGAACGGCGCACGCTTCAACGCCGCCATCGGCAACATCGAAGTCATGCAGGCCATGAAGGACCACCCCCACTATCGCTCCGAGCTCACCGGCGAGAACCGCGGACGCGGCGTCTCCATGGGCTTCTGGGGCAACGGCGGCGGTGAGACCAGCTCCAGCGCCAGCATCAACGAGGACGGCACGATCTCCCTCGTCCTCGGCTCTGTCGACATCGGCGGCACGCGCGCCTCACTGTCCATGCAGCTCGCGGAGTCGCTGGGCCTGGAGATGGCGGACGTGCACCCCAAGATCGTCGGCACTGACGGCGTCGGCTTCACCGGCAACACCGGCGGCAGCCGCACGACCTTCGCCGGCGGCTGGGCCGTTCACGACCTCGCCGAGCAGATCAAGGTAAAGCTCATCGAGCGCGCGGCGAAGATCTGGGACTGCCAGGCCGGTGATGTCACCTACGACGGCGGCGTTCTTCACGGCCCGGAGGGCAAGAGCGTGACCTTCAAGGCGCTCGCGGCTCAGCTACCCCGCACGGGCGGCACGATCGACGTCGGCGCCAACATCAACTACTCGACTCAAGGCGCCGCGTTCGGTGGCCACATCGTCGACGTCGAGGTCGACCGTGACACCGGCAAGGTGACGGTCCTGCGCTACACGGCCATCCAGGACGTGGGCACGGCGATCCACCCCAGCTACGTCGAGGGTCAGATCCAGGGCGCCGTCGCCCAGGGCATCGGCATGGCGCTGACTGAGGAGTACTTCCTCAAGGACGGCAACATGCAGAACGCGAGCTTCCTCGACTACCGCATGCCCACGGCGCTCGACTTGCCGATGATCGACGTCGAGCTCGTGGAGGTGCCGAACCCCGGTCACCCCTACGGTGTCCGTGGCGTCGGTGAGGTGCCGATCGTGCCGCCGCTCGCCGCGGTGCAGACGGCGGTGAACAACGCCCTCGGCATGCACTTCGACGCGCTGCCGATCACGCCGGCGATCATCCTCGACGCGATCATGGAGGACTAGGCGTATCGTTCATCAGCGCTCGTTAACTACGAGTACAGGGAGCGGCCTTCGGGCCGCTCCTTTGCGTGTCGGCCGAACGGCGGCTTTGCGAGGCATTACCGCGGGAAGGGCCATCGCCATCTCACGTCCATGCACAGGGATTGCATGCGCCAGGACCGAGCCGGCTTCTGGCGCATGGGAATCGTGACGCGCTGCGAGATTGCTTCGCCGGCTGTCGCCTCATCGCAATGACCATCGAATCTGACGCCAGCCTGCCAACTGGCGCGAAATACTTGTGACAAACGGCACAAGACTCCGGTGTCCGCCTCCCGTACGTTGAATACACACTCCTCGCTGGAAAGGCACGTCATGTTCAAGGTTATCGGTGGGCTCATCCTCCTTCTCACGATCCCGTTCATCGCAGTCGCGTGCGGCGGCGACGATGACGGCAACGGCGGTACCACGCCGGTCGCAACTGACGCGACGGCAACGTCTGAGCTCACGCAGCAGGACGAGAACCAGCTTAGCCAGGCCGTGTTCGACTACTTCGTGGTCGTGCGTGAGCCGGACCGTGACCGCATTCGCGACCTGCTGCGTGACACGTCCGACGCCGCCGTGACGCGCGCCATGGACCGCCTGCGTGAGCGCGTCTACGAGCTCGTCGAGATCGTGAGCTTCGAGGTGACGGCGCCCGGCGAGGTCACGGTGACCCTGAAGGTTCAGGACAAGGACGGCACCGAATCGACGAAGACGCTGGCGTTCGAGCGCGATCAGGACCAATGGAAGCTGCGTGATCCCGAACTCCACTAGGCGGTCCTAAACCCCCAGCCCTGCGTCCGGCGGCGGCTCAGGCGCTTAGCAGCATCACCGCCTCGCCAGTGATCACGGCGCCCGCGTTGACGACGCAGCGTGCCCTCGAGGCCTCCATGTGCACATGGGAGCCCTGGGCACACGAGGAGTTGTACTCGCCGCCGCTGGCCGGGCCCATGGCGCCGATGCTGCCGCCTGGCATCACGACCTCGTCGGGGCTTACCGTCACGGGGTCGAGGTGGGCGTAGAGGATCCAGGCGCCGGAACCGGACCAGACGCCGCCGGCCTCGCGCTTTTGAATCGCCAGCCGCACCGTGTGGCCGCCGTCGGCGAGGCGCTGCGAAGCGCAGGCGAGGCCGATGTCCTGCACGACGCCTCGTAGCTCCACGCCGGAGGGCGCGGCGATGTTGAAGTGCACCGTCACGCCGGGCGAGCTCAGGCCCTGCACATCGAGGTCGCAGGAGCAGGCGCCGCCCCACGGCGTGTGGTGCCCCTGCAGCGATGACGACGTGACCGCGGTGTTGCCGGAAAACACGAATGGATGCAGCAGGCTTATCGTCGCCACGGACGGCGCGACGGCACCGCCACCACCGCTTCCGGCCACCGGAATACGCAGCACCTGACCGATCTGGAGCGTGAACGGCTCGACGAGGCCGTTGATCGCGGCGATCTCCAGAAAGGCGACGCCGAAGCGCGTGCCGATGCCCGACAGCGTATCGCCGGCAACGCAGGTGTACGACTGCTCCCCCGAAGCCCCTGCCGGTTTCTCGATCGGCGCTTCGCCTACCGTCTCGACCGTGATGAAGGCGGCGTGAACGAAACCGATGCCAAATCGCGAACGGCAGCGCCACCAGTCGCCGGCTTGCTCCAGGAGGACAACCTTCTCGTTCTTCTCAAGCGCACCGAGGATTTCGTGCTCGATGCCAGCGCCGCCGCGGACCCGCAGGCCGTCGTCCGGGATGACCGTGCCTAACAGACTCATGTCAACACACCCCACTTTCGTCGTGTGCGCGCAAGCTTACTCGATTCGAAGTGCGAGGGTGCATAGAATGACACTCCTGTCCCTGAACTCCTGGCTTGACTCGAAGTACGTTCGCCAATGCCTCGCATCATTTTCGTCTATCAACCATTCAGGCCTAAGTATTTACGCATTGAAAACCTTGCCTACCGGTGCTATACCAGCAGGAGTTCTGACTAGCGAAAGGAAGGCCTTGCCCATGGTCACCCAGGTTCTCTCAGCAGACTCCCACGTGTTGGAGCCGCCGGACCTCTGGACGTCTCGCATGGAGACGAAGTTCCGGGACGGTGCGCCTCACGTCGAGAAGGACTTTGACGGTCGCAAGGGTGACTTCTTCGTCTGCCCGCCGCTGCGCCCATTTAACCCGTTCAGCCTCGGTTGCGCCGGCGTCCCGCCGGAGGACCAGGCTAAGCTCGCCGAGCAAGGCTATGCCGCCTGCCGCCCCGGCAGCTGGGACCCGGTCGAGCGCCTGAAGGACATGGACGCCGACGGCCTGCAGGCCGAGATCTTCTACTGCGGCTACGGCATGAGCATGTTCGGCCACCCGGACGATGCCTTCCAGCGCGACGCCCACCGCGCCTACAACGACTGGGCAGCCGAGTACGCCTCCTACTCCCCGAACCGCCTCTTCCCCATCGCCAACATCTCGATGACGGACCCGGTGGAGGACCTCAAGGAGGTCGAGCGGGTGATGAAGATGGGCTTCCGCGGCATCTTCATCTCGAACGACCCCGCACCGGAGCGCCGCTACGACAACCCGATGTGGGAGCCGTTCTGGACCGCTGTCGAGGAGTACGGCCTGCCGGTCAACGTGCACATCCTCACCGGCCAGTCGTCGGTCGGCCAGGTCAACCAGGCCAACCCGCTGATCGACGGCGTGCTTCTGATGGTGCGCAGCTACCGCACGATCTCCGAGTTGATCACCGGCGGCGTGCTGGACAAGCACCCCGACCTCAAGGTGATCTCGGTCGAGAACGACATCGGCTGGCTGCCGGGCTTCCTCAAGCGCATGGACTGGTACTCGTACCGCTTCGGGCCCCGCTACCCGCAGATGCAGCACTCCGGCGGCGACTACTGGCGGACCCGCATCTATTCGACCTTCCAGGACGACGAGCCCGGTATGCGCCTGCGCGACATGCTCGGCGTGACGCAGCTCATGTGGGGCTCCGACTACCCCCACTTCGACTCGACGTTCCCGGACTCCCAGGGCGCGATCGCCCGCAACTTCGCGGGCGTGCCGGAGGACGAGAGGGAGCTGATCCTGGGCGGCAACATGGTGCGCGTCTACGGCCTCGAAGACATCTTCGCCGGCCGCGCCACGGAGATGGCCGGGGTCAAGTAGCCTAGAGCAGGACGGCTCAAGACGAAACGAGGCGCTTTTCGAGCGCCTCGTTTCTTTTCGCGACGGCGATGTATGCGCGTATGCTAGTATGCACGTATGAAGCGCATAACAATCAGCCTGCCGGACGACCTGGCTGCGGCCCTCGAACGTGAATCGGACAGGCAGCACACATCCATCTCCGAAATCGCCCGCAAAGCCATCGAAGCGCGTCTTCGGCCCCTACCCATCATCGACGGCAAGCGTCAAGTCCCGTTCGCCAGCCTAGGACGTAGTGGCCACGGCAGTCTCGCGCGCGACATGGAAGACATCATGGCGAAGGAATGGACGAAAGAGAATCTGATTGATCGCAATCGTTGATGCTGGACCGTTACTGGCAGCACTCGATGACGATGACCGCGATCATCGCGAGTCACTCGCCACTCTCCAGCGAACTGACATCGACCTCGTGATCCCATCCCTAGTCGTTGCTGAAGTCTGCTACTTCGCAGGCAAGTACTTCAACGCGGAGGTCGAGGCGGCATTTCTCCGCAGCATGGCGCATTACGAAGTCACTGCACCTGGCCGCGAAGACTGGCCTCTTATCGCCAACCTGGTCGAGCGCTACAGCGACTTCCCTCTGGGCGGCACCGACGCCTCGGTCGCCGTGCTGGCAGAGCGCCTCGGCACGGACCTGATCGTCACGCTGGACCAGCGACACTTCCGGGCCCTACGCATGAGCGATGGCCGTCCGTTTCGACTTCTGCCCGACTGATCTTCATACGTTCCCTTTGGTCGTAGATTCGGTGCCATTGCTGAGGCATAATCGCCGCGGCATTTGCCACGTAGCAGCGAGGGGAGCACCACATGCGACGCAGCACAGACCGAATCATCACCAGCCACGCCGGCAGCCTCTACGGCACACCGGAGCTTCTGAAGCTCATGGAGGGCCAGCGTCCCGGCACAGCGCCTGGCCCCGAGCACGCCGGCCTCGTCAAGCAGGCCGTCAGCGACGTCGTCCGCCTGCAGAAGGAGAACGGCGTCGACGTACCCAACGACGGCGAGTACACGAAGGGCTTGCTGCTGGGGTGGATGACCTACGCCCGCAGCCGTCTCGGCAACGTCGTCGAGCGACCGTTAGGCCCCGGCGAGGTCGCCGGCAACCAGTCGATCACGGCCCGCGAGCAGCGATTCTTCCCGGAGTACTTCAGCAGCCTCAACCAGGCCGGCGCCGGCTCCTTCGCCGCCACCGCCGTCTACTGCACGGGGCCTCTGAGCTACGCCGGTCAGGCCGACACCGCGCGCGACATCGAGTACCTCAAGGCCGGCATGCAGGCGAACGGCACCGAAGAGGCGTTCATCTCTGCCCTCGCGCCGGGCACGATCGAGCACTGGCTGCGCGACGACTACTACCACGACGAAGAGAAGTTCATCTACGCCATCGCCGATGCCATGCACGAGGAGTACAAGGCGATCGCCGACGCGGGCCTCATCGTCCAGCTCGACGACCCGGGCTTCCCGGACGGCTTCCAGGTCCACCCCGACCTCTCGATCCCGGATTACCGCAAGTTCCTGGAGCTGCGCGTCGAAGCGACCAACCACGCCATCCGCGACATCCCGGAGTCGCAGGTACGCCTGCACATGTGTTGGGGCTCGTCGCACCACCCGCACACGCAGGACCTGCCCCTCAAGGAGATCATCGACCTCGTCTACAAGGTGAAGGCGCGAGTGCTACTCGATCGAGGCGGCGAACCCGCAGCACGAGCACGAGTGGGAGGTGTTTAAGGACCACCCGCTACCGGAGGGCAAGAGCCTCATGCCGGGCATCCTCGGTCACTGCGCCCGCGAGTTCGTCGAGCACCCCGAGGCGATCGCTCAGCGCTTCGAGCGCTACGCGTCGGTCGTGGGCAAGGAGAACGTGATCGGCGGCACCGACTGCGGTCTGACGCGCGTCGCCCACCCCTCGATCATGTGGGCGAAGTTCCGCGCCATGCGTGACGGCGCCGAGATCGCCACGAAGCGCCTCTGGGGCAAGTAAGACTTTCGCAGCAAAGCGAACCTGACTGAGGCCGTGGCGACCCCGATATGTTCGGGGCGTTACGGCCTCACTGTTTGCAGGAGGCGGCCGGAGGCCTCGTAGTCGCGCGCGCCACCCTTGAGGATGGGCGAGATCATGTAGATGCACCTGAGGCCGGCCTCGATCAGCTCCGTGTAGAGCTCCCCGGCGATTTCGACGCCGTCCCGTCCGGCCTGCAAGGCGTCGAGGGCCTGCTGAGGCACGCTGCTGAAGAGGATGCCGTCCGCGCGCAGGATTTGCAGGCCCCAGAACACCGGTATCGTCAGAGGCGCACCGGTGACTTCCGCGTAGGCCTCGAGAAAGTCGGTGGCCGCCGAGGCCGAGAACACAGGCTGCGTGACCAGGAACTGCGCGCCGGCCGCGACCTTGGTCGCCGTGAGCTCGGCCTCGTGGCGAGCGCCCCGGTTCACGTCCATCGCGGCGCCGATGCACAGGTCCGTCGGTGCACGCAGGTTACTGCCCTTGATGTCGGTGCCCTCGTTCATTCGGGCGATGGCGCCGATCAGCCCCGACGCTGTGTACTCGTTCACCGCCGACGTGCCGTCTCGCTCGGTCAGGGCGTCGCCCTGCAGCACGAGGACGTTCTCCAGTCCCAGAAGCTGAGCGCCCAACAAGCGCGACTCCAGGGCAAGGCCGTTCATGTCGCGCGGCGAGAGGTTGAACACCACGTCCGTGCCCTGGCGTTGCTTGAGCGCGTAGGCAACCGCGACAGAATCGGCCCGCACGAGCCTGCCGGGGTTGTAGGCCACGGCGATGAAGTCGGCGCTTGCAATCGGCGCGGCGTTATCGAGGGCAGTCGGGTCGCCGCTGCGTGGCGGCGTGTAATCGCAGATCACGACGGGCCGGGAGTTCGCTTGAGCAGCCAGTTCGGTCACTTTCGTCATGGCCGAAAGGTTAGCACCGGCCGGCCTCGCTATTGACACCGCAGCGCAGAATTACGACACGAAAAACGCTAACTGGAGATCGGTTCGGAGGTGAGCAATGGGTGAAATCATCGGCCTCGGAATGACGCACTACCCCGGTATGACGACGAAGGGCAACCTCTCAGCGCGCGCTGGGACCTTCATGCACGACCCGCTGCTGCCGGAGGCGTATCGAGACCCGGCGACCTGGCCCGAGCCGATGCGCCGGGAGTGGGCCGACGATGAGGGCTGGGCGCACTCCGAGGACCACCGCCGCCAGCTCATCGAAGGCTTCCGCTGGATCCGCTCCGAGCTCGACGCCTTCAAGCCGGACTTCGTCCTGATCTGGGGCGACGACCAGTACGAGAACTTCAAGGAAGACATCGTTCCGCCGTTCGCGATGCTGGCCTACCCCGAGTTCGACATCAAGCCGTGGGAGCACCTGGCGCCCGGCCGGGTCAACTCCTGGGACGAGCCCGTCGACAAGGCGTTTCACTACCAAGGCCACCAGCGCGCCGGCAAGTACCTGACGAACCGCCTGCTCGCAGACGGCTTCGACGTGGCGTACTGCTACAAGCCCAACCACGGCGAGGGCATGGGACACGCCTTCGCGAACACGGCCCTGTACCTGGACTGGGACCGCAAAGGCCTGCCTTACCCGCTGCTGCCGTTCTCAACCAACTGCTACGGGCGGCCGCTGACCAAGCTGCACGGCAGCGTCCTCAACAACCTGGCCGACCTGCCTAACGAGGACGAGGCGGACCCATCGTCGCCGCACCCGTTCCGGTGCTTCGACATGGGACGCGCCATCGCCCGCGCCGTCGCCGACAGCCCGTGGCGGGTGGCGCTCATGGCCTCGTCGAGCTGGTCGCACAACTTCCTCACGGGCCGTTACCATTACTTCCACCCGGACGTGGAGACCGACAAGCGCTACTACGAGGCGCTGGTCAACGGCGATTACGACGTCTGGCGCAACACGTCGATCGAGGAGGTCGAGCTGGCCGGTCACAACGAGCTGCTGAACTGGTACGGCCTGGCGGGCGCCATGGCGGAGCTGGGCCGCAAGCCTGACGAGTCTCACTTCGTCGAGTCCTGGCTGTGCAACTCGGACAAGGTGTTCGCCGTTTTTCGCCCATGAAGTATCTGATCGTCGTCTTCACTCTGCTGATTGCCTTCCTGCCGTCCTCAGCGGCGGCTCAGGAGGTGGACCAGAAGGATGAGGACTGGCTGATCCGGATCAACGGCAACCTCCGCATCGAGGCGGATGAGACGGTCGACAGCGTCGTCGTCATCGGGGGCGACGTGCTAATCGAGGGCACGGTGCGGCACAACGTGCTGGTGATCGATGGCGACGCCTTCGTTTCCGGTACGGTCGGCCGCAACGTGACGTCGATCGAGGGGGACGTCATCCTCCTCGCGCCCGCCGTGGTGCACAACGTGCGCACGATCTCCGGCGACCTCGAACGCGCAAATGGCGCTACGGTCACCGGCAGGATCCGCGATCAGGCCAGCCTGAGCATCGGCGGCTTCGGGTTCTTCCTGTTTACGGCCTACCTGTGGGCGGCTGCTACCTTCGGACTGATCATCGGCGGCCTGATCTTCGCGGCGATCGGCGGCAGACAGCTCACGCGCGCCGCTCTGGCGATGACCGGCGAGGCCGTGAACACGATCGTCGGCGCCGTCATCCTCTGGGTGGGGGTGCCGATCCTGACCCTGGTAATCATGTTCACGCTCGTCGGCATCCCTCTGGGCATGCTGATCCTGACCTTCTTCCTGCCTACCCTCTTCGCCCTGGGCTACATCACCGCCGGGGCCAGGCTGGGCGGCGCCATTCTCGGGCGCTTTGGGCGCGAGCCGGGCAACCGACCGCTGGCAGCGACGGCGCTCGGTGTGCTGATCCTGCAGATCGCGTTTGTCGTGCCTCTGCTCGGCTGGCTCGTGGCCCTGATCGCCGGCATCTGGGGCGGCGGTGCACTGGCGTTTACGGCCTTCCGAGCGGCGGGCGGCAAGAGCTTCCAGGACACGCCGTCGCCCGCAGCTGCCTGACAGGTCCGGGCCGTCAAAGTTTTACCCGCCGGAAATCTGAACGAAACATAACTCGTCTACAGTTCCGCCATTCCTGAAGTTGCTCAGGCATCGAGAAGGTTTGCGGAGGCTATCGATGGCAGAGGCAGAGGCACTTGGTTTCCCACGCCGAGCACAACACGACGCGCTGAGAAGGTTGCGCCATTCCCTGGACGACGCGATCACGGCGCCCTCACTCGACCCCGAGGTCTGGGTATCGCAGCTGAGCACGGTGCTCACGAAGCTCGGACGCATCTTCAGCAAGCACATCTCTGAAACCGAAGCGCCCGACGGCTCCCTGGACGACATCGTGCAGATCAAGCCGTACCTGCAGCCGCGCGTGCGGAAGATCATGGACGAGCACGTCTCGCTCAGCACCCGCATCAACCAGCTCACGTCGGCCGCGAAGGTCTGCGGCGGCGCCAACGAGGCGACGATCGACGACCTGCGCATGGAGGCCGGCCAGCTCGCCGATGCGATCCGGCTGCACCAGGCGAAGGGCGTCGACCTGGTCTACGAGGCGTATCTGCGTGAAGAGGGCGTGGGCTAAAGGCCGGGAGGCTGTCCGCCGTTCATGGCGGTGAACACCTGCTCGACGAAGTCTGCCAGCGCCGCCTCACAGTCCTTGATCCTGGCTTCGACGCGCTGACGTAGCTCGACGCCGAACACGTCGCGCGAGACGATCTGGGCCAGAGAGCGTCGCCGTTTCTCCAGGTCCTCTTCCAGCTCCTCGACGGCGCCGAAGCGAAACTCGCCAGTGTCCGTCCAGCGCTCCACGTGACCGATGAAGCGCTCGCAGCGCTGCAGCAGCTCCTCGTATTCCTCGGTGCGCACCTTGTTGAACGCCTCTCGCAGCTGCTTGTGCTGGGCCGGCGTGAAGTCCTCCGACCTGAACGCCCGCGGCTTGCCCCCCAGCTCCTCGATTTCGGCGAGGGCAACGCGGAACTCGGCCTCCAGCGCCGGCGAGGACGGCAGCAGCCAGACGCCGCTATCGAGGATGGCGCCGAGCTTTCGCAGGTGGCGCCAGACCAGGACGCGCTTGCTCGATGGCTCCGCCGGCAGCGTGTATGTGAGCAGGATCCACGTCGGTGTCAGGTGCTTGCCTCCTCGTCCCAAGCGGGCCTAGAATCGGCAACAGGTGTTGCATTCATTGCTGCAGCCCCCTTGGGTCCGCCCTTTTTCTAGCTGTATCGAGGGCAAGATGCACGACGTACTCCTGTTTGGCTCCGCTTTTCTCGCATCCTGCGTCGAGATGGTCGAAGCGATCACGATCATACTCGCGGTCGGCGTCACCAAGGGCTGGCGCACGGCGTTCACCGGCGTGATCGCGGCTTCGATAGCCCTGGCGGTGGTCGTCACCGTCCTGGGCGTCTCGCTCGTCAACTACGTACCGCTCGGCGTGCTTCAAGTCACCGTTGGCATCCTGCTGCTGATTTTCGGCATGCAGTGGGTGCGAAAGGCGATCCAGCGAGCCTCCGGCGTGCGCAGCAGCCACGACGAGGCGAAGATCTTCGCCAACGAAGTCTCCGAGCTTGCTGCCGTCAGTCCCAACGTCGGGAGCCTCGACTGGCAGGGCTTCGTCGTCTCGTTCAAGGGCGTCTTCCTGGAGGGGCTGGAGGTCGCATTCATCGTGATTACCTTCGGCGCTAACTCCGGGCGACTCGACCTTGCCGCCGCCGGGGCCGTAGCGGCCTTCTTCCTCATCTCCGGGATCGGCGTGATCGTGCACAAGCCGCTCACCCAGGTGCCGGAGAACGCCATCAAGCACACCGTCGGCGTCATGCTGATGGCCTTCGGGACGTTCTGGGGCGCTGAGGGCGTCGGCATCGAATGGACGCTCAATGCGGCGGCGATCCTGCCGATCGCTGCGTTCTACTGGTTGGCCTCGCTTGCCTTCATTGAGCTGATCAAGCGCGAAGAGCAGCACCGGCTCGACCTGGTGGGCCAGCCGGAGGCGGCATCATGAAGTTCATCAAAGGGTTCGGGCTGTTCTGGTACGACTTCCTGGTGGGGGACTCGATCGTGCTCGCGATCGGCGGGGTGCTGATCGTGGCGCTGGGTTACGGCCTGGTGCAGCTAAACGCCCAGACGATCGCCGAGGTCGTCCTGCCCATCGCCGGCGTGGCGACGATCTTCATCAGCCTGCCGGAGCTTAGACGGAACTAGGGCCCGACCGTATCGCATCGCGCCCAGATCCGCTGCTTCGTCACCTCGTCGACTACTACTTGGCTGTCGACTGACTAGATGCGCCACTGGCGCCGGGTCGATGTCCTCCGGCAGAAACACCCAGGCGTGCTTCACGGGGCCTGAGATCTCGCGATGGATGTGACCTTCGCCCGTGAGGTCGTCGGCGAAGTAGACGTCGCCGGGGCCGAACTGGCGCTTCTCGCCGTTGCCCAGCTCGATCTCGACCACGCCGGCCATGCAGAGGATGAGCTGACGGCGTGGAGCCGGGTGCAGCTCCAGAAAGTGCGCATCGCCGTCTGACTCTCGGAACAGCAGTCCGGTCACGTCGATGGGATCGCTGCGGCGGCCCCGCTGTTCCGTCAAGGGGATATCGAGGTCCTCGAAGTGGGACCGGCCGTCATCGCCGGTGTAGAAGCGCGTAACTTTCATGCTGCCTCCTCTGGCGCCACTCTAGCCCGCCCGGCAGGCAGGTTCAATCGACATGAGCACGTCCGCAGCATCGAGAGAATCCATGGGCAAATTCGTGCGCCAAATCTCCCCAAATCTGCATAAACGTTACGAACTCTTGGTGGATCGTAGAGATTTTCCGTATCTAAAATGTGGGTAAAGTCTCGACAGCGTGAGAGATTTGGGGGATTCGGAGGGGTGAGGACTTGACGGCGGGCCGGGCAACTATCGAAGACCTTAGCGTCTACTCCTGGGAGACGGCATCACTAGACACGGAAGACCTATCGGCGCTGGAGGCTGAGATCAGCGCCGTGCTGGAGTGGAGCGAGGGTGTACCCGTCGTCACCTGCCAGCGCTACGAGATCATCGCCCTGCAATCGCCCGCCACCCGGGCGCCCCGGGCGTACCACGGACACGACGCCCTGCAACACATCGCGAAGGTCTGCGCCGGCCTCGAATCGCTCGTCCTCGGCGAGGCTGAGATCCTTGGGCAGGTACGCAGCTCTCTCGCCGCAGCGGCGCCGGAACTGCGACGCCTCACCGCACCCGCCGTCGCTGCCGCCCGCGCTCTGCGGCGCAACGAGGGCTTCGGCGAGCACGCCGGCTACGCCCTCGACCGCGCCATCGAGTACGGCAAGCTGGACTGCGAAGGCAGCATGACCGTGATCGGCGGCGGGCCCATGGGGCGCCGGACGGCCGAGCGCGCCGCCGAGCTCGGTTTCAACGTCACGCTCGTCGCGCGCCGCCCCCTGCCGCTACCGCCGAACATCCGCTATCACTCCTTCGACCGCATGGCCGAGCTGGAGGCGACGGACGTGCTGGCATCCTGCCTGGGTCACGGCGCGCCGATGCTCTACCGCGTCGGCCTGCCGGAGATCCGCTGCGCCGCCCTCGACCTCGCGACGCCTCGCAACCTGCACGACGACCTCGGCGTGCCGGTGATCCGCCTTGCCGACCTGATCGAAGCCCAGCGTCAGTCCGGCGAGGACCTGCGACGCGCCGAGCTGCACACAAAGCTCGATGCGCTGCTGAGCGCCCGCCTGCTCACGGGCGACCGCGAATCGCCCCTGGGCTCGCTGCGGGAGGAGGTGGAGCGCATCCGCCAGCAGGAGATCGTGCGCACGCTGCGGCTACACCCGGAGCTGCCCGCCGACAAGGTCGACGCGATTACGCGCTCCCTGATCAACCAGATCTTCCATCAGCCATCGCAGCGCCTGCGGCAGCCCGAGAACACGGAGCTGGCCCAGGCAGTCGCGGCCCTGTTCACGAACGGCAGCGAGGAGCGCATCGATGACGGCAACTAGGCTTCCCGTAGACCTCGCAGACGCCACGAACGCGGCGATCCTCGCCGTATCGGAGGACCAGCTTTCCGGCTTCCAGGCAGACCCCTTCGGCGCGATCGCCGAGCGCACCGGCCTGCCGCTCGAGACCGTGATCGAGCGCATCCGGGCGATGCTCGAAGCCGGGACGATCCGCCGCGTGCGCCAGACCGTGCAGGCGACCCGCCTGGCCGAGGGCGCCCTCGTGGCGTGGAAAGTGCCCGCAGACAAGCTCGACGCTGCCTTCGAGTACATGGTCAAGCAGGACCCGTTCTCCGGCCACGTCGTCCTGCGGTCGACCGACGCCAACGCCGCCGGCCACGACTTCCGCCTCTGGACGACGCTGAAGGTGCCGCAGGGCTACTCGCTGCAGAAGCACTGCGAGCTGCTCGTGAGCCGCGTCGGCGCCGAGGGCTACCGGGCGATGCCGGCGAGGCGGCTGTTCGTGCTCGGCGTCGGCCATCTGCGACGCCGCACCATGGAGCCCGGCAGCCGCACCGACGAGCCGGCCGCATCGCTCAGCACCGAGGTCGTGCAGCTCACCGACCGCCAGTGGGCTGCCCTCGCCGCGATCAAGCGCGAGTTCTGCCCCGGAGGAGATCCAGGCCGACGTCGTGGAGCGCCCGCGCCGCCGAGGCCGGCCTGACGCGCGACGAGTTCATCGCCACGGCGCGCGAGCTGGAGTCGATGGCGCTCATGGGGCGCTTCTCGACCTTCCTGGAGCACGTCAAGGAGCTTTCGACCGGCGAGCGCGTCACCCGCTACAACGCCCTGTTCCACTGGGCCGTGCCGGAAGGGCGCCAGATGGAAGCCGGCCTCGAAGTCGGGCGACACCACATCCTCACGCACGCCTACTGGCGCGAAGGCGGGCCGGAGTTCGGCAACGTCAACGTCATGGCCGTCGCCCACGGCATGGACAAGCAGCTCCTGCTCGACCACAAGGCCGCGATCGACGCCCACCTCGCCGAGATCGGCATGCCGGTGAGTTACACGAACGTGTTCTGGGGCGGCCGCAGCGAGATCAAGCCATCGGAAGTCCTGCCCGCCGCGTACGCAGAGTGGTGTCGCAGCACGGGCATCGACCCGGCGGCGATGAAAGCCTGATTCAAGTCCTTCGAGGCCGGCATTTTCGGCCTCGAACACGTAAGCCCCTCTCCGTCGACGGGGAGGGGGTTGGGGGAGGGGTAACCCATGCAGTACAGAGAGATACGCGGCACCGGCATCGAGGTCTCCACCGTCGGCTTCGGCGTGTGGACGGTGGGCACGACGTGGTGGGGCGTCAAGGAACGCCAGACCGGCATCGACCTCCTGCGGCGCGCCTTCGACCGCGGCGTCACGTTCTACGACACGGCCGACACCTACGACCACGGCAACGCCGAGACGATCCTGCACGAAGCCCTCGGCGACCACCGGGACGAGATCGTCATCGCCACCAAGTTTGGCTACGACATCTACAACTACCCGGAGTCGCAGGGCCAGCAGGAGCGCCCGCACGACTGGTCGCCCACCTACATGCGCAAGGCCCTCGAAGGCTCGCTCAAGCGCCTCGGCACGGACCACATCGACCTCTATCAGCTGCACAACCCGCGCATCGAGGCGATCCGGGACGACGCGCTGTGGGCCGAGCTGGACAAGGCGAAGTCGGAGGGCCTGATCCGCCACGTCGGCACCGCCCTCGGGCCGGCGATCGACGTGCGCCAGATCGACGAGGCGGTCGAGACGATCACGCTGCGGGGCGCGACGCCCCAGATCATCTACAACTTCCTGGAGCAGCAGCTGGGCCGCGGCATCTTCGAGACGGCCAAGGCCCACGACGCCTCGGTGCTCGTGCGCGTGCCCCACTCCTCCGGCCTCCTCGACGGCACCGTGAAGAAGGAGACCGAGTTCGAGCCAGGCGACCACCGCAACTGGCGCGTGACGACGAACGAGCGCCGCCGCCTGTGGCTGGAGGACGGCCTGCGCAAGGTCGAGCGCTTCGAGCACATGACGGGCCCGCAACGCAGCATCGGCCAGCTCGCCCTGCAGTTCATCCTGCACGAGCCCAGCATCGCCTCGATCCTGCCGAACATCTACGACGCGGAGGGTCTGGACGACTTCTGCAGCTACGACGCGGCGCCGGCGCTGTCGCAGGCCGAGTACGAGGAACTGCAGGCCCTCTACGAGCGCAACTTCGACCTGGAGACGGCCCAGGCATAAGGTGCCCAGACATGCTCGTAGCTTCCCACATGCTGGAAGCTACGGGAGGCTTATCACTTGCCCCGGAGGCAAACCAATGACTAACCAGCAGCAGGAACCCACCGCGGAGACCTCGCCCCTGGGCGAACGCCCGTCTGGCCCGCCGCGACGCATGGTCGAGATCGACCCGAGCGGCCAGAACACCGGCCGGGAGGCCGACCGCAGCCGCGCCAGTACCTCAATTACGCCTTCTTCAAGCTGGACCCCGCGTTCCGGCGCCTGCCTCGCGAAGAGCGCCTCGCCGCCGCCGATGAGTTTCGTCAGGTGATCGAGCGCTGGTCGGACCGCGACGACCTGATCCTGCGCACCTACTCCCTCGTGGGGCTGCGCGGCGACTGCGACATCATGCTCTGGCGCATCGCCTTCGACCTCGGGCTGTTCCAGCAGATGCAGGCCGAGATCAATTCAAGCTGCCTCGGCGCCTACCTGACCCAGCCGCACAACTACCTCTCGCTGCAGAAGCGGTCGCAGTACGTCAACCGCATCGAGGGGTCAGGCCAGGGGCTGGAGCTGCTGCCGGGGCAGGGCAAGTTCCTCTTCGTCTACCCCTTCATCAAGACGCGCGCCTGGTACGACCTCTCGCCCCACGCCCGCCAGGGCATGATGGACGAGCACATCAACGCCTCTCTGCCCTTCAAGGGAGTACGCCTGAACACGAGCTACAGCTACGGCATCGACGACCAGGAGTTCGTCGTCGCCTTCGACTCCGACTACCCCCAGGAGTTCGTCGACCTCGTCGGGCGCCTGCGGCACACGGAGGCCAGCCTGTACACGCTGCAGGACACGCCGGCCTTCACCTGCGCCCGCACCGGCATCGACGAGATCCTGCGCCAGATTGGCGCCGCGTAGTCAGACAGTGCCCCGAATCGGGCTTTACGAAACGTTTACCGCGCTTTGCTGGTGCTTAATCGCCGTTCCGCTAGCTTGGAGGCATGGACGACGTCACCAGGAGCTCCCGCGGCTTCTTGCAGCGTTTCCTCGACCTGCTGGAGACCGGCTTCGAAGTCATGGCCCGCTACCCGCACGACCTGACCGAGCTGTACTGGCACTCCGACTACTTCGACCCGCCCGATGACGAAGACGACCGGGGAGGCAGCAGTCCGGACCACCGCGGCAGGCCTCCATCGGGACGCACGATCAAGCTCGTGCCGCCGCCGGCCTCACAGCGCTATCAGGCCGCCCGACCCACGCGTATCCCCGCCCGGCGTTCGCGTCCCAAGCAGCCGGTATGAGCCCGCATGTTAACGCTTGTTAACAGTCGATAAAGAAGCTTTAATCTGGCCTCACTAAGATGGGCGTAGAAGTCCTATCCTAAGGAACAAGCAGGGAAGGACCGAGAAGAGATGGCCAAGAAAGACGGCGCCAAGAGCCGGAACAAGTCCGAGCGATTCGAGGTCGAAGAGACGATGAGCGCCGCCGACGTTGCGGGCTATCTCGAAGGCCTCGCTACGGGACTGCGCGAGGGCGCAATCACCATCGGCGGTGAGACGGCGGGCTTTCGAGTCGCCATCGCAGGTGACGTCGAGCTCGAGGTGGAAGCACGCCACGGCAAGCGCAAGTCGCGCATCGAGCTGAGCATGGCCTTCCTCGCAGAGACGCCGGATGCAGCCGAGGACGCCTCAGAAGCAAGCGGCGATGCGGGTGCCGAGGCGCCACCGGAGGCGACGATTCCAGACGAAATGAGTTTCTAACGATAATCAGGTATACGAACACGGGCGAACTGAGGCGGAAGATGAACGCCAGCCAGCAAAGCCGGACAAGCAACGAAGCGGAGAACCTGCCCGAGGCCCCGGTGGGGGAGCAATCGCTGTTCTTCAACCAGGAGCTGAGCTGGCTGCAGTTCAACCTGCGCGTCCTGGAAGAAGCGCTGAAGACGGACACGCCCCTGATCGAGCGCGTGCGCTTCCTCTCGATCTTCGCCAACAACCTCGATGAGTTCTTCATGGTGCGCGTCTCCGGCCTTCGGGGTCAGCTCACCGGCGGCGTCTACGAAAGCCCGCCGGACGGCATGACGCCCGCCCAGCAGCTCATGGCGATCCGCGAGATCCTCACAGGCCAGCTTGCCCAGGTCGCGGGCTCCTGGAGCACCGACCTCACGCCCAAGCTGCGAGAGCAGAACATCAACGTCCTCGACTACAAGGAGCTCAGACGAGAGCCAGATCGCGGCCCTGCGTGAGTACTTCGCGCGAGAGGTCTTCCCCGTCCTGACGCCGCTGGCCTTCGACCCGGCGCACCCGTTCCCGCACATCTCCAACCTCAGCCTCAACCTCGCCGTCGTCGTCACGGACGCCAAGGGCCGCGAGGGCTTCGCGCGCCTCAAGGTCGCCGATGGCCTGCCGCGCCTCGTGGCCGTGCCGGGCCAGGGAAACTTCGAGGCGTCGACGCAGCCCGGCGAGGCCGACGTGGGCGGCGACTTCGTCTGGATCGAAGACGTGGTCACGGCGAACCTCGACATGCTGTTCCCCGGCGTCGAGGTCGTGGACGCCTATCCGTTCCGAATCACCCGCGACGCCGACTTCGACATGAAGGACGACGGCGCGTCCGACCTGCTCACGAACATCGAGGAGCTGATCGAAATGCGGCACTGGGGCGCGGTCGTCCGCCTGGAGCTCGACCACGGGACGCCGGACCGCATCCGCGACATCCTCATGCGCAACCTGGACCTGACGCCGTACCAGGTCTACCTCTCGAAGGAGCACTTGGGCTTTGCGGACCTGTCGGAGCTTTGCCGCATCGACCGGCCCGAGCTCAAGTTCGCGCCGCACATCCCTTACGTGCCGGACGTCGTCGCCAACCGCACCTCGATCTTCGACGTGATCACGGAAGCGGGCATGCTCCTCTACCATCCCTACGACAGCTTCATGCCCGTCGTCGACTTCGATCCGGGAAGCCGCCAACGACCCGCAAGTACTCGCGATCAAGCAGACGCTGTACCGTGTCGGCGCCAACTCGCCGATCGTCGATGCCCTGAAGGAGGCGCGACAGAACGGCAAGCAGGTCGCGGTGCTGCTGGAGATTCAGGCGCGCTTCGACGAAGAGAACAACATCGCCTGGGCCCGGCAGCTTGAAGACGAGGGCGTGCACGTGGTCTACGGCGTCCTGGGCCTGAAGACGCACGCCAAGATGAGCCTCGTCGTGCGGCGCGAGGCGGATGGCCTGCGACGCTACGTGCACCTGAGCACGGGCAACTACAACACGGTGACCAGCCGTCATCTACACGGACATCTCCTTCCTGACCAAGGACCCCGACGTCTGCGCCGACGTGGGCGAGGTGTTCAACTCACTCACCGGCTTTTCGAGCCAGGACCACTTCCGCAAGCTCCTCGTCGCGCCCAGCAAGCTGCGCGCCGAGATCATCACGCGCATCGACCGCGAGATCGGGCGCCAGCGCGAGCATGGCGACGGCTACATCGCCATGAAGATGAACGCCCTCGTGGACCGCGCCTGCATCTACGCCCTGTACAGGGCATCGCAGGCTGGGGTGAAGATCGACTTGCAGGTGCGGGGCATGTGCTGCCTGCGACCCGGCGTGCCCGGCCTGAGCGAGACGATCACGGTGACGTCGATCGTCGGGCGCTTCCTGGAACACGCCCGCATCTACTACTTCCGCAACGGCGGCGACGAGGAGCTGTTCCTCGGCAGCGCCGACCTCATGCCACGCAACCTGGACCGCCGCGTCGAGACGGTCTTTCCCATCGAGTCGCCCCACCTGCGGCACCGCATCCTGCACGAAATCCTCGAGGTCCACCTGCGGGACACCGTTCAGTCGCGCAGGCTCCTGTCGGACGGCACCTACGAGACGTATTCAGCCCCGACGACGGGCAACCGCCGCTGAACTCCCAGGAGTGGATGATGGCGAACTGGCGAGGTGGGACGTAATACAGAAGGGCTCTAGACTGGTCATATGAACGAGGCTACGGATTTCCCGCACACCGTCGCCTTCATGGACTTCGGTACCAACTCTGTCCGGCTGCTCGTCGTGCGAGTTGAGTCGAACCAGTCACTCACCGTCCTCCAGAAGCTGAAGGAGACCGTTCGTCTCGGCGAGGGCGAGTTCGGTGACGGGCGACTCCAGCCTGAAGCCATCGACCGCGCCACCGACGCCGCCGTTCGCTTCGCCAAGACGGCGCGCTCAGCCGGCGCCGACGAGATCATCGCCGTCGGCACGGCCGCCTCCCGCGAGGCCGAGAACGCCGACGTCCTCCTGCGCCGCCTCAAGGACGAAGCCGGCATCGACCTGCGCGTCGTCTCCGGCCAGGAAGAGGCGCGCCTGATCTACCTCGGCGTCGCCAGCGGCATGGAGATCGGCGACCACCTGACCTTTTTCATCGATATCGGCGGCGGCAGCACCGAGACGATCGTCGGCAACCAGAACGAGCACTTCTACCTGCACTCGCACAAGCTCGGCGCCATCCGCCTCAGCAACCTCTTCCTCGCCGAGGCCAATGGCCCGATCAGCAGTCGCGAGTACGAGGCCGTCCGCGCCTACATCCGCCGCAGCGCCGCCTCGCACCCTGCGAGAGCTGAGCCACTTCCCCATCGAGATGGCGGTCGGCAGCTCCGGCACCATCGAGAGCCTTGCCGACGTCTTCGTCGCGCATCAAGGACTCCTCCAGCGAGCCGGGACGCATGACCTACCGCGACCTTCAGAGCACGATTCGTATGCTGTGCTCGCTGTCGCTGGAAGAGCGGCGCCTGGTTCCCGGCCTGACGCCGGCCCGCGCCGACATCATCATCGGCGGCGCCGCCATCCTCGACGTGTTCATGGAGGAGCTCGGCGTGCCCGAGATCCGGGTGTCCGACCGCGGCCTGCGCGACGGGCTGCTGGTCGACTACCTGCAGCGCCACCGCAAGACCGACCTGGTCTCCGAGCTGGCTCCGCGCGAGCGCAGCGTGCTCCAGCTCGGCCGCACCTGCCGCTTCAACGAGGAGCACGCCCGCACGACGGCGGAGCTGGCGCTGATGCTGTTCGATAGCGCGAAGGAGTGCGGCCTGCACCACATGGGCGACTGGGAGCGAGAGATGCTGGAGTACGCGGCCCTGCTGCACCACATCGGCTCCTTCCTCACCTACTCCGGCTACCAGAAGCACAGCCACTACCTGATCCGCAACGCCGAGCTCCTGGGCTTCGACCAGCTCGAGATCACGATGATGGCCCTGAGCGTGCTGCACCACCGCAGCTCCGTGCCGCGCAAGGGTGCACCGGAGCTGGCAGGCGCTGGAGAGCGGCGACTCAGGACACCATGCGCTACCTGAGCACCTTCATCCGTCTCGCTGAGAACCTGGACCGCAGCCAGGCCCACAACGTCACGAACGCCCGGCTGGTGTCCGCCGGCCCCGGCCAGGTCACGCTCGAGGTCGACGCGGCACACGACCCGCAGGTCGAGCTCTCCGGCGTCGAGAACCAGCGTGAGGCGTTCGAGAAGGTGTTCGGCGTCTCGCTGAACGTCCAGGTGCTCACGAAGTCTTAAAGACTTAACGACCGCGAACGAGTAGGCTGTGCGCCGATGCTGGGTGCCCTCGTTGCCGTCGTCGCTTCCTTCTCGTTTGCCCTGAGCAACGTCACCGTCCGCCGCAGCGTCACGAAAGCGCCCGTGGCGTACGGCGCCATGGCGACCGTGGTGCTGGGCGTCCCGCTGTTCCTCTTCGCCTGCATCGGCAGCGGCCAGATCTTCCACGTCACGGACCTGGCGCTCTCCAGCTACGGGTTGCTCGCCGGGGCCGGGCTAATCCACTACGTCATCGGGCGCTACTTCAACTACGCCGCCATCGATGCCATCGGGGCGGCGCGGGCGGCGCCGTTCAACACGCTGGGCCTGCCGTACAGCATCCTCATCGCCTTCGTCTTCCTGGGCGAAGGCGTCTCGGCGGGCATGCTGGCCGGCATCGCCCTGATCATGGTCGGCCCAGCAATCATGGTGGAGCGCCGGAAGAAGCAACCGGGGACACCCGGTACCCCGCTGAAGGCGGGTACGGAAACTGAAGCGGGCATCCCGGCTGCCGCAGGTTCGGCGCCCACAACAGCCGAGACAGCCGCCGCGGCGGGGTTCCAGCTCCGGCAGGCGGAGGGCTACCTCTTCGCCGTGATCGCAGCCGTCGCGTACGGCACCTCGCCCGTGCTGATCCGGTCGGCGCTCGAGGGTCAGAGCGGCCTGTCGCTGCTCGGCGGTTTCGTGTCTTATCTCGCCGCAGCCGTGTTCCTGCTCGCGAGCCTCGCTCTGCCCTCACGAAGGCACCTCACGAAGGCCCTGGAACCGGCGACCCTGCGCGTGTTTGCGCCGCCCGCCTTCTTCGTGTTTCTGGCGCAGCTCCTGCGCTTCGTCGCCCTCTCGCTCGCCTCCGTCGCCGTCGTGGCGACGCTGATGCGATTCGGGAGCGTCTTCACGCTGGGCATGTCGTGGTACCTGAACCGCGACCTGGAGTCGATCAACCTGCGCGTGATCGCCGGCGTCGTGATCTCGCTCCTGGGCGCCGTGCTGCTGGTCGCAGCGAGCTAGCCCGCTGCCGCCGAGTCCTGCTGCAGGGCTTCGAGGGCTTCGAGCGTGTCGCTGAGGTGCTTTCCGATGGCGAGGTCGTGGCGGAAGGCAGCGCGAACCACACCCAGCTTGTCGATCACGTAGGTGACGCGCGGCCGGATTAGGGGCAGCACGCTCTTCACATCGTAGAGATCGCGGAGGCGGCCATCCGGGTCCGAGATCAGGGGGAAGCTCAGGGCGTTGTCCTCTTTGAACGACCGGTGCGACTCCTCCGAGTCGCCGCTGACGCCCACGATGATCGCATCGTAGGCGCCGATGGCGCTGTAGTTGTCACGGAAGGAGCAGGCCTCTGCGGTGCAGCCTGAGGTGCCGTCCTTGGGGTAGAAGTACAGCACCACATGCTTCTCGCCGCGCTTGTCCGCGAGCCGGAACTCGCTGCCGTCATCGAGTTGCGCCGTAAAGTCAGGGGCGACGTTTCCGACCGATAGCATGGTTACGCCCTCCCTTCCGGCCAGGTGCCCATCGCCTGGCGCATGATCGCCAGCTCACCGACGTGGTAGGCGTTGTGGTCGGCGATGATCAGGATTTCGCGCAGGATCGTGTGGTCGCCGCCCCACGGGATCGGCGCGTAAAGGTCCGTGTCCGGGTTCTCGACGAGGGTGATCAGCTCATCGAGCTCCCCCAGGAACACCTCGACCGTCTTGTCCCAGTCAGTGGCCGTCGCGACGGCGTCCGGCGCGGGCCAGTAGCCCTCGGGATGCGGGCGCGCGTTCGTAGTTGGGGTTCGTGCAGTAGTCGAGGATGTCGCGCTGGGTCAGGCGCAGGTGCTCGATAAGGGCCCAGGACGAGTAGTCGCCGTTGGGGAACGTCTCGTTGATGCGGTGCATGGGGAAATCTGCCACCGCCTGCTGAAACGGCATGTGGGCGCCGCGGCCTCGCAGCCGCTGTACCAGCTGGTCTCTGATCAGGGCTTCGTTGTCCATCGCGGTCTCCTTTCGACCTGCCTATCCAGTGTATCTCTCTATGCGGAGAAGGCCGCTAGCCTCGGAAGACCTATAGACCAAACCTTGCTAAATCTATAGAAGTCCTCTAGTCTCCGTATAGGCAGACGCACTTCCCTCTTTGGGCCTGGACTGAGAGCTTGCGAGCTACAGCCGGGACTTCGGGGCTGGTCTTTCGTTTGCAGTCGCGTAGCTCGGCTGTGCAAGGACCAGGTCCAGCCATATGCCGAGGAGAGGAAGCCTACCTATGACCCAGAACGTTTCGACCACCCGTCAGTCATTCCCGACGAAGCTCGCCGGCCAGGTACAGTCCCAGTTCGAGCAATTCGCCCGCGCGGACATGACCGCGTACACTTACGAGAAGAGCAAGAGCGACTTCTACGGTGCGAAGACCGATTTGACGATCTTCAACGCCGACGGAAAGCTCGTTTTGAACGGCCGGGACTTCGGCGACCGCACGTTCTTCTGGCAACCCTAGCCGTCATCTCCCAAGGAGCAACAAGTACGAGCGAGCGTCCCGCCCTATCGCTGGCCGAAGACGGCCCCATGGATCTGTATCCCGAAAGGCTGTCGATAGAGGAAGGGACGACGCTCTATGCGCGTCTGAAATCCGGGATCAAGGCCGACGGCATCCTCGATCGCTCCTACATCTTCTACGCCGTACTGAGCGTCCTGGTCTTCACCGGATACGTGCTCGCTACCGCGGCGATCGTCGTCATCGACGCCTACCCGGCACTCCTGCTGGCGTGCCTGGCGTTCTCGTTCTTCACCGTGCAGCTCGCCGGTATCATGCACGACTGCGGCCATCGCGCCGTCTTCGCGTCCAACCGCAACAACGACCTGCTCGGTTTCTTCGCCGCCGCCTCGATCGGCATGATGCTGGGAAGCTGGCGCCTGCACCACAACCAGCACCACGCCTTCCCCAACCAACTCGAACGCGACCCGGACTTCGAGATCCCGATGATCTCGCTCAACCTCGCCCAACTCGCGCGCAAAGGCCGCTTTGGTCGCACGATGGCGCGCTATCAGGCGTTCTACTTCTACATCGTCGTTGCAACGGCCAGTCTCTCGAACCGCCTGGGCGGCATTACGTTCTTCCTCAAGCGCCACGGCGACATCGTTAACCTCATCGCCTACCTGCCCGTCGCCTTCGCGCTGTTTGCCGGGCCCTTCCTGCTCTTCCCTATCGAGAAGGCGCTGTTCGTGTTCGTCACGGTGCACCTGACCTCAGGGCTCTACCTGGCAAACTGCTTCGCGCCCAATCACAAAGGCATGGCGACAGTACCGGCAGACAGTCGCATGTCGTTCCTGGAGCAGCAGGTCGTCACGGCCCGCAACATCCGCGGTGGCGTGATCTGCGACGTGCTCATGGTGGGTCTCAACCACCAGATCGAGCACCACCTCTTCCCCAACACACCGCGCAACAAGCTCGCCCGATTGCAGCCCCACGTGCAGTCCCTGTGTGAGCGCGAAGGCATCCCCTACCGCGAGTCGAGTTTTATCGAGGGCGTACGCTCGATCCTCTCCAGCCTCCGCGCTGTGCCGAGACGCACCCCCCAGCTCCGTGCCGAGCCCGTCGCCGAGACCGTCTAGCACCAAGCGCACCACCACCTCTAGCAACATGCGCTTCGCTCCTTGGGAGAGTGGCGAAATGCCCGGTGCCGCTACAAAACGCGCATCGCCCACGGGTGGGGGCCATGGAGTCCGGCCCGGGGGAAACGCCCGGGGAATCCAAGAGAAGCTATCGAGCGCATGAACGCCGAGGTGTGGGCACCTCGGCTACGGGCTTGCCTCCGGCACTCGATACCGCTTCCGTGAAGACGGCACGACGCACAGCCTTTCGTAGCAAATGACGAAGCCCGATCGCCGTCATGCAATGACCAATGGGTTGCAAAACAAATAGATGTGTCTACTATGCACTGCATGACACAAGACGCACGGTTACTTCTATCGAGGGCCGCCCGCACGGCGACTCGGTACTTCCAGGAGCGCGCCGGTGAGGTCGAGCTCTCCGTCGTCCAGGGACAGGCGCTGATGGAGCTGGACGCTCATCCCGGCATCACCGTCGGCGCCCTGTCTGCCGCGCTGAGCAAGGACCAGGCATCGACCTCGATCCTCGTCGACAAGATGATGACCCTGGGCCTCGTGCGACGCGAGACCGACCGCACTGACCGGCGCCGCGCCTGCCTGTTCGCGACCGAGCAGGCCGAACCACTGGTACGGCACCTCGAACAGGCGCGGGACGACATCAACCGCCTCGTGCTCGACGCCCTGGGCCGCGAGCACAGCGAAACGCTCATGACGTTGCTGAGCAATTTTCTCGACGTGGTTGAGGGTAGCGAGGCCGCCGACAACCGCTAAAATAGCGCCTACAGTTAACAACTAAAGACTTAGATTCTGGAGGCTGGCATGCTTAACAACGAAGACAACGCACTCGTCACCAACATCGAAAAGGGCTCGCCGATGGGCGAGGTGTTCCGGCGCTTCTGGCTGCCGGTCATGCTCGCCGAGGAGCTGCCGACGCCCGACTGCGAGCCGCAACGCGTCACGATCCTGGGCGAGAAGCTCCTCGCCTTCCGCGACACGGAGGGCCGTGTCGGCCTCGTCGACGCCTACTGCCCCCACCGCGGTGCGCCGTTGTTCTACGGACGCAACGAAGAGAACGGCCTGCGCTGCGTCTACCACGGCTGGAAGTTCGACGTGAACGGCGAGTGCGTCGACCTGCCGAGCGCGCCTGAGGGCGACACCTACCGCCAGAAGATCAACATCGTGCGTTACCCGGCGGTCGAGGCCGGCAGCCTGATCTGGGCCTACATGGGCCCGGCCGAGAAGCAGCCGCCCTTCCCTCACTTCGACTGGCTGCACCTGCCCGCCGAGAACCGTTACGTCAAGAAGTTCAAGCTCGAGTGCAACTACCTGCAGGCCATGGAGGGCGACTACGACCCCTCTCACGCCCGGTTCCTGCACAGCGTCCTGGAAGACGCCACGATCCCGAACCCGTTGAACCCCAACGCGCTCACGCAGCGCATCAACTCGATGGGCACGGCCGGCCGGGACCCCAACGCCGACCCGTTCCCGCGCATCGTCGGCAACCGGCGCGTGCTGGACAAGCCGCTGGCGGAGCTGGAAGAGACGGACTCCGGCGTGATTTCGATCGCGGCGATCGAGGACAAGCCCGGCGAGTGGGCCGCCAACATGCAGGTGACGATCATGCTGCCGATCTTCTGCACGGCCGGCATCGGCGGCGCCAACACCTACTACAGCAACATGCGCGTGCCGATCGACAACGAGAGCCTGATGTTCTTCCGGCTGCGCTGGAGCTACGACGCGATCCCGGAAGAGGAGTTGTCTGCCTACCGTGACGGCGACTGGTACTACCCGCGCCTGATCCCCGGCACCTTCATCCCGGAGGACAACGTCCACAACAGCTACAACCTGGACCGCGACAAGCAGCGCCGGGAGAACTACACGGGCATTCGCACGTTCCCGCTGCAGGACATCGCGATGATGGAGGACCAGTGGGGCCCCATCGCCAAGCGCAACCTGGAGCACCTCACCAGCTACGACTACCAGATCATCGCCGTGCGCCAGCGCCTGCTGAAGGTCGCCCGCAACATGGCCCAGGGTATCGAGCCCACGGAGCCGTGGCACCCGGAGGCTTACACCTACCGGCGTGAGAGCGCCCGCGGTGCTTCGAAAGAGGAAGCGATCGCCAACGTGAAAGCGAAGGGGCTGAACAGCCAGCTCGCCGAGCGCCCGGCGATTCAGGTCTAGGCAATCGCCGAACACCAGGGAGCAAGAAGGAGTTACCAACTATGGCCAAGTTCCGCATCATGCCCCACGGTCGTCTTCAGGAGTGGGTCGCCGAGGAGAAGGGCTACTACGCCCAGCTCGGCCTCGACTACGAGTTCGTGCGCCCCTCCCGCGTCGGCCGTGAGGCGATGGAGGGCGGTTCCGTGCAGTCCGCCGACGGCGCGCCCGCCCCGGTGCTCAACGGCGCCTTCGAATCGATGGAGACCGGTCGCGCCTGCGAGGTGAGCTCTGCCTGCCACTGGGCCGTCGGTATGGCGGCCTCGTCTGAGCACGGCATCATGTGGGGCCACGCCTACAGCGTCACGCCCGCCGGCGTCTACGTGGCGCACGACTCCCACATCAAGGGCCCGGAAGACCTCAAGAACGCCGAGGTCGGCGTCGGCTACCACTCCGGCAGCCACTTCTCCGCCCTGCAGGCCCTGGAGCCCTTCGTCTCGCCCGCCGAGGCCAAGTTGCGCTTTATTGGCAGCCCGGCCGACCGGCTCAACCTGCTGGTCGACGGTCACGTCGAGGCGGCGAACATCTTCGGCATCCAGCGCGAGATCGCCGAGCAGCTCGGCTTCCGCAAGGTGCTCGACACGACGTTCATGATCGGCTTCCTGATCAACGGAGACGCCTCGACGGAGGACTGTCAGAAGTACTTCGACGCCCTGCAGCTGGCCCAACGCGACATCGACCTGGAGCCGGAGAAGTACAAGCACTACTTCGAGCCCGACGTCCCGGAGCGCTACAAGCCCCTGGTGGACGTACGCGCCTTCGGCCTGGCAGAGCGCCTCGTGTTCGAGCCCTACACGCGCGAGATCTACGAGAAGACTCACCGCTGGATGCTCGACCTCCAGCTCTTCCCGGCAGACCAGACGGGCGACACGGATTACGCCAAGGCCGTCCTGGTCTAGGCACCTGCGAATCCGAGCCATTGCAGTAGCGCCCCAGCATGCTGGGGCGCTACTGCTAATCGGCGCTTCCCAGCGCCTGCAACCCCTATGACGGATCTTCACGCCCCGGCCAGTCCGCGAGTACCACGAGCGCACGAAGCTCTACCCGGGCGCCTCGACGGCACCCAGGCGAGTCGATGGCGCGCTCGTGCCGAAGCAGTACAAGCGCTACCTCGACATACCCTCGATTGCCCTGCCGCCGCCGAGCCGGTCGTGGGGCACGCTCTTCGATGCCCTCGCTAGCCCTGCGGACGTGGCGTAGACCCCTCACCCTCGCAGACCTCGCGACCGTACTGCATTACTCGGCCGGCATCGTGCGGCGCACGGAGGTCAACGGGCGTGCGCTGGCGTTCCGGGCCGCCTCCTGCACCGGCGCCCTATACCACGTCGAGCTCTACGTCGTCTGCGGCGACCTCGATGGCGGGCTGGACGCAGGCGTCTACCACTACGACGTGACGGCGAGCTGCCTGCGCCTGATGCGGCCGGGCGACTACCGCGGCGCCCTCGCGGGAGCGTGCTGCGATGAGGCCATCGCGACCGCCGCAGCCTCGGTCGTGCTGACGAGCACGTTCTGGCGCAACGCCTGGCGCTACGAGGAGCGGGCCTACCGCCACGTCTTCTGGGACGCCGGCACCCTGCTGGCAAACCTCCTCGCCGTCTCCGAGGCCCATGCCCTACGCCCGGAGCTGCACAGCGCCTTCGTCGACGCCGACGTGAACGCCCTGCTCGGCCTCGACGCCAGGCGTGAGGCCGCCGTCGCCGTGGTGTCGTTTGGCGCTGGTCAGCCCGCCACGAGCACGCCAGACACTCGCTCGATCACGCCGCTCGCCCTGTCGACGGAGCCCCTTTCTCGCGCCGAAATCGAGTACCCGCTGATCTGGCAGACCCACGCCACATCGTCCCTGCCCGATTGCGAGGCCGTCCGAGAATGGCGCCATCGGGCCGCCGCGGACATGCCCCCTCGTATCAAGTCGCTGCGGGCGCAGGGAGGGGCACTGACGCTGGAAGAGAGCATCGAGCAGCGGGGCTCGGCCCGGCGCTTCTCACAGGCGCCATTGAACCGTGAGGCTTTCGAGGCGGTGCTCACAGCCGCCCAGGGCAGCCTGCACAGCGACCACGCGCTCGCGTCATCCCTTTGCCGCCCGCTGCTCATCGTCAACCACGTCGAGGGCATCGAAGCCGGGACGTACAGCATCGACGCACACGGGGAGCTCTCCGTCCTTCGGCGGAGCGACTTCTCATCGGAGGCCGCTCATCTGGCGCTGGACCAGCCGGCCGCCGGTAGCGCCGCTGCCAACCTCTACTTCGTCGCGAATCTTGCCGACGCAACGTCTGCATTGGGCGAGCGCGGCTACCGGGCGCTGCAGCTGGAAGCGGGCATCCGCTCGGGCCAGGTCTATCTCGCCTCGACAGCTCTGGGCCTGAAAGCCACCGGCCTGACCTTCTACGACGACGAAGTTCTAGGGTTATTCGAACTTAACCCAACTGAAAACGCGGTGTTAATGCTCGTAGTATTCGGTGCGTAATAGGTCGATGTATCGCCGCCAGCTTTCAAGAATTATTAAGATAATTCTGCTCAGTCTCGATTTGGGTGACCGATATTCTCAATAGGAATTACGACATTCCAGGCAGGAAATAGGCCGCAAATGGACGCAGCCTTCACCTGGAGTATCAGCTTCCCGGAGAAAAGAGACGTTGAGCGAAGATAGTGCCGTCACCATGTTCAGGATCCTTCTCGTGGAGGACCATGAGCCGGATGCTATGGCAGTCCAGCGCCTCGCAGACAGGGTTGAAATGCCGGTGACCGTCGAAGTCGCACGAGATGGTGAGACGGCCCTGACATACCTCATTGTGCCCGCGGAAACAGATGAGTCGTCGGATGCAAAGCCGATGCCGCATCTCGTGCTCCTGGACATCGGGTTGCCTCAGACGTCCGGCATGGAGGTGCTTCGCCAGGTCAAAGGCGAGACCCGCCTCGAGGACGTGCCAGTGATCATTCTTAGTGGCACAGAAGACGCAGGCCTTGTGCGTCAGGGCAAGGAACTCGGCGCTTATACGCAGATTCCGAAGCCTTTGAGCAGCCGGGAGTTCGAGTGGATGGTCAAGAGCATCCGGAACTACTGGAGCCGCCTCGCCAACATTCGACTCGAGTAAAGCGCGCTAGTCCCCCGGCGCGCTCGTACCGCGGGATACGGTCTGATGGACAGACCGTATCCCGCAGTTCGATCACTGACCTCCGGGTCAGTCTGGAAGATGGCTCCGCAGCATCTCGTCCCATAGGGCATCCGCCCCACCCTCCGCTGTGACCGCGAGCGCTTCGCTCAAGAGGTCACGCCGGTCGCTGGTCAAGAGCGCGATGAACTGACCGACGACCTCCGGGTCCCACTGCGTACCGGAGCCCTGTGAGAGCCGGCTCAGGGCCTCCTCTAGGGGCAGCTTATCTCGGTAAGGACGTCCAGATATCATCGCATCAAACGCATCCACCACGCTGACAATACGTGCCAGGAGAGGAATACGCTCTCCACTCAACCCTTCCGGGTAGCCATTGCCATCCCATCGTTCATGGTGGTACCTGACAATCGGGCTTACTTCCTTGACCAGTCTTAGCGGCGAACACAGTGCTTCTCCTACCGATGGATGTCGCCTCATATCGTCCCATTCTTTGCTCGTAAGCGGGCCCTTCTTGCGAAAGATACTTGTGCGCACAGCCAACGTACCGATATCGTGCAAAACAGCACCCAGTCTCAGGGCAGATAGCTGAGGCCACTTCAGACCCATTGAAATGCCGATCTCTGTAGCGAAGAACACCATGCGATGCAGGTGACCCGCGGCGTCGCCTTTTACCTCTACCGAGGCGGCGAGGGTGACGAGTGCGCGCTCATCGGCGCGTTGCTGGCTGATGCGCTCGCGGAAACGCCGGACAGCCTCCCCCAGGGCATGCGATAGCTGCTCCGAACTCAGGCCATCCTTGGGGAGATAGTCATACGCGCCCATCCGGATCGCCATGACGGCGATGCGGGCGTCGTTTTCACCGGTGAGCATGATCACCGGCGCCTCCAGGGTCTCTTGAGTGCGCATGAGGAAGGCCAGGCCGTCCTCACGCGGCATGCGGTAATCGAGCAACAGTACATCGAATGTTCTTCTCTCCATCAGCAACTCCGCCTCTTCGACCGACTCGACGGATTCAACGACGAAGGGTGTGTCGGCGATGATGGCGGCCAAACGGCGCACGATCTGGACGTCGGAGGGGTTGTCGTCAATGACGAGGGCGCGAAGAGGCTCCGACGGCGAGTGGGCCGGTGCTTCGACGCTCTCGGGCAAGGCTGGGCCGACGGTATCGCCGGTCGAGGAAGCCACCGGATCAGGCCGCCTTGGGCAAGCTCGCCAGGGTCAGCCAGTACTCACCCAGCACTTCGAGCGTGCGCAGTGACTCTTCGAACGTTATCGGTTTCAGAATGTACGTATTCGCCCCAGCCGCATAGCACTGCTCGATGGTTTCCTGGCGGTCGGAGCTCGTGAGCATGATCACGGGGAGGTTCGCGAGGCGCGAGTTGGCGCGAATGCCCTGGAGCACCTCCAGGCCGGATAGCTTCGGCAGGTTGTAGTCGAGAAGAATGATGTCCGGCCGTGGCGCCGGGCCCGCATCATATCCGTCCGGACGCAGGAGGTAGTCGAGCGCATCCTGGCCGTCCTTGGCGACCCGGAGGTCGATCCACGGCTCCATGCGCTGAAATGCACGCTCGGTAATCTTTACGTCGTCGGGGTTGTCTTCAACCAGGAGCACGACCACGATCTTCTTCTCTCTCAACCCGTCCTCCTTAAGCTGCGGCCGCAAGAGCGTCTGCGTGGACGGCTGGAAGGGTGAAGAGAAAAGTTGCACCCTTACCCAACTCAGATTCGACCCAGATACGCCCACCCATGGACTCGACAGCGTGCTTGGCGATGGCGAGCCCGGCACCGGTGCCTTCGTATTCCTCGCGGGTATGCAGCCGCTGGAAGACGCCGAACACTCGCGCCTGATACTGGGGGTCGATGCCAATCCCGTCGTCCGCAACATATAGCGCCACCTCTCCATCGGGCGTTGAACGCTGGCCTATACGCACCGTGGGCTGGTCCTTTTGATTGAACTTGAGCGCGTTGACGACCAGATTCATGAGAATCTGGCCAACGCGCGTAGAGTCCCCGAATGCGCTGTCTAGCGGCGAATCGAGGATGACGCGAGCGTTGCGCTCTTCCAAGCCGACCTGAAGGTTCTCTAGAACCCGGCTCACGGCGAGATCGAGGTCCACAGCCTCCCACTCCGGCTCCATCTGCCGCAGCCGGGCCAGGACCAGAAGGTCCTCCACGAGGTTCTTCATGCGGCCGCTGGCCTGCGACAGCGTCTCGAGATATTCCTTACCCTGATCGTCCAGCTCGTCGCCGTAGTCTTCGAGGAGGAAGGAGCTGAACGCGCTCAGCGTGCGCAAGGGCTCCTTCAGGTCATGCGAGACGCTGTAGGTGAACTCCTCCAGCTCCTTGGCCTTGCGCTCCAGCTCCCGCACCGTGGCCTGGAGGGCTGTATCGATACGACGGCGCTCGATCGCGTAGCAGATCGTGCGGGCAAGCTGCGCGCCATCAAAGGTCCCCTTGACGAGGTAGTCCTGGGCCCCTGACTGGATCGCCTGCGCAGGGAGCTTTTCGTCTGGCGATCCGGTCAGCACGACGATGGCTGAATCGGCAGATCTGGGGTGCAACGCCCACAGGGTCTCGAGCCCGCGACTGTCCGGCAGGCCCAGGTCGAGCAATACGGCATCGAACGAACGAGTCGCGAGGTCTTCCCCCGCCTCCGAGCGGGACCTGGCCCATGTGATGTCGAAGTGACCTGGAGCCTCTTCCTTCAGGAGCGTCGCCACATACCGGGCATCGTCACGATTGTCCTCCACCAGCAACACGTGTGTTTTCAAGCCAGGACTCCGTTTCTAAGCAGCCTTCGTGGGCAGCTTGACCATGCACAGCCAGTAGTCCTCCAGGCCCTTGATGACCTGAATGAACTCGTCCAGTTCCATCGGCTTGACCACGTAGCTGTTTGCATGCAACCCGTAAGACATCAATATGTCGTCATCCGCCTCAGAGCTCGTGAGGATCACGACGGGCAGGTGAGTAAGTTGGGGATCGCCGCGGATCTCTTGCAGAACCTCGCGCCCGCCCTTCCTCGGCATGTTGAGGTCCATGAGAATAATGTCGGGCGTCGGGGCGCTGGCGTAGTCGCCCTGGCGCCGAAGGTATTCCATCGCCTTTTCGCCATCAGAAACGTGGCTCAGCGTGTGACAAACCTTGGCGTCTCGCAAGGCAATCTGGGTCAGGCGCACGTCGTTCAGGTTGTCTTCGACCATGAGGATCTCGACTGCCCTGGCCTGATCCGGGCCCATCAGCATGCTCCTGCTGAGCGGCTCCGTCTTCACTGCGCTGGAGGTTTGGCTGTCAGTCATTTCGACGGATCCTTTAATGCTCGTCATGTTGCGGCGCTCTCTTCCGGAGCCGGACCGCGCGGGGTTGGCGGGTCAACTGGCTGATGTTCTGCCCGATTCATGCTGACGCCTTTTCTCCTCAGGCCTACTTGCGGCCAACCAATTCTGTCGGGGCCTCTCGATTTCACCGTTCGCCGTCTGACACCTCGCTGTACTGACCAAGAGCCACCATCGAGGTGCTCATCTGGTACTCCATGAGCAGGCGCACCAGCAGCCGCGTTAGCAGCAGGTTGGGGCGGAAATGCAGGGCCGTGGCGTCATAGTGCTCGGGGCCGAAGAGCACGCGGAAGCCATCGGCAAAGAGCTGGATTAGCTCGCGCGGACTGGCGCCATGCTGAACCAGGAGCTCGATCAGGTGGCTCTCTTCGCTTTCCGCGATCTCCGGGAACCGCTCGATGGAGCGGCGTAGGTAGGATCCCAGGGCATCGCGCGCCTCGCCCCACTCGAACTGCACCTGCGGCGTCAGCCGGACACCGACGCCCATCTGGGCCGCCATGTAGTAGTCGAGGAGCCAGTGGATCTCGGACTCGAAGGCTTCGAAGTGGTCCGTGGGCGTCGCCGATGCCATCTGCTCCGTGCGCCGCTGCTCGCGTTCCCGCAGAGCCCGCTGCATGGCGTGCATGATGGCGGAGGTCGTGAAATCGTCCTTGCTGATGTACTCCACCGCCCCCAGCTTCATGGCGTCCGCAGCCACGCGTTCGTCACGGGCGCCGGTCATCATCATCACGACGGTCTTGGGGTGGTTTCGGCGGATTAGCTGCAACAGCTCCAGCCCGTTCATGTGGGGCAAGATGTGGTCAACGATGGCGATGTCGACATCACGGCTGTCCATGAGCTCGAGAGCAGCCTCACCCGTCTGTGCCGTCAACGTGCGAGTGATGCCGTAGCGCTCCAGGGCTCTCAGCGCCACGGTTAGATCTGAGCGGTTGTCATCGACAACCATCACTGTCAGCTCGTGCTTGCGCAGGGGCTCAAGGGCCGGCGTCTGACCAGCACTGCCACCGGAGTTGCGTCGCAGGAGATTCATACCGCCTCCTCGGTGTTCAGAGACGGGGATATTCCGTCTCATAGCAAACCCACCGACGCTGCCAGTAGTAGCGTCTCGTCCTATATATCGACAGGCTTCATAGAAACATTTAGCAGTAAGCTGTGTCTTTCTTTCCCGCACAGCTAGAGCTTTAGTATTTATCCGGTTAAATAGGGCGGGTGCCTACTTCGATGAGTCGAGGATGACGTGCTCCCGAGTCACCATCACCGGGATCGGGATCTCAAAAGTGGCGGCCGAATCGATGCCCGCGGGCGTGGGCGCGGCGTCCGGCTTTCGGCCCATGATCGCGTCCGGCAACTCCGCCAGCGACGCGAACCAGGCAGAAGGGACGCCGTCGTAGGCGGGATGGCGGGCGGTGCCGTAGGTCTCCGGCAGAGCGTGCGACTGGATGTAGCGCACCATCGTGGTGAACTCGGCGCAGACCAGCGGGGCGTGCACGTCGCGCCAGTGCGATTGCATCTCTTCCACCGTGGTGCCGTGCTTGCGCGTGAGCAGCCCCATGTACTTGATCGAGGACTCGCGCTCTCGCGGCGTCTTCGAGTCCTCGATGATCGCCACCTCGGTGGTGAACAGGGCGGCGACGGAGCCGATGAAGTTCGGGCTGTCGGCGCGAGTGGCGGCCCACTCCGGCGAGGCCTCCGCCGCCTCGAGTGCGTCCATGTCGTCGTACCAGAACTCGGCAAGGCCGTCGAAGGCGGGCGTGTAGCTCAGGCCCTCGCCCACGATGGTGGTAGAGACGATGTAGCGACGCAGGCCGGGCGCCTTCGCGGCGAGGGGGGCGTGGACGTTGAGCCAGTGGGCATGGAAGGCCTCCAGGCTCATGCCGTCCTTGCGCTTCACGAAGCCCATTCGCTTGATCATTCCAATCCTCCTATACCCACTCTGCCGCCTGCTTCGCATCGCTATCGCGCTGCTTCGCATCTTTAGGGAAGGATGTCGGGGGGACACCCCCCAAAGCCCCCCGCGCATGGGCTACGCCCCCGCTACCCCTGCACTTCTTCGTTCCCTCGGCTGGACCAACGAGCGATGCATCCTCTGCAAGGATGGCTATAGCGCCCGCGTGTTCTCCCAGCCGTCCCAGAACGTCACGGACTCGACAGGCTTGCGCGTCGTGGGACCGAAGCGCTCGCCCTCGGCCGGGAAGCCCACGGGGATCACGGCCACGGGCCTCGCGTCGTCCGGGATGTTGAACTCCTTGCGCAGCAGCGGCTCGATGGCGATGTTGAACGTCGTCATCAGGGTTCCTAGACCGAGGGCGCGGGCAGTGAGCATCATGTTCTGGACGGCGCCGTAGATCGAAGAGCCGGCGAACAGGTTGGTCATGTCGCTGCTCGGCGACGTAGGCCTCACGAGACACGGGACGATCAGGCAGGGCGCCTGCGCAACATTCTCACGAAACTCGATCGAGCTCATGCGCATGCGACGGCGAGTCGGATCGAAGGTCTGAGCCTCCGCACGTCGCTGGTCGGCGTCGGCGTTGCCCGCCTTCACGGCATCGGAGATCACCTTCCGCTTTGCCGGGTCGGTAATGACGAGAAACGCCCACGGTTGCGAGTTTCCACCGCTGGGCGCCCGGATCGCGGCGTCGATCATGCGCCAGATCAGCTCCTGCGGCACCGGCTCTGGCTTGAAGCGCCGGATGGCGCGCTGCGTGTGTACTACTTCGAAGAAGTCCATTGCTGCCTCGTATCTAGTCGATATATCTGAGATTCGCCGTATTGTAGGCCGTCACGGCGCTAGAGACAGTGGCCATCGCCACACGATGGGAAACAAGAAGGGCGGCCCATGGCTGGGCCGCCCTTCTGACAATCGCTTCGCAGCAGCTTAGTCGGCTGACATCGCTGCGACGGCGGGAGAAGCCTCGAATAGCCCCTCTTCGAACTCTTCTTCGAGCTCGGCAACGTCGTCCTCAGCCCGGTCGGGCATTGCGAAGAAGGCGAGGACTGCTGCCGCAGACACGATGATCGCGCCCATCACCATCGCCAGGCTCAGGCCGCTCATCCAGGCATCACGAGCTGCGATGAGCAGCATCTCACCCGCCTGGCCGCCGATCTGGTTGGCCACGACCACGGCACCGCCCAGCGACGACTCCGCCGCCGCGCGTGTGCCCTCCGGCAGGCCCGCCAGCGCCGGCGTTACACCGCCCGTGAAGCGTGAGGCGATGATGCTGCCGAGCACGGCCACGCCGAGGGCGCCGCCCAGCTCACGCGTCGTGTCGTTGGTGGCGGAGCCCATGCCGGCCTTCGTGCGCGGCACGGCCGACATCAGCAGGTCCGTGGTCGGCGACATCGCCAGGCCCATACCTGCCGACATGATGCTCATACCGATGAGGATGTGCAGGTAGGAAGACGTCGCGGTGAGGGTCGAGAGCACGGCGATGCCGAGGGCCACGGTAAGCAGGCCGAGCGAAACGACCCGACGCTTGCCGAAGCGCTCCACGAGCCGGGGTGACTGCGGCGCCGCGATCATCATGAAGATGAACACCGGGGCCAAACGCAGTGCCGACTCGAAGGCGCCGTAACCCATCACGAGCTGGAAGAGCTGGGCGATCGAGAAGAACAGGCCCATCAGGGTGAAGAACACCAGCGTCAGCGTCAGGGCCGAAATGCCGAAGGCCGGCTTCGCGAACAGCCTCACGTCCAGCATCGGTTGCTTTGCCCGCAGCTCCCACCAGGCGAAGGCGGCCAGCAGGACGACACCCGCAGCCGCCACGGCGACGGTTTCGGCCGCGAGCCAGCCGGTTCGGGGCGCCTCGATCAGCGCGTACACGATGGCGACGAGCCCGGCCGTCGACAGGACGGCGCCGGGGATATCGATCGTGGCGCGGTCGGGGTCACGCGAGTTTGGCACGAGGAAGAAGCCCACGGCCAGGGCGGCGAGGACAACCGGCACAACCACGAGGAAGACGAAGTTCCAGTCGAAGTGCTCGATGATGAAGCCGGACAGCAGCATGCCGATGGCGCCGCCACCACCGGCGATACCCGCCCAGATCGCGACCGCCTTGGCGCGCTCTTCGCGGGGAAACACGTTGGTCAGGATTGAGAGCGTCGCCGGCATGATCATGGCGCCGGCCGCGCCCATGACGATACGGGCGGCGATCAGCTCGCCGGACGAGCTGGCGATGAGGCCCGCGTAGAGCGATGCAGCGCCAAACAGCGTGAGGCCGAGCTGCATGATGCGCTTGCGGCCGAAACGCTCACCGAGCGAGCTGGCGGTGAACAGCAGGCCGGCGAACACGAGCGAGTACGCATCCACCATCCACTGCTGCTCGGAGTTAGATGCGCCCAGGTCTCGCGAAAGCGTGGGCAAGACGATGTTGAGCGCCGTATTGCCCAGCATGACTACGAGGAGGCTGGTGCAGAGCACGGCGAGGATCCACCAGCGCCGCTGCAAGATGTCCTCACTGATTGCCGGAAGAGTCGTGGTCTGATTCATTTCAGAGCCCTCTCTAGATGTGATAGACTCAGGTTAATGACAGTTCTGCCACTTGTCAATTCTGCCAGATAACATTAATGACATCGATAGCTTAATAAGGTAAACTCACGCCGATGACGACAGAATCGCTACGCAAGAAGCACGTCGACCGCACCCGCCAGTCGATCGTCGACGCGGCCTATGCGCTCTTTGTCGAGCGCGGCTTCGCGGCGACGACGGTCGACGACATTGCCGAGCACGCGGACGTCGCGCCACGCACGTTCTTCCGCTACTTCCCCACCAAGGAGTCCGTGCTGTTCCACGACTCCGAATCGAAGGTTGAAGCGATGCGGGAACGCCTGGCGCAACGCCCCGACGGTGAGCCAGCGTCCGAGAGCCTGCTGGCGATCCTGCGCGAAATGGCCGATGAGCTAGCAGGCGACCCGCAACGCGCTCAGCTCGTGTGCAAGCTCGCGATTGAGAACGAGAGCCTGCTCTCCAGCCGCCGTCGCATGATGATCGATCAGTTCAGCGCCGCCGTGGTCGAAAGCGTCTCGGCGCGCAACGGCACGCCAGCGAACGACGTCAGCTTGCGGGCGATGGCCGCGGCCGTCGTTGCCTGCGGTGCAACGGCGATCCAGTGCTGGTTTGACGATGGTGCCCAGGGCGACTTGCAGCCCTACCTCGACAAGGCCATCGCAGCCTGTCGAGACGCCTTCAACGCTGACAAGCCCTAGCAGCACCGACAAGCTCTGACCACACCGAAAAGCTCTGGCCACACCGAAAAGCTCTGGCAGTTCTGGGGCGTAAGCGGGCGTCCTGTTAGGATTGCTAAGACCTGTCCGGGGAAAAGGGAGCGGGGTCGCGACCGGTTACCAGAGCCGCGACCCCTGAGGGAGATGCTCGTCTCACTCTCCCTTGAGACTATGCCTATCGCACATCGCTGACAGCGGCCATTCTGCCCAAGATTCATGGGCCGAATGGCACGTGCGATCCTGGCCGCCGATGTCCCGCGATTTCGAGCCTGACGATGTTGCCCTGCTGACCCTATCGCCGATCTAGAATCGTGGCACGCAACGCCCCGACCCTGGAGGAGAGAACGCTATGGCAACCGAGACACGCCCCGACGCGACACAGCAGGCTGGAATGAACCACATCACCCACTACATCGATGGCAAGCAGGTGCCTGGCACCTCCGGCCGCACCGGCCCCGTGTATAACCCGGCCCTGGGCGTCCAGAGCGGCAACGTCGACTTCGCCTCGGTCGCCGACGTCGATGCCGCCGTGGCGTCGGCGAAGGCCGCCTTCCCGGCCTGGCGCGCCATGTCGCTGGCTCGGCGGGTCGAGATCATGTTCCGGGTGCGCGAGCTGTTCTCGCAGCACAAGAACGAGCTCGCGGCGATCATCACCTCCGAGCACGGCAAGGTGCTCTCGGACGCGGCCGGCGAGATCTCGCGCGGGCTCGAGAACATCGAGTACGCCTGCGGCGTGCCGGAGCTGCTCAAGGGCGGCTTCAGCGAGCAGGCCAGCACCGGCGTCGACGTCTACTCGATCCGCCAGCCCCTTGGCGTGGTGGCCGGCATCACGCCCTTCAACTTCCCTGGCATGGTGCCGATGTGGATGTTCGCCAACGCCCTGGCGTGCGGCAACTGCTTCATCTTCAAGCCCTCGGAGAAGGACCCCAGCGCGTCGCTGTACATGGCGAAGCTCCTCAGCGAGGCGGGCGTGCCGGACGGCGTGTTCAACGTTGTCCAGGGTGACCGCGTCGCCGTCGAGCGCCTGATCGAGCACCCGGACGTCGCCGCCATCAGCTTCGTCGGCTCGACGCCCGTCGCGCAAGAGCATCTACGAGACCGCCACGCACAACGGCAAGCGTGTGCAGGCCCTGGGTGGCGCCAAGAACCACATGGTCGTCCTGCCCGACGCCGACATCGATGCCGCCGCGGACGCCGCGATCTCCGCCGCCTACGGCTCGGCCGGCGAGCGCTGCATGGCGATCTCGGTGTGCGTCGCCGTCGGTGACATCGGCGACGCCCTCGTGCAGGCGATCAACGACCGTCTGGCGAAGGTGAAGATCGGCGCAGGCACGGACCCGGCTTCCGAGATGGGGCCGCTGGTGACGCGAGAGCACCGCGACAAGGTCGCCAGCTACATCGAGACCGGCGCCAAGGAAGGCGCCAAGGTCGTCGCGGATGGGCGCCAGACCCAGTTCGAGGGCGACGGCTTCTTCCTGGGCATGTCGCTTCTGGACGACGTGAAGCCCGGCATGAAGGTCTACGAGGACGAGATCTTCGGGCCCGTGCTCTCAGTCGTGCGCACGCGACAGCTTCGACGAGGCCGTGCAGCTGATCAACGACAACCCCTACGGAAACGGCGTCGCCATCTTCACCCGAGACGGCGGTGCGGCGCGCAAGTTCCAATTCGAGGTCAAGGTGGGCATGGTCGGCGTCAACGTGCCGATCCCGGTGCCGGTGGGCTACTACTCCTTCGGCGGCTGGAAGTCGTCCCTGTTCGGCGACACGCACATGTACGGCCCGGACGGCGTGCACTTCTACACCCGCACGAAGGTGATCACCAGCCGCTGGCCCGACCCGGCGACGAGCAAGATCGACCTGGGGTTCCCGCAGAACCGGGGGTAGCGCCGCCACCCTCACCCTGGCCCTCTCTCTCGGAGGGAGAGGGAGCTTGCCTCGAGGTGCACGAAGTATCCCGCTGACTTCAATGGAACCGGGCAGGCGTCTTAGATGCCGCGTCTGCGGCCGCCCCACCGGAATCGCCTGAACCGTCGTATTCGCTGTAGTAATGTCCGGCTACATAACCTAAAATGGGAGTGTCAGAGTAGGGCAAGCCCCACCAGGTTAGACATTTCACGTTAGCGGCTCAGAGCCGCGTCACACGTGGGTCCCCCATTCCTTTGATCGATAGTCATGACGGCCGGCTTCTGGACCGGCGAATTCTAGCCCGATCTCCCGGACCTGCGTTCGTCTCACCGCACCCCGACAGTCAGAGCAGCCTCAGACCCTGATCACGCGAACCGTGATGCCGGGGCATCGTATCCACCACTGAAGGGGTGTCCTTGTTTTGTTAACCTGCCCGTTCCACACCGTGGGCTGCGGCCTCAGCGTTCCCTGCAACCGTTGCAGGGCTGCTGCCAGCCAGCGCAATCACTCGATCATGCGCACCGGCCACGCGAAGTTCCGCCGCCCTAACTCGCACTGGGTGGGGAAGTCCGGCCAATGACGACCGGCACGATCGTCAAACTGGTGCGCTCCTACGGCTCTCGGTGGGGCCGCATCCAGCCTACCGGCACTGCGCGAGAGATCTTCTTCAACCAGGCCTCCCTGCCTGAAGATACCGACTTCGCCGGTCTGCGCGAAGGTCAGATCGTCCAGTTCGACGAGGAACGCGACCGCGCCAACGGCACGCATGCTTTCCACATCCTGCTGGGCGACCTTCCCCAGGTGGCCGAGGCGAAATGAGCCCGCTCTGCCGCGTCGGCTTTCACAGCTGGCCCCGATTACACGGGCGGTGGCGTGAAGTCGTCGTGGAGCCGGCGGCGAGCCCGTGTCGGCGCTGCCAGCGGCCGCTCGTCAGCCTGTGGCGCAACGTCTATCCCAACGACGGGAGCCGGTGTAAGCCGGGTTCTTGCGGGGTGCACGCTTGAGCGGCACACCTAGTCGCAGCGGCCCATAGGGCCGCCGCACCAAACACCAACAAACCGGGCCGGCAGATGGCCGTACCGGGACGAAAGCGGAAAGGAAACTTCCAAAACATGGCAACAGGCAAGATCAAATCCCTGGTGAAAGACCGGGGCTTCGGCTTCATCCAGGTCGAAGGTGGTTCGGCAGACGTGTTCTTCCACCACACGGCAGTCGTCGGCGGCAGCCTCGACACGCTGAGCGAGGGCCAGACGGTTGAGTTCGACCTCGAGGCCGACCCTCGCGACCCGCGTCGCAGCCGGGCCGGCAACGTCAGGAGCAGCGACTAATGGCCGGGGGCAACAAGAGCAACAGTCTCAAGGCCAAGAAGCGCAAGACCCAGGCTCAGCAGGCCGCCGACAAGGCTGCCCAGGCCAAGAAAAGCCGCTGGACCAACCGGTCAAACAGCTCGTCTTAGCCTGCCTCGGCATTTCGGTGCCGGCGCAGGCTGGGGCGGTAGGAGGCAACCTCATGGGTGACAAGAGCCCGAAGAACAACGCGAAGTCGAAGAAACAGAAGAACGACAAGCAGAAGGCCGTTTCGACCGCCAAGGCGGCCGCGATTGAGGCTGCGAAGCCCGCTCCTACCGCCAAGCGCTAGGAGCGTCGAGAGGCTCGCACGCTACGCAAACACGTGGTGCTTGCCTTCCTTGCTCACCTGCCCGATAGCGGCAGCGATGCGGTCCCAGTCCCAGGCGATGGTGCGGTTAGCACCTAGCCCGGCGGGAAGCGCCGTGCCGGTCTTGGCATCGCCAACGTAGACGCCGAAGAACGGCACGTTGCAGCGCTTTGCCTCGAGGAGCTCTTCGGCCACCGGCGCCGCATCCATCCCATCGCCGACAAGCACGATCACGAAGTCGCAGCGGCCGATACGGGAATGCACGACCTTGTCCCAGTCCGCCCGGGGTGACTTGCGCTCGGCCGACCAGTCGTCCACGGCGAACGGCTGGCTGCACGAGCCAATTTCGCTGATGAACCGTACTCGATCCGCATCGTTGAGCTTGAAGTCATAGCTGATGAACGCCAGGGGTGTGGTCATCTCGGCACCTATCAGTTGAGGCTCTGGCCGGCATGCGAAATAGGCCGGGTAAGCTCGCGATCCGTGGGTTCCACGGCGTAGACGACGCTGCCACACGTGAAGCAGGTGGAGTCGCCAGTCCCCTTGTCCAGGATCATCTTGCCCTGGCAGCGGTTGCAGCGTGGAAGGTTCTGGTTGAGATTTGGAATCAATTCATCTCCTCGGGGTGTGTCGGGGAAGGACGTAAGTCTAGACGGGCTGCTATCACTCAGCGAGGTCGCTGGATTCATCGAGGAGGGTGTAGTGGCGGAAGCAGACGGTTTTGCTGCCTGTCCCGGTCCTGAGGGCGACAAACGCGAGCGAGCGGCAATTGCCTACCACGCAGCTGTGAGTACCCGGCTGGCCTAGCTTGCGGCCGGCGCTGGACCACTCTTTCGAGAGCACACTGAATTCATCTGGGATCGCGGTTGCTCCTGACTCGCTCATGTCTTGCTCGCAGCCGGCGGGCGGCCGGTGAGGTGGCGATTGCCATCGAGTCGCACGCCGCCGTAGATCTGCGTCCTCTGGCCGTCCGAACACGTGACCAGGACGCCCTTCGGATTGTAAAGCCGGTACTGGATGCTCTCGTCACGGCCCGCGGGCACGAGAAGCAGGACTTCACCACCATCGGCGATGACTTCGACACCCTCCGGGAAGCTCTGCGGCCCTACCGAGTCCGCTACAAGCTGGCCCTGGCTATCGAAGAGATGGTACGAGATCAGGTCGAGGTCATCCGAGTCACATTCGAACTTGAGAAAGGTCTCTTCGGTGAACGAATCGACGAAAGCGACATACGCGCCTGGCCGACGCCGGAGCTTCATTCCGTCACCACGGTCGCCACGTTGGTCATGATTGCTTCGACCTTTCTGCAGAGCGTTTGTCAACGGAGTAGAGGAACCGGCCCAAGCTCCCTGGAGTCACGTAGAAACAGACTCCCTCGTCGCGGGAGCCTCATGCTAGGGCTGCGAGGTCATTCTGAATTTGGTCTTACTATGTTAACTCATTGCCTCGCGCCTGGATAGGACGCTCCCGAGTCTTTATGGCGTAGAGCCTCCTATCAGCTAGAGGTGAGAACGCAACGACGGCCGACTGTCGCGTCTTCGAAGGCTGTTGCAGGAAGGCCAGATTCGTCCTGTGTCGGAAGGACGTGAAGTGCCGCACCGCCAAATAAATCAAAGTGCGTTTAGCGACCGAGTGCCATCAGTCTGAACAAAGAGAACGAGGTCCTCGGTACGAGGACCTCGTTCTCTTATGCGCTTTGAGGGTGCTTAGGCTATCTGTCCAGCCACCATCGATGGCGCTGCTTCGCGCTGGGAGTACAGGTCTACCTGGGCCTTCTCCTTCGCCTGGGCGATGGCTTCTTCGGCGGTCCTAGCCGTCACCGCCTCGCGATGCATGTGGTAGATCTCAGGCTTCCACGGCTCGGCGGGCTCCTGGCCCTGAGCAAGCGCCTTTGCAGCCTTCAGAAGGCGGCGGCGGATGTGGATGATCTGGTAATCGGAAGTCGCCAGGTGCTCCTTGTGTCGCTTGGCAATGGGGCCCCACTGGTTTTCCATCATGGCGATGTCCTGCAGCGGGAAGGTCTTGATGCCGGTGTAGGACATATTGCGCTGCGCCAGGCGGTCGACGTTGTAGTCGTTGAAGACGTTGTCCTTCGTCTTCCAGCTGCCAGGGATCATCTCAGGGTGCGTCCAGCCGCCGTGCTTGTACTCGGCCAGGTCGCCCTCGGAGATCGGGTTCCAGCTCCAGCGCAGGCGGTAGAACATGACGCTCTCGTTGTCGATCGGCACGCGCATGTTGCTAGAGAGGTGGCCGGGCATGGCATTGCCGGCGGTGCAGAAGACTGGCATCCACCAGGTCACACCGACGCTGGCGGTTACGTTGCCATCACCCTGCTCCATCTTGGAAATCGAGAGGACTGCCGCCTCGTGGTCTTCCAGGCTCGGGTAAGGCGCGTTGGCCTCCGTGATGCGACGGTCACCGACGACCTTCGGGTACTCCTCCTCCGGATTCGTGTTGTTCCAGCCACGGTTGGAGGGACTGCGGTAGTAGGTGCCCTGAGGCTGGCCGAAAGTCTCGTTGGCCGGCATGAAGGTGCTGTGCAGGAAGCGAGCGTGGGTTGGGTCGTAGTCGCCCTCCATGGCCTGCAGGTAGTTGCACTCGAGGCGGAACTTGGTCACGTAGCGGTTGCTCGCCGGGAGCTTCGTCCACGGGAAGTCCGGGAACGGCGGCTGCTTCTCCGCCGGGCCCATGTAAGCCCAGATCAGGCCACCAGCCTCAACCACGGGGTAGGCGACGGCCTTGACCTTCTTCTTGAACGTCTCGCCCTCAGGCGCATTCGGCAAATCGGTGCACTGGCCGGTCACGTCGAACTTCCAGGCGTGGTAGACGCAGCGCAGGCCGTTCTCCTCGTTGCGACCGAAGAACAGCGGGGCGCCGCGATGGGGGCAGAAGGCGTCCAGCAGGCCGACCTCGCCGTCGGTGTTGCGGAAGGCGATCAGGTCTTCGCCGAGGGCTCTGACGCGCACAGGCTCGCAGTCCGGCCCTGGCAGCTCCTCGGAGAGCGCGACGGGCAGCCAGAAGCGGCGAAACAGGTCGCCCATCGGCGTTTCGGGGTCGGTATTCGTGACAATCTCGTTGTCTTCTTTGGAGAGCATGAACTACACCTCGCTGCTAAGTACTTAATTGTTAGCAGATTAGGTCTCGCTTTTTCGCCTGTCAACGCAGTCCGTTAAGCCTTGAGACAGGTTGCGACAACTGACGAACCATGTCGCAGCAACGTGCCGACAAACGACGAAACGGGAGCAGGAACAAGGACCGGGGAATTGGGGACAAGGCCGCTAGGCTTCGATTCGTGGCCAGCATTGGTCGTTGCGAGGCCTGACGCCAGGAGGCCCGTGGCATCGATGCCTGACGCAGGCGTGATCGCGAGGCATGTCAAATCGTGCGCCCATTGCCTGCCGCACCAGGCGCATCTAGCGCTGAGGCACGATGCGAGATTGCCGCGTCGGCGAGACGCCTCCTCGCAATGACCAAGACGTCGAGACTCCCGCTTATCCCTTTTCCTTGTTGTTCCGGTTCCCTACCCCAGGAAGTCGATGACGGCGCGGGTCCAGTCCTCGCGGGCGCTCCTGGAAGGTGCCGTGACCGGCGCCCTCGAACGTGACGAGCCTGGAGCCCGGGATGCCTTCGTGCATCACCTTGGCCATGCGCACGTCGTTCGTGTGGTCGTCCGTGCCCCAGAGGATGAGGGCGGGCGTCTTGATGTGGGGCAGGCGGCGCACCGTGTTGTAGCGCGAACGGGTCGATGGGTTGCTCATGTGGCGCATGACGTTCTGGAAGCCCTTGACGTGCTCCGGGTTGCTCACCTTGTCCAGCACTTCCTGGATCAGCTTGTCGCCGGCGATCTCCGGCGGCAACGTGGGTACGCGGGCGCCCATCGTCTTGCGCACCTGCTCCTCGCTGGGCGGCTGCCACTCGACCATGCTCTCGAGCGGGCGCGTCTCGACGCCGCCGGCCGACGACAGGACGACCTTGTTCAGGCGGTCCGGGCTCTCGTAGGCGAAGAGCGTGGCGATCCAGCCGCCCATGGAGTGGCCGGCCAGGTTCGCCTTCTCGATGCCGAGGGCGTCCATGAACTCTCGAATGTGGTCGACGAGGTAGGCGAAAGAAAACTCCTGCTGGAACACGTCGCTGGGGCCCCAGTTCAGGCAATCGGGCGCCAGAACGCGATAGTGTTCGGCCAGCGGATGCAGGATGTGCGCCCATACAGCGCCGGAGTTGTAAACGTTGGCGCCGTGCACCAGGATCAGAGGCTCGCCGGAGCCCGCCTCGAAGTAGCGTGTCTTGCCGTGGCTCAGGTCCACGTACTTTTCCGTGATCGTCGTCGTAGCAGTGGTTGTCATCTCATACTCCCTTCGCGGCGGGGGACCGCGGCGCCATTCTAGCCAAAACTGGCCCGGCGTGTTGGAGACAGAGAACAGCCCCACGCGAAAGTCGAGTGGGGCTGAGCGGAGCTGAGGTCTGGTGGTGCTAGCGGTTGTCCCAGCCGAAGGGCTCGGAGCCTCGCAGGGTCATGCCGTGCTCTTGAGGCAGGCTACCGGAAATCTGCTGGTCCGCCTCGTCCTCTTCCTCGTTCACCTCGATCTGGAAGACGAAGCGGTAGGCACCGACACGCAGCTCATCGCCATTGTCGAAGAACTCCCAGCCCGGCGTGACGCCTGCCGTGGCCATCGCGCTGAGGGCAGTGAGGCGGTGAAGGGTAATCCTGCCCCGTTGCACCCACACGCGTGCTTCCTCATCTGCGATGAGGCCGGTGTCGTCTTCGAGCTGGATGTCGACTTGCTTGCCTGTACCGATCGTGAGAGGCGCCTCACCCAGCTCGTACTCTTGCGTCGTATGCAGGTCGCCGGCGAGGATGGCGCTCTCACGCATGACGACGATGCGCCCATGGTATCGATTGTTCGAGCGAGGGGCCGCCGCGGCTCGCTTCCTGGCCGGGCGCGACCCCGGTTCCTGATTAGTATCCTGTTCCAATTCCAGGCGCTCGCCGGGCTCAAACGCCAACGATCTCGTCACGTACTCAGGCGCCATTGAAAGGCGCTTCTGGACCATGCGGTAGAGCAAGTAGCCGATGCCGGCCAAGAGCAAGAGCAGCAAAATCGGCATGACGGGAATGGAGAAGCCGCCAGACTTGGGCGGCGGCGGCACGGCGGCGGGCGGCGGCACGAGGAAGGAAAGCTCGCCGTAGCCCTGGCCGCCCTGCGAGTCGACCGTACGCACGGCGAACTTGTAGGTGCCTGTCTTCAGCGCCGATGGGGCGAGCTCATAGGTGGCCGCCGCGTCGCCGGTGGCAACGACCTCTTCATCGACAAGGTACTCGACGCTGGTAATCGTTCGGCCTTCCGGCCCCACCACGCCCATCGTGGCGGCTTGCTTGAGCTCGCCGCCCGCGGCCAGACCGGTGAGCTGGACCTCGTACGGCGGCGGCACAGCGCCATCGAGCGGCCCCAGGGCCTGCTCGGCGGTCGGCACGGCGTCACGCACGTTCGCCTCGATCTTCAAGGTGCCGTCAACCGTACGGTCGATGGTCGGCGCCACGTCTACGGCCATGGTGTAGTCACTGAAGTAGCGCCGCACGACGCTCTTGGCGATCTCGCCGTAGGTCGTACGAAGCTGCGCCGCAGAGGCTGCCGGAACGTAGCGCCCGCCGGTGCTGGACGTCAGCGCCTTCAGGTAGTCGACGTCCACGCTCGGGCCGAGGCCGACTGCGATCACGCGCGTGCCCGACGCCTGCGCCGCGCTAATCGAAGCCTCACGACTCTGGAGTCCCTCCGTCGCGACGCCGTCGCTGAGTAGGACGATGAGCTTGCCGCCATCCGGCGCCGTGTTCGACTGATCGACGGCGGCGTTTACGGCGTCGTAGAGGGCTGTGTCACCGAAGGCGGTGAGACCGCTGACTGCGCCATCGAGGAGGGAGCGGTCAGACGTGAAGTCCTGAAGCAGCGTAACGCCCGTCGAGAAGGACATCAGGGCAATGCGGTCGTCCGGTTCCATCTGGCCGATGAAGTCTCGTACCGCCGCCTGCGCCTCGACGATCGGGGTGCCGTACATGCTGCCGCTGACGTCGACGAGGAGGACGATCGAGGCCGGCTGGCGCCCGTAGTTCGTCTTCTCGATGCCTGTGACGTTGAGCGACCGGCCGTCGAGCGTGACGCGTCGTGTCCTCAGGCGTTAGCGACGACTCCTGGCCGGTGTCGTCCGTGACCGTGAAATTCACAGTCATGCTGCCGACTTCCTCCTGGACCTCGTTGAGGTTCAGTTGCACGGGATCGGCCGCGAACACGTGGCCTGCTAAAGCAAAGGCAAGCACGGCTGCTACGAGGGGCAGGAATGTCTTTCTCACCTGGGCACAGTCTCCTCACATCTGTTTTCGGATAAGAGGAGCGGTTCGGACAGGCCTTGCGCGCTTCTTCATTTCGATTTCTTCGGCATTTCTGGCAATTCCTCTCTGCTGCCGAGGTCTGGCGCCCAGGATTCGAAGCTGAGGAGACCCTGCGCGACGGCCTTACGGGACCACCTACATTCCATAACAAACATCGGACCTTTGACCTTGCGGCCCTAACGAGGAGCCTCCTTTGTGCCGAAAACTCCACAGACGCCTGCAGACGCAGTTAAGGATGACGAAGTTGGCAAGACGACAGATCCCCGCGAAATCACTGCTACTGGCACCCCTGCTGATCTCCCTGCTCGCCGGTGCGTGCGTGCTCGGCGGCGGCGACGATGATGCGGCGCCGCCTACGAAGCAGTCGCTGCCCGAAGCGCCCGCGATCAGCCGCAGCGGCCCCGAGGCGACCGAGACACCCTTCGGTGGCCCCACGCCGCGCCCGACGCGCGTACCTGCCACCGCGGTCCCGCCGACGCCCGAACCGGTCCAGAGCCCTCTGGACGGCTTCGTCTCCGTCGTTTACTCCTACCCGTTCATCTGGCCCGTCGACGGGCCGATCACGAGCTTCATGAGCCCGGAGCACCCCAACGGCATCGACATCGGCCTCGAGAACAACGATTCGCGGGAGATCCGCGCTGCGGCCGGCGGTACGGTCACCCATGCGGGCGGCGACGATGATGAGGCGCTCGGCATCTCCATCGTCATCGACCACGGCAACGGCGTGACCACGACCTACGGCCACCTCTCCGAGGTCAGGGTTGAAGAAGGCGATGAGGTCGAGATTGGCCAGGTTATCGGCATCGGCGGCAATACGGGCATCTCGACCGGCCCCCACCTGCACTTCGAGGTGCGCAAGGACGGCGACACCGTCGACCCGCTGCACGTCCTGCCCACCGGCGACGGCGACACCACGACCTTCCAGATCGACTGCGCCACGACGCCCTTCACGCTGCCGGCCGGCTCACACGCCCTGATCGACTTCGAGGGCATCCTGGAGGACGGCGAGGAGATCGTCACCGTGGACGCACTGCCGAAGAACGACGGCCCCGCACTTGAGTACACCGTCCAGGACGGCACCGAGGTCAGCCTCAGCAGCGCCATCGACTTCAACGGCCCGGACGGCCTCGACAGCTACGACCTCGAAGTCACCATCGACAACAGCGCGGAAAACCACCTGTTCGATTGCCCCTTCACGGTGCAGCAGAAGGAGGTGCCGACGACCTTCTACGTCCGCGCCAACCCGCCCGCCAGCGACGTCGAAACGCCCGCCGACGGTGAGCCGGTCGCCGCATCGGACACCCAGGTCGCGCAGCCAACCCCAACCGCGACGCCGAACCCGTGGGCCGCCCCCCCCAGCTACGCGGTACCGACTGCGAGTGCCGGCGGGCAGACGCCGTCCTACGGGGTTCCCTCCGGCTCCGCCGGCGCCGCCCCTCCGCCGAGCTACGGCATCCCGGGCACTGGAGCCACGCCAACGCCCGGCCAGTAGCGCAAAGCCACACCTCGACGCGCGGACCTGCTCATTGCGGGGCCCTGCCAGTCACACGAAACGTCACGGCCATCGACATGCCCTCGCAGCACTATGGAGACGGCTTGGACGGCTTTCGCCAATGCCCTGGACCTCTCTTCGCCGCAACAAACCTGTAACGCCCTTATAGGGGGAAACCCGTATAGCTGCCGCCCTGTCCAGAGGGTTTACTGAGCTTGCAACGAAGGTTCTTGTAATTTGTTTAGTCGTTACGTTAACCTTTCGGCGCTCCTGGCGTTTTCCTCGCTAGGGAAGGGTGTGTTACATAACGCACCCCGATTGAAATTGTGGTCCCTTGGCCGGGTCCACAAGCGCTTCGAGCACCGGCAATTCGGTGTCCGAAGTTAGACAGACTAGCCCTTGGTATGGTGGCGGGCTCTTCTGCTTGAGGTACGAGCAGATGAGGCCTATGGGCACATTCGAAAGATGTGGCTCTCGTAGCCCCATACAGGAGGTTAGTCTTTGAGTCTGAAGCTATTACCCGCCGTATTGCTTCTATTCCTGGCCGTAGCCGCGGGCCTCGGTCAGGCCTTCCGAAGCGCTGACGCTTCGGTTACGGGCGCGCTGGTCCCGTCGGCGACGTCCATGGACAGCGGTGACTCCACCCCGATCACCATTACCGTGTCCGGCAGCTGGCGGACACCGACGATGACATCGACAATTTCCAGTCGACGGCCTCGATCAGGCCAACCTCTCCGGGACGCTGCTGGTCGTGGCCTGCACACCCTCTTGTCCCGGGACCTCGGAAAGTCCACCGCCTCAGACGGTACGCCGATCAGCGTGACGACGGACGGACATCAGCTCAGGTTGGTGCTGGCCCTCGGAATGTCCTGCAGATGTGGATCGGCACACGTCACCGACGGTCCGGGCGAGACTATCGGCCTGGTCGATGATGCAGAGCACCACCATCGGTTGTAGCGCCACGCAGAAGCCCCGGCGCCGGCCGGCCGATTCCACGGCAGTCGGCCAAGTGGTCAGCGACGGCGACACCGAATCTGCTGCCCTGTGAGGGCGGCACCGCCATCATCACGGCCGAAGTTGTCGACAGCTACGGCGACATGCTCGTGACGCCGACGTTCCGCTTCGAGACGACCGCCGGGACGATTGTCCAGACCTCGCCTGACACAGCGAAGCTGACACTCGGTCCGAACCAGACCTACGCGCTACGGTCACCGCAAAGATCTATACGACCCGCGACAATCAGGAGGTCAAGACTGCCACAGTAGTCGCAGCCTCGCCTGCAACGGCTGCGCGGCTACACAGACTCTTGTGGTCACCGCCAGCCCGAACGTCATCGACTGCACCGGCACGACGACGATCACGGCTAGCGTCCGCGACGTGAACGGCCACGTCGTCCCGGGCCGGGGCTTCCACTTCGTCACCAGCGCTGGTCTCCTGACCGTCGACCCCAACAACGCCGAGCACCGAGGAAGGCATCGCCACCTTGAAGCTCCGCCCCGGCGACGGCGACGCAACGGTCGCGGTACGCTCTGGCCTCCTCGGCACGTACGAAGAGCCGATGGCGACCTCCAGGGCCAGTCTGTTGGCAACGAGCCGAACTTCGTCGTTGACGAGACCGGCATGGTCACGGTGCAAGCAGAACTGCCTGAGCACGACGACCGGCCAGATCCAGGTCAACAGCTCTTCCGTCAACGTCGCTTGTGGCGAGAACGTGTTCATCGGCCTCAGCGTCATCGATGAGAACATCCAGACGGTCGTGGACAACACGCCGCTGACCCTCATCGCGACCGCCGGTGGGTTCTACGGTGGCGAGGGTAGCCTGCTCACGGCCGCCCAGGTGCCGACGCACCCACGGCGAGGCGAACACGATCTACACCGCGCCGGCCAACTTCAACGGCGAGGTCAAGATCACGGCTGCCTCTGGTGACGCTTACGGCTTCACGAAGCTCAACGTCACCTGCGTGACCGCACCCGCCACCGGTACTGGTACCAGCAGCAGTGGCACCTCCACCCCTGCCTGTGTCGACATCGGCGATGGCGTCTGCATCACGCCCCCCAACACGGGCCGCAGCTCCATCACGCCGCCGAACACAGGAGACGGTGGCCTGAAGTAACTCGTACCTAGCTCAGCTCAAAGCAAGAAGCCCCCGAGAATTCTCGGGGGCTTCTCTTTGCCCGCCGGCTCTGGGCGTCCTGACTTCGTCCTCGTCGCGAGCCATCGCGACAGCGAGACGAAGCAGTCCCGATCAGCGCAACGGGCTCAGCGCCTGCGTTTCGACATGGTCATTGCTTCGTCGGCTATCGCTGCCTCGCCGCAATGACCCGATGCTTCACAGCATCATCAGGGGCGATGCCCTATCCCCTACCGGCGCGCTGCAGGTCCTTCTCGCCCTTCCCGAAGCGCTGGGCCAGCGCCCCGGTGCCGATGGCGACGCCGACGAGGATGATGGCGCCGCCCACCACCGTGTGCCACGACACCGATTCGCCCAGCACGACCGCACCGAGGATCACGCCGACCACGGGGATGATGTACGCGACAAAGGACGCCCGCACGCTGCTGACCATGTCGATGAGCAGGTAGTAGCCGACGTACGCCAGCCCGGTGCCGACCACGCCTAGCGTCAGCATCGAGAGCCAGGCTTCGAGGCTGATGTCGTAGCGGAAGTCGCCGGTGGCGAAGAAGATCACGGCGGCGTACAGAGCGGCGAACGAGACCATGGTTGTGCTCAGCGAGACCGGGTTCCAGCGACGCACCAGCACGCGCCCGCCAATCGCCGCCAGCCCGTAGCAGGCGGACGACAGCACCATCGCCGCGATCGATGCCGCATCGCCTTCACCGCTGATCTCGCCGCCGATCAGGACCGCAACGCCGGCCAGGCCGAGGACGACGCCGACGATGCGAGCGACGGTCAGGTACTCGTCCGCCAGCAGGGCCGCGGCGAAGAACAGCGTGAACAGCGGCATCGTGGCGTTGAGAATCGCGGCCGTACCGGAGTCGATCTCCTGTTCGGCCCAGGCGATGAGGAAGAACGGGAGCAGGATCGCCAATGTCGCCAGGCCCGCGGCCATGCCGACGTTCTCCTTCGTGACGTAGACGGGGCGGCGCGTCACCCGCAGGAACGCGAGCATGACCAGTGCGCCGGAGAACGTGCGCACGAACACGATCTGCAGCGGCTGCACCTCATCGATGGCGACACGGATAAAGAGAAACGATGCGCCCCAGATCGAGCCGACGATCAGGAGCAGCAGCGTGGCGCGGAGTGTCATGCCGTCGCATTAGGCACCAGCGAGGCGCCCTCGGGCAACCGGGATTCAGGTCAGGCGCGATGGGCATCGCGCCACCGCATGCTCGTTGCGAGGGCATTGGCCGGAGGAAAGGCGAACAATCTCGGTGCTCCAGCAGCTTCGAGATGCCGATGGAGCACCGAGATTGCTTCGCCTCGCTGCCGTCGATGGCTCGCAACGAGGAATGAGGTGGCCTCGAGGAATGCAGAGGTTGCCCTTTGCCCTTTGCCCTTTGCCCTTTGCCCTTTGCCGATAAGGTATCGTGCGCTTGGCAACACTCGCGAGCACGCATCGGAATGAGGAGCACGATATGAAGGTCGAGCAAACGCTGGAGGGCATGGGACTGACGCTGCCGGAGATTACGTCCGGGGCCGGTTCGTTTATTCCGGCCGTCCAGACCGGGAACCTGCTCTTTGTCTCCGGCAACACCGGCGCGCGCCTCTACGACTATCGGGGCAAGCTCGGGCAGGACGTGACGCTGGAGCAAGGCTACGAGGCGTCGAAGTGCGCCATGCTGGGTTGCCTCGCGGCGGCCCGCAGCGTCATCGGCGACCTCGACCGTATCGAGCGCGTGGTCAAGCTCCTGGGCTTCGTCAACGCCGGCGAGGGCTTCACGGACACGCCGAAGGTGATCAACGGCGCCTCCGACCTGCTGATCGCCCTCTACGGCGAAGCAGGCCGACACGCCCGGTCCGCCATCGGCGTCGCCGCACTCCCCGGCAACGCGCCTGTCGAGGTCGAGATGGTGGTCCAGGTCCGGTGACCTCGCGCCGTGCTTTCGCGTCACCCGATGCTGCTAGATACTCCTGACTGAATGCTGATAGACCTCCACACGCACACGCGTCGCCACTCCTGGGACTCCGACCTTTCGCCGGACGAGCTCATCGACCTCTCGAAGCAGGCCGGTCTGGACGGCATCTGCCTCACGGAGCACGACTTCTTCTGGGACCCCGATGAGGCGCGAGAGCTGGCCCGCCGCCACGACTTCCTCGTCATACCGGGTATCGAGATCAACACCGAGGACGGCCACATGCTGTGCTTCGGGCTAACCACCTATAAGTACGGCATGCATCGCGTGCCCGAGCTCGCCGAACACGTGCGCGACGCCGGCGGGGCCATCGTGGCGGCGCACCCCTACCGGCGACAGGCGCCCTGGAAGCCCGAAGACCCGGAAGACTATCGAAACGCCCTCAACAAGGCGGCCGCGAATCCCGCGTACGCCTCCTGCTGGGCGATCGAGCGCCTCAACGGCCGGGGCTCCGAGGCCGAGAACGACTTTTCCGGCGCGATTCTGCGATGCGCTCGGCCTGCCGACCACCGCCGGCTCCGACTCTCACGCCGCCACCGACATCGGCAAGTGCGCCACGGAGTTCCTGGACCACATCGATGACCTCGAAGGGCTCATCGACGCCCTGCGAGGCGGCCGGTGCGCCGCGGTCGCCCTGCAGAGGCGGCAAGTAGCGCCCACGGCGGACCCACGCACCAGATTTGTCATTGCGAGGCGGCGATAGCCAACGAAGCAATCTCGCAGCGTGCGACCACGGCTCACCCGCGGCGACCGGCAGCGAAATGCGGCTCCAGCAACGCCGCGTCTTCGACATTCCTCTCGCGCGAATCTGCTCTGACCACGAAGCGAGATTGCTTCGCTCCACTCGCAATGACCGACGACTGCGCCCTACCCCTACCAGTCACCTGGCCAGCCGATAGCCGTTCAGTCGATGCCACGACGGCCCCATCTGGCGTTCGTGAAACGTTGGTGCTTGCAAACAAGGCGATTAGCTGTTTCTATCTAGCTCCGTACGCACTAAACTGCTCGCGAAAGGCCTTGTCAGCGCTTGATGGTCAACATATGAATCATTCTGACGGGCGTAGTTCTTCACCACACTAGAGGAGTTGTGAAAGTGACCCAGGACAAGCAGTCACTCATCACGGATGAGATGAGGGCCAGCATCGGCAAGGAGGGGCCGCCGAGCACGCTGGAAGTCGAGAAGATGGGCATCCGTATGTTTGCCCGCGCCGTCGGCCACACCGACCAGATTTACTACGACGAGGAGTACGCCAAGAGCAAAGGCCATCGCAGCCTCGTCGCACCGCCCGCCTTCTTCGGCACGGCGATCTATAACCCCCTTCGCGGCGGTGGCGGCGGTGGCGGCAACACCACCCTGCCCGGCGGCCGTGTACTGCGCGGCCTGGACGGCGGACGTGAGTTCGAGTACACCGACGTCGAGATCTGTGCCGGCGACATCCTCACCGCGGTCTCGAAGACCGTCGACATCTCGGAGCGGGAGTCCCGCCTCGGCATGATGATGATTACCCGCCGCGAGACCACCTACACCAACCAGAACGGCGAAGTCGTGTGCCGGGCTTACGGCACCGTGCTGAACTACTAGGAGACGAGGACGCAGATGGCAGAACAGGTCTATTGGGACGACCTTAACGAAGGCGACGAGATCCCGACTGTAGTCAAGAAGGTCACGTCGCAGCAGCTGGTCATGTGGGCCGCCGCTTCCGGCGACTTCTATCAGATCCACTACGACGAGCGCTTCGCCAAGAACAACCAGCTCGAGGACATCATCGTGCACGGCGCCCTGAAGTGCGCCTTCCTGGGCCAGTACCTGCACGACTGGGCCGGCGAAGAGGGCAAGATCCGCAACTACAGCGTGTCTTACCGCGGCATGGACTACACGGCGCAGGAGGTCCTCCTCAAGGGCACCGTAACCAAGAAGTACGAGGACGGCGGCGACCACATCGTCGATCTGGAGATCTGGACTGAAACCGGCGCGGCGGACGACGATGGTCGTCCGAAGAACAAGCCCGGCATGAAGACCACGCCCGGCGCGGCGAAGATCATCCTGCCGGCGCGCGGCTAGCGCCGAACCCTGGAACCGAGAACCTGATTGCTGAGAAGCCTCCCAGGTTCGAGGGTTCCATAGCTCCGGCTCGCGAGAGCAGGGGAACGTTTCGAAAGGCCTTAGGGCCCATCAGAAAGAGGCACGACACATGCCACAAGGATGGCTAGAAGGTAAGACCGCGATCGTGACCGGCGCCGGACGAGGCATCGGCCGCGGCATCGCGATGAAGATGGCCGAAGAGGGCGCCAACGTGGTCGTCGTCGACCCGGGCGTCAACATGGACGGCTCCGGCAGCGATGCCGGCCCGGCCCAGCAGGTCGTCGATGAGATCAAGAGCAAGGGCGGCTCCGCCCTTGCCTGCCTCGAGGCGGTCGGCACCATGGAGGCGGGCGAGCGCATCATCCAGATGACGCTCGACAACTTCCAGAAGCTCGACATCGTCGTCAACGTCGCCGGCATCCTGCGCGACCGCATGATCTTCAACATGTCGCCGGAAGAATGGGACGCCGTGATCCAGACGCACCTCAAGGGTACGTTCAGCACGGTGAAGCCGGCTTCGATCCTGTTCCGGCAGCAGCGCAGCGGCCGCATCATCAACTTCTGCTCCGTCACCGGCAACATCGGTGCCGCGGGTCAGGCGAACTACGGCGCCGCCAAGGGCGGCATCGCCGGCATGACGCGCGTCGTCGCCCGTGACCTCGGTCGCTACGGCGTCACGGTCAACGCGATTTCGCCCAGCGCCAGCACGCGCATGACCGCCACAATCGCCAACCGGCCCCCGGCGGCCCAGGGTGGTGGCGGCGCTCCCGCCGGTGGCCCTCCTGCCGGTGGTCCGCCTCCCGGCGCCGGCGGCCCGCCTCCCGGTCCTCCCGCTGGAGGACCTCCCGGTGGCGGTTCGGCCACGCGACGCATGAACGAGCCCGAATACGTCGCGCCGATGGTGACGTACCTGGCCACGGACCACGCCTGGAACATCAACGGCAACATCTTTGCCGTCGGTGGCGGCACAGTGTCCGTACTCAACCACCCCCTGCCTTGGAAGACGATTTACAAGCCGGGCCTGTGGTCCCTGGGTGAGCTGGACGAGATTGTCCCGAGCGGTCTCCTCGCCGGCACGTCAAACCCGCAGCCGCCGGCCGCCGACATCGAAGTTCCGGGTCGCCCCACGCCGCCCGCAGTGAAGGAGGGCTAATCATGGCAGGAAGACTTGAGGGCAAAAACGCCGTCGTCACCGGCTCCGGCCGTGGCATCGGCCGCGCCGTCGCGCTGATGCTGGCGTCCGAGGGCGCCAGTGTCGTCGTCAACGACCCCGGTGTGAACCTCGACGGCTCCGGCTCCGACGCCGGACCGGCGCAGCAGGTGGTCGACGAGATCAAGGCCGCGGGCGGTAACGCCGTCGCCAACATGGACTCCGTAGCGGAGCTCGAGGGCGGCGAGAACATGATCAAGCAGTGCGTGGACACCTTCGGGCGTCTCGACATCCTGATCAACGTCGCCGGCATCCTGCGAGACCGCATGGTGTTCAACATGACCGAGGAGGAGTGGGAAGCCGTGATCCGCACCCACCTCTACGGCCACTTCAACACGATCAAGCCCGCCTCGATCCTCATGCGTCAGCAGCGGGGCGGCCGCATCGTCAACTTCTCATCGATCTCCGGCCTGCAGGGCGGCGCCGGTCAGGCCAACTACGGCTCCGCCAAGGGCGGCATCGCCGGCCTGACGCGCGTCATCGCCCGCGACCTCGGTCGCTACGGCGTGACCTGCAACGCCATCGCGCCCGGCGCCCAGACGCGCATGACCCAGAGCGTGCCCGACACGGCGCGACAGCTGCGTGCGCGAGCCGGTATCGCCCAGGGCGGTACGCAGGGCGGAGCTCCGGCCGGCAGCGCGCCGGTAGAGCTGCGCATGCCTGAGGTGCCGCAGCTGCACGATGCAGACCACGTCGCGCCGATGACGGTCTGGCTGTGCACGCCGGAAGCCTGGAACGTCAACGGCAAAATCTTCCACGTCGCGGGCGGCACCGTCGGCCTCGCGCTCGAGGAAGTGCCGGCCAACACGATCAACAAGGACTCGATGTGGACGATCGACGAGCTGGCGTCCTTGGTACCGGGCAGCCTGATGCGAGGCATCGGCAACCCGGCGCCGCCGGCCCCGGACGTCGACCTCCCCTATCGACCCGCGGTAGCCCCGCCGCCTGCGCCCAAGGCGTAAGCGAACCGGGAACACTCGAACGAAAGGCCGGCGTCCGATTGGCGCCCGGCCTTTCTTCATTTCGCGGATGCGAGATCGTGGCCTTCGGTCAGTTAACGCAGTGGCCTCGACGGGATGAGGTCGCGAAGTGAGCTCTGAATGTGCGCCGCGGAAGTACCTATTGCGCGTCTTGCCGGAGAATCTCGTCGACAACACGCACAAGCGGTTCAGTGGTGCGATGGACAATACCGTCTTTCGGGATGTCTTCTTTCGTCTGATGAAGACGCACGACAAGGTTTCGTTCCGATTGCTCGCCGCCACTCATCTTCCGGTCGCTCGTCAAGACGTCGATTCAGTGTCTCGAGGTCGACCTCAAGGACGAAAACGCTGTCGAAATGCGCTCAGGATGAACTTGAGAGGTTCCTGGAGCCGCCGCAGAAGAACGTCATACGTCTAGTCCTGGTGGCGCCATGCGACGTCACTTGTCGACATGCCGGATGTGGTGCCCGAGGGTAGAGGCCGGCAGAGCTCGGTAAATCACCCGAGTGCGGGTCGCGCCTGATAGGCCATTCAGTCGGCACGTCGGCACGCGGCAATTCTCCGCAGACGGCGCCGGTACAGAAACGCCCTATGGAATTTCTGATGCCCATTGCACGCCCTACAGCTCGACGCGGATCTCCTGGCGCTGCATGCCAGTGATCACCTCGGCCGCCCCACGCACCATCTCTTCGAGGACCTGTGCCGCGGGGCGGATCTCCTTCACCATGCCGACGATCTGGCCGGCGGGCTGGTAAATCAGCTCTCCCCTGCCCGAAGCCTTCACGGCGTACTGCAGGTGGTTGGACACGATGCCCTGAGGTCCCATCGGCAGGGACGTCAGGCCTGAGTTCTCCCACTCCTCCACCAGCGGCGTCAGCGGGTGGCGCAGGGTCTTGCCGCTGAACAGGCGCGTGATGCGCGTATCCTCTTCTGTTATGTCAATGAATCGCTGCTTGTTCTCCGGCGTCACGTTCGCCTCGTTTGTGGCGAGGAAGGCTGTGCCCACCCAGACGCCCTGGGCGCCGAGCGCCAGTGCCGCCGCGAGGCCCCGGCCGTCTCCGACGCCGCCCGCCATCACCGTCGGTGTGGGCGCGATGGCGTCGACCACCTGCGGCACCAGTGCGAAGCCACCGACGCGGCCGGTGTGGCCGCCACCCTCGTGGCCCTGGGCCGCCACGATGTCGGCGCCGCTCATCTTCACGCGCACGGCCTGTCGCACGTTGCCGACGATGCCCATGACTACCGTGCCCACCTCGTGCAGACGCTCCACGTAAGGCCCAGGGCTGCCGAGACCCGCCGCAAGCAGCTTCACACGCTCCTTGACAATCGCCTCGACCTGACGGTCCTGGCGCTCCTGGGCGGTGTAGTTAATCGCTTCCAGGGTGCGAGCCGTGACCGCCGGTGGCCCCGGGTCCTGCAGGTTCAGACGCTCGATGACGCCGTCCACCCAGGCCCTGTACACGGGGTCGAGCTGATCGATGGGGTTGTTCGAGCCGTCCGGCGGCGTACCGGGGAAGGCGGCAGCCGTGCCCGCGGGCAGGAGGATGTCGATGCCGAAGGGCTTCTTCGTCAGGCTGCGGACCTTCTCGCACTCCTCGTGAATCTCGTCCGGCGTGAATCCGGCGGCGCCGATAACGCCGATTCCGCCGGCCTCGGACACGGCTGCCGCGAGCTCGGCGCGCGCGAAACCATCGCCGCCGCCCATGCCCGCCTGGATCACGGGGTATTCGATGCCCAGCAGGTCGCACAGGGGCGTCTTCAGTACGGGTCGTGCCATTGCAGTCCTCCTCTTCAGCCCGAGAGCGATGCGCTCCACTCGGGCGGGTTCATAGCCTTGAAGCGTTCGAGTGCGTCCGGCTCGAAGCGCTGGAGCACTTCGGCATCCGTCAGTACGGCGCCGGTGCAGCTCGATGCAGTCTGCATCGCGAACAGGATCGCCGCCTCGACATAGCTGTCAGGCGGTGCCGAGGTGCTCAGCGTAGAGCGGGTGTGCGGCTGGTCCGCCGGGCGCCCCATCATGTAACCGGGCGTATCGATCGCGGCGACCGGGCGCAGGCAGTTCGCAGCGATGCCCTGGCCCTCCAGCTCCTCGGACAGCCCGATCGTCATCGACTCGATCGCGCGCTTCGTGGCGCCGTAGTGCGAGCCGCCCCGGTGCGCCGCGATCGACGACACCGTGATGATGTTGCCGCTGCCGGCCGCCTGCATCGAGGGCAGGAAGGCGCGAATCGGGTAGAAGCTGCCGTGCACGTTGACGCGGAACTCCAGCTCCCAGTGCTTTATCTGCATGTTGGAGATGCGGCCGGGCGGCTGGATCGCCGCGTTGGTCATCAGCACGTCGACGCGGCCGAAGCGCTCGATCACCTGCGCCGCCATGCTCTCGACGGCCTCGTAGTCCGCCACGTTGCAGGCGACGGCGAACGCGTCGCCCCCAGCCTGCTTCACCAGATCGACGGTCTCGTGAATCGTGCCGGGAAGCCTCGAATCGCCCTCGTTCTCGGTGCGGGCCGCCACGACGACCGTCGCGCCCTCACGGCCGTAGCCGACGGCGCAGTACTGACCGAGCCCCCGGCTAGCGCCCGTGATCACTGCTACCTTGCCTGCCAATCGTCCCGCCATGCACACCCCCTCGATACGAAATGCGGTGCTAGCGTACGACAAAGGCGGTGAGCATAGACATAGACATCGCGCACAGGTCAAAGCGTACGCGTGCTCCGGGCCGCAATTCTTATGCTCTATGCCTGCTCCCTATGTCTTATGATTGCGTTATGTTCGGCGGCAAGAAGGCGCTCCCCGCCCTTCGCAGCGTTCTCGCTCCCGAGCCCTTGCTCAGGGCTGCCCGCGAGCACTACGCGATCGAGCGCGGCGCGTCATGCGACCTCGTCCACAGCGGCGTCAACGACACCTACGAGATCACGGCGCCGGGGCAGCACTTCGCCCTGCGCGTCTGCCGTCACGAGTGGCGCCAGCAAGCCGAGCTGCAGTGGGAGCTGGCGCTTCTGGAGCACCTCGACAGCGAGGGTGCGCCGGTTTCTGCACCGCTGCGCACCGCCTCGGGGAATCGATTCTCCATCGTGCTGGCGCCGGAGGGCCCGCGGCCCGTCGCGCTGTTCCGATACGCCCCCGGCAAGCCGTGCTCGGGCGCCGCGATGACCGCCCTGCACGCCCGCGCCTACGGTCAGGCCCTGGCCTCGATCCATCTGCGCATGGACACCTTCTCGCAGACGTATCCCCGCTTCGAGATCGACCTAGACCGCCTGCTGGACCGGCCGTTGAAGGCGCTGGAGCCTCGCATGACGGAGCGCCCGCAGGACCTCACCTACCTCCGCCGCATCGCCGACGACATCCGCGAGGCCATCGTCGAATTCGACGACCGCGGCCTGACGACGGGGATCTGTCACGGCGGCGCCACCGGCGGCAACGCCCACCTGGACCAGCGCGGCGAGTTCACCTTCTTCGACTTCGACGCGGCCGGCGAGGGCTGGCGCACCTACGACATCGCTAGCTTCCGCTGGGGCATGCTGCGCGCCTGCGACCGCAAAAAGGCGGACGAGAACTTCGCGGCCTTCCTGGAGGGCTATCGCGAGGTGCGAGGCCTGCCGAAGGTCGACGAAGAGGCCGTACCGCCGTTCGTCGCCGCGTACGAGATCTGGCGCATGGGCCAGCACGCCTCCACCACGCCCGAGAAGGGCTACACCTTCATGGACGACGCCTACTTCGACCAGTCCATCAACTTCCTCCACGACTGGTACAAGGAAATGCTGGCCTATTCCTGATTTCGAGTAGGTTTCGGTCTTGCAAACTGACTCACTAAGCCCTAGCATTAGCCCACACTAAAGGCAGTACTCAAGACAGTTTCGGGAGCTAGCCCGTGTACGTATGCCTCTGCAATGCCCTGACCGAATCGGAAGCGGTACGCCGTGCTCGAGGCTGCATCACGGAGGGCGTACGGTCGCCAGAAGACGTCATCGAAGCGATGAACCTGTGCAGCGAATCTGCCTGCGGCTTCTGCGTCGAGCACCCGGAGCACATCCTGGCGATCTTCGAGGACGAGCTCGAGGTGTATCTCGGCTACACGACGCCCGCCGACGAATCCGTGCGGCACGCCTGAGACGCACGTCTCGTAGTCCACTCATGACTGCTAGCCCTTACGCCAGGCAGAAGGCCTCGCTAGCACCGAGCGCGTCGCCACTCGAATCTGCTCAAGGGCTGATATGATCGTCTGAAATCGGTACGGCACCGAATCGCAGGAGAAGCACATGCAGGCCAAGCCCGGCGTCATCGACCGCCTCAACACCATCCTCACGATCGAACTCACGGCGATTAACCAGTACTTCGTCCAGGCGGAGATGTGCCGCAACTGGGGCTACGAGCGCCTGTACCAGCGCCTCAAGCACTCCAGCATGGAGGAGATGAAGGACACGCCCGACATCATCGCCCACATCCTCTACCTGGAAGGCGTGCCGAACATGCAACGCCTGAACCAGGTACGCGTCGGCGAGACCGTGCTGGAGAACCTGCAGCTCGACCTCCAGCTCGAAAAGGAAGTCGTGGAGGCCCTGCGCGAGGCGATCACCCACTGCCAGAGCGTCGGCGACTACACGACGCGCAAGATGTTCGAAGACATGATCGCCGGCGAGGAAGAGCATGTCGACTGGCTGGAGAACCAGCTCGAGGCGGTCAACCAGATCGGCATCGAGCTCTACCTATCGCAGCAGCTCCACGAGGCCGACTAGAAACGACACCCCCGAAGTGTCGTAGCGAGTCCATCGCGACAGCGAGGCGAAGCAACCTTCGAGCGCCCCATCACTGACCGAATCGCCGGTGTACGCGCAGACGCCGGAAGATTGCCACGGCCCGCTCCCGCGTGCCTCGCAACGACAAGGACGGGCCGCGGCACGCGGCACGCAGGTAGGTGACGGTTCCCTGCCGACCGCACTTCATGGTTCAATCGCGATAGGACATGAACGGGCAGACTCTGCTGCGATTAGGAGCCGAACACGTGACCATCGAAGTTCCCGGCATCATCGGTTGGATCATTGTCGGCCTTGCCGCCGGCTGGCTGGCGAGCACGATCATGAAGCGTCGCGGCTCCCTGCTTACCAACGTGCTGCTTGGCCTTGTCGGGTCGATCGTGGGCGGCGTGCTGTTCTCGCTGCTCGGGCTGCACGGCGGCGGCAACCTCCTCGGCAGCATCCTGGTCGCCACCGTCGGCGCTATCCTCATCCTGGCGATCGTCAATTAGGCCCGCCCCGTAGCCTCCAGCCCGTTCCATCGTTAGCTGTTTGCAACCATAACGGCGTTAACTTATAGGCTCAGTACGATAGTCGACTGCCTAGAGTCAGTGAGTCCCCGCCCCGCAAGCTCGACTAAGTGGCGCCAATGCTGAATCAATACGTAAAGCAAATCATCGAAGCCAAGGCAGTGCAGGGGTCCGCCCGCATGGTCGGCGACTCCGTCAACGACCAGATCGAGCGCATGTGGCGCATCATTCACTCGGTCCTCAAGTCGACCTCGAAGGGGTGGGCCGTCTTCAAGGACCTGCACTTCGGCTGGTTCGTCCTCGTGCCGGTAATCTCCTCGACGTCCGCGTTCGGCGAGGCGGCCGCCATCCTGGCATGGGGCAGCGTCGTCGTCCTGGTACTTGTGCTCGTCTCCTGCATCGTTCTCGACGCCGTCCTGGGCTCTGAAGCCGAGCCGGTGCCGGCCCAAACCGGACGTCCCGGCACCGCTCCCTTCCCACGTGTTGCCGTTGCCGAAGCGCCTCACAGAGCCCGCGCCAGCTACGAGCCGCTTCAGAGCCGCTGGACCCAGGCAGGGATCAAGCGCTCCGGCGTGAGACGCGCAGCCAGAGTCCGCGGCTCCAGAAGCTGACCAAGAACCTCGATGACAAAGAAAGAAGCCCCGCCATTAGACGGGGCCTCTCATTACTCGAAGCTCGCAGCTATCGGCTCGAAGCTCTTGCCTACCTCGCGGCCGTGAACTCCGCCGGGATCTCGTCCACCTCGAAGACCTCGCGCAGGGGCTTCGTGGCGTCCCACCAGAACACGTCGCGGGGCAGAATCACCTCGCCGGAGCGCTGGCGGTAGACCTCGGGGCTGTCGACGCCGGGCGGGATCACGCCCTCGTCACGCAGCGCCTTCGCGGTCGCGAGGAGCTTGCGGCGGGTACGGATGATCATGGCGTCCGTCGTGCCCAGGTGCTCGGCGTAGCGCTTGTAGATCGGCCCCATGCTCTCGGTCACGGCCATGTCCTGCTGTCGCACGCCGGCGATGCCCGTGAAGCTCTTCCACGATCGCTGCGCCTCGCGGTCGATCAGGTAGTCGTTGTCGAGGCTCTGCTCGATGTTGAAGCGGTCGTACCAGCCGGTGCCGTTGGGCAGCTGGCCCGGTCGCAGGGCCGGCCCAGTGATCGTGCCCTGGGTCTGCCGTTCCTTGATGAAGTCATCGATCTCGCTCGAACCCTGGCCCATCGAGCGCACTTCCTGCGGGTCGTTGGTGCCGCTCGGCACGCCGGGACCGCCGAGGACGCTGGGGTTGATGAAGATCTCCCAGTGCAGCGTGTGGTAGTCGTCCACCGGCACGTAGGCGCCGATCTTCGCGTCCTTGCCCATCGCACCCTGCGGGATCATGGCGTAGAACGGGAACAGCATGTGGGCGATGCGCCAGTAGTACGTGTCGTCCTCGGCCGGACGGTAGGCGCCATACGACGTGCCGAAGTCGGTCTCGACGACGCTGAACTTGGCGTGGCGCTGGTTCGCCTGGTAGAAGTTGAAGCTGTTGGGCGTCTGCTCCTCCGGCTTGGAGGCGCCGAAGTGCAGGAAGGCGGCGTGGACGGTGTCCATCTCGCCCTCCCAGCCCTGCATCCAGTTGCACGGCCGGTGGATGACGCTGACCGTGTGCGGCGTCTCATTCATGAGGAACGCCTCGATCTGCGGCAGTGGCGGCGGTGTCTCCCGCGGGCCCATGTAGGTCCAGATCACGCCGCCACGCTCGTAGGTCGGGTAGGCCTTCGCGTGCACCTTCGTTCTGGAAGTTGCTCTCGGCCGGCTCCGACGGCATGTCGACGCACGCACCCGTCACATCGAACTTCCAGCCGTGATACACGCACCGCAGGCCCTCCTCCTCGTTGCGCCCGAAGAACATCGAGGCGCCACGGTGGGGGCAGGCGTTCTGCATCAACCCGACTTCGCCCGAGGTGGTGCGGAAGCCGATGAGGTCCTCGCCCAGGAGTCGCACGCGCAATGGCGGGCAGTCGGGGCTCGGCAACTCGTCTGAGCGAATCGCCGGTATCCAGTACTGGCGCATGAAGTTGCCCATCGTCGTGCCGGGACCAACGCGAGACAGGAGTTCGTTGTCGTCTTTGCTTAGCATGATGCCTCCATAGCTCCGGAGTGGTTGCTGGTCTCCTAGATTACCGCGATCAATCCTCATCTGCTATCGAGGGCGGTGGCAAGGGCCGAAGGGACGTGGCGAACGAGGACAGCGACGCTGACGACCGACACTGTTCCGGCGCGTCCACCTCCATTGTCATTCTGAGCGCAGCCGCAGAATCTGCGGGTCATCATCGTGTCGCGCCTTGCCGACCACACGTCGGAAGGCCGGCGTCACGACGGGACGGCATCGTGTGAATGATCTGTTGACTCTGCCCGATAGCCTGTAGATTCTTCGACTGCGCTCAGAATGACATGAGACGTAGAGCCGCTATCAGCCGTCTCGTAAGTCAGCCTCGTGTTTACGGCCGGCCGACGCCGGACTTGCCGTTCGACCGAAGGCCATTTGCCCGTTTGCCGCTTTGCCCCGACAATCCTCTTGCACGATGCGTTTCAGCCGTGCGACGACCTTCGCAGCCAAGGAGACCTCCATGCCCGATACCGTCCGCGCCGCCGTCCAGCTCGGCACACGCTCCTTTGAGATCCGTAACCTGCCGATGCCCGAGATCGGTCCCGACAACGGCCTCGTGCGCATCGAGCGCAGCGGGTTGTGCGGCTCCGACGCTGAGCAGTACCTGGGACACATGGGCACTCGCGAGATGGTGCCGACGATCCGCGGCCACGAGCCCCTCGGCATCATCGAGGAGGTCGGCGAGCGGGCGGCGGCAGCGCTGGGGCGTCAAGAAGGGCGACCGCGTCGCCGTCGAGATCGTCTACGCCTGCCGCAACTGCGACCTCTGCCTCACGGGCCAGTACATGTTCTGCCGCAACGGGCGCTTCCTTCACGGCTACACGCCGGTCGACACGGAGCCGGGCATCTGGGGCGGCAACGCGGAGTACATGTACCTGCACGAGAACTCGATCGTGCACAAGATGCGCAACGACATCGACCCGGACGTGGCGGTGATGTTCAACCCGCTGGGCGCCGGCGTGCGATGGGCCGTGCAGCTGCCCCAGATGCAGCTCGGCGAATCGATCCTCGTCCTGGGGCCGGGGCAGCGCGGGCTCATGTCCGTCGTCGCGGCGAAGGCAGCCGGCGCCAGCAACATCATCGTCACCGGCCTGGCGCGCGACGAACGCAAGCTGGCCCTGTGCAAGCTCCTCGGCGCCGACCACACGATCGTCGTCGAGCACGAGGACACGGCGGAGAAGGTCAAGGAGATCACGGACGGCGCCGGTGTCGACATCGCCATCGACGTCACGCCCGGCGCCACCGAGCCGATCAACGACGCTATCGCGTCCGTACGGCGCGGCGGCCGCGTCGTGCTCGCCGGGCTCAAGGGCCGCAAGCCGATGGACATGGTCTCAGACGTGCTCGTGAACAAGGGCATCACGATGATCGGCGCCTACAGCGTCGACGCCCGCGGCTACTCCGAGGCGATCAAGATCATCGAGTCCGGCCGCTTCCCGCTGGAACGCCTGCACACCCACACCTTCGGCCTCGAGGACTACGGTCGCGCCGTCGAGGTCCTGGGCAACGAAGTGCCCGGCGAGGACGGCGTCCACATCTCTATCGACCCGCATCGGTAGGCGGCGACCGTTCGCGAGGACGCAGGCAGGCAACAGACCTCAGTCCCGAGAGCCAAAAAGGAGACGACAGCACCTCGTCGCCAGTGCATCCTCTCCTGTCATTCTGAGCGCAGTCGAAGAATCCGCAGGTCCTCGGATCGACGTTCGCGTCATTCGGTCACGACTTCGGGCGGTCGGCGTCACGACGAGGCGACATCGTGCGAATGCGTGTCGTCTTGTCGGGAGCCTGTAGATTCTTCGACTGCGCTCAGAATGACAAGAAAGCCCTGACTGGAGCACGGCGCGCTCCCGGTCATCGTTTTGCAATGGGGTTCTGCTGAGCAGAGCTGCCCACTTCTCCGCTCGAAAAAGCTTGCCGGAAATTTCTTCTGCGCCTGGGCTTGACTAAAGTCTACATATGTCGATAATAGCGACATGGCACGCAAGGCAAACTCGTCACCCCAGACCTTGAAGCTGCTCGATGCCCTGCTTTCGCAGCCGGGCGAGTGGCGCTACGGCTACGACCTGAGCAAGGAGACCGGCCTCAAGTCCGGCACGCTCTACCCTCAACTCATGCGCCTGGAGACCTCCGGTTGGCTGGAGGCGATGTGGGAGGAGGCGCCCCCACCCGGCAAGCCTGCCCGCCACATGTATCGCCTCACGCAGCTCGGGCAGACCGAGGCGCCAGCCATCGTCGCGGCAAGCCGCCAGCGCCAGGCCCTCACGCAGCTCACTCCGACCACCGAGGAGGCATCATGAGCACGCAGCGACATCGACTCCGTCTCGCTCGATCCTGTTTCGGGTTGCTCGCGCGGCCTGCCCTCGACAGAACGGCCGTGGCTCGCCGCCCTCTTCGCGGAGAGCAGTGCCATCGAATCGTCCTGCGGACCGTATCGGCTGGCTGATCGGCGCCTCGACGCTTCTCGTGGGCGCCAACCTGCGCCAGGCGTTCGAAGCGATGCGTGAGCACCCGCTGACCGCGGTCGTGCTCGCGCTGCTCGGCGCCGGTCTTGCTCGCTTCACCCTCTCTGGTGGGCTACGAGGTGATGAACCTGGAAGACGATTGGTTCCTCATCGCCGCGAGCCTGTTTAGCGGGGCAGTTCTGGGCACCACGGCCCTCGCGCTGCTCCGAGACCCCGAAATCACACGCGTCCTATCGGGAGGCCGGCCCCAAATTCTCCCGTGATGGCGCTTTCGAACATCAACAACTCGGCATAAGCCGGAAGGAGAAACGGAATGACAAACAAAAGACGCTGGTATGCAGGCATCGGTCTGGGCGTGCTCGGCGCGCTCGTCGCAGGCGTGCTCGTGCTGACTACGGGCGCATCGGCTGGCAAGGGCGGCGTGCTCGATGACGGCAAGGAGCTGCTACCCCAGGCAGGCATCACGCTCGAAGAGGCGATCGCGGCGGCCCAGGCAAGCGCCTCGGGACCGCTGGACGAGGTCGACCTCGAGTACTACGACGGCAAGCTCGTGTTCAACGTCGACGTCGGCGACCAGGACGTCAAGGTCGACGCCCAGACCGGTAAGGTCATCGGCTCGGACGGCGAGGAACCGGAGAACAAGTAACCACTCGCTGCTTCAAGGGAGGCCCGACGGCGTTCGGCCTCCCTACCCTCAACACACCAACTCACGCATCACCACAGGAGACCTGATCATGTCGAGCAAGTCATTTGCTCCGGCCCTGGCAGCGCTTGCCTTCGCGATGGTCGCATTCGCCGTGACGGGAGAGCCCGAAGCCGGCGCCCAGGAGCCCATCGTCCCTGGCGAATTCCAGGCAGAGATCACCAACCCCTACTTCCCGCTGTCGAAGCTCGGACCCAAGGTCATCGAGGGCCAGGACACCAACGAAGACGGTGAGACCGTCGCAACGCGGCTCGAGTCGACCGTCCACGACCGCACCGAGGTGGTCGCAGGCGTCACCGTCACCGTGCTGGAAGAGCGCGCCTACGAGGACGGCGAGCTGATCGAAGTCGCCCTGGACTACTTCGCCCAGCACGAGAACGGCGACGTGTATTACTTCGGCGAGCACGTGGACAACTACGAGGACGGCAAGGTCGCTAACCACAACGGCCAATGGCTCTCCGGCGAAGGCGAGAACCGTCCAGGCATCTTTATGCCCGCCAACCCAGAAGCCGGCCAGACGCTGCAGGTCGAGTACGCCCCCGGCATCGCCGAGGACATGACGACGATCCTCTCGGTCACGGAGACAGTCGAGACGCCCGTCGGCACCTACGAGAACTGCATCAAAACTCGCGACTTCACGCCGCTTGAACCGGGACTCGAAGAGTTCAAGTGGTACTGCCCGGGCGTCGGTCATGGTGAAGGAGGCGGGAGACGGCTCCGAAACCCTCGCTCACCTCGCTCGGCCAGGCACCCAGCGAGGTCAAGCCGCCGGCCACCGGCAGCGGCGGACTGCGCTAGCTACCGGAAGCGGCCTCGGACGCGTCTTGCATGCGCACCGAGGCCGCTACGGCTTCGCTCATGCGGAAGTCGCGGATCGTGCGGACGAACAGCAGCGCGATCACGGACACGCCCGCGCCCATGCCGCAGAGCAGGATCGTGACCTCCTGCGGACCGATTGCGTCGGAGCCGACGCCGGCCACGAAGCTGCCGATCGGCGCCAGGCCCGCCGACAGCGAGGTGATGCTGGTCACCCGGCCGCGCAGCTTATCCGGGATCGCGAGCTGCATGAGGGTCTGGTTGCTGGTGAGGAAGAGCATCTCGAAGAAACCAGACGCGCCGAGCAGGAGCAAGGCCATCCAGAATTGCGTGCTCAGCGCGAACAGCACCAGCGAGATGCAGCAGAGGAACAGCGCCGCAATCTCCATCAGGCCCCGCCGGTCCACGCTACTCAGCGACGCGACCACGAGCCCGCCCAAGCACGCTGCCGACGCCTACCGAGGCAAGCAGGTAGCCCAGGATGTCCGCGTTCGAGTTGGCCGGGTCGCCGAAGATCTCGTCGGCGTAGATCGGCGGCAGGGTGATGTAGACGGGGATGATGAACAGGGGCAGCACCCATCCCATCAGGAGAAACGACAGCGTGACGCGAGAGTGCCGTACGAAGGACAGCCCCTCGGACATCTGCTTCAAGACGGGCGGACGCTGCGCCGGTTGGGGCTGAGGCGGGAACTGAATGAACATGATGTTGATCGCGATGAGGCCGTACGCCACCGCCTGCAACAGGAAGTTGCCGCCCGGTCCCATGACGAGGATCAGCAGGCCGCCGACCGCCGGACCGATCGAGCGCATCAGTCCCCAGCCCGTCTGGACCAGGGCGAAGGCGTTCGACGCCATGTGCCGCGGCACCAGCATGAACACCACGGTCTGACGCAACGGCATATCGATGGACTGCGCGAAGCCGGCGAAGAACGTAAACGCGAACAGGTACCACACCTGCACGTGCCCCAGGACGATCGCCAGCCCGACCGCCAGGGTGGCGATGAGCTGCCAGGCGTTCACGAGAATCAGCAGCGTCCGCCGGCCCACTGTATCGATGATCGTGCCCGAGACCGGCACGAGGCCGACCGTGGACACGGAGCGCAGGAGGTTCATCGTACCGAGAGCGGTGCCGGAGCCGGTGATGTCGAACACCAGCCAGCCCAGCGTCACCTGCTGCACCCACTGCGCCAGGCTGGATAGCGTCGTGCCCATGAGGAGCTGACGGAAGCTCGATAACGCGCAGCGAATCGAACGTGCCGACGCGCGCCGGATCTAGAGTCGAGTCAGGGGATTTCGATGCTTCGGCGTCAGTTTCGGTCATTCAGTCAACGTGTTGATGGATTCTCAGCGAGTTTACGCCGGAACCTAGACTGAAAGCCCGAGCCGTTTGGCCATGATGCGCACGCCCTCCGGGAAGGCCTCGCACTCCGCCTCGAAGATGCGTGCTGCCAGCGTCTCCGGCGTATCGTCCGCCAGCACCGGCACGCGGCGCTCGATGATCGGCCGGCCCGTGGTCGTACTCATGGTCCGCGATGATCACGCTGCAGCCGGACTCCTTCTCGCCCGCCGCCAGCACCGCCTCGTGCACATGGTGGCCGTACATGCCCTGGCCGCCGTACTTCGGGAGCAACCCGGGATGCACGTTGAGCACTCGCCCTGCGTACTTCGAAGGGAAGATGTAGCGCTGCAGGTAGCCCGCGCCCAGGACGAGGTCGACGTTGTACGGCTCCAGCACCGCCGTGATCGCCTCGCTGAACGACTCCTGCGTCTCGAAGTCGCGCCGGCGCACAACGTGCGTATCGATGCCGGCGTTGCGGGCGCGTTCGAGGGCGTAAGCGTCCCGCAGGCTGCTGACGACGACCTCGACGCTTGCATCGAGCTTCCCGGCCGCGATGACGTCGAGGAAGTTCTGCAGCGTCGTCCCACCGCCGGACACGAGTAGGGCCAGTCGCACGGTCATTTCGAATCTCCGTCCGCGCGCTCGTATCGCTCACTGAGCGATGCCAACGCCGGTTCGTCGATGAGCCTGTCGAACCAAGCGAGTCCTCGTACTGTAACGCCGGAACATGCTCGACTTCAGAACGTCATCACGCGTGACGCGTCCTTCGATAAGCTCAGGACGAACGGGATTGGGGAAACGACAGAAGTAGGCTGCGATGGTCCTAGGCGTCTCGATGAAGGACATCAAGTGCTGTTCGATTTTGCCCGATTGCCCGAATGCCTGACTGCACGATGGCCTACCGCCCGCACGGGCGGAGCGCGGGAGTAGGTCGGCTTCAAGCCCAGGCGCCAGCGGATCTTCGCGTAGGTGCTGATCCAGTGCACCATCGGCAGCGAGCGGTGACCCAGCGATGTGACCGCCGCGCAGCGACCTGCAGCAACTCCTGCGGCGTCTCGAAGTCGTCCATCTCCAGCAGGCGCCGCCCAGCTCCAAGGGCGAGTGCGAGTCCGTGCCCAGCGTGATCGGCTTGTCGACGCTCGGCGCGCAGCGTCACGCGCCTTCTTGTCGTGCTTGGCGAGGATGTTGCGGCAGTTGAACCCCTCGATGGCGTCGACCGTCGTCTTGACCCGCTCGATGGCCTCGTCCTTCAGCACGGAGCGCCGGAAGATGTCGTAGGGGTGCGGGATCACCGCGAGGCCGCCCTGCTCGTGGATCGCCTGGATCGTGTCTTCAGGCGACATGTCGCGCGGCACGAGCTCCTTGAGGAAGAGACCGATGATCTCGCCCTCGGCCGTCTTCACCTCTTCGCCGATGATCACTTTCAGCGGCGCTGCGAGTCCGGCGCCAGCTTCTGGATCACGAAGGCGCCCTCGATCTCGTTGTGGTCCGTCACGGCGATGCAGGTGACGCCCTTGCGCACGCAGCGTGTCGACGAAGGCCTGCGGGATGATCAGCGAATCGCGCGAGTAGTGGCTGTGGCTGTGGAAGTCGGCGCTGGAGCTTCAAAGCGACTTCCTCGATCGTCGGATCTCCCGGCGCTTAGTGTCGTCCTCGTCTTCGTCCTCATCCTCGGCTCGGCGCGTCACGCCTCGGCGCGGCGATCGTCTCCCGCAGGCGGGTGATACGCAGCTCGGCGCTGTCGAGCATGGCTCTGGCACTGCTGCGCCAGCCCCACGGCCTCCTCGTAGGCAGCACAGCGAGTCGTCCAGGCTGAGACCGCCCTGCTCCAGCAGCGCGACCTTCTCCTCCAGCTGCCGGTACAGCTCTTCGAACGGCGGCGTGGGCTTAGCGGGCGGCATGCGCCTCATTCTACCGGCGACGTGCAGCTAGGGCCATGAAACGGCTATCTCGCTTGCCGTGCGTAGCTCACGGTGAGGATCTCCCAGTTGTGGCCATCCGCGTCGAACCAGAAGAGGTTCTTGCCGTTCTCCGTGTTGATCTGCATGTCCATCGGGCCATGAGGCGAACTACGAAACGGCACGCCGAGATCGACCAGACGGCGGTGCACGGCATCGAACTCCTTGTCCGTGACCATGAAGCAGTAATGATGCACGTCGAACTCATCGCGTTCGCCGAAGTCGACGGTCAGGCACGGGTTTACGTACACCGCGGCGAACATGCCCATCGAGTCCGGTACCCAATCGACGTCCAGCAGCCGCGCGAGCAACTCGGCGCTGGCCCGCCGGTCATGCGATGGGACGATGAGATGATCGAGTTGGGCCATCGTGCTCCTTTCTTTCATCGGCCGCCGGGAATCCCGAGCTGCCTGCTATGATCCAGCCGTCGTTTCGAGACTACACCACGAGGATGGGCACGATGCCGGACGAGACAGATGAGCTGAGGAAGATCGAGCAGGAGAAGCTCGCCGCATTCGTGGCGAAGGACATCCCGACGCTGCAGCGCATCCACGCCAACGACTTCCAGCTCGTCAACCCGGCGGGCCAGGAGCTCAACCGGGACGACTACATCAACGGCGTCGCCCTCGGTTACATCGAGTACCGCATGTGGGAGCCGGAGAGCCGCATCCAGGTCGTCGTCTACGGCGATGCGGCTGTTCTGCGTTACAAGGCCCAGGTCGAAGTCGCCGTGCAGGGAGAGGCGCAGCCCGTGCAGCATTTCTGGCAAATCGAGGTCTACGAGAAGCGCCGCGACGGCTGGCAGACCGTGTTCTCCCAGGCCACTCGCATCAGCCTCTGACTCTTCAGCCCGTCTTAAGCATTCCGTAAGGACTGCATTGCTATCATGGTTCCGTGCTGACTGAGGGATGGGTCGACTATCTCACGGGGCCCTTCGGCATCGTGTTTGCGTTTGCGGCGGGTGTGATCTCGTTCCTGTCGCCCTGCGTGCTCCCCCTCGTGCCGGCCTACATCGCCCACCTGACCGGCGTCGCCAGCGACCCCGATGCGACCGCGAGCCGCAAGGAGACCATGTCGCATGCGGTGTCGTTCGTGAGCGGCTTCGGCATCGTGTTCACCGTAATCGGCGCCTCGGCCGGTCTCGTCGGCAACCTCGTGGCGGACCAGATGCCGACGTTGGAGAAGATCGCCGGCGTCTTCCTCATCGTCCTCGGCCTCAACCTCATGGGCGTGATCCGCATCCCGTGGCTCTACCGCACCTTCGCGATCGGCAGCGGCACCTCGGGCGGTGGAGGCGGTGGCGCCACGCTGGCCTATGCGGGCGCAGGTGCGGGCGGCGGCACAACCACCACAACCGTCGTCGCAGTACGCTCGACGGCCCTGAGCTACGGACGCTCTTTTGGCTTCGGCGCCTCCTTCGCGATCGCCTGGACGCCGTGCATCGGCCCCGTGCTGGGTGCAATCATCCTGCTGGCCAGTCAGTCCGGCACGGTGCACCAGGGCGCCTACCTGCTCGCGGCCTACTCGGCGGGCCTGGCAGTGCCTTTCCTGATCGCCGGCTACGCCATCGGCTCCGTGACGGGCTTGATCCGCAAGTACGGCCGCTTCATGCCCATCCTCGAAGTCGGTGCCGGCGCCTTCGTCGTGCTGATTGGCGTGCTGATCTTCCTCAACGAGTTCACCCAGCTCAACCAGTACTTCGACCTGATCCCGGAGCTCAACTCCGTCTAGCGAGTTGCAGGCCTGACCTCCAGCGGCATAGGCTCAAGCATGGAGGCTCACGAATGATCACCGAAACCGCCCACGACCCGGTCTGCCACATGGACATCGACCCCAAGACCGTGGCCTGGACCTCCGAGCATGAAGGCACGAAGTACTACTTCTGCGGTCGCGGCTGCAAGATGGACTTCGACGAGGACCCGGCCGGCGTGCTCAAGGCCGAAGCCGAGTACGACCACAGCCAGGCTTCGGACCACATGATGATGGGCGAAGCGCCCGCGAAGAAGCCGTGGTGGAAGATCTGGTAAAGAGCGGCCATCGCCGCGAGCCTTGTAGCGACCACTCACACTGCGGGTTGAAACCCGCAGCTACGCCGAAGACAGGACAGAAACCTGCAGGATTCATCCTGCCGTGACTTGTCCCGCCCTTGGTTCCCAGGTTCTAGGGTTCAGCCTGCAGGGCTAGTGCGACCACCACATCTCTTCCCACATGCGGCGGATCGAGTCCTGCTCTCGCAGCGAGCGGCCCTGCGCCAGCCCCAGCGCCTGCTGCGCCCGAGCCTCATCGCCGCCGTCCTTCGAGATCATCGCTTCGGCCAGGTAACCCAGCTTGGCGCCGACCGTGTGCAGTGACTCGCTGGCCCGCGGCTCGTGGTAGTGCAGACGAGCCCATCGCAACGACTCCAGCGCGTCGTCGATCACCTTGCCGTAGTCGTCGTCGAGCCCTTTGGTGCCGCGGTTGTTGTACATCATGACAGGCCTAGATTAGCGCATCTGGCCGTTGCTTTGCGCCCCGCTCCCAATGTGCTGTCATCCATCGAATCGGGTTCACAGTAGTTAGACTCCCGACAACAATACGCCCCTCTCCTCGCAAAGAGAGGGGTTGGGGTGAGGACTACGCGCCCTTACTGCGTGACGATACAGGGCATGGCCGGGGTCACCGGGTTGCTGCACTGCCGATCGCCGAGGTTCACGCGCATGATGCCTTCGGTGATCTCGACGGGGAAGCGATCGAGGCTGCCGCTCTCGGGGCCCCAGACCTGGTGCCCCAGGGCATCCCAGGCGACGCCATCGCATTCGTCCCAGATACCGCGGTCCTCAAAGCCCGGCGGAGCGCCCGCGGTCGCCAGCCAGCCAACCATCTGGGGGTCGTCGCGAATCACGGCGCGACACTTCAGCGCTTCCATATCGCCCGAAGCAAAGCGAGCCTGTGCCGGCGGTCCCATGTCGTACAGGGCGAAGACGCCGCCATCCTGCTGACGCACGAGGAAGAAGTGCTCCTTCTCGAACAGGGTCATCGTGCCGGGCTTGAAGTCGAGGATCGGGCCTGCCGCGAATACGTCGAGCGAGGGCTCGCCGCTGGGCTCGGCCGTGCTGCCGGGCTTGAAGTAAAGGATGAGGCCCACGGTGACGAAAAACGTGAGGGCCACGCCGACGATCACGAGGAGGATACGCGAACCGAACCGCTCCTGGACGTTCCGCCTCGCGGATGAAAGCGCACCCGGCTCTCGCATTTGCGTTTGTGGTTCTCCGCCCCTCTGTAGGCCATTCATGCGCTTTAGTTACCCGAATGATTATACCGGCCCAAGCGGCTCAAAGCCTTCTACAATGTTAACGAGATGCAAGTCAGTGCCAGCGTCCGCGCCGTCCAGGTGCCCGAGAGTAACCCGATGCACCCGCAGTTCACGACGATCTACCTCGTCGGCGACGATCAGGTGCTGACGATCGACTCCGGGGCTGACGAGGAGCGCTATCGCTGGATGCTGCGGGGCTACCTCGCCGCCGAAGAGCGGGCCGAGATCGCCCTCTGCGCCGTAACGCACTTCCACTTCGACCATACCTCCAACATCCGTTGGCTGTGCGAGGAGTTCGGCGCCCAGGCGTGCATGGCGCCCGCAACGGCCGAGCGCCTGGAGCCGCACATGCTGCCGCCGCACGCCGCCAGGCCGATCGTCGCGGACGGCGAGCTGGATGCCGGCACGCGTGAAGCTCCAGACGATCCACACGCCCGGCCACAGCCCGGAGTCCTTCTGCTTCTACCTCGAGGACGAGGGCGTCCTGTTCACCGGCGATACCATCCTCGGCGGCACGACGACCGCCGTACAGGACCTCGGCACCTACATGCGCAGCCTCGCCCGCATTCGCGACCTGCCGAACCTGCAAGGTTCTCTGCCCCGGCCACGGCCCCCTGATCCACAACCCGGTAGAGATCATCGACGAGTACATCGCCCACCGCAACGAGCGCGAGCGCCAGGTGATCGAGGCACTGTCATCGGGCGAAGCGATGACGAGCTGGCAGATCATGGAGCGCCTCTACGGCGACAGCATCGACCCGCGGTTGCGGCGCGCCGCCGACGGCAATGTGCGCAGCCACCTCGTCAAGCTGGAGGAGGAAGGGCGTATCAGCGTCGAGCCCGGGCAAGCCGCGCGTGCTCAGCGCCGACGAGCAGGCCCAGGCCGCCGCGGAGGACGCCGAGCGCGCCGAGGTGATCCGTCGCGCCGAGGAGTACCGGGCACAGGCCCGCCGGCGCGCCCTCTTCCTGCAGGAGAACCCGCCGACGCACCAGTGGCAGGAGCCGCCGCGCTACCAGCTGGTTTGACCAAGCCCTAACAAGAAAAGCGATCAGTCACCTTGACAATTCACGGCGCGCACCGCATATTCGCGACGTTCTCTAATGGCCGGGATTCGTGAGAAGAGAGGAAGCCTTGACTAACGAAGCGGTCGATTACCCAATTCGGCTGAACATCACCCGAGACGCCACGCAGAGCAGGCTTACGAATTTTCCGCTGGGCATCGGCACGATCATTCGCATCATTCTGCTGATCCCGCACCTGATCATTCTGTACTTCCTGCAGATCGTGGCCGCCATCGTCTACTTCATCGCCACCTTCGCCATCCTGTTCACGGGCTAGTATCCCGCAGGGCATGTTCAACTTCTACGTCGGCTATCTGAGGTGGTACGCGAACGTCTACGCGTATCTTCCTGCATCTCTACGACAAGTACCCGCCGTTCAGCATCGAATCGCAGGCGTATCCCCTCAACCTCGACGTGACTTACCCGGCAACGCTCTCGCGAGTGCTCAACTTCCCGCTGTTCATTGGCTTTGTCATCAAGGCCTTGCTGTCTGATTCCCCACTTCATCGTCGTGGGCTTTCTTTACATGGCTGCGCTCGTTGTGGTCTTCATCGCCCAGTTCGCTATCCTGTTTACCGGCTCGTTCCCAGAAGGGATGCACTCCTTCGTCGTCGGCGTGTATCGCTGGTGGGATTCGCGTATCAATGCCTACGTTTACGGCCTCACGGACAGCTACCCGCCCTTCTCGATGAAGTAGCGACCGCCGCAGCCAAATCGCCACATGCTAGTCTGGAAGTGTGCTTAACACTCCCGGCCTTCGCCTTAGCCTCGTCGGCGGCCTTGTCGTCGCGATCAGCCTGATCGCGATCGTGTTCCTGCCGGACACGGTGCCTGCCGCCGCGATGATGGTCGGCGGCCTCGCGGTCATCGGCGGCTTCGTGTGGTCGCTGGCCCAGTTCTACATCGACACGCCCACGCCGCCGAACGAGCACTAGACGAGCGTTCAGCAGTCAGCTTTCAGCGACCAGTGACGAGTTTTGTTCCGCGGCATATGGCTGTCCCGGGATTAGTCTTGAGTTGCCTATCATGCGGTCCGGAAAGCTTATGGCCATTTCCCAAGCTGAAGGCTAATCGCTAAAGGCTGACAGCTACCTCGTCCAGTTGTACTGGTCGACGAGTTGATTTGTCTGCGTGAGCAGCGCGTCGTACTGGTCGCTGAGGGCGTTGCGCTGGTAGATCGCCGCGTTGTGCTGGTCGACCCGCTGGTTGTAGGTCACGAGCAGGTCGTTGCTCTGCTGGATTAGCTGCTCCAGGCGATCGCGGATCGTGTCCGGGAGCTCGTTGGGGAACTGGTCGTTGATCTGTTTAATCTGGGCGTCGATGTTGGCGACCTCGTTGTCGTAGACGGCGATTTCGGAGCGCAGGCTGCTGATCTGAGCGTCCAGGTCGCTGATCTGGGCTTGCAGCGAGGCCAGCTCGTTGCGGTTCGAGTCGATCTGCTGCTGCAACGGCCCGCGTGCTGCTGCGAGGCGGGCGTTCTCCTCATCGTGGAAGGTCTGCTGCAGGCCGTTGATCCGCGCCTGCTCGTCGTTCCACACGGCGTCGATGTGGCCCTCGAGCGCCTCGCAGTCCTTCTCGACGCCGATCTCCTCCATGGCGTCCCGGATGTCCTCCGCGCCCTGCAGGTAGATGTCGACGTGGCGCTGCTCGTGGGTCGCCACACCCTGGGCGTAGGTGTCCCAGTTGGTCTGCAACGTGTCGGTCAGGCTGGCTTCGTCCTCATGCTGCGGCAGCTCGACGGTGATATCGGCCCGGATCGTAAGGTCGCGAATGCTGCATTCGCCGGTGGGGGACTGGTCGCCGCTCCACTTGTACTCCCAATCGACCGACGTAAGGCCGCTGCCCTGCTGACCGACGTTGTCGGTAGGGCCGTTGGCCTCGATGCTGGCGAAAATTTCTTCGGTCGTAGTGCCGCTCACAGCGTAGTAGGTGGTGTTCATCGACGTCTGGAGGTCGATGTTGGAGTCAGGCTGCGGCGTCGCGACAGAGATAATCGTCGCTGGCGGCACGCTCGTATGGGTCGGCGACGCTGGCTCGTCGTCACCACCACAGGCGACGAGGACCAGTGCGAAGAGGCCGGCGAGGGCCGTTGCTGCCAGTCGGGGAGGCGGCACGCAGATCATTTTATGTCGTTTGGCGATGTAAGGCGACGTGCCGGCCAGCACTTCGCTCAGCCCCGTACGCGATTCGCCCGCGCGCCGGTACGCCTGTCTTTGCCTTGATGCTGGGGTTTGCCGGTCCATCCTCACCTATTACGCACAGCGGGAGGCGACGGTTCATCCTGACGCCTCGATGTCTTGCCTCAGCGTTCGACATTTCTGAGCCAGATTTCCGGCGCCTGGGCACGGGCACGGGACCTGGACGTCATCACATCGGTGAACGCCTTACTCATCAGACGACCCAACCGGCGAAAATGTTCCCGTCCCCCAGAAATTCGCGACAGGCTACTTAGAATGGCGCTATGGAGAGCACTCGATACCCCGTCATCATCCTCACGGGGGGCAAGAGCACCCGCCTGGGGCGCGACAAGGCCTCCGAACTGCTCGCGGGCAAATCGCTGCTGCAGCGCGCCCTCGATGCCTGCGAGAGCGTGGCTGCGCGCTACGTGCTCGTCACGGCGAGGGGGCAGCATCTACCCGAGACCCTTACCAGCGCCCCGGTCACGATAGTAGAAGACGACTACCCGGAGACGGGCCCTCTGGGCGGCATCTACACAGGTCTCGCAGCGCTCGCCTCACAGGCGGAGACGCAGCACCACGCCCTTGTCGTCGCCTGTGACATGCCGCTGCTGCAACCGGCGCTGCTCCGGGAGCTACTGCGCCTCGCCGCCGGCCACGACGCCGTCGTACCGGTCAACGACGGCCTGCCGGAGCCCTTGAGCGCCATCTACTCGATGGCATGCATCGAGCCCGCCCGGCGGCGTCTCGAACGCGGCGCCTACAAGGTCACGGGCGTTCTCGACGACGTCGACGCGCTGCTCGTGCCGGAGCCGCAATGGCGCCCCTTCGACCCTGAGGGCCTCTCGTTCCTGAACGTGAACCGCGAGGAGGACCTGGAGCGAGCGAAGGAGTTGATGGAGCGGGCGTGAGAGATAGCCATTACCAGCATCTAGCGCTTTGCTGACCCCAGCACACTGCGGGATGAATCCCGCAGCTTGGAGTGGTCCGACGATGGAAGCTGCGGGTTTCAACCCGCAGTGAGAACAACTGACATCCCGTCCTACTGTCGTTGCAGGGTCTGTCGCCAGGAGGGCCGTGGCAATCCTTCAGCGCTTGGATACACTCCAACGCCGGTCATGGTGAAGAGGCGCTCGAAGATTGCTTCGCCTCGCTCCGCGATGGACTCGCAACGACAGCACGGGACGAGGGTTGCGCAGTCGAGTCGGCCTTATCGAGGGCGTCGTGTGTCCCGGCGTGCCTACCAGATGCGGCGATGGGAGAAGCGATAGCGCACGTCGTTACGGTCCTGTCGGGCGCGCTCCTCGCTCAGGAGCGCCATGGCCCCCACCACGAGGGCGAGGACGGCACCAGCAAATAGCAGAACGATAATTGCGAACATCGGCGTGCTCTCCGTGCATCATAGTGCGAGGGATCCTTCCTTGGTGAGAACGCGAGACGGCCGCCAAGCGTTTCATCGGGCCTACATTGACGGCCCGGCCTGGTGGGCGAATGATCCGAACCACCCCGGCAAGAGTAGCCGGAATCAAAACCCGACAGGGTACAGACCTAGAAGAGAGCTTTCATGCGAATCGGTGTCACCCTTCCTCAGACCGAGATCGGCTCAGACTCCCTCGTCCTGCGCGACTACGCCCAGGCGGCCGAGGAACTGGGCTACGACCACATCCTGGCGTACGACCACGTCCTCGGCGCGCAGCCCGGCGACCACCGACCCGGCTTCAGCCACACGTACGACTACAAGACGACGTTCCATGAGCCGTTCGTGCTGTTCGCCTACCTCGGCGCCATCACGACGAAGATCGAGTTCGTCACGGGCATCCTCATCCTGCCCCAGCGCCAGACCGCACTCGTCGCCAAGCAGGCCGCCGAGGTCGACATCCTCACGAACGAGCGCCTGCGCCTCGGCGTCGCCAACGGCTGGAATGACGCCGAGTACGAGAGCCTGAACGAGGACTTTCACACCCGCGGCCGGCGCATCGAGGAGCAGATCGAGGTCATGCGCCTGCTCTGGACGGAGGAGGTCGTGACGTTCGAGGGCAAATGGCACCACCTCAACCACGTCGCCATCGCCCCCAGGCCTCGCCGCTCGATCCCGGTGTGGTTCGGCGGCATGTCGGAGGCCGTGATGAAGCGCGCTGCCCGCATCGGCGACGGGTGGTACCCCCAGTTCCGCCCCGGCGGCCCCGACCCGAAGGAAACCGTCGACCAGTTCCAGTCTTACGTGCGCGAGTTCGGCCGCGACCCCAAGGACGTGGGCCTGCAGACCACCGCCAGCATCGCCAACGCCACGCCCGACGAGTGGTCGAAGCGCCTGCAGGAGTTCGAAGCCGCCGGCATCGACTACGTTTGCGTGAACACCATGAGCGCCGGCCTCGCCAACCCTCGCGACCACATCGAGGCGATCCGACGATATAAGGAGGAGACGGGCGCTTGAGTTTTCAGTCGTCAGTTTTCAGTTATCAGTTAGTTCCAGCGAGGTCGGCCAAACTCCCACCGGATTAGCGACGGCAACGGTCCTGAGTACGAACTGACGACTGATAACTGAAAACTGATAACCCAAGCGGCGCCCACAGGCGCGCCGAACCGCTAAACTGATATCCCAACGGAGAACCGACCGGAGGCATTCCATGGGCAAAGAACAACTCGCGGCGCTGGCACGCGTCATCGAACAGCAGCTGGCAGAAGGGCCCGACAACGCTGTCGTCGGCACCTGGACGATTCGCTACGACGCCAAGAAGAGCGCCTTCTACTTCGAGAAGTGCGAAGACGGCTTCTACTGCGAGGAGCGCCCGTCTGTAATCGACCTCGAGGGCACGGTCCTGGACAAGGGTGGCCCGCTGTTCGTGGAGGAACAGGCGTAAGGTGGCGATCAGTCGTTCCGAGCTGGTCAAAGCCCTCGGCGAGCTCGTGGGCACGCCACGTGCGCTGCTCTACGGCGTCACCGAAGCCGATGCGCCGCAGCGCTCCAGCCCTTCGACGCCGTTCGTCCACGGCTCCGAAGCCTGGTGGAAGTTCGTCGAGCAGCGCCGCACCCTGGACGACGCCGAAGGTCTGAACCTCATCGTTTCCCTGCGTGGCCTGCGCTCCGATGAACGCCTGATCGCCGTCAACTGGGGCACCAAGTTCGCCAACTCTTTCCTGATCATCGAACCCGCGGACCCCTGGCTAGACCTCTCTACCGATGAAGGTATCGCGGAGTACGCGATGCAGACCGGCGCCAAGAACGCCACCGACCTCGTACGCGCCGCCTACGCCGACTGGAACTACTGGGTTCGAGACGAAAAGGGCGAGCTCGATAGCCGCAGCGCCACGCTCAGCCTCGACCCTCAGGCGACGCTCTGGCAGGTCATGGAGCAACGACTGCCCGAGACCTTCCCGGAAGCGACTTTCCTCTCGAGCCTGACACTGCTCACGCTCAAGGAGTCAGAGCTGTTCACCGGCGGCAAGCCCGTCGGCCGCGCGCTCGCGCCCTTCCTTACTCGCCTCGGCCTGCCCGTACCCTACGATCCGCGCCACGTCATCCAGGGCGTGCGCCAGCTCGTCAACGCCGGCCTCGCCTGGGTGCAGGATCCCGAGGACGACTGGCGACGCTATCGCGGCCCCGCAGAGCCGATCCCGGCCGAGATCAGCGACGAACGCCTCGCCCGCATGCAGCGCCGGTAGCTCTTAGCTCTTAGCTCTTAGCTCTTAGCTCTTAGCTCTTAGCTCTTAGCGTCTTAGCTCTTAGCTCTTAGGGCAGCTTAACTAGCCAACTAGCGCAGCATCGTAGTTCCCTCTCCCTGCGTAGGGTGAGGGTGATATTACCGCCGACGCGCCCTGCGACGCCTCGGTGGTGCGACGGGCTCATCGTGCATGGCGGCGTGCACCTGGCGGTGGTTGTAGCTCGGCCTCGCAACGTGCAGCGCTTCATGCCGCACCGTCTCTTCGATCGCGGGCCAGTCGCGGCCGTGTACGCGGACGTAGACGACGGCGGGATGGTCGTGGCGCAGGTGACAAATCGTGGCCATGCCCAGCTTGCCGCGGGTGCCGCGACGGGCCGTCGGTGACGCCAGGCGCGCCATCCACGCCGGGCAGCCGACGTTCGCCATGGCGTCGCGCCAGTCAGCGTCGCTGAACGTGAGGATGTAGGGTAGTCCGACGCGCCCCAGCCGCGCCAGCTCGGCTTCGAGCAGGATGGCGGCGGCGTCTCGCTTGGAACCGGCGGGAGGTATCGCGGACTGCGGCATCGCAGGGCTAGTATAGGGGTCGATTCCAAAGCGCTTAGTACCAAAGGAGACTCGATATGGACGAAGCCGCAAAGAAGACTGCCCTTCGCATGATTCCCTACGGCCTCTTCGTGATGACCGTCAAGGACGGCGACAAGATGACCGGCGCCGCCGTGAACTGGCTGACCCAGGCCTCGTTCGCGCCGCCGCTGGTCGTGCTCGGCGCCAAGGCCGACAACCCCTCGACCGCGATGGTCGCGAACTCCGGCAAGTTCCTGATCAACGTACTGGAGTCGGGCCAGGTGCCGCTGGCGAGCGGCTTCTTCAAGCACGTCGAGCCCGAGGGCACCAAGCTCGGCGGGGCCGAGTTCACCGCCAGCCCCAACGGCCTGCCCATCCTCTCGGACGGCATCGCCTGGTTCGAGTGCGAGCTGCGCGAGACCGTGGCCATCGGTGACCACACGATCTTCGTCGGTGAGGTGATCGAGGCGGGCGTGAGCAAGGAAGCCGCCGAACCGCTGACGCTGGCCGAGACCGGCTTCAAGTACGGCGGGTAATTCTCCCATCGATAGCGTCACGGGCATTACGTCACTGCAGGATGAATCCTGCAGCTTGCGTCATCACCTCGATGAGAAGCTGCGGGTTTCAACCCGCAGTGGCGTATCGCCCGCAGGCGCATCGTGTGCCGCCCAACGAATCGGTGGGAACGAAGAGCCGGCGTCGTTGCGAGCCATCGCGATAGCGAGGCGTGGCAATCTTTCGGGCTCACTTACGCACAGAAACGTTCGAAGGTTGCCACGGGCTATCGCCCTCGAAACAACAGGCACCCCATGACCATCGTCTCCTCTCGCTCCAACGACCGCATCAAGGCGATCCGCGCCCTGCGTGAGAAGAAGGAGCGCGACGCCACCGGCACCTTCTTCGCCGAGGGCCATCGCCTGCTCAAGGCCGCCTTGCAGACCGGCGCCGTGTTCGAGCAGGTGGTGCTGGCGCCCGACCGCCTCACGGACGACGAGGCCGACCTCGCGACCGACCTCGACGACCTCGGCATCCCAATCCTCGAAGTCACCGAGGAGCTGTTCGACCTCATCGCGTTTCGGGAAGAGGCTCAGTCGATCGGCGCCATCGTGCGACAGCGCTGGGAGCCCCTGGAAGCCGTGGCGGAGAGCCGGCGCTGCTGGCTTTGGCTCCACGAGGTGCAGCACCCGGGCAACCTCGGTACCCTGATCCGCACCAACGATGCCATTGGCGGCGACGGCGTCATCCTCACCGGCCAGGGCGCCGACCCCTATCACCCTCAGTGCGTACGCGGCAGCCTCGGCGCCGTTTTCAGCCAGCGCATCGTCCGGGCAAACCCGAAGCAATTGAGGGCGTGGCTGCCCCAGAGTGGCTGCAGCATCATCGGCACCTCGCCCGACGGCGACCTGGACTACCGGCAGGCTGACTACGCCTCGAAGCCCGTGGTCGTCATCGGCGGCAACGAGCGCATCGGCATCTCGGAGGAGCAGATCGGCCTCTGCGACCAGGTCGTGCGCATCCCCATGGCCGGCTTCGTCGAGTCACTCAATCTCGGCATCGCGACGGCGCTTGTGCAGTACGAAGTGCTGCGGCAGACGGAGCCGGGGCCGGATCAGGCCGAGAACTGGCCGGAGTATGTGCCGGACCCCGAAGACGAGGATGACGACGAAGACGAAGCAGACGATGACGAGGGCGAAACAGACGAGGCGACCCCGGAGGCCTGAACGCCAGTTCTTCGCACTCGCTTACCGGCTTCGTCGATGCCCTGAACCTCGGCTCTAGAATCGTCGCTCTATCCAAAACGCTGGTTTGACCAAGACACTGCGGGATGAATCCCGCAGCTAGATTCCGCGCCTGCCGATAGCTGCGGGATTATCCCGCAGTGTCTCAACCGCTCCTGGCTGCTTCGGAACCAGAGACTTCCAGAATCCTCTTCGGAGCTGTAAGAACGTCGCTCTTCGCCTGTCCTACCTGCAGAACAACGCAGCGGAGGCAGCGATGAGCCAATCGAAATGACAGACGTTCCAACACTAGCGATTTGAGCAAACAGAAGGAGAAAGAGATGAACCTGGGAGTAAAAGCAGCAGCGCTCGCCGTGCTGGGCATCGCGTCGATTGCCGGCGCCACCGGGGCAATGAACGCCCAACCCGCGCACGCATGGGGTGGCAACACGATCACGGTCTACGTGGGCGGGCCGCTGGCCGGTACCATCGACTTCGACGTGGACTCGTCGTTCCTGCCAGACCTGGTAATCGACGAGGACAACGGCGGGGTCGTGATGCCCACGAACTACTGCGGCCTGCGCATCACGCACGTGGGCGGCATCTACTGGTACGACGGCTCGAACAACCTTGTCGAGGCCGAGAACCACGGCGAGGTCACCGTCAACCAGCAGGGTGACTACATGTTCATGGGCGAGGAGATCACGGAAGCCTACCTGGGCGGCGTGGAGTTCACGGGCGCCCTGGACACCTGCGATGACAACGAGCCGTGGTACTTCCCGATCCCGCTGTCCTACGGCGGCAACGCTCCACAGTACGGCGCCGAGAAGCTTGTCCTGCAGCTGGACCAGCCCCCGAGCTTCCAGCCCACGATTGAGTTCCTCGACAACGCGATGGAGCCTGTGGAGCTGCCCGACCTGTACGAGGACTGGGAGCCGCCGGCCGACTGGGAGGACTACTGCGAGAAGATCCCGGAGTTCTGTGAGCCCAAGGTGAACCCGGACCTTGTCCCGGTCGACCTCGGCCTGCAGGTGCTCTTCGGTTGCTGGACCCTCGGCACGTGCGACGAGCCTTCGACCTCGGGGTCCCGCCTCACGCTGGGTTGCATGGCCTACGCCGACGGCTGCGACCCCGACCCGGAGCCACCCCAGATCTTCGTAGCACCCACTTCGCCCGATTCGCCGGATGACGAATCGATTCTCACGACGAAGAGCACGAACCTCCAGGTAGCGACTCGATAGGCAGGGTCAGCAAAACAAAGCGCCCCGGCAATGCCGGGGCGCTTTGTGGTCCACCAGACGCCCGACGGCTATTCGCCTACAGAAGCGATCAGTCGGGCGGCTTCGTCGTTGGTCGGCGTAATCAGGCTCTGCTTCGCCTTCTCCTTTGCCCTCGCCACGGCGCCCTCGAAGTCACCGTTCTCGATGATCGCCGAGGCGCTGTGGTAGTGGTACGTGTGCGGCATCCACGGCTCCTGCGGCTCGATGCCCTGGGCCATCGCCCGCGCAGCGGCGATGAGCTTCCGGCGCAGGTAGATCATGTGGTAGTCCATCGCCACCAGGTGCTCCTTCTCGCGCTTGGCGATCGGGCCCCACTGGTTCTCCATCATGGCGATGTCCTGCAGCGGGAAGGTCTTGATGCCGGAGTAGAGGTGGTTCTTCTGGCCAAGCCGGTCCACCTCGTAGTCGTTGAACACGTTGGCCTTGGTCTTCACCGAACCGGGGATCATCTCCGGGTAGGCGTAACCACCCTGCTTGTAGTACACGATGTCCTCATCCGTCATCGGCTGCTCGGCCCAGCGCAGACGGAAGAACATCATCTTTTCGTTGTCGATCGGCACGCGGAAGTTGCCGGCGAAGTGGTTCGGCCGAACGATGCCGGGCGGGCAGAAGATCGGCATGAGGAAGCGCAGGATCACGTTCGCCTGCTCCTTGCCATCGGGGCGCTGCACGCGGGAGATGGCGTAGAAGGCGCCATCGATGTCCTCCAGCTTGTCCTGAGCACGCCGGTCGTCCTTACGGAAGCGGCGGTTACCGACCGCAAACGGGAACGGCTCTTCTTCCGGCACGTCGCCTTCCAGCACGTTGCGCGAGGCCTGACCCGTGAGGGGACTGGGAGCGCGGAACTGGAACTGGGGGTTGCTCGCATTGTTGTCGAGGGTGCTGTGCAGGAACGGCACGTGGCTGGGGTCGAAGTCACCCTCGGTCGCCTGCAGCCAGTTGCACTCGAGCTGGAACTTCGTCACGTATATGTTGGGCGAAGGCACCTTGGAGAAGTCGAAGTCAGGGAACGGGGGCTGCTTGTCCTTGGGGCCCATGTAGGCGAACACCATGCCGCCGGCCTCACGGCACGGGTAGGCGTCGATCGTCACCTTATGCATGAACGTGTCGCCCTCGGGCGTATTGGGCAGGTCGACACACGCGCCGGTGACGTCGAACTTCCAGCCGTGGTAGACGCAGCGCAGACCCGACTCCTCGTTGCGACCGAAGAACATCGGCGCGCCACGGTGCGGGCAGAAGGCGTCCATGAGGCCGACCTTGCCGTCGGTGTCCCGGAAGGCGATGAGGTCCTCGCCCATGATCTTGACCTTCACGGGCACGCAGTCCGGACCCGGCAGCTCCTCAGAGAGGGTTACGGGCAACCAGAAGCGCCGGAAAAATTCGCCCATGGGCGCGCCCGGGTTGGTATTCGTGACCAGTTCGTTGTCTTCGACGGAAAGCATGCGCTTCTTCCTCCTGCGCTTGTGTTCTAGTGCGCCGGTCCGTGACCGGCCTTTGACGTTAGTTAAGACCTTAGGCATCAGTAAGAAGGCAGGCCTATGGCCAAACGGCCCTTTCTAACCATGCCGTAAACGTTAGGGTTGCGCTGCAAGGAGCATCCGATCGGCTAGTGACACTCTCCGGAAGCTCGTGATAATGCGGTTATGGCGCGCAGAGATGGCTATCGGTGGCGCCGAGGTAGTTGGCAACCGACGCCTCGACAGCGTGAGGTGCTCGACCTCCTGGTTGAGGGCCGGACGAACGCGGAGATTGCAGATCGGTTGGGCATCAGCTTCGCGGGCGCGAAGTGGCACGTCGGAGAGTTGCTGACAGAGACGGGCTGCGAGGACCGCCAGGCGTTGGCATACTGGTGGGAGAAGGCTCGCGACACGCGGGAGCAAAGGGGCTTTCTCACCTTCGCCAGGGCGACACGTGTCACCGGTGTCGGGGCTCTGGCCCTGACCGGTGCTGCACTGGTGATCGTCATCCTGATTGCAGCCATTGGTGCATTGGATGGTCGCTTCCAGCCGCACAGTCAGGCACCCAGCAACACGAACTCTGCCGGACCGGACTCGCCTTCAGTCGGAGAACCGATTTGGGATACCGCTCCCAACTGGAGCCAGGCGCATTACGTCTCCCGGGACGGCAGTGTCCTGACCGTCCGCCTTGATGACACCAGTGACCTTATCCGTATCGACCTCGAGCGCCTTGGTGTGTTCGATTGCCGAGTCGACTGCTACCACAGTAATGGGACCCTGGGAGCGCTAAGCGATGCACAGACGCTATGCATAGGCTGGCTCGGCGTCCGGCAGGGCCATCAGGACGGAATGCTCTGGGTCGAGCGGTACACCTGTGAAGCCGGCGGCCGGGTGATCCCTCCCTGAGCCTGAAGCGGCTAGTGACACTCTCCGGAGGCTCGTGATAATGCGTTCATGGCGCGTAGAGAAGGCTATCGGTGGCGCCGGGGTGGCTGGCGCCCGACTCCTCGGCAACGTAAGGTGCTCGACCTCCTGGTTGAGGGCCGGACGAACGCGGAGATTGCAGATCGGTTGGGCATCAGCTTCGCGGGCGCGAAATGGCACGTCGGGGAGCTGCTGGCGGAGACGGGCTGCGAAGACCGCCGGGCGTTGGCCGCGTGGTGGAGTAAGAGGCCTGAACGGCGGAATGGTCTGGCGCTGGTCCTCGGATGGCGTCCGGGCCTGGCTGGGTTGACATTCGTTGCCACGATGGTCCTTCTCGTGCTCGCAGTGACCAGCATCATCGGCTCGCACGGGGGCGGGACAGATGATGGCGTCAACGGAACGAATAGCGCGCGCTTTCCTGACATCTCATTGGAGAGTGAGGCCTATGTGACGCCAACTGCGATGCCAACGACCGAGTGCCCCGCCACCAGCGGAGACTTGCGCACCGTCGACGCCGCAGAACTCCGGGGCGAAGGACTAATCTCGCTAGGCAACTCGTTCACAGTTGCAGGCTGTCCAATTCTCGTAGCCAATCGCGACGACCGCGCTTTCGTGCGAGTGCCCCTTACGACGGCGGTTACCGTGAACGGCAGCGAATGGCCTTGGATCTCCACACCATGGCGAACTGATGAGAAGAGAGTGTCCCTCTCGGGTGAGGCGATCACAATCAGAGGTTCTCACAACATGTCATATGAAGGCCCAGGTATGGAGATCGTCCTACAAGCATGGGATGGAGACGGGCTCGCTGTCCGGCTGGCGGTTGATAGCGAGGGTGGCCTCTGGGCTACGGGCGGTCCATCGCCTCCTGGAGCGGTTTTCGAGCACTGGACCGGCGATTTGGTAGATACCTCGAAGGCCCAGGTCGTCGGCAGGCTTCTCGCCGGCGATCGACCGAGTCCCGAGGAGTGGGCGAAGCCTGTCTTCTACTTCACATCATGCTTCGAAAGCCTCTGTCAGGTTTCGCTCAGGCCTGGTGAACCATTGAAGGCCCCTGCAGATGGGGTCGTTCGCTGCATCACTGGTGCAGGGGTGGATCGCGCCCCAAACGAGCTACCGGTAGGCGAGATCGAACTCGACACCGGCGATTACCGGCTTACGTTCGTCGAACTCTATACATCGGCGCCCAATAGTGAGGTCGACAAGAGCTGCCCGACGCGGGAAGTCTTACAGGGCGACATAATCGGCACCCACTATCATTACGCTATCCAGGGGTTTGCTCTGGATGGCTCTCCCTTGTCCGTTGCTGTTTCCCAGGACGGCATCCTGTACATCGGGCGGTTTGGCCTGCGTAGCGCCTGCCCGTGCCTCACAGGTCACTAGTAGTCCCAAAGCCTTGCGTATAAGAGAAGGGCCTCGGCGCAGTGCCGAGGCCCTTCTTGTGTTCCGGTTCGCCGGTGCTATTCGCCGACGGCCGCTGTCAGCGCCGACGCCTCATTCGAGACCGGGTTGATCAGGCTGAGGCGGGCCTTTTCCTTCGCCCGTGCTACCGCGGCCTCGAAGTCACCGTTCTCGATGATCTCGGAAGCGCTGTGGTAGTGGTAGGACTCCGGGATCCACGGCTCCTTCGGCTCGATGCCGTCCTGCATGGCGCGGGCAGCAGCAATGAGCTTTCGGCGCAGATAGATCATGTGGTAGTCCATCGCCACCAGGTGTTCCTTCTCGCGCTTGGCGATCGGGCCCCACTGGTTCTCCATCATGGCGATGTCCTGCAGCGGGAAGGTCTTGATGCCGGAGTAGAGGTACCCCTTCTGGCCCAGGCGGTCGACCTCGTAGTCGTTGAACACGTTCGCCTTGGTCTTGTAGGTACCGGGGAGCATCTCCGGGTAGGCGTACCCACCCTGCTTGTAGTACACGAGGTCTTCCTGCGTCATCGGCTGCTGAGCCCAGCGCAGACGGAAGAACATCATGCTCTCGTTATCGATCGGCACGCGGAAGTTGCCGGAGAAGTGACCGGGCCGCACGATGCCGGGCGGGCAGAATACGGGCATGAGGAAACGCAGGATCACGTTCGCCTGCTCCTTGCCGTCGGGACGCTGTACGCGCGAAATCGCGAACATGGCGCCGTCGATGTCCTCGAGCTGGTCCTTGGCGCGACGGTCGTCCTTGCGGAAGCGGCGGTTGCCGACCGCGAAGGGGAAGGGCTCGTCCTCCGGGATGGGGGCGTTCAGCGTGTTGGTGACACCGCCACCCGTGGGCGAAAGACGAGCGCGCTCAGCCGCGAACTGGAACTGCGGGTTGCTCATGTTGTTGTCGAGCGTGCTGTGCAGGAAGACGGCGTGACTGGGGTCGAAGTCGCCCTCGGTCGCCTGCAGCCAGTTGCACTCGAGCTTGAACTTGGTGATGTAGAAGTTCGCCGGCGGCACCTTGGCAAAGTCGAAGTCAGGGATCGGGGGCTGCTTATCCTTCGGCCCCATGTACGCGAAGACGATGCCGCCCGCCTCGTACGTCGGGTAGGCGATCGTCGTGAGCTTGTTCTTGAACGTGTCGCCCTCGGGCGTGTTCGGCAGGTCGACGCACTGGCCGGTAACGTCGAACTTCCAGCCGTGGTACACACAGCGCAGGCCCGACTCCTCGTTGCGGGCGAAGAACATCGGCGCGCCACGGTGGGGGCAGAAGGCGTCTATGAGGCCAACCTTGCCATCCGAGTCTCGGAAGGCAATGAGGTCCTCGTTCATGATCTTGAGCTTCACGGGCACGCAATCCGGACCGGGCAGCTCCTCAGAGAGTGTTACCGGGATCCAGAAACGGCGGAAAAGCTCGCCCATGGGCGTGCCGGCATCGGTATTCGTAACCAGCTCGTTGTCTTCGACAGAAAGCATGTGCAGTAGTCCTCCCCGAGTTTGGTAACCAGAAGCGCGTTCGCCGCTTGTGCATCGAGCCCAGCTTAGCGGAGGCCCCGTTGCGTCAATGGCCGAACGGCCCTCATCTTACCATCCCGTAAGGGTGAGGGTACGAGCCGGGGAGACTGGCGTGCCGACTAGATCAGCCTGTTCGAGGGCTCGCTGCTTACGTCCGCCGCCTTGCGCATCGCCTCGGGGCCGGTAATCGGTAGACCGGCGGCGTCGATGAGGCCGACCTGCGCCAGGACCGACGCCTGGTCCCAGTAGATGCGCTCACCCGAGACCTTGCCGTTCTCGAACTGCACGACCGCTACGACGGCGATTTCGACATGCCTGCCGGTGGGCGCAACGCCGGGGAGGATCCACGGCATCTCGATGTCGTGCGTGAAGCTGAACTGCATCTCATCGACGACGCGGTCCGTGCCCACGGTGCGCGCGATCGGCACTGACGCCGTGTCCTTGGGGTGCGCCGGCAGGAAGTAGGTGGAGTAGAACTTCCGCACAGCCGCGTCGCCGACGCCGCCGGTCATCACCGGCACGTGGTTGACGAACGGGTTGGCCGACATCGTCGCCATCGTCTTATCGATGCTGTGGTCTGCGAACTCGGCGGCCATGTGGGCTTCCCAGGTTGCGACCATCGCCTCCTGCTCGGGGCTGAGTTGCGTGCTTTGTGCGTTGACCTGTGTCGTCATGTCGATGCCTCCTACTGCCCTCGTTATCGGCAGGCGGAGACATCGTCCGCAATCATTCGAGGTCGTATTCGACGTTTATTTCGCCGCAAAGCTCCCGGATGCCCGCGAGCACCGTGGGGTGGTACGGGATGCCGTTGGCGCGGCAGTCGGCCTCGAAGGCGGCTTCGGGCTCGCCGGGGAACGTCAGCGGTCCCGCGTCCGGCAATCGAGGCGACGCGCGCAGGTTGTCCTTCATCGATTGCATCTGGTCGTAGAACGTCTCCACGTCCGTGAAGGCGTCGATGCGCATGGCGCCGAAGAAGTGGTTGGCGGCGCGCCGAGGCAACTCGGAGCTGGTGTGGCCGCCGCTGAGCACGCCCGTGAGGACGTCGACCATGATCGCCAGTCCGAAGCCCTTCCAGGCGCCGGTCATCGCGTCGGAGCCCAGGGGGAGGATGCCGCCCATGCCTTCACTCTCGTAGTACACGTCCGGGTCCGTGACGTCGTCGCCCTCACCGTCGCGCACCCAGCCGACCGGGATCTCCTTGCCGCGTCGCCGGGCGATCTCGAGCTTGCCGGCGGCGACAACCGACGCGGCCATGTCGAGGCAGAACGGCACCTCCGGCGGCCGCGTGGGCGCCGCGAACGAGAGTGCGTTGAGGCCGTAGACACGCTGAGCCCCGCCGGGCGGCACGACGCCGTTGCCCCCGGTGGTCAGCGAGATGCCGATCATGTTGTGACCCAGCGCCATGAGCGCGTACGGCGAGGCCGGGCCGTAGTGCGTGCTGTTGCGCACCGACACCATGCCCACGCCGCTCGCGTCTGCCTTCTCGATCGCCAGACGCATCGCCAGCGTGCCCGCTACGAAGCCGAGGCCACCATCGCCGTCGATCGTGGCGCCCGCAGCGGTATCGCGCAGGACGCGCACCTGGGGATCGCGGTTGAGCAGGTTGTCGCGCGCACGGCGCACATAGAAGTCGGCGAAGCGCGCGAACCCGTGCGATTCGATGCCGCGCAGGTCAGACGCGATCAGCACGTCGACGGTCATGCGCGCGTGCTCGTCCGGAATGCCCACGGTCGTAAGGCAGCGCACGCCGAGGTCGTACAGGGTTTCGGGATCAACGCGAATGTCTTCGGGACTGGGCATCAGGGGCTCCTCGCGGTTGTCAGTTGTCAGTTTTCGGTTATCAGCAGTCAGTCATCGTCGGAAACAAGCCGGCTCACGGAAGTCAGCACTGCACTGTCACTCTGACGCAGGAAGAGTCTAGCCCGACGGCAAGGCGTTTCAAAACGCTCCCCGCCTTCCTCGTTGCGAGCCATCACGATAGCGAGGCGCAGCAATCTCGGTGCTCCGTCAGGTTCCAAAACACCCACCGGCATCCCGCAGAGGAACACTTCGTAGCGTGAAGTTGGCAGGCTGGATTCTTCCCTTCGGTCAGAATGACAAAGGGCCTCCACTTTCTGTGAGGCCCCTGGTCAACCGAATAGTAAGAATCGCAGCTCAGGCTGGAGTTGTGTTTCTAGCCGCCGACTGCCTTCAGGGCGTCCTGGATGCCATTGAGCTCATTGCGGGCGCTGACCGCGACGCCGGCACTGTCGGCCGTGAGCAGCACCATCTTGAAGCCGTCACGGATGTAGCGGCTCGAGAGCACGTGGCCGTTGGTGTGCACCCCGGGGATCTTGCCGTGACGCAGGGCGGCGTCTCGAATCTTCAGTACCGTTTCCGCGTGCTTCGGGTTGTCGGCGTCGTAGCGCGGCCCGAGGCCGAGGGCCTGGCTGAGGTCGGACGGGCCGATGTACAGGGCGTCGATGCCGGGGACGCTGGCGATCTCGTCCAGGTTCTCCAGCGCTTTCGGCGTCTCGATCATGACCGCGAGGACCAGCTGGTCGTTTGCTTCCTCGAAGTAATCTGCGCCGCCGTAGAGGGCAGCACGGAAGGGGCCGGAGCTGCGCATGCCCTGCGGCGGGTAGCGCATGGCCCACACGGCCTTCTCGGCGTCTTCCTTCGTCTCGATCATGGGCACGATGATGCCGTAGGCGCCGGCGTCGAGGAACTTCATGATGATCGAAGGCTCGTTCCACGGCACGCGCGCGAACGGCATCGTCGGCGTCGTCGAGATCGCCTGGAGCATCGTGAAAGCCGTGCTGTAGTCCGTGGCGCCGTGCTGCGTGTCGACGCACAGCCAGTCGAAGCCCTGGTGCGCCATGATCTCGGCGCTGAAGCTGCTATTGATCGAGAGCCAGCCGCCGACCGCAACCTGGCCCTTTGCCCACTTTTCCTTGACCGTGTTCGGTCGCATGCCGAAGCCTCCGTAGATACTGAACCGGGGTAAGTGGCCTCATTCTGGCCGCAATCGGCCCCACCGACAAGCATGGGAGCCAGCCGTCCACCGACGCAGACTTGATGCCCCGATGTTCGATCGGACTGGAGCCGCTCCGCGAATTCGCCTACAGTCAGGTCGATGGCAGGTTACTGGGGCTCGGCAAGGAGACGAACGAAGATGGACGAACTGATCAAGCAGCTGATGAGCGGCGCCGGCGTCGATGAGAGCCAGGCGACTGGCGGTGCAGGCCTGATCCTCAAGATGGCGAAAGACAAGCTGGGCTCCGGCGACTTCGCGAAGCTCGCCGGCATGGTGCCGGGGCTCGACGGCCTCGCGGACGCCGCGCCCGAAGCCAGCGGCGGTGGCGGTGGCCTCATGGGCGCGCTCGGTGGTCTGGCCGGCGGCCTCGGTGGCGGCGGTGGCGGCGGCCTCGGCGACATGGCGAAGCTCGCCGGCGGCTTCTCAGCCCTCGGCATGGACACCGGCAAGCTGAGCCAGTTCCTGCCGATCATCCTGTCGTTCGTGCAGGGCAAGGGCGGCGGCGACGCCATGAAGATGCTGCAGGACGCCCTGAAGTAGCGCGACGGGTACGCCTGCGGGCCGCCACCAGGCGAGATACTGGTGCAGTGTTTGCTGTCCCCGTCTGGGTCTCGCTGATACGGCGTGAGAGCCGGCATCCAGGACTGACGAAGCTCGGATCGTCCTTGTCGTAGCACCCGAGTCGGCATGGCCAGATGATCGTTGATCTGCGTCACAGTGCCGCCGTCGAAGTTGTACATCTGCAGCTCGTAGCGGTCTCCATCGCAATCGACGCCCTGACGTAGACGGGCGAAGAGGATGTGCTTGCCGTCTGCCGACCACATCGGAGATTCGTCCCGGAACCCTTCGCCGAAGGTGAGCTGGCGCTTGTCGGTGCCGTCGGCGTCCATAACCCAGAGGCGCCGCGCGTTCAGCGCCTCCGTCCGTTCGTCCGGCCCCGGGTCCGCGCCTGCCACGTAGGCGATCTGAGTCCCATCAGGTGACCATGCCGGCGAAATGGCCGCCACGTCCGGGTCCGTCAAGAACGTAATGCCGGATGCGTCCGGCGCAAGCACGGCAATGCGCTTGTTGCACCACGCTGGCCCTTCCCTCGCCTCCGGTCACGGCGAGAGCCACTGCCTTCGGTCCTGGAGATGAGGTGCTGCTGAGACAGGTCCGTCCGGAAGAGCTCCTTCGGCTCACCGCCGGCGACGGCGCTGGGAACAGCGGTGCATCGTTCTCCAGTACTGACGTCTGACATCGTTGGCGTATTCCACAGTCGCAAGCGTCGGCAGCTGCTGTAGAGAACTGGCTGCCATCGAGAGACAACGCCATGGGCAGGATCGCCGCTCCTCGTCCCGAGAATTGGTCTCGACCAGCGGATGGGCATCTGTCCCATCCGGGTCACTGGCCCAGATGCCGTAATAGATTAGCGTCTAGCTACGCCATCGTCAGCCGTGGCATCCAGTGGCGCTCGCGATTCCCAGTACAGGAGGGAGCCGCTGGCTGTGGAGTCGCCGATCGTAATTCGTAGCGCGAACCGGGTACGTCCTGGCTCCCGGCTGTGCTGATGCAGATGGACCTGGCCGAAGAACATCATGGTCGGTGCCATCTGCGTTCTCGGAACAGAGCTCAGGTCAGTCTGCGTAGTAGCACGAAACCGGTCGTCCTGATGCGGAAGCCACTACGCTACTGGGCTCTCACGTCTTCGATTCGGCGCTCGTCGGTCCCATCGGCGCGGATCGCGTACAACGTCACCGAACGGCTGCCCGCTGGGTTGTCTGTGTACTAGAGCAGCCATCGCCGGACGGCGACCAACGCGGCGACGAGAGGGGCCGCCTTTGTCCGTGAGCTGGTAGGGCACTCCGTCCGGCAGCTCCTGCACCCAGATGTTGCCGTCGCGCACGAAGGCGATCTTGCCCAGCGACGCGTCGCCGTTGCCCAGCAGCACCCCGAGCGCCAGCAGCACGAACGCGGCGGCGGCAGCGACGATCGCGCCACCCGCGACGACCTTGAACTGCGTCGACGCCGCGATGCCCTTGCCGAAGATCGCCGGCAGCCCGAAGCCAAACGCCACCTTCGGCTTGCCTCGCCACGCCGCGGCGTCTTCGCGGGTGCTGACTTCGAGCTTCCCCAGGATGTCCGAGACGTGGTACTTGACCGTGTTGTGCTGATCCCGAGTCGCTCGGCGATCTCCTCGTTGGTCAGGCCCTCCCGCAGGCAGTCGAGGACCTCCCACTCGCGGGGCGTCAGGACGTCGTCATGGCGGGGCCGGCCTCGGTTCACACACGCAGCTTAGCGGCGCAAACGAAGATTTTCCCCACCCGAACGCAGGTTCGATGCGCAAAGGAGGGAGACGCGGCCGATCAGCGGACGACGAGACCGGGAAGCGGCGGCAGGAGGTATTCCGGAGACCCGCCATCGATCAGCCACTCTGGATGCCGATAGCCGCAATCACCGCGCCAGGACGTGATGCCTTCCGAGCCGACCGTGAGGACGTCCATCGCCCGATAATCGGCGGTCGACAGGACGATGACGTAGTCCTGCGCCACAACGAACGCTTGCGGAGGCGGCTCCGAAGCGCCCTCGTAAGACACCACGGCATAAATGAACGACCCACCGAGGAGCTCCGGAAGGAGGCTCGGCATGGTCTGCGAAAAGGCGCTTCCACCGTTGCAGGCCGAGAGCGGGAACGCGTCGACATTGTCGCCGGGCTGCTGGCCCTCGCCGCACCAGGGCGCCCTATCGCTTGGAACCTGGACGCGCGGGCCACACGGTGTCGGCGTGTACTGGATCAGCGACTGCAGCGCCGCCCCGTCGCCGGTGGCCAGCGCGTCCAGGATCGAATCGACCAGCGCGTTGCCAGTGCGCTCCGAGTTGCGCGTGGCGTCCAGGGGCGAGCCATCGGGCGGCGGTGCGATGAGGTACGTGCGCGCGCCGGGCGCGATCTGGCTGGCGCCGAAGGAGGCGTAGATCGGCGCCGCCGCGAAGTACGTGCAGCTATTGCCGGTCACGATGCCGATAATCTTGCCGTCGCGCTCGAACAGGCCCTCAGACTGCCACCGGTAGCGGTCGACTCTGCCGGACAAAGATCAGTACGTGGTCCGCCGCCGGCGAGAAGCCGTCTGGGACGTTCGCCACCGATTCCAGGCCCACGACCTGGCCAATGAAGCCCGTCGCCCAATCCCTGGCATAAGCCGCATCTTCGAAAGAGTCCAGTCCATCGCACTGGCGCACCCTGAAGGCATCCGGTGACGCGATAGCCGCTTCGAGGCCTTCCGCGTCTTTCGCTTCGACGACGGCCATCAAGGCGTCGACGCCATCGATGCCAGTGCGGGTGGCGCCGTCTTGCACCGGAGGCGGCTTTGGCAAGTCGGCGGCGGGCGGCAGGACAACGTAGCTTTCATAGTTCAGACCGATGTTCGGATTGCTCAAGACGATACTGCGGGCGTTGCTCTGGGTAATCTCGGGGCCGAAAGCCGTGGAGTCCCGTATGAAGACGTCATCGATGTGGTCGCCTTGTACCATGATCGTCCAGCCGTCGAGGGTCCCCGATGCCGTGATCACCTCCAGGATGATGTCGTGACGCGAACCCTGCTGTGTAACGGCAAACAGGCGTCGAAGCCGGGCGGAAGCAAGTCGCCGCGTCCAGTCCCCCGTCGTCATGAACTCGTCGTCCGTAGTGGTGTTGATCTGAACCCGGGCTTCGCCGTAACGGGCGCCAAGACCAGCTGCATCGAGACTCAGGAAGTCGTCGATTACCGCGTCTACTGTCGGATCGCCGGTACGGCCATCGGGCGCTGACGGCGGGGTAACAGTGCCTGTGGCTGCCGTGGGACTCGTGACGGCGTGGTCCGGCGTAGGCGTCGAGATGGAAGTCTCCGACGTTTGGTTGATGACGACGCCCACAAACAGCGCCACAAGCCCTACACTCGCGACACCGATAGCGCCCGCGCCAGCCAGCTTCAGAGGCCCCAGCGACGCGACCCTCTGCAGCAGCCCGAACACCGGCGCCAGCCCGAACGCCACCTTCGGCTTGCCTCGCCACGCCGCGGCGTCCTCGCGGCTGCTCGACTTCGAGCTTCCCGAGGATGTCCGAGACGTGGTACTTGACGGTGTTGTGCGAGATGCCGAGGCGCTCGGCGATCTGCCTCGTTGGTCAGGCCCTCCCGCAGGCAGTCGAGCACTTCCCATTCGCGGGGCGTCAGGATGTCGTCGTGGCGGGGGCGGCCTCGGTTCACACAAGCAGCTTAGCGGCGCAAACGAGGATTTTCCCCACCCGAACGCAGGTTCGGTGCTACGGCGACTGCCGCATCGCCACGAAGTCGACCTCCGGGCCCGTGATGAACACGAGCTCGGAGCCGTCCGGCGAGAAGCTGGCGCCGCGATAATCGCCTGCCCCCTCGGGCAGACACGACGTCATACAGCAAGTTGATCCGTCGGGCTCGCGCACATCGTGACAACATGGACGCCGTCGTCCGCGATGTAAGAACGCGGCCGTCCGGCGACGACGCCGACATCCAGTGAGTACGGCGAAGCTACCGCGGCCCACTGCAACGATGGAGCCATCCGTCACGGTCCAGGATGGACGATGGCTTAGCCCGACGGGTCGGCGTCGTCACAGTCATCGCGCAGGGACAGCCGTCACATGCGCACGTGCTCGTAGGCCAGCAACTGATCGTCGCGTAGAGCCAGTGCAGAAAGAGTACTTACCGGCTCGAACCAGTCAAAAGGTCGAGACTCATCGCGCGGTTCGCGAAGAAGCTCGAAGCATCGCATCTCCGCGACACGGCGTGCCATTCGTCACGAAATCCGGGCTGTGCCGTCCGCACTGCTGATCGACGGCCTCAGGCCTCATCGAGATTCAGGCGAAGAATCGTCCGCTCGCCGCTGACGATCCTGGGAAGCCGACGAGTGCCTGAATGGATTGCCTTGCCGGTCTCCACGTCGTAAATGCCACCGGCGTAGAGTGACGTAGCGCACCGTCCGTCGCTCCAGGCCAGGAACGTGTCCGCGGCCGGCGATTCCACCGGTACCATGGACAGGCGCTTCAGGGTGCCGGTCTCGCACGTCCACCACGACGAGGTCGTAGCCGCTGGGGATAGGCGAGCCGGGTGCCGTCCGGCGACCATCGGGCGAAGTAGAAGCCATCGCCTCGTGCTCGGTATCGAGCTTCAGCGCCTCGTCATCGCCCGGCCGCATGACGTAGAGGAAGTCGTGATGGGCGGACCGGAGCGTCCTCTTCCTCATAGCCGATGGCGTAGAAGTAATCGCCCGTCGGCGCGAAGCTGGCCGACGAACGGCTCCGCAGTGAAGCCGGTCACCTGCATCGAGGTGCCACCGACGCGGTCGTAGTAGTACAGGTCACCGTAGCGCGGCGAGAGCAGCATCTTCGTGCCGTCCGGCGAAAGCGAGCCCTGGAACTCGTCCGTGATTCGCTCCCACGTCGGCTGGGGGTTGCCGGGCTCGTAAGCAACGTAGCCGTAAATCGGCAGCCCCAGCTCGCCGCTGGACGACTGCTTGCGCGACACGAACTTGAACATGATCTTCGTCGCCGCTCCACGTTATCTGGGGCAGGAGCTCACGGTTCGTCTCGGCGATGAGCTGCGGCTTGCCGTCGTCCTTCACGAGGTAGGCACGCCAGACGTCCTCCTCGTCCGGCCCCACGACGTCCTCAAACGGCCGCGGCGCCTCCCAGCTCACCGGGTCCGGCAGCTCCGCCTCGGTCCACTGCACCGGCACCGTCGGGACCGGCTCCGAGGGCACGTTGGCGCCGGTGCTGAGCAGCACGCCCACGAACAGGGCCACAAGCCCTACACTCGCGACACCGATAGCGCCCGCGCCAGCCAGCTTCAGAGGCCCCAGCGACGCGACCCGCTGCAGCAGCCCGAACACCGGCGCCAGCCCGAACGCCACCCTGGGCTTGCCGCGCCACGCCGCAGCTTCCTGGCGGCTCTCCACGCCCAGCTTGCCGAGGATCTCCGACACGTGGAACTTCGCCGTGTCGTACGAGATGCCAAGGCGCTCGGCGATCTGCTCGTTCGTCAGGCCGTCGCGTAGCAGGTCCAGCACCTGCCACTCGCGGGGCGTCAGGATGTCATCGTGGCGGGGACGGCCGCGTCGCATACGCGCAGGTTAGCAAGCGGGCATGGGATTTTGACTACCCGCGACAGAGAAGGAATGACGAGAGCCTTTTGTAGAAATAACGCCGATTCGTGTCATTCCGAGCCGTGCGAAGAATCCAGCCCCACGCCAAGACAGCCACGGCGCGCTCGTGCTGCGTCAAGGGGCCTTTGGCTACTGGGCGGTTCGGAGCTATCGAGGAACACGAAGCGCTATCGCATAGGTGCTTCGACGCCCTGTACTGGTGGGCTAGATGCTTCGGCTGTCGCCTCAGAATGACATGAGAGGCCAGGAGTTCCTACGAATGCCGCGAGTCGCCTTTGCCCTTTGCCCTTTGCCCTTTGCCCTTTGCCCTTTGCCCGCGAGAGTCTGGCCCTCAACACCTCACCCCTTATGATGGCCCCGTACTAGCAGAGGAGGACACGCAGCATGCGAATTGGCTTTATCGGACTTGGCATCATGGGGCGCCCGATGGCGAAGCACCTCATGGACGCGGGACACACCCTCACCGTCTGGAACCGCAGCCGCCCCGGCATCGACGAGCTGGTCGAGGCGGGCGCGGACGAGGGCGCATCGCCCGCCGACGTCGCCAGCCAAGAGCGAGGTCGTGTTCACGATGGTCGGCGACTCGCCGGACGTCGAGGCCGTGTCGCTGGGCGAGACCGGCATCATCAGCGGCGGTTCGTCCGGCCTGATGCACATCGACTGCACGACGATGTCGCCCGGCGTCACGCGACAGATCGCGGAGGCGTACGCGGCCAAGGGCATCGAGATGCTGGACGCGCCCGTCAGCGGCGGCGACGCGGGCGCCAAGAACGCCACGCTCTCGATCATGGTGGGCGGCAAGCAGGACGTGTTCGAGCGCTGCAAGCCCCTGTTCGAGGTTGTGGGCAAGACGATCACCTACTGCGGGCCCATCGGTGCCGGCCAGACCGTGAAGCTGTGCAACCAGGTCGCCGTGTCCGTGACCAACATGGCCGTGTGCGAGGCGCTCGTGCTCGCGGCCAAGGCGGGCGTCTCGACCAAGACGATGCTGCGACGCGATCTCCGGCGGCGCGGCCTCCTCCTGGCAGATGGTCAACCTCGGCCCGAAGATGATCGCCGGCGACTTCGCCCCGGGCTTCAAGGTGTGGCACCAGCAGAAGGACCTGCGGCTCGCCCTCGAAGTCGGCCGCGAGAACGACCTGCCGATGCCCGCGACGGCCCTCGTGCCCAGCTCTTCGCCTCGATCGCGACGGACGGGCACAAGGAGGCGGGCACCCAGGCCCTGGTCAAGGCGCTGGAGAAGCTCGGCAGCGTTTCGGTAGCAGGTTAGGTCCGAATACTCCGTAGCTTCCCTGCATTCTGAGAAGCCACGACCTGATCACGAGAACACAGAGAAGCGGCTGGCCCACTACCAGCCGCTTCTCTTCTCACAAACAGCGACGCCGTTAGGGCGCCGTGACCGTCGGCGTACCGTGCGGGCCGGCGGTGGCGTCCGGCACGGCAACGGCGTCATCGCCGGCGAGGCTGACGATGGCGTCGAGGATGGAGCTGACGCCATCGCTCAGGTCGGCGCCCTGCTGCTCGGTCAGGACGCCGAAGCCGACCGCGAAGTCGATCATGTCGTCGATCCGCGACCGTAGCTGCGTGCCGAGGTCCTCCACCGTCACGTCCTGTGCCTCGGCGATCTGCTTCAGCGACATGCCATCGGCGAGGTCCTGCTCCAGCTCGTCGCGATCCATGTCGAAGGCGTCCGCGATCTGCGTGATCACGAAGCTGCGCGCCTTCGCCAGCTTCGCGAGGTCGATTTCCTTGTCGAAGAGCTGGTCCGGCAACCACGCCTTGAGGTCGTCCGCCTCAGCCTGGGTCAGCACATCGGCGTCGACGAGTTGGTCGATGTAGGCATCGCGAGCATTGTCACGAGCATCGGTGAGCTCGGCCTCGCTGATGCCGAGCTCGTCGGCCAGCAGCGCGTCGTAGCTCTGGTAGTCATTCGCTACAGGCGTGGGCGTTTCGGTAGGGGTGTTGGTGGGTTCGGGCGTCTGGGCACTGCTCAGGCCACCGGAGAAGACAAGGGCCGCGGCTGCCACAACACCGCCGAGCGGCAGCAGCAACCAGCGGCCGCCGAGAGTTCCTGGATTCATGTGATACTCCTTTATCCTGCGGGTGCTACCAGCGTCCCGGATTTGGGGTCTCGCAACCATAAGTCGACGGACGCCGAGTGCTACGCGGGCATAACAGCCGCCAGTGCCCGCACTACGGTTACCGCCGACGTGTACCAACGGGCAGGTAGCGCCTGAGGTAGTGAGCACGCAAGCTCAACCCACGGGACGGACGCAGACAGACGAGAGGAATCGATGGTCGACAAGAGCATTCTCGAGAGCAACGACGAGGTCACGGCAAGGCTCGAAGCCCTGGCGGCGCGACTAACGGACGATGACCTGAAGCGCGACCTCGGTGGCGGCTGGCACGTCTCCGTCGCCTTTGCCCACCTGGCGTTCTGGGACCGCCGCGTCGAGTACATGCACCGGCGCTGGGCGAACGAGGGCATCCCGCACGTCGAGCTGGACGACGACGTGATCAACCACGCCATCGAGTTCCAGCTCATCGCGCTCGAACCGCGCAGGCCGTCCGACTGTGCGTCGAGGCCGCGAAGGCCGCCGACGCCGCCATCGCAGACTGCCCGGACGCCATCGCCAGCCAGCTCATCGCCGACGACCACGCCTACCTGCTCTCGCGCGCCGGCCACCGCGGCGAGCACATCGAGCAGGTCGAGGCGGCGCTGGCGTAGCGCGCTTCCGTGGTCCAGAATCCGCGATTTCGAGGCGGGCGACTACCCCGCCGTCCGGGCTATCGACGAGGCCGAGCAGGAGACATACCGCGGCCCACTCTGGGACGCTGGGACACCGCAACAACGCGAGCGGTTTCTCATGACCATCCCAGAACACGTGGCCGTGTACGCTGCCTCGCCCTACTGCCTAATCGCCGAAGGGGAGAATGCCATCGTGGGCTTCCTTTTCGCGCTACCGCTGCTACCAGACGTGCTGACAGTGGACGCCGTCGCGGTTGTGCCGGAGATGCGCAGGCAGGGTGTTGGCCGCCGGCTCTACGCAGAACTGCTTACACGAGCACGGCAACAGGGCGTCAGACGTATCCAGGCGCTTATCAGCTTGGACAACTTGGGGTCGATGGCCCTTCACGAAAGCGCCGGCTTCACGCTGAGGGATCGCAAGGAAGCCGTTCTCGAACTGTAGGCTCGCCTGTCCTGCGCAGGTCGAGGCGGTGTTGGCGTAGCTAATCACGCCCCTGTCTAGGGACTTCTTCACGCTCGGACCGCATGGTTCCCGGCATCCTGCGCCTGTCGAAGGACGTTAGCCCCCGACGACTGTCCTGGTCTCATGTGAGCGACGGCCCGAACGTGGTGCGGCTTCTCGACCGCTGGAGCAGCCTCGGCACCATCGCGTGGTTCGACAGGCTCACCATGCCTGATGAGAGCCCGTGCGGAGAGAAGGGACGCAACACGCAAACGAGGCCCCCGCAGATGCCACCAAAGCTCGAAGCTTGAAGCTATGAGCTTGAAGCTCGCCTACACCTCATTCAGGACGTCGATCAGCTCACGGATGCGGCCGTAGGCGTGGTGCGGGTAGAAGGCGAGGCGCTTGAAGACCAGCGAGTCGTTGTCGCGCACCTCGGCCGGCGTGGGCTCGATGACCTCGAAGCTGCCCTCGGTTAGCAGGTCGGCGAACTCGGTGTTCAGGCGCTCCACCATGCGCTCGTCCGGGGCGCGCTTCAGGCGCAGGACAAGCTGGTTGCCGATGAACCGCGCCGACTGGTAGTTCGAGTAGAAGCGCTCGATCTCGTCAGCTGCCTCCTCCGGCGTGTGCGCGACCCGGAACAGCGAGAGGTCGCTGGGATTGATGAACTCCTGGTCCGCTACCGATTTGCGGACAAATGCGAGCCAGTCGTCCCAGAAGCTGATGCCCTTCGCCTCCAGGAGCACGACGGGGTGCGGGTCGCTCTTGCCGGTCTGGAGCAGGGTCAGCAGCTCGAACGTCTCGTCCAGGGTGCCCCAGCCGCCCGGCATCAGCACGAAGGCGTGCGACTCCTTGAGGAAGGTCACCTTGCGCGTGAAGAAGTACTTGAAGTTGATCAGCTTGCCGTCTTTGGCGATGTAGGCGTTCGCCGGGTTCAGGGCCGGCAGGCGGATGTTCGCGCCGAAGCTGTGCTCCGCCCCGGCGCCCTCGTGGCCGGCCGCCATGATCCCGGGACCGGCGCCCGTGATCACCATCCAGCCCTTGTCGGCAATCAGCTTCGCGAAGTCGCGGGCAGCGTCGTAGGACTCCTCGCCTGGGTGAATGCGGGCCGAGCCGAAGATGCTGACCTTGCGCTGATCCTTGTAGGGCCGGAATACGCGGAAGGCGTACGCGAACTCCTTGAGCGCCGCGTTGACCATCTTGATCTCGTCCCGGCCGGCTCGCTGACCGACCAGCCGGATCGCCGACGTCACGATCTCGCGCGTCAGGTCGAGGTCTACCGGGTCGATGGGGCCGTCGAGGCCGGGAAGGTGGTCCTGGAGCTTGGCGAGGACATCGTTGATCTCCTTGTCCAGCTCGCGGGCTGCCGGTCGTGTAGACCCGCCGCGACACAGGGCCCCGCGCCCGCCTCGATGCCGGCTCCAGGGGCTCGATCGAACCGCCGGCCTCCTCCGATTCGAGGTCGAAGGACGGGAGCCACTGGCCCGCGTTCTCCAGGATCAGCTGTTCTTCTTCGCTCAGATTGGACATGGTTAGAAGCTACAAGCTACATGCTGGTAGCCACAAGCTGCGCGCTCCTGGCCATTAGACATAGCGAGCGCGCCACCACATCGAGACTCCGTCAGAGACTGGGGCGCCCCGGCAACCGGCAGTGCATGAGACCGAGGGCTCACAGCTTATGGCTACCAGCTTGGGACTTTTCTGGAGCGGCCAACGGGAATTGAACCCGTGCCTCATCCTTGGGAGGGACGCGTGCCACCACAACACCTTGGCCGCCTGCCCGCCATGTTAGCGCACCCGACATTCATGGGCCATCGGAGGAGCATGTTCTAAAGTGCGCGATGCCGCGGGGTTCAGCCCGCGGTACGTTATGCGCCCGACGCCCTCGGCTCGCTCACCGTGAAGGCGAGGCGCGCCTTCTGCTCCCCGCCGACGGTCACGTACACGGCGTAGCTACCGTACGACTTGAACTGCACGTTCGTGAGCTGCACGACGAGGTTCACGTGCCCTTCGAGGCCGCGCGGCTCGAAGTTGAGCTGCTGCTGGATCGCCTGGATCACGTCCTCACCGTCGGCGTCGATCAGGCGCACCGACACGTCCTTGGTGCCCGCCTCCGCCACGGAGCCGCGCAGCCGCACCACGATGCCCATGGCGGGCTGGCGGTGCGGCAGGCTCGGCGTCTGGATCGTCTCCCAGCCGATGCCGACGGCGTGGAGCTTGCGGTCCTGCTCGGCGAAGTCACAAAGAAAAGAGAACTCACACTCCATACGGGGGCCTAGAGCCGGCCCTCGACGTGCTCCGGCGCAATCTTGACGATGACGCGCACCTCACCCTCCCGAAACGGGTACTTGGCGTCCGGGCCGCGGTACTTGCGCGCCAGCATCTCGATGTGGTCGCGGGCGCCCTCGCTCGTGGTCTCGACCACCTTGCCGCGGATTTGGATGTACTTGTACGGGTCCTCCTGGTCGAGCACCGAGAGCGCGACGCGGTTGTCGCGGGCGAGGTTGAGCGGCTTCTGGCGCCCTTCCGCCGTGTTGATCAGGACAAATTCGCCGTCGTAGTCCACCCAGACGGGCGTGACCTGCGGTGAACCGTCCTTCATGAGGGTGACGAAGTGGGCGAAGTTCGGGGCTTCCAGGAGCGCACTCTGCGGGAGCGTGAGTTTGGCCATTGGTCTTGTCCTTTCGATATCCAGAAAGCGCGCCGCCAAGTTCGGTCCCGTTACGACCGCCATGCTTGCGTCGCGATACCCGCCGAAGGGGGCGGGAGAGTACAGATTGCCTATCCCATGAACATGCCGCCGACGTACGACGGCTCGATCTTTACTATGATGCGCTGCTCACCGGGTGTGATGCGAGGCTTGGCGTCCGGCCCGAAGTATTTTCGCGCCAGCATCGCGTAGTGCTCGTCCGCGCCTTCGGTGGTGATCTCGGCCACACGGCCGCGCACCTCGACGTAGTTGCCGAGGCGGTTACGGTCGACCACGCTGAGGGCGATACGCGGGTCGCGATGCAGGTTGCGCGCCTTCTGCCGGCCCTCCGCCGTGTTGATCAGCACGTAGCCATCGGCGTAGTCCACCCACACCGGCGTCGATTGCGGCATGCCGTCCTTCATGAAGGTGACGACATGCGCGAGGTTCGGCTCCTTGAGCAGCTGCTGCTGCCTTTCGTTCAGTTCGGCCACTGGGGTTCCGTTCTAGCTCGGACGATGTCGTCCTACTCGTTGGGCGCGACCACGGAATCGGCCTCGATGCGGTAGACGACGCGCTCGGCCGCCGGCGGGCGCGTCGCCGGCTCGTTGCCGGTGTACTTCTTCGTCACCTCGACAAAGCCCTCGACAGCCGCCTCGCCCGTGATGATTTCGACCACACGGCCGCGGATCTGCAGCGGCGGGAACGGGTTCTCGATGTCGGAAATCGAGATCGCGACGCGCGGGTCGCGCTTGATGTTGCGCGTCTTCTGGCGGTCGACGCCGGTGCTGATCATGACGTTGTCGCCGTGCCGGTACACCCACATCGGCGACACCTGGGGTGAGCCGTCCGGCATGATCGTCGCGATATGGGCGAAGTTGTGCTTATCGAGTATCCGCTTTGCTCCCGCGGACAACGGAATCGTCATCAGTAGCTCTCCTCAGCGTGTCTTTCCTGTAGAAACTCCTACGCGCGATATCCTACTGTGCAATCAGCGTAGACGGAACCACTCGCACCGTCGGTCGCCCCAACCGCCCGCAACCCGTACGATGCCGCCTGTGGAAGTCACATGCACCTTTTGCAAGATCGTCGAGGGCTCGCAGGACGGCAGCATCGTCTACCAGGATGAACTCGTCGTGGCCTTTCTCGACGTGCTGCCGATCAACCCCGGTCACACTCTCGTCGTGCCGCGACGCCACATGGCGTTCCTTTCGGAGGTCGAGCCTGAGGAAGGGGCCCGCATGTTCCAGGTCGCCCAGAACGTCGGGAGAGCGATCCGGGCGAGCAAGCTGCGCAGCGACGGCGTCAACCTCATCCTCAACGACGGCGCCGAAGCCGGCCAGCGAGTCTTCCATACCCACCTCCACGTTATCCCCCGCATCCTCGGCGACAGCCTCCACCGCGACCTCAGCGCCGAGATGCCAACGAGGGAGGAGCTGGAAGCGGTAGCGGAGCAGCTGAGGGCGTTGCTCTAGTTATCGGTCATCGGTTTTCGGTTCCTTCATCCTGCACTAGACTGGGCGTATCGCATCAAAGTAAGTCGACACGAGGGATATGGATGCAGGACTTCAGGAAATTGGACGTTTGGAAACGTTCGCATGAACTGACACTTAGTGCTTACAAGCTGACCTCGTCCTTCCCGCCAAGCGAAACCTATGGACTTACAAGCCAACTTAGGAGGGCGGCTTCCTCCATACCTGCGAATATCGCTGAAGGTTGTGGCAGAAATGGTTCACTGGATTTCGCTCGTTTTCTCGACATTGCCTTCGGATCCGCCAGCGAGTTCGAATACCATCTCTTGCTGGCAAGAGATCTCGGGTATCTTGGACGTGAAGCCTACGAAGATGCCCAAAATGAGGTGAGCGGCACTAAGAGAATGCTGACGATGCTAATCAGAAGAGTCCGACCAGCTAATGTGCACAGGAAGCCGGGCTCGCCCAAAACTGTCTTGACAACCACAACCGAAAACCGAAAACCGAAAACTAACAACTGAGAACTGACCACTAGACACGGAGCCACACATGGACGCCTACGAGGCCATCATCCACAAGCGAGACCGTCGCGAGTACGACGGACGGCCGATCCCGGAGGAGACGCTGCACCGCATCTTGCAGGCGGGTCGCATGGCGGGCAGCTCCAGCAACAGCCAGCCGTTTCGCTTCATCGTCATGCGCGACCAGGCCGCGAAGGACAAGCTGGCGCCCGCCGGTCCCGGCACGGCGCCGCTGGTCAACGCGCCCCTCGGAATCGTGATCTGCCTGCAGCAGGGCCGTCGTGACTTCGACGTGGGCCGCGCCGCCCAGAACATGATGGTCGCCGCCTGGGCGGAGGGCATTCACAGCTGCCCGATTGGCCTGCGCGAGGAGGCCATCGCCCGCGAGGCCCTCGGCCTGCCGGACGACTACACCGCTGCCATCGGCGTCTCCTTCGGCTACCCGTCGCCCACGGCGACGCCCCGTGAGCCCAGCAAGCGCATCGCCATGGACGAGCTCGTCCACTACGACCGCTGGTAGTCGAGAGTTGTCAGCCGTCAGTGGTCAGTTTTCAGTGGTGAGCGACAATGCGGGCTGCCGGCTGAACGGCGCACGCTACGCCTGCAGTTCTGACAACTGAAGGCTGAGAACCCGAACCATGGACGACGACGTTTACCGAGATGAAGTAGCACCGCCCGCGGCCTCGCCCGAGCTCGAGGCGAACGTGCGCGAGATGCTCTCGCTGATCGGCGAGGACCCTGAGCGCGACGGGCTGCGTAACACGCCCTCGCGCGTGGCCCGCAGCTGGGCCTTCCTCACCGCCGGCTACAACATCGACCCGCGGGCCGTCGTCGGCGACGCCATGTTCGAGGCCGATTACGACGAGATGGTCGTCGTGCGCGACGTGGAGGTGTACAGCCTCTGCGAGCACCACCTCCTGCCCTTCTACGGCCGAGTGCACATCGCCTACCTGCCCTCGGACAAGATCGTGGGGCTGAGCAAGCTCGCGCGACTGGCTGAGGTGTACGCGCGGCGCCTGCAGGTGCAGGAGCGCCTGACCAAAGAAATCGCCACAGCGATCAACGACATCCTCGAGCCCAAGGGCGTGGGCGTCGTCATGGAGGCGAAGCACCTCTGCATGATGATGCGCGGTGTCGAGAAGCAGGAGTCGGCCGCCGTCACGAGCTGCATGCTGGGCCGCTTCCGCACCGACGCCCGAACCCGTGGCGAGTTCCTCAGCCTGATCGGCCGCGGCGAGTAGCACTTTCCAGCCATGAGGGACCAACGCGAGGTCTGGGAGCGCAACTACCAGCGCGAAGGCCCCTTGGCCATCGACGCCTTCGAGTTCGCACAGGAAGCTGCCGCCCTACTGACGCCCGGCAGCCGCGTGTTGGAGCTCGGCTGCGGCGTTGGCATCGACGCGGCCTACTTTGCCCGCATGGGTCACCAGGTGCTCGCCGTGGACTTTGCTCAGCCCGCCATTTACCGCGCGCGGGTGCAGCACAAGGATCTCGTCGATTCCGGCAAGCTGACGTTTGACGTCGCCGACATGGCGAAACCGCTTCGGATCACCGGCGATTTCAACCTCGTTTACGCGCGCCTCTCGCTGCACTACTTCCTGGACACTCGCACACGGGCGCTATTCGGCGAAATCGCCGCGCTACTCCCGCCGGACGGCCTGCTCGCCTTCATGTGCAAGTCCCTCGACGACCCGCTCTACGGCAAGGGCACCGAAGTCGAGCCGGACGTGTTCGAGAGCAACCACGTGCGCCACTTCTTCACCGAGGCCTACGCGCGAGAGTGCCTCGAGCCCTACTTCGAGGTCGTCGAGCTGCAGAGCATCCGCGGCCCTCTGTACGGCGACGAGTCCGCTTATGTCAAATCAATCGCGCGGCGGCGCTGAGGCGCCCTAGCAGACCGAATTGGGCGCCTTGGTGCGGAAGCGGCCCCAGATCGCCAGGAGCTGCTGCTCCGAGTTGAAGGCCAGGAGCTCCTCCGGCGGGATGTCGTGCCAGCCGGCGTCCAGGTCGCAGTAGTAGTACACGGCCGTGTCCTCCGATGACGTCAGCCATGCCCGCGTCCCCGGCGCAACGGTTGGCGTCGCCGTGGGCGTGGGAGTGGCGGTTGCCGTCGGCGTTGCGGTGGCCGTAAACGTGGCCGTAGGGGTTGCGGTCGGCGTCGTGAAGGCGACGAACGGCGGCGTGGCGGCGAACGGCACACCGCCGGTGCTACCCGGCGTGCTCTGGGCGTTCGGGGTGGTTGCGACGGGCTGAGGCGTATCGACCGGCTCCAGCACGGCGGCGGGCGGAGAACCGGACCCCCCGTCGTTGTTCGTGGTCACAACGGGCATCGTGCCGTCGCCATAGGGCGGCAGGATCAGGTGCTGCCCGATTTGCAGCGAGTGGGCTTCGGTGCCGTTCAACGCGAGCATTTCCGTGACCCAGGCATCGCGCTCGGCCGCTGGCACGCCGGCGTTCTCCGCGATCAGCGTCGGGTAGTCGCCGCTCTTCACGGTATAGGTCGAGAGCACCGGCAAGACGGGCAGCGAGGTAGGCGAAGGCGTAACGGTGGGCGTCGAGACCGTCACGGTGCGCGCGGCCTGAACCTCGGTCTGAAGCGTGGCGGTCGGCTCGAGCGATTTGTCGGCGCCACCGCCCGGCAGGCAGGCAACGCAGAGCATTACGAGACCAACGAGGGCGACACAGGACAGGGCGCGTTTCCAGTGCGTCATAGGGCTTACGCCTCCGAAAGCCCCGCCGTGCTAATTAATAACACATAACGAGGCGTTATCGAAGCGTCTGCTCTACTGCAGCTCCCAGGTGCCGCACCCGAAGGTCCGGAAACCGGCGTCTGAGGCGTCGATCGTCACCACCGTGGCGCCGATGTCGTTCGTGATGACGTCGTTGAGGTCGCCGCTGAACCCGGACAGGCGCTCCCAGTAGCAAAGCTCAGTCGCCGTGTTCGTGCGCCACGTCCCGGCGGCGATATCGACGCCGACGATGAAGGTACCACTATCGAACGGCGAGGTCGGGCTCGCCGTAATCGCTGAAAGGTCGGACGACCACGTCCCGCAGCCTTCAGACTCGAAGCCTGCGTCAGAGGCCTGAATCGTGGCGATGGAGTAGCCCTCGTCCAGTGCCGTCGCCACGATTTCGTCCACGCTGCCGCCGAACCCGGATAGCCGGTTCCAGTAGCAGAACGTCGAAGACGACCGCGTGCGGTAGGTCCCCGGCGACACGTCCGTACCGACGACCAGCGTCCCGTCGCTGAAGCTTCCCGTGTTGCCTGCTGGCGTGGTCGGCGTCAGCGTTGCCGTGGCTGCGATCGTCGTGCCGGTTGCCGTCGCAGCAGCAGCACCCGTCGTTGCGGTCGGCGCGGCGGTGCCACCCGGGGCGGCGGTGGCTGTTGCTGCCGCCGGGGTGTTCGTTGCTGCCGTCTGGCCCTCGACCGTCGCTGTTGCCCCTGCACCCGACGATGACGTCGATTGCGCTTGCGCCGCCGCGGTGGACTGAGCTGAAGCCGAAGTGCTGCCCGCGGCGGTCGTGCCTCCCTCGAACGGCGGCAGGACCAGCTCCTGGCCGATTTGCAGCGCCGTCGCCTGGGTGTCATTCAGGGCCAGCAGCTCTGCGACCCAGGCGTCCTGTGCCTCGGCCGGAACGCCCAGGCTCTCGGCGATCAGCGTGGGGTTGTCGCCACTCGCGACCACGTAAGTCGTCGGCGGCGCCGGTGTCGGTTGGACCGTGGGCTGCGGCGTCGGGCTGGCGACCGCCGTCTTGGTAATCGAGGCCGATGCGCCCGTGGTCGTGCTCGTGGGGGTGGCTGTCGCCGCCGCCGGTTTGCCCTTGGGGTTACACGCGATGCCCGTTACGGCCGCAAGGACCAACACGGCCATGCCCAGGAGAATCGCACCGCGCTTCCCTACACCCAAAATCGCCTCCGAACCGTCACGAGCAGCCTGAGTTGTACACGTGATTATTCACACGCGCGCGCACTTTGTCGAAGCCGTTGGGACTAGAAGGGCGGCAGGATCAGCTCTTGGCCGATCTGGAGCGTGTTGGCAGAGACCCCGTTGAGCGCCAGCATCTCCTCGATCCACGCGTCACGGGAAGCGGCCGGCACGCCAACCTTCTCGGCGATGCCGCCGGGCGTGTCGCCGGACACCACCTTGTAGCGCTCCTGCGAGAACGCCGTCGGGGCAACTTGGGCGGTACTGGCGGGCGCTGTCGTCGGCGATACCCCGGGCTGCGCGCCGGTGGCGGCAGGCTGCGTTGCCGCCGTGGCGGGCTGCGTGGCGATCACCGTCGTCGGTACCGTCGCCGTGCTGGCCGCGATGTTCCCCTGCGTGCTGGTAACGTCCGGCAACAGCGCGGTGTCGTCGCCGCCGCCACGACCGAACAGCAAGTAGAGCACAAGGCCGAACACAACAAGCGGCGCGCCGAGGGCCAGCGCCTTCGTCAGGGGTGTTTCGCGGTCCTGGGCCCAGTACCAGTAGCCGATGAACGGACTGAGGATTTTATCGAGCATCTGTGAAAATGATAGCAGGCGCCTCTCTTAGGAGTTAGGGGCGAACGTTTAGATCATCGGCCAGGGGTAGGGACGATGCAGTGGCGGCGGTGGAAACACCCGGCGCTCATCGATCTCAGACGCGCGCTCGATCAGGCGCACCATCTCGTGCGGCAGCAGCAGCTCCGAAAGCTCCGCCCGGATCTCGGTGTCCTCCTGGAGCATCTCGGCGAAGTGGCGCACGTCGTCCAGGAGGTGCTCCGGCACCGGCATGCCCTGGTAGTCCCAGATCACGGTGCGCAGCTTGTCCTCCGAATGAAACGCGATGCCGTGGTCGATGCACCACATACGATCTCCCGCGTCGACCAGGCAATGGCCACCCTTGCGGTCCGCGTTGTTGCACAGCCAGTCGAACACGGCGATGCGCTGCATCTCGGCCTCGCGGCCGTCGCGCAGGTTGAAGAAGTGGCGGGCCGGATCGTGCACCACAAACAGCTGCAGGATACCGAGGCCCATGTCCAGGCCCTCTTCGCGCACGATCGTGGGGGGCACCAGGTGCCAGCCCAGCGCTTCGCTCACCAGGTAAGCGGCGAACTCGCGCTTGTACAGGGTGCCGGTGGGGAAGTCGTGAAGGGGCGCCTCGCCGCGCTGGGGCTTGTAGACGGCGTAGCCCTCGCCCGCGACCTCATGGTCCATCTTCAGCAGGAAGACGTAGTTGGAGCCCGCCGCCAGCAGCGCCTCCTCCTCAACGCGCGCCTCGCGCAGGATATCGAGGATGTCTGACCGGTCCGGCTGCCAGCTCTGGCCCGGCATACCACGGACGTAGCGAGTAGTGATGGCGACACCTCCCAGGTTGAATTATAGGCGTTTCGCCCCAGTTCTCAGTACAGCGTGGCGAGCGAAGCACGGTCGGCGGGCGTGAGCTCTTGCAGGCAATCTTCGATAACGGGCGACATCACTGTCCCCTGCTCGAGATGGGGCACGCCGAAGAGGTGACCGGTCTCGTGCAGGAGTGTCGTGTACAGGCACTCCTCGGTGCTCCGGCCACGCGCGGGCTCGCGCTCGATCGTGATGTCAGCTTCGATGATGTCCGGCGATCCGCCCCCCGGCGTCGTGCGATAGCGGATGTTCGTGTTGCCAGCCTCGTTCAGGGTCCCCGGCGCTTCGCCGAGTTCGCCCCAGCCGACCTCGTTCGTGCCGTCGTCGCCGACGATACCGCCGGCGCAGTCGCCCTCGTAGGTCGTCGGCACGGCCCAGGCGGCCATCGCACGCTGTGTGAGCGCGACGAAGGTGTCGTAGTCCTCGTAGCCCGCCTGCTCGTCCCGCACGGTGCAGTAGGCGATCGGCGTCTGCGGCCATCGAGCGCCCTCGATCTGCGGCGACACCGTACCCGGCGTGATCTCGACCTGCTGCGGCTGGATCGTGATGCAGGCGCTCAGGAGCACCGCCGCAGCGGTGAACAACGGGAAGATACGAAACACAGATCAAGCTTACGGGGCGCGGGCGCTGAAGACTGTCTCAAACTCGCGATGTTTCCGGCGCATCATGGGACGAAACCGTGTAGCTGAGATATAGTGTCATCATGGCAACTGAGACAACGCCTCAATTAGACGCCACACAGACAGCTACCGCGGTGCGCCTGCAGGGCGTCTCGGTGCGCCTGGGCGACCGCCTGGCCCTAGACAACGTCAGCGTCGGCATCGAGGCGGGCACCTTCGTCGGGCTCATCGGCCCCAACGGCTCCGGCAAGAGCACGATGCTTCGGGCAATCCTCGGCGTGGTGCCCCTGGCGTCCGGCGAGGTGACGATTGGCGGCCTCGACCCCAACCGGGCCCGCGACCGCTTCGCCTACCTGCCGCAGCGCCGCCAGATCGACCTCGACGTGCCCGTGCGCGCCTGGGACGTCGTCATGATGGGCCGCATTCGCCACACGGGCTGGCTGCGACCGGTACGGCGCGAGGACCGCGAGACCGCGGAGTGGGCTCTCAACCTCGTCGGCCTCTTGCACCGCCGCAACTCGAACATCGGCGAGATGTCGTTCGGGCAGCAGCAGCGCGTGTTCTTCGCGCGGGCGCTGGCCCAGCGAGGCGACATCCTCCTCCTGGACGAGCCCATGAACGGCGTCGACCCCCAGACGCAGGAGCTGTTTATCGAGCTGTTGCGCGGCTTCCACCGCGAGGGAAAGACCATCGTCATGGCCACGCACGACCTCACGCAGGCCGCCGCCATGTGCGACAACCTCTGTGTGCTCAACCAGCACCTCGTCGGCTACGGGACGGTCGAGGACGTGCTCACCGAGGACGTGCTGCGAGAGGCGTACGGCATACACCTTCACTTCGCGCCCGGACGAGCACCTGCAGGCCCACCTCCTCGGCGACATCCATCACCACGACGAGGCGCCGCACTGATGCTCGACTGGCTGCTCGACCCTCTCGACTTCCGTTTCATGCAGCTCGCCTTGATCGAGGTCGTCATCGTCGGCGCCGTGGCGGGCTTCCTGGGCACGTACGTGGTCACGCGCGGCATGGCCTTCGTGGGCGACGCGATCACGCACGCCGTGTTCCCGGGCATCGTCATCGCCTTCCTGGCGAACGTCTCGCTCGTGATCGGCGCCGCAGGGTTCGGCGTACTTACGGCGATGGCGATCAGCAGCCTCTCACTCACCCGCCGCATCCGCGAAGACACGGCGATCGGTGTGGTGTTTGCCGCCTTCTTCGCCCTCGGCGTCGTCCTGATCAGCACGACGGAGGGCTACACGCGCGACCTCACGAACATCCTCTTCGGCGACATCCTGGCCGTGACCAACGGGGACATCTACCTCAGCATCGTCGTAGGCGGCATCGCCCTGGCGCTGGGCATCGGCCTTCGGCGCGCTCTCGTCCTCGCGTCCTTCGACCGCGAGATGGCGCAGTCGCTCGGCTTGCCGGTGTTCTGGCTCGATACGGTGCTGCTGCTGCTGATCACGATGACGATCGTGATCTCGCTGCGGGCGGTCGGCAACATCCTGGTGCTGGCGATGTTCGTCACGCCGGCCGCGACGGCCCGCCTGCTGGTGGACGACGTAGGCAGGATGATGCCGCTAGGCGCCGCGCTCGGGGCGGCAGCGGGCGTGGTAGGCCTCTACATTTCCTGGCACACCGACCTGGCGGCCGGCGGCATGATCGTGCTCACGGCAACGGGCTTCTTCATCGCCGCGCTGCTCTTTAGCCTCTTACGCTCGCGACTGCTCCCCCGGCCTGACGCAGTCTAGAGCGCGCCGGAAACCAGGCGCTCCCGGACGTCCTGCATCTCCGCCATGACCTGCTCATCCGCCTCGGGATAGTGCACGTCCAGGCCCTCCAGGGTGTTCAGGATGATGCGGGAGACGAAGAGACGCGCGTTCTTCTTGTCGTCCGCCGGCACCACGTACCACGGCGCGTCCTTCGTACTTGTGGCGCTGAGGCACTTCTCGTAAACCGTCATGTACTCGTCCCAGTGCTGGCGCTCCTTGATGTCTGCCGGGCTGAACTTCCAGTTCTTCGATGTGTCGTCGATGCGCGAGAGCAGGCGCTTGCGCTGTTGGTCGCGCGAGAGGTGGAGGAAGAACTTGATGATGCGCGTGCCGTTGCGATGCAGATGCTTCTCGTGGTCGTTGATCGAGTCGTAGCGCTGGCTCCAGATGTCGCCGTTGATCGTCTCGTCCGGCAGGTTCTCGGCCTGCAGGATGTCGGGATGCACACGGACGATGAGCACCTCTTCGTAGTAGGAGCGGTTGAAGATGCCGATACGGCCTCGCTCCGGCAGGTGCTGGCTCGTGCGCCAAAAGAACTCATGGTCCAGCTCCGTCGGGCTCGGATGCCCAAAGCTCGTGACCTGGCAGCCCTGCGGGTTCACGCCGGACATGACGTGGCGGATGGCGCCGTCCTTGCCGGCGGTGTCCATGGCCTGAAAGATCAGCAGCAACGCATACGTGTCCGATGCGTAGAACTTGCGCTGGAGCTTGCTCAGGTCCTCCACCTGGTCCTTGAGCTGCTTCTTGTAGTCCTTCTTCGACTTGTAGATCGGGTCGACGCGCGTGGGGCGCTCCGAGAGGTCGACGTGCTCACCCTCCGGTATGCAAAAGGCTTCGACGCGGCTGTCCATGGCGCAACTCCTCCTGTAGAAGGATCGTCAACCCGGGAAGGAATCGAGAGAGCGCACGTAGGCGGTGGGCGTCGGCGTCGCGTTCGAGGCCTCGTCCGGCGCGTTCACGAGCGACTGGCCGAAAAAGAAGAACGCAAGCGCAACCAGCAGCAGGGCACCAGCGATCACGAGCTTCATGTCCGGGCTCATCTTCTTGGGAAGAGCATATCAGGCGGGCCGCGCTAGTCCGCCCCACCGGGAACAACGAGGAACAAAGAACAACTGGCCTTAGGCCTTAGGCCTTTTGCCCTTTGCCCTTTGCCCTTTGCCCTTTGCCCTTTGCCCTTTGCCCTTTGCCCTTTGAGGCTAGTTGGCTACCGGGCAGATGCTCTCGGTTCCCGGTTCTCTCGATCAACGCGCTACCCGCAGGGGCTCTCCGTGTTCTCGTACGCCCAATCGAACAGGCGCATGGAGTCCCAGTAGATGTCGGCGCTGTCGAACACGCTGGCGATGAGCAGGCGACCGTCGCGCTGCGCCGCCGAGACGATGCTCCAGCCGGCGCCCTCCGTATAGCCCGTCTTCACCCCGATGGCGTCCTCGTAGATGTATAGCAGGTAGTTGCCGTTCCAGATCTCGCCGTGGTCGTGCCAGGGCTCCTCGCGGCGCTGCGTGCTCACGATCTCGCGCAGCATCGGGTACTGCAGTAGGGCCCGGCCCAGCACCGCCATGTCGAACGGCGTCGTGTGGGCGCCCGGCGCATCGAGGCCGTGGCTGTTCTTGAGCTGCGTGTCCGTCAGCCCAAGCTCGGCGACGCGCTGGTTCATGAGGGCTACAACCTTGTCCTCGCCTCCCAGGTAGCGCGACAGCTCCAGCGCCGCGTCGTTGCCGGACGAGAGCAGCAGCCCGTACAAGAGCTCTTCGACGCTGAGGCGCATGCCGGGCTCGAGGCCCATGATCGTCGATTCGTTCTCGACCGAGAGGTCCCAGCCGCTGATCTGGATGTCGACGACGTCGCTGAGGTTGGCGTTGTCCGCCACGACCATCGCCGTAGCGATCTTGGCCAGGCTGGCCGGCTCCCGCTCTTCGCGCCACTTCTGACCGAACAGCACCTCGCCGCAGCTGCCCTCCATGAGCACCGCCGAGGTGCCGAGTAGCTCCGGCGGCGCCACGTCCGTCAGGTCACGCCAGCGTTCCGGGTCCTGGTCACAGTAGGGGCACAGGCCTGGCGTCGCCGTCGGTGCGACCGTGGTCGACGCGACCGCGACCGCCTGCTGCGCCACGTCGGCCACCAGGCCCGCATTCGACACCCTGAGCTGCGAGTCGGAACCATCGCCGCGCGACAGCACGAACACGGCCACGACCGCAATTACGACACCAAAGGCTGGAAAGAGCGCTCGCAAACTCCCGCTTCCTCACCAGGGCTGCCGGCCCACACGCGCACGATGCTAACAGACAGGCCGCGCCGCTGGTGTTAAGAAGCCTTCAACGCCGCCGAAGCAACGCGGCTACGGCGCGATGTCGATGCCCAGGAGCCCCGACTCGGGTGCGGTCGCCGATACGGCCTCGATCTCGATGCCGAAGGGGATTGCGCCGCCGGTGGCCTTGAGCACGGGAAGCCTCAGCAGGAAACACTCGCCCAGGCCGTCGTCGAGCCCCTGGCGTAGCACCGTTGCTGGGATACCGGCCGGGATGCTGGCCGTGAGCTTGATTTCCACACCAGCCTTCGCGAAATAGCAGAGGACAACGCACTCACCGTCGCGATGGTGGCTGCCATCGCCACCCGTCATGGCGAGGCCAACTGCGCCGGTCGCCGACTGGACTTGCACCGGCAAGGGCACCAGGGCCGGACACGCCGAAGGCGCACCGCTTCCCGTCAAGCCTGGAAACGCCGGCTGGCCCGCCGGGGCCGCTGCCTGCATCGTCGCGGCGGCGGTCGCCGGCGCTAGTGTGGCCGGGACGACAACTGCCGGAGCAGTGGCACCCGTCTGAGACGCCGGTGCGGTCTGCGTGACGGATGTGCTCTGACCTGCCTGCGTCGTCGGAACGGTCACGCCACCCGGCTGCCCCCCTACGATGACGCTTCGCGGCGTCGGCGTAGCCGCGGGCGTCGAGTTCACGGTAATGCAGGCCGCGGACGCTAGAGTGATCAGCGCGACCACGAGGACAAAGATCTGCGGTTTCATGGGTCCATCCTCCTTGACACGCCGGGCGAATATCCGTTGCGCGCGCGGAGTGCCGGGTCAGCCCGGCACTCTCCTACGCTCGTTCCGCGATCGCGCTTCGGTGCTAGAACGTGAGCGTAAGCCGAAGTTCCACGAACGTCGGTTCAAACTGTGAAATCGAATCGATGTGGATGAGCAGGTCCGCAGGCGGGTCGCCCTGGACGCCGCCGTATTGCAGCGTCAGCGTGAAGCACTCGCCCGTGCCGTCATCGACACCGGACCGGATAGCGATGCCGCCGGCCGTGAGCTCAAACTCGCCGTTGATCTCGGAGAAGTAGCAGAGGATGGCACACTCACCGCCTCGGAACGTCGATCCGGGCCCGCCCGTGATCGCCAGCCCCACGGAGCCGTTGGGGGCCGAGACTTGAACCGGCAACTGAGTCACCGGCGGGCACGCCGTGTTCACCGGTGGCAGCGTCACGGTGGGTGACGGTGTCACAGTAGGCGGTACCGAGGTCGCCGTCGGTGGTACGGATGTCGCGGTCGGTGCCGTGGCCTGGGTTGTCGGGGCTGCGGCCTGGGTTGTCGGAACGGCCGCCTGCGTTGTCGGGGCGACTGCTGTTGCCGGCTGGCCGGCCTGTACGCCCACCTGCGTCGTCGGCGAGATGACACCCGTAGTGCCAGGCGACGCGGGGTCCACGGTAATCTGCGCCGTCTTGAGTATAGATAGGCCCTCAGGGTTGGTGATCTTGACGGAGACCTCGAAAATCGTCGGCGCCGTGATACCCGCTGGGGGGCGATAAGCGACATAGCTGTTCACGAGCCCGCCGGCGCGAGACGAGTTGACGTCCCCGAACTTGCCGGCGCTGTTGGTCACTGCCTTGGCTTCCGGCCGGTGAAACAGGTCTTCTTCGCTGGCATCGATATAGAGAATCGCCGTCTGACTGCTATTGATCGTGGCGGGCGATGCGACCACGCGGTTGTAGCCGTCGAAGATGATCGACGTACCCGCGGGCACCGCCTCGATCGTGCCACCGGTGGCAGACCACGCGTAGCCGTACTGAATATCGGCACGGTATAGAGGCGTGCTACTGGCACACACCCCGAAGCAGGACACGCCCAGCAACGTCGCGAAGACGAGAAAGATAAGGCCCGAACGCTGCTTCATGTGTACTCCCCATAGGAAAATCAGCAACTGGTGCTCGAATCGCACGCAGAAACGAATCTCCGCTTAGACCAAGGATGGCTTGAAGAAGGGGAGTCGATGTTCTTGCGACATCTTGAAGCTGGCTCGGGAGCCAGCCGCCCGCGGCTGCACGGGCCTGCCATTGGAGGCCCATGTCCGTTCCGGTCACGAAACTTTGTCGTTTCGAGACAGTCAATGTTGCATTTCTTCCAGATAAATTAGAGCGACTTGCAAACGGATCAGGGTTGGAACGTCAGAGTCGTAGCGGACCCGAGCGCTAATCACGGGCAGGTCGCGACGTAGATGTCGCCCGTGTTGTCGCCCGGGTCCAGAGTCACCGTGAAGTCTGGGTACTCCACCGGCAGCAGCCCGCTCGGGCAAGAGGAATACAGATCGTACAGGCCGGGAGGCAGGTAGGCGCCGTAGGTCGCGCTCGCCGTGGACGTGACCCCGAACCGGTTTCCTGCGCCGTCGATGAACAGCACGTCGCAGTTCCCGCATGCCACGTCGAAGTTGCCGGACGTCTTGGTGACGTAGCCGTAGATGTAGGCCGGGATCGGTGTCGCCGTCGGTGTCGCCGTATTCACGGGTGTCGGCGTTGGCGTCGCCGTATTGACGGTGGTGGGCGTAGGCGTCGCGGTATTGACGGTTGCGGGCGTAGGCGTCGCTGTGCTCACCTGCGTGGCTGTTGCCGTGGCCACCGGGACGCTCCCGACGATGCCGGTTGCCGTAGGTGGCGCTGTCGGTACGGCGGACTGGGTTGCCGGGGCCACCGGCGGCGGCGTCGGCCCGCTGCCTATCGGTAGCGAAGGCTGTCTGGCACCGCAGCCTATCGCGGTTGGCGCACAAGTGGCCAGCGGCGTCCCAGCGATCCCGGCACCGCGCCCGTTGCCGTCGGCACGAGCCTGACGCCGGCCAGGCTGGACGATGTCGCTGTCGGCACGGTCCTCGTCCCTCCCGCGCCGTCTGTGTAAGGCGTATGAAGTATAGAGCTGATCTCTGTTTTGAACGTTCTGGCGCTGGGTCTCCAGCATCGCTTCCACTGTTGCATCGTGCGTTCCTCCGCAACACGGTCGCGGCAGGGATTGCGACAGGCCCCTACGAGTGCCGCGAGGACGATGAGCGAGCGGCTTTAGAAACCTCTGGCGTAAGGCTTCGGCTTGCGCTTCAACATTGCTGATGTCAACCTCATTAGGTGCCAAGACGAGCTCGATGCCGGTCAGGCCGAACTTCGGGTGTACTTGGCTTCCGATAGCCTTAATCCGGGGAGCTCCCCTGTGTGAGCGGACAAGCCCTCATGCCGCAGGAGGCAGCGTCGCGGCGGACCGCCGCCGACAGCGTCCGCTTGCGACGTGGACCGAGATGGCTTTGTAAGAGAGGGGAGACGGTGTCTCAGGCGACACCGAAAGCTGACACATCGCATGTCAGTGGCCCTTTGGGGGCGACAAGAGCCTGCCAATGGGGCCTCTTGTCAGAGACCACGCTATCTGCGCATAACGAAATAGTCAACTAAGAAATATTTGAACCGCCGGTGCGGGCCGCGTGTTTGCCACCGGCGGCTCCTTATCGAGACGCGGTGCCATACGGTGGTTAGGCACGGTGGAGGTGCACGTCCCAAGTGTTGTCGCCCGGCTCAGCTCCAGGGACATCAGCCTATCTGCGAGATCGCGTCGACGTGGATGGGCCGGTCCGAGGGAGGGTCGCCGGAGCCTACATCAGCAGGTACGGGCGCTGCAGAAGCTCCGCCACGCGACCGAGGAACGCGCCCCCGGCGTGCCGTCCGTCAGCCGGTGGTCGATCGTCAGGCTCAGCGTTGTCACCTGGCGCTTCACGACTTCACCGCCCTCGAACACAGCGACGTCCCGCAAGCCGCCCGACGCCGAGGATCGCGGCCTGGGGTGGGTTGATGATCGGCGTGAAGGCATCCACGACCGTGCTGTCCAGCGAGGTCACCGTGAACGTGCCGCCCTGCACGTCCTCGACGCTCAGGCGGTCCTCCCGCGCCTTGATCAACTGCTGCTGCATCTGCGCCGCCAGCTCCTTCAGCGATAGCCTGTCGGCGCCGCGCACCACGGGCACGATCAGCCCCGCCTCCTGCGACACGGCCACGCCGACGTTCACCTCCGGCTCCTGCACGATGACGCCGGCCGCCTCGTCCAGTCGCGCGTTGAGCTCCGGGTGCTCTCGCAGCGCCAGCCCGCACGCCTTGACGATGAGCCCCGTCAGGGTCACGACGACGCCGTCCTTGCGCCACTCGCGGTTGAGGCCGTGCAGCATCTTCGTCGCCTCGTCCACCGGCCGTCTCGCTGGTCAGCGTGAGCTGCGCCATCGACGCCAGGCTCTCGTGCATGCGCTGGCCGATCACGCGGCTCCGGCCCCGTGTAGGGCCACCATCGCGCGGCGAGGCACCGGAGCGCCAGGGGCGGCGGCGCGTCTGTTGCTACGGGCGTGGCGGGCTGGACCGGCGCCGCAGCCTTCGCCTCAATTGCCTTCTGCACGTCGCGCTCGACGATGCGGCCGCTCGGGCCCGAGCCGGTCAGGGTGCGCACGTCGATGCCGTTCTCGTCGGCCAGGCGGCGCGCCACCGGCGAGATGCGCATCATCCCCGGCGGCCGCCGAAGGCATCTCGAACGGCGGTGCGCGGGGCATCGGGTGAGGTCGCTGCGGCCTCGGCGGCCGTCGACTGCGACATCGCCGGCACGCCGCCGGACTGCGCCGCGACCTGGTCGAGCAGCGACTGCGGCACCTCTTCGCCCGTGCGCCAGGAGGCAGCCGACGACGTTGCCGGGCTGGAGCTGCGCCCCCTCCGGCACGAGCTGCTTCAGGCAGCCGTCGCCGTCGGCTTCGACCTCCATCTGCACCTTCTCGGTCTCCATCTCGAAGATCACCTGGCCGCGCTTGACCTCAGCGCCGTCCGCCTGCACCCACTTCGTGAGCGTGGCTTCTTCCATCGTCATGCCGACTTTCGGCAGGTAGATCGCGCTGGCCATGCCTAAGCTCCTCCCTGACAGGCCGAAGTTACCGCATCGCTCCAGCCCAACGACGAGCACTGGAACCGCAACAAGGCATGCTGAGCTTGTCGAAGCACGCCGACTCGTCGAAGGCACAAGAGCGCTTCGAGCACGCTGCGATGCTCACGTCCTTCGACAGGCTCAGGGTGCCATGGCGAAGATGTTGCTCGGCATGCGAAACGTCAGGCTCCCACCAGCGTGTTCGCGGCTTCGAGGATCTCGTCGACGCCCGGCACCCACACCTTCTCCAGCGCCGGGCTGTACGGCACCGGGCTGGAGGGCGCACCGATGCGCATCGGCGGGCCATCGAGGTAGTCGAAGGCCTGCTCCGTGATCTGCGAGGCGATCTCGGCGCCGATGCCGCAGAACCGCACCGCCTCGTGCGCCACGACAACGCGATGCGTCTTCTGCACCGACGCCACGATCGTCTCGATGTCCAGCGGCACCAGCGTGCGCGGGTCGACCACCTCGGCCTCGATGCCGCGCTCCTTCAGGCGGTCGGCCGCCGCCAGCGCCTCGTGCACCATGTACGACGTGGCGACGATCGTGATGTCCTTGCCCTCGCGCACGACGCGTGGCCTTGCCGATCGGCACCTCGTAGTCGCCCTCCGGCACCTCTTCGCGGATGCGGCCGAGGCGCTTGTGCTGCACCACGAACACCGGGTTGTCCTCCCGGATCGCCGCCTTCATCAGGCCCTTCGCGTCGTACGGCGTCGCAGGGCATGACGACCTTGAGGCCCGGGATGTGGCACAGCAGGACTTCGAGGCTCTGAGAGTGCTGCGCCGCCGAGCTGGTGCCGGCGCCGGCGTTGGTCAGCACGACGAGGGGCAGCTTCACCTTGCCGCCGTACATGTACTTCATCTTCGCCATCTGGTTGAGGATCTGGTCGAAGCAGACGCCGATGAAGTCCATGAACATGATCGTGACCACGGGTCGCAGACCGCGCGCCGCCGACCCGATGGCGAGGCCGATGATCCCGTTCTCGGCGATCGGCGTGTCCATGATCCGCGACTTGCCGTACTTCGAGTACAGGCCCTGCGTCGCGCCGAACACGTCGCCGCGCTCGGCGATATCGATGCCGGCCATGAACACGTTCGTGTCGCGCTCCATCTCCTCGTGCAGCGCCTGGTTAATCGCCTCCAGGTAGCCGATCTCAGGCATCGTGTCCTCCTACATACGGGCATTCGGGCATACGAGCATTCGGGCATGAACGAACAAGCTGTCTGTATGCCTGCATGCTGTCTGCCCCTATGTACTCTCAAATCGCCGCCATGCTCCCGGGCGCGAAGACGACCTCGAAGCGCTCGCACAGCAACGGCATCTCGTACGAGGGCTCCATGCCCATCATCTCGCACTGTCGCGCGTACCAGGCGAAGACGTGCTCCCGCCACCACTGCAGCGTGCGGTCGCCCTCGCCGTAGTCGTAGGCGAACGCCTCGTCGACCTCGCCGAAGGGTTTGACCTCCAGCTCCGTCGTCCGGATCACGCACACCGGCAGCCAGTTGCCGTTGAGCACCACGTGCTCGTCGCCGACCTGCCAGCGCGGCTTGTTCTGGAAGTCGATGTGCCAGATCAGGTCAGACGTCGCCGTCTTGATCCCGTCGAGCACCAGGCGCGCGAGCTGGTTCGCCATCTCCCGCCCGGCGCCGAACTGAAACGCCTCGAAGTAGTCGCGCTGGCGCTCGGACTCCGGAAGCACCTCCAGGTAGGCCTTCCACATCTCGTCAGCAGCAACGCGCACCGGGTCGTTCGTCATCTTGTATCTCTAGAGCCACGGCTGATAGCCGAGCCTACGAAACGGTAGCCGAGGCTTTCCAGCCTCGGCGCCATTCACCCGCCTCTACGCAACCGTATACACGTCCTTCAGCAGGTCGCCCGGGTCCGGCAGCGGGCTCGCCTCGGCGAACGCGATGGCGTCTTCGATCTCGCGGCGCACCTCCTCGACGATGCGCTCGGCGCCCTCGTTGCTCGTAATCGCGCGTCTCGACCAGCACGGCGCGCAGGATCTCGATCGGGTCACGGGCGCGCCAGTGCGCCACTTCGTCCTTGGGCCGCGGGTCGATCTCGCTCTTGCCGATGTGGTTGTAGAAGCGGTAGGTGTCGCACTCGATCGATGCTGGGGCCGCCGCCGCTGCGCGCCCGGTCGATCGCCTCGCGCGCCGCCGCGTTCACCGCGAGCACGTCCTGGCCGTCGACGCGCACGCCGGGCATGCCGTAGGACTGCGCCCGCACGTACAGCTCCGCGATCGGCGCCTGGGCTTCCTGGCGGCTGAACTCGCCCCAGTGGTTGTTCTCGATCACGGTCACCAGCGGCAGCTGGTACAGCCCCGCGAAGTTCATCGCCTCGTGCCAGGCGCCCTCGTTCGTGGCGCCGTCGCCGCAGAACAGGACGCAAACGGTGCCGTCGCCCTTGTACTTCGAGGCGAAGGCGGCGCCCATCGCCATCGGCGCACCGCCGGCGACGATGCCGTTGGCGCCCAGGATGCCGAGGTCGAGGTCGGCGATGTGCATCGAGCCGCCCTTGCCGTGGCAGTAGCCCGTCGCCCGGCCGTACAGCTCCGCGAACATCGCCTTCACGTCGCCGCCCTTGGCGATGCAGTGCCCGTGGCCTCGATGCGTGCTGGCGATGGCGTCAGCCGGGTTGAGCTCCGTGCAGACGCCCACGGCGACAGCCTCCTCGCCGACGTAGAGGTGCACGGCGCCCGGGATCTTCGCCTGCTCCGCCATCCGGCCGGCAGCCTCTTCGAACTCCCGGATCTTCACCATGGAGCGAAACATGTGCAGCAGCGTCTCGGCATCGAGGTTCATCGCGTCGGCCCCCTTCCCTCAGTTCGGGCGCATCATAGCAACTGCGGACCAGGCCGGGATCGGCGGAGCTCAGCGCCGGTCTCGCCCGAACGAATCGCCTTGCAGCGATTCGGTGTGCAGCGCGCAAGTCCACTGCCCATCACGACGGTGCCAGACCGAGGTATCGAAGGCGGTGAACGAAAGCGGTGCGCCATCTACGGTGACTTGTTCCGTGACCTTGTAGCCGATGATGGCGGTGTCGGGATCCAACTCCTGCACCTGGACGTCCTCGAACTCGTAGGACTCCAGCGTCCACGTCGCTCCCGAAAGCATCTGGCTCATCATCGCCCGGGTCGATGACGGCAACGCCGGACGCCCCTGCGATGACGCTGTGCGCCGCCGTCATCTGGGCGGCAACCTCCGGATTCTTGGCCTTCATCGCCTCCCAGAACTTCTTCTCGGTGGCAGTTATCTCATCTGCTAACGACACTTCTGTGCTCCTTCAAGTCATAAATAGCGGCAGGGCTCGCTGCTGCACCGATTATCGGCGGTGAAGCGTGGCGATAGTCACTGTCCGGCGGTCAGTAGGCTCACAATCTCGCAACTGCGGTCCGCCTTCTACGCTCACCTTCGGGTAAACGTTAGGGAAAAGGCCATCTGGCCCCTTTCGCACGGTCTCCGGTTTGAATAAGATTGCTCCGCCAAGGTATTGAAGGCGCAAAGCGCAGCATCTACATAGGAGGGACGACCGATGGCAGACGACGCACCGGTGGCAGTGGTAGAAGGGCCGAAGGGCAAGGCGGAGATCTTCGAGGTGTTCGGCGACGGGCGCAACCTTGAGTACAAGGTCACCCACGATGGCAAGACCGACACCTACAAGTCACTCGGCGAGGCCTACATCGAGGCCGGCGAGCTGGTCGGCACGAAGACCTAGTCTTAGACCCCAGACCCACAAACAAGGACGCACCGCCTAGGCGGTGCGTTTCTTATTGCTCACCGATCTGCCGGGAGAGGAGTCATCCTGACGGTGTCGTTCTCGATCACAGAGAACTGCCCCGCCCAGTCTTGTCTCGCATCGATCGTACTCACGACAAGAGCTGAGAGTTCATCCGGGCTTGGCGCCATGGCCCGGACGAGAATGACACCGGATGTAGCCGGTAGCCGGGCCTTGAATGCAAGTTCCCCAAAGTCCTTGTCGAAGGTTAAGAGGACCCGGCCCTCCGCCTGCGCCATCGCGAGAACCACTGGATTCTGGGCTCTGCGGAGCCACTTCTAAAATCCAGGTCACGTCATTTCCCTCCTGGGGGGCTGCAACGATCATGCCTGGAACGTTCTCATCGGCAAGGATGCGCACTGTGCTCTAGGCCCGCAACGGGTAGACCCTCTGGCTTCGAAGCACCTCACTGGCGTAGGCGAGGCAGGCCCGTACATCATCCGACGTGAGGTTTGGATAGCTGGCGAGGATCTGAGCCTCACTCCAGCCCTGGGACAGAAGCTCAACGACCAGCTCAACCGCGATACGCGTACCCTTGATGACGGGCTTCCCCGTCAGTACCTGCTCGTCTACCTCGATGCGCAATCGCCAGTCCATAGAGCTATCCTACCGCCTGCAGGCTAGCTCGGCGTGCGGCCACCGTCCTCCAGGAAGATGAAGTCGGCCGGACCCGTGACGCCGCCTTCCTGCATCGCCTGCTTGATCTCGTCCGAGGTCTGGAACTTCAATGCGTTCTCTTCCGTGTCCCACTGCAGATTGATGATCACGTCGCCGTGGTCCTTGGCGTTGTAGAAGATGTGGGTGCCGAGGCAGCCATATGTCTTGCGCATCTCCGCCTTCGACTCGAAGACTGCCTTCCACTTGTCGTAGTCCGCTACCTTGAACCGAGCCAGTACGATTGCCACTTCTTTACTCCTAATCGACTACTAAACCGATCAACTGACGGCTAGATCTACGCCTTGAGTTCTCGCGTCGCCTGCGCTGCGCCCTCCGATAGCGACCGCAGCTTGGCCCAGACGATGCGCGGGTCTACGTTGTTCGAGTTGGCGAAGGTACCGAAACCGCAGTCCGAGCTGCCGATGACGTTCTCGATGCCTACGATCTCGGCGTAGCGCTTCAGGCGGTCCGCCACAACGTCCGGGTGCTCGACGAAGTTCGTCGTCGAGTCGATCACGCCCGGGATCAGCACTTTGTCCGCCGGCAGCTTCACCTCTTGCCACACCCGCCACTCGCCCTCGTGGCGCGGGTTGGCGCCCTCGAACGAAAGGCCCACGGGCCGCGCCTTCAGCACGATGTCGATGATGTCCTTCATCGGCACGTCCAGGTGGTGCGGGCCCTCGTAGTTGCCCCAGCACAGGTGCAGGCGCATCGATTCCGGCGGGATATCCTTCGTTGCCTCGTTCACCGCCGCGACGTGCATCTCGACTGTGCTGCGGAACTCGCTCAGGCTCTTGTCGGAGTAGCGGTTGTGCCGGCTCATCGCCAGGTCCGGGCAGTCGAGCTGCAGCGTGAAACCGGCGTCCACGATCGCCTTGTACTCATCGCGCATCACGTTCGTGATCGCTTCGAGGTAAGCCTCCTGCGACGGGTAGTAGTCGTTCGTGAGGAAGATCGCGATCACGCCCGGCGACGCCGCCGACATAAACACCTCCTCGGCACCTGAGTTAGCCGTCGCCGCCTTCAGGTTTTCGATGTCGCGCTTGACCGCGTCGAAGTCCTTCCAGGCGATGGGGCCGTTGCAGGTCGGACGCGCGAAGCCCGGGGCGCCACCGGCCGCCCGACGCGCCGCCCACTCCGGGAAGTCCTTGCCCTCGCCCTGCACCATCGATGAGCGCGACTGGCCCTCGAAGCCGGTGCAGCGGTCCTTGATGTAGGTCGAGTAGCCCGGCTTGCCCACCTCGCCGTCGTTGACGATGTCGACGCCGGCGTCGCGCTGCAGCTTCACGATCTCAGCGACCGCCTCTCGCACGCGCTTCTGGAAAACCGCTGGGTCCGGCTTCTCGCCGCGGTCCGCCGCTGCCAGCATCTCTCGCAGGTCGTCGGGGCGGGGCAGGCTGCCAGTGTGCGTCGTCAGGATGCGGTCGTTGCTGCGCTTCATTTCGTCCGTCGTTTCTAGATGTATCGAAGGTCTCTTGAGGTGGCCTGATTCTAGCCTCCGTCACGCCCAAAGCGAAGCGCCGGCCTCGCGAGAGACCGGCGCCCGATGTGTGTTTGCTGGATTACTGCTATTCGGAAGTCAGCGTGTCGACAGCCGGCCCGTCCCAGCTCCAGTTGATGATGCGGGTGATGTGGGAGCGCACGAAGTTCATGATCCGGCGCGCCTGCTGTGGCTCCAGCTCGCCTGCGTTCACGAGGCGCGCCAGCACGTTGCGTTCGCAGCGCAGGATACCGTTCTCCAGCTGCGCCGGCCGGACGCCGACACGGATGCCAATCTCCTTCAGGCTGCTGCCCTCGCGCAGGCCCAACTTCACCTGGTCGACCTCGATGCCCATGGTCTTCGCGGCGCAGTAGACGATGCTGTAGCGCAGCCAGTGCGGCGCATCGACGTCTTCGCCATAGAAGTACGCACCATCGATCTCGCCCGAAATCGCCGGGTCGTCCTCTGCCGACGCGCTGCCAACGGGGCTCAGCACGCCAAACGACACCACAGCGACCAAAAGACCCGCCAGCAGCATCCCAAACTTCAGTTTCATGCTTCCGTCCTCCTGTGAATCACGAGCGCCGATTGCCCGTCCGGAGGCTTAATCCCTGCGGCGGGGGCAAAGGTTACGGGCGCCCGGGCAGAGTCGGCATTGGTCATTGCGAGGACGACATGAGGAGGACGAAGCAATCTCGCATCGCGCATCCGAATCCCGTGCACGCTGTGAGATTGCCGCGTCGGCTTTCGCCTCCTCGCAGTGACCGCTACAGGATGCGAGCAGCTAGCGCTCGCTCGGCGCCGTATCTCCACCCCGACCGTCCACCGGCGACTGCGTGGGCTCCGGCGTCGCGGTGCCCTTGACGCTCCCAGGCGTACCGGCGCTACTCACGGGCGTACCGTCACCCTCAGGCGTGCTCGCGTCGCGTATCGGCGTGGCTTCGACAGTCCCGATGTCGCGAGCGGGCGTGGCCGTCGGCTCGCGATCGCGGGCCGGTGTCGCAGTGGCGGTCGGACGCGTGTCGACGACCTGCGGCGTGGCCGTTGGTCGTACCGGGGCCGGCGTAGCGGTGGCGGCCGGACGGCTATCGGAGGAGACCGTGGGCCTCACCTGCGGGGTCACGTCCGCGGGCGTCGACGTCGCCGGCTGCGACGTGGAGGGCGGCGAGGCTTCCGGGCGCAGCGGCTCGTCGACGGGGCACAGGTTCTCGTACTGGTCGCAGGCCCACGCCAGCTGCCGGCACGCCAGATCGTTGCCGAGGAGGCAGGTGCGCAAGAGGGCGACGGCGCGAACGCCCGGCAGAGACCCATCCGTCCCCGAGATGCCCGCCGGCGGCTCGGTGCCGCACATATCCAGGTGCTCCCGGCAGAAGATCACCACCTGCCGGCACGCCCCCTCGACGCCGCCTCGGCAGTCCGGCTTCAGGCTCTCTAGCCGGGCAGCGTCCGTGGCGCGCAGGCGTAGCTGCTCCAGGCGTTCGACGGCGAAGACACACGCCAGCGCCGAGCGTTCGCACTGGCGCTGCGCCTTCTCCAGGCTCGCCGACAGCGCCCGGCATCGCGCCGAGTCGTCCGTGCACCACGCCTCGATGCTGTCGACGTTGCGCTGGATGCGCTTGGCGATGACGTCTCGGCCACGCCGCTGCACGTCGATGACGACAACCTGCCCCACCTCGAGCCCTCTCAGGCCAATCGAAGCCCCCGCCACGTCCGATACCAGCGTATCCGGCGGCACCGATACCTGCTCCAGGGCATCGAGCGTCTGTACCGTGAGCATGCCACCCTCGTTGTCCACCACGACACCTTCGATAGTCGCCGCCTCGACCGTCGTTCCGCCGCGGCCGAGCAGCAGCCCGCCGCCCAGCACGGCCAGCACGACGACGGCCGCCGCGATGGCGTATCGGGCGACACCCAGGCTACCGAAGGCCCACCAGGCCTTCGCAGCCTTGGCATCGCGTTCGCTCTGGAGCTGCGTCAGCATGCGTCGCGATGCCGTCGCTCGTGCCTCGGGGCGAGGCGACGGCGCCGCGCTCGCGAGCCGGGTCACGCGCTCGCTCAGGCGCATGTCGTCTCGCAGCGCTTCGGCGTGCGCCGGGAAGCGCTCGAGCACGCTGTCGAGCGGCTCGCCCGCGCGCAGGGCTTCGAGGGCCTGCTGCAGCGCGTCTTCGTACGAGAGCGTCACGTCCGGCCTCCCCGCGTCATCTGGCGCCTCATCGCCGCCAGGGCTCGATGCTGCAGCACCTTGATCGCGTTCACTTTCTTGCCCATCGCGCCCTGCCGTCTCCTCCAGGGAGCAATCGCTGAAGAAGCGCAGCAGCAACACCTCCTGCTGCTCCCGCGTCAGCGCCGTCAGCGCCCTGGCGATGTCCGCCGCGTCCTCGACGGCGCCGTCCCAGGCCCCCGACGCGACATCGACGCCATCGAGGGCCACGACGGGCCGCTTGCGGCGGCGGTCGAGGTGGTCGGCCGTGAGGTTGCGGGCGATGCGATAGAGCCAGGCGGCGAAGGGAGCGCCGGTGTCCTTGTAGCGCGCGATGCCCTTCGCGGCCGCCACGAACACCTCCGCCGCGATCTCCTCGGCGGCGCTGGCGTCTCCGGTGCGGACATAGCTGAAGCGGTACATCTTGTCGTAGTAGCGCTCGAACAGCGACTGCCAGGCGTCCGGGTCATGCGCGGCCAGAGCGGCCAATGGCTCGGCCGCTTTCGGTGCATCCTGCTCCAGACCCCATTTCGTCTCGGTCACTGAGAGCATTCTCGACAGTTTGATCGGCGGGCGGGCCTCAAAGGTTACGGGCAGCCGAAAAGAAGGCTTCACCACTATTCAGGATAGGGTGGCTGCGGTCGTCTTGCCTGGAAGGCCACGCATTCACGACGATCACGCGAAGCAACGAAGCCAAGGCTTTCCATCCTCGGCATCTCTTTGCCCCACTGTCCGAACTGATGGGGCCTTTGACCGCTGAAAGCTGATTGCTGACTGCCGGTTGATTTCTCGAGCTAACACACACTAGTAGCACATGCTAATTTCGTGTAGACTGCAGCCAGTCTTAGAAATCTGAGGTGGACTCATGACTAACCAGCAAACCCAGGCGCCGCGCCGAGTCCGTCCGAAGCCGCTCGTGGTCACCGTCAAGAGCGCCGAGCACGTCACGCCCGGATGCGTGCGCGTCGTGTTCACCGGCCCTGAGCTCGATGGCTTCACGGCCTCCGGCCCGGCAACTCACATCAAGGTCATGTTCCCGGCGCCCGGCGAATCGCAGCTTGTGCTGCCCGAGTGGGGCGAGGACGGCCCGGTGCTCAAGGAAGGTCAGGGCTTCCCGCCGAGCCGTACTTACACGCCGCGCGCCTGGGACCCGGAAGCCCTGGAGCTCACGGTGGACTTCATGCTGCACGGCGAGGGGCTGGCGTCCGACTGGGCGCGCAACGCCAAGGCCGGCGACACCATGGCGGTCTCCGGGCGTGCCGGCGGCCCATGGCTGATCGATACCGAAGCAGACTGGTACCTCCTCGGCGCCGACGAGTCCGCCCTGCCCGGCCTCTGCACCATCCTGGAAGCCCTGCCCGCCGGCAAGCAGGCCCGCGTCTTCGTCGAGGTCAGGGACGAGCACGAGCAGCAGCCCCTCGAATCGCCAGCGAAGCTCGACGTGACCTGGCTCTATCACGGCGACGCCCTGCCCGGCGCCCGCATCGAGAGCGCCATCCGCGAGTTCGAGCTGCCTGCGGGCTCCGGCCGCGTCTGGGTCGGCTGCGAGGCCGGCGCCATGCGCAACATACGCAAGCACCTGCTGGACGACCGGGGCTTCGACCGGGGCCAGATCCACACCCACGGTTACTGGAAGGCCGGCGCCGCCAACCACCCCGACCACGACGTGGGCCAGGACGCCTGAGACAGTCCTTACCGTTCGTCAACGCTGGCGGGCCTCGCCGAGCGCCATACTGGTGCCGCAGGCCATCCAGCAGAACGGCGCCGTTCCCTCCGCCCCGGCGTCGCACCTCGCCAGGAGGGCACACATGCGGATCACCATCGCCGGGTACGGCTCCATCGGTCACTACATCGAGTCGGTCTTTGGCGCCCGGCAACCCGATCGCCGTCTACGACCCTCCCCTGGGCCTCGGTACCCACAACGACCTCGTCGACACCGACTTCGTCTTCATCTGCGTGCCCACCTCGCCCCGCGACGACGGCTCCTGCGACACCTCGATCGTCGAGGAGGTCGTGCGTCTCGCCAACCCACGCATCGCCATCGTCTGCGAGAGCACCGTCTCGCTCGGCACCACGGAGCGCCTGATCCGCGAGACGGGCAAGCCCCTCGTCTTCGTGCCGGAGTACGCGGGCGAGGAGCCAGGCCACCCCTTCCGGGACGCCGGCGCCCGCCGCTTCTTCATCTACGGCGGCTACGAGCCCGCCGCGAGCCAGGTGCGCGACCTCTACGCGGGCGTCTACCCCGAGGACGCCGACACTTCATCGTCCCGCCCACGACGGCCGAGATGGCGAAGTACATGGAAAACGCCTTCCTCGCCATGAAGGTCGCGTTCTGCAACGAGTTCTTCGATTTGTGTGAGGGCTTCGGCGTCGACTTCGAGGAGGCGCGCGGGCTCTGGCTGCAGGACTGGCGCATCGGCGAGAGCCACACGCTGGTGACGCCGGAGCGCGGCTACGGCGGCAAGTGCCTGCCGAAGGACGTCGCCGCCGTCTGCGCCACCGGCCGTGAGACCGGCGTGCCGATGGAGATCATGGAGGCCGTGCAGCACGCGAACCTGCGCCATCGCGCCGCCGGCGAACGACCGTCTCAGGCGCGCCGCAGCCGGAACCCGCTGCCCAGCGATAGCGCCCTTCTTCGGCAGGCGCACGCAGGGTCTCGCCGTACTCTCGCCACGCTACGAGCCACATCGAGCTCACGATCAGTGTCAGCCAGGCCACCGTGAGCACCACCGTCGTGTCCGTCCACGCCTGGTAGTTCGGGAACACGTGCCCGGCCTGGCGGAACAACCAGAAACGCATGTCGAACGGGTTGACCGCCAGCGTCACCTCGCCCGGGAACACGCGGCTCGCCCGTCGCCGTCGCACCGCGTAGCGCCACCGTGAACGCGACAGTCACGCCCGGCAAGCAGCACGGCGCCGGCCTTGCCCCACCACGTCATGCGCGCGATGAGCAGCGTCAGCGGCAGCGCCGTCAGCGGCAGGATCGCCATGAGCGTGCGGCCGGGGAACCACCAGCCCATCATCGTGATCGCCACGAACGTCGCGATCAGCACCTGCGCCGCGATCAGCCCGAGCACGGCCTTGCGCACCATGGATGCCCCGCAGCAGCAGCGACAGCGACATCGGCAGCAGGAGCAGCAGCGGCGCCCACCGCCCGATGCCGAATCGCCGGTCTACGAGCAGGCCCCACAGCCGGTACGCCCGGTCCGAGATCGACACGTGCGACTCCAGGACGCTGGCCGCGTCGGCGCCCTCGTACACCGTGTTCACCGAGTACGCCGTCAGGTCCTCGAACACGGCATAGTGGAACCAGACGTAGGCCAGGCCGGAGACCGCGCCGAGCACAAGGAATGTCACGCGCCCGCGCGCGTCCGCCTGCCACAGGTACGCCAGCCCGGCGATCGCGCCCAGGGGTGCGTACTTCTCGCCGAACCACAGCAGAGCGGTCACCAGCAGCGCCATCGTCACGCCGGACCAGGCGCCTCGCCCCTTCGCCTGCAGCAGAAGCATCATCGAGACGAGACAGAGCGCCGCGGGCACTTCGGGGTAAATCTCCGTCGCGTAGACGAACGCCGTCGCCGTCACGCCCACCGCCGCCGTCACGAGCCAGCTTAGTAGCGGCATCGAGGTCTCGCGGCTGACGAGCACGTACGCCAGCGAGAACGTCAGCGCCCCGATCAGCATGAGCTGCACCTGCACCCCTCGCAGGTGGTCGACGAGGTAGCCCGGGATCACGAGCACGGACAGGCCCGGCTCGTGCGGGCTCAGCAGGGCCCCATCGCTCGTCTCGACCGACTGGCGCCACAGGCCGTCGCGATTATCGAAGAACTCGCGATAGGACTCACGCTCGTACTGGTTCTTCAGGTCCAGGTTGCCGTCGTCGATCAGGCTCACGGTCGACATCAGATAGAACGGCTCATCCCCCGTAATCGAGGCCCCGCGCGTAGCCCGCAGGTCCACCGAGAACCCGTACACCGCCGCCAGCACCACGAACATCAGCACCGCGCCCGCCAGCGTCGGGTGGCGCCGCAGGAACGAGATCACGAGAAGGCCTCCATGCGTCCATCGCCGACGCAAACCCGCCCCCAAACCCCGTAGCCGAGGCGTCCCCGCCTCGGCGTCATGCGCACAAGGCCCTCTCTGCCTCGACGCCCGCTTCGGCGCTCCGGATGCCCTCGGGCACCTCGCGCACTCACGAACCCCGTAGCCGAGGCGTCCCCGCCTCGGCGTCATGCGCACAAGGCCCTCTCTTCGTCCACGACGCCCGCATCGCCACTCCGGAACGCTCCTGGGCATCTCGCGTCCTTCGACAAGCTCAGGACGAACGGACTTGGGCATCTCGTCTCTTCGGCCGGCTCTACGACGAAGCTGCGGGTTTCAACCCGCAGCATTCGGTATCCCGAGGATCGCGCCGGCTCACTCACGGCTTGCGAGGAAAAACGAAGCATTCGCCCTTCACGAGCACGCCGATCTTCTCCCCGATGGCCACCGGCGATGTTAGCGTCCGGATGCGCACGATCTCCCCGCACTCCAGGCGCGCCGTGATCATCTGGTCGTGCCCGTAGTAGTCGATGTCCAGCACCTCGGCGGGCGCACCACCGGCCTCGCTCACGACGAGGTCCTCGGCCCGCAGCATGGCGTCCGCCGTGCCCTCGAAGCTCGCCGTCACCGGCACGGGGCCGAGCGGCGTGAGCACGACGCCGGCCTTCACCTCACCGTCGAGGAAGTTCGCGGCGCCCAGGAACTCGCCCACGGCGCGGCTGGCCGGGTGCGTATAGATCTCGTTCGGGCGTGCCGACCTGCAGTACCTCGCCGTCCATCATCAGCGCCACCTCACCGGCGAGGCTGAGCGCCTCCTCCTGGTCGTGCGTGACGATGACGGCGGTGATGCCGACCTCGCGGATCAGCTGGCGCACCTCGCGGCGCACGTCTGCCCGCACGGCGGGGTCGAGGTTGGAGAACGGCTCGTCCATGAGGATGAGGTCCGGCTGCGGCGCCAGCGCTCTCGCCAGCGCGACGCGCTGCTGCTGCCCGCCGGAGAGCTCGTGCGGCATGCGCGACTCGTAGCCGTCGAGGCGCACGAGCGAGAGCAGCTCGCCGACGCGCGACGCCTTGTCGGCGCCCTTCGGCAGGCCGAACGCCACGTTGGCCCCGACGCTGAGGTGCGGGAACAGCGCGAAGTCCTGGAACACCATCGATATCTTGCGCTTCTCCGGCGGCACGGACTTGCGCGGCCGAAGCGATGAGTTGGCCTCGCAGGGTGATCTCGCCCGCGTCCGGCGTCTCGAAGCCGGCGATCAGGCGCAGCATCGTCGTCTTGCCGCAGCCGCTCGGGCCCAGCAGCGCGAGCAGCGCGCCCTCTTCGACGCGCAGGTCGGCGGTCTTCAGCGCCTGCACGCTCACCGAAGCGCTTGCTCACGCCCTCGGCAGGTCAGAAGAGGCTGGGTCACGAAAGGCGCTCCCTCCGGAGCATCAGCATCACGGCTGCACCGGATATCGCTAAAAGTATAAGAGACGGTAGCGCCGCCCTCGTGAAGAACGCCTCCGTGGTCGAAGCCCAGATCTCCGTCGCCAGCGTGTCGAAGCCGATGGGGCTGAGCAGGATCGTGATCGGCAGCTCCTTCATCGCCGTGAGGAACACGAGCACCATGCCCGCCGAAACGCCCGGCACGATCTGGGGCACCGTCACGCGCGCGAACGTCCTGATCGGCCCGGCGCCCAGGGTGCGCGCCGCCTCCTCCGTGCTCGGGTTCACCTGCAGCAGGGCGCCGCGGGTCGCGCCCAGCGCCTCGGGCATGAACCGCACCGTGTACGCGAACACGAGCACCCAGATCGTCTGGTACAGCGGCGTCACGTAGTTGGCGGCGAAGAACACCAGCGCCAGCGCGATCGTGATCGCCGGCAGGGCGTGGCCGGAGTAGGACGCCTTCTCCAGCACGCTGCTCAGCCAGCCGGGAAAGCGCACCGACAGCAGGGCGATCGGCAGGCAGGCCAGCGCTGCCCCGATCGCCGCGATGCCGGACGCGCGCCCCGAGTTGTAGATGCCCTCCAGCACCAGGCCCGTCGTGTTGCCCTGCGAGAGGCCGTTCACCAGCCAGTAGACGACGACGCCCACCGGCGCCCCGATGCCCAGCCCCGCCACGAGTGCGCAGAACCCGAAGGCGGGCCATCGCCATCGTCCCAGGCTGAGCTGACGCGCCGGGCGCTGCACCCGCGAGTAGTATTTGCCCCGCCCGCGCGTCATGCCGTCGAAGAGCACGAACAGCAGCGCCAGCCCGATCAGGGGCAGGCCCAGCGCCGCCGCGGCCGCCCGGTCGAAGCTCGTCGTGTACTGGATGTAGACCAGGGGCGTCAGCGTATCGAAGCGCAGCATCGAGACGGCGCCGAACTCGCTGACCACGTCGAGCGCGATCAGCAGCGCGCCCGCCGAGATCGCCGGCCTGAGCTGCGGCAGGTTGACGCGCCAGAAGGTCTCCCACGGCCCCTTGCCGAGGCTGCGCGACACCTCTTCCAGCGCCGGGTCGACTGCGCCGCAGCGCCGCCCGCACCTGGATGAACACGTAGGGGTAGGTGAGGATCGTCAGGACGAACCAGGCGCCCCAGAAGCCGTAGATCGAGGGCAGCTTGTCGACGCCGAGCGGCGCCAGCAGATCCTGCACCATACCCCCGGGACCGAGGGCGCTCACCATCACGTAGCCGCCCACGAACGACGGTACGGCCAGCGGCAGCGCCAGGAGCACCGTCCAGACCCTCGATAGCGGCAGGTCGGTGCGCCCGCTCAGCCACGCCGCGGGCACCGCGATACCCGACACAGGCGGCCGAGACGGTGGCCGTGAGCAGCACCGTATTGCCGAAGGCGCGAATCGTATCGCCGTCGGTGAGCTGGGCCCAGACGTCGTCGCTCCCGGCGGCGCGCCATACCAGGTAGACCGGCGCCAGCAGCACGGCCGCAACGACGAGCACAGCCAGCGCGAGCACCCCGAGAGGTGCCCGCGTGATCTGGAAGTGCCGCCGAGGCAGTGCGAACGCCACGATTTAGGGCAGGATCCCCGTCTCCCTCATCATCTGCAGTGAACCTTCGAGGTCCGTCAGGTCACTCAGGTCGACGTCGGGCGGGTTGATCTCGGACAGCGGCTGCAGCTCCGGGTCCGCCGCCACGCCTTCGACCAGCGGGTATTCGTGCGTCTCCTCGTTGAAGTACTGCTGCGACTCCGGCGTGAGCAGGAACTCGATGAACTTCTCGGCCGCATCCCGGTGCTTCGAAGTGTCGAGAATCGCCGCCGGCGATACGAGGAACAGGCCGCCGATGTCGCCGTTCGTGAAGTAGTAGTTGCGCGCCTTGAAGCTCTCGCCCTGCTCCTCCAGGAAGCGGAACAGGTAGTAGTGGTTGAGGAAGGCCACGTCGATCTCGCCGTTCGCCACCGCCGTGATCGCCGCGATGTTGTTCGGGTAGTCGGTCGGGTCGTTCGCCTTGAGGTCCGTCAGCCACTGGCGCGCGAAGTCGTCGCCTCGCGTCAGCTCGCAGCGCCGTCACGAACTCCGGGAAGCCGTCGCTGCGCGGCACGATGCCGAGGCGCCCCTTCCACTCCGGGTCGGTGTAGTCGAGGATCGAGTCCGGCAGCGTCGAAGGGTCGATGTCGTCCGTGTTGTAGACGATGACCCGCTGGCGGCCGGAGATGCCGACCCACAGGCCGTCCGGCGAGCGGAACGCCGGCGCCGACCATGTCGAGGATCGACTGCGGCAGCTCGGACAGCCGCCCTTCCGCCTTCAGCACACCGAAGGCGCCGACGTCCTGGCCGTAGTACACGTCGGCCGGGCTGTTGTCGCCCTCTTCGAGGATGCCGAGGGCGAGGTCGGTGCCATCGCCGTAGCGCACCTTCACGTTGATGTCGTACTCATCCGCGAACTTGTCGAGCAGCGGCCCCACCAGCGTCGACGAGCGTCCCGCGTAGATCGTCAGGGTCTCGCGATCGCTGCCCCCGCACGCCGAGGCACCCACGGCCAGGACGGCCGCCAGCGCCAGGGTTGCTACTACCAGTACCTTGCCTTTGAACCGAATCACTTGCCCCTCACAATGTCAGCCATCCAGCCCCACGACCCTCGCTACTCAACCGTGAACGCAGCGCGCATGCCGAGCTGGTAGTGGCTCTCCAGCTCACCGTCCTCGACCTCGGCGATGTTGCAGATGAAGACGTAGTTGCCAGGTTCCAGATTTAGCGTGATCGAGGCCGACGAACCAGCTGTAAACGGCTCGATTTCACCGACGATGTCGACGTCGTCTTCCGGCACCTTGCCGTCTGACCACCGGCAGCGCGCCGGGGTCGTCGTCGGTCCGGATCACGACGAACTCGTGCGCGTCTTCCGGCCCCACGTTGTCGACCTTGAAGTAGACCTTGCCCGCCTCGACCGTGTTCCGCTGCGGCGCAACTTCCCATTCCCGCAGCGTTACGTCCACTTCGGTCGCGTCGTCCGGCTTCTCTTCGACCACACCCGCTGTCGCCGACTCTCCCGTGCCGCTGGCGCTGCTGCTCGCGCTCGAGCTGCCGGAGTCTTCGATGACATCGACGCTCGGCCGGTCCTCACCGCCACAGGCGATGACGAACAGGCTGCCCGCCAGTAGTGCCCCCAGGGCCAGTAGCCTCAATCCTCGTAACCTTCACGCTTACTCCCTTTGCTCTTGCGGCGTCCTGACTTGCCGTCGCCGCGCTCGATGTCCCCGGCTTCGCCCGCTCCTGCCGCCAACGCGACCTGAGCCTCCGGAGACACCGTCTAATCCGCCAACATCTCCCTGGCCATGCCCAACGGCACGCGCCAGAGGTACTGCAGGCTGATGAACGAACGTCCGCGCTGGCGCACCTGGTATCCAATCGGCACTTCCTGCATGCGCATGCCCTTGCGCAGCAGGTCCAGCGTCAGCACCTGGGCGTAGTTGTAGTCGTGCACGATCTCGGCGACGGCGATGGCGCGCTCCGAGAACGCCCGGTAGCCCGTCTGCCCGTCCGAGATCCAGCGCCCGCACGCCAGCGACAGCAGCAGGCTGAACGCCCGGTTGCCGATGCGCCGCGAGAGCTTCATGCCTGCGATGCCGCGGGGTCAGTCCCCATGAAGTTCATGATACCTCGGATTCATCCCGAGGAGAGAACGGGACCCTCGGCTGAAGGCATTGAGTCGTCGCGCTTGAACCGCGAGCCCAGCACGTAGTCCGCCTCGCCGCGCTCGATCGGGTCGAGCAGGCGCTGCGCCTCCGCCGGGTCGTACTCGAGGTCGGCGTCCAGGTACACGGCGGCGCGGGCGTTGAGGCGTCGCGCCTCCAGCAGCCCGGTGCGCAGCGCCGCGCCGAGGCCCCGGTTGGTCTCGTGCTGCACCACGTGGGCGCCGTGCGCCCTGCGCGATGCTCGCCGTGGCGTCCGTGGAGCCGTCGTCCACGACGATGACCTTCGAGTTGGCCGGGGCGCTCGCGTTGAGGCGCGAGAGCAGCTCCGGCAGGTTGTGCGCCTCGTTCTTTGCCGGGATGACGAAGACCGTCGGGGCGGCCTTCGCCATCCCGGCGCAAGAGGGAGCAGCGGCGTGCCGACGCTCTGAGTGGGGACATCGACACCGAGAAAGGCTGTAATCGTGGGCGCGATGTCTGTGATGAAGCGCGGCTCGTCCACGACGGCGCCGCCTTCAGCTCCCACGCCCTTGCCCCAGAGGATGCAGGGGATGTGGATCTCCGGCGGGCTCATGTGCCCGTGCCCGCCGATGCCGATGCCCTGGCCGTGGTCGGCCGTGATCAGCACCGTGGCGTCGTCGTCGAGGTAGCCGACGGACTCGCACCAGCCCAGGAACGCCTCGATCTTCTGGTCCGTGATCTCGATCTTGCGCAGGTACTCCGGGTAGTAGCTGCCGCGCGCGTGCCCGGTCTGGTCGACGCTCAGGAGCTGCAGCACCAGCAGGTCCGGGTCTTCTTCGAGCACCACCTGCTTCGCCTGCGCGACCAGGCCGTCGTCGATGTCGTCGTTGTCCATGACGGCGGTGACGGTGCGCACGTCCGACCCGAAGGCGTCGATCAGGTGCGCGATGCCGACGAGCTTGCCCGTGAGCCCCGAGCGCCGCAGCGACTCGAACACGCTGTCGCACTTCACGCTCAGGCTGGGCACGAAGTTGCTGCGCATGCCGTGCACCAGCGGCGAGGCGCCGGTGAGCATCGAGGAGAAGCAGGTCACCGTGCGCGCCGGGTACACCGTGCTCACGTCCGTGAAGTCGACGCCCTCGCGGCGCAGCTTGTCGATGAACGGCGTGTTCGCCTCGCGCAGGCGGTCCGCCCGGCAGCCATCGATGGCGATGACGATGAACCGGCGCGACGTACGGCCTTTCGGTGCGCTGGTCGTGGGCGCCGGCGACATCGGCAGCGCGGGCACCCAGCGGAAGAACCACTGGTGCACCAGCACGGCGCCCACCGCCGCGAACAGCGCGAACGCCTGCATGCCCGCCACGGAGCCGACGCTCAGGTTACCGGTGAGGTAGGAGACGCCGAGGATCAGGATCAGCAGCTTCGGCATCTGTTCCTGGAAGTTGCCGCTGGTCGGGTCCGGGTTCTCCAGCACCAGGCGCCAGAAGCGCAGGAAGTTCGTCCACGGCGTGCCGATGCGCAGGTGGTAGTACACCGTGCCCCACATGACCACCGTGAACGTCAGGTACAGCGCCAGCACGATGCCGGCCGCCACGAGGTCGACGTACTGGAACGCCGCGAAGAACACGAGCAGGTAGACCCACAGCGCGCCTCGCAGCTTCAACGGGAAGTCGTAGCGGAAGAACACGAGCGCCAGCGGCGTCATCGCCAGCAGCGCCGCCCCGAAGCGAGGCCAGTACGACAGGTCGAGCGCGCTCGGCAGGCTCAGGAGCAGCAGCACCAGAATCGAGAACACCGGCGTGAACGGCTTGCCCTCGTTGAACACGTTCCAGGTGCGCGCCACGACGATCTCGAGCTTCGAGGCGCGTCTTGGGCTTGTCGGAGTGGCCCTGCAGCGCCAGCACGGCTTCTCGCACCGCGAACGGCACGCTGACCGTGAACGAGTAGGCGAACTTGAAGCCGTGCGTCACCAGCGCCAGGGTCAGCGCCTCCTCCGCGCTGCAGGCCGTGCAGCGCCAGCACGGACGTCATGCTCGTCTCGTACACGCCGATGCCGCCGGGCGTGAGGTGGATGACCTGGAACAGGATCGTGAACGCCGTCGCGCCCATCGCCGTCGTTACCGAGACGTCGGCGCCGAGCAGGTGCGCCGTGCCGTAGAGCACGCACGACTCCAGCAGCCAGCTGGCGAGCACCAGCGGCATCGCGGCCGCCAGCTTCGCGGCACTGATCGCCCGCAGCGATGTCTGGGCCCGCGTCACGAAACGCACCGTCCGCTCCGGCACGAACACCGGTATGGAGCGTCGCAGCGCCACCAGCGCCACGCTCGCGACGAGCACCAGCACGCCCACCGAAGCGATCGGCAGCGCCAGCCGGGCGTCGATCACGCCCAAAGGCACCGCAATGGCCGCGATGAGGGCCAGACAGGCGAAGTCGAGCAGGCGCGCCACGACCGTGGTCGTCGTTGCCTCTTCGACGGGCAGGCCGTGTCGCGTCGCCAGGTACGGCCTCACGACCTCACCAGCCTTGAACGGCGCCACGTGGTTGACGAACAGGCTCGCCTGCAGGATGGAGAACAGCTGCCCCGTCGCGACCTTCGTGGTGAGGAGCGCCCGCCACGCCGTCGCCCGCAGCCAGAACGCCAGCGTGTAACCGAGGGCCATCAGCGCAACGGTGGCCGGGTTCTCCGGCAGCACCCGGAACGCCGCTCGCAGGTGCGAGAGGTCCAACTGCATCACGACGTAGGTCGCCAGCGCCACGACGATGGCAAAGCCCAACGCCGCCTGCCAGAGCAGGAAGTGCACCCGATACTGGGTGGGTTGAGTTGCGATTGCCTCGCCACTGACGGCCATACAGAGGAAGTCCTTAGCCCATGAATTAGTACATACTTACGTGAGTTCACAGGCTAGGCGAAGCATAGATGTGAGTCAAGCCCTTAGGCGTCTCGCAAAATCCAGGTGCGCGCTATCATTGGAGCTACCCCCGAACCCCAAAGGAGCATCGAAATCCCGTGCTGAAAACCGAGTGCAACCACTACGCCGAGTTCGTCAAAGCCGACGTCACGCCTCACACGGAAAAGTGCGAGGTCTGCAGCATCAACGGCCCCTCCCGCATGTGCGCCACCTGCGGATTCGTCGGCTGCTGCGAGTCCATGAACTCCCACGACACCGACCACTGGAAAGAGACCGGCCACCCGATCATCGCCCGCATGCCCTACAGCGAAGCCTCCTGGCTCTGGTGCTACGAGCACAACGACTACCTCAAGGACACAAAGGACGACGACTAGCTGCGAGCTTTGAGCTTCAGCGACGATCGCAGCCGGCATCGAAGCCATCGCAGTCAGCCCTCAGCAATCAGCAATCAGCGCTCAAGATTAACGTTGGACCTCGAACGCAGTACGGCCGGTCCCCTCTCCCACTGGGAGAGGGTTAGGGTGAGGGCTTTCGACACCCCGTAGCAGGCAGGAATCGCTTCCTGAAGCGGACACAACACACATGGATCGACGACACCTCGCGCAGCGCTATGACCCGCACAGACCTCGGACATCCTTTTGGCGCGGCGTGGCGTCAGCCGCCGCCCTCGGCTTCGTCGCGGGCTTCCTGCTCGGCGTTGCGACCGGGCACTTCGTCCTGGCGCTGGTGCCCGCCGCGATCTTTGCGCTGGTCTTCGCGGCGCTGAGCCTGGTCTTCAGTCGGCGGTAGCAGGGAAGCCTCGGCGCCGGGCAGAGAACATACCTGCCGCGTTCGAACCGCCCTCGTCCCACGTCCACGCAAAGTCGAAGCCCTTGGACGTGAGGCAGTCACGCAAGACGGAGACCGTGAAGTCCTGCCCCAGATCCCACGCCAACGCGACCTCGTCCGGGACCACGTGATACTCGCCGGCGATCTCATCGACGAGATGTAGTTGCTTCGACGTGAGCAAAATCGGGTACTCGGAGCCTTCGCAGTCCAGCTTCAGGAACCGGATGCGCTTCTGGCCCCTATCGCTGGCCTGGAGCAGAACTTCGTCCAGGCTGACGGCCGCCACCTCGAGGCCGCTGTCGTGCAACACGTCGCCGCCACCCAGGTTCCACGACTCGCCCGCGTAGGGCTGAAAGTGCAGCCACGGCTCCTCGCGGTCGGAGCGCCACACGGCGGCCTGGGTGAGCCGCGCTCGCTCGCCGTACGGCGCCAGATGCTGCCGCGCCCGTCCGGCGTTCGACGGCTCCGGCTCGAAGCAGTGCACCTCGCCGCAACCCCGGTCCAGGACCGCCATCGCGAAGATGCCGATGTGGGCGCCAACATCGATGACGATGTCGTCCGGCAAGAAAACGTCTGGCAGGCGATAGAAATTCGGCCTCCGCGATCTCGTTGACGATATCGAGGTCGTTCGTGTCTTCCCGGAGGCTCAGCCAAGGATGACTGGCGATGAACGCATCGGTTGCACTCGGCGGCTCAGTAAGCGCTTGGCCGAAATCGTGCAGCACCTGTTCGAGCGCCTCGATTCGGATCAGCAGGCGGCCGTTCTGGCGGGCAACCTGAAGGGTCACCAGCACAGAGCCAAGGGCGCCGAAACCGAGAACCGCAATCACGACCACCAGCAGGATCGTCGTCACACCACATTCTCCACATCACCAGCGAGCGATGGACACCTCTAAGATGCGCGGCGTCTGCGTGTGGGAGCGTAGCAGTTTTGCCGTTGTTACTCGGCCAGCCGGAACCCCATGAACTGCCAGCGCAGGTTGGGCTGGAAGAAGTTGCGATACGTGTCGCGGATGTGGTTCTGCGGCGTGGCGCAGGAGCCGCCCCGAAGCACCATCTGGCTCGACATGAACTTGCCGTTGTACTCGCCGACCGCGCCAGGCAACGGCTCGAAGCCCGGGTACGGCAGGTAGGCGCTGCCGGTCCACTCCCAGACATCGCCGTAGAACTGCTTCGAGGAAAGCTCCCCCTCTTCGCCAGCGGGGAGGGGGCTGGGGGGAGGGGTCGCCGGCGCCGGGTGATAGCGCTCGCTGTCGACAAAGTTGCCCTCGTAGGGCATCCCGGCGACAGCGTGCTCCCACTCCGGCTCGGTGGGCAGGCGCTTGCCGGCCCAGCGTGCGTAAGCGTCGGCCTCGTAGTGGGAGACGTGCACGACGGGCTCGTTCGGGTCGACTTTGCGCATGCCGGAGAGCGTGAAGTTCGTACCACTCGCCGTCGCGCTCCTCCCAGTACATCGGGCAGTCCCAGCGCTCCTCGTTCAGCGTGTACCAGCCATCGGAGAGCCACAGCTCGGGCCGTGTATAGCCACCATCTGCCATGAACTCGAGGTACTCGCCGTTGGTCACGAGGCGGTTGGCGATGCGGTAGTCCTCCAGATAACGTCTTGTGCCGCGGCAGCTCGTTGTCGAAGTGAAAGCCGTCGCCCTCAAACCCAATCTCGTGCACGCCACCCTTGAACTCGAGCCAGCCCAGGCGGGCCGGCGCCTCGGTCGATCTCGGGCGCTCGTTCGCGGTAGACCGGCTCCAGCGGGTTGCACCAGAGGATGTGCTTGATATCGGTAACGCAGGAGCTCCTGGTGCTGCTGCTCGTGGTGGATACCCAGCGTCACGAGGTCGGCCCGATCGACTGCACCAGCTCCTCGTTCGCCTTCTCCAGCAGCGACACCGTGCTCTCGCGTGACGTGGTTCCGGAAGTCGTAGATCTCGACACGGTGGGGCGCGAGAGGATGCCGCGCTTCACCCGTGGGTGATACTTGCCGGCCAGGTTGTAGTAGGAGTTGAACAGGTAGTGGTACATGGGGTGGAAGCGCTCGTAGGCGCTGTCATTGGGGTCGAGGATGAAGTTCTCGAAGAACCAGCTCGTGTGGGCCAGGTGCCACTTCGGCGGGCTCACGTCCGACACCGACTGCACGACGTAGTCTTCGGTCTCCAGCGGCTCGCACAGCTTCTCGGTCTGCGCCCGCATCGCCAGGAACGCGTCAATCAGCGCCCGCCGGTTGTATCCGGCTGCGTGGTCTGGTGGAGTCAGGGTCTGGTTGCTCATGTTTGCCCTCCGGTTCGGACGGGCGCGCCGATGCGACACGCTCAGGCGATTCGCTAGCTATTAAGTACCATTTTAGGTCTTTTGGGCTTTCGAAGTGCTTACGAAGCTTACATTCGGCAAGACAAGGACAGGCCGAACATGTCTCCCGGCGCCGCGTACCACTCTCGCAGCTGTAGACCGGCGGCAGCCAGCATCTCCGCCACGGTCTCGCGCGTGAACTTGTGCGAGCACTCCGTCCAGATCGTCTCCTCCGGCGTGACCACGACCTCCATGTCGATTGCCTTGAGCGTCGCGACCTGCTTCGTGCGAGGCCGCAGGTGCATCTCGATGCGCTTCTCGTCGTGGTTGAAGATCGCCTCGTGCTCGAACGCGTCCGGGTCGAAGTTGCCTTCGAGGCCGTTGTTGATCGAGGCGAGCATGTTGCGGTTGAACGCGGCCGTCACGCCCGCCGCGTCGTTGTAGGCCGGCACGATGATCGAGGTGTCCTTCACGAGGTCCGTGCCCAGCAGCAGGTAGTCCTCCGGCCCCAGGATGTCCTTGATCTGCGACAGCAGCTCGACGCGCTGGTCTCGGTACAGGTTGCCGATCGTGCTGCCCAGGAACAGCACCAGCCGCCGCCCCGACGCCGCCGGGATCGTGTCGAGGTGGCGCTGGAAGTCGCCGACGATGCCGTGTAGCTCCAGGCCGGGATAGCGCTGCTCCAGCACCTCGCCCGCCTCCTTGATGATCGACTCGCTGACGTCGAAGGCGACGTAGGACTGCAGACGAGCCGTCGTCGCGCCCCGCGTCCAGCAGCGCCCGCGTCTTGGTCGAAGACCCCGAGCCGAGTTCGACCACCTGCGCCGGCTTCAGGGAGCCCATCAGGTCAGCGGCGATATCGACCAGGAGCTTGCCCTCCTCGCGCATCGGGTAGTACTCCGGCTGCTCCGTGATCTGCTCGAACAGGTCGGAGCCCAGCTCGTCGTAGAAGTACTTCGGCGGCACGGTCTTGGGTGAGGACGAGAGGCCCTCGCGCACGTCCTCGGCCATGTGGTCGAAGAAGCCCTCGTCGTTCAGATAATTCTCGATATCGATCGCGGTCACGGAAGCTCCTTCCGGCTGACTTCGCACTCGCCCGGCGAAGTTAGGCACTAGGGTATGACACATGACGATCGAATGCTTCCCCAAAGGACACCCGAGTCTCTCATTCCTGTTAGGATCCGTCAGTTGAGATTCGGTTTGCAGTAACGGAGGAGGCAGAACCATGAACGGCGTGGAAGCCCAGAAAGAGACCCTGTCGCTGGTGCACGATTACCTGGAGGGGGCATTCTCCGGCTGCGAGGGCGAGACCCTGACGCGCACCTTCCCCGGCTCCACGATCGGCTCCATCGGCTCGATCTACCTCCACGCCCTCGCCTCCGAGGACTGGGCGATTCAGGAGCTCATCCAGGGCAAGCCCAAGCTCGCGGATTCCGGCGGCTGGTTCGCCCGCCTCGGCATGGACCCCGCCAAGGACCCTGACTGGTCCAAGGCGAACATGGACCTCGCCGTCATGAAGGAGTTCGCGCAGGCTGTTTACGCCGCCACGAACGCCTATCTCGCCTCGGCCACGGATGCCGACTTGGACAAGGAAATCCCGTGGCACAGCGGCCTCACCCATACCGCGGGCTGGGTCCTCGCCGACGTCGTGCACGCCCACCTCGGGGAGCATTCCGGCGAGATCGCAGCGCTGAAAGGCCTGATGGGGCTCCAGGGTCTGCCCTGGTAGCGAGGAGGGACCACGAGTAGCTCAGGGCGCCATCGAAGCCCTCTGAACCGCCGTGGTCAGCCCGCTGCGAGATCTGTCGTCGCTTCTGTTAGCCATTGGCGTCACCATGATCGCCTGCTGTAAATACCTATCGCAGCGCGAATCAAACACCTCTTCCCCGAATTGACACGAACTGACCAATCGAGCGATTCTGGACTTGAGAATCGTTCTCTATTACAGAACGTTAAGAATCAGGAGTAATCACCATGCTCAGTGCTCAAGATAACGACATCCTTTGTCGCGTCGGCCCTGGCACACCGATGGGCAACGTCATGCGGGAGTACTGGATCCCGGCCGCCCGCGCTGACGAGCTTCCGAGCCCGGACTGCGCGCCTTTGCGCGTCAAGCTCCTCGGCGAGGAGCTCATCGCCTTCCGCACCACCTCCGGCGAGATCGGCATGATCCAGAACGCCTGCCCCCACCGCGGCGCCTCGATGTTCTTCGGGCGCAACGAGGAAGAGGGCCTGCGCTGCGTCTACCACGGCTGGAAGTTCGACGTCACCGGCGCCTGCGTCGACATGCCGTCGGAGCCCGCCGAGAGCAACTTCAAGAACAAGGTGCACACGAAGGCGTACCCGAGCCGCGAGCGCAACGGCGTGATCTGGACCTACATGGGCCCGCGCGAAGTACCGCCGCCGCTGCCCGACCTCGAGCACAACATGGTCACCGGCGATGTCTCACGCGTCACGATGATCCACCGCCCCTGCAACTGGATGCAGGGCTGGGAGGGCGAGATGGACACCGTCCACGCCGCCTTCCTGCACTACGGCGCCGCCAAGTCTGAGGACTACGAGCCCGGCACCTTCAACTACTACCAGTTCCGCACTCGCTCGCCGCGTTTCACCGTCATCGACACGCCGATCGGCACGTCGTACGGCGCCTACCGCCCGGCGGAGGAAGACACCTACTACTGGCGCACGGCCCACATGATGTTCCCGTTCTTCGCCGTGATCCCGGCCGGCTGGCTGGGCATGTACGTGCCGATGGACGACGACCACACGATGCACTGGGAGATCCTGGTGCGCCCGCAGCTCGAGGACAAGCAGGCCGGCATCACCGTCGGCCCCGGCTCCGTCCCCACCACCGGCGGCACGCACGGCGGCACCACCTGGCTGCCCAACGGCACCGGCTGGTACGACCGCTTCAACATCGACCAGACCAAGGCGAATGACTACCTGATCGACCGTGAAGCCCAGTCGACCATGAAGAGCTATACCGGCATCCGTGGCATCCGCCAGCAGGATATGGCCGTGACCGAGAGCATGGGCCCGATCTACGACCGCACTCGCGAGCACCTGGGCACCACGGACGCCCTGATCATCCGGACCCGCCGCAAGGCCATCAAGATCGCCAAGGACTTCCGCGACAGCGGCGTCCTGCCTCCCGGCGTGGACCAGCCCGAGCTATACCACATGCGCTCCGGCGAGTTCATCCTGCCGCGCGAGGCCGACTTCTGGACGGCCCTGCAGGACCGCCGCGAGAAGTTCGAAGGTGTGAAGACGCCGGAGACCAGCAAGGCCTAACCGCTTCGCAATCTGGAGTTTCGTCGCCAACAAGAAGCCCGCTGCCGAGAGCGGGCTTCTTTGTGTCCACACCGATTCGGGATACTGCTAGTCGATGCCAATGCCCTTGCTGTAGCGGCCGGGGTGGTGCGATGCCAGATTGCGCTGCACCCGGTAAAGGTAGTCCTTGAACTGAGCCGTCTCCTCCTCAGAGAAGCCGTCCAGCAGGTCGAGCAGGAAACGCGTCATCTCGGGCAGCACCTCCAGGCAGGCGCGCTTGCCCGTCTCCGTCAGGCGGGCGTAGCTGACGCGACGGTCGGCGGGGTTCGGTACGCGCTCGACGAGGCCGTCGCGCTCGAGTCCGTCGATCAGGTTCGTTATGTTCGTACGGCTGACGCTGAGCTCTCGGCTGATCTCGTTCTGGGCAAGCAGATTGTCACGCGCGAAGTACAGCGTTAAAAGCAGGGTGAACCGGGCGCCCGTCAGGTTGACGGGCAACTCCAGGGATTCGAGCTGACGAGAGGCCGCGATCCGGTGCATGCGTTGCAATCGCACCATTGCAAGCGTCGTCTCGATTGCCTGTGGGTCAGCCCACGAGAGCTCCTCTTGATACCGTCTGGCTGTGGCTGCGAGGACGTGTTCGGAGACGCGCTGCGCTTCCTCAATCTCCGCCTTGGAATCTGAGAGCTCAGCCGCTCCTTCGCTGGGTGATATCGTCTCTCGCATCCAACCAACCTTTCCCCCGGACAAGCGTTAGGGTACACGAACAATCAACAAGACGCCGAATGTCGCCATCTTAACAGACTCCTTCGGCTGCGAGTAACGAATTCACGTTAAGAAGCCATTACTTACTCCAAAGTTGCTTGCTGGCGAGGCGGGCGCCCTCTGCCATCGCCTTGAACTTCTCCCACACGATCTCGGCGTGGCCCACGCGCGGACCGAGGCCGCAGTCCGTGCCCGCGATCACGTTTTCGCGCCCGACGATGTTCGCGTAGCGCACGAGGCGATCGGCGACGAGCTGCGGGTGCTCGATCATGTCCGACGTGTGCCCGATGACGCCCGGCATCACCGACTTGCCCTCCGGCAGCTTCACGCCCTCCCAGGCCCGCCACTCGTGCTCGTGGCGCGTGTTCGCCGCTTCGACGGAGTAGCACTCCGCCTTCACCTTGAGGATGAGGTCGATGAACGTCTTCCAGCGGCAGGTCGTACTTGTGCGGGCCGTGGTGGCTGCCCCAGCAGATGTGGAACCGGATGCGGTCCTCCGGGATGTCGCGCAGGGCGTGGTTCAGCGCGTCGATGCGCATCTCGGCGTACTTGTGGTAGTCGGCAGTGCTCATCTCCGGGAACATCTGCCAGCCGTCGCCCAGGTCCGGGTCGTCGATCTGGAGGATGAAGCCGGCATCGACGATCGCCTTGTACTCCTCCGCCATGGCGTCAGCGATGGCGTACACGAACTCCTCGTCCGTCTTGTAGTACTCGTTCGTCATCCAGTGCTCGATCGTCCCCGGCGCCACCGCGGGCAGGAACGCCTCTTCGTACTGCTTCCGGCGAGCGCGGTCTGAAACACCTCGATGTCTTCCCGGGTGGCGTCATGACCGATGTACTTCAGCGGCTCGACGCAGAACACGTGCGTCGCCGTCGTGTTGAAGCCCGCCGCGAGGCCGCTCTGGCCCCCGAAGGCGGACCGACCGGCGCCGAAGAAGCCCGGGAAGTCCACGAGGTCGCGCAGGTAGATCGTCGGGGCGTCGCCCGTCGTATCCACCTCGCGCTCCACGAAGCCGCTGATCCGGGTGCGTGCGTAGCTGGAGAAGCTGCGCTTCGACTCCTCGCCGTCGTTGACGATGTCGATGCCGCGTCTCGACCTGCTTCTGCACCACGTCCGAGACGGTCTCGCGCACGCGCCGCGTGTACGCCGCCTCGTCGTAGGGCTTGCCGTCTTCCTTGGCGATGAGGAGGTCTCGCAGGTCGGCCGGTCGCGGCAAGGCGCCGGCGTGCGAGACGAGGATGCGGTCGGTGCTTCGCTTCATGAAGGGTTCCTTTCAGCAAGAAGAGGCGCCCTTCGGTATGAAGGACGCCTCGAAAGCTACCGGACAACGCGCAATCGAGCAACGATAGCGCGAGTTGTCAGTCTTCAGTGGTCGGTTCCCGGTGTGTTCCCGTCTTCGATTATTCGAGTTAACTGAAGACTGACTACTGACCACTCGCCCCTACGGCTCGATCGCAGTAGGCGAAGCCACCGCCGCACGGCGATGCATAGATCGGCACGTAGTCGACGATCGTGAACTTGCTGCCGTCCGCAGCACCGGCCGCCGCGACCCAGTTGCAGATCTCGCGCGTGCCGCCCTGGGGACCGCCGAAACCCGGCATGCCCGTCGCGAGACGCTGGCGCTCGCCGACGTACTGGCTGCTGTCGCCCTCCGGGATCTCGTAGCTGTCGAACGCCTCCGCCATGCCCTTGATGTCGCCCGACTCCAGGTGCGAGAGGATCAGGCGGTCGAAGTCCTCGTCCAGGTAGGCGTCCTTGGCGCTCGGCGTGTGCCAGAGGCCGCCGGAACCGACCAGGGCAACGCGCGTGTCACTCGGCATCGCCTCCACCGATTCGCGAACGGCCTTGCCGAACTCGTAGCAGCGCTGGGCCGTCGGCTGCGGTGCGAAGTAGCAGTTGATCGACACGGGCAGCAGCGGCGTCTCGCGATCCATGATCGCCGAGTACGGCCGCATGAAGGCGTGGCCCATGCCCTTCTCCGGCTTCGGCATGTCCATGCTGAAAGCAGGGTCGAAGCCGCGCTCCATCAGGCCGGTCAGCAGGCCGACGCCGACATCGTAGTTTCCCTGGACACGTACTCGTTCCGGCGGCTTGCGCGTCCCCGGCGTGACACCGCTCGCACTCGTGCTGTCCGGCGCGGACAGGGGACCCTCGAAGTCCTCACCCACGTAGACGCTAAAGGCCGGGAAGTTCGTGAAGTCGAAGGCCTCGAGCTGGTCGTCGCCGAACATGACGACGATGTCGGGCTTCTGCTCGTAGAGATGTTTGTGCAGCTCGGCGAACGCTGCCTGGATGCGCGCGTGCTTCTCGACTGTTTGTCTTCTCGTCGTCGAAGGGCACGTCCTCGCGCAACGAGCGGCCGGCTCTCACCTCGTTCCACATATTCGGCGGCATGAAACAGAACGGCGTATGCACCGTGTTGTAGACACCCACTACCTTGCCCATCGGTTGCTCCTTTCAGGCTGCGGACAAGCCGCGCGCGTAACCTCTGGCAGCAGCGTACGTAAGGGTTAAGGTTGCAGGGAGGGCCATTCAGCCTGTTTCACCTGACGGACTGCTGTTGACCGTGCAGGTACCCCGCCCTATGTTGAGGCCACTTCCCCGAAACACATTTCCCACTCGGAAAGGAACCGAAATGAGCATTGCTTCGCCCTTCCTCGTCGCAGACGAGTTCGCCTTCGAGGCTGACGACGACTGGGCCAAGGTCCCGGAGGGCTACGAGTTCAACGAGGTCGCCGGCGTCTCCGTCGACGGTGACGACAACGTCTACGTCTTCGTGCGCGGGCCGCACCCCATGCTGGTGTTCGATAAGAACGGCAACTTCCTGCGCTCCTGGGGCGAGGGCTTCTATGGCGGTCGCGCCCACGGCGTCCACGTCGGCCCGGACGGCTTCGTCTACGTCGTCGAGAACACCCGTCACGCCATCGACAAGTGGACGCGCGAAGGGGAGCTGGTCTGGACCCTCGGCACGCCCAACCAGCCGGCCCCGAAGTGGAGCGGCCAGGCCTTCAACCTGCCGACCCACATGGCAGTCTCCGCCAAGACCGGCGACATCTTCGTCGGCGATGGCTACGGCAACAACTCGGTGCACCGCTTCTCGAACGACGGCAAGCTGCTCAAGACCTGGGGCGGCCACGGCATCGAGCCGGGCAGCTTCCAGTGCCCGCACAACCTCTGCCTGGACGACGACGACTACGTCTACGTCTGCGACCGCGAGAACAACCGCGTGCAGGTCTTCGACCAGGACGGCCACATCGAGATGGTCTGGCACGACATCTACCGCCCCTCCGGCATCTGCTACCACGACGGCCTGCTCTGGGTCGGTGAGCTGCTGCACGACCCGCACCCCCTGCTGGCCGACTGCCACATGGTCGGCCACCGGCTCTCCGTGTTCACGCCCCACGGCCGCCTCGTCGCCCGTCTCGGCTCCGAAGTCGAGGGCGATGGCCCCGGCGAGTTCATCGCCCCGCACGGCGTCGCCGCCGACTCGCAGGGCAACATCTACATCGCCGAGGTTTCCTTTACGGAGAAGGGCCGCCGATCAGACCCGCAGGTCGTCTACAAGTCATTGCGACGCCTGAAGAAGGTGAAGTAAACCCTCGGTAAATCAGCTGACAAAGCGGGCCGGTGATAGGCCCGCTTTATTCATTCGCGCTCGCAAGAGAGTATTCTGGATCCATAACAGGGTAAGTCGAGGTGCTCACGGATGAGCAAGAAGACCAACAAGTTCGTAACAGTACGCAACAGCGCCATCGTCGCTGCTTCTGCGGCGGCGGCCGTCGCGTCGGCCTGGGACCGCACCCACCGCCACGTCAGTAGCGCCGTGCTCACGGAGTCCGACCTGCGCGTCGAGCGCCTGTCCGACTTGCGTCGTGAGAAAAACATGCTGGCCGAAATTCAGACCGGCCTCGACAAGGAGTGGGGCAGCTTCGCCTTCCTCGGCTTCAAGGACGTCTACGAGATGGCGGCAGAGGCCGGCCAGACGATCTTCGTCGTCGTGGAGCGCGACGCGGAGGGCGCCCGTGCCCGCGGCATCGTCCAGACCACGCTCGCCGACGTGCACGGCGACCCGGAGCTGCTCGAAGAGGCTTACCCGAGCTTCCAGAGCTTGACGGCACCGGAAGCCTGGAAGGGCGCTCACCATCACGGCGGCGATACCGCCGTCCTGCTCCAGATCACGACACTCGGCCCCACGGAGCGCGGCGGCGGCATCGGCTCCCTGCTGCGCAACGCCGTGCTGAACATGCTGCCGAAGCAAGTCGAGTACGCCCTCACGACCACCCCGGTCGACGGCACAAAGACTGAGAGCATCGACGCCGAAGACGCTTCCACCTACACGCCCGCGATGCGCTTCCACGCCCGCGGCGGGCGCCAACCCCACGCGTATCCTCCACGCCTACAAGACGCCCGCGCCTGACGCCGTCGAGACCGCGCACGGCCAGGACATCGTCGTCATGCGATACACGCGCGACGAGACCGGCGCCTGGCCCGCCAAGCGCCCGCCCATGCGTATACGATCGCTGGGGCCGCTGCAGGAGCGCGTGCTGCGCACCGGCCGCCGCCTGCGCGTCAGAGGCTTGAGAGCACCGCGACCGAAGATCTCGCTGCCGTCGATTCACCGGCCAACGCTGCACACGCCATCGATGCCGGCCCTGCCGCGACCGCACGTTAGCGTGCCGAAGGTCAAGGTGATCAGCGGCATCAGGCACGGCGCCTCCCGCCTGCGACATCGAGACGGCAAGCCGGACGCCGAAACGCCCGAGGACGAAACGCCAACGGCGGAAGCCGCCACGACGTAGACGGTACTCGTCGAAGCACCGACAGCCTGTCGGGCGCACGGCCGTGCGCCCCTACGAGCGGCCGATACCCGCGATGCCATCCGTAGCAGGCTCCCCCTCTCCGTAGTGACGGAGAGGGGTGGCCGCCACAGCGGCCGGGGTGAGGTTGGCACCGCTCCGAAACGCCGTAATGCCTTCCTTCCTTGTCGCCCGAAACCCTCGGGGCGTACGATCGAATCACTTCCAACCACACCTACTTCACGAAGGGAACAACAGCCATGGCTGACAAGCGAGTTCAGGCCGCCGAGGCAGTAGTCCAGTCGATGCGCACCGGCGAGCGCGTCGCGTCCAACCGCGCCGCCGAGCACCTGGCCGAAGACGTCATGCTCGACACCGGTCGAGAGCAGGTCAAGGGCAAGGCCGCCGTGCTGGAGCGCATCTCCGGCGAGTGGCCCTTCACGCCGATCTACAAGATTGGCGGCTGGAGCAACCCAGAGCCCGACGGCGACAAGCTCAAGGTCACCGGCACCTTCCCGCCCCTCGGCGCCGCCCCCGCAGGCCTCAACCTCACCTTTAGCTTCAACGGCGACGGTCTGATCTCCCAGATCCAGCAAGAGAGCGTCATGGCCGGCCCCCCACAGCAGGTTGACAAGATCCCGGACCACATCAAGGGCCAGATCAACAGCGCCCTCTACAACGGCACACCCATGGTCGTCAGCTACGTCGATGACGACGGCCAGCCCCAGCAGTCGCTGCGAGGCTCCACCGTCGTCTTCAGCGACACGCAGCTCGGCATCTGGGTACGCAGCGCCGACGGTGGCCTGCCGTCCCAGGCGCGCAAGGGCAAGGACAAGGTCTCCCTGCTCTACCGCGACAGCAAGACCCGCTCGACCATCGTGATCCAGGGCCGCGCCCACGTCTCCGACGATCCCGAAGTGCGCCGCCGCCTCTACGAGCTAACGCCGGAGGTCGAGCAACTCCACGATACGGAGCGCAAAGGCGCCGCCCTGATCATCGACGTGACGCGCCTCCAGGGCGGCGGCCCTCGCGGCAACTACCGCATGCAGCGCGAGGGGTAGCGAACGAGCTACAAGCTGCGAGCCTCAAGCTTCAAACACTACGCTGTAGCGCCCCAGCATGCTGGGGCGCTACAGCGGTCATCCGCTCGCAAACCTACGAAACCTGCACCACGACATCCGTCGCCCTCCCCCAGTGCTAGACTCCCACCCGGGAGGTGCGCGCTGCCCCGAAACGACGTCCTCAAACACGGCAACCGGCTCAAACTCGCCCTCTTCGGCGCCAACGTCTCCAGCGGCCGCAGCTACAACCTCGCTCCGGAGCGCTGGGACCCGACGTGGGAGAACAACCTCCGCCTCGCCCGACTGGCCGACGAGGCCGGCATCGAGGCCATGGTGCCGATCGCGCGCTGGAAGGGCTACGGCGGCGACAGCAACCCCAACGGCGAGAGCTGGGAGTCGCTGACCTGGGCGGCGGGGCTTCTCGCGGCCACGCAGCGCATCAACGTTTTCGCCACCCTGCATGTGCCCCTCAACCACCCCGTCGTCGCGGCGAAGCAGATGACCACGGTCGACCACATCGGCGGCGGGCGCTTCGGCGTCAACGTCGTCTGCGGCTGGAACGAGGACGAGTTCCGTATGTTCGGCGTCACCCAGCAGGAGCACGACGCCCGCTACGCCCAGGGCGCCGAGTGGTGGCAAATCGTCACGCGTATTTGGTCCGGTGAGCCGCCTTTCGACTTCGAGGGCGACCACTTCCGCCTCGAAGGCGTCGAAGGCTCCCCTCTGCCAGTTGCCGGCGAGGCGCCGATCATGATGAACGCGGGTACGTCGCCGGCCGGCCGCGACTTCGCCCTGCACTACGCTAACCTGCACTTCGATGCGGTTCGCACGCCCGAAGACAGCGCCGCACGCGTCTCAGACTCGAAGTACCGCGCCGCCGAGCTGGGACGCGCGCTGCAGGTGTGGACGCCCATCGGCGTAGTCTGCCGCCCGACGCAGCAAGAGGCCGTCGACTTCACGCAGCACGTGATCGACCACGCCGACCGCGCCGCCGTCGGTCAGCTCATCGACATGCACAGGCGTACGACCCACCACGAGGACACGGAAAACGCCTTCAGGCACATGGGCGAAGGCCCGCTGGAGCGCCAGGTGCTCGCGCGGGGCAACTTCTGCGCCATCGGCGACCCCGACCACGTCGCTGGCGAGATCGCGCGCCTCGCCGGCGTGGGCTTCGACGGCATCGCCCTGAACTTCGTCAACTACCTGGACGAGCTGCCCTTCTTCGTCCAGGAGGTCCTGCCCCGACTCGAAACCATGGGCCTGCGCACGGCGTGACCGCCTCCCCCTTCGACGCCTTCGACCTGCCGCCGCCCTGGCCCGACCCGTTGCTCGCCCGCATCCGGGCGCACAACGAGGCCTCGGACACCCGCCTCGTCGTGCTGGACGACGACCCCCTGGGCGGCCAGTGCGTGCACGACGTGCCGGTGCTGACGTCGTGGGAACCCGGCCTGCTCGCCGAGGAGATCGAGCGCAGCCCGGCCTTCCTCCTGCTCACGAACACCCGCGCCCTCACGCGCGGCGATGCCATCGAGCGCGCACGGGACGTTGGCGCCGCACTGCGCGAGGCCGAGCGCGCCAGCGGGCACACCGTGACGCCGATCTGGCGCAGCGACTCCACCCTGCGCGGCCACTTCTGGTGGGAGATGCAGGCCTTCGAGGCGGCGTTTCGTGGCGAGGACGCGCCCGAGCCCGTCTACGTCTTCTTGCCCTACTTCGGCGACGGCGGCCGCCACACCCTGAACGACACCCACTACGTCATACAGGACGGCGTCCTCATCCCCGCCCACGACACCGAGTTCGCCCGGGACCCGGCCTTCCCGTTCCGGCACGCGCACCTGCCCTCCTGGCTCGAGGCCCACAGCGAGGGCCACATGCCCTCCGCCGACGTCGTCTCGATCTCGCACGACGACCTGCGCCACGGCGGCCCAGAGCGCGTCGCCGAGATGCTGACAGCCACACCGGCAGGTGCTGCCGTCATCGTCAACGCCGTCGACGACCGCGACCTCGAGGTCTTCGTCGCCGGCCTGCAGTCCGCCGAGGCCACCGGCAGGCGCTACCTTTGCTCCGGCGCCGCCTCCTTCGTACGAGTACGCTTCGGGCAGGAAACGCGCCCCCTTCTCTCGCTACAGGACCTCAGCGTAGACGTAGCTTCCCAGCATGCTGGGAAGCTACGCGACGCCACGGGCGGCCTCACCATCGTTGGTTCTTATGTCGATAAGACCAGCGCCCAGCTCGCCCGCGCTCTCGCTGACAAGCGCGTCGTCAGCTTCCAGATCCCCGTACCGCGAACACACGCTGTTCCCGCGCTGCCCGAGGGCGTCTCGGAGCACCTTCTGGCCGGACGCCACGTGGTCCTCTACACACCTCGGACCCAGCTGCCAGGGACGGCGCAGGCGTTTGCCGATGCCCTTACGCGCGTGGTTGCCGGCCTGGAGGTGCGCCCGCGCTACTTGCTGGTCAAGGGCGGCAGCACGGCGAGCCGACTCGCCACCGGCGCGCTCGGCGTGCGGCGGGCCATCGTGCTCGGTCAGCTCCTGCCCGGCGTGCCCGTCTGGCGACTCGGGCGAGGAGAGCCGGTGGCCGGGGTTACCTTTCGTTATCTTCGCGGGTAACGTAGGTACTGAGGAGAGCCTGGCGGAGGCGCTCCGAATCCTGCGCGAGGGCTGAGAGACACATGCTGGTACCGGGCCGAGAGCTGCTGGCACACGCCGTCGAGACGGGGCGCGCGGCCGGCTCCTTCAACACCTACAACCTCGAGATTACGAGCGCCATCTTGCGTGCCGCCGAAGCCCGCCGGACCGGCGTCTTCCTCGCCATCGGCCGCGGCGCCTTCCTCAACACCGGCTTCGGCCCCCTCGTGCAGGGCTGCCTGCAGGCCGCGAAAGAGGCCGCCGTGCCCGTCGCCCTCCACCTGGACCACGGCACCAATACCGCCCTCGTGGAGCAGTGCGTCAAGGCCGGCTTCACCTCGATCATGATCGACGGCTCCTCCATGCCCTTGCGCGACAACGTCGCCCTCACCCGCGACGCCGTGCGCGCCGCCAACGGCGTCACGGTCGAGGCCGAGATCGGCGGCATCGGCGGCCTGGAGGACAGCAGCGGCGACAACACCTCGAACATCCCCATGACGGACCCGGCCCAGGCCCGGCAGCTCGTGGAGCAGACCGGCATCGAGAGCCTCGCCATCGCCATCGGCAACGCCCACGGCGTCTACGCCGGCGAGCCCCACCTCGACTTCGACCGCCTGGCAGCCCTCTCGCAGGCCGTGCCCGTGCCCCTCGTCCTCCACGGCGCCTCCGGCATCCCGGACGCCGACATCCGCCGCTGCATCGAGCTCGGCGTGCGCAAGATCAACGTCAACACCGAGATCCGCCAGGCCCTCTTCGCCTCGCTCGAGGCCACGCTCCCCACCGCCGGCACCGCCTACGACGTCACGAAGCTCTGGGCCACCGCCATCGACGCCATGCAGCGCGTCGTCGAAGAGAAGCTGGCGCTCTTCGCGGGCGAATAGCCGCGGCACGCGCGAGGCGATCTTCGAGCGAATGCGAGAACCATTGTAGGGACGAAGCTTCAGCTCCGTCCGCGGAGATTCTCGAAATGCGCACGAACTTCCATGCGCAGCACGGGACGCTCAGGCGGACGGATCTAAAGATGCGTCCCTACATATCGTTCTCGCATTCGCTCGAAGGGCGGGGCACCCTTATTCGTGGAGAGGGTGCGCCCCTACGCGTTCCCCGGCAGGTCCGGCACCGGTACGCCCGCATCGATCGCGGCGCACTTGGCTTCTTCGGCCGCCGACTTCGCCCGCGCCAGCTCCAGCACCTCGACGGCGCGATCGGCCGGCACGAAGCACACGCCGGTGTCGTCGGCCAGCACGAGGTCGCCCGGCGACACGCGCACGCCACCGATCTCGATGTCTCCGTTGATCTCGACGGTCTGAATGCGCCACTTGCCTGTAATCGGCGACACCTCCGTCGACCACATCGGGTAGCCGACGCTGCGGGAGTGGGCCACGTCGCGCACGCCGCCCCAGACGATGGCGCCGGCCTCGCCCTGGCGCTTGCCGGTCTGCGACGAGATGCCGCCCATGTTCGAAACGCCCGCCACGCCATCGATCACGACCACGTCGCCGGGGCGCGCCAGGTTGTGCGCCTCGAACTCGGCCATGCCGTTCGCGTGCGCCTTCGCCGCCTCGTAGGGGTGGGCGCGCTGAGGGATGTTGCGCACCGTCAGCGCCCGTCCCACGATCACGGCGCCCGGGATCGTCGGCCGCAGCGTCGAGGCCGGCAGCACGCCCGTGATCCCCAGCTCGTCCATGACGTCCGAGACGATGCCGGACGCGTCGCCCAGCGACTGGAACCCCTCGATCACGCCGGCCGGCAGTTCGGGCGTCTCCATGAGCCGGATGCGCTCGCGGGCGATCTTGCCGGTGAGCTTCTTCTCGCTAACCATGACGGCTCCTCGTTCTAGTGCTCGATGCTAGTTCTTCGTCGCGGCGTAGTCGTTCTTCGCCTTGTCCAGCGCCGCCTGCCGCACGGCCTTGAGGTGCGCCAGGTTCGCCGACGCGTCCGCCTTCGACGCCTCGATGCCCTCCAGGGCGCCCTGGAACCGCGGCATCACGTAACGCGCCAGCAGCTCGTAGCTGCGGTGCATGTCCGCCGTATCCGCCCAGTCCACCGTCTGCACCATGAGACCGCCAAAGCCGCCCGTGAAGTGCTGCAGCTCCTCGATCTTGGCGATGAGGTCGTCCGGCGTACCGACGCACCACATGCCCGTCTCCTGCGCGTGCGCGGCGAACTCGTCGATGCCGAAGTCGGTGGGCGGCGCCGCGCCCGTGGTGCCCTCGCTGTACTCCTTGCGGTAGCGCCCCGCGCGATGCGATATCTGGCGCAGCGCCTCCTCCCGCGTGTCGGCCAGGTGGACGTGCAGGACGACGCGCCACTCGTTGCGGTCCACGACCTGGCCGTTCTTCGCCGCCGTCTCCTCGGCGATGCCCCAGAAGCCCGCCAGCGCCGAAGCGTCCTGGCCGCGCGGCACGTTCATCGTCAGCACGCCGGAGCCCGTCTCGCCTGCCGCGATCATGCCGGACGGCGAGGTCACGGCCGCAACGGCGATGGGCATATGTGGCTTCGTGTAAGGCCGTAGCTGCAATCGAGCGTTCTTCAGCGTGAACCAGTCGCTCTCGTAGGTGATCGGCTCTACTTCCGTGAACAGGCGCTTGATGATCTTCAGCGCCTCGTTCATGCGCGGCCGTTGCAGGCTGGGGTCGATGCCGAGCATGACGGCGTCCGTGGGCAGCGCGCCCGGCCCGACGCCAAAGAGCACCCGGCCGCGCGTGATGTGGTCCAGCAGCACCATGCGGTCCGCCACCATCAGCGGGTGGTGGTACGGCAGCGAGACGACACCCGTACCGAGCTTGATGTGCTTCGTGCGCGCCGCCGCCGCCGCGATGAACACCTCCGGCGACGCGATCAGCTCCCAGCCGGCGCTGTGGTGCTCGCCGATCCACGCCTCGTCGTAGCCCCAGGCGTCGAGCTTCTCGATCAGCTCGAAGTCGCGCTCAAGGGCCAGCGTCGGGTTCTCGCCCACGGGGTGGAAGGGAGCAAGGAAAATGCCGAACTTCATGCGGCCGGTCTGGCTGCTCATACGTACCTCTTTCCGAGCCGCACACCGGCTCACTGGAGCGAGTCTGAGGCTACAACCGCCACGCGAGGCCCGCAAGCACGAGGAGCTACGAGCTACGAGCTACGAGCTACGAGCTACGAGCTACGAGCTACGAGCTACGGAGGTATCGCACATTCGAGCGAGAGCGAGATGCAATGTAGGGACGAAGCTTCAGCTCCGTCCACCGATCGCTACTCACTAAAGGGACCTTGCGCTCAATCCAGTCGGGCGCCACGCACCCGATTGTCGGCCGCCGCCGGTGATGGCGTAGGATTGCAAAGACAAGAACGAGTCCACCAGGAGGCAACCGTTACGAACCCTCAGCAGAGAAACACCTCTAAAGCCCTCTTCGCCATGGGTATGGCCGCCCTCGTATTCAGTTTCGGCGTGTTCTTTGCACCCGGCACAGCCGGCACGTCACAGGCCTCAGTTGGCACCGAATGCCCTGCCGGTACCTATAGCAGCACCGGATACGATGACCCCAACCCCTGCACAGACGCCGATGCCGGCTTTTACGTGGACCAGCCAGGTCAAACAAGCGAGACCCCATGCCCACCCGGAACCTATAGCGACGACGGGGCTACGTCCTGCACACCAGCGGATCCCGGCTACTACGCCGCTGGTTACGAGAACACCGATCAGACCGCCTGCCCGGCAGGAAGCACCAGCCAGGCCGCGGCCATCGGCTGCATGCCGACGACGACGAGCGCCTGCACTTACTGGGATGTCCTCGTCGACGGAAGCAGCCAGCCGTTTAGCAGCCAGCTCTCCTGCATGCTTTACGTGAGCAGCAGCACACCAAACGCAGGCCACAGCCGCATCGGGACGGTCCTCCGCATCCTGTCTTCGCGCTGGGGATGGTTGTTGAACTTGAACCCGCGGTAGCAACATCCCATAGGCAGCTCCGTAAATGCTGCCTGGACGCCCAGCACGGAACCTCGATCAGGTCTAAGTGCTGGGCGTTTTGGCGTCTTGCGGGAACTGAGTCCGAGATTTGGAGACGCTTCGGCGTGCAATTGTGCAAATCGTCGCGTACCATAACGGAGCTTGCTTGGTAACCCGCCTACCCGCCGGGCGAAACGCGCCCTCAAGAGAACACTCCCTCGTATTGCCATCATCGCGCTGGGTCTATTCGTCGTGCCGATCTTGCTGGGCGCCACTGGCCTCGACAGCGGGGCCACGCTCTCGAACCAGCAGGCGCTAATCGATTCGGTGCTGGCGCAGTCCCGCCAGCACTACGCTGCAATCCGCCGAGCTATCTGAGCTTCGGCGCGGTGTCGCTCCGGAGCCTGATTTCCCGCTTACCGCGGGCGTCACCGTCAGTCCTGCGTTCGCATGGCCCGCCACCGGACCGATTACCAGCTACATGGACTCCTCCCACCCCATGGGCATCGACATCGGCCTCGACTGGGACGTGGACTCGCCCGTCCTCGCCACTGCCGGCGGCCAGGTTACTTTTGCCGGCGGCAGTGAAGCAGACAACTACGGTTACTACGTCAAGGTCGATCACGGCGAAGGCCTGGTCACGCTGTACGGCCATCTCTCCGAGATCCTCGTTAGCCGGGGCCAATCCGTCGCTCAGGGCGACCTTCTTGGCTACGGCGGCACTACCGGGAAATCCACCGGAAAGCATCTCCACTTCGAGGTGCGCCAGGGCGACTACCTCGCGAATCCCCTCGACCTCCTCGACGCTGCTGCCGGCGAGCCGCCGCTCTCGACCCTCGACTGCGACAGCGGCGTGCTCACGATCGATCGGGGCAGCACGGCCCTCCTGGACTTCGCGAGCAGCATCCCCGACGGCATGAAGATCACCGGCGCGACCGTCAAGCCCAACGGCCGCACCCTCGATGGCCCTGCGCCAACTGCTGACCTCGTTGATCGTGCCGTGCGCCTGCACACACCGCCTCATCTCGATGTCGCGGACGCCGAAGGCACGTACGTCCTCGATCTCACGATCGAAGGCACCTATCGGCTCGACAAGCGCTGCACGTTCCAGGTCAATACCGTCGCCCCGTATCTGACGCCCTACAGCGAAGCGAGCATCGAAGCATCCTCCATCGGCAGTCCCTTCGAGGACTCTCCGGTCGTCGAACAGACCTACGAGGAGCCGGTGCCGACCGCCGAACCCGCGGTCGAAGAGCAGCCCGCCGAGTCACCGGTGCCAACCGAGTCACCCGTGCCGACTGAATCGCCGCTCGTCATCCCCACGGGCATCCCGCTGTTGGGTGATTTCGCGTCCCCGACACCCGTGCCCACCGAGACAGCGTTCCCGACGCCCACGCCTGAAGCGACAGAGTCCCCGACACCTGAAGCCACCCAGACGCCTACCCCTACCGCGACGACGCCGCCCACCGCCGAACCGACCTCGACGGCGGAAGCTTCCGGGACCCAGGCAGCCAACTAGTAACACTCCGTGCCCGCGGTGTCCCGATCTAGTCAGGCCGAGTTGCCGACTTGCGTACCACAGTTCCCTCTCGACGCCGCCTCGTCTAGACTCCGGCCCGGAGGAGAAACCATGAGCACATACCGCATGTATTCGGACGAAAACGACAAGGCCCAGTGGGAGGCCATCGACCTGGCTGCGCACCCGGAATGGCTGGCAGGCTTCGACACGACGAAAATCCGTTTCGGCGTTCGCCAGCCCGGCGTCACGCAGGAGTGGCACCCGGCGCCCCAACGTCAGTTCGTGATCATCCTGTCCGGCGCGCTCGAGATCGGTTTCGAGGACGGCTCTACGAAGGTGTTCAAGGCCGGTGACGCGCGCCTCATGGAGGACCTGACCGGCAAGGGCCACACGACCACCGCTTACGGCGGCGAGCCTTGCATCACGGCTACCGTGGGCCTCGTCGACCAGGGATAATGCACCGCTCTCGCACACTCGTCTCGATCAAGAAGGGGCGCCTGATAACAGGCGCCCCTTCTTCCAGGAGGAAAGGTTGTAGCCCTGGCGAGCTACCTGAAGAACGATCCCAACCGCGAACCGCGACGGCTACCGGAGGACGACGAACTCGAGGAGCCCGATGAGCTGGAAGAGTCTGTCGAACTCGCGGAGCTGTTGACGCCTGCGCAACCTTCGACGCTCACGCTGTCGGAGGCCACCTTGGTCGTGTGGTCGACGTAGCTCAGAAGTAGGGCCACGTTCGTGTACACACCGCAGCTCTGCGGCGCCCGTGCGTTGATCGTCAGGGTCGTGTCCCCGGAACCAAAGCAGTAGAACCCGGCGCCGCGTGTCTGGCGGCAGAAGGCCCCGGAAACGCTCTGGAGCGAGAAACCGCTCGGTAGGGTATCGCTCAGAACCCAGAGGCCGCTCGTGCCGCCAACGTCGATGTACCACTGGAAGGTCTCACCGGGGTCGAGGATCTCATCCTCTTCCGAGGTGTACTTCAGGAAGTCGATCACGACCGGCAATTCGTTCGTGATCGTGCACTCAGCCGTCTCTTCAGCGGCGACCACCACGTCGGAGCAGGTGTTACCGGCGATATCGAAGCCGCCGGAGTCCTCCTCGGTCACGTTGTACGTGCCGGGCGTCAGGTCCTCGAACACATACGGCTCGTCGCCGCAGCTGATGCTGACCGGACTACCGATTGCCATGTCCGTGTCGTCCCGCAGCTGGATCGAGAACGTACCGACCGCGTCGCCGGGGTCACAGACCTTCGTCACCTGCAGGCTGCCCGGCTGCTGGCACGGCAGCTCCACCATCGCGCTGTTCGTAGCGAACACGGGACCGTCGTAGGTAATCGTGATCGTGACGGTGGGGTCGCAGGCATCGAGCGTGAAGTCGGCCTCACCGGCCACAAAGCTGTTGTCCTGCGGCGGGATGAACTCCACCGAGTGCGGCGAGCCTCCGGCCGAATCGATCTCGCAGGCTTTGACGCCCACTGAGTTCGTGCTGCAGGAGTAGAAGTCGAACATCTCACCCGTGGTGCCGGTCGAGGAAAGCGTCCAGCTGTCCTCGATCACGTAGTCACCAGTGCTGGGCCAGAGACAGTAGTTGTTCCCGGGGATCAACAGGGTTGCATCCGCACCCGGGGCCGAGCAAAGGCCATTCTTTATCTGAAGGTTCATGTAAGGCGCCGCCCCCGGGCAGCCCTCAACGGCCACAGCCGTGGGGTCGGTGACAGGGACGGCTTCTCCGCCGCCAACGCTCACCATCGCCGTGTTGACAAACTCATCACCGCACGAGGTTGCATCGCCGCGGATCGAAATCTTGAGCGAGGTCGTCGATGCCGTACCCGTACAAGTCAGGGTTTCCGTGTCCAGATCGGGCGTGCAAGGCACGTTGGCGTCGAAGCTGTACGACTGCGTGTCCAGTTGGAAGCCGGACGGCAGCGTGTCAGTGACCGTCACCGTCTGGCCACTGATGTCGCCGATCAGGATCGTCCACGTAACCTGGTCGCCCACGTTGACGCTATCAAAGGCGGGGATGTGAGCCTTCGTTGCGGAGAACTCGGCCTCAGCCGCAATGCTGGCCGTCGCATAGTCGATGTGTGCGACCGAGCAGTCGCCGGACGTTGCGATCGAGACCGCCTGCGTTCCCATGCCGCTGACCGTGTAGCACTCCGGTATTGCCGCGTTGACGGTGGCGTCGTCACCTGAGAGGCACGGGCTGTGCAGCGTCATACCGCGACCGCCGGTGTCGTAGTTGCCGCAGTCGTTCGCGGGCTCAGCCGGCGCTGTGAAGGCGCCGGACGCGTCGCCGGCCATGAAGCAGATGCCGGTGATGATGTTTCCGGACCCGGCATCGACGCTACTGCCCTCTTGCGTCGAGTAGCTCGTGTCGCACGTCACCGGCGAGCCGTCGCCCTGTGCCGATGCGCCCTGCGGCCCCGACACGATGGCAGCGCCTCCCACTAGCGCGACGGCAACCATCGCCATGACGGCGAATAGCCTGACGAAACCGCGACCCGGCCTCGTCCTCTGATGCTCTGACGGGGGTAATCCCCTCTGCTTACGGCGTGACGGCCGGCTATCGGCCGCCGGCTGTCCGTTGGAGTCGTGGTGCTCCGGCATGAGACCTCCTTGATTGTCCTGCGGGTTGGATCTGCGAGCTGTTCGCGGTCACTTACATAGGCCCTGCCCTTCGCCGTGCCATTCCCGGCGGCGGGAGCCACAAAAACTTCCAGAAAATTCAAGATATGGCGACGAATTTTGATCTTCACTCAGATATATGTGCATCATGCGATCGCATGAATAGCAGCAAACTCGCACGCGGTCAAGCACCGAGAGACGAATTTCCGGCCTTTACAGAGATATGTAATCGCGGTGTAATCAGCGGGACTGGGCGCTGGTCTGAGCGTTTTTCATTACCGGTGGGGTCTTAGCGCGCAGAATCTTGGGTCCGGGCCTTGCGGAAGGAACCGGTTGCGCTTGGAAAGTTTCAGCCATTTCATGGTGTTCGACGACTCGGCTGTGACCAATGACAGCGAGCCCCTGACGGAGCCGTCCAGCCTCGACGCGTCCTCCGAAGCCGGCCAGGTCCAGCGCGCCAAGACCGGCGAACAGGCCGTCTGGGACGAGTGGTTCGATGCCTTCTACCCGAAGCTCTACCGCTACGCCTTCATCCGCCTCGGTCGCAAGGCTGACGCCGAGGATATCGTCAGCCAGGTCTTCCTCGAGGCCGTCAGGCAGATCGACCGCTTTCAGTACACCGGCCGGCCCGTCCTCGCCTGGCTCTACCGCATCGAGCACAACCTCGTCTTCGATCGCCTGAAGCAGGCGGACCGCGCCCCTGAACCGGAAGAGATCGCAGCCAGCGAGCCGATCGCCGGCCCGGAGAATCTCGTCGCCAACCTGGACCTCATACGCGCGCTCAACGAGCTCAGCGACGAGCAGCGCGACGTGATCATCCTGCGCTTCTTCATGTCGATGTCCGCCCAGGAGGTCGGCGCCCTCATCGGCAAGACCCCCACGGCGGTGTTCTCACTGCAGGCTCGGGCCATCGTCAACCTGAGGGAGCGGCTGCAATGAGCCCCGAACAGCCGCGGCAACGCCCCGAAGCCGCCGCCATCGAAGCCGTGCTCGCCGCCTACCTCGAGTTCGTCGATGGCGGGGGCGAGGCCGAGCAGTTCCTCGCCGAGCACCCGGACACGGCGCCGCTCCTGCGCGACCTGGTCGACTTCCAGGACACGCTGGCCATCGACGTCGCGCCGCCATCGCCCGAGGCCATGAGCAAGGCGAAACGCCAGATGCACAACCGCCTGCGCATCCGGCGCCTGCAGCGCGTCATCGGCCGCCTGCCCTTCAGACGGCCGAGCCTGTGGTTCATCGCCGGGTCGCTGGGTATCGGCCTCAGCTTCGGCGTGGCCTTCGCCCAGGAGCCCGGCCGGGTCATCAGTCCCTTCACCGCAGTCGTCGAGCACCTGCCGTTGGCCACGGGTGCCCGGGGGCCGTCACTGGCCTTCGAGCAGGAGCTGCCGCTGATCCCCACCCCCTCGCCCGGTTCGAGCGCAGGGGCGCTCACGGCCACGCCCCAACCCCCGCTGACGCCCACTCCGGCGCTCGCAATCGCCACGGTCACGCCGTCGCCCATCCGGCCCCTCGCCAACACCGGCGCGCCTCAGGACGCCGCAACGCCGAGGGCCACGAGCACTCCCTTGAGCGATCAGGCCACCGCGGGTGACTTCGAGCCGTCCCCGCCACCGGCCGAAACACCGGTGCGTACGCCCACCGAGCGGCCGACCGTGGCGTCCGATGCGGCCAGTCCCACGCCCTCCGCAGTCGCCACGAGGGCCACACCCGTTGCCCCGGCCCTCACCGCCACGCTCGTCACGCCGCGGCAAACCCCGCAGTTGCTCACGCCGGCGCCGCAGAGGACGCCGTTCCCGACCGCGACTGCGCCATCCGACACGCCTACGCCGGCGCCGACGGTGGCCCCGACACAGACGCCCACCGGGGTGCCGACTAGGGTCGTCACGCAGGTGCCCACCTCGACGCCGAACCAGGGCGCGTTTACCCCCTCGCCGACCACCGAGCCGATTGTGATCGGGACGCTCGACGCCCGAACCACCAAGGAGACTCGCGAACCCGGCAACTGCAGCGACGATTCGTCATCGCCGGGTACGCCGGGCACTGACAGCCTCATCGCCAACCCAACGGAGCAGGTCGGGCAAACGCCGTGCCCGAACGCCGAGGAGACGCCCACACCCACGCCGGACGCCCCTCACGCGCCCGAAGGCGCCTTTCCCTCCTCCACGCCGGACCCACCGTCATCCAAGGACAGCAACCCGACGCCGAAGGCGTCGCCGAGCGATCCCACGTCGACACCCGACAATCCGGTGGTGAAGGACAGCCCGGACGCCGAAGCCCGACGTCTCCGGTACCCCGGCTGATCCTTCGCCCACGGCCACGCCCGAGCCAGACGCATCGCCTACGGCCACGCCCGAGCCGGACGCGACCGGCACGCCCGACGATCCTTTGCCGACAGCGACGCCGGACGACCCAACACCACCCCCGCCGGACGCAACCCCCGGCTCGCCCGTGAGCAAGCCCCAGGCGACGCCGACCGTCACGCCCGAACCGGACGCTCCCACGAGCTGCACGGACGAACCGCCGAAGATACTGACGACCGGCCTCGTGGCAACCGAAGCGCTCAAACCGGAATCGCCAGCCTGCGTACAGTTGACTCGGGCTAGAGCGGCCTCTGGCTGCGCTCCCGGCCACCGCCGGAGACGCTGGTGAGAGTAGGGATACGGCAGCGGCCGGTCGCTGGCCGCGTTCAGCTTCGCGACCTGCTCCGGCGCCAGGTTCCAGCCGGCTGCGCCCAGGTTGTCCAGTAGCTGCTCCTCCGTGCGGGCGCCGAAGACGATGCTTGTGACGGTCGGCCGCTGCAACAGCCAGTTCAGCGCCACCTGCGAAACGGTCTTGCCGACTTCCTCCGCCACCTCCACCAGCGCATCGACCACGTCGTAGAGCACCTCGCTGGTCTTCAGTTCTCTCGTGCCCTGACCGGAGAGCTTGGCGACGCGGCTGTCCTCCGGGACGGCCTGCTCTCGGCGCACCTTGCCAGTCAGCCGCCCTGAGGCGAGGGGGCTCCAGGGCATCGTGCTCACCTTCTGGTCCATGCCCAGCGGGATCAGCTCCCACTCGACATCTCGGCCCAGCAGCGAGTAAGAGACCTGATGCGCGACGTGACGCGGCATGCCGTACTTCTCCGAGATGCCTAGCGACTTCATCAGCTGCCACGCCGCGAAGTTGGAGCAGCCGATGTAGAACACCTTGCCGGAGCGCACGAGGTCCTCCATCGCCCGCAGTGTCTCCTCGATCGCGGTCATGTTGTCGAAGGCGTGCAGGTAGTACAGCTCGACGTGGTCGGTGCCGAGACGGCGGAGGCTGGCCTCGCACAATCGAATCAGGTGGTATCGGCTCGAACCGAGGTCGTTCTCACCCGGCCCCGTGCGCGAGTTCGCCTTGGTCGAGATCAGCACCTCGTCGCGCCGCCCCTCGATCGCCTTGCCGAGGATCTCCTCCGACATGCCCATCGAGTACGCGTCCGCCGTGTCGAACATGTTCACGCCGGCGTCGAGGCAGAGGTCGACCATACGCGACGCCTCAGCCACATCGGTTGTCCCCCAGGCCTTGAAGAACTCCGTGCCGCCGCCGAAGGTCGCGGTGCCCAACGTAAGCACCGGCACCTTGAGGCCGGTGTCACCGAGTATTCGATATTCCAAAGTTCGTCCCTATCTAGTACTTGCGATACGTGCACCTTAGGGGCCGCCGCGCCTTGGGCAAAGACGCTGTCTCTGACGATTGCGTTACGCCTCACACCCCGCAAGCACGCTCGATGGCCTAGAATGACGCCGCCCGCACCCGGGCCTGGAATCGAGACGCCATGAAGCGCAGCGAAAATCACATCCTCACCACCCACACCGGCAGCCTCCCCCGGCCGGACGACCTCCTCGATCTGCTCATGCAGCGCGACCGCGGCGAGCTCGCCGACATGGCCGCCTTCGAGGCACAGGTCGCCGAGGCGACGAAGGAGGTCGTGCGCAGGCAGCGTGAGATCGGCATCGACGTCGTCAACGACGGCGAATGGAGCAAGCCGGACTACTCGACCTACATCAAGAACCGCCTCACCGGCTTCGAGGGCCCGCCAACGCCCCAGAACACCGGCCGCGACATGCTCGACTACCCGGAGTTCGCGCCCTACCGTACCGGCGGCGGCCTCAGCCTGATCTCGGTGCCGATGTGCAACGGCCCCATCGCCTGGAAGGACTTCGCCGCCGTCGAGCGCGACATCGCCAACCTCAAGGCCGCCGTCGCAGACCCCGCCGATGCCTTCATGACCGCCGCATCGCCCGGGCAGGTCGCCCGCTTCCAGGGCAACCAGTACTACAAGAGCGACGAGGAGTACCTCTGGGCCCTCGGCGCCGTCCTCCGCGACGAGTACGAGGCGATCACCCAGGCCGGCTTCATCCTCCAGCTCGATTGCCCCGACCTCGGCTCCGGCTGGAACGGCCAGTTCAACACCCTGACGGTGGAGGAGTTCAAGAAGATCGTCGCCATGCACCTGGAAGTCCTGGACGACGCGATCAAGAACATCCCGCCGGAGCAGGTGCGGCTTCACCTCTGCTGGGGCAACTACGAGGGCCCCCACAACCACGACATCCCCCTGCGCGAGATCATCGATGCCGTCCTGGCGTCCCGGCCCGCCGGCATCTCCTTCGAAGGCGCCAACCCGCGCCACGAGCACGAGTGGAAGGTGTTCGAGGAGGTCAAGCTGCCCGAAGGCAAGCTCGTCATCCCCGGCGTTATCGACTCCACCACCAACTTCATCGAGCACCCCGAGGTCGTCGCTCAGCGCATCGAGCGCTTTGCAGCGGTCGTCGGGCGCGAGAACGTCATCGCCGGCAGCGATTGCGGCTTCGCTACCTTCGCCGCCGCCCCGACCGTGCTGCCGAAGATCACCTGGGCCAAGCTCGGCTCGCTCGTCGAGGGCGCGCGCATCGCGTCATCGAGGCTCTGGTAGCGGACGAAGCAGGGTAGCGGGGGCGCAGCCCATGCGCGGGGGGCCGTGGGGGGTGTCCCCCACGGATTTCTTCTCTTTAATACGAGCGGAGCAGCGCGACAGCGATGCGAAGCGGTCGTCCTTGCATCGAGGCATCTTTCGCCCTTCCGGAGGCAGTTAGCATATGGACCTCAACCTCAACGACAAGACCGCCCTCGTCACGGGCGCCAGCGCCGGTATCGGCCGGGCGATTGCGCGCGGCCTCGCAGCGGAGGGCGTGCGTACCGCCATCGTCGCCCGCCGCACCGAGCTGCTCGAGTCCCTATCGCTCGAAATCGTAGCGGCGGTTGGACACAAGCCCATCGAGATCACGGCGGACGTCATGGATGAAGAAGCCATCGCCGCTGTCGCCTACGAGGCTCGACAGGGCCTCGGCCACGTCGATATCCTCGTCAATTGCGCCGGCGGCAGCCGCCCGCTACCCATCGACGCGCCGGAAGAGCGCTGGGAAGAGGCGATGACGCTCAACTTCACGCGCGTACGCCAGCTCACCCACGCCGTCCTGCCCGGCATGATCGATGCCGGCTGGGGGCGCATCCTCAACATCACCGGCAAGTCGGAGCCGGAGGGGCTGAACGCGGCGTTCTCGGCCAAGGCGGCCGTGCACGCGTGGGCGAAGGGCCTGTCGCGCGAGATCGGGCAATACGGGATCACGATCAACTGCATCCCGCCCGGCCGCATCATGAGCGAGCAGATTGAGCGCAACTACGCGCCGGAGTACCGCGCCGAGCACGCCGCCAAAGAGATCCCCATGGGCCGCTACGGCCAGCCCGAGGAGCTCGCCAGCCTGGCCGTGTTCCTCTGCTCCCCGGTCGCCCAGTACATCACTGGCACGGTCATGCCCGTCGATGGCGGCCTCCGACGCTACGCGTTCTGAGGCGAGCGTCGTACACTCGAACGAGGAGTCTGCAGTGACCGAGAAGCCCATCCTCTACACGGCACCGAGCTGCAACGTCAGCGACCGGGCCCGTGCCGACCTCATCGCGGACGGCGTCGACTTCGAAGAGCGCGACGTGATGAAAGAGAAGGCCTGGTTCAACGAAGCCCTGCGCTACGCAGTCTCCGTCCCCATCCTGGTGCGCGACGGCAAAGCCCAGGTCGGCTGGAAGGGCGCCCACGGCTGAGCCATCACCTGACCGGGCCGTGAGCCCGGGCACGTGGGCGCCCCTCGATTCAACCGCTTTACTCCACTGTGAAGGTAGCGACCATGCCCTTCTTGTAGTGGCTCTCGACCTCCCCGTCCTCGACCTGGCTGATGTTGCAGATCAGGACGTACTTGCCGGGTTCCAGGTCTACCGTGATCGATGCAGATGAGTCCGGTGCAAACGGTTCGATCTCATCGACGATGTTCACACCGTCCTCCGACACCTTGTCGTCCTCGTACGGCAGATCAAGCGGGCCGAGGTCGGACTTGATGATCACGAATTCGTGCGCGTCCTCCGGGCCCTCGTTGTCGACGTGGAAATATACCTTCCCAGCCGGCACGGAAGTTGAACCCGTCTGGACAGCCCACTCCTTCAACGTGACGTCTACCTGCATCGCATCGTCCGGCTTGTCTGTCACCACGCCTGGTTCAATCTCTTCCGTGCCCGTCCCGCCGGACGGCTCCTCGTCGTCATCATCGTCGCCACAAGCCACAACAAGCATCCCGAGCACTAGCACCGGAACCGCCAGCAACGTCAGCAGTTTTCTCAATCGCATTTGGAACCCTTCCTCATACTTCACACTTGTGAGCCGCAAACAGAACCAGGACCCGCCATCGATCCTGCTCGCGCCCACTATCCCATCCGGACATAGTCGCTTGACGCACTATATCCATCGCATTCTAACGTCAGTCGCTCTTAACGTCCCTTCGCGTCTCGACTTACAGCTTGTTAACACGGCCCGATGCCTGCGTCTGCCGATGCGATGCTAGACTCGGACCAACGGGGTAATGACCACACCGGAAAGGACGAGGTTTGGCCGCAACCTCCGGACTCCAGCTCGACAAAAGGCGCCGCGTCGCCGAAGACGCCTGTCGCGCCGCTGCCGCGATTCAGCTCAAGTACCGCCAGCCCGCCATCCCCTTCGAGACCAAGAACGGCAACAAACGTGACCTCGTCACCATCGCCGATACCGAAGCGCAGGTCGCTGCCATCGCCGTGATCGAAGCCGCCTTCCCGGACGAACCGATCATTGGCGAAGAGGGCGCACCGAACCGCCAGCAGATCGGCACCATCCTGCGAGACCACGGTTGGCTCATCGACCCCCTGGACGGCACCTTCAACTACGTGCACGGCTTCCCGGACTTCAGCGCCACTGTCGCCTACGTGGTCGAAGGTCAGCCCGTGGTCGGCGCCACCTTCGCGCCCATATTCAACGAGATGTTCAGCGCGTCCAGGGGCGAAGGCACCACCCTGAACGGCGAGCCGGTCCACGTCTCCGCTCGCAAGGGCCTGCAGCGCTCGATCGTCAACGTCTCGCTCGGGCGCCAGGGCGACCCGGCCCTCCTGCCCCGAACCAGCCGCATCCAACAACGGGTCTTCTCGCAGCGCGTATTCGGTGGCACCGCCATAGTCATGGCCTACCTCGCCGCCGGACGCTTCGACCTCTTCTACGTCGCCGACAACCCCCGCATGGGCGACTGGGACATCGCAGCCGGCGCCATCCTCATAGAAGAAGCGGGCGGCGTGGTCTCGCACGCCAACGGCGAACCGCTGCGCCTGCCCTCGCAGAACATCGCCGCCGCCGCGGACCCCGCCACGCTGGAAGAGCTAAGGGCGCTACTCGCAGAGTAAGGCGGCAATCGGGCATTCGGGCATTCGGGCATTCGGGCATTCGGGCATTCGGGCATTCGGGCATTCGGGCATTCGGGCATTCGGGCATTGAGACGATAGCGTCTCTGTCGGCCCTCTCGCTTTATGTCATGCTGAGCCCGCGAAGCATCCGCAGCCTCCCAGCGTGCGACGAAGGGCCGACTCACAAGTTGACGCCCCGAAACGCGGAACAGGACACCGTTGGCCTTACGAAGACCCGCAGATGCTTCTGCTATCGCCTCAGCATGACAGGCAAACGGTCGACAGCAGGCACTCCCGCCCTTTGCCCTTTGCCCTTTGCCCTTTGCCCTTAAAGC